>CAVRIW010000004.1:0-663123 GCA_963721375.1 uncultured beta proteobacterium | reverse complement strand
TATCGTTTTGATCGCTGATGCCTATCCGCCCATGCGTTCTTCCGCAGCGGTGCAACTGCGAGATCTGTCTCAGGAGATGGTTCGGCAAGGACATAATCTTACGGTGATGATTCCGTCCTTTGATCTGGAACAACCTTGGTTGCTGGAAGACATGAATGGTGTGCAGGTGTTGCGGCTAAAAGCACCGCGCACCAAAGATATAGGTTATGTGCAACGCACCATAAACGAGTTCATGCTGCCTTTCACAATGTTGCGCAACCTGCGCAAAAGCCCCTTGGCAAAAGTGCGTTGGGATGGTGTGGTGTGGTATTCGCCGACGATCTTTCTGGGGCCTCTGGCGAATGCTTTGAAAAACAACAGTGCTTGCCGGAGTTATCTGATCATCCGGGATATTTTTCCGGAGTGGGCAGTGGACATGGGATTGATGAGGCGCGGCCTGGTCTACCGCTTTTTCAAAGCCATCGAGCGTTATCAATATTCGGTGGCGGATGTGATCGGTGTGCAGACGCAGGGTAATGCCCCCTACTTTGCTGACTGGGCGAAGCAGGATGGGCGGCGGGTCGAGGTATTGCAAAACTGGCTGGCTGACGCAGCTGATGTGGGCTCAAGTATTTCGGTGGCGGATAGTCCGTTGGCCGGGCGAACTATTTTTGTTTATGCCGGCAACATGGGTGTTGCGCAAGGTATGGATGTGCTGATCGACCTGGCTGAGCGCCTGCGTAGCCGACAAGACATCGGTTTCTTGTTTGTAGGTCGCGGCAGTGACGCACAACGCTTGCGTTCGGACGCCGACAAACGCAGGTTGGACAACGTGGCGTTCTATGACGAGATCGACCCCACAGAAATCCCGGGACTGTACGCGCAGTGCCATGTAGGCATCGTCGCCCTAGACCCGCGCCACAAAACGCAAAACATCCCAGGCAAGTTTTTGTCATATTTACAAGCCGGACTGCCTGTGCTGGCCAGTATCAATCCTGGTAACGATTTGGAGGGGATGATTCTGTGTGAGGGAGTGGGAAGAGTTTGTACTGATCATTCGGTGGATACCTTGCAGCGGCTAGCTCTGGAGCTGGCTGGTGAGGTGTCTGGGTCTGCTGGTAATGCTGCTGTAGCTGGACAGTGTAAGATCTTGTCAGCCAAGCTTTTTTCACCGGAGGTGGCGGTTAGACAGATTGTTACTGCTTTAGAGAAATAGCCCTGTAGACTCTCGTTTTGAATTGCTTTGGAGCTGACCTTAGTGGGGTTGGTCAACTAAATTGCTTCCACAAAGTTTCCGTGAAATTTACATGCGGCATCTTTATAAGATATGAACTTCATGAAAGGACTTTTTTTTGAATATATTGATCACTGGTGGTGCAGGGTATATTGGTTCGCACACCATACTTGAGCTGCTGCAAGGCAATCACACAATTGTTGTGTTAGATAACTTATCAAATAGCTCAATTGTTTCAGTTGATCGTGTGGTGCATATTACTGGTAAACGGCCTGTTTTTATTGAAGGTGACATTCGTGATAGGACTTTACTGGATAGAGTGTTTGCTGAGCATAATATCGATGTAGTAGTACATTTTGCTGGTTTGAAAGCGGTCGGCGAGAGCGTAAAGCAGCCATTAGCGTATTACGATAATAATGTTTTTGGCAGCATTGCCTTATGTCAGGCAATGGCCGCAGCGGGTGTTTATCGTTTGGTATTTAGCTCATCGGCGACTGTGTACGGTGAGCCTGACAGTATGCCTATTGCAGAATGTTGCCCTGTAGGCTTGCCAACTAATCCGTATGGTCGTTCAAAGCTGATGGTGGAGCAGATACTACAAGATATGGCTGCATCTGATGCGCGCTGGTCTATTGCTTTGCTGCGTTATTTTAATCCTGTAGGCGCGCATGCCAGTGGATTGATAGGTGAAGATCCGAATGGTATTCCGAATAACTTATTGCCTTACATTAGCCAAGTGGCGATTGGTCAGTTAAACGCGTTGTCTGTTTTTGGTAATGACTACCCAACCAAAGACGGTACTGGCGTGCGTGATTATATTCATGTGGTTGATTTAGCGAAAGGACATTTGGCGGCGCTGGATTTTATTGCACGCAGCAAAGGTGTGCATATTTGGAATTTGGGCACTGGCGTTGGCTATTCGGTGTTGGAGATGCTAGTTGCATTTGAGCAAGCGTCAGGTCGTAGTATCCCTTTTAAAATTGTACCTCGTCGAGCTGGTGATATTGCACAATGCTGGTCCGATCCAACCAAGGCTTTGCATGAGTTGGGCTGGAAAGCAACGCTCGGTTTGCATGAGATGATGGAAGATACTTGGCGTTGGCAGGTTCGTAATCCAAATGGTTATGACCAAAAAAATGCTAAAAAAAGTTGAGCCGCATCCGAAGTTTGTTACTTATGTAGTGTTGCACTTTTGAATCTAATCAAGTCAGCCCAGTTAAATTTTTTTAATTGCATCTCAAACGAGAGAAAGTAAATGCGAGCAGCTGCTGAGATTGCAGTGATGAAGAGAGAGTGAGTTGTTTTGACGAAACTGGTGAACTCTAAAAATCACCAGCGTGAGACTGGCGCAGCGCGCCCGCATTGTGCTGGATGAATGCAGGAATTGCCCAGCAAATCCAACGGCGTATACATCTTGACTGCCGCCTTGGTGGAACGAAACGGCGCCAATGGAAAAAGCGACAGGCAAAGGTCGATGGTTGTGGCATTCAGGGCGTAGGCCGTGTTGGCAAGATCAACACCCCAGCTGTCGATGCAATACAGCCTGCACGCACGCTGGAATCGCCACCATAACGTGCCACAATTCGTGTAAAACTTGGTCCACGGCACGAACTCCATAGTTTGCGCGAACAATGTTTTGCCCAAGTTCATAGTTCACCTCTAGAGAAATCAATCAATGGAAGTTACTTGAACTGGAATATGCGAAAACTGATTTCAAATCGGCACCAAATTATTTGCTCTGAAGCCCGCACCAATACAGGGATTCACGTTGTCAATACCCAATTAAACCGGACGCCGGTGAGCGTAACTGGACTTGAAGGTTATGGAACGCGCCTACGGCCCCAGTGGGAGAGCGCCGTTCCACCACAGTTAAGAAATACGTTTTTCACGGGCAAGGTCATTGAACAATACTCAATGAAGTTCTTGTTACAATGCTTCCATGACTGAATCTATCCATCTCGACATTCTTGGACTGGTGTTTTTTACCGCACTGTTCCTTTCCTTGTTCATCGTCCCGGTCACCATTGTGTTGGCACGCAAAGTGGGGGCGGTGGATGTTCCCAAAGACCGTAGTTCTCACACGACTCCGACCACGCGTTTGGGCGGGCTGGGGATTGCGGCTCAGTCTGGTTATGTCCTGCCTGATGTTCTTGCCGCTCAATACGTTTGCGTGGGCTTTTCTGACTGGTTTGCTGGTGATCATCGTCACCGGGTTGGTCGATGATATTGCCGATATCGGGCCGCGCTGGAAGTTCGTCGGGCAGATTGTGGCGGCGGGCTGCTTTTGTTCGGCTGGGCGGTGGTTCGTTGGTGCATCTGGGGGATTTTCTCGGGCGTGGCGAGATCACGCTGGATCTGCTTGCGGTGCCGTTCACGATCTTTTGCATGGTCGGCGGAATGAATGCGTTCAATCTGTCTGATGGACTGGATGGATTGGCTGGGGGTTGGCGGCGATTGCGGCGGTGTTCTTCGCCTATTTCTCCTGGCATGTGGGCGCGTCGGATTTGCTGCTGGTGTGCGTGGCATTGCTGGGTGCGGTGATGGGCTTCCTGCGTTACAACAGTTATCCCGCCAAATTGTTCATGGGCGATTGCGGCAGCCTGACGCTGGGATATGTGTTGGCGGCCTTGCTGGTGAGCGGCAGTCAACGCGAGGGGCATCACATCCCGCTGGTTGCGTGGGCGATGGTGGTGGCGCTGCCGTTGCTGGATACCTTGCTGGTGATGGCGCGACGCATGCGATATGGGCACAGTCCGTTCTTGCCGGATCGCACGCATTTGCATCATCGCCTGATGACGCTGGGTTTGGCACATCCCGGCTGTGGTGGCGGTGATGTATGTGGCGATGGCGTTTTTTGGCACGCTGGCACTGGCGTTACAGGATTACCCGGATTGGTATGAAGTTTGCGGCCCTGTGCCTGGCGGGGATTGTTTTGTTTGGTGGCGTTTCCGGTTTGCAGCACTTGGGGTTTGTGTTCAATGCGGGGCGACGGAAACGGGCTTACTGCGACGGTGAGGCAATGGCCGATATTCAAGCGAATTTCAAGATCGGTTGTATCGAGTGCGGTTCCCATCAGCGTGTTGTTGTTGTCGCTGTTGTGTTTGCCTGCGTTGTTTTTTCCATTGCCGGAATTGAATCGGAACGAGGCGTTGGCGCTGCTCATGTTGGCTGGGGTGGTGGTGTTCTACAGTTTGCATCGGGCGCAAAATTATTACGGTATGCTGCATGGATCGATTTATGTGTCGATTTTTGCCTTGTTCTTTTTGTATAACCTGGCGGTCGTTACAGATGGTCATTGGCCGCGTAGTCTATCTGACCACGATTTCTGCGCTGGCAGCGGTGTGGGTATCGATCAAGATGGTCTTCCGCAGAAGTACTGTGGTCTTGAGACGTCCAGCTTTGAGTTGTTGATGGTGTTCTTGTCCTGGTTCCTGCCGTTCGTGTTGTTCCAGGAGTTGCACTTGCCGGCAAATGTGGTCGAGGCGGGGCGCTTGGCTTGTTTGCAGGTGCTGCCCTTCATGTTGGCGACCAAGATTTATTTCAATGTGCAGCCGCAGGGTAACAAGTGGGTGGTGGGTGCGTTAGCTGGGGCGATGGTGGTGGTTGCACTTCGCGGGTTGGTGGGGTGAGGGCGGATTGTTGTTAAGCCACAAACGCGAGATAACTGCCATGGTTGAGTTGCTGCGGGTGTTTATGGCTATCTTTTTTGCAATGGTTGGGGTTGGAGTTGTTTTCTTTTGTTTTGGTGGTGTTATACTGCGTCGCGCATTGTTTGGTGGTTTGGGTATTGGGGTGTTTGAACATTAATTTGTAGGGAGTGATCATGAAAAAAATCGCATTGATGTTTGCATTGTTGTTTGCAGCTATTTTTGGCTTTAACGCGGTGGCAGCTGAAGTTGCTGCTCCGACTGCAACGAAGAAGGTTGTCAAAAAGAAGTTGAGCAAGAAGGCTGCCCAACGAGCTGCTCAAAGAAAGGCTGCTCAAGAAGCTGCTGCCGAAGCGGCAAAAAAGAAAGCTGCTGAACAAGCTGCTGCTGAAGCTGCCAAGCAAGAAGCTGCCAAGGCTGCTGCTGCCAAGGCTGCTGCAGATAAGGCCGCTGCTGATGCTGCCGCTGCCAAGGCTGCTGCCGCTAGCTGCTCCGGCTGCTGCCGCTCCGGCTGCTGCCGCTCCGGCTGCTGCTGCTCCTGCTGCTGCCGCTGCAGCTCCTGCTGCTACCGGCGCTGGTGCTGCCGCTGCTGCAACTGGCGCGATCAGCACAACGACTATCGTTGCTGCTGCGGCTGGTGTGGCTGTGGTTGCTGCTGCTGCGGGTGGTTCTTCGCAGCAGCACGCCAGGTACAACGGTACGACTCGCTAAGCAAGTTGGTCTGTTTAAAAAATCCTTGGCTTTGCGCCAAGGATTTTTTTTTGCCTGTGTATTTCGTCATTGGACCATTTCTGACCTCACTTCCATTCTGCAGATGACAAATGTTGATTCTATATCGCTGTCTGATTTCAGTGTTGTGATTCTCAGTTGGCTTGAGTGCGTGCTTTCGACGTTTGAGGCGAATCCTATGATGCGCATGATGCATCGTCTTTTTCCGCAGGGGGTGCTGCCGAACGGACACAATTTGATCCAGCCTTACCATTACTTGAGAGTGGTGGTCGATGACAATGTCATTTTTATGGCCTCAGATACGCCGAATATTGATTCAACAAGCACTACGAGTGTCTGGTATAGCGCGGGGCGTGAGGTGCTGCGTTTCCGGGATGGTCGATTGATTGCGGCAGTGGGTCTTGCCACGGAATGGCGAGGTGTTGTGTTGCCGCCGTTGCCGACGTTGGTCGGAACTGGCACAGCGGACACAGCCGTTTAGGTGGACGCGTATCCGCGATGTGATGCCGGGTTATCGCTATGGTGTGCATGATGAACTCGTTCTGCAACGTATTCCCGCTCCCACTGACAGCCGATTGAAGGGCGTCGATCCTCATGCGTTGACTTGGTTCGAGGAACGGTTCGATACGCAACACAATAGATGCGGCTACGCAGCAGACATTGCCACTTGCACGCTACGCAGTTGATCTTCGCGATGCGCAAGAAACCGTGGTTTATGGCGAGCAGTGTGTTTCTGCAAAGCTATGTTTTTCTTGGCAACGATGGCCAGTGAGTGCGGAGGAGAAGAAATGAGTCGAAGATCCATTGGCATGCCGCTGTCCGAATGGGTCGGACACTCTAGGACGAATTTCGACAGGCTCGGCATGTTCACGATGCTCTGCATCGCGTGATCAAGTTAACAGTCGCGAATGTGCATCGCCATGCTGACTTCCATTGATGCGGCTGTACGGGTTATCGACCTGAGGGGCTGCTTTTTCGCCGCTCATTCTATCTTCCGCCTTCCTTCGCAGAGGAGAGCACACAGCGATTGAGCGATTGGCTTGTCCAGTCAGAACTATCACTGCCGATGATTATCCGTTGGGCTTGCTGTGGCGCGTGCCAGGTGAGGAAGCGGCTCAAGCACAATTGCGAGCTGATTTGCTCAAGGAGATCGCTGACAGCAAGGGCGATGCCGAGGCGATGCGTCGCTTGCATGATTGGATCGCTGAGATGCCGGTCACGGGGCGTGTTCCCATTTCAATCGTCGATGCCGATTGGCTGCGTGCCAACCCGAATCACGATCCGCTCATTCTCCCTGGGCATTCGCGTGATTCTGCCCAAGCGTCCTCGTACTGTAACGCTGATTACTTCCAAGGGGGTGCGCTGCCAGTTGCCGCATGTGCCTGGCCGCATGGCCAGACAGTATCTGGCAGGCTGTGTTTCTGAGGCATCGAGTCAGGTTGATTGGGCATGGGTAGTGCAACCGGATGGCAAGGTCAAGCGCTTTGGCATTGCGGCGTGGAATGCACAAAAACAAGATGAACCGGCACCCGGTGCCTGGATATGGATGCCGTATCGGGAGGATAAATGGGCTGTCGGTTTGTCCGACAAGCTGGCTGCCTTTTTGGCGACACAAGGGATTGCGCCGGAGCCGGCGGTGGTGGATGGTGCGGCAGACATGAGCGGTTCTTTGATGCATTTGGATGCGGAAAACGAATACTTCGCTGATCTCGTTGTGACGGCCAACGACTGGGGCGGGGCGGGTCTGTTGCAGTCTCCGACAGCGCGCATGCGCGCGACCGGTCATGGTTCGATGACGCTCAGTCGCAGCCTATCCCTATTCACGCACCAATTTCTTTTTGCAGCCCATTGGATTGGATGGAGGTCGGTTTTCGCTATACCAGTGTGAGCAATCGGCTCTACGGGCCTGCATCGTTGCAGCGGGGATCAGGCCTATAAGGACAAGAGCATCGATGTCAAATTCGGCTTGCTCGATGAATCGGCCTATCTGCCGCAAGTCGCGCTGGGTCTGCGCGACATTGCAGGTACCGGATTATTTTCGGGTGAATATCTTGTGGCGAACAAGCGCACTGGCGCATTCGACTGGAGTTTGGGTTTGGGTTGGGGCTATGTGGGAGGGCGCGGCAATTTGCGTAATCCTCTGGCGGGAATAAGTTCGCTCGTTTGATACGTCGCGCAGAATCGATGTCGGTATGGGCGAAGGTGGAACTTTGCCGTGAGTAGCTATTTTCGTGGCCCGACGGCTTTGTTCGGTGGGGTGCAATATCAATCTCCCTGGGAGCCGTTGATCCTGAAGCTGGAATATGACGGCAACGATTATCAGCATGAACCGCTGAGCAATAACCAGCGTCAGGATTCGCCGTGGAATGTCGGTGCGGTCTATCGTGCCGGGCGTGCGGTCGATGTGACGTTGGGGTTCGAGCGCGGCAACACGCTGACACTTGCCATTACGCTGCAAACGGATCTGAAAAATCTGGTGACACCCAAGCTGGATGATCCGGCGCGCGTGCCTGTTGCCGATATTCGTCCGCAACACTCTGCGATTAGCGTAGGTGACGGCGCAGGATTTGACGAATCAAACCGGTTGGTCTGTGCGCAGCATCGAGCAGCAGGGAAGCGAGTTGCGGGTGAATGTCGATGATGCAGATGCGATCTATTGGCGTGAGCGCACTTGATCGTGCCAATGCGGTGCTGCACCGTGATGCGCCGGAAGAGATTGATCGTTTCAACTTTGTGCAGCGTCAACACGGCATCGCTCTGGTCGAACAGCAGGTCGATCGCGATAGCTTGGGTGACAGCAACAAACGCAACCGGTGCCACCGAGCGCAGCAACGCGATGCAGTCGTCATGCGAGCCGTTGACCAAGGCGAATCGGCTAGTGAGCCAGCGCAAGATCGACTTTATCAAGTGCGACGTTCGATTTTCAGTTTGAGCCGGGATTCAATCTTGAAATACAGTCTGGGTGGGCCGGATGGTTTCATTCTTTACCAGATCACTGCCGAAGGTACGGGCCAAGCTGCGGCTGAGCGATGACACCTGGTTGCAAGGCAATCTGCAATACGGTTTGATCGACAACTACGACAAGTTTCGCCTTACCACGCACTAGCAACTTGCCGCGTGTGCGCACCTATCTGCGCGAATACCTGACCAGCTCGAAAGTCACCATGCCGAACCTGCAATTGACCCATGTCGGCAAGTTGTCGGAGAACCAGTATTACAGCGTGTATGGCGGGTATCTGGAGTCCATGTTCGCCGGGGTCGGGGCTGAGTGGTTGTATCGTCCGATGGGTAGTCCCGTTGCTTTGGGTGTCGATGTCAACCGGGTGCAGCAACGCGATTTTAAACAGGATTTTAATCTGCGGACATATCAGGTGAATACCGGTCACGCGACGCTCTATTGGGATACCGGGTGGAGCGACGTGTTGGCCAAGCTGAGTACAGGACGTTACCTGGCAGGTGATGTCGGCGTGACTGTCGATCTGTCGCGCGTCTTTCAGAACGGAGTGAGCATGGGGGCATTTTTCACCAAGACCAATGTCTCGGCGCAGCAATTCGGCGAAGGCAGTTTCGACAAAGGAATCTACGTCACCATCCCGTTCGATGCGATGATGACCAAGTCCAGCAGTTCGGTTGGATATTTCCTATGGAAGCCGCTCACCCGTGATGGGGGGGCGAAACTCAATCGCGAAGTCCAGCTTTATGAGATGACCAAGTTGTTGGACGGGCGCGCGATGCAATATCGGCCAGCCGAATTGGATAACTACATTCCGATCCCTTCGCAGCGACAGGTGAACTGGGGGAGGCGACAACCATTAGTCCCATGCCTTGCCAAGGCTCGGCACGGTTGACTGCAAGCCGAATATCGCTATAATCCGCCCTCCCTTGAAAACCGCCAGTCGGCGATCAGGCGGAATAACCCGTAGTTTTAACCTTGCTCTACCGTCTTTCGCATGACGGGGGGCTACAACCACAAGGAGATGAGATGCGACATTACGAAATCGTATTTATCGTGCATCCCGATCAGAGCGAGCAAGTTCCCGCGATGGTCGAGCGTTATCGCACATTGGTGACCAGCAAGAATGGTCACATCCACCGTCTGGAAGACTGGGGTCGTCGCCAACTGGCTTACCCTATCCAAAAGATCCACAAAGCACATTACGTGCTGATGAACATTGAAGTCGATCAGCCTACGCTGGACGAACTGGAACACGCGTTCAAGTTCAACGACGCCGTGTTGCGCCACCTGACCATCAAGACCAAGGCCGCAGTTGTTGTGCCTTCCGCCATGATGAAGGAAGAGAAGTCGCGTTCGTTCAACAGCGATTCCGCAGCGCCTGCTCCAGTAGCAGAGGCAGCAGCTCCGGCAGCGGCAGCGTAATAAGGATTGAGCAGCAACCGTTGTGTGATTGAAGGGGAAGTGATCGAGTCGGAAGGCTTGCGTTACACCCCGGCAGGATTGGCGAGAGTGGCGTTCAAATTGCGCCACAGCTCGATGCAGCAGGAAGCAGGGATGCAGCGCCAGGTACAGTGTGATGTTCCGGCACTGGCACTGGGCGAAGCGGCACAGCAAGTCAGCCGCGTGCAACCCGGCCAGATGGTGAAAGCCGAAGGTTTCCTTGCGCAGCGCAGCCTGAAGATCGCGCAACTGGTGTTGCACATTGATAACGTTACATTGAGATAGGGGCACAACATGGCTCGTGTATTTAAGAAAAAAGATGACAAGAAGAACAGCTCTTCGCGTCAATTGTTCAAGCGCCGCAAGTTCTGCCGTTTCACCGCAGAGAAGATCGCGGAAGTGGATTACAAGGACATCAACATCCTTAAGGAATTCGTTACCGAGAACGGCAAGCTGATCCCGGCTCGTATCACCGGTACCAAGACGCGCTTCCAGCGTCAGTTGAGCGTGGCCGTGAAACGCGCGCGCTTCCTGGCGTTGCTGCCTTACACCGATTTGCACTAAGGAGTAGATCATGCAAGTGATTCTGATGGAAAAAGTGATCAACCTCGGCCAGTTGGGCGATGTGGTCAAAGTGAAGAACGGTTTCGCGCGTAACTTCCTCATCCCGCAAGGCAAGGCCAAGCGTGCGACGGAACACAACGTGGCGGATTTCGCGGCACGTCGTGCCGAACTGGAAGCGGCTGATCAAGCCAAGCTGGCCGATGCTCAGGCTCGCGGTGCAAAGCTGGAAGGCTTGACTGTGCAGATCGTGCAAAAGGCCGGCGTAGACGGCAAGCTGTTCGGTTCCGTGACCAATGCGGATATCGCGGCAGCGCTGGTGGCTCAAGGTCACAATGTGGATAAGGGCCAAGTGCGTATGGCAACCGGGCACCTGAAGCAGATCGGCGATCATGCGATCACCGTTGCGCTGCATCCGGATGTGGTAGTGAACATGACCGTTTCGGTGCAGAACGAGCAGTAATTCCGCATCGTTACCGCGTCAAGAAAAAGGGCTGGCGACAGCCCTTTTTTGTTTTCCGATTTCGGGCGATGCAAACGAGCCCGACAGTGTAAAATTCCCCTCCCAAAAGTTGCGGTTACAGCATGCAAAACTATTCCTCTCCCGTTGCCGATTCCCAGCTCGAAGCCCTGAAGCTTCCGCCACATTCCATCGAGGCGGAACAGTCGGTGCTGGGCGGCATCCTGCTGGATACCAGCGCTTGGGACAAGATCACCGATCTGTTGAGCGAGCATGATTTCTACCGCCATGAACACCGGCTGATCTGGCGCCATATCGGGCGCCTGACCGAACACGCCAAGCCGATCGATGTCATCACCGTGGCCGAATCGCTGGAGAGCCACGGCGAGCTGGAGAAGGCGGGCGGTCTGGTCTATCTGGGCACGCTGGCGCAGAACGTGCCATCCGCCGCCAACATCCGTCGCTATGCCGAGATCGTGCGCGAGCGCGCCATCATGCGCAAGCTGGTGGAGGTGGGCAGCGAGATCGCTACCAGCGCCTACAATCCCGGCGGGCGCGATGCCGGGCAGTTGCTGGACGAGGCCGAAAGCCGAGTGTTTGAGATATCCGAACAGGGAGAACGAGGACGCGCGGGCTTCACCGCTATCCCGCCGCTGCTGACGCAAGTGGTCGAGCGCATCGAGAGTCTGTATAGCCGCGAAAATACTGGCGATGTCACCGGTATCGCCACCGGCTTCACCGATCTGGATCGCATGACTTCCGGCCTGCAACCCGGCGACCTCATCATCGTCGCGGGGCGTCCCAGTATGGGCAAGACCGCGTTCTCCATCAACATCGCGGAGAACGTGGCGCTGGAATCGAACAAGCCGGTGGCCATCTTCAGTATGGAAATGGGCGGCACGCAACTGGCGATGCGTATGATCGGCTCGGTGGGCCGACTCAATCAGCACAACCTGCGTACCGGCCGACTGGAAGACGATGACTGGTCGCGCATGACCCATGCGCTGGGGCAATTGAACGATGCACCGATCTTCATCGACGAGACGGCCGGTTTGAATGCGCTGGAACTGCGTTCGCGTGCCCGGCGGCTGAGCCGTCAGCACGGCGGCCTCGGCTTGATCGTCATCGACTATATCCAGTTGATGTCTTCTCCGGCAGGCAGGGCGAGCGAGAACCGCGCCACAGAAGATTTCGGAAATATCCCGTTCGCTGAAATCGCTGGCGAAGGAACTGCAAGTGCCGGTGATCGCGTTGTCTCAGCTCAACCGCAGCCTGGAGCAGCGCCCCAACAAACGCCCGGTGATGTCCGACCTGCGCGAATCCGGCGCTATCGAGCAGGATGCCGACTTGATCCTGTTCATCTACCGCGACGAAGTCTATAACCCGGACACACCGGACAAGGGCAAGGCCGAGATCATCATCGGCAAGCAGCGTAACGGCCCCATCGGCAAAGTCGAACTCACCTTCCGTGGCGAGTACACCAGGTTCGAGAATTACGCCCCATCCCAATACTGAACAGGAGCCTATGATGCGGGAAGCAAATTTTTTATTGCGCTCACTATTGAGCCGATAAAGCACAAAAAAATCGCACTAAATCCTTGGCGCTCCCGATCTGTTCGGTTACAATGCGCGTCCTTTTACAGGCGCGTAGCTCAGCTGGTTAGAGCACTTGGTCGACATCCAAGGGGTCGTTGGTTCGAGTCCAATCGCGCCTACCAATTTCCCGGTAGCATCCTAAAGTTCTTCCGAAAAATGCCATGTTCACATTGAGCTTGCATGGAGAAGAAAGCACCCAGGCTCAGCTCAAGCCTGGCTATTCCTATTGTTTGGTGGTGCGTTCCGATGCTCAGCGCAAAGCGGTGTTGGATGCGCTCTCGGCACAGCCCGATACGGCTGTCGTGGCAAACAACGGCGGACTTATCAGCAACTTGCGGGTGTGGGAAAACCTCGCCCTGCCTGTGCGATATCGCAACATTCAACTTGGCGGCAAATTAGAAGAGAACGTGGTAAATTTGTTCGAGAAATGCGGCGTGCGCGATGAACAATCGTTTACCAAGCTGATGTTCAAGCTGCCCGACCAATTGTCGCTGTATGAAAAGCGTCTGGTTGGTTTTGTGCGGGCGATGCTGACCATGCCGGAGATGATCGTGTACGATTCGTTGCATGAAGGTCTGTCGCGCCGGGAGATGGAAAAGACCGCCAGATTTGACCGTATTTTTCGTTTGTACTACCCGTTCCGTACATCTGTGTTATTGAGTTTCGACGAATACCGGGATGCGACCGAACCGCGACAAGTAGTTATCCAATTGTGAGATGAAGCTACCCAATTTCAATCTGAGCATGCAGAGCACCGAGCGCAAGACCACCCGCTTTATGTGGGGGGCGGTTGTGGTGCTGGTCGCGGTATCGACTCTGATCGCGTTCAGTCAGGATTATTTTGTGCGTAACACCGCGATCTATTTCTTCGCCCCGAACGCGCAGGGACTCAGCAAGGGAATGGCGGTCAAATTCATCGGCTTCAAGGTGGGTAGCGTGCAGGAGATCAGCATGCAGTCCAATGCCACGGTCAAGGTCAAGTTGTCGCTGGACAACGATTACGTCCGACTCATCGGTCAGGATGCCAAAGCGCGTTTGATGAAAGAGGCGTTGGTCGGCGAGAGCGTGGTCGAGATCATCCCCGGCGAGCAGCAGGTGCGCCAGGTGAAACAGAACAGCGTGTTGGAGTTCGAGCGCGGGCAGGATGCCGGATCGCTGGCCGAGAATCTGGCCGGACAGTTGCAGCCGATCTTGACCGATGTGAAGCAGATCACCTCATCCATCAACAATCCGCGCGGGGACGTGCAACAGATTCTAAAAAACATCAACCAAGTCACCGGCGGTTTGCGTGAAACGGTGGGGCAACTTAACCAGACGGTGGGGCAATTTGGCACTCTGGCGCAAAGCGGTAACCAAAAGATTGATGGCGTATATGTGAAAGTGGATCGCGCTTTGGATCGGGTCAATTCGAGCCTGGAGACACTGGACAAGGCGATTCCGAAATTGGTCGGCAAGGCGGATACGACGCTGGACAATGTGCAGTCGGCGACCGTTGACATCAAACGCATGACTACCGAATCGTCCGACCAGATTCCCACGCTGGTGCGCAATACCAACGCCCTGGTGCAGGACGGGCAGGAGACGCTGAAAGGCGTGCAGAAATCCTGGCTGCTGAATGATCTTTTCCCCAGGCCCGAAGAGACCGCACTGCCTGTGGATGGCTATGTGGCGCCACTGCCAGTCAAACCATGATGAATCCGATTTTCGCCAGAAGCATCACTCTCACTTTTATGCTGCTGTTGCTGTCCGCATGCAGCCATGAAGCGCCGGTCGGTGCGCAGCGTGCGTGAGGAGCAGGCCATCGAATTCAATCAGCGTGCCCAGCGTGCGTTCTTGCGCGGTGAATATCAGACCGCAGCCGGTCTGTATGAAAACGCCCTGCGCCTGGATGCTGCCATCGAAAACGTGGATGGCATCGCGGTCAATCTGCTCAATCTGGCCAAGGTGAATCAGGCATTGGGCAAGCCAGAGGTCGCGCAACAGTATTTGGACCGACTCCTGAGCGAGAAGGCGCTGCATTATCCGTCGGCACATCTGGCCGCCGCTGCGCTGCAATTTGGCCTGCTGCGTTTGCAGGCGGGAGATGTCGCTGCGGCAAAGACCTGGGCGGACAAAGCAAACGAGTATTGCGTGTCCGATTGCAAACTGTCCGGGGTGATCGCCAATCTGCGCGCGAATATCGCCATCCAGTCCAACGACGCGGAGCAGGCGCTGGACTGGAGCGAGCGTGCCGTCTCCGCCAACAAGGGCGAGTCGCAGATCGAATATGCCAATGCCTTGCGCTTGCGGGCGCAAGCCAAACTGCTGCAACAGGAGTTCGAGGCGATGTTGCCGTTGCTGGAAGAGGCGCTGGGCATAGACAAGACGCTGGGATTGCCCGACAAGATACGCCAGGACCTGTCGCTGCTGGCACAGGCACAAGACAAGCTGGGGCGGACGGAACTGGCTGCCCAGTATCGCGAACGGGCGGCGCGTGTCGCCGCCACGTTAGTGAAGTGAAAGGATCGAAGCGATGGAACTGAAGCTGGGCGGACTGAAATTGGCAGATGGCAAAGTCAGGATCGCTCTGGGCTTTGCCGTGTGCGTGCTGGTGGCGGTGGCGCTGAATTTTTCCCAATTGAGCGACAGCGTGAGCCGCAAGATTCTGGATCGGCAGTTCGCTTTCTTGCGCGACCATTACCCGCACTCTATCGCCAATGATGTGGTGATCGTCGGCATCGATGAGGCGACCTTCAAAGTCCTCAAAGAGCCTTACGCCTTGTGGCATCCCCACTTCGGGAAATTCCTGCAGGCCATGAGCCGGGCCAAGCCGTCCGTACTGGGTGTGGATGTGGCATTGCCGGAGCGTTCCTATGATTTTTTGATCCGGCAATACGACCAGAATCTCACGCAGGGCTTGCTTGCTCTGAAAGCGCAAACCCCCATCGTGCTTGGTCAGACACTGGACGAGAATGGCAATTTCCGTCTGGTGTTCCCGCCTTTCGTCGAGGCCTCGGGGACGGACGGGCTGGCTCCGGTCGTGGTCTGTGCGGAAACGGACGGTGTCGCCCGGCGCGCCGATCCGAACCAGTGCACGGTCAATACGCAAGGCGCGACGCTGACCGAAGCGATGGCAGCGCACCTGGGCCGGAAGCAGGCGGCGCGTGGTCTGGTCGATTTCAGGGTGGGAGATGAACTCAATTACGTGCCGTTCCACAAGGTGCTGGAGTGGGCGGATCAGTGGCGACGACGAACAGTTGCAACGTACGTTTTCGGGCAAACCGGTGTTGCTCGGAATGATCTTGCCGTTCGAGGATCGCGTGAATTTGCCGGTGGAACTGGCGGCATGGGAGCCGGAGAATCGTCATCTGTCCACGGTGGTGTGGCAGGCGCAGGCGCTGCGCTCGATGTTGACCCGTGGTTTGATCCAGGAATCTCACCGCGATTTCGTGCTGGCACTGAGCCTGCTTGCGGCATTGCTCTGGTTTGTGCGTTTGCACTGGTACAAATTCGTGGCGCTGGTGATCTTCCCGCTCATTTTGCTGGCCTATTCGACCTGGCAACTGAGTGAAGCGGCCTATCTGCCGGTGGGCGGGATATTGCTTTCCGGATTGTTCGCTTTTGCCCTGCGTTCGATTTATGAACTGGTATTGAAAGCGATCGAGAACCGGCAATTGCGCGGCATCTTCGGCAGCTATGTCAGCGCCGAGACGCTGCGGGCGATGATAGCGGGAGGCGTGCAATCGCGTCTGGAGGGAGAGCGCAAACGGGTGTGCATCCTGTTTGCCGACATCCACAATTTCGGCGCGCGCAGCGAAGGCAGTTCGCCGCAGGAGCTGGTCGCAGTGCTGAACGAATACTTTTCCGAAATGACGGTGGCCATCCACCAGCACAACGGCACAGTCGGTAAATTCGTCGGCGATGCCATCATGGCCTACTTCGGCGCGCCGCAAGCACTGGATCGTCCGGAGAAGAACGCGCTGGAAGCCGCACAAGAGATGCTGATGCGTGTGCGCCAGGTCAATGCACGTTTAAAAGAAAAAGGATTTGCGCCGATAGAGATCGGCATCGGTCTGCATATAGGCGATGTGGTGATCGGACATGTCGGCTCCGACACGCGCCACGAATACACCGCCATCGGCGATGTGGTGGGTATGGCAGCCAGACTGGAAGAACTGACCAAGACCTTGGGCTACCCGGTGGTCTGCTCCAAAGTGGTGGCTGAAAGTGTGGAATTGTCCGGTGGTCTGACCGACTTGGGCGAACAGGCGGTCAAGGGGAATGTCATGCTGCCGGTGTTCGGTTGGTATCCGCCGCTGCTCGCCTCGAACTGATGTTTGCACTCTGGAAAAAAATCAGCCTGTGGTTGAAGCTGGAACGGATAGTCCAGACGGTGCAAGGCTGCTTCGCCTTGTGGTGGTATGCCACCAGCCATTTCCGCGTATTGCAGATCGCGCCGGTCAAAACCGTATTCCATCGCCAGATATTCTTTACCGGAGTCGAAGCCTGGGGCATCGTCGCGGTGTTCGGATTTCTGTGCGGCACGCTGGTCATCACCCAGACCACTTCGCTGGTCGGCGGTGACAGCGAACTGACGGTGAAGGTGTTGATCTGGACTGTGGTGCGCGAAGTAGGCCCATTGTTCGCCGCCATCATCATCATCGCGCGCAGCAGTGCCGCCATCGCCTCCGAACTGGCGCTGATGAAAACGCGCAACGAGATGACGCACCTCTCGCGCATGGGCATCTCCCCGCTAGACTATCTGGTCGTGCCGCGCATTTTCGGCGTGACACTGGCAGTGGTCGCGCTGACCATCTATTTTCAGGTCGTCGCCATCGGCGGCGGCTTGGCAGTGAGCGCGCTGTTCCAGAACGTGTCCTATTTCGATCAGATCGGACGTTTCCTGAATACGGTCAAGCTCAGCGAGTTCGTGCTGGTCGCGTTCAAAGGCTGTTTGTTCGGCATCGCCATCTCCACCATCTCCTGCTACAACGGCATGAATGCGCAACCCTCGGTGACCGAAGTGCCCAAGGTCGCCATTCGCGCCGTGCTGCAAAGTCTGCTGTTCGTGTTTACCCTGGATGCGTTGATCGCCTACCTCGGCATGGTGGAGTGAGTTGCGCTATACTGCGCGCCGCCTGGCGCAGGGTGCGTCCGGTCGGAATTTGAAAGTGCGGCGTTCGCCGCATTTGTTTTTAGCAGAGTGAATAAAATGCCTGTCATTACCTTACCGGATGGTTCGCAACGTAGTTTTCCCAACCCCGTGACTGTGGCCGAAGTCGCGCAGAGCATCGGCGCCGGTTTGGCGCGTGCCGCGCTGGCGGGCAAGGTGGATGGGGTGCTGGTGGATACCTCGCACCTGATTTCCGCCGATGCCAAGTTGGCGATCATCACCGACAAGGATGCCGACGGTCTTGATCTGATTCGCCATTCCACCGCGCACTTGCTGGCCTATGCGGTGAAGGAGCTGTTCCCCGAGGCGCAGGTGACCATCGGGCCGATGATCGAGAACGGTTTCTATTACGACTTTGCCTATTCGCGTCCTTTTACGCCGGAAGACTTGGCGGCCATCGAGAAGCGCATGGCGGAGCTGGCCAAGCTGGATCTGCCGGTGGTGCGCCGTGTATTGCCGCGCGACGAGGCAGTGGCCTATTTCAAATCGCTGGGCGAGAAGTACAAGGCCGAGCTCATCGAGTCCATTCCCGCCGATCAGGATGTGTCGCTGTACAGCGAGGGCGAGTTCACCGATCTGTGTCGCGGCCCGCACGTGCCGTCGACCGGCAAGCTCAAGGTGTTCAAGCTGATGAAGGTGGCCGGCGCATATTGGCGCGGCGACTCGAAGAACGAGATGCTGCAGCGCATCTACGGTACGGCCTGGGCGAAGAAGGAAGACCTCGATTCGTATCTGATGCGCTTGGAAGAAGCGGAGAAGCGCGACCACCGCAAGCTGGGCAAGCAACTCGACCTGTTCCACATGCAGGACGAAGCGCCGGGCATGGTGTTCTGGCATCCCAAGGGCTGGGCGATGTGGCAGGTGGTCGAGCAGTACATGCGCCGCGTCTATCGCGACAACGGCTATCAGGAAATTCGCTGCCCGCAGATCATCGACCGCGTGCTGTGGGAAAAATCCGGCCACTGGGAGCACTACAAGGCCAACATGTTCACGACCGAGTCGGAAAAACGCGACTACGCGGTCAAGCCGATGAATTGCCCCGGCCATATTCAGGTGTTCAATGCCGATCTGCGCTCCTATCGCGAACTTCCGTTGCGCTATGGCGAGTTTGGCTCGTGCCACCGCAACGAGCCGTCCGGTGGTTTGCACGGTCTGATGCGTGTGCGCGGTTTCGTGCAGGACGATGGTCACATCTTCTGTACCGAAGCACAGATCGAATCCGAGGTGACGGCGTTCAATGCGCTGGTATTGAAGGTTTATAAGGACTTTGGTTTCCACGATGTGGTGGTGAAGCTGGCGTTGCGGCCGGAAGGCCGGGTCGGTTCAGACGAAATCTGGGACAAGTCCGAAAATGCCTTGCGTGCCGCGTTGAGCGCTTCCGGCATGACTTGGGAAGAGTTGCCGGGCGAGGGTGCTTTCTACGGCCCGAAGATCGAATTCCACATCAAGGACGCCATTGGCCGTTCCTGGCAGTGCGGTACGATCCAGGTGGACTTCTCCATGCCGGGCCGCCTTGGCGCGGAGTTCGTGGATGAGGACAACACCCGCAAGGTGCCGGTGATGTTGCACCGCGCGATCTTGGGTTCTTTGGAGCGATTCATCGGTATTCTGGTGGAAAACCATGCCGGGGCGCTGCCGCTGTGGCTGGCACCAGTGCAGATGGTGGTGATGAATATCTCGCAGGCGCAGGAGGAATATGCCGGGAAAGTGGTGGAAACTTTGCGTGCATCCGGCCTTCGTGTGCAATCAGATTTGCGCAACGAGAAGATTACCTATAAAATCCGCGAACATAGCTTGCAGAAATTACCTTACCAGCTGATTCTGGGCGATAAGGAAGTGGCTGCAGGACTCGTTGCCGTGCGATCCCGAACAGGTGAAGACCTTGGGCAGATGTCGGTGGAGGCGCTGTTGCAGCGCTTGCGAACCGAGCTGCATGCGGATGGCGCGGTTTAATTTTTTAATGGAGAATTTCCAATAGCACAAGATAAGTCGCAGCGTATCAATGAGCAGATAACAGCACCGCAGGTGCGGCTCATCGGCGCGGAGGGAGAGCAGGTTGGTGTCGTGGCAATAGCGGAAGCATTGCGCATGGCTGATGAAGCGGAATTGGATCTGGTGGAGATCGCCCCGTTGGCGGAACCCCCAGTGTGCCGGATCATGGACATCGGCAAATTCAAATATGCTGAAAGCAAAAAACAGCACGAAGCCAAACTTAAGCAGAAACAAGTCCAGGTCAAAGAGATCAAGTTTCGTCCGGGTACGGACGAGGGCGATTACAACATCAAGTTGCGCAACCTGATCAAATTCCTGGGCGACGGCGACAAGACCAAAGTGACGTTGCGGTTCCGTGGTCGCGAGATGGCGCACCAGGAGATCGGCATGCGGCTGATCGAGCGCATCAGAGGCGATTTGGACGAACATGGTGTGATCGAACAGTTCCCCAAGATGGAAGGCCGTCAGATGGTGATGGTGATCGGTCCCAAGAAGAAATGATTTTGTATCGCAACGGAGCAAGGGACTTGCCGTTGCGGTGGTTGTGAATAGAGTCCCGTATAAGTGGTTCCGGGTTTTCAAGCGTTCCTGTCAGGAATCTCCCGGCGTCATCAAATAAATGGAGTTGTTATGCCTAAGATGAAAACTAAAAGCGGTGCAAAAAAACGCTTTACTGTTCGTGCTGGCGGAAGCATCAAGCGTTCGCAAGCGTTCAAGCGTCATATCTTGACCAAGAAGACCACCAAGAACAAGCGTCAGTTGCGTGGAACGACAGAAGTTCATGCAACTAACACGGCGTCTGTACGCGCCATGATGCCTTACGCATAAGGAGTAGAAGAAAATGCCAAGAGTAAAACGTGGTGTAACGGCGCGCGCGCGCCATAAGAAGATTCTAGACAAAGCCAAGGGTTACCGCGGCCGTCGCAATAGTGTCTATCGCATCGCCAAAGAAGCGGTGATGAAGGCTGGTCAATATGCCTATCGTGACCGTCGTCAAAGGAAGCGTCAGTTCCGCACTTTGTGGATCGCCCGTATCAATGCGGCTGCGCGTGAGCAAGGTCTGCCATACAGCGTGTTCATGAATGGTCTGAAGAAGGCAGCGATCGAGATCGACCGCAAGGTATTGGCCGACTTGGCTGTGTTCGACAAACCTGCTTTCTCGCTGATATTCGCACAAGCAAAGGCTAGCCTCGGCGCGTAATTTTTGCGCAATATAAAAAAGGAGGCGTCATGCCTCCTTTTTTGTTTCAAGATCGAAACAATGCAAGAACTTCAAAAAATTCTCGATGACGCGCTGCAAAGCTTTGCAGCGATAGAAGACGCGGCTGAGCTGGAGAACGCCAAGGCGCGCTATCTCGGCAAGGAAGGCAGTCTGACCGGCCTGTTAAAGGGCTTGGGTAAACTCTCTGCCGAAGAACGTCCGGCGGCTGGTGCGCTCATCAATCAAGTCAAACAGCAGATCGAAGCGGCGCTGCAAGCGCGGCGCGATGCCATTCAGCAACGTGCTTTGAACGCCAAGCTGGCGGCAGAGTCGCTGGACGTGACCCTGCCGGGGCGCGGCGCAGGAGTGGGCGGATTGCATCCCGTCACACGCACGCTGGAGCGCATCGAAACGCTGTTCCACTCCATCGGTTACGACGTGGCGGAAGGCCCGGAGATCGAGAACGATTTCTACAATTTCACCGCGCTGAACATTCCGGACAGACCATCCGGCGCGTGCCATGCATGACACTTTCTACATCGACGAGCAGCATGTGTTGCGCACGCACACCTCGCCGATCCAGATCCGCTACATGCAAGCGCATATGGAGAAGTACCAGCATCTGGAGACGATGCCGGACATCCGCATCATCGCGCCGGGACGCGTCTACCGCGTGGATTCCGATGCCACCCATTCGCCGATGTTCCACCAGGTCGAAGGCTTGTGGATAGGCGAGCGCGTGAGCTTTGCCGACCTGAAAGGCGTGATCGCCGATTTCCTGCAGAACTATTTCGAGACCGAAGACATGCAAGTGCGTTTCCGTCCCTCGTTCTTTCCGTTCACCGAACCCTCGGCCGAGATGGACATGAGCTGGAAAGGCGGCTGGCTGGAGATCGGCGGCTGCGGCATGGTGCATCCGAACGTGCTCAAGCATGTCGGCATCGACAGCGAGAAATACATCGGCTTCGCCTTCGGCATGGGCGTGGAGCGTCTGGCCATGCTGCGCTACGGCGTGAACGACCTCAGGCTGTTCTTCGAGATACTTAACCTGCAGTTTCCTCGAACAAGCAGTTTGCCATACCAAAACGACCACTAAACAATTTAACTAAATGCAATTCTCTGAATCCTGGTTGCGTACCTTCGTAAATCCTTCGCTGTCCAGCGAGGAACTGTCGCACCTGCTGACCATGGCCGGACTGGAAGTGGAGGAGATGACGCCTGTCGCTCCCGCTTTCGAAAAGGTTGTCGTGGCGCAGGTGCTGACCAAAGACAAACATCCCGATGCGGATCGTCTGAACCTGCTGACAGTGGATGTCGGGCAGGCTGAGCCGCTGACCATCGTGTGCGGCGCGCAGAACGTGACGGTCGGCATGAAAGCGCCCTGTGCGCTGGTCGGCGCGAAGTTGCCCGGCATCGAGATCAAGCAAGCCAAGGTGCGCGGTATCGCCTCCTTCGGCATGATGTGCTCATCCAAAGAATTGGGGCTGGCGGAAGAGAGCAGCGGGCTGCTGGAACTGGCTGCCGATGCAGTGGTCGGTCAGAGCATCCGCGAGCATCTCGACCTGGACGATCATCTGCTTACGCTCAAGCTCACGCCGAACCGCTGCGACTGCCTGTCCTTGCATGGCATTGCCCGTGAAGTAGCAGCGTTGACCGGATCGGCATTGCAAACCATTCCCCAAGCATCCTTCAAACAGGGTGACCACCAGAGCCGCAAGGTCAAGGTAGCGGCTTCAGCGGCTTGTCCGCTTTACAGCGGGCGTGTGATCGCCGGCGTGAACGCCAAGGCTGCCACACCCGCATGGATGGTGCGGCGCCTGGAGCGTTGCGGCTTGCGCAGCATCAGCGTCCTGGTCGATGTGACCAACTATGTGCTGCTGGAACTGGGACAACCGCTGCATGCCTTCGATCTGAACAAAGCTGAACGGCGACATCGAAGTGCGTTTCGCGCGTGCCGGAGAAAGCCTGAAGCTGCTGAACGAACAAACGGTAAGCCTGCAAGAAGACATGCTGGTGATCGCCGATGGCAAGAGCCCGGTCGCGCTGGCAGGTGTGATGGGGGGCGCGGACAGCGCGGTGGACGAGGAGACCACGGACATCTTCCTGGAAAGCGCGTTCTTCGCGCCCAGTGTGATCGTCGGCAAGTCACGCCGTTTGGGCTTCGGCTCGGATTCTTCCCATCGCTTCGAGCGCGGTGTGGATTTCGCGGCAACACAAACAGCGCTGGATCGTGCCACGCAACTGATCCTCGATATCTGCGGCGGGCAAGCCGGTGCCATAACCGAAGTGCGGGGCGAACTGCCTGCGCGCCATCCGGTGAAGCTGCGTACCTCGCGCGTGCATCGCGTGTTGGGCGTGGCGCTGAAAGCCGATGAGATCGCGCAGATACTGTCGCGACTCGGAATGCAGGCTCGACAAACAGGTGATGAATTCAGCGTGATACCGCCCAGTTATCGCTTCGACATCGCAATCGAAGAAGACCTGATCGAAGAAGTCGCTCGCGTTTATGGCTACGAAAATATCCAGCCCGCGCCGATACAAGCGCGCATGACGATATTGCCGCAGGCCGAGGCGCAACGTCCTTTGGCGAAGCTGCGCCAGGCCATGGTGCTGCGCGATTACCAGGAATCCATCAATTACGCTTTCGTGGAAGCCGAGTGGGAGCGCGATCTGTGCGGCAATACCGCGCCCATCGCCTTGAAGAATCCCATCGCCAGCCAGATGAGCGTGATGCGCAGCTCATTGCTGGGCGGGCTGCTCGGCGCCTTGCGTACCAACCTTGCGCGCAAGCAGCCACGAGTGCGCTTGTTCGAGATCGGCGGCTGTTTTGCCGCCGAAGCGGGCAGCTATGTGCAGCATGAGCGCTTGGCTGGATTGGCTTACGGTGGAGCCTTCTCGGAGCAGTGGAGTTCGCCTGCGCGCAACGTGGATTTCTATGACGTGAAGGGCGATATTGAAGCCTTGTTTGCTCCTCGCAGTTTGACCTTCCAAGCAGCGCTTCATGCGGCCTCGCATCCCGGACGTTCAGCGCGCATCCTGCTGGATGGACGAGCCATCGGTTGGATCGGCGAGTTGCATCCGCAATGGCAACAGCAATATGACCTGCCACAGGCTGTGGTGTGGTTCGAACTCGAGTTGGCCGCTTTGACACAAGGCAGCGTGCCAAAGGCGATGGACATCTCGCGCTTCCCGCCGGTGCGCCGTGACCTCGCAGTATTGGTGGACGAAGGTGTGCCAGTGCAGACGCTATTGGATGCGATGCAGGCGGAAAAAGCACTCCATGTGGTCGAGCTGGTCTTGTTCGACGTGTATCGCGGCAAGGGTGTTGAGCAAGGCAAAAAAAGCCTTGCATTCCGTGTGTTATTGCAAGATACTCAAAAAACACTTACGGATTTGGAAATTGAGCCGAGCATCGCCACGTTGGTCGGTGCATTACAAAAAAACGGTGCGCAGTTACGCAGTTGAGGGGAGAGTGATGACGACAACATTAACCAAAGCAGAGCTGGCCGACTTGCTGTTTGAAAAAGTCGGCCTGAACAAGCGGGAAGCCAAGGACATGGTGGAAGCTTTCTTTGAGGAGATCCGTATGCAATTGGAACAGGGCGACAGCGTCAAGCTTTCCGGCTTTGGTAATTTCCAGTTGCGCGACAAGCCGCAACGTCCCGGACGTAATCCAAAAACCGGCGAAGAGATTCCGATTACCGCCAGACGTGTGGTCACTTTTCACCCCAGCCAGAAACTCAAGAGCATGGTAGAGAAGTCCTATCATGGAACAGCACGTAGTTAATTCTGAATTGCCGGCTATCCCGGCGAAACGCTACTTCACCATCGGTGAAGTGAGCGAGCTGTGCGGTGTGAAGGCGCATGTGCTGCGCTACTGGGAGCAGGAGTTCACCCAACTCAAACCGGTAAAACGCGGCGGCAACCGCCGTTACTATCAACACCACGAAGTCCTGCTTATTCGTCGCATCCGCGAATTGCTTTACGAAGAAGGCTTCACCATCAGCGGTGCCCGCAGTCGTCTCGACCAGCAACCACTGGATAACCGTCATTCGGAAAAAACATCGGCAAACGCCAAGCAAGTAAACGTCGCAGAAATCCGGCGGGAGCTGGGCGAGTTACTCCAATTTCTTCGCGCTTGAGTTGCACATAACACTCAAAAACGCTTCAAGAAAATATTTGCTCTGCTATAATTCGCGCCCTCGGGGCGTAGCGCAGCCTGGTAGCGTACTTGCATGGGGTGCAAGGGGTCGGGAGTTCGAATCTCCCCGCCCCGACCAGTAGTAACAAAGACTTGCAGCAGAAATGCTGCAAGTCTTTTTTATTTCTTGGCCTTCATGGGTAAACCAGAAAATCGTCAGGCGATATAACTGACACTGTAATTCCCGCCGTTGTTCACTCAAACTCTTCTTCATATTTAGCAGCTATGGACACTATTCCGGAAGAGGTAATGGGACGTTCAACCTGGAGCGCCCCATTGAGTGCAATATCAACGCGTTTTCAATTTCCTACATTCTTCCTCGCAACATTAATTCTCATCAGTCTCATACATCCCATCCGCTTCAGCGGCGCGCTTTTCGCGGGCTTCGGCTTCGAGTTGTTGCAGTTTTTCCTGAGCGCGTTCCAAGCGTTTGGCCGCTGTTTCCTGATGCATCGCGATGGTGTTCTCGCCGAACAGGACTTGCTTGAGAAAGCGGAAGCCAAACAGCATGAGTGCAGTGTCGTCGGTCAGTAGTTTTTTCATCTCGTCTACGGGCAGGTCGTAGAGTTCGGTGAAACCTTGGCTGATCACGAATTCGCGGAAGCGGTCGGTGTCGTAGCACACCATGAAGAAGAGTTGCAGGCTGCGCTTGGTGGGCTTGCCGATGCTGGGGCCGGAGGATTTCTTTTTCAGGATGAGTTGGCGCCAGCCGCGCGCGAGTTCGTCGTATTCCTCCACGCCTTGTTCCTTGCGGTATTCGTCGATGGTGAGGCTGCGCGGCTCGAAGTGCCCCTTGCAGTGTTCTTCCTTGACCAGCGCGTAGGAACTGGTGTCGGTGTATTCGTCCTGTTTGCGCATGGAGAGCAGGGCGACGGGGTAGTAGCGGCAGGCAGTGGGACGGTCTTCATACACGCCGCAGCCTTCGGGCTTCATGAACTGGCAGGCGGTGCCGTTCTCGACGGGACGCAGCTTCACACCCGCGATGCCGCCCGGTTCCAGTTCGTAAGGCACGGTGTACTTCTGCAACAGCTCGCCGGATGAAATGTCCAGACGCTGCTTCAGACGCACGATGTCGTAAGGCGTGAGCGAGATGTCGATGTTGCTGCAACAGGCGTTCCAGCAGGCGATGCCTTTGTGGCACTGAAACTGGATCTTCTTGCTGCCGTCGCTCATCTCCGGTACGACCGGGCTGCCGGAGAAGGGGAGGTCGGCTGCCATGTAAGTGTCTGTCATATTCTTCTCTGTTGGTTTGCAATAAAACGGGCACCTTGCGGTGCCCGGTGATGTTACTCCAATCGCACCAGCAGTTAGTGAGGCGCTGCGGCTTTGAACAGCTTGGACTTGTCCACCAAGTCCACGTGTTTACGTTTGAAGCAGGTCCACTTTTTCGTTTGCTTGTCGTACACCGAGTTGACGAAGCAGTGCCAGTTCTTTTCGTCGACAAAATTCTTGTCGGTGCGGTAGTAGAAGCCCGGATAGCGGCTTTCCTCACGGAACTGGATGTGCTTCATGTGTGCTTCGGCAGTCAGGATGCGATGGTAGTTTTCCCAGGCGCGCAGCAATTCGTGCAGGTCTTTCGCACGCATCTTCTGCGCATCTTCCTTCAGCATCTCCAGCTTCTCTTCCGCCACGGCCAACATCTTGTCGTTGGTGTTGTAGTAAGTCGCGACACCGGCCACGTACTCGTCCATGATCTTCTGCAGACGCATTTGCAGCATCTTCGGCGTGATGTAGTGCGGGTTCACGTCGATGGCGGTGGTGTAGTCCTTGTGCTCCAGGAAGTTGCGCACCGGCTTGTAGATCTCTTCGGCCAGTTGTGCAGCCGGGGTGTCGAGCTCGACTTTCCAGTCCTTGTTGTCCAGCGCATATTTCACCATCGCCTTGGAAGCCAAACGGCCTTCGGTGTGCGAACCGGAAGAGAACTTGTGGCCGGATGCGCCCACGCCGTCGCCGGCGGTGAACAGACCCTTCACCGTGGTCATGGAGCGGTAGCCCCAGTTCCAGCCGCGCGGCAGGTGTGCCGGTACGCCGTCTTCTTCGGGATCGGCAGCGGTCGGTGCGCCGAGGTCGGTGGGGCCGGACACCCAGATGCCGCAGCAGCCGGAGTGACGAGCCGAACAGGTAGGGCTCGGTCGGCATCAGTTCGGACATCTTCTTTTCCGGCTCGATGTTTTCACCGACCCAGATACCGCACTGGCCGATACACATGTCGAGGAAGTCTTCCCAGGCTTCCGCTTCCAGATGCTTCACTTCCTTGGGCGACAAGGTCTCGCGCAGCTTTGCCAGCGCCGTCACGGTGTCCATGTAGATCGGGCCGCGACCTTCCTTCATCTCTTTCAGCATGAGGTGGTTGCGCAGGCAGGAGGCGGGAACGGCGGCCTGACCATAAGGCGGGTAGTCGTTCAACATCTCCTTGTTCTTGACCATGTAGTCTTCGCCATAAGCATTGACCGCCTTGGCTTTGAACAACAGGAACCATGCGCCGACCGGGCCGTAGCCGTCCTTGAAACGGGCGGGCACGAAACGGTTTTCCATCATGGTCATCTCGGCACCGGCTTCGGCAGCCATCGCGTAGGTCGAACCGGCGTTCCACACCGGGTACCATGCGCGGCCCTGGCCTTCACCCACGGAACGGGGACGGAACAGGTTCACGCAACCGCCAGCGGCGAGCAGGATGGACTTGGCTTTGTAGATGTGAATGGTGTTATCGCGCACCGAGAAGCCGACTGCACCGGCGATGCGGCTGGGGTCGTTCTTGTCGTTGACCAGTTTGACGATGAAGATGCGTTCCTCGATGCGGCTCAGCCCCAGAGCCTTCTTGGCAGCTTCGGCCACGATCCACTTGTAGGATTCGCCGTTGATCATGATCTGCCATTTGCCGGAACGTACCGGTTTGCCGCCGTCCTTCAGCAAAGGCAGGCCTTCCTTGATGGATTCCGCGCCGTCGTGGCGCACGCCTTCAGCGTCGGTCTTCCAGATCGGCAGACCCCATTCTTCGAACAGGTGCACCGAGTCATCGACATTGCGACCGAGGTCGTAGGCCAGGTCGTCGCGGGTGATACCCATCAGGTCGTTGGAGACCATGCGCGCATAATCGGCAGGATCCTGCTCGGGGCCGATGTAGGTGTTGATCGCGGACAGACCCTGCGCCACGGCGCCGGAACGGTCCATCGCGGCCTTGTCCACCAGCTTGATCTTCAGTTCGGTGCCGGTCTCGGCCTTCACGGCCTCTGCCCAGCGCATCATTTCGTAAGCGGCGCCACAGCAAGCCATACCGCCACCGATCATCAGAATATCGAGGTCTTCTTCGACGATTCGGGGATTACCAAAAGTTCCTTCAGACATTTTGTTCACTCCTGATTTCGTTAAGTGGCTGCTTATTTGCGGCGGATCAATTCTTCCGGCTTGCCGGCACGGTAGCCGCCCATCATGCTCTTGGTGAACACGCCGTCAGTAGTGAGCTCGGCTACCTTGGGCATCGGCTTGCCGCCGTAAGGATCGATGGAGCCTTCGGAAGTGGTGCGGATGGGGAATTTGAAACGCTTGATGTTGCCGTTGCGGAACTTGATGGTCCACATGATGGAATCGGAACCGCGCAACGGCTGCACCGAGCCGCCCAGCGGCACGATATCGGCATAGTGGCGTGCTTCGATGGCACCCTGCGGGCAGATCTTCACGCAGGAATAACATTCCCAGCATTGCTCCGGTTCCTGGTTGAACGCCTTCATCGCGTGTCCGGTTTCGGAACCGTCCTTGTCCAGTTTCATCAGGTCGTGCGGGCAGATATACATGCAGGCGGTCTTGTCCTGTCCTTTGCAACCATCGCATTTTTCGGTGCGTACAAATGTTGGCATTCTTTACACTCCTCTAGTAATTGATACGAAAATCACTGAAACAAAAACCTTTACCACCTGAATTCAAAACCCATAAACCTCAGAAATATCCGGTGAGCTTCACTTCGCTGAATGTCCGGTCAACTTCACTTCCACTTTTTCGTGTTCCTCCAGACCGGCGTAATACTGGCGCAATATCTCCAGCACTTCGGGACGGCTGAATTCCGGCGGCACATCGGCACCTTCCGAGAGCATCTTGCGCAGCTTGGTACCGGAGAGCAGCAAGCGTTCGGCATCGCCGTGCGGGCAGGTGCGGGCGGAGGCCATGCCGCCGCACTTGTAGCACCAGAACGTCCAGTCGATCTTGAGCGGCTGCGTTTCCAGCGCGCCCTTGGGTATCTTGTCGAAGATGTGATGCGCGTCGAACGGGCCGTAGTAGCTGCCGACCCCGGCATGGTCGCGTCCGACGATCAGATGCGAACAGCCGTAGTTCTGGCGGAACAGTGCATGCAGCAGGGCTTCGCGCGGTCCGGCATAGCGCATGTCGAGCGGATAGCCGGCCTGCGCGATGGTCTTGGTGACGAAATAGTTTTTGGTCAGCGCGATGATGGCGTGGGTGCGCACCTCGGCCGGGATGTCGCCGGGTTTGAGGTTGCCGAGCAGCGAATGGATCAGCACGCCGTCGCAGACTTCGATGGCGACCTTGGCCAGATATTCGTGCGAACGGTGCATCGGGTTGCGCGTCTGGAACGCGGCGACCTTGCTCCAGCCCAGGCTCTCGAACAGCGCACGTGTCTCTTTCGGTGTCATGAACAGCGCACCGTATTTCTGCGGGAAGCCGCCTTGCGACAGCACTTTCACCGGACCGGCGAGATTCACTTCGCCCTGTTCCATCACCATCTTCACGCCGGGATGTTCGAGGTCGGTGGTGTCGAACACGATGGCGCATTCATGCGCCTTGTCGATGTTGTATTTCTCGGTGACCAGCATCGTGGCGAGGATGCTGCCGTCCTCGGGATCGACCAGCGCGATGTCGCTGCCGGTGTGGATGGCATCTGCGGTAGCTGTTGTTGGTGGAGAGCGTGATGGGGATGGGCCAGAACAGGCCGTTGGTCATGGTCATGCCGTCGCAGACACCTTGCCAGTCGGCATGGGTCATGAAGCCGTCGAGCGGCGTGAAGCCGCCGATGCCGAGCATGATGAGGTCGCCCTTTTCGCGCGAACTCACGGTCACTTTCGGATATGCGCGAGCGCGTTTCAATTCGGCGATCAAATCTTCACCCTCTAGCAACAAGGGTTTGAGATCGCCCCCGCCATGCGGGTTTACCAATGCCATATTGCCTCCCTAATTCGGTTCAGCTGCTGATGGAATCTCACGTCCGGCACACTAGAGCAACATCGACGAGTCCGCGATACCCCTGATGGGTCGAGGGTCACACCCCCCTTAGGGGTTATGCTTTCATCACTCATCACGGCTATGGTCGTGCTGGCGCGCGATACGCATACTTGCGACCCTGAAAAGCCGACTAATTTGGTGAGGCTGTCGCGCCTCGATAACTACATATAAAACCAGCCGCCCATGTCATCGACTCCATTGCACGACCCGTTTGCTCCGCCCGTCGCGGATGCCAAGACTGAAGTTAAAAAGACCACTTGCTATATGTGCGCCTGCCGTTGCGGCATCCGCGTGCATCTGCGCAACGGTGAGGTGCGCTACATCGACGGCAACCCAGACCATCCGCTGAACAACGGCGTGATCTGCGCCAAGGGTTCGTCCGGCATCATGAAGCAGTATTCGCCCGCGCGGCTGACCAAGCCGTTGCGCCGCAAGCAGGGCTCCGAACGCGGTGCGGGCGAGTTCGAGGAGATCAGCTGGGAAGAGACCTTCTCCATCCTGGCCGAGCGCCTGGGCAAGATACGCGCCACCGATCCGAAGAAGTTCGCGCTGTTCACCGGACGCGACCAGATGCAGGCGCTGACCGGTCTGTTCGCGCGCCAGTTCGGCACGCCCAACTATGCGGCGCACGGCGGCTTCTGCTCGGTGAACATGGCCGCGGGCATGATCTACACCATCGGCGGTTCGTTCTGGGAATTCGGCGGCCCCGATCTGGAACGTTCCAAGCTGTTCATCATGATCGGCACGGCGGAAGACCATCACTCCAATCCGCTGAAGATCGCCTTGTCGAAATTCAAGCGCGAAGGCGGCCGCTTCATCTCCATCAATCCGGTACGCACCGGCTATTCCGCCATCGCCGACGAATGGGTGCCGATCCGCCCCGGTACCGACGGTGCGCTGATGCTGGCGCTGATCCACGAGATCATCGCGCTCGGTCTGTACGACCGCGATTTCCTGGTGCGCTATACCAACTCCGGTCAGCTGGTGAACCTCGATGCCGAGCATGACGAGTTCGGCATGTTCGTGCGCACCGAGGTGCCGAAAGAAGAAGGGCTGCTACGACCCGCAGAACAAACTGTGGTGGGATCGCAACACCAACGAAGCCGTGGTCACGCATACCGAAGGTGCCGACCCGTATCTGTTCGGCGAATTCAAGCTGGCCGACGGCACGCCGGTCAAGCCCGCGTTCCAGTTGCTGCAGGAACGCGTCAAGGATTACACGCCGGAATGGGCAGAGCAGATCACCGGCATCTCCGCCGAGACCATCCGCCGTCTGGCGCACGAGATGGGCATCACCGCGCGCGACCAGAAGATCGAACTGCCGATCGCGTGGACCGATTCCTGGGGCAAGGAGCACGACACCGTCACCGGCAATCCGGTCTCGTTCCATGCCATGCGCGGTCTGGCGGCGCACTCCAACGGTTTCCAGACGATACGCGCGCTGTCCATCCTGATGACGCTGCTGGGCACCATCGACCGTCCCGGCGGCTTCCGCCACAAGGCACCGTTCCCGCGTCCGATCCCGCCCTGCGCACGCACGCCGAACGACCCGCGTGCGGTGCAGCCGAACACGCCGCTGGACGGCATGGCGCTGGGCTGGCCGGCCGATCCGGACGATCTGTTCGTCAATGACGACGGCAGTCCGGTGCGTATCGACAAGGCCTTCTCGTGGGAATATCCGCTGTCGGTGCACGGCATGATGCACAACGTCATCACCAATGCCTGGCGCGGCGATCCCTACAAGATCGACACGCTGCTGCTGTTCATGGCCAACATGGCCTGGAACTCGACCATGAACACCAGCGAAGTGCGCAAGATGCTCACCGACAAGGAAGAGGACGGCGAATACAAGATCCCGTTCATCGTGGTGTGCGATGCCTTCCACTCGGAGACCACCGCGTTCGCCGACCTGATCCTGCCGGACACGACCTACCTCGAGCGCCACGACGTGATGTCCATGCTCGACCGTCCGATCTCGGAGTTCGACGGTCCGGTCGATTCGGTGCGCATCCCGGTGTTGCCGCCGACGGGCGAATGCAAGCCGTTCCAGGAAGTGCTGATCGAACTCGGCACGCGCCTGAAGCTGCCTGCCTTCGTCACCAAGGAAGGCGAGCGCAAGTACCGCGACTATCCCGACTTCATCGTCAACTGGGAGACCGCACCGGGTTCCGGCATCGGCTTCCTGACCGGCTGGCGCGGCAAGGGCGGCGAAAAATCCATAAGCGGCGAACCGAACCCGAACCAGTGGGAGATGTATGCCAAGAACGATTGCGTGCATCACCACAAGCTGCCGCGCTCGTACCAGTTCATGCGCAACTGGAACAAGGGTTATCTCGAATGGTCGCAGCGCAGCGGCATCACGCGCTATTCCGAACCGATCCTGATCCATCTCTATTCCGAGGTGTTGCAGAAGTTCCGCCTCGCCGCACAGGGCAAGAGCATCACGCGCCAGCCGCCCGCGCATCTGGCGAAACGCATCGAGACCTTCTTCGATCCGCTGCCGTTCTACTACGAGCCGCTGGAGACGCAGACCTGCGACAAGCCCAAGTATCCGCTGTCGGCGCTGACGCAGCGCCCGATGGCGATGTACCACTCGTGGGATTCGCAGAACGCCTGGTTGCGCCAGATCCACGCGCACAACTATCTCTATGTCAACTCGCTCACCGCGCAGGATGCGGGCATCGCCGACGGCGACTGGATGTGGTGCGAGTCGCAATGGGGCAAGGTGCGCTGCATGGCGCGCTACAGCGAGTCGGTGGAACCGGGCACGGTGTGGACCTGGAATGCGATCGGCAAGGCGGCCGGGGCGTGGAACCTGTCGCCCGACGCGAACGAATCGCAGCAGGGCTTCCTGCTCAATCACGTCATCTCGGAAGAGCTGCCGCCGCAAGCGGACGGCAAGCGTTTTTCCAACTCCGATCCGATCACCGGACAGGCCGCCTGGTACGACGTGCGCGTGCGCATCTACAAGGCGGAAGAGGGCGAGCCGGAACAGACCTCGCCGCAATTCGAACCCATGAAGAAATATCCCGGTATGAAAGAACATCCGAGCTGGCTGGCGTACTTCGGCGGCGGCAAGAAGAAAGGCGGTGCGAAATGACCCAACTTGCCCTCGTCATCGACCTGAACGTCTGCGTCGGCTGCCATGCCTGCGTGACCAGTTGCAAGGAATGGAACACCTCCGGTTCGGCCGGCCCGCTGTGCGATGAACGTCCCTACGAGGCCGAACCCGACCGGCACGTTCTTCAACCGCGTGCAGACCTTCGAGATCGGCCAGTATCCGAACAGCGAGACGCTGCATTTCCCCAAATCCTGTCTGCATTGCGAAGATCCGCCCTGCGTGCCGGTGTGCCCGACGGGCGCATCGTACAAGCGCAAGGAAGACGGTATCGTGCTGGTGGATTACGACAAGTGCATCGGCTGCAAGTATTGCTCCTGGGCCTGTCCGTACGGTGCGCGCGAGTTCGACGAGAAAGCAGAAGGTGATGAAGAAATGCACCCTGTGCGTGGATCGCATCTACGACAGTCGCATGCCGGAGATCGACCGCAAACCGTCCTGCGTGAAAGCCTGCCCGACCAGCGCGCGTCTGTTCGGCGACATCCACGATCCGGAATCGGCGGTGTCGCAGGCGATACGCGAGGATGGCGGCTATGCGCTGATGCCGGAGTGGGGCACGCATCCCGCCAACCATTATCTGCCGCGGCGCAAGACCAAGCTCAAGATCCACCAGGATGAGCTGGAGCGCGCGGACAATCCGCTCAAAGTCGACGGCCAACTGCCCAAACCGGCAAAGGGTGCGCCGTCGATGGACGATGTTTCTGCCTGGTAACGACGAACCATGAAACCAGCTTTCTCAGTTATTTTTTTGACCACCCTGATCGGTGCCGGGCAGGGCTTGTTCCTCGCGCTGTTCACGCATCAATCCTATGCGCTGTTCGGGCTGTTGCCGATGCAGTCCGACGCTTTCTACGGTTACGGCAGTGCCTTGGCCTTGCTGTTCCTGGCGGGCGGCCTGATCGCTTCGTTCTTCCATCTCGGACGCCCCGAGCGCGCATGGCGATCAGCCACGCAATGGCGCACCTCGTGGCTGTCGCGCGAAGTCATCGTGCTGCCTGCGTTCATGGGACGTGGTGTTCCTGTACGGCGTTTCGCATCTGGCCGGATACCGGCCTGAAGTGGTGACGCTGCCCAGCGGCTTGCTCATCGATCTGTCTGTCGTGCTCGGCGTCATCGGCACGCTGCTGGCTTTCGCGCTGTTCGTCTGCACCGGCATGATCTACGCCTGTCTGCGTTTCCTGCGCGAATGGCACTCGCCGCTGACGGTCATCAACTACATCCTGATGGGCGGTTCTTCCGGCTTCATGCTGGCAGCGTTCTATGCGGCTTATGCCGCACCATCAGCAGGCCGATTTCTTCGCCGGCTGGGCGATCATCATCACCGTGCTGGCGTTCGCCGGACGCGGCGCATCGCTGGTGCGCAACGCGCGCCTGAAACCGAAATCGACGATGCAGACCGCCATCGGCATCAAGCATCCGCACATCGTGCAGCGCTCGATGGGTGCCATGGGCGGCTCGTTCAACACGCGCGAATTCTTCCACGGCAAGAGTGCGGCGTTCCTGCGAGCGATCAAACCGGCTTTTCTGATACTGGCGTTTGTGATTCCGCTGGCCCTGCTGGCGCTGGGCCTGTTCACGCCCGCGCTGCTCGGCGTTGCGTTTATACTGCAGTACCTCGGGCTGATGGCGGAGCGCTGGTTCTTCTTCGCGCAGGCCAACCACCCGCAGAACCTTTACTACCAGACCATAGGCTGAGCACAATATTTTGAAGACCGGACACTCGCGTCAATACTGGCTGCATCGCCTGTTACCGTTCATGCAGTGGCGGCACATGGTGGATCGCAGCACCACCCGTGCCGACCTGATCGCCGGCATCACCGGTGCGTTGATCGTGTTGCCGCAAGGCGTGGCTTTCGCCACCATCGCCGGGATGCCGCCGGAATACGGTCTGTATGCCGCCATGTTGCCGGCGATCATCGCCGCCTTGTTCGGGTCGAGCTGGCATCTGGTCTCCGGACCGACCACGGCCATCTCCATCGCGGTGTTCGCCGCCATCAGTCCCTTCGCCGAACCCGGTTCGCCGGAGTTCATCAGCATGGTGCTCACGCTCACCTTCCTCACCGGATTGTTCCAGTTGATCCTCGGGCTCGCGCGCATGGGAGTGCTGGTCAACTTCATCTCGCACACGGTGGTCATCGGCTTCACGGCCGGTGCCGCGCTGCTCATCGCGGCCAGTCAGGTGAAGAATTTCTTCGGTATCAACATCGCGCGCGGCGCACCCTTCCATGTGGTGATCGAACAGACAGTCGCGCAGATCGGCAACATCAATCCCTGGGTCACGTTTATCGGTGCGATCACGCTGGCCGTGGGTATTCTGTCCAAGCGCTACATTCCCAAGCTGCCTTACATGATCGTGGCCATGGTGGTGGGTAGCGTGGTCGCTTATCTGGTCAATCTGCAGGTCGGCGTGGAAACCACACTGATCAAGACCGTGGGCGCGTTGCCCTCGCATCTGCCACCCTTCGTCATCCCCGATTTTTCCTACGAGACCATCCATAAGGTGCTGTTCCCGGCATTGGTGGTCACCATGCTGGCGCTGACCGAGGCGGTCTCCATCTCGCGCGCCATCGCGGTGAAATCCGAGCAGCGCATCAACGGCAATCAGGAATTCATCGGGCAAGGCTTGTCGAATCTGGTCGGCAGTTTCTTTTCCAGCTATGCCTCCTGCGGCTCGTTCAACCGCAGCGGCGTGAACTACGCGGCAGGCGCACGGACGCCGATGGCCACGGTGTATGCCTCGGTCTTGCTGGTGCTCATCCTGTTGCTGGTCGCGCCGCTGGCTTCCTATCTGCCGACGGCGGCGATGGCAGGGATTCTGTTCCTGGTTGCCTGGGGCTTGATCGATTTCCATCACATCTTCGTCCATCATCCGCACCAGCCGTTCCGAGACGGTCACGCTGTTCGTCACGCTGATCGGTACGCTGATCGATCTGGAGAAGGGCATCTTCTTCGGCATCCTGCTCTCGTTGTCCATCTATCTGTACCGTGTCTCGCGCCCGGGTATCGTGCCGGTGGTGCCGGCGAAAGAGGAGGGTGCCTACCACTTCGTGGGTGCCGAGGATCATCCGCAATGCCCGCAATTAAGCATGGTGCGTATCAACGGTGCGATCTTTTTCGGTGCCGTGGATCATGTGCAGAACAGTTTGCTGCAGATCGACGAAATCAATCCGCAACAGAAGTCCGTGCTGATCGTCGCCAGAGGCATCACTTTCGTCGATGTGGCGGGTGCCGAGATGCTGGCGCAGGAAGCGCGCCGACGGCGCAAGATGGGCGGCGGACTATATTTCTACCGCTGCAAAGATTCCATTTACAAATTTCTGCGCAAGTCCGACAAACTGGACGACATCGGCGAGAGCAACTTCTTTCCGACCATGGCGAACTGGATCAAGCCGGTGTATGCCAAGCTTGATCCGGAGATATGCCGCAACTGCAAGGCGCGCATCTTCCCCGAGTGCCACGATAAATTACCCAACGGGCAAGCCCGTTCCCCTCACCTCAATCCTCTCCCGCAAGCGGGCGAGGAGGCGAACGAGAAAGCAATTTTCTAATTCCGGCGAGCCAGGTCGGCATGAGTAACCGTCTCACACGTTTCTTTCCATTTCTTTCCTGGTGGCCGGTGCGTGGTGAGACCGTCAGAGCAGATCTGATCGCGGGTATCACCGTCGCGCTGGTGCTCATCCCGCAATCCATGGCGTATGCGCAACTGGCCGGTCTGCCTGCCTATTACGGGCTGTATGCGGCGTTCCTGCCGGGCATGATCGCGGCGCTGTGGGGTTCGTCCGCACAACTGGCCACCGGCCCGGTCGCGGTGGTCTCGCTGTTGACCGCCTCGGCACTGGCGCCGCTGGCCGCTTCCGGCTCGGAGCCGTTCATCGCGCTCGCCGTGCTGCTGGCGCTGATGGTCGGCGTGATCCAGTTGACCTTGGGCGTATTCAAGCTGGGCGTGGTGGTCAGTTTCCTGTCCCATCCGGTCATCGTCGGCTTCACCAATGCCGCCGCGATCATCATCGGCCTGTCGCAACTCAACAAACTGTTCGGCATCTCCATCGGGCGCAGCGAACATTTTCTGCAGGATGTGTGGGGCATGCTGCAACAAGTTGGCGATACCCACCTGCCTACCTTGCTCATGGGGCTGGCCGCCTTCGCCATCATGCTCGGCATGAAGCGTTTCACGCCCAAGCTACCCAGCGTGCTGTTCGCGGTCGCACTGACCACAGCTGGTGAGCTGGGGCATCGGCTTCGAGCGCAACAGCACTGGCCGCGTGGAATACATCATGGATAGCGAAGTTGGTTTGTTGGCCAGCGAATTCATGAAGACGGAAACACGCATTGCACAGTTGAAGGAACATATCACCCAGCATTCCGCCGAACTCAAACAATTCCAGAAACAGCGGGAGAGCGGCCAGCGTATCGCGGCGGTACGCTACGAGATCGAACTGCTGCAACTGGAGTTGGGCAACGCAGAGAGCGAGAACCGCAAGAACAGCCGCTCCTTGCGCAAGTTCATGTTCGAGCAAGTCCCGGCACAGGAGGGTGGTACGCCCAAGCTTTATCTCGCAGGCCAAGTACCTGCCGGAGAGACATCGGACGGGTATCGCTGGCGCATTGGCAAAGTGCGTGACGGCGAATTGAAATTGATCGGCGGCGGGGAAGTGGTGGGCAGCATTCCTTCCGGCCTGCCCGAGCTGTCGCTGCCATCCCTGCGCTGGGGCGACCTGGGCATGCTGCTTTCCAGCGCCTTGGTCATCTCCTTGGTCGGTTTCATGGAGGCGATCTCCATCGCCAAGGCGATGGCGGCCAAAACCAAGCAGCGCATCGACCCGAATCAGGAACTGCTGGGGCAGGGTTTGGCCAATGTCGCGGGCAGTCTCAGCCATGGTTTCCCGGTCAGCGGTTCGTTCTCGCGCTCCGCCGTCAATCTCAACGCGCATGCCAGGACAGGGCTGTCATCGGTGTTCGCCAGTGTCATCGTGCTGTTGACGCTGCTGTTTCTGACCCCGTTGTTGTATCACCTGCCGCAGGCAGTACTGGCTGCAGTCATCATCATGGCGGTGATCGGCCTGATCAATTTCTCCGCCATCAAACATGCCTGGCAGGTGCATAAGCACGACGGTATCGCCGCCGTGGTGACCTTCGTCGCCACTATGGCTTTCGCACCGCATCTGGACAGCGGCATCCTGCTCGGCGCAGCGGTCGCCATCGTATTGTTCCTGTACCGCACCATGAAGCCGCGCGTGGCGCGGCTGGGACGCCATACCGACGGCACGTTGCGCGACGTGAAGGTCTATCCGCAGATGCCCACCAGCGAACATGTGGTGCCGGTGCGCTTCGATGGCCAGCTCTATTTCGCCAACGTCGCCTATTTCGAGGATGCCTTGCTGGAAGCGGTGGCGGAAAAACCGAACGCCCGATACGTGCTGGTGGTGGGCAATGGCATCAACAATCTCGATGCGTCCGGCGAAGATGTCATCAGGTCTTTGTATGAACGGCTGCGCGACAACGGTGTCACGCTGGTGTTCTCCGGCCTCAAGAAACAGGTGCTGGACGTGATGCACCATACCGGCTTGTTCGACGAGATCGGGCAGGAGCGCATCTTCGCGCACGAGGATATGGCGCTTGCCGCCATCTGTGAGTGGCTGGGCGAGGAGGGCAAGAACGACCCGTTCAATCCGGCCAGCAAACCGTCGTCAGGGCTGGGCAGCGGGAGTGCATAACCCCAACGGGCTATCTTGCTCCCCCCGTGGTGGCTATGGACGTTGCATGCTGGCTTATTCCTATAATGCCTCTCAGGTTTTGTGCGGCGACGCACTTTTTTCGGTAGTAGTTCTAAACAACTCGTGGGAGAAGAAACAATGAATTTCGATAAAGAACTGAACGCACGTGGTATGTCCTGTCCCTTGCCTATCGTGAAGACCAAAAAATCGCTGAATGACATGGCTAGCGGTCAGATACTTAAAGTCATCTCGACCGATTGCGGTTCTTTGAAGGACATGGCCGCGTTCGCCGAACAGACCGGCAATCCCTTGCTCTCCACTGTCGAAGAGAACGGCGAATACATTTTTTACATGCAGAAGAAGTAATCGAATTTCCTTCAACCAATCATCCAAGGGGTAACTATGGCTACCAAGAAAATGGCGATCATCGCCACCAAAGGCACGCTGGACATGGCGTATCCGCCATTCATCCTGGCTTCCACCGCCGCCGCACTGGGTTACGAAGTGCAGGTGTTCTTCACCTTCTACGGTCTGCAGTTGCTGCGCAAGGATTTGTCTGACGTGATGATCAGCCCGCTGGCCAATCCGGCGATGCCGATGCCGATACCGATGCCGGTGATGGTGCAGATGCTGCCCGGCATGGAATCCATGGCGACCATGATGATGAAGCAAAAGCTCAAGAAGCATGGTGTCGCTTCGCTGACAGAGTTGCGCGACCTGTGCCTGGAAGCGGACGTGAAGTTCATCGCTTGCCAGATGACGGTCGATCTGTTCGAGTTCGACAAGAGCGAGTTCATCGAGCAATGCGAATACGGTGGCGCAGCGACCTTCATGGGCTTCGCCGGCGACACCGATATCTGCCTGTTCGTTTAGGAATCGCATCATCGTTACAAAGAAAATGTGCATCAATTATTCGTGTATGCCCTAAATGTGAGAACCACCAATGGTGGTATCACAGTTGATTTCGGTGGGTATGGTTCTCAGCTAGCCTACACCTGCAAATATTAATGGCTGGACTGCAACTTAAAGAAAGGGATGCCTATTATGAATACCGTTGATGTCCTGATTTATGTACATCCTGAACTGTCTGCGGAAGCTCGAAAAAAATTGGCTAAGGAGGTAATAGCATTTGCCGGAGTTGTTTCCGCGAATTTCGACCATCACAAACATCCTCATGCACTGTCCGTTCTTTACAACTCAAACGAGGTTCAAAGCAAACAGATACTCGATTTGGTGAGGCAGCACGACCCGGCCGCTAGTTTGGTGGGGCTGTAGTCGGCCCTTTCTTGTTCCAAAGTGCGTAACGACCAGCGCAATAATTGGAACATCTGGAGTGCCTGCAATAGGCTGAGTTTATCGACAATATCGAATACGGCGACGCATAGATGTTCTTCGACTTTGCCGGTGACATCGACATCTGCCTGTTCGTGTAAACTAAATCAGTAGTTCGTTGCATAGAGGAGAAGTCCGCACCATCAGTCTGTAGCCATTTACCAATTCAGGGAGAAGACATGAAAAAGCAAAAAATTGCAGTGTCAATGTTAGTTGCCGGTGGCTTGCTGTCGCCTTTGGCGTATGCCACCAACGGCATGAATCTAGAAGGCTATGGTCCGGTCGCCGCAGGGATGGGCGGCGCCTCCATGGCTTATGACAATGGCACAGCCGCTGTCATGAACAACCCGGCCACCCTCGGGCTGATGAAGGAAGGCGGACGTTTCGATGCGGCGCTAGGATTGCTTGCTCCGAGCGTCACCTCCAAAGTGCCCGGGGCATCGATTGATTCCTCGGCTACCGCGTTTTACATGCCTGCTGTGGGCTATGCGCGCAAATCAGGGCAGTGGGCATATGGTGCTGGCGTGTTCTCCCAAGGCGGCATGGGTACCGAGTACGCAGCGAATTCATTTATGGCAGCAGGCTCGGGTGACAAGGTGCGCTCCGAGGTCGGCGTCGGTCGCTTCATCATTCCGCTGGCCTATCAATTAGACGACAAGATCACCATCGGCGGCAGTCTGGACTTTGTATGGGCGGGCATGGATCTGAAGATGGCGTTGTCTGGTCCACAGTTCGGTGACATGGTCGCTGGTTTCCCTGGGGGCGGGACACAAACTTATGGCAGCGCTAGCGGCAGCTTGGTCAACACGTTGTCAGGCGCATTTGGTGCTGGTCAACTTACTGCACTCAATTGGGCGCGCGTCGATTTTTCCAACAGCAACGCTTTCACTGGACAAGCTAAGGGCAACGGTTTCGCTTTCAAGTTGGGCGGCACCTATAAGGTCAACAGCCAGCTGACTCTGGGCGCGACCTACCACAGCAAAACGTCGCTGGGTGACCTCACCACGACCGGCGCATCGATGTCGATGAATGTCAATGGACCTGCGGTGGGTAACGTCGCTACTACAGTCCCTGTGACCGGTAGTGTTTCAGTCCATAATTTCCAGTGGCCGCAGACCATCGCTTTGGGAGCGCGCCTACCAAGCCAACGATAAATTGCTGTTGGTCGCTGACTACAAGCGCATCGGCTGGAAAGACGTGATGAAAGGTTTCGGCATGACCTTCACGGCAGATGCAACTCAAACCGGTGCTGCTGCGGCATTTGGCATGGGTGGCAAGAGTGTGGATATGTCCTTGATCCAGAACTGGGATGACCAGAACGTGTTCGAGTTTGGCGGTGCATACAAGACGACTGATGCGCTCACCCTGCGCGGCGGTGTCAATCTGGCCAACAATCCCGTGCCGAACAAGTACATGAACCCGTTGTTCCCGGCCATTGCCAAGAACCATATAACCCTGGGGGCGGGCTATGCCGTCAGCAAGACATCCAATGTGGATTTCTCGTACGCATATGTACCCAAAGATACTGTCACCAACGGAGCGGGCGTGACCGTGGATTTTGGCGGGTACAGTGTCCAGATGCTCTACAGCCATCTGTACTAGCATGCCAGGGAAAGTTGCATGAATTGATTGCCGCAATGCGGCTGACTTAAGGGTGGCTGACGACTCATCATCGTCAGCCATTTTCTTTTTCAGACGAGTTTCTGTTGCAAGGCATCGCACAAGTCGGCGATCTCCTGCGGTCGTTCCAGTGCTTTTCCGCTGATCCAGAAAGTGTCTTCGGCGCGTGCGCCCAACGTGTTGATCTTGGCGCTACGCAATTCGATGTGGTGTTGCGCCAGCAAATGGGCGATGCGCGCCAACAGGCCGGGGCGGTCACCGGCGACGATGGACAGGATGTGCCGACCCTTTTCGTCCTGTGCGATATCGACTTGCGGCACGATGGGGAAGTGCTTGAGCTGGCGGCTGACTCTGCCGACATTCGGCGCGGCAGGGGCTGCATTGCTGGCGAGCTGTTGTGCCAACTCGTATTCGATGTAGTTCATCACGTCGCGGTACACGGTGTTGTCGTTGTTCGCATCCATCACCAGAAAACTGTCCAGCGCATAACCGTGCTGGGTGGTATGCACCTTGGCTTCCATGATGTTGTAGCTCATGCGCGCAAAGAAGTTGCAGATGCTCGCGAACAGGTAGGGCTTGTCCTGGGTATAGACCATGACCTGCAGCCCTTCACCGATGCGGCTCAGGCGTGTTTTGACGACAGGTACTTCGCTGTTCACGCGATGGGCCAACAGGCGCGTGTGCCAGGCGATCTCGTGCGGCTCGTGGCGCAGAAAATATTCCGCATCGAACTGCGCCCACAGCAATTCGTAAACATCGGGATGGATGGCGTACAGGCTGAGTGTTTCGGTCGCGCGCTGGCGAATCTCACCCACCTGATCGGCGACCTTGCCGCTGGTCAGGAAGCGGCGCGTGGCGTGGTAGAGGTCTTCCAGCAACTGCGCTTTCCACGCATTCCACACTTTGGCGCTGGTACCGCGTATGTCGGCCACGGTGAGCAGATAGAGCGCGGCGAGATAGCGTTCGTTCTTGATCTTGGCGGCGAAAGCGGCGATCACATCCTGATCGGAGAGGTCCTGTTTCTGCGCGGTGGCGGACATGGTGAGGTGATGTTCCACCAGCCACACGACGAGGTCGGTGTCTTCGCGCATCAAGCCGTGCTGTTTGCAGAAGCGCGTGGCATCTGTTCTGCCCAGTTTGGAATGGTCGCCGCCGCGCCCCTTGGCGATGTCGTGGAACAGGCCGGCGATGTACAACACTTCGGGGCGCGCGAAATCGCGGATGAGTTTGCTGCACAGCGGATATTCGTGCTCGTATTGTTCCAGTGTGAAGCGCCTCAGATTGCGCACCACCATCAGGATATGTTCGTCCACGGTATAGACGTGGAACAGGTCGTGCTGCATCTGGCCGACGATGCGTCCGAAGGGCGGGAGATAGCGCCCCAGAACATCCTGCTGGTTCATGCGCCGCAGGATGTGCGTGAGGCCCTGTGGCTGGCGCAGGATGTCCATGAACAGGCCACGGTTGCGCGGATCTTTGCGGAAGGCGGAACCGATGGATTTGCGTGCACGCCACAGCGCGCGCAGGGTCGAGGCGGAGAATCCGCTCAGGCGCGGGTGCTGCTCCAGCAGCAGGAAGCTTTCCAGAATGGCGGACGGTTCGCGCTCGAACAGCGCCTCGTCGCGTGCTTCCAGCTTGTCGTTGCGGGCGACGAAGCGCTCGTTTAGCGGATAGGTCGCGGCGGCGGGGAAGATGCGTGCACGCATGGTTTGCAGCAACACGGCATTGAGTTGCAGTACCGATTGCTTGGTGCGGTAGTAGCGTTGCATCAGATGTTCGCTGGCGCGGCGCTGTGCGCTGGCCGCGATGCCGAGTTGTTCGGCGAGTGCGGTCTGGTATTCGAATACCAGGCGGTCGTCATGCCGCCCGGAAAGATGATGCAGACGGATGCGCAAGTCTTGCAGCAGGTGTTCGTGGTGCGCGATCTGGCGCGCCTCCGTCCTGGTGATGAGATCGGCCTGAGCCAGGGCCTGCCAGGTGTGGCCGAAGCCGCAGGCGCGCGAGATCCACAGCACCGTTTGCAGATCTCGCAGGCCGCCTGGACTTTCTTTCAGGTTTGGTTCCAGGTTGTAGTCGGTATCCACGAAGCGCGTATGGCGCTGTTCCTGCTCCTGCACTTTGGCGAGATAAAAGGCGCGCTGGTCGAGATGCTGCGTCAGGGTATCGCGCAGTTGGCGGAATAATGTTGACGAACCGACGAGCAGACGCGCTTCCAGCAGATTGGTCTGCACCGTCACATCGGCTGACTCCTCGATGCACTGCGCCACGGTGCGCACGCTGTGACCGACCTCCAGACCGATGTCCCACAGGTGCCGCACCAGTTCCTGCAAACGTTGTTGCAGGGCTTCGTCCGGTTCCTGCGGCAGCAGGATGAGCAGGTCGATGTCGGATTTAGGGTAAAGCTCCGCGCGTCCATAGCCGCCCACCGCGACCAGCGCCAGATCGGCAGGCAGTCCAACGTCGTGCCACATCTTGCGCAGATGTTCATCCACGATCCTGGCATGGGTGCGCAGGTGGCGCGCGGGTTGCGGATGGGCGAGGTAGTCTTCCAGCAGCGTACGACGCGCAATGCGCAGACTGTCACGTATCGCTGCTATGGACATTGCGGCGGATGAACTCAAGCAGGAATAGGCGGAGAACCGGCGGACAGCGTCAGCACTTCAAAACCGGTCTCGGTGACCAGGATGGTGTGTTCCCATTGCGCCGACAGGCTGTGGTCTTTGGTGACCACCGTCCAGCCGTCGCCCAGTTGCTTGATGCCGGATTTGCCCGCATTGATCATAGGCTCGATGGTGAAGATCATCCCGGCTTCCAGTTTGACTCCCGTACCGGCCTTGCCGTAGTGCAACACTTGCGGCTCTTCATGGAACTTGCTGCCGATGCCGTGTCCGCAGAATTCGCGCACCACGCTGTAGCCCAGTCCCTCGGCAAACGTCTGGATGGCATGGCCGATGTCTCCCAGATGCGCGCCGGCACGCACAGTACGAATGCCGCGCCACATCGCTTCGTAGGTCGCTTCGCACAGACGCTTGGCCTGGATGGACGGTTCGCCCACGTAGTACATGCGGCTGGAATCGCCATGATAGCCATCCTTGATGGTGGTGATATCGAGATTGACGATGTCGCCGTTCTTCAGCTTCTTGTCGCTGGGGATGCCATGGCAGACCTGATGATTGATCGAAGTGCAGATGGATTTCGGGTAAGGCTTGTGTCCGCCCGGTGCGTAATTGAGCGGTGCAGGAATACACCCCTGCACATTCACCATATAGTCGTGACAGAGCTTGTCCAGCTCGTCGGTAGCCACGCCGACATTGACGAATGGAGTGATGTAATCCAGCACTTCGCCGGCCAAACGGCCGGCAATGCGCATCTTTTCGATTTCCTGCGGGGTCTTGATACTGATGGACATGATTCTGCTCGATTGAAAATGCCAGTCAGGATAGAGGATAGGACGTGCGACCACAACCACATCTTATTATTGTCAGCTGTTTCACCTGCATATAGACTCGCGCCGCCTTGATTGACGGATGCGGTATTTGACGAACCTGCGGTCTTTGCAAAACCTTAATTTATTTGGAGCAAATTACATGAAGAAGATCCTTTTGATTTCCACGCTGTTGTTGGGTGGTTGTGCAACAGGTGCTGGCAATTTCGGGTCGGTATTGGGCGGTGCGGTCGGGGGTGGCACGGGTGCTGCAGTTGGCTATGAAATGGGAGGGCGTGACGGCGCAGTTCTGGGTGGTGCCGTCGGTGGTGCGGTGGGCGCAGCAGCGGGGAGTAAGAACAACGCCACCATTCAAGCTTCATCCGGCTACGAAAATCAGGGCGAGCTGAATCGTTCCAATAAAGGACATGGACGAGATGAAGATAGTGAGGGCTCTGCTCAAGAGGACAATAACGGTCGCGGACATGCTTACGGTCATAATAAGAAGAAGCACAAACACGATAATAACGATTAAGACTGATCGAGATCGCTGAATAAAAAAGGCACGCCGAAGCGTGCCTTTTTTGTTATGCCTTACCGTGAGGTTTAGCGTTTGTTGCCGTTACCGTTAGCCGCTGTTATGCCCGCGCCCCAAAGAGAAGCTGGTGCCTTGCGGACGGCGTGCAGCAGTGTGGGGCGAGGAGGGAGCGCGATTGCCACTCACATTACCGTTCACGTTGCCATTTGCATTGCCGCTGCGAGGTTGCGAGTCGTTGCCGAAACGGCTGTGCGAACTACCTTCGCGACGCTGTCCGCCACGCTCGTCGCGCGGGGGAAAGCCGTGACGGCTGTCCGGGGCGTGATGACGAGGCGCGCCTGCTGCGCTACGAGGACCACCCGCACCGCGCGGGCCGCCATTGCCACGACCGCTGGGGGCAGCGGGGCGCGGCTTGAACTTCGGCTCCAGGCCAGCGATGGTGTGTGCCTGGATGGCCTGTCCGGTGTAGCGTTCGATGTTGCGCAATGTGCCCGAGTCGCGGTTGGAGGCGAACGAGACGGCGATGCCGGATGCACCTGCGCGTCCGGTACGACCGATACGGTGCACGTAGTCTTCGGCGAATTTTGGCAAATCGAAGTTGATGACATGCGTGATGCCGGGAACGTCGATGCCGCGTGCGGCAACGTCGGTGGCGACCAGCACGCGCAGAGTGCCGCGACGCAGGTTGACCAGGGTGCGGTTGCGTTCGCGCTGGTTCATGTCGCCGTGCAAGGCGGCAGCAGCATGACCTTGTGCAGACAAGCTGTCAGCCAGAGTGTCGGCATCGCGCTTGGTGGCGGTGAACACCACGGCCTGATTCAGGTCGACATCGCGCAGGATGTGGTCGAGCAGGCGGTTCTTGTGTGCCATATCGTCCGCATACATCAGCTTCTGTTCGATGTTTTCGTGACGTGCCTGGGTGGCGGCGACGCTGATACGTTTCGGCGATTTCAACAGGCGTTGTGCCAGATTGCCGATCGCGCCATCCAGCGTGGCGGAGAACAGCAGGGTTTGGCGGGTAGCCGGAGTGGCAGCGGCGATGCGTTCCACATCGTCGATGAACCCCATGTCCAGCATGCGGTCGGCTTCGTCCAGTATCAGCATCTCCAGACGCGAGAAGTCGATGCGGCCGCGCTCGATGTGGTCGATCAAGCGACCTGGCGTTGCCACCAGGATGTCCACTGGACTGGACAGCAGCTTGTTCTGCAGCGGGTAAGGCATACCGCCCAAGATGCTCACTACCTTAACGCGCATGTTCTTGCCGTATTTGGTAGCTGCGTCGGAAACTTGCTGTGCCAATTCGCGCGTCGGAGTCAGCACCAGAATGCGCGGGCCTTTGCTACGCACTGCGGATTCGACCGACAAGCGTTGCAAAGCGGGCAGGATGAAGGCAGCGGTCTTGCCGGTGCCGGTTTGGGCGGAGGCCATCAGGTCATGCCCGGCCAGTGCTTGGGGAATCGCTTCTGCCTGGATCGGGGAAGGTACGGTGTAACCTGCATCCTGCACGGCTTGCAGAATGGCAGGTGCCAAACCGAGAGTGGCAAAAGTAACTACGTTTTCGGCAGTCGCGGGTACAGCGGTTGCAATAATTTTTTCAGACATGGTTGTTCCTTAATTTTTTTAAGATACAGCGCATGTGCGGCCTGGGGCCACACAATGAAATTCAGTAGGGGGGGGAATACAAATACCTCTACCGGCGCAAACAAAACATCGTCGCTAACCGGTGAAGCTTGGCGCATCCAGAAAGGGATGCTAGAGGGTCAGAAAACGATGAACTCAATGCCGCCTCGGGAGCGGCAAGGCGCGCATTATACGGACGGGCGAAATAAAAGCCAGCGTTATATTGTGTGCGGCGGGGGATGTTGCCGACATTGGGATTGCGAGTATATTTCACGCATTAAGACAAACTTGATGACCAACGGCTGATTTCGAGATCCGGAGGAAGAGATGAAGTGGCATGTTGTGGCGCTTGGCGCATTGCTGATCGCCGGCTGCGGTCAACAACAAGAGGGAATCTACCAACCCACGTTCTCGCAACAGGGCGGTGATGCGCCTAAAGAATACATCGTCGGCATTCTGCCGCTACATAATCCCAAACTTCTGGCCGAAGTCTATGGTCCCGTCATCGACTATCTCAATGCCACTATCCCGCAGGCGCGCTTCCGGCTGGAAGCATCGCGCAACTATAATGAGTTCGACACGAAGCTCAACAGCGGACACTTCGATTTCGCCATGCCCAATCCCTACCAGGCTGTGCGTTCGCTCAAACATGGCTATCGCGTGTTCGGCAAGGTGGGCGACGACGAGCTGTTTCGCGGCGTCATTCTGGTACGCAAAGATGGCGGCATCCGCAAGCTGTCCGACCTCAAAGGCAAGAAAGTCTGCTATCCCGCCCTCACTGCCCTGGCAGCGACCATGATGCCGCAGTACTACCTGCAAACGCACGGTATCGACGTGAGCCGCGACATCGAAAATCTGTATGTCGGTTCGCAGGACTCTTCCATCTTGAATGTACTGCACGGCCACGCGGCGGCGGGCGCGACATGGCTTGTGCCGTGGAAAAGCTTTCAGCAGGAGCATCCCGAAATGGCGGCGCAACTTGAAGTGAAGTGGCAGACCGAAACGTTGCTGAGCTATGGCTGGGTGGTGCGGCTTGATATTTCACCGGCGCTGACGAAGGCGGTCGGCAAGGCGTTGGTCGGCTTGAGCGCAACAGAACAGGGGCGAGCCAAATTGGCAAAATTGGGCATCACCCATTTCGAACGCGCCACGGATGAAACCTACAGACCTGTCCGGGAATATCTGAAGGTCTTTTCCGAAACCGTGCGGCATATCGAGTATTAAATGAAATCAGGCGCATACATCAGCATGCTGTGGCGCGGCTCGATACTCAGACAGCTGGTACTGGGTTTTGCGCTGACTTCGTTTGCATTGATGCTGGGCTTTGGCTGTCTGGTGCTTGAGCAACAACGTAAAGTGCAATATCAGTTTGACAATGAGCGTGCGATTTCGCTGGCGCACGCGCTTTCCGTCAGCGGCACTTCATGGGCATTTGCGAACGACCTGGCAGGTTTGCAGGAAGTGCTGCAAGGCTTCGCCAAGACGGCCGACCTGCAGCGAGCCTACTTTCTGAATACGCGCGGCGAGGTGCTGGCTTCGACCAACCCGGATGAAGTCGGGCTCTTCGTGACGGACGAGTTGAGCCGCAACATGCTGACTTCGGTTTCCAGAGAACATATCGTGCTGGTAAATCAAGACAATCAGATTGTCATTGCACATCCGGTTTTATCCGATGGGCGCCACCTGGGATGGGTGCGGGTGGAAATGTCACGGGACAAGGTGAATGCGAATCTGTCCACACTCACCAAAATGGGGGTTGTATTTCTGTTCCTCTCAGTGCTGTTGGTGTCGCTGGTTGCTCTGGCGTTGGCAAGGCGACTGACGAAGGGTTTGAGTCACCTGATGCAGGTCGCAGATTTCGTGGAGTTGGGCGGGGAGAAACGGCGTGCCGATGTCGGGCGGGCTGACGAGATCGGCGTCTTGGCACGCCATCTGGATCGCATGCTGGATGCGCTTGAGCAACAGCAGAAATTGATAAGCGAGAGCGAAGCAACATATCGTTTTCTCGCCGACAACATCTCCGATGTGATTTGGGTGCTAATTCTCAAAACGCAACGCTGGAGTTATTTGAGTCCGTCCATCGAGAGATTGCTCGGCTACACCGTCGAGGAGGTCATGGCACAACCGATGGAGCAGTTGATGACTGCCAAATCATATGCCGATATATATGGCCTGATAGTCGGGCGCAGCCAGTTGTTCCTGAGCGGCGCAGAAGAAAATCATGTCTATACAGACGAACTGGAACACCGCCGTCGCGACGGATCTTCGGTGTGGTGCGAGGTGACAACCCGTTTCGCCAGAAACGCGCAGGGCGAATTGATTTTATTGGGCGTGACGCGTGACATTACCGAACGCAGACAGGCCGAGGAGCAGATACGCAATCTGGCGTTCTACGACCCCTTGACGCAACTGCCCAATCGGCGCTTGCTGCAGGATCGTTTCGGGCTTGTCATTTCTGCCTGCAAGCGCAGCAATCGCTATGCGGCACTGATGTTCATCGATCTGGATAATTTCAAACCGCTCAACGATGAACACGGCCACGATGTGGGCGACATTCTGCTGGTCGAGGCGGCCCGCCGTATCGTTAGTTGTGTGCGCGAAGTCGATACGGTGGCGCGCTTTGGCGGCGACGAATTCGTGGTGATGTTGAGCGAGCTGGATACCGATAGAACCCGTTCGATGAAACAGGCCGGCGTGGTTGCCGAGAAGATACGGCAGACTCTGGGAGAGTTTTACCGGTTGACGGTGTCGCAGAAAGTCGCGCCGGAGTCGCACATTGTCGAACACCGATGCACCGCCAGCATCGGTGTGGCGTTGTTCAATAGCCAGGCATCTTCCCAGGATGAGCTGCTCAGACTGGCCGATGCCGCGATGTATCAGGCCAAATCCTCCGGCCGCAACCAAGTGCGCTTCACCGATTCATAGTCATCGTATCTGATACTAGTCTATGTGCTAGAATGCGCCCCCTTTGAATTCTGTACAGGTCGCACATCATGTCTCGCGCTCTCCGCAACATCGCCATCATCGCCCACGTTGACCACGGCAAGACTACGCTGGTTGACCAATTGCTCCGCCAGTCCGGTACCTTCCGCGCAAACCAGAAGATGGAAATTCGCGTGATGGACAACAACGATCTGGAAAAAGAGCGCGGCATCACCATTCTGGCCAAGAACACGGCCATCGAATACGAAGGCAACCACATCAACATCGTCGATACACCGGGACACGCCGACTTCGGCGGCGAAGTGGAGCGTGTGCTGGGCATGGTGAACGGCGTGTTGTTGCTGGTGGACGCGGTGGAAGGCCCGATGCCGCAGACCCGCTTCGTGACCAAGAAAGCACTGGCACTTGGTTTGAAGCCTATCGTCGTGATCAACAAGATCGACCGTCCCGGCGCACGTGCTGACTGGGTGCTGAACCAGACCTTCGATCTGTTCGACAAACTCGGTGCAACCGACGAACAACTCGACTTCCCGGTAATTTATGCTTCCGGCCTGAACGGCTGGGCGTGTCTGGATTTGAAAGATGCCCCATCCAATGGCGGATCAGCCTCCGACATGAAGCCGCTGTTTGAGACCGTGTTGAAGCATGTGCCGACCCCGCCGGGTGATCCCGATGCGCCGTTGCAACTGCAACTGGCCGCACTCGACTATTCCACTTTTACCGGCCGTCTCGGCATCGGTCGCGTGTTGAACGGACGTATCAAACCAGGTCAGCAAGTGGTGGTGATGAACCATGAGAAGCAAGTCAGCGCCGGGCGCATCAACCAAGTGCTGGGTTTCCAGGGGCTGGATCGCGTGCCGGTGGAGAGCGCCGAAGCGGGCGACATCATCATCATCTCCGGTCTGGACGAGATCGGAATCGGCGTCACCATTTGCGACAAGGACAACCCAGTCGGCCTGCCTATGTTGCTGGTGGACGAACCGACGCTGACCATGGACTTCATGGTGAACAGTTCGCCGCTGGCGGGCACTGAAGGCAAATTCGTCTCCAGCCGTCAGATCCGCGACCGCCTGACCAAAGAATTGCTGACCAACGTGGCATTGAAAGTGGAAGACACAGCCGATGCCGACATTTTCCGCGTCTCCGGCCGTGGCGAATTGCACCTGACGATTTTGCTGGAAACCATGCGTCGTGAAGGTTTCGAGTTGGGGGTGGGCAAGCCGCGCGTGGTCTACAAGGAGATCAACGGTGAGAAGTGCGAACCGTATGAAAACCTGACCATCGATCTGGAAGATGCGAACCAGGGCGCGATCATGGAAGAGATCGGTCGCCGTCGCGGCGAATTGACCAACATGGAATCCGACGGCCAAGGCCGCACCCGTTTGGAATATCACATTCCGGCACGCGGCTTGATCGGCTTCCAGTCCGACTTCATGACCATGACGCGCGGCACCGGGCTGATGAGCCACGTGTTCGACGACTACGGTCCGGTCAAGGCAGACCTGCCGGGGCGCCACAATGGTGTGCTGATTTCTGCAGAAGACGGCGAGGCAGTGGCTTATGCTTTGTGGAATCTGGAAGATCGCGGCCGCATGTTCGTGGTTCCCGGCGACAAGTTGTATGAAGGCATGATCATCGGCATCCACTCTCGCGACAACGACCTGATCGTCAATCCGATCAAGGGCAAGAAGCTCACCAACGTGCGTGCTTCCGGTACCGACGAAGCAGTGCGTTTGACCACAGCGATAAAGATGACGCTGGAGTCCGCAGTTGAGTTCATCGACGACGACGAGCTGGTTGAACTGACTCCGAAGTCCATCCGCATCCGCAAACGTTACCTGAAAGAATTCGACCGCAAGAAGGCAATGCGCTCGGAGTAAGTTCAGCATGAGCAGTTAATGACAAAGGGCGCGCAAGCGCCCTTTGTCATTTCATCTTGATTTATACTGCCTGCCCACTCACAGCCGGAGTAAATGCCATGAAAAAATCGCTTTGCTTTATCGGGTTCATGTTTGCGGCAGCCGCCGCTCACGCTGCGGTGCAGGGAAAGGAAGTCAGTTATCACGCCAACGGCACCACGCTGAAAGGGTATGTCGCCTATGACGACGCCGTGCAGGGCAAGCGCCCAGGCATTCTGGTGATACACGAATGGTGGGGGCACAACGAATACGCGCGCAAACGGGCCCGCATGCTGGCGGAGCAAGGCTACACCGCACTGGCGGTGGATATGTATGGCAACGGCAAGCAGGCGCACCATCCGGACGACGCGCAGAAATTCTCCAGCGAAGTAAGCAAGAACGAGAAACTCGCCAAGGCGCGCTTTGATGCCGCGCTCAAACTGATCAAGAAGCAAAAGACAGTGGATGCCGGCAACATCGCCGCCATCGGCTATTGCTTCGGCGGTTCGGTGGCATTGAACATGGCACGCATCGGTGAACCGCTCAAGGCGGTAGTGAGTTTCCACGGCGGCTTGGGCACCGATCATCCGGCAGAAGCTGGCAAGGTCAAGGCGCGCATCGCTTCCTTCACCGGCGAGGACGACCCGTTCATTCCCGCCACGCAGGTCGCCGCCTTCCGTCAGGAGATGGACAAGGCGGGCGTGAGCTACAAGGCGGTGACCTACCCAGGTGCCAAACATGCCTTCACCAACCCTGAGGCAGACAAGTATGGGCAGGAGTTCAAACTGCCGCTGGCCTATAACGCGGCAGCGGACAAGGCCTCATGGGATGAGGGCTTGGCGTTTCTGGCGGATGCGTTCAAAACAAAATAATCCGGTATGACTACATGACGTTGGAAGTTCTATTGATCGTTGCCGCGCTGGTGCTGCTGGTCGTGTTGTTGGCGATGCAGTTCAAGCAGCCCGCGCGTGCCGCACAAATGCTGGAGCAACAGCACCGCGCCATGCTTACCGATCTGCACGACGGTTTGAACAAGCAGGGTGACCGCCTGATCGCGGCACAAGTTAGCGAATCCGAGCGTTTGCGTACCGCTGTGGGCGAGGAATTGCGCGCCACGCGCGATGCCATCAACGCGCTGCAAGCCAAGCAGGATGTACTGCGCAGCGAGATGCTGACGCAGACGCTGGCGAAGCTGGCGGAGCAGGGGCGTGCCGACCAGGAGCTGATCCAGAATTCTTTCCGCAATGCCACGCAACATCTGGCGACCAGCATCGAGACTTTGTCCAAGACGGTGGATGGCCGTCTGGAATTGATCGGCGGCAAGGTGAACGAACGCCTGGATGAAGGCTTCAAAAAGACTAACGAGACCTTCGTCAGCGTGATGGCGCGGCTGGCGACCATCGATGAGGCGCAGAAGAAGATCGACGGCTTGACCACCAACATGGTGAGCTTGCAGGAGCTGCTCGGCGACAAGCGCTCGCGCGGCGCGTTCGGCGAGGTGCAACTGGAAGGCTTGGTGCGCAACATCATGCCGCCGCAGGCCTACGAGATGCAATACACCCTGCCCAACGGCAGCCGTGCCGATTGCGTGTTGAAGCTGCCGGAGCCGACGGGCATGGTGGCGGTGGATTCCAAGTTCCCGCTGGAAAACTATCACCGCATGTTCGATGCGGCGAGTCCCGCAGAAAAATTGCTGGCTGAAAAACAATTCAAGGCCGACATCAAAAAACATGTGGATGACATTGCCGATAAATACATCATCCCTGAGGTGACTTCGGATGGCGCAGTGATGTTCGTGCCCGCTGAAGCGGTGTTCGCCGAGATCCACGCGCATCATCCCGAGGTGGTGGACTACGCCATGCGGCGTCGTGTGTGGATCGTGTCGCCGACCACGTTGATGGCAGTGCTGAACACTGCACGTGCGGTAATGAAGGACGTGGAGACGCGCAAGCAGGTGCACATCATCAAGGACGAGCTGGGCAAGCTGGGCAAGGAATTCGGTCGCTTCGACGAGCGCATGAAGAAGCTGGCCGACCACATCCGCCAAGCCCACGAGGATGCGCAAGATGTGCGTACCACCAGCCAGAAGATATCGAAACGTTTCATCAGCATCGAACAGGTAGAGCTGGATCAGCACGTCCCGACTGCAATCGGCATGGCAGAGGCCGAGTAGGGTGTTTTGCTTATAGGTACTGATTTGGGAGGGTGTTAACCTGCTTCAAGGAAGGATTTCAGTTCATTGTTTCAATTACTGGGAGTCTGAAGATGAAGAAGATCACCTTGGCTACAGCTTTATTCTTGGGCTCGCACCTTTCCGGTGCTCACGCGAACGAATTCGAGGGTGCTTATCTGGGACTGCATCTGGGCAACAACCAATCGAGCGCCACCTCGCTGCCAGACAAGAACAATGGCTATCTCGGGCTGAAAGCCGGATATAACTGGGACTGGAACAGTCTCCTGCTGGGTGCCGAGGGATACGCCGATACCCATTCCGGTTCCTACACCGGGCAGGATGCAGGACTGGATGCCCGTCTTGGATTGCCGATGAACCGGTGGTTGCCGTATGTCAGGCTAGGTCTGGTGGGTACTAATCCCGGTGTGCGCCCGCATGGTGGACTGGGGGTGGAATACAGCCTGGACCCTCGTTGGTCGGTCAATGCCGAATGGACGACCGACAGCAAGGACGATGCCGGCATCACCCGCAAGAACAACAACATCGCCATCGGTTTCAATTTCCATTTGGGTGCCGAGCCCGCAAGGGCGGCGCCAGCCGCCGCGGTGACCCAGGCACCTGCAGTCGACAACACCATGGCCGAAAGAGCGGCCGCTGAACGAGCAGCCGCAGAGAAGGCCGCAGCTGAAAGAGCTGCAGCGGACAAAGCAGCCACACAAAGGGCAGCGGCAGAAAAAGCAGCCGCCAGCAAGGCTCCCGCCACACCTGCATACAAGACCATCTTCTCGGATAAACCCGTTACCCTCGAAGGCTCCAGCTTTGCCAGCGGTTCGGCCAAGTTGAACAGATCGGCCGGAGAGCAACTGGACAAGGTCGTGGAATTTGCGGCGGCCAGGCAAGACGCCAATTTGACGGTCACCGGCTATACCGACGATCGCGGCAATGCGCAGAGCAACCTGAAGCTTTCCGCTGCACGGGCAGAGGCAGTGAAGGCATATCTGGTCCAACATGGCGTAGCCGCCGACCGCATCGTCGCCAAGGGTGAAGGGGCGGCCAAACCGATCGCTGACAACAAGACCGCAGAGGGGCGCGCAAAGAACCGTCGCGTGGAAATCAACTCCGTGATCCGGGAAGAAAAGAAGGTGCTCGTGCAGTGAGCGCGCATGTTTGATGCGACAGAAAAGGCGGGGAGTCCCGCCTTTTCTGTTGTATGGTGGACGTATTTCCATGATGTACTGTTTCCACAATAGCAGCGCATTTACGGGAGCCAAAAAATGAAATCTACCCATACATGGAAGTTCTTTCGCGCTGGTGGCTTCGACCAGGTGCAACTGGACAATGGCGACGACCTGCTCGCGTTGGGCCAACTCGATCAAAAGCTGTGGGTGGCGTTGAGCTGCCCGACACGCGACATCGAATTCGATAACCGCACGCTGGACATGATCGATACGGATGGCGACGGTCAGGTGCGCGCCAACGAAGTGCTGGCGGCGATCGGCTGGGCCGGCGCGTTACTCAAGGATCGCGAACTGCTGGTGAAGGGCAGGGACCACTTGGCTCTCACCGACATCGTGGACGATACCGCAGAAGGCAAACAGGTCCTGGCTTCGGCACGCCATATCCTCAAGAGTCTGGGCAAGCCACAGGCGACCGAGATATCGCTTGCGGATATGGCGGACATCGAGAAGCTTCTGGCCGCTTTGCAGTTCAACGGCGACGGTGTGATCTGCGCCGGACAGGTCGCGGACACCATCTTGCGCGCCACTGTCGAAGACATCGCAAGAACTACCGGTTCGGTTGCCGACATGAGCGGCGACAACGGCATCAACCAGGAAGTCGTCGACAAGTTCTTTGCGGATGCCCTGGCCTATGCCGACTGGTATGCAAAGGGCGAAGCCGATGCGGCGATACTGCTGCTGGGTTCCGACAGCCAGGCGGCGGCTGATGCATTGCGCGCCGTTCAGGAAAAGGTGGACGACTATTTCACCCGCTGCCAGATGGCTGCGTATGACACGCGGGCCGCTGCACCATTGAGCCGTGCGGTCGAGGACTACCAGCAGCTGGCGGCGAAAATGCTGTCTGCCCAGAGTGCGGAAGTGGCCAGCTTCCCGTTGGCAATCATAGCGGCAGACAAGCCATTGCCTTTGCTCTCCTGCATCAATCCAGCTTGGTGCGACAAGATAGAAACTTTGCGCACGCTCGTAATACAGCCCCTGCTCGGAGAGAAACAAAGCATCACCGCGGCAGAGTGGATGGCTTTGTGCGCGCGTTTTGCCGCTCATGCCGCGTGGCAAAACACGCAGCCCGTGTCAAAAGTGGGAGAGCTCGGCATCGCGCGTCTGCGCGAAATGATAGCCGGCGGCCATCAAGCGAAGCTCGATGCACTCATCGCACAGGACAAGGCTGTCGAACCCGAGGTCAAGGGCATACGTTCGGTGGAGCGATTGATCCGTTATCAGCGCGACCTGTTCCGGCTGGCAAACAACTTCGTATCGTTCCGAGAATTCTATTCCGGCAGACAGAAAGCCATCTTCCAGATGGGCACGCTGTATCTGGACGGGCGCAGCTGCGAACTGTGCATCAAGGTCGATGACGTCAATGCGCATGCGGCCTACGCGAACACCAGCGGCGTGTGTCTGGCCTATTGCGAACTGCGTGCGCAAAGGCGGCGCCGAGAAGATGAACATCGCAGCCGCATTCACGGCCGGCGATTCCGACTTCCTGATGGCGGGACGCCACGGCGTGTTCTACGACCGCAAGGGACAGGACTGGAACGCGACCGTCGTGCGCATCGCAGACCATCCCATCAGCATCCGTCAGGCGTTCTGGTCGCCCTACAAGAAGCTATCCAAGATCGTGAGCGAGCAAGTGCAGAAATTCGCCGCATCCAGGGCGAACACGGTGCAGGAGAAGATGGTCAAGGCGGTGCAGGAGGGCGTGAGTAATCCGCCTGCCGCGGCGCCTAGCGTCCCGCCCAAGCCCGCATTCGATATCGCCAAGTTCGCCGGTATCTTCGCGGCGATCGGCTTGGCGATTGGCGCTATCGGCGGTATCCTTGCCTCGGTCGTCAGCGGCATCTTCAGCCTCAGGTTGTGGCAGGTCCCGCTGGCCGTGGCTCGGCTTGATGCTGGCGGTATCCGGACCCGTCCATGGTGCTCGCCTGGTTCAAGCTGAAACGCCGCAATCTGGGGCCCATCCTCGATGCCTGCGGCTGGGCGATCAACGCCAGGGTGCGCATCAACATCCCGTTTGGTGCCTCCCTGACCGCGTTGCCGCATCTGCCGGAAGGCGCACATCGGTCGCTGGTCGATCCGTATGCCGAGAAAAAGCCGGTTTGGCCTTACATCGTTGTTGTACTACTGATGCTCGGCGTGCTTGGATGGGCCTGGCATGCAGGATATTTTTCACGATGAAATTGAATTGAGTACCTGATGAAGATCGCAATCGCACAAATCAATTGCACCATCGGTGACTTGGCTGGAAACGCCGCCAAGATCGCCGACTACGCACAGCGTGCCAAACAGCAGGGCGCTACTCTCTTGCTCACGCCGGAACTCAGTCTGTGCGGCTATCCGCCGGAAGACCTGTTGCTGCGCGACGGTTTCTATCATGCCTGCGATGCAGCGCTGCGCGATCTGGCGCAGCGAGTACCGGGTATCACACTGATCGTCGGGCATCCGCACGAAGTCGGCAAACAACGTTACAACGCGGCCTCGGTGTTGCGCGACGGCAAGATCATCGCGACCTATCACAAACATGCCTTGCCCAACCACAGCGTGTTCGACGAGGAGCGTTATTTCACGCATGGCAACGAACCATGCCTGATCGAGATGGAAGGCATCAAATTCGGCATCAACATCTGTGCCGATGTGTGGCACGAGCATGCGGCCATCCGTGCCGAAGAGGCGGGTGCGCAGGTGTTGCTGGTATTGAACGCTTCGCCCTACCACTTCAACAAACAAGTCACACGCTATGACACCATCCGCGAGCGCATCGGCGATACTGGGCTGGCGGTGGTGTATGCCAACATGGTGGGCGGGCAGGACGAGTTGGTGTTCGATGGCGCGTCTTTCGTGATGGATAACGCAGGCGAGTTGACGCATCAGTTCCCTGCCTTCGACGAAACGCTGGGCATCATCGAGTTGCAAGACGGCAAGCTGGTCAAGGGGATACGCGAGAAGGTGGAGAAGGATGAGGCCAGCATCTACCGTGCCTTGTGCCTCGGCGTGCGCGACTATATCCAGAAGAACCGTTTCCCAGGGGTGTTGCTGGGCCTGTCCGGCGGCATCGATTCTGCGTTGACGCTGGCGGTGGCGGTGGATGCCCTGGGTGCGGACAAGGTACGCGCGGTGATGATGCCGTCGCCTTACACCGCGCAGATCAGCATCGACGACTCGCGCGAGATGGTGAGGTTGCTCGGTGTGCGCTACGAAGAACTGAACATTCAGCCGACCTTCACTGCGCTGCAAGACACACTGTCGCCTCTATTCAAAGGACTGCCGGCCGATACTACCGAAGAGAACCTGCAAGCGCGCATACGCGGCATTTTGCTGATGGCGCTGTCCAACAAGACCGGCTCGCTGGTGCTGACCACAGGCAACAAATCCGAGATGACGGTCGGCTATGCCACGCTGTACGGCGATATGGCGGGCGGCTTCGCGGTGCTCAAGGATGTGAGCAAGACTTGGGTATATCGCCTGGCGAATTATCGCAACACCCTCGGGCGAGTCATCCCGGAACGCATCATCACGCGCCCGCCCAGCGCCGAATTGAAACCGGACCAGACCGACCAGGACAGCCTGCCGCCGTATGACGTGCTGGACGCCATCATGGCCAGCTACGTCGAGAAGAACATGAACATCGGCGAGATCGTGGCACTCGGGTATGCCGAGGCCGATGTGCAGCGCGTGGTGAAGCTCATCCGCATCGCCGAATTTAAACGCCGCCAGGCACCGATCGGTGTCCGCATCACGGACCGCGGCTTCGGCAAGGACTGGCGCTACCCGATCACCGTGCGTTACCAGGATCAATTTTAGTTATACTTGCCGCACATTTTTGGGAGAACACCATGAAGAAAATCGAAGCCATCATCAAACCGTTCAAGCTCGACGAAGTGCGCGAAGCCTTGTCCGAACTGGGTGTCAGCGGTTTGACCGTGACCGAGGTCAAAGGCTTCGGACGCCAGAAGGGGCACACCGAGCTGTATCGCGGCGCGGAATACGTGGTCGATTTCCTGCCCAAGATCAAAGTGGAAGTGGTGGTCAGCGCGGCCATGCTGGATACCGCAGTCGAATCCATCGTCAAAGCGGCCAACACCGGCAAGATCGGCGACGGCAAGATATTCATCACCTCGGTCGAGCAGGTCATCCGCATCCGCACCGGCGAGACAGACGAGTCTGCGCTGTAATCTTTAGCTCTCAGCAACACACCAAACCGCCACATGTATGCTCTGCAGTGGCGGTTTGTTTTTGTACTTCACATTAGATTCAGCCGGAAAAGATATAGGTTTGGCATATAGCGCGAGTGAGGCTTTGTTGCTAGCCTTCGGACTGATACGTTTAGCGCAGAGTGGCCGATGTCCGCTAACGTTAAAAGCGGACATAGAAGTTAGAGAAGTTAGAGAGTAGTTAATGCATGCAGGCTTCTAAGCTTTAGTCTTGAGCAACACCCACACCGCGCCACCACCTCCTGCATTCGGCGGCGCTTCGCAGAACGCCAGCACCTGCGGATGTTGAGTCAGCCAGTGGCGGGTGTGTACCTTCAGTATCCCGTCGCGTCCTTCGCTGCGCCAGCCCTTGCCGTGTATCACGTTGATGCAACGCAGCCCGCGTTGCGTTGCGCCATGCAGGAATTCCACCAGTAATCGTCTTGCTTCGTCGCTGTTGAGGCCGTGCAGGTCCAGTTCGTCCTGTATGCGCCATTCGCCGTGTCTGAGTTTGCGCAACGTCATGCGGTTCAAGCCGGGGCGCAGGAATTCGGTGATGGCTGTATCGCCTGCGCCGTGATCGGATAGCGTGTCGGCAACAACATCGGTAGAGGAGAGGCTGCGCGCCGGTGTTTTGCGCGGCCTGGGGGTGGGTGTGATGCGATTGGAAGGCGCGAGCGGTGTCACGCCTTCCAGTACTTGCCGGAACAGATCTGATTCAGTTGGTTCCGTTTTTGTTTTCACCGCATTTAGTGTGAAGCGAGGTACTTGTCCACATCCAGCGCCGCCATGCAACCGGTCGCCGCGCTGGTGCAGGCTTGGCGATAGATCGGATCCTGCACATCGCCCGCCGCGAATACGCCGTCGATACTGGTTGCAGTGACGTCACCGTGGCGTCCGCCACGCGTGATGATGTAGCCGTTTTCCATCTCCAGTTGCCCGGTGAAGATGTCGGTGTTGGGTTTGTGCCCGATGGCGATGAATACGCCGTTGACTTTGATGTCTTGCGTGGCGCCGCCTTGTACTTGCTTGAGGCGCGCACCGGTCACACCGCTGTCGTCGCCCAGCACTTCGTCCAGCACCTGGTTCAGTTGCAGCGTGATCTTGCCTTCTTTCACTTTCTCCATCAGCTGGTCGATCATGATGCGTTCGGCGCGGAAGCTGTCGCGGCGATGGATCAGCGTGACATGCTTGGCGATATTGGCCAGATACAGCGCTTCTTCCACTGCCGTATCGCCGCCGCCGACGACCGCGACATCCTGGTTGCGATAGAAGAAACCGTCGCAGGTCGCGCAGCCGGACACGCCCCTGCCCATGAACGCTTGCTCTGAAGGCAGGCCGAGATATTGCGCCGACGCACCGGTGCAGATGATGAGTGCGTCGCAGGTGTAGCTGCCTGCATCGCCGACCAGCAGGAACGGCTTCTGTTGCAGCTTGGCGGTGTGGATGTGATCGAAGATGATCTTGGTGTTGAAGCGCTCCGCGTGTTGCTGGAAGCGCTGCATCAGTTCCGGGCCTTGCACGCCGTTCGGGTCGGCGGGCCAGTTATCCACCTCGGTGGTGGTCATCAGTTGTCCGCCCTGTGCCAGGCCGGTGATGAGCACGGGCTTGAGGTTGGCGCGTGCGGCATACACCGCAGCGGTGTAACCGGCCGGGCCGGAGCCAAGGATAACGAGGCGGTGATGCTGGGTGGATTTTTCCATGATAATTGCAGGGCTTTCGTTGATTGGATGATGCCGAAATTTAACAGTGGGGCGGTGTGCTGTCGAGTAAAATGCGCGCGCCATGAAAACATTATCTTTCCTTACTCTGCTGTTTTTTGCCGCGTTCGCGCAAGCCGCCGACTTGCCGGGTATCCCGGCCTTTATCGATGCAGATGGTGGCACAGCACCAATTCAACCGCGAGGAGCTGGTCAGTGTGTTCCAGCGCGCCGAGCACAAGCCGGACATCATCGAGGCCATCAGCAAGCCCGCCACGCTCAAACCCTGGCCGGAATACCGGCCGAATTTCATCAATCCGGAGCGCATCGAAGGCGGCCTGAAGTTCTGGCGTCAACATGCCGGCGCTTTGCGGCGTGCGGAACGCCAATTCGGCGTGCCGCAGGAATACATCCTTGCCATCATCGGCGTGGAGACGCTGTATGGCCGCAACACGGGTAAATACCGTGCGCTCGATGCGTTGACCACGCTGGCTTTCGACTATCCGCGCCGTGCGGATTTCTTCCGGAGTGAGCTGGAGCAATTTCTGCTGCTGGCACGCGAGCAGAACTACGATCTGCTCGCGCTCCAGTCTTCCTACGCCGGGGCGATGGGCATCCCGCAATTCATGCCGAGCAACTTCCGCAAATACGCGCTCGACTTCAACGGCAACGGCAAGATCGACATCCTGCGCGAACCGGAAGACGCCATCGGCAGCGTGGCGAATTACTTCAATCACTACGGCTGGCACAAAGGCGAGCCGGTGGCGATGCTGGCCAAGGTCACGGATGACAAGCGGCTGGGCAACCTGAGCGAAGTGCGCCCGGTGCTGGCATGGCGGGTGGATGCGGGAGTGATGCCGGTGGACAAGAACAAGGCCGTGCTGCCACCAGCCTGGTTGCTGGACCTAACGGTGGAATCGGGCAAGGAATATTGGCTGGTGTTCGACAACTTCAACGTCATCATGCGCTACAACACCAGCAGCTTCTATGCGATGTCAGTGCACCAGCTGGCGATGGCGCTAAAAGCCGGAAAACATTAAGCGCATCAGCGGATGCGCCGCGCACCGTTGTATCTGGCCTGCCAATAACGCAAATCCATCTGCTCGACACGAACACGGTCGCCGCTCTTGGGCGAGTGCACGAACTTGCCTTCGCCCACATAGATGCCGACATGCGAGAACGGTTCGCGCATGGTGTTGTAGAACACCAGATCGCCCGGGCGCAGATCGCTTTGGTTCAGCGGCTCACCGACGCGGCTGATCTGGCGGCTGGTGCGAGGCAACGCGATCCCTAGCTCGTGACGATAGACGTGACCGACATAGCCGCTGCAATCGAAGCCGCTATCGGACGAGTTGCCGCCGTAGCGATAGGGCGTGTCGGCCAGGCTCATCGCGTACATCACCAGATCGTTTATGCGCGCATCCGATACGCTATCCGTTCGGTGTGGAGGCGTACCGCAACCGGCAAGCAAGGCCGCAAAAAATATGAGAAAGACTTTAGACATGGGTAGAATTTACGGCAGAGTGCTTTGGATTATAAAGGAATGTGAATGACCGGTCGGACGTTTCACCTTGCAGAATGACTGGTCTGATTTAAGCCGCGATCCGCATATCTCAATTGACATCCTCCCCGCCCTAAAGGAATGGGATTCCTACTGCTAGCGATTGATGTCCCAATCGGAGAATGTTCTTTGCTGCGTTGACATCTCTATCGTGCAGCGTGCCGCACCCGGCACAAGTCCATTCTCTTATTCCAAGGCCCGCTCTACCTTTCGGACTGTTGTCGGATATTGCTCCGCAACACGAGCAGGCCTGGGTGGTGTACTTTTCATTCACCTCTACAAACACAACTGACCGCGCCATCGCTTTGTATTCCAGTTGTGTTTTGATCATTCCCCATCCTGTATCCAGGACGGACTTTGCCATCTTTGTTTTTGCCAATTTACTGCTGCTCACATCACCCACGAATATCGCACCATAGTTCTTGACCATGGCTGTCGTGAACTTGTGGATCGCGTCGTTGCGCGAGTTTTTAATCTTGGCATGTATCGTCTTGACCAGCTTTGGTTTGTTCGCGCGTTGCGCCGTGGCAAGCTTGTCGGCGAACTCGTCAGTGATGCGGCGACGATCAAGTGCTGTGCCGTCCGAGCAGGCTGCTGCTGTTTTCAGGCCGAGATCCACACCAACAGCAGCACGACCTTCGCTGAGCTTCGTTTCAACTTTCACGGTGGTATTGAAGTACCAACGTCCCCGCGCATCCTGAGAGAACGAGCCGGCGCCCATCTCATATTTGGACAGGCCGTAGCTATCCCAGATGCCGAAGAACTTCCCGCAGAAGCGGATCTGGCCGTTGACCAGCTTTACGCCGGCAGCTTTGAAGGGAATCCAGCCCAGTGCGCGCTTCGAACCGCTTGAGCAGCGCCATTGCAGTTTGTTCCTCTTGAACTGCTTTCTGGACTTGGCGTGCTGGGAAATAACGGCCTGGACGGTGGCAGCACCGATGCTCAACTCGCGTTCTGTGCGAATGCCTTTGAGCTCTTTCTGCAGGTCGTATTCTGAGGTGCCGCAGTTCATGAAACCAATACCGGGGATCGGAACCCATGAATAATTAGCGCTGAGAGCGTTGGTTGCGTTCCAGACCTGATTCACCTCGAAAGCCCACTGCGACAGATGCTTGGCGTGCTTGTCTTTGACTCTGATTCGGAGGGTTTTGGTGGTTGTCGGCATCTTCGGGATTGGATTTATTCCTCGACCTCGACCTTGTATGTGCGCAGGTATTCCATGGGTTCATTGTAGTGCATTTTGTCGCAACCAAGAACGAACGTTCTGTTGTTCATTTCGCAATACAGATTCAATTCAAAATCTTGAAAGCATGGATGCCTGCGGCATCCGCGCAATCCATCCCCGACCTGAAGGACGAGGATGGATAGCGCAAGTCTGGTAAAATCCAGCCATCAATCCATTGGAGGCAACCATGAGTTTCACCGAAGCCGACGTGCAAAACGCGTTAAAAAATCTGATTGACCCCAATACCAAAAAAGACTTCGTCAGCAGCAAATCGGTGAAGAACATCAAAGTGAACGGCAACGACGTGGCGCTCGACATCTTGCTGGGCTATCCGGCCAAGAGCGTGTGGGACGACATCAAAACGATGGTCGAAGCCCATCTCAAAGCCAGCCTGGCCGGAGCCGGCAAGATCAGCGCCAACGTATCGAGCAAAGTCGTCCCGCATGCCGTACAGCGCGGCGTGAAGCTGGTCGATGGCGTAAAGAACATCATCGCAGTCGCCAGCGGCAAAGGCGGCGTCGGCAAAAGTACCACCGCAGTCAATCTGGCCCTGGCGCTGGCAGCCGAAGGCGCGCGTGTCGGCATACTGGATGCCGACATCTACGGCCCCTCGCAACCCACCATGCTCGGCGTCAGCGGTCAACCCGATTCGGCCGATGGCAAAACCATGAAGCCGTTGATCGGTCACGGCCTGCAAGTCATGTCCATTGGCTTCCTCATCGATGCTCATGACACCCCGATGATCTGGCGCGGCCCGATGGCCACCCAGGCCCTTGACCAGTTGCTGCGCCAAACCCAGTGGGACAACCTCGACTATCTGGTAGTGGACCTGCCGCCCGGCACCGGCGACATCCAGCTCACGCTGGCGCAGAAAGTACCGGTCACCGGCGCCGTGATCGTCACCACACCGCAGGACATCGCGCTGATGGACGCGCGCAAGGGGCTCAAGATGTTCGAGAAGGTCGATGTGAAGATCATCGGCATCGTGGAGAACATGAGCACGCATATCTGCTCCAAGTGCGGACACGAAGAACATATCTTCGGCGCGGGCGGCGGCGAAAAGATGTGCGCCGAATACAATGTGGAATTCCTAGGCGGCTTACCGCTCGACATCCGTATCCGCGAACAGACCGACTCCGGCAAGCCGACCGTGGTGGCCGATGCAGATGGCAACCTCGCCAAAGTCTATAAACAGATTGCGCGCCGCGTGGCAGTGAAGATCGCCGACATGGCGCAAGACCACAGCGCGGTCTTCCCCAAGATCGTGGTGCAGAACACCTGATGCGTATCCTGGTTAGCAACGACGACGGCTATTTCGCGCCGGGTCTGGCGTGTCTGGCGCAGCATCTTTCCGCCATCGCCGAAGTGGTGGTGGTGGCACCGGAACGCGACCGCAGCGGCGCAAGCAATTCCCTGACACTGAACCGCCCGCTCAATCTGCGCCGTGCGCCCAGCGGTTTCTACTATGTGGATGGCACCCCCACCGACTGCGTGCATCTGGCGGTGACCGGCATGCTGGATACGCAGCCGGACATGGTGGTATCCGGCATCAACTCCGGAGCCAACATGGGCGACGACACCATCTACTCCGGCACCGTGGCGGCGGCGACCGAAGGATTCCTGCTGGGCATTCCGTCTATCGCGATCTCAATGGCCAAACATGATCCGACGCATTACGACACGGCGGCGAAGGTGGCGGTCGAATTGGTGCAACGCTTTCAAGCCGAGCAACATTCGCAACCCTGGCTGCTGAACGTGAATGTGCCGGATATCCCCTATGCACAATTGCAGGGCACCGAAGTCACCCGCCTGGGCAAACGCCACAAGGCCGAACCGGTGATCAAAAGCAGCAACCCGCACGGTCAGCCGGTGTACTGGGTAGGTGCTGCAGGCAAGGCGCAGGATGCGGGCGAGGGCACCGACTTTTGCGCCATTGCGCAAGGACGTGTCTCGGTCACGCCGTTGCAGATCGACCTCACGCAATACAGCCAACTGGATGCGGTACGTTCCTGGTTGGGGAGCGCGCGATGAATCTGCAGGTGGCGGGCATCGGCATGACTTCGGCACGCACGCGCGGCCGCTTGATCGAGCGCCTGCGCACCCAGGGCATACGCGACGAAGACGTGTTGGCGGCGATGAGCAGTGTGCCGCGCCACTTGTTCGTGGACGAGGCGCTGGCCGGACGTGCCTATGACGATGTGTCGCTGCCCATCAATTACGGACAGACCATTTCGCAGCCCTACATCGTGGCGCGCATGATCGAGATCCTGCGCAACGGCAAACAACTGGGGCGCGTGCTGGAGATCGGCACCGGCTGCGGCTATCAGGCTGCCGTTCTGGCGCAAGTGGCGAAGGAGGTCTATACCGTGGAGCGTATCCAGCCGCTGTATGAACGTGCCAGAAAACAGCTGCGCGACCTGAAGATACGCAACGTCAATGTGCGCTATGCCGACGGCACCTCCGGGCTGACTGAAGGCGCGCCGTTCGACGGCATCATCATGGCCTGTGCCGCGCCCGCACTCTCGGCTGCGCTGAAAGAGCAGCTGGCGGTCGGTGGTAGAATGGTGCTGCCGGTCGGCACACAAGAACAATTCCTGTATTTGATCGAGCGCGATGAACAAGGCTTTCGCGAGACGCGCCTGGAAGCAGTGAAATTCGTACCTTTGTTGATGGGGAAAGCATGACAGTCCGTTCAGATTTCGCAGGGATCAAAGAAGCAGCATGCACTATGGTCGCTCACCTTCGCCGCCGCTTTGCTGAGCGCTTGCGGTGCGCCCGCTCCCAGCGGGAGACGCGCGCCCATCGTGGAATACGGTACTGGCGACAAAATGCCGACGCGCGTTACCGACACCTGCCGCTCCCCAGAAAATCGTGATCCAGTAGAGAACCACGAGCAAGATCTATGTGGTACAGAAGGGCGACACGCTGTACAGCATCGCGTTCCTGCATGGCGTGGATTACCGCGAAGTGGCTGAACTGAACAATTTGAAAGATCCCGCCGCGATCCAGATCGGTCAGCAATTGCGATTGAACGTACCCGTTGCGGAAGCGGTCGCCAAAGCGGAAACAAACCCCGTTACAGTGCAAGCACCACCCCAGATGGGCGGCATCAAGAACCAACCCAAGGTGGGCAGGCTGGCTTATTCCGAACAGGCGCTGGCACGGGCTGATCGTATGCAGGACGATGTGCCGCAGGCACGTGCGCTGCCGCCAAACCGCAATCCGCCGGCGTAGCCAAGGCGGAAGCTGAAGATGAAGCGCTGGAGTGGGGCATGCCGACCAGCGGCAAGCTGATTGCCGGATTCTCCGAAAGCTGACAACCGCAAAGGCGTGGACATCGTCGGTCAGCGCGGACAGACCGTGGTGGCCAGTGCATCGGGCAAGGTGGTGTACAGCGGCAGCGGACTGCGCGGTTACGGCAAGCTCATCATCATCAAACACAACAAGACCTACCTCAGTGCCTACGCGCACAACGACCAGATCCTGGTGAAAGAAGGGCAGAGCGTGAGCAAGGGCCAGAAGATCGCCGAGATGGGCAACAGCGATGCCGACCAGGTCAAACTGCACTTCGAGATCCGCAAACTCGGCAAGCCGGTGGATCCGGCGAAGTATCTGCCGCTGGTCAAATCTTGAGTGAGAACAAACTAAGCATCACCGACCACAGCCGCGACAGCGCCGGCTTGCGCTATGTGTATCCGGTCGTGTCGCGCCGTGCGGGCGGCGTCTCCATCGGCATCAATCTCAATCCCAACAACGCCTGCAACTGGCGCTGCATCTACTGCCAGGTGCCCGACCTTACGCGCGGCACTGCGCCGCCGGTCGATCTGGCGTTGCTGGAAAAAGAGCTGAGCGGTTTTCTGCATGAATTGCAGCACGGCGATTTCATGCAGCGCGTGCCGCCCGAAGCGCGCCGCATCAACGACATCGCACTCTCCGGCAACGGCGAACCGACCAGCGCGCAGGAGTTCGCCGAGGTCATCGAGCTCATCGCCAAACTGAAACCCGCCGATCTCAAGCTGGTGCTCATCACCAACGGCAGCCTGATGCAGCGCGACAACGTGCAACAAGGCCTGCGCCGCATGGCGCAACTCAACGGCGAAGTCTGGTTCAAGCTGGATCGCGCCAGCGAAGCAGGCATGGCGCTCGTCAACGACACCAAGATGACGATGGATAAGGTACGGCAGAACCTCGCCACCGCCATCGCCTGCTGTCCCAACACCTGGCTGCAAACCTGCTGGTTCGCGCTGGATGGCATCGCACCCGGCAAGCAGGATGAAGACGACTATCTGGATTTTCTGGCTGGATTGCTGCGTGACGGCATCAGACCTCAAGGCGTGCTGCTGTATGGATTGGCGCGACCTTCCTTGCAAGTCGAAGCACCGCGACTATCGGCCTTGTCGAGCGAACAGATGGAAAACTTCGCACAGCGCATCCGGAAACTGCCGCTAACGGTCAAGGTCAATTCCTGAACCGTCGGGCGCAATAACCAGCGGGCATTGGACCGTATGGCCTTACATCAGGCAGATAGCCTATTCGCATTCATTCCCCACACAGCCGTTGAGTCAAAGCCACGCTTCGGTTACAATGCGCGCCCTGTTTATCCGGCAGCTGTGGGTAAACAGAAATTCACACACTCGTTCATGTTGGGGTGTCCTTCGGGATCAGGCTGGCGAGTGGAAGAACTTAACCCTTAACGATTGGAGCAATCAAATGGCTGTAACTATGCGTCAAATGCTGGAGGCGGGTGTCCATTTCGGTCACCAGACCCGTTTCTGGAATCCCAAGATGGCCCCTTATATCTTCGGTCATCGCAACAAAATTCACATCGTCAACCTGGAAAAGACCGTCGTGATGTTCAACGACGCGCTGAAGGAAGTACGCAAGATTTCCGCGAAGAAGGGCACCATCCTGTTCGTGGCGACCAAGCGTCAAGCGCGCGAGATCATCCGCGAAGAAGCGGTTCGCGCCGGTTCTCCTTTTGTTGACCATCGTTGGTTGGGCGGTATGCTGACCAACTTCAAGACCGTGCAACTGTCCATCAAGCGCCTGAAAGAGCTGGAATCGATGATCGAAGACGGCAGCATCGATAAGGTTTCCAAGAAAGAAGGCCTGATGTTCCGCCGCGAGCTGGAAAAGCTGGATCGCAGCCTGGGCGGCATCAAGGATCTGCAAGGTCTGCCTTCCGCCATCTTCGTGATCGACGTCGGCTACCAAAAGGGTACCGTCACCGAAGCGCAGAAGCTGGGCATCCCGGTCATCGGCGTGGTGGATACCAACCACAGCCCGCTGGGCGTGGATTACATCATCCCCGGTAACGACGACTCCAGCCAGGCGATCCGCCTGTATGCACGCGGCGTGGCCGATGCGATCCTGGAAGGTCGCGAGCAGGCGCTGAACGAGTTGACTGAACAAGTCGCGGAAAAAGCCGCGTAAGCTGCCTTCCCGCTACGAGGGGGCGCAAGCCCCCTTTTTTGTAACCTGAATTTAAGTTGAGATTATTAGGAGTGTGACATGGCAGAAATCACCGCAGCTATGGTGAAAGAACTGCGCGAGGCAACTGGCCTCGGCATGATGGAATGCAAGAAGGCGCTGGTTGAAACGAACGGCGACTTCAAGGCGGCAGAAGAATTGATGCGTATCAAGAGCGGTGCGAAGGCCAGCAAGGCTGCCTCGCGCGTGACTGCTGAAGGCGTGATCGGTTCGTTCCTGGCAGCTGACGGCAAGACCGGCGCTGTGGCGGAAGTGAACTGCGAGACCGACTTCGTGGCCAAGAACGACGACTTCGTGGCCTTCGCCAAGAACGTGGCTGAAACCGTGGCGCAGAAGAATCCGGCTGACCTCGACGCGTTGCTGGCACTGACCATTGCTAACGGCTCCGGTACAGTGGAAGAAGTGCGCAAGGCCTTGGTGATGAAGCTGGGTGAGAACATGACCGTGCGCCGTTTCGAGCGCTATGCGACGACGACCGGCAAGCTGGCGACTTATCTGCACGGCAGCCGCATCGGTGTGATGGTCAATTACACCGGCGGCGACGAGGCTTTGGGCAAGGATTTGGCGATGCATATCGCTGCAAGCAAGCCGAAGTCGGTTGACGTATCCGGCGTGAATCCGGAAGACATCGCCACCGAGCGTCGTATCGCGATCGAGAAGGCCAAGGAATCCGGCAAGCCGGAAGCGATGCTGGAAAAGATCGCCGAAGGTACCGTGCAGAAATTCCTCAAGGAAGTGACACTGCTCGGCCAGGTGTTCGTCAAGGCCGAAGACGGCAAGCAGACCATCGAGCAATTGCTGAAGAGCAAGGGTGCTTCGGTGACTGCCTTCCAGATGTTCGTGGTGGGCGAAGGAATCGAGAAGGTTGTAGAAGACTACGCGGCTGAAGTTGCAGCTGCGTCCGCCGCCGCCAAGAAGGACTGAGCCATGACCGCACCCGCCTACAAACGCATTCTGCTCAAACTCTCCGGCGAAGCCCTGATGGGCGATGACAGCTACGGCATCAACCGTACCGTCATCGAACGCATCGTGGCGGAGATCAAGGAAGTGACCGAGCTGGGTGTCGAAGTGGCGATGGTGATCGGCGGCGGCAACATCTTCCGCGGTGTCGCTCCGGCGGCTGCGGGGATGGATAGAGCCACCGCCGACTACATGGGCATGCTGGCCACAGTGATGAACGCGATGGCCTTGCAGGATGCGATGACACGCGGCGGGGTGCCTTGCCGCGTGCAATCCGCGCTGAATCTGGAGCAAGTGGCGGAGCCGTTCATACGCGGCAAAGCCTTGCGTTATCTGGAAGAGGGCAAGGTTGTGATCTTCGCGGCAGGTATCGGCAGTCCGTTCTTTACCACCGACACCGCCGCCGCCTTGCGCGGGGTGGAGATGGATGCCGAGGTCGTCATCAAGGCGACCAAGGTGGACGGCGTGTATACCGCCGACCCGAAGAAAGAACCGCTGGCTACGCGCTATCAAAAGGTGAGCTTCGACGAAGCCATCAGCAAGGATCTGAAAGTGATGGACGCCACAGCGCTGACGCTGTGCCGCGACCAGAAGCTGCCTATCATCGTGTTCAGCATCTTCAAGGCGGGTGCTTTGAAGCGTGTGGTGATGGGGCAGGATGAAGGAACTCTCGTACACTGTGATTGATTTCGGAGAACGATGATGATTGCTGACATCAAAAAGAATGTAGAACAAAAAATGACCAAGTCGCTGGAAGCATTGAGAGCAGACTTGGGCAAGATTCGCACCGGACGCGCACATACCGGCATCCTGGATCACGTGATGGTGGACTACTACGGCAGTCCGACCGCGGTGAATCAGGTGGCCAACGTCACACTGACCGATGCGCGCACCATCGGTGTGCAGCCTTATGAAAAGAACATGATCGGCCCGATCGAAAAAGCGATCCGCGATTCCGATCTGGGTTTGAATCCGGCCACCAACGGCGACCTGATCCGTGTGCCGATGCCGATGCTGACTGAAGAGCGTCGCCGTGATTTGATCAAAGTGGTCAAGAACGAAGGCGAGGATGCCAAGATCGCCGTGCGCAATATCCGTCGCGATGCCAATGAACAGCTGAAGAAGTTGCTCAAAGACAAAGAAGTCGGCGAGGACGATGAACGCCGCGCACAGGATGACGTGCAGAAACTCACCGACCGCTTCGTCGCCGAGATCGATAAGGCGTTGCAAGCCAAAGAAGTTGACTTGATGGCAGTCTAGGCGAGCCATCGATCATGGCGCTGCCTTTCTTTAGTTCCACCAGCACTATCCCCGACACCAATACTGTCCCGCGTCATATCGCCATCATTATGGATGGCAATGGACGCTGGGCGAAGCAGCGTTTCATGCCGCGCGTCATGGGGCATAAGCGCGGGGTGGAATCGGTGCGCGAGATGGTCAAGGCCTGCGGCGACCTGGGTGTGGAATATCTGACCCTGTTCGCCTTCAGCAGCGAGAATTGGCGTCGCCCGGCCGATGAGGTCTCGTTCCTGATGAAGTTGTTTTTGATGGTGCTGGAAAAAGAAGTTTCCAAAATGCATCAGAGCAATATCCGTCTGCGCATCATCGGCGACCGCAGCCGCTTCGATGACAAGCTGAACCGCCACATCGCGGAAGCGGAACAACTGACGGCGAACAACACAGGACTGACGCTGACCGTCGCCGCCAACTACGGCGGACGCTGGGACATCATGCAGGCGATGCATGCCTTGAACCTGGCGCATCCGGAGCGTGCCAGCGCATTCGGCGAAGAAGAACTCACCCCGTATCTTTCCATGCACTATGCACCGGAGCCGGATCTGTTCATCCGCACCGGCGGCGAGCAGCGCATCAGCAACTTCCTGCTGTGGCAATTGGCTTACGCCGAACTGTATTTCACCGATGTGCTGTGGCCGGCTTTCGGACGCACCGAGCTGGCAGCGGCGATACAGTCCTATCAACAGCGCGAGCGGCGTTTCGGCCGCACCAGCGAACAACTGGCGGGCGAACAAATGAAGGGCGAGTCCGATGCTTAAGTCGCGTGTGATTACTGCTGGCATCTTGCTGGCGCTGCTGATGGCTGCGCTGTTCCTGCTGCCACCGTTCGCCTGGGCCGTATTGGTGGTGGTGATCGTGATGCAGGGCACGGCGGAATGGTCGCACCTGTCCGCATTGAGCGGACGCATGGCGAATATTTATTGGGGCGTGACACTGTTGTTGATGCTGGGATTGCTGTGGCTGGATGCCAGTATCAGCAGTGAGCAGCAGGACTATATCCATCTGGGGGTATATCTGGTTTCTGCCGTACTCTGGCTGCTGGTGGTTCCGGCCTGGTTGATGATCGGCTGGAAAGTCGTCAATCCGTACTTGATGGCGCTGGTGGGTTGGGCGGTGCTGATCCCGACCGGGTTGGCCATGATCGATCTGCGCGAAGCCGCACCGAGTCCCTGGATGTTGCTGTTCGTGATGTGCCTGGTGTGGGTGGCGGACAGTGCAGCCTATTTCGCCGGACGCAAATTCGGCAAGAACAAACTGGCACCCAGCATCAGCCCCGGCAAGACCTGGGAAGGTGTGGCGGGCGCGATCTTCGGTGTATCGATCTATGTGGCGCTGGTATGGACGTTCAGTGCCGAATTCTCCCGCCTGCAACTGTTGCCGGCGCTGATGCTGACCGCCTGGTGGTGGGTAGTGCTGGCCGTGATCGGCGATCTGTTCGAGTCCGCGATCAAGCGTCAGGCCGGCGTCAAAGATAGCGGCGCGCTGCTGCCGGGCCACGGCGGCTTGCTGGACCGCATCGACGCGCTGACCTCGACCTTGCCGCTGGCCGCGCTGGCGATGCTGTTCCAAAGGATCGGCTAGTGCAGCGCTTAACCGTTCTGGGTTCGACCGGCAGCATCGGCAAGAGCACGCTGGACGTGGTCGCACGTCATCCCGACAAATATCAAATCATCGCGCTTACCGCGCAACAACAGGACGAACTGCTGTTCGAACAATGCCAGCGTTTCCAGCCGCGCTACGCCGTGCTGCTGGACGTGGCAGCAAGCGAACGGCTAAGCAAGCGCATCACCGCTGCCGGACTGGATACCGAAGTGCTGTGCGGCGCGGCGGCACTGGAGCGCGTCTCGACCCTGCCCGAAGTGGATGCCGTGATGGCGGCCATCGTCGGTGCAGCGGGCATGCCGCCCACGCTCGCTGCAGCGCAGGCGGGCAAGAAGATATTGCTGGCGAACAAAGAGACGCTGGTGCTGGCCGGACATCTGTTCATGGAAGCGGTGCGTCGCAGCGGCTCGGCATTGCTGCCCATCGACAGCGAACACAACGCCATCTTTCAGTCGCTGCCGCGCGGTTATGCCGGCGATATGCAGCAGAGCGGGGTGAGCAAGGTCCTGCTGACAGCCTCCGGCGGTCCGTTCCGCAACACACCGTTAGAACAGTTGCAGCATGTCACGCCGGAACAGGCGTGCGCGCATCCGAACTGGAGCATGGGGCGCAAGATCTCGGTCGATTCCGCCAGCATGATGAACAAAGGGCTGGAGGTGATCGAGGCGCACTGGCTGTTCAACGCCCCTGCCGACGCCATCCAGGTGGTGGTGCATCCGCAGAGCGTGATCCATTCCATGGTGCAGTATGTGGATGGTTCGGTGCTGGCGCAGCTGGGCAACCCGGACATGCGCACGCCCATCGCTTATGCGCTGGCCTATCCCGAACGTATCGAATCGGGCGTGGCGCCGCTCGATCTGTTTGCGATCGCGAAGCTCGATTTCGTCGCCCCCGATTTCGTCCGCTTCCCCTGTCTGTCCCTGGCCTATCAGGCCTTGCGCGCAGGCGGCACGACACCGGCCTTGCTGAACGCGGCGAACGAAGTGGCGGTAGCTGCATTCCTTGAGCGGCGCATCGCTTTCCTCGACATTCCGCGCCTGATCGAAAGCGTGCTGGGCAAAGTGCCACGCGCCGAAGTTCATACGCTGCAAGACGTGCTGGATGCGGATGCTGCAGCGCGTGCTGCGGCACAAGAGTGGATCGCGCGATGATCACCTTGCTCGCCTTCATCGTCGCCATCGCCGTGCTGGTGGTATTCCATGAGTTGGGACACTACCTCGTCGCGCGCTGGTGCGATGTGAAGGTGCTGCGTTTCTCCATCGGCTTCGGCAAAGTGCTTTATGCCAAACGCTTCGGCAACGGCGAGACAGAGTGGGTTGTTTCGGCGATCCCCCTGGGCGGTTACGTCAAGATGCTGGATGAACACGAGGGCGAAGTGCCGGCGCAAGAATTGCCGCGCGCCTTCAATCGCAAACCGGTGTTGCAGCGCATGGCCATCGTGGCCGCGGGACCGCTCTCCAATCTGCTGTTGGCGGTGGTCTTGTATTTCGCGCTGTTCATCCACGGCGTGCCGGGGGTCAAGCCGGTGTTGGGCGAGATTGCAGCGAATACGCCTGCGGCCGCAGCGGGACTGCACAAACAAGAAACCATCGTCAGCATCAATGGACAGCCCGTGCCGGGTTGGCAGGAAGTACGCTGGCTATTGCTCGATCTGGTGTTGCAACAGAAGCCGGCTAACCTCGAATTGCAGAATATCCAGGGCGAGAAAAACTTCCGCTTGATGGAGATGAGCAGTCTGACGGCGGCTGATCTGGATGGTGACTTCATGCAGAAGCTCGGCATGCAACCGTATCGGCCGCCGGTCTATCCCATCATCGGCAAGCTTACTGACGGCGGTGCAGCCCAGCGCGCGGGGCTGCAAGTCAACGATCGTGTGCTGCGTGCCGACGGTCGGGAGCTTGCACAGTGGGAAGACTGGGTGGACGTGGTGCGCAGTCATCCCGGCCAGGTGCTGGACATCGAAATCGAGCGCGCAGGCGCGCTGCTGAAATTCAGTTTGACGCCGGATGTCGTTGACGAAGCGGGCAAGCGCATCGGTCGTGTCGGCGCTGCAGCCTATATCGACAAGGCTGCATTCGAGGCGATGCTGACCGAGGTGAGTTATCCGCCGCTTGCCGCCATGCGAGAAGCGCTGCGCAAGACGTGGGAGACCGCCGTGTTGAGTTTGAAGATGATGGGCAAGATGGTGCAGGGCGAGGTGTCGCTGAAAAATCTGTCCGGACCGATCACCATCGCCGATTATGCGGGGCAGTCGGCGCAGCTCGGCCTGGGGGCCTACATCGGTTTCCTGGCGCTGATCAGCATCAGTTTGGGAGTCCTGAATTTGCTGCCCATCCCGTTATTGGATGGCGGGCATTTGCTGTATTATGCGGTCGAATTTTTCAAGGGTAGTCCGGTCTCGGAAGGGTTGTGGGAGGCTGGGCAGAAGGTGGGCATCGCGCTCTTGGTTACCATGATGGCTTTTGCGTTGTACAACGACATCAGCCGCCTGATTTTGGGTTGACACAATAATGGATTTTAAAAAATTGGCCGGAGTGCTTCCGCTCCTGTATGCGGCTTCCGTTTGGGCGGCCGAGCCCTTCGTCATCAAGGATATCCGGGTCGAGGGCATCCAGCGTACCGAAGCAGGCACGGTGTTCAGCTATCTGCCGGTCAAGGTCGGCGACACACTGGACGACGAGCGCTCGACTGCCGCATTGCATGCGTTGTTCTCCACCGGCTTCTTCAAGGATGTGCAGTTGCTGTCGGAGCAGGATGTGCTCGTGGTGCGTGTACAGGAACGCCCGACCATCGCCAGCGTCGAGATCAACGGTGTGAAGGATTTCCCCAAGGATCAGTTGCGCGACAACCTGAAATACGTCGGTCTGGCGGAAGGGCGTATCTTCGACAAATCCGCGCTGGAAAAATCCGAACATGAATTGAAACGCCAGTATGTGGCGCGCGGCAAATATGCGGTCGCGGTGAAGACCACGATCAAGGAACTGGAGCGCAACCGCGTGGCAGTCAGTTTCGATGTGACCGAAGGCAAGCCCTCCAAGATTCGCCAGATCAACATCGTCGGCAATCAGCTGTATTCGGACAGCGAGCTCATGGATGTGATGAAACTGACCACACCGGGATGGTTCACTTGGTTCACCAGCAATGACCAGTATTCCAAGCAGAAACTGACTGCCGATCTGGAAGCCATTCGCAGCTACTACCTCAACTCCGGCTACATGGATTTCTCCATTGATTCGACCCAAGTGTCGATCTCGCCGGACAAGAAGGACATCTACATCACGCTGAATATCACCGAAGGGGAAAAGTACACGGTCTCCGACATCAAGGTAGCAGGTGCCAAGGGCGTACTGCCGAACGAGGAGGTACGCAAGATGATCCCGATCAAGTCGGGTGATGCGTTCTCGCGCGAAGCGCTGACGGCAGCATCCAGCAAGATTGGTGACCGTCTGGGCGAAGACGGTTACGCCTTTGCCAATGTGAATGCGGTGCCCGAGATCGATAAGGAAAAACATCAGGTGGCTTTCACCTTTGTGGTTGACCCGATGCAGCGCGCCTATGTCCGCCGCATCAATGTCACCGGCAACGACAAGACCAAGGACGAAGTCGTCCGCCGCGAATTCCGCCAGATGGAAGGCGGCTGGTTCGCCACTTCCAAGATCAAGAAATCCAAGCAGCGCATAGACAAGCTGGGGTTCTTTTCATCGGTGAACATAGAGACGCAGCCTGTTGCGGGAACCAACGACCAGCTGGATCTGAATCTCTCCATTGCGGAAAAGCCGACCGGCAATTTTCAGGCCGGTATGGGATATAGCAACAGCGAAGGGATAACCTTCATGGGCGGGGTCACCCAGTCCAATCTGTTCGGCACGGGGAATTATCTGTCCACCCAGCTCAACACCAGCAGGGTCAATCAGGTGTATTCGGTCTCCTATACCAATCCCTATTACACGGACGACGGCATCAGTCGCGGATTCGACATCTACAAGCGCAGAACCAATGCCACCCTGATCGCGGTCAGCCAATACACCTCGGCGACCTACGGTGCGGGCGTGCGCTACGGGGTACCGATCAGCGATGAAGAGATGTTCCATTACGGCCTGTCGCTGGAGAACACCACGATCGGTCTGACCACGATCAGCCCGCAGCGATTCACCGATTACATCAACACCTTCGGCGCGACCAACCAGAACGTGTTGGGTACCATAGGCTGGTCGCGGGATACGCGCGACAGCGCCATCTATACCACCGAGGGCGCAACTCAACGCGCCTCCATCGAGGCGTCCCTGCCGGTTTCCGGTCAGCGTTACTACCAGCTCAAATACACGCAGCAGTGGTTTCACGCCCTGACTCATGATTTCATCCTGAGACTGAACGGGGATCTGGGTGTCGCAGGCGGCTACAGCGGCATGCAGTTGCCGTTCTTCAAGAATCTTTATGCCGGCGGCACGGATTCCGTGCGCGGCTACGATTACAGTTCTCTTGGCCCCAGAGACCAGAACAACTATCCGCTGGGCGGTAACCGGCGCGTGGTCGGCAACGTCGAAGTGCTGTTTCCTTTCCCTGGCATGGAAAAGGAAAAGTCGGTACGCCTGAGTGCTTTTGTGGACGGGGGCGCGATCTACGGCGACGGCAGTCTGGTTACGGCTTCCATGGGAATGCGTTATTCTACGGGCTTGGGTCTGACATGGTTCTCGCCGGCCGGGCCGATCCAGATCAGCTGGGCCAAACCATTGAATGCCCAGCCGCAAGACAAGTTGAAGACTTTCGACTTTATGATGGGCGGCATGTTCTAAACGGCACAGAGGAGGGCGGCTCCGCTTGATGGAGTTCGTCCCACAAGGAGTCAAGATGAAAAAATTTATCGCTTCAATCATTCTGTGGGCAGGTTGCCTGGCAGCGGCCGGGGCAGCCGACTTCCGTATCGGCATCGTGGATACCGAGCGTGTTCTGCGCGAGTCAGAACAAGCGATTCGTGCGGAAAAAAAGATCGAAAAAGAGTTTTCGGTGCGCGATCAGGAAATCAAGAAGCTCATCAAACAAATCAAGGACCAGCAGGAATCTCTGGAGAAAGAAAGCAGCAAGCTTTCCGATTCCACGAAACGTATCAAGGAACGCGAACTGGCCAATTTGAATCTGCAATTGCAGACCCAGCAACGCGAGTTCCGTGAAGACCTGAACCTGCGCAAGAACGAAGAATTGGCGCAGGTACTGGCCCGCGCCGACAAGGCGATCAAGGCGATCGCCGAAAGCGAGGAATACGACATCATCTTGCAGGAAGCGGTGTATCGCAATCCCAAAGTGGATATCACCGACAAGGTGTTGAAGTACCTCGCCGATGAACCGGCTGAAGGTTCCGGCAAATAACTCGACCACGGCATATTTAGATGAATCATTCAGCCTATCGTCTGGCAGACATCGTGGCGCAATTTGGCGGGCGCGTGGTGGGCGATGCCGAAACACGGGTCTCGCAAATCGGCACGCTGGATAGCGCCATTACAGGCCAGATCGCCTTTCTGGCCAATGCCAAATACCGCAAACAATTGGATGCAAGCCAGGCATCGGCGGTGATCTTGTCCGAGGCCGATGCGGATGCCACGCGCTTGCCGCGCATCGTGGCAGACAACCCCTATTCGTATTTCGCCAAACTGTCCGCCTTCCTCAATCCCTTGCGTTATTACGCACCGGGCATCCATCCCTCCGCCGTCATCGGCGAAGGGGCTCAGATTTCGCCGCAAGCCCACATCGGTGCGCATGTCTCGGTCGGCGAGGGTGCCAGCATCGGTGCCGGCACGGTGGTGATGGCGGGATGCAGCATCGGCGAAGGTGCATCGCTGGGGGAGAACACCAGACTGTATCCGCGCGTGGTGGTCTATCACGATTGCGTGCTCGGCAACCACGTCATCGTGCACTCCGGTGCGGTGATCGGTGCGGACGGTTTTGGCATCGCCATGGATGAGGGACGCTGGCTGAAGATTCCGCAGATCGGGCGCGTGGTCATCGGCGATCACGTCGAGATCGGTGCCAACACCACCATCGATCGAGGCGCGCTGGACGATACCGTGATCGAAGAAGGCGTGAAGATGGACAACCAGATCCAGGTCGCGCACAACGTGCGCATCGGCGCACACACTGCCATCGCGGGCTGCGTGGGTATCGCCGGCAGCGCGAACATCGGCAGATACTGCCGCATCGGCGGCAGCGCGGGCATCTTGGGACATTTACAGATAGCCGACAACGTTGAGATCGCATCCTTCACGTTGATCAGCAAGTCCATAACAGAGCCGGGCAGCTACGCCGGGATATTCCCGTTCAGCAAGAATGACGAGTGGCGCAAGAATGCCGTGCATTTGCGCCATCTGGACGACTTGGTCAAACGCGTCAAGAAATTGGAACAACAAATTGAAACAATGAAGGGGAATGATTGATGAGTATCACGATGGACATTCACGAAGTATTGGAACACTTGCCGCACCGCTATCCGTTCTTGCTGATCGACCGCGTGCTGGAAGTGGTGCCGAACGAAAAGATCGTGGCGCTGAAGAACGTCACCATCAACGAGCCGTTCTTCCCCGGCCACTATCCGCACCACCCGGTGATGCCGGGCGTGTTGATCATCGAGGCGATGGCGCAAGCGGCCGCCCTGCTGTCTTTCAAGAGCATGGGCACCAAGCCGGACGACAAACAGGTGTACTACTTCGTCGGCATCGACAATGCCCGCTTCAAGCGTCCGGTCAGCCCCGGCGACCAGTTGATCTTCAAGGTGGCGATCACGCAGAACCGGCGCGGCATATGGAAATTCAAAGGCACGGCCGAAGTGGACGGTCAGGTCGCGGCCGAAGCGGAATTGATCTGCACCATGCGGGACAAAGAATGAACAGCCTGCGTCATCCGACCGCGATCATCCACCCCAACGCCAAGCTGGCTGACGACGTTCAGGTCGGCGCCTATTCCATCATCGGCGAGCATGTGGAGATCGGCGCTGGTACCAGTATCGGCCCGCATGTGGTCATCAACGGCCACACACGCATCGGCAAGAACAACCGCATCTTCCAGTTCAGTTCACTGGGCGAGATCCCGCAGGACAAGAAATACGCGGGCGAACCGACGCGGCTGGAGATCGGCGACGACAACACCATCCGCGAGTTCTGCACCTTCAATCTGGGCACCTCGCAGGATGTCGGCGTGACGCGCGTCGGCAACAACAACTGGATCATGGCCTATGTGCATCTGGCGCACGATTGCCAGGTCGGCAACAACACCATCTTCGCCAACAATGCGCAACTGGCCGGTCATGTGATCGTGGACGATTTCGCCATCCTCGGCGGCTTCACCGTGGTGCACCAGTTCTGCCAGATCGGCGCGCATGTCATCACCGGCATGGGCAGCATCTTGTTCCAGGACATTCCGCCGTATGTCACCGTCTCCGGCAATCCGGCGGCACCGCACGGCACCAACTCGGAAGGCCTGAAACGGCGCGGATTTTCCAGTGCGGCGGTGATGGCGATCAAGCGCGCCTACAAGACCCTGTACAAATCCGGGCTGACGCTGGAAGAGGCCAAGACTGCCATCGCTATGCAACACGATGAGCATCCGGAACTGAAACTGATGTCCGATTTTCTGAGCCGCTCACAACGCGGCATCGTTCGCTAAGTCATGTCTGCTACAGTAAAAACCATCGCCATGGTGGCGGGTGAGGCTTCGGGCGACCTGCTCGGCAGCCTGCTGATGGAGGCCATCAAACAAGCCGCACCGAACGTGCGTTTCATCGGCATCGGCGGCCCCAAGATGCAAGCCGCCGGCATGGACGTGTTGTTCCCGATGGAGAAGCTCGCGGTGCGCGGCTATGTCGAAGTGCTGCGCCACTACCGCGAGATCGTCGGCATCCGCAGCAAACTGCGCGAGCGTTTCCTGGCTCAACCGCCCGATCTGTTCATCGGCGTCGATGCGCCGGATTTCAATCTCGATCTGGAACTGGCGCTCAAGCAGCGCGGCATCCCCACCGTGCATTACGTCAGCCCCTCGATCTGGGCATGGCGCGGCGAGCGCATCCACAAGATCAAGCAAGCGGTGTCGCACATCCTTGCGTTGTTCCCGTTCGAAGCGCCGATGTATGAGAAGGTCGGCGTGCCGGTCACCTATGTCGGGCATCCGCTGGCGGATTTCCTGCCGGAGCAGCCCAAGCGTACCGAGATGCGCGAACAGATGCGCATCCTGCCCAAGCACGCCAAAGTATTCGCCTTGCTGCCGGGCAGCCGCCAGAGCGAAGTGCGCTATCTGGCCAAGACCTACATCGAGACCGCCAAGCTGATCCTGCAAAAGATGCCGGAAGCGCAGTTTCTGGTGCCGCTGGTCAGCCGCGAGACGCGCAACATCTTCGAAGAAGTGCTGTGGAAACTGGAAGCACAGCAACTGCCGATCACCTTGCTGTTCGGTCATGCGCACGATGCCATGATCGCCGCCGACGGCGTGCTGGTCGCCTCCGGTACCGCCACGCTGGAAGCAGCACTGCTCAAGCGTCCCATGGTCATCACCTACAAGATGCCGGCACTTTCCTGGTGGCTGACCAGGCGCAAGCAATACCAGCCTTACGTCGGTCTGCCCAACATCCTGGCCGGAAGATTCGTCGTGCCGGAGATATTGCAGGACGACGCCACGCCGGAGAACCTCGCGCAGGCGCTGCTCAATCTGGTCAACAACAAGCATGCGGTGGCGGAACTGGAGCAGACCTTCGGCACCATGCACCAGACCTTGCGCCAGGACACCGCGCAGAAAGCGGCTGCGGCCATCCTGCCTTATCTGCAAGCCGTCTGAGATAAGTCTCGCACCAATATAATTCCCCTCCCCGCTGGCGGGAGAGGGGTAGGGGAGAGGGAAAATCAAGCAATCTATCATCCTCATCTGCGGCGTAGATGAAGCAGGGCGCGGCCCGCTGGCCGGGCCGGTGAGCGCGGCCGCCGTCATCCTCGACGAATCCCGTCCCATCGAAGGGCTGGCCGATTCCAAGAAACTCTCCGAGAAGCAACGCGATCGGCTCGCCCCCATCATCCGCGAACGCGCGCTGGCGTGGGCAGTGGCCTACGCCGAAGTCGACGAGATCGACCAGCTCAACATCCTGCAAGCCACGCTGCTGGCGATGCGCCGCGCCGTGCTGGCGCTGCACATCCAGCCGCAGCAAGTGCTGGTGGATGGCCTGTATTGCCCGCAGACCGGCATCCCCAGCCAGGCCATCGTCAAGGGCGACAGCAAAGTCGCGGCCATCTCCGCCGCCTCCATCCTGGCCAAGACCGCGCGCGACGAACTCATGCTGAAACTGCACGAACAATATCCGCAATACGGTTTCGACGGACACAAAGGCTATCCCACCGCCGCACACCTCGCCGCGTTGCGCGAACACGGCGTATCCGAAGTGCATCGCCGCAGCTTCAGGCCGGTGCGCGAAGCGTTGCAGTACACTCGACAAAACATCTTATGAGGCAACGACCATGACCTTGTTCAAACTCATCCATCTCCTCGCCGTGCTGATCTGGGTCGGCGGCATGTTCTTCGCCTACGTCGTGCTGCGCCCGGCCGCCGTCGATGCCCTGCAACCGCCGGAACGTCTGCGCCTGTGGGACAGCGTGTTCCAACGTTTCTTCAGCTGGGTGTGGGGAGCGGTCGTCTTGATTCTCGTCACCGGCTTCTACATGATCTACCAATACGGCGGCATGGCGCATGTCGCCGCATTTCGTGCATATCATGCTGCTGCTCGGACTGGTGATGGCGGGCATCTACGGCTACGTATTCTTCGGCTGCTACGTGCCATTCAATCTGCATGTCGCCAAGGAACGCTGGAAAGAAGCGGGCGAAATGCTGGGCAAGATACGCCCACTGGTCGGACTGAATCTCACGCTGGGACTGCTCACCGTCTGCGTTGCCGTGATCGGCGTGGCGTGGGGTTGAGTGCGCTGACGGTGTAACGAGTCATACACGAAAGGAAATATGAACATGAAAAACCTTTTCAGTATCTTGTCCTTCGCGGTCTTAGGCTTGATCCTCGGCTATGCCTTCTTCGGCAAATGGGGCGGTGACTATGTCAGCCTGAAGACGCTGTTCTCCTTCGGAGGCAACGGATTCCAGAGCGCATTCCGCTCGATTTCCGGCATCGAAGACATGCGCAACAAGATATTGCTTTGCGGCGCTGCTGGGGCAGTGCTTGGTGTCTTGCTGACCTTCAGACTGAAGAAGTAACAATATGTCGCCCAATAATATTTTTAGGAGCGTAATTTTTGAGCGATACTGATAATCGGCAAATAAAGCGATTTCGCTCCTTCCTCGTTTTCTCTGGCCTGTTCAACATCGCCTTGGCAGCCCCCTTAATGATTCCGGAACTTTATAGGGACTACATTGCGGTTTTATGGGAGCTGAATGGACTTCTGTCTCTTGGTGGGCAAGAGCCCGTTGCTCCTTCGGGAGGAGTCAATGCACTGCTGATCAATACAGCTGGAATTGATCTTGTGCTAATTGGGGTTTTTGTCTTATATGCGGCGCGAGATCCTCTTTTGCGGTGGTTCATTCCAGCTGCAAATGCCGCAGGACGCTCAGTCTTTTTCGTCGTTATACTTTATTACGTGATCGTGTATGACATCGCGCGTATTGTCCTGCTGATTGGACTTGTGGATGTGTTTATCAGTGGAGTATTCGGCTATTATTTGCTCTCTCTTCGGTCACTCATTGGCGCAAAAAAAGAAACGAAGCCGAATTGATCGCGACAATCACGTTTTAAGCATCGCCTTTAACCGCGCCAGCTTGTCCATCCCTTCTTCCTTGGTCACCGCAGGCGCATTGCCCACTGTCACCACGCCCGAATACACGATGTCCGCCTGCGGCAGTTCGGCGATGAAGCGGCTGGGGTCGCAGCCTGCGAATTCCTTGCCGCGTTTGCGCCTGGTGCAGTAGCTGATCTGCAGCGAGCGTTGGGCGCGGGTGATGCCGACGTACATCAGGCGGCGTTCTTCCTCGATCTGTTCCGGCGCTTCGCTGCGCTCGTGCGGCAGGATGCCTTCTTCCACGCCGATCAGGAACACATGGCCGAACTCCAGTCCCTTGGCGGCATGCAGGGTGGAGAGCGACACGGCATCGGTTTCCTGGTCGCGCGATTCGAGCAGGTTGAGCAGGGCGATCAACTGCGTCATGGCGATCATGTTCTTCTCGTCCGCTTCGGATTTGCGGTTCATCCAGCCGACGAAGTCCTGCACGTTCTTCCATTTGGTCTCGGCCTGGCGCGGCTCGTGGCTGTCGAACAGCCAGGCTTCGTAGTCGATGGCGGAGAGCAGGTCGTTCATCACTTCGTTGCAAGGTTCTTTCTCGGCGCGTGCCTGCATGCGGTTGATGAAGTTGCAGAAAGTGAGCAGGTCTTCGTGCTGGCGCGGCTGCAGTTGATGCGCCATCGCGCCATCGAACGCGGCCTCGAACAGGCTGACGTTGCGCGACGCCGGCATGCGAGGCCAGTTTCTCCAGCGTGCTGTTGCCGATGCCGCGCTTGGGCGTGGTGATGGCGCGGATGAAGGCGGGATCGTCGTCCGGGTTGGCGATCAGGCGCAGGTAGGCGGTGAGGTCCTTGATCTCGGCGTGGTCGAAGAACGAGGTGCCGCCGCTGACGGTGTAAGGCACCTTGTGCGTGCGCAGTTGTTCCTCGAACACGCGCGACAGATGGTTGCTGCGGTAGAGGATGGCGTAATCGGCGAAGCGCGTGCGGTGCTCGAACTTGTGCGCCAGCAGGCGCAGCACCACCGATTCCGCTTCGTTCTCTTCGTCCTTCGCCGCGAACACGCGCACCGGATCGCCGGGGCCGTGCTCGCTCCACAGGTTCTTCTCGAACAGCTTGGTGTTGTTCTTGATCAGGTGGTTGGCGCTTTGCAGGATGCGCTGCGAGGAGCGGTAGTTCTGCTCCAGCTTGATGACGCGCAGGGTGGGGTAGTCCTTCTGCAGGTTGCGCAGGTTGGCGGTGCTGGCGCCGCGCCAGGCGTAGATGGCCTGGTCGTCGTCGCCCACCGCGGTGAGCGCGGCACGGTCGCCCGCCAGCAGCTTCATCATCTGGTACTGGCAATCGTTGGTGTCCTGGTATTCGTCGATCAGCAGGTAGCGGAAGCGATGCTGCCAGCGCTGGTGCGCTTCCTCATGGTTCTTGAACAGTTCCACCGGCAGGCGGATGAGGTCGTCGAAGTCCACCGACTGATAGGCGCGCAGCGTTTCCTGATAGCGCGCGTAGAGCAGGGCGAGGCGCTGTTGTTCCTCGTTCTCGGCCAGACTTCCCGCCTGTTCCGGCGTGAGGAAGGCGGCCTTCCAGTTCGACATCACGCTTTGCGCGCTGCGTATCTCCTGCTTGTCCGGGCTGCCCAGCAGTTCGCTGATGATCTTGCCGGTGTCGGCGCTATCGAAAATGGAGAACTGTTTCTTGTAGCCGAGCAGCGGCGCTTCCTCGCGCAGGATCTGCATGCCCAGCGCGTGGAAGGTGCTGATGGTCATGCCCTTGGCATCGCGCCCGTTCATGATCTTGCCGACGCGCTCGCGCATCTCGTTGGCGGCCTTGTTGGTGAAGGTGATGGCGGCGATGTTGCGCGGCGCATAGCCGCATTCCTCGACGAGGTAGGCCAGCTTGTGGGTGATGACGCGCGTCTTGCCGCTGCCCGCACCGGCCAGCACCAGCAGGGGGCCATCGAGATATTTTACTGCTTCGCGTTGCGTGGGATTGAGTTTGCTTAACATGCCGAGTGTGATGCCTGAACCGGGTCCGCCGGATCGCTCCGGTGGTTAAAGGTGTTGCCAGGTCTTGCTAGATTAAAGGATGAAGTTACCTGACCAGGAGATGCAACCGCACAGGATAACCGCCGCACCGGCGAAACGCAGCCACTGCGCCTGGCTATGCCGTCTGGCCAGTACTGCCAGCCCGATGCCGGAAAGATGCAGCGATGCCGTAGCCAGCACGAAACCTGCCGCATAGATCAGTGTATCAGCGTTCTGCGGCATCTCTGCGCCATGCGCATAGCCGTGGAAGAAGGCGAACACGCCGACGATGGCCGCACTCGCCAGCACCGGCAGACGGATCGCGGCGGCAATCAGTACGCCCAGTACCAGCAGCGACAGGGTGATGCCGCTTTCGATGAAAGGTGCAGGAACAGCGAACATGGCCAACAGCCCGCTCAGCGCCATGACCGCCACGAAACTGAGCGGAACCAGCCAAAGCGCCCGTCCGCCCAGTTGTGCCGCCCACAAACCGACTGCCAGCATGGCCACCAGATGGTCGAACCCGCTGAAGGGGTGAGCCAGCCCGGACAGGAAACCGTGGGTTGCACCGACACCGACATGTGCCAGAGCGAGTGTCGGAAAGAGCAGTGCAGTCCATGTCAACAAAGATGCGATACGTTGCGAATATTGTTTCATAATGCCCCCAGTTCCTCTGATAGACTATTTCGCACAGACTACGCGGTGAACGACCTATATGCTACCAGATGCCGGTTCATATTTTGACGATTCCCATGACTCGGCCGATCTGGCTTTTATAGACCAGATCCTCGGGCGGTATGGGCATGACGCAAGCAAGCTGTTGCAGATACTGCGCGAGGTGCAAGAGCGCCTTGGCTTTATCCCGCCCGGCGTGGTCTCCTTCCTCGCAACAAGACTGTCCATCCCACGCGCCCGCATCGAAAGCGTGGCCTCGTTCTATTCCTTCCTGCACCTGAAGCCGCACGGCGATATACCGCGTGCTGTTCTCCGACAACATCACCGACCGCATGCTGGGCAGCCAGGCGCTGATGGAGCAGATGTGCCAGCAGTTGTGGCTGCAACCGGGCAAGGTTTCGGAAGACGGGCTGGTCAGCATCGCCACCACTTCCTGCACCGGCATGTGCGACCAGGGTCCGGCGCTGCTGGTCAACGGACGCGCCATCACGCAGCTGACACACCAGCGCGTGCAGGAGATCGGGCAACTGATCCGCAACCGCACGCCGCTGGCCGACTGGCCTGCCGATTACTTCCTGGTCGAGGACAACATCCGCCGCAGCGGCCTGCTGCTCGGCAATACGCTGGGCTACGGCGAAGTGCTGCGCGCCGCATTGGCGTTGGGCGGGCAAGGCATCGTCGAATCCGATCAAGGCATCCGGCCTGCGCGGACGCGGCGGTGCAGGCTTCCCCACTGGCTTGAAATGGGAAGCCTGCCGCAACGCACAGGGCACCGAACATTACGTGGTGTGCAATGCCGACGAGGGCGAGCCGGGCACGTTCAAGGATCGCGTGCTGCTCACGCGGCAAGCCGATCTGCTGTTCGAGGGCATGACGCTGTGCGCCTTGGCTGTCGGCGCGAAACAGGGGTTCCTCTACCTGCGCGGCGAATACCGCTATCTGCTGGAACCCCTGCAAGCCGTGCTGCAACGCCGCCGCGAAAGCAATCTGCTGGGTAACAGCATCCTCGGCCAGCAAGGTTTCGATTTCGACATCGAGATCCATCTCGGCGCGGGTGCCTATATCTGCGGCGAAGAATCGGCGCTGATCGAATCGCTGGAAGGCAAGCGCGGCGTGCCGCGCAACCGCCCGCCGTTCCCGGTGACGCACGGCTATCTGCAACAGCCGACCGCCATAGATAACGTCGAGACCTTCTGCCAGGCCGTGCTGGCGCTGCACATGGGTGCCGAGCAATACCGCGCCATCGGCACCGCAAAATCCACGCGGCAGCAAACTCATTTCGGTATCCGGCGACTGTCCGCGTCCCGGCATCTACGAATATCCGTTCGGCGTCTCGGTGCGCCAAGTGTTGCAGGACTGCGGCGCGGTGAACACGCGCGCGGTGCAGGTCAGCGGGCCGTCCGGTGTTTGCGTTCCGGAAAACGAATTCGGCCGCAAGCTGGGCTTCGAGGATTTGCCCACCGCCGGGGCGTTCATGGTGTTCGACGACAGCCGTGACATGTTCGAAGTGGCGCGCAACTATGTGCACTTCTTCGCGCACGAGAGCTGCGGCTTCTGCACGCCATGCCGCGTCGGTACTTCGCTGCTAAAGCAGACCATGGACAAGATCGCCGCCGGGCTTGGCACGCACTATGACCTGGGCGAGGTCGAGCATCTCGACCAGGTGTTGCAGACCAGCTCCCACTGCGGCCTGGGGCGCACCGCCTGCAACCCGGTGCTGCACACGCTCAAGCATTTCCGCCCGGCCTACGAGAACCGCCTGAAGTCGCTGGAATTCGAACCGGCCTTCGATCTGGATGGCGCACTGGCGCGCGCGCGCCAGATGACCGGGCGCGACGATGCCGGAGCACACCTGAAACCGGAGAACGTATGAGCGACAGCTTCCAACTCGACGGCGTGATCGTTCCCTTCGAACAGGGACAGACCGTGCTGCAGGCCGCATTGACCGCCGGGCACTACATCCCGCACCTGTGCTACCACCCGGAATTCAAGCCGCACGGCAGCTGCAAGCTGTGCACGGTCAAGGTCAACGGCCGCACCGCCGCTTCCTGCACCATGCCCGCCGAGGCGGGACTCGAGGTTGAAAGCAACATCGAGGAGCTGAACGCACTGCGCCGCACACTGCTGCAGATGCTGTTCGTCGAGGGCAATCACTTTTGCCCGTCCTGCGAGAAGAGCGGCAATTGCCAGCTCCAGGCCACCGCCTACGAGCTGCAGGTGATGACGCCGCACTTCAACGAGTTCTATCCGGATCGCCCGGTGGACGGTTCGCATCCCGACATCCTGCTCGACTTCAACCGCTGCATCCTGTGCGAACTGTGCGTGCGCGCATCCAGCGAAGTAGACGGCAAGAACGTGTTCGCGCTGGCCGGGCGCGGCATCACCAAGCACCTCATCGTCAACGCGGAATCGGGCTTGCTGAAGGACACCGACATCGCGCTGGACCGACAAGGCGATGCATGTCTGCCCGGTCGGCGTGATCCTGAAGAAGCGGGTCGGGTTCTCCACGCCCATCGGCGAACGGCGCTATGACCAGCGCCCGGTCGGTGCGCAGGCGCTGGATGATGCACCGCGCATTCCGGAGGCACGTGGGAACTGCGATGCTTGCGAGGATGCACCATGAGTGAGAAGAAGAAACTGCGCATCGCCACCACTTCGCTCGCCGGCTGCTTCGGCTGCCACATGTCCTTGCTCGACATCGACGAGCGCCTGTTTCCGCTGCTCGATCTCATCGAATTCGACCGTTCGCCGCTCACCGACATCAAGCACTGCGGCCCGTGCGACATCGGCATCATCGAGGGCGGTGTCTGCAACGCGGAGAACGTGCATGTGCTGCGCGAGTTCCGAAAGAACTGCAAGATACTGATCGCCATCGGTGCCTGTGCCATCAACGGCGGCCTGCCCGCACAGCGCAACCACCTCGACCTGGGCAGCTGCCTGACCGAGGTGTACCTGACCGAGCCGGGGCTGGAACACGGCCATATCCCGAACGATCCGGAGCTGCCGCTGCCGCTGGACAAGGTGCATCCGCTGCACGAAGTGGTGAAGATCGATTACTTCATCCCCGGCTGCCCGCCCTCGGGCGACGCCATCTGGAAATTCCTCACCGACCTCATTGCGGGCAAGACGCCGGAGCTGGGGCATGGGCATTGATCTGACAATATAGATCTGAGACGAGTCAAGCTTGCCATGAGCAATTCGAATCTGGAAACCGCCGCCCACCCCGAGAACCTGCGCCGCGTCGCCATCGACCCGGTGTCGCGCGTCGAAGGGCACGGCAAGGTGACGCTGCTGCTGGACGAGAACGACCGCGTGCATCAGGTGCGGCTGCACATCGTCGAGTTCCGCGGCTTCGAGAAATTCGTGCAGGGCCGGCCCTACTGGGAAGCGCCGGTGATGGTGCAGCGGCTGTGCGGCATCTGTCCGGTGAGCCACCATATCGCAGCCAGCAAGGCGATGGACATGATCGTCGGCGCCACGCTCACGCCGACGGCAGAGAAGGTGCGGCGGCTGATGCACTACGGCCAGATACTGCAATCGCATGCGCTGCATTTCTTCCACCTGTGTTCGCCCGATCTGCTGTTCGGTTTCGATTCCGATGTGGCGAAGCGCAACATCGTCGGCATCGCCGCCGCCTATCCGGAGATCGCCAAGCAGGGCGTGCTGCTGCGCAAGTTCGGGCAGGAGGTGATACGCGTCACGGCGGGCAAGCGCATCCACGGCACGGGTTCGATACCGGGCGGGGTGAACAAGAACGTGAGCATCGAAGAGCGCGACTACCTGCTGAAAGACATCGAGCAGATCGTGGCGTGGAGCCGCGAATCGGTCGGCATCGCGCGGCAGTTGTTCGAGCAGAACCTCGATCTTTACAACAACTTCGGGCGCTTCAAATCGCACACGCTCAACATGGTGCGAGCCGATGGCGCACTGGATCTGTATCACGGCGGCTTGCGCGCACGCGACATGGACGGCGACACGCTGTTCGACCACTACGACTACTGCCATTACTGGGACGTGATCTTCGAGGACGTGAAGCCGTGGTCGTACATGAAGTTCCCGTTCCTGCGCAGCCTGGGGCCGGAGCAGGGCTGGTATCGCGTGGGGCCGCTGACGCGCGTGACGCAGTGCGATTTCATCCCCACGCCGCTGGCCGAAGCAGCAGCGCAAAGAATTCATCGCCTTCAACGGCGGCTCGGCGGCAGGCGCCACGCTGGGCATTCCACTGGGCGCGCATGATCGAGATGCTGCACGCCGCCGAGGTGATACGCGACCTGCTGCACGATCCCGACCTGCAAGGCACCGACCTGGTCAATACCGGCGAGCGACAGGCGCGCGGCGTCGGCGTGATCGAAGCGCCGCGCGGCACGCTGATCCACCACTACAAGGTGGACGACAACGACCAGATCGTGCGCTGCAACCTGATCGTCTCCACCACCCACAACAATCAGGCGATGAACGAAGCCATCCGCCAGGTGGCGCGCCAATACATCGATGGGCGCAAGCTCACCGAAGGTTTGCTCAACCACATCGAAGTCGCCATCCGCGCTTTCGATCCCTGCCTGTCCTGCGCCACGCATGCGCTGGGCAAGATGCCGCTGGAGGTGGAATTGCTGGATGCGGAAGGGGCACAGGTCGATGTGCTGACACGCGCCTCGGATGGCACGTTTTGTTCACCGGGCTGATGACAGCGCCTATCCTTGTCTTTGCCATCGGCAACGAATCGCGCGGTGACGACGCGCTGGCGCCGCTGCTGCTGCGCCAGCTGCAAATCGAAGATCCCGCGCAAGTCGAACTGATCGAGGATTATCAATTGCAGGTCGAGCATGTCACCGATCTGCTTGGACGCAGCGCAGTGCTGTTCGTCGATGCGGATATGTCCTGTGAAGCACCGTTCCATTTTTCCAGCATCAGCGCCGCGCACGACCACAGCTACACCAGCCACGCCATGACCCCGTTCGCACTGCTGCACACCTACCGCCAGGTGTATGGGACAGACGCGCCGAGCAGTTTTCTGTTGCGCATACGCGGTTACGGTTTCGAGTTGGGTGAGAGCTTGAGCGAAGAGGCATCGGCCAATCTGGAGTGCATGCAACAACAAGGGTGCGCAAATGGCTGGCTGACATTCGCGACGGCGCGGGAGTAAGCTTCGCGTAAGCAAGCATGAATCACTCATGGAGGAAAAGTATGTTCCAGATACGCATACACGGTCGCGGTGGTCAGGGCGTGGTGACGGCAACCGAGATGTTGTCCGTTGCGGCGTTCGAGGAAGGACGCCATGCGCAGGCTTTCCCCAGTTTCGGCTCGGAACGCACCGGTGCGCCGGTGGTGGCATTCTGCCGCATCGACGACAAAGAGATACGGCTGCGCGAACCCATCATGGAGCCGGATGCGCTCATCATCCAGGACCCCACGCTGCTGCACCAGATCGACGTGTTCGCCGGACTGAAAGCGGACGGTTACGTGCTGCTCAATACCCATCACAGTTTCGAGGCGCTCGGTTTGGACGATTTCCTTAAAGCACACAAACCGGAACGGTTTTGCACCTTGCCTGCCACCCAACTCGGCCTCAAGCATATCGGCCGCCCGATACCCAATGTGCCTTTGATCGCCGGATTCGCCGCGCTGTCCGGCATCATCAAACTGGAATCGGTGATCAAGGCGATCAACGAGAAATTCTCCGGCAAGGTGGCCGAAGGCAACATCGCCGCCGCGACCGAGGCCTATGAGCTGGTGAAGAAAGATATGGAGGAGCGCGCCCATGCTTAAACAAACCGAAGGTTCCAAAGCCGTCGCCGAGGCCATCGCGCTGTGCCGCCCCGAGGTGATCTGCGCCTATCCGATCTCGCCGCAGACGCACATCGTCGAGGCGCTGGGCGAGATGGTGAAGGCGGGCGAACTGACACCGTGCGAGTTCATCAACGTCGAGAGCGAGTTCGCCGCGATGTCGGTGGCCATCGGCTCCTCGGCAGCCGGGCGCGCGTTCCTACACCGCGACCGCCTCGCAGGGGCTGCTGTTCATGGTCGAGGCGGTCTATAACGCTTCCGGCCTCGGCCTGCCCATCGTGATGACGGTGGCCAACCGCGCCATCGGCGCGCCGATCAACATCTGGAACGACCACTCCGATTCGCTGTCGCAGCGCGATTCCGGCTGGATGCAGCTGTTCGCCGAGACCAACCAGGAAGCGGTCGATCTGCACATCCAGGCGTTCCGCCTGGCCGAAGAATTGTCCATGCCGATCATGGTGTGCATGGACGGCTTCATCCTCACCCATGCCTTCGAGCGCGTGGACATCCCGACGCAGGAACAGGTCGATGCCTACCTGCCGCCGTTCGAGCCGCGCCAGGTGCTCGACCCGGCAGAGCCGATCTCCATCGGCGCGATGGTCGGTCCCGAAGCGTTCATGGAAGTGAAGTATCTGGCGCACGCCAAACAGATGCAGGCGCTGGAGCTGATCCCGCAACTGGCGGCCGAATTCAAGCAGACCTTCGGGCGCGACAGCGGCGGCCTGGTGCGCACCTATCGCGCCGAAGATGCCGAGACCATGATCGTGGCGATGGGCTCGGTGCTGGGCACCATCAAGGACGTGGTGGACGAGATGCGCGACCGAGGGCCACAAGATCGGCGTGCTCGGCATCATCAGCTACCGCCCGTTCCCGCTGGCGCAGGTGCGTGCAGCGCTGGTGCAGATGCAAACGTTTCGTGGTGCTGGAGAAGAGCCTCGCGGTCGGCATGGGCGGCATCGTCGCCACCGATGTGCGCATGGCGGTGACCGGCACCGGATCTGAAGGGCTTCACCGCCATCGCCGGACTCGGCGGACGCGCGATCCCCAAAGCCTCGCTGCACAAGCTGTTCCGCCAGGCGGAGAAGGAAGAACTGCCACCCGTCACCTTCGTCGATCTGGACTGGGACGCGGTCAACAAACAACTGGAACGCGAGCGGCAGAACCGCCGCTCCGGCCCCATCGCCGAGAACATGCTGCACGACAAGGGCATCGTGTCGGCCAAGTTCGGTTGAGGAGATCATCATGGGTTTTCAACCAGTAAAGTTCTACCAGACCGGCACCTTCACCGTCGGCAACCGTCTGCTCGCACCCGATGAGCGCAGCGTGCAGGCCAGCGAGATGCGCAGCAACTCGATCAACTCCGGGCACCGCGCCTGTCAGGGCTGCGGCGAAGCGCTGGGTGCGCGCTACGCCATCGATGCGGCGATGGCGGAGAGCAACGGGCAGCTGATCGCGGCGAATGCCACCGGCTGCCTCGAAGTGTTCTCCACGCCGTATCCCGAATCGTCCTGGCAAGTGCCGTGGATCCATTCGCTGTTCGGCAACGCGCCGGCGGTCGCCACCGGCATCGCGGCGGCGATGAAGGTCAAGGGCAAGACCGACGTGCGCGTGGTCGCGCAGGGCGGCGACGGCGGCACCACCGACATCGGCTTCGGCTGCCTGTCCGGCATGTTCGAGCGCAACGACGATGTGCTGTACATCTGCTACGACAACGAGGCCTACATGAACACCGGCGTGCAGCGCTCTTCGGCCACGCCGCCGGCGGCGCGCACCGCGACCACCATGCCGGTCGGCCCCGAGCCGGGCAATGTGTTCGGCCAGGGCAAGAACGTGCCGGAGATCGCCATGGCGCACGACATCCCCTATGTCGCCACGGCGACGGTGGCCGACCTGCGCGACCTCGAATACAAGGTGCGCAAAGCGATGCGCATGCACGGCGCGCGCTACATCCAGATCTTCGTGCCGTGCCCGCTGGGCTGGGGCACGGCCTCGCATGACACCATCCGCATCGCGCGGCTGGCCAAGGAGACCGGCATGTTCCCGGTGTTCGAGGCCGAGCATGGCGAAGTCACCGGCGTGCTGAAGATACGCCGCAAGGTTCCGGTGGAAGAATATCTGCAACCGCAGAAACGTTTCGCGCATCTGTTCGGCAAGCACGCGCATCCGGAGATGGTCGCCAAGTTGCAGGCCATCGCCGACCGCAACATCCGCAAGTACGGCTTGCTGGAAGGAGGGTAACTGACATGGCGAACAAACCTTTTGCGATCACCCTCAAGCCCGGCACGTCGCTGGCCAACCTCACCGGCACCTGGCGCACCGCGCGCCCGGTCTATCTCGACCGCCTGCCGCCGTGCAACAACGCCTGTCCTGCCGGCGAGAACATCCAGGGCTGGCTGTTCCATGCCGAGTCCGGCGATTACGAGCAGGCCTGGCGCGTGCTGACGTTGAGACAATCCGCTGCCCGCGGTGATGGGGCGCGTGTGCTACCACCCCTGCGAAAGCGCATGCAATCGCGGCCAGCTCGACGAAGCGGTGGGCATCAATTCGGTGGAGCGTTTCCTCGGCGACGAGGCGATCAAGCGCGGCTGGAAGTTCGACGCGCCTGCTGACAACAACGGGCAAGAAAGTGCTGGTGGTCGGCGCGGGGCCATCCGGCTTGTCCGCCGCCTATCATCTGGCGCGCATGGGACACCAGGTCGAGATACACGAAGCCGGTCCGCTGGCGGGCGGCATGATGCGCTTCGGCATTCCCAAGTATCGTCTGCCGCGCGACGTGCTGGATGCCGAAGTGCAGCGCATCCTCGATCTCGGTGTCACGCTCAAACTCAACACCAAAGTCGCGAACATCGAGCAGAGCATGCAGCAGGGCGGCTTCGATGCGGCCTTCCTCGCGGTCGGCGCGCATATCGGCAAGCGCGCGTTCATCCCGGCCGGCGATGCGGCGCATATCGTCGATGCCGTGTCGGTGCTGCGCTCGATGGAAGGCGAAGACAAGCCGATGCTGGGCCGCCGCGTCGTGGTGTATGGCGGCGGCAACACCGCCATCGACGTGGCGCGCACCGCCAAGCGTCTGGGCGCGACCGAGGCGATCATCGTCTATCGCCGCACGCGCGAGAAAATGCCCGCGCACGATTTCGAGGTGGAAGAGGCGTTGCAGGAAGGCGTGATGATCAAGTGGCTGTCCACCATCAAGCAGGCCGAGCGAGAGCAGCCTCACCGTGGAAAAGATGGTGCTGGACGACAAGGGCTTCCCGCAGCCGACCGGCGAATTCGAAACCATCGAGGCCGATTCGCTGGTGCTGGCGCTGGGACAGGATGTCGATCTGTCGCTGCTGGATGGCGTGTCCGGACTGGAGATCAAGGACGGCATGGTGCAGGTCGTCGCCCAACATGATGACCGGCCATCCCGGCATCTTCGCGGGCGGCGACATGGTGCCGTCGGAACGCACCGTCACCGTGGGCGTGGGGCACGGCAAGAAAGCGGCGCGCAACATCGACGCCTGGCTGCGCGGCACCACCTATGCACCCGCAGCCGAAACACGAGATCGCCACTTTCGACAAGCTCAACCCGTGGTACTACTCCGACGCCCCCAAGACCGTGCGCCCGATGCTGGACATCATCCGCCGCCAGACCAGTTTCGACGAAGTGCAGGGCGGGCTGGACGAAACCAATGCGCTGTTCGAGGCGCGCCGCTGCCTGTCCTGCGGCAACTGTTTCGAGTGCGACAACTGCTACGGCGTGTGTCCCGACAATGCGGTGATCAAGCTCGGTCCCGGCAAGCGTTTCGAATTCAACTACGACTACTGCAAGGGCTGCGGACTGTGCGTGGCGGAGTGTCCGTGCGGGGCGATCAAGATGGTTCCAGAGGACATCTGATGCACGAGATGTCGCTCGCCGAGAGCGCCTTGCAGATCATCAAGGATGCCTCGCACGCGCAAGGTTTCAAGCGCGTCAAAACGGTATGGCTGGAGATCGGGCAGCTTTCCTGTGTAGAAAAGGAAGCCATGCGTTTCTGCTTCGATGCGGTAGTCAAAGACAGCATCGCCGACGGAGCGCAACTGGAGATCGTCGAGACGGCGGGGCAGGGCAGATGCACGCAATGCGCCTGTGAAACGCCGATCGCCACGCTGTACGAAGCCTGTCCGCAGTGCGGCAGCTATGCGAATGCAGGTCATCGCCGGCGATGCGATGCGGGTGAAAGAACTCGAGGTGGAATGATGTGCACGACTTGCGGGTGTGGCAGCAGCCAAGTGTTGATTCGCGGCAAAGCGTCTCAGCGTGCGAACAACGAGCCGCTGCATTTTCGCGCGCATGTTCACGAACGAATCGCTGCGCGAGTCTCACGTTAACGACGTCGAAGCGACGCGCATCGTCAAACTGGAACAGGACATCCTCGCCAAGAACGATGCCCATGCGGAAAAGAATCGCCAGCTGTTTTCCGCGAACGGCATCCTTGCGCTGAACCTGGTATCCAGTCCCGGCTCCGGCAAGACCACGCTGCTGGTGCGTACCCTTGAGATGCTCAAAGGAAAATCACCGCTGGCAGTGATCGAGGGCGACCAGCAGACCGACAACGATGCCGAGCGCATCCGCGCCACCGGTGTCGAAGCGATCCAGATCAACACCGGCAAGGGCTGCCATCTCGATGCGCAGATGATGGAACGTGCCTTGCAACAGATGGCACTGCCGCAGAATGGATTGCTGTTCATCGAGAACGTCGGCAACCTGGTGTGTCCCGCCGCGTTCGATCTGGGCGAGGCGGCCAAGGTGGTGGTGCTCTCGGTCACCGAGGGCGAAGACAAGCCGCTCAAGTATCCCGACATGTTCCGCGCCGCGAAGCTGATGCTGCTCAACAAGTGCGACCTGCTGCCGTATCTTGCTTTCGATGTGGCGCGGGCCGAGGAATATGCCCGCCGCGTCAATCCTGGCATCCACATCATCCGCCTGTCCGCCACCAGCGGCGAGGGCATGGGTGACTGGCTGGCCTGGCTGGCCGCACAACATACAACCGTTACACAGAGGACCTGATACGCCATGCACCTGCACGACACCCATCCCCATTCCTTTGACGTGGAGGAAGCCAATTTCGACGAGCGCGTGGTCGCCCGTTCGCAGGAGGCGCCCATCCTGCTCGACATCGGTGCCGACTGGTGCGCACCGTGCAACGTGCTGGGGCCGCGTCTGGAAAAGATGGCGAAAGAATACGCGGGCCAATTCCTGCTGGCCAAGGTGGATGCCGACGAGAACATGCGCATCGCCGGCAAGCATAAAGTGCGCGGCTTTCCGACGGTCATCGCCTACAGTCGCGGAGCAGAGTTCGATCGTTTCCACAGCGCGCAACCGGATCACTTCCTGCGCCAGTTCATCGACAAGCTGATCGCACACCACCAGACCAACGCATGACCCGACCCGACTGCGTCGAGCACGTCATCGAATTGCCCCGTGCCATGCCGCCCGTGCTGGCGATGGGTGCCTGGTTCAAGAACACGCTGTGCATCACATCAGGTCAGCAGGCTTTCATCAGTCACAGCGTAGGCGATCTCGATACGCCAGAAGCGTGCCATGCGCATGAGCGAACGGCGCGCAGCTTGCTCGACTGGCTGGGCAAAAAGCCGCATGCCATCGTCCACGACCTCCATCCCGATTTCCATTCCAGCCGCTACGCCGCACAACTCGCGGCAGAACTCGACGTGCCGCTCATCGCCGTGCAGCACCACCACGCGCACATCGCTGCGGTGTGCGCCGAGCATGGCGTGACGGAACCTGTGTTGGGGCTGGCGCTGGACGGGGTGGGGCTGGGCACGGATGGCAGCGCCTGGGGCGGCGAATTATTGCGGGTCGATGGCGCGGAATTCGAACGCATCGGTCACTTGCGGCCATTGCCATTGGCGGGCGGCGACAAGGCAGCACAGGAACCTTGGCGCATGGCGGCGGCGGTGCTGCATGAACTGGGGCGCAGCGACGAGATCATGCGGCGCTATGCCGATGAACCCGCTGCCGCGACGGTGGTGGCGATGCTGCAACGCAACCTCAACTGTCCGCGCACCTCCAGCATGGGGCGCGTGTTCGATGCCGCCGCCGGATTGCTCGGTCTGTGTCACAAGATGGAATTCGAGGCGCAGGCCGCCATCGCGCTGGAGCAGTCCGCCACACGCCACATCGCTGCACACGGCTGGATGCAGCCTTTGCCGGATGGTTGGCGGACCACGGAAAACGGCGAACTCGATTTGTTGCCGCTGTTCGCTGTCCTCGCAGACATGAAAGATGCAGAGCAGGGCGCTGCGCTGTTCCATGCCACTGTCGTCGCCGCGCTGACAGCGCAGGTGCGACTAGCCGTGCAGCGAACCGGCATCACTGCCATTACCTGCGGCGGCGGCTGTTTCTTCAACAAGTTGCTGTCGACCGGACTGCACGAACGGTTCGATGCGATGGAGGTTAGAATGCTCGCTACGCGAAACCTGCTGCCGGGCGATACCTCAATCGCCTTGGGGCAGGTGTGGGTGGCGGGAGGTCACATTGCCCGGAACAACAGTTCCTTCCACATCACTTAACTTGGAATAAATGATGAAAAAGCTATTGATTGCATTAGCACTCTGCCTACCCATGCTGGGGATGTCCCAGACCGCCTCCGCTGTATCCGCTGTGGATGTCCAACAAGGCGCCGAGATGCAAAAGCATGGGGCACTACTATTGGATGTCCGCGAACCTGATGAATACGCCGCAGTGCATGCAGTCGGTGCGACGCTGATCCCGCTAGGCGAATTGCCGGCACGGCTGAACGAACTCAAGCAGTACAAGGACAAGCCCATCGCCGTGATCTGCCGTTCTGGCAGACGTTCAGCACGCAGCGTGGAGATCCTGCGCAACGCGGGATTCTCGCAAGTGGTCAATATTGAAGGTGGCACCTCAGCCTGGGAAAGCGCCGGTTTGCCGGTGACCCGCAACTGATATGTGCCTGGCCATCCCCTCACTCGTCGTCGAACTGCTTGCCCAACGACATGGCGCGCATCGATCTGGATGGCGTGCGCAAGGACATCTCGCTGGCGCTGGTAGAGGATGTCGCAGTCGGCGATTACGTGATCGTGCATGTCGGCTATGCGCTGCAAAAACTCGACCCGCACGAAGCCGCAGAGACACTGGCGCTGTTCGCAGAACTGGGCAAGCTCGCATGAAATACGTGGACGAGTTCCGCGATGGCGAGTTGGCGAAGAACATCGCCGCCAACATCGCGCGCGAGGCCGATCCGCAACTCGTTTATCGCCTGATGGAATTCTGCGGAGGGCATACCCATGCCATCTCCCGCTACGGCATCGGCGACCTGCTGCCCGCCAACGTACAGATGATCCACGGGCCGGGCTGTCCGGTGTGCGTGCTGCCCATCGGCCGCGTGGATCAGGCGATCCGTCTGGCACGCGAGCAGGGGGTGATCCTGTGCACCTACGCCGATACGATGCGCGTTCCGGCCTCGAACGACCTGACGCTGATGCGCGCTAAGGCCGCCGGGGCGGATGTGCGCATGATCTACTCGACGCAGGATGCGCTGAAGATCGCGCGCGACAATCCGCAACGTGAGGTGGTGTTCTTCGCCATCGGTTTCGAGACCACCACACCGCCGACTGCGGTGGCGGTCAAACAGGCCGCCGCCGAAGGACTGAGCAACTTCAGCATCCTGTGTAATCACGTATTGACCCCGGCAGCCATGCACGCGATCTTGGCAGTGGCAGGCGGTGTCAAGCTGGACGGCTTCGTCGGTCCGGCGCATGTCTCCACCGTGATCGGCAGTCAGCCGTATGAGGTGTTCGCCGATGATTACCGCAAGCCGGTGGTGATCGCCGGGTTCGAGCCGCTGGATGTGATGCAGGCTATCCTGATGCTGGTGCGCCAGATCAATGACGGACGCGCGGAAGTCGAGAACGAATTCACCCGCGCAGTGACGCGCGAAGGCAACCGCAAGGCGCAAGCGCTGGTGGAAGAGGTGTTCGAGTTGCGCGATTCGTTCGAGTGGCGCGGTCTGGGCAGCGTGCCCAACAGCGCGCTGCGCTTGCGTCCAGAATACGCCGCGTTCGACGCGGAGCAGCGCTTCGACATCGGGTACGTCAGCGTGCCCGATCACAAAGCGTGCGAATGCGCGGCGATCTTGCGCGGCGAAAAAAATCCGCAACAGTGCAAGATATTCGGCACGGTATGCACCCCGCAGAATCCGGTCGGTTCCTGCATGGTGTCGTCGGAAGGCGCGTGCGCGGCGCACTACACCTACGGGCGCTTTCGGGAGGAGGTGCTATGAGTAGCAACAGAACTGCCTACGTCCGTCCGCTGGATCTCAAACATGGACGGGTGGAGATGTCGCATGGAGCGGGCGGGCGCGCGATGGCGCAGTTGATCGACGAGTTGTTCGCCGCCGCGTTCGACAATCCGTTCCTCGCGCAGGGCAATGACGGCGCGCTGCTGCCACCGGTCGCTGGACGGCTGGTGATGTCCTGCGACGCGCATGTGGTGTCGCCGCTGTTCTTCGCCGGTGGCGACATCGGTTGTCTGTCAGTCCACGGCACGGTCAACGACGTGGCGATGATGGGCGCACGGCCGCTGTATCTGGCCGCTTCGTTCATTCTTGAGGAAGGCTTTGCGTTGGCCGATCTCAAGCGCATCGTCGAATCGATGGCACGCGCCGCACGCGAGGCGGGCGTGCCCATCGTGACCGGCGACACCAAGGTGGTGGAACGCGGCAAGGGCGACGGGGTGTTCATCACCACCACCGGAGTCGGCATCGCGCGCGAGGGCATCACGCTATCCGGCGACCGGGCGCAGCCGGGTGACCAGATATTGTTGTCCGGCACGCTGGGCGATCACGGCATGGCGATCCTCTCTCAACGTGAAGGCTTGAATTTTGATGCGCCCATCGTCTCTGATACGGCAGCTTTGCATGGTTTGGTCGCTGCCATGCTGGACAGCGGTGCCGACCTGCACGTGCTGCGTGACCCGACGCGCGGCGGGCTGGCGACCACGCTCAACGAGATCGCACAACAATCGCAAGTGGGCATGTCATTACAGGAGGCGGCGATTCCGGTGAATCCGACCGTTGCCGCAGCGTGCGAATTCCTGGGTCTCGATCCGCTGTATGTCGCCAACGAAGGCAAGCTGGTCGCCATCTGTGCGCCGCAAGATGCCGCGCGCCTGCTGAAGGTGATGCGTGCGCATCCGCTGGGGAGCGGGGCGGCGATCATCGGCGAGGTGATAGCAGACAGGCACGGTTTCGTGCAGATGACCACACGCCTTGGCGGGCGACGCATGGTGGATTGGCTGACGGGGGAGCAGTTGCCGAGGATATGTTAATGCCGACTGGCTGAGAGTCAGCTATCGCCCTCAGCGGCCATTCGACATCTGCAATACTGGTCATTCGCCGCGCGCTTGTCGACGGGATGATCCGATAAGTCGCTCATCTAATCCTTTAATTCTGTAGGGATGATTGACTGATTCACTCAGCTTTGGCAGTATCGCGCGCCTTCCGGCACCCCGGCCATGTGGTTTTCAGCCGCCCACGGCCGAATGTGCATGCGATGGACTATTCATCACCATAACTAAAGCAAAGAAGGCAGCATGTCTTACATGAACGAATTAAGTGCGATTGACAAGTCAATCGACGGACTCCCGGGAGAGCGCATGGGAGGGCTTTTCCGAAGGGGCGTGGCAGTCGGAAATCGACACGCAAGACTTCATCGCCAGGAACATCCGCCCCTGGACGGGCGATGATACGTTCCTGACCGGGGCCACCGACAAGACCAAGAGGCTCATGGTCAAGGTAGAGGAAGTGCTGCGCGCCGAGCGCGATGCCGGCGGCGTTCTGGGGGCCAGCCTGGAGCCGAGCGCGATCCTCGCCCACGCACCCGGCTTCATCGACAGAGAGAACGAGATCATCTTCGGCCTGCAGACGGAAGCGCCGCTCAAGCGGGGCGTCCACCCCCGCGGCGGATTGCGCGTCGTCAAGCAGGCCCTGCACGAGCATGGCCTGGAGGCATTGCCCGCCCATGTCGAGAAGGCATTCAGCAGCTGGGCGAAGACCCACAACCAGGCCGTCTTCGACGCCTACCCTGCGGACGTGCTGGCCGCGCGCAAGGCCATGATCATCACGGGCCTGCCGGACGCCTACGGCCGCGGCCGCCTCACCGGCGACTTCCGCCGGGTCGCCCTCTACGGAGTCGATGTCCTGGAGCGGGCCAAATTGGCCGACAAGGCCGCCCTCGGCGCCAAGGACGAATTGAGCGCGGAGGACATCGAAGCGCTGGGCGAACTCGGCGAACAGATCCGCGCCCTGGAAGAGCTCAAGGCGCTCGGGATGGCTCATGGCTTCGACCTCTCCCGGCCCGCGCAGCAACGCCAGGGAGGCGTTCCAGTGGCTCTATCTCGCTTACCTCGCCGCGGCAAAACAGAGCGATGGCGCAGCCACCTCCATCGGCCGCATCGGCGGCTTCCTCGACATCTACATCGAGCGCGACATGGAGCCGCGGCCTCCTGGACGAGGCCGGCGCGCAGGAACTGTGGGACCAGCTGACCATCAAGCTGCGCCTCATCCGCTTCATGCGCACCAAGGCCTTCGACGAGCTCTTCTCGGGCGACCCCACCTGGGTCACCATCAGCCTGGGCGGCATGGGTCAGGACGGCAGGCCCCTGTGCTCCAAGTCCGATTTCCGCGTGCTGCATTGCCTTTCCACGCTGGGGCCCGCGCCGGAGCCCAACCTGACCATCCTCTGGTCGCAGGACCTGCCCGAGGGCTTCAAGAAATTCGTCGCCAGGATGTCCATCGAGTCGCGCGCCATCCAGATCGAGAACGACGACCTGATCCGCCCCGAACACGGCTCCGACGCGGCGATCTCCTGCTGCGTCTCGCCGATGGCGCAGGGCAAGTCGATGCAGTATTTCGGCGCGCGCTGCAACCTGCTGAAGACGCTGCTGCATGCCATCAACGGCGGGCGCGATGAATTGAGCGGCGATGTCTGCGCCCCGGGGTTCGAGCCCGTTTCCGGCGACTACCTGGAATTCGAGGACGTCAAGGCGCGCTTCGAGGCGATGATGAAAAGGACCGCCAAGGTCTACATGAAGGCGCTCAACATCATCCACCAGTCGCACGACCTCCATGCCTACGAGGCCATCCAGTTCGCGCTGCATGACACCGACCTGCACCGGACGATGGCCTGCGGCATCGCCGGCCTCTCGCATGTCGCCGATTCCCTCTCCGCCATCAAATACGGCAAGGTGCGCGTGGTCCGCGACGCAAGCGGGCTCATCACCGGCTACGTGAACGAAGGCGGCGCGTTCCCGCGCTACGGCAACAACGACGCGAGGGCCGACGACCTGGCCGTGTGGGCCGCGCAGACCTTCATGGCCGAGCTGCGCAAGCTCAAGGCCAGACGTAATGCGGTGGTGACGCAGAGCGCGCTCACCATCACCTCCAACGTCGTCTACGGGCAGCACACCGGGGCCAGCCCGGACGGGCGCAAGGGGGGCAAGCCGTTCGCGCCGGGCGCCAATCCCTCCAACGGCGCCGAGCTGAACGGCTTCGTGGCCGCGGGCGCGTCGGTGGCCAGGATCCCCTTCAGCGATTGCGCGGACGGCATCTCGTGGACCGTCTCGTTCGCCCCGTCCTCGCTGGGCAGGACGCCACAGGAGCGCGTCGACAACCTCGCGAGCTTCTGCGACGGCTACATGAGCATGGGCGGCTACCACGCCAACCTCAACGTGATCGACCGCGCCACGCTCATCGACGCGGACAAGCATCCGGAGAAGTATCCCAACCTGTGCGTGCGTGTCTCGGGCTATTGCGTGCTGTTCCATCGCCTGACGCCCGCGCAACGCCAGGACGTGATCAGCCGCACCTTCCACGAGCGTTGATGGAAGAACAGCAGGACGATCCCCGCGGCTTCGTGCTCTCCCATGAGAGCGCGGGGGCCCTGGACGGCCCCGGACTGCGCCATGTCATCTTCCTCTCGGGCTGCCAGATGCGCTGCCACTATTGCCACAACCCCGAGTCGTGGCGGGCCGGCCACGGGGCCTGGGTGAAGGCGAGCGAGGCTCTTTCCAAGGTCGCGGGCCTGGCGAGTTTCTACCGCAACGGCGGCGGACTCACCCTCTCCGGCGGCGAGCCCCTGCTGCAAGCCGAGTTCTGCCATGCGCTGGCGCGGGGCGCCAAAGCCATGGGCCTGCATGTCGCGCTGGACACCAACGGCGAGCTGCACGAGAACCTGCCCGACTCATTCTTCGACCCCATCGACATGCTGCTGCTGGACATCAAGCACTCGGACCCGGCGGCGCACAAGGAACTCACCGGCCGGGACCTCGCGCCCGTCCTGGACTGCGCCCGCCGCCTGTCCGCGCTGGGCAAGGAGATCTGGGTGCGGCATGTCGTCGTCCCCGGCAAGACCGACTCCAGGAACACTTCGAGCGCTTGGCGGGCCTCCTCCAGGCGATCCCGGCGCTCTCGCGCGTGGACCTCTTGCCGTTCCATGCGATGGGCTCCTTCAAATGGGCATCCGTGGGCATGGAGGATCCCCTGGCGGGAGTCGAGGCCCCCAGCGACGAGGTCATGGAGACAGGTCGCGCTATCCTGCGTCAAGCGCTTCCTTTGGCGCTCGTCGTGTGAGCGATCAATCCTTGATGAGGAGATGTGACAACGAACGTCCGGTGGTGAGGACATAGCCGATCCGCATTTTGCCAAATTACCTGCCGCAAAGCGGACACTACCGACATGCTGTTCCCGACCCAAAGCGGTCTGCTAAGCACGATTTCAATATTAAATTTGTGCGGCTTACTAGATTTGTCTGGGCGTGAGAGATTACTAATATCTCATCGAGCTTAAACTTTAGGGTGGAGTTCGTTTCTTAGAAAAACAATTCATAAACATCCAAATATTTGTGAATCCAGGACTCAAAATATGCCAACAATCACGCCGTCTTCATTAACATCAATTGAATGCGCAGACGGATTCTTTGGCAAACCCGGCATGGTCATGATCTCATCACACACGACAACTATAAATTCTGCACCGGCCGCTAATCTGATATCGCTGATGTTGAGAGAATGATTGCTTGGAGCGCCTCTCAGGGTCGGGTCGGTAGAAAATGAATATTGAGTCTTGGCAATACAAACCGGGAAATGTCCGTAGCCCGCCTTTTGCAAGGATTCAAGTTTCGAAATGGTATTTTTGTCCGCTACGATGTCGGACGCGCCATAAATTTTTGTTGCAACGGCTTTGATCTTATTCCAAAGCGTTTCATGGTCTTCATAAGCAAATTTGAAATCGTTGGGCTGATCGCACATTTTTACGACTGCATGCGCTAGATCTACCGCACCTTTTCCACCTTCGGCCCAATGCCGTGCCACAATGACCTCCGCTCCATGTGTAAGTGCACTGGCCCTTAACAGATCGATTTCTGCTGGCGTGTCATGGGTGCGATGATTAATTGCAACTAAGCAAGGCAAACCAAAATGGTTGCGTATATTGTCAATGTGACGCTCAAGGTTCACCAGACCCTTTTTCAGCGCGGACAGATCTTCCTTGCCGGTATCCTTGACCTCGACCCCGCCGTGATATTTCAAAGCGCGCACAGTTGCCACGATCACGACTGCCGAAGGTTGCAGGCCGGACTTGCGACATTTGATGTCTATGAATTTCTCTGCGCCCAGATCAGCACCAAAACCGGCTTCTGTAACAACGTAATCTGCCAGCTTCAAGGCAGTGGACGTGGCAATGACCGAATTGCACCCATGTGCAATATTTGCAAATGGACCTCCATGAATAAATGCCAGGTTGTTCTCCATGGTCTGCACGACATTGGGAGAAAAGGCATCCCGCAACATAGCCGTCATTGCACCTTGCGCATTCAAATCGCTCGCCCGCACAGGCTTTTGATCTGTCGTATAGCCGATCACTATATTCCCCAACCTTTCTTTCAAGTCATCCAGGCTGGTTGCAAGGCAAAATATCGCCATGACTTCCGAGGCAACAACGATATCGAATCCATCTTCCCTCACATAACCATTGCCAGGGCCTCCTTGGCCAATTGTGATCTTGCGTAGCGCACGGTCATTCATATCTATGACGCGCTTCCACGAAATTCGCCTGGTATCGATATTGAGCTCGTTACCGTGGTGAATGTGATTATCGATCAAGGCAGCGAGAAGATTATTGGCAAGAGAAATGGCATTAAAATCGCCGGTGAAATGCAGATTGATATCCTCCATTGGTATTACCTGCGAATATCCGCCTCCTGCTGCGCCACCCTTCATGCCGAACACCGGGCCCAGCGATGGCTCTCGCAAGCAGATCAATGCTTTCTTGCCGATTTGATTCAGGCCATCACCTAAGCCTACTGTGGTGGTTGTTTTTCCCTCACCGGCAGGGGTCGGGGAAATAGCCGTGACCAGGATCAATTTTCCGTTGGGTTGGTCGGCAACGCTGGCCGCATATTCTAGAGAAAGCTTAGCCTTGAAATGGCCGTAAGGCTCCAAGGCTTCTGGTGGGATGTTTGCCCACTCTTCAGCCAGTTTAATGATTGTCCGTTTCGAAGCAGATTGCGCAATTTCAATATTGCTTTTCACAATTAAAGTCTCTCCCCAACTACATTAATATATTCTTGATTATTGGAAATTCAGAACGACTGCTTCAGAGTTGCCAACATCGATAAGTTTACTAGACTTCGAGGTGAATCATCGGCTTTTGACACAGACCCGCATTTCAACTCCTGAAATTGACTGCCACAAAGAGCTACCACTGGCGACCGTCCGTTATTGCCGTTAACGTCCCTTCCCATTGCCAGTAACCAACGGTCAATGAGAGACACGAACCGGATAGTCGCGATTCAAAATAGCGGACTCTCAATGCCCAAGTTCACCGGCGGCCATACGAAACATTGGCGACCGCGTGCAACGAAAAGTTTGGCTGTTGATAGTACGGCGCACGCTCAGTGCTGGTCATGCTTTGAGCGCACCAGCCGAGAGAGCGCTGACCGCAAGAGGGCTCGCGAATATAGTTTGTGAAAGCCATGAAGAGCATGAAATGCCAAGCCGAAGGTTGCCCGCCCGGATCTGGATTCCACGTTAGGTACTACAGCAGAGCCAAAGTACAAACGCGTGTTAGTTGAATTGCTGCTCTCATCGACGACGCTCATCAGCCATGACCTCGTACGCCCTAAATAATCGCAGAGTAGCAGTTGGTTCCCGCTTCTACCTTCAACGTTCCAGGCAGCAAATGTTTTGAGATCGCCAGAGGCAAGCTGTTTGGCTTGTAGATCCGTAGATGGCTTTGAAGCAAGCAATGCAAGGATCAGGCGCTCGACCTTAAAAACCGCAGTGGTGTAAAAAGCCTCTACATACTCGGCATGAGAAACGGGCTGTGGCAGGTCCACGAAATAGCAATCTGTGTAGGCACCTTCTTGCATGTACTTTCTTAGCAGCGCTTCTTGCGGCAGCAAGCAAAGTTGTATGGCATTCATAGCTCCTCCGGCTGTTGATTTGCTGAGCTTGATGTAGGTACAACTAAAAGCCAAACGTAAAGGTAAGGCGTCAATTGAATTTTCAGATTTCTACACCAAAGCTTTGAGCTTCTCCACGCTGCTGTTGAACAACTCGTCGCTTATTCCAAACGACTTGGTAATAAGGCTACGGTTGTCTTCCAGTATGCCGATGACCTCACCAACTGAAGCACTAGATTCCATCTTGGATTTAACGCCAAGAATCTTTGGCAAATCAAAGAGCCCCGGTGTTTTGTTCCCGCTTGTTAGCGTGGATTCTATGATGTTACGCACTTCGATTTTATTCATGGGCTTCTCCTAAATATGTTGCTTCCGACTGTCGGCTCTAGAGGAGAGTACCGACCGTCTCAAACTGGCCGCACTGCACCCGTCGAACACCTTTGCTGCCAACGTCTGCTGTGGAATCATAAACAGATATCGAATCAACAAAATTCATTCAACCATGTCACAGCCATTCCATCTTCAGTTAATTGGAGAGAACCGCTGTACGGTAATTCCTTCGTGTTGCACAAGCTCAAAAAATACGTCGCGTGGTCGAGTCCAAATTGGACCGTCTTCAGCTTGGTAAACCATCATGATGGTATTGGGATCGGACTCAAGTAGCGCCTCGCAAATAAGTTCGTAGATACCGCCTTTGTAGTGTCGATACTTCATTTATTGGCTCCCATTCCTTCTCCACTGTATATCGGTGCCGCTTCAGCAAATATTGTTGCTGAACCAGCGACACCCACGCTTACTCAGTAAGGTTTTTCAATATGGCAGTGACTTCTCGCTTGCCCATCCCTCTTAGCAATGCAATCTTGGCCATTTGCTGTTCACGAGGACTAGAATTCCCTGCTTCCCAGTTGTAGATCGTTTGTGCCGATACATCAAGAAGTGCCCCAATTACCTCAGCAGTTAACCCGAGTCGCTGCCTAAGCGATTTAAAGCCCTTTGCAGTGAACCGTACTTTGGTTTTTACCTCTGGAGCTGTCTTTATCTCAGCATTTTTCGAGATCGTTTTTTCAAGACGCGACACCTGTTGTTCGAGTATCGCTGTGCGCCGTTTCAAAGCAGCGATTTCAGATCGGTATTGCGCCGACGCCTTCTTTAGATTCTCAGTTTCGCTGCGTAGCTCTTTGCGGGCCAGTCGCGTGATTTCTTCCTTTAGTACAGATGCAATGTTTGCCATTTTGTTTCTCCCTTGAGCTTGCTCATTAATCGGGTGAACTACTGTATGTCGAATAGTGTTTCATTTTAGTCTTGTTTGGATAACTGGCAACTGCGGCCAAAGCAATACCTGTCAATTCGCATATCTCTCCTGGCATTCAACACAGATTTCCCTTCCCATGCAGATTGCAGTTTATGGCAGACACCATTTATTTCAGTTCAGCGTAGATCGCATCGAATCCATGGCGATAATGTTCGACCAGCTCCCCGGCAATTTGCCGGAGTCGTCTTGGATCTGTCGACAGTGCATGATGGATTCCGTGAGCGATTTCATTCACACCAACAGTGGCGAGCATGCCTGCCTCTTCCCAAGTGGCGGCAAAAGCAGCCTGCTTGGTAGGTCGATTTGCTTGGCCTGGATGGATCATGCTGATGCGCGGCAGTGCGAATGCCATAGCAACGATCCTGCCGTGGAGACTGCTTCCGCAATAGACGCGACTGTAGGCAATCAGGGCGCAGATATCCCAAATATTGAGGGAGGTGACAATCTTCACCGATGGATTGTGCATTCGTGCCGAGACACGCTGATAACAAAGCAGATCGTCATGCCATGGCGCTGCTCCTGCGCGGAAAAACGCCACCCCGTAGCCAGTTGAGATCGAAACCTGATCAAGCTGAGTTGCGATCTCCATCAGGGTTGCATCATCGCCAAAATCGGCGCTGAACTGAACGGCAATATATCCTTGCGGGAAAGCTTTCAGAACCTGGGCGATTTCGCTTTCTTGAGCGTGCTGGCGGATTTTTTCGCCGAATAGTTCAGCAACCATCACGGCGGGATCGGGGATGAGCCGGGCTGTGACTCCTGCCTCTTCCAGTTGTGACAGCGTCTGCTTGTCTCGCACGCTCACAGCATTCGCCGCCTTCAGGTTCGCCAATACCTCGGTGCGCATCGCAGCATCACGTTCACCGAGTTCCACACCTCCGACGGAGTTGTAGATTATTCTGGACCCGTGGGAAAACAGGCTCCGGGGCAGGGTATAGGGCGCCAGCGCGGAAATTCCCAACTTGCTTCGTGCCCATTCCAGCCTTTCCTCTGGCTGTCTGTCGAAACGCGCAATGATTTGTTGCGCTTCATCCGGCGGCAACAGCATCACCGCTGCTTGCCACATGTCACAGGTGAGGAGTTCGCCGCCAACGTGGATTAAATTTACCGGGCATTCGCCCCAGTCTGCGGCAAGCCTGGATATCGCCTTTACCCGATGCCCGCCGTAACAACTCAAATCTCGCTCGGCCAGACCGGCGAATATCAGATTTTTTCCTTCCAGCAAGGCCGCTGTGATGTGGGGAAACAGGAGATCACCAAAGTTGTGGCGATCAAACGCACCAAACAGAATGGTGGGAACAAATGAGGATTCATCATGTGTCATGTTTGAAACAACATCCTGCTAGCTTGATGACAGTTTGGTAGCCGCTACCCCGCAGCGTTTTTTGGCCAAAAGCAGAAAGCGGAATTAACGTTCATCTTTCTGTCCAGCTTACAACTGCTTGCTGACTTTCATGATTCCGGAATCTTCCTCGCTGATTTTGATGGTGAAGCCGATGCGGGTCATCAATTTGAGCATGTTGTGGTTATGGCTCAAGACCTCGCCTTCGATAGTTTCCAATCCCTTGGAACGTGCGGCTTCCATCAGCGAGACCATGAGTTTTTGCCCAAGTCCCTTGCCCTGCATGTTGTCCGCTATCACCAGTGCGAATTCGCAGGTATCGCCGTCGGGATTGGTGGCGTAGCGCGCCACGCCCAGTTCGACTTCTTTTCCCTGTTCCTCGGAAACGGCGATCAGTGCCATCTCGCGGCTATAGTCGATCTGGGTGAAGCGCACCAGCATCATCTCGGTCAGTTCCTGCATGCTGTTCATGAAGCGGAAATATTTGGATTCTTCCGACAGGTCATGCACGAAACGTTTCACCAGATCGGCGTCCTCGGGACGGATCGGGCGGATGGTGAGGTCGGTGCCATCGGCCAGCTGCCACTGGCTGACCAGGTGAGTAGGGTAGGGGTAGATCGCCATGTGCGCATAGCGGTCGGCGCTGGGCTGGCGGAATTCCACCACCACGCGCGCATCGGCGGCCAGCGCACCGTTCTCGTCCAGGATCAGCGGATTGATATCCATCTCCTTGAGCAGCGGCAGCTCGCACACCATCTCCGATACGCGCAACAGCACGTCTTCCAGCGCCTCCATATTGGCAGGAGCCATGTTGCGGAAGGCGCCGAGCATCTTGGCGATGCGCGTGTCCTGGATCAGTTCGCGCACCAGGAAAGTGTTCAGCGGCGGCAGCGCGACAGCACGGTCGCCCATGACCTCGACGGCGATGCCGCCTGCGCCGAAGGTGATGACCGGGCCGAATGCCGGGTCGCTGGTCACGCCGATCATCAGCTCGCGCCCGTTCGCCTTGACGACCATCGGCTCGATGGAGATGCCGTCCACCTTGGCGTTGGGGCGGTTGTGCTGCACGTTGTCGATGATGTGCTGGTAGGCGGCGCGTACCTCATGGGCATTGTTCAGATTGAGCACCACGCCGCCGGCATCGCTCTTGTGCGTGATGTCTGGCGAGTTGACCTTCATCGCCACCGGAAAGCCGAGCTGCTGCGCGATGAGCAGCGCCTCGTTGGGCGAATGAGCGACCATGGTGCGCGCCACGGGAATGTGGAAGGCGGAGAGCAGCGCCTTGGATTCCATCTCGGTCAGTACCTTGCGGTGCTCCAGCATCGCGCCTTCGATGATCAGGCGCGCGCTTTCCACATCCGGTTCGAGATGGTGCGATAACGGGCCGGGCATCTGCATCAACAGCTTCTGGTTGCGGTAGTAGGCGGACAAATGCGAGAACACTTCGACTGCCGGTTCCGGTGTGCGGAAATGCGGGCGGTGCGCCTGGGCAAAGGCGTCGCGCGCCGCCGACACCTGAGTTTCACCCATCCAGCAAGTCAGCAATGGTTTGCTGTGGCTGTTGGCCAGTTCGATCAGCGCCTGCGCCGATTCCAGCGGCTTGGTCATCGCCTGCGGGGTGAGGATGGCCAGCACGCCGTCCACGTTCTCATCTTCCAGACAGGCTTTCACCGCGTGATGGTAGCGGTCTGCCTGTGCATCGCCGATGATGTCCACCGGGTTGCAGTGCGGCCAGTTCGGCGGCAGGTACTGGTTCAGGTATTCGATGGTGGCATCCGACAGCGTGGCCATGGACATACCCAGATCGGCGGCACGGTCGGTCGCCATCACGCCGGGGCCGCCACCGTTGGTGACGATGGCAAGACGGTTGCCCACCGGGCGGAAGCCGCAGGATAGTGCCTTGGCGGCGGTGAACAGTTGCGTGATGGTCTGCACGCGCACCACACCGACGCGGCTCACCGCGGCATCGAACACGTCATCGGCCCCCACCAGCGACGCGGTGTGCGACATCGCGGCTTTGGAACCCGCAGCATGACGCCCGACCTTGACCAGGATCACCGGCTTGATGCGGGCGGCGGCGCGCATCGCACTCATGAAGCTGCGCGCGTTGCGGATGCCTTCGATGTACATCAGGATGCTGTGGGTGTTGGCGTCGGACACGAGGTAGTCGAGTATCTCGCCGAAGTCCACATCGGTCGAAGAACCCATGGATACCACGCTGGAGAAGCCGACGTCGTTGCTCTGCGCCCAATCCAGGATCGCGGTGCACAGCGCGCCGGACTGCGATACGAAAGCGATGTTGCCGGTATTGGCAGCGCCCTTGTTGAACGTGGCGTTGAGCCCGATGGAAGGGCGCATGATGCCCAGGCAATTCGGGCCGATGAGGCGGATGTTGTAACGGCGCGCAGCTTCCACCAGTTCTTTTTCCAACGCGACTCCGGCGGGACCAGCCTCGCCAAACCCGGCTGTGATGATGACCGCTGCCTTCACGCCATGGATGCCGCAGTCCTCGATGATGCCGGGCACGGTCTGCGGCGGCGTGGCGATCACCACCAGTTCGACTGGCGCACCGATGTCCGCGATGGAGGCATAAGCGCGCTGTCCTTGCACTTCGGTGTTTTTCGAGTTGACCGGATACAGCGCGCCCTTGAAACCACCTTGCAGCATGTTCTGGAACACGATCTGGCCGACCGAGTCAGGACGGTCGCTGGCACCAAAGACGGCTACCGATTTGGGTGCAAAAAGAGGATTGAGATAATGCTTGCCCATGATAGTGCGCTTCCTCTGGATGGCTTGTTGGGTATGATAGCACCGTCGTGTTGGACCTCTATGGTGAGTCCTTCTAGTTAGCTTCATGCAGATCGGATAGCTGTGCATCAGCCACGACATGGGCGCACTCCACTCGGAATGCACCGGGCCACACGGGTTCTACTCGGGAATCGTCATCTGCCTGACATCCCAAATCTGGTCGGCATACTGCATGATAGTGTGGTCGCTGGAGAATTTACCCATGTTGGCAACGTTAAGGATCGCTTTCTTCACCCACTGCTCCTGATCCCTGTAGGCATCCTCGACTTCCTTCTGGCAGGCGATATAGGAAGCATAGTCTGCGAGCAGCAGAAAATGGTCTCCGGATTGCAGAAGCGCGTCCACTACAGGTTTGAAGCGATTCGGATCATCTGCCGAGAAGAAGCCTGTGCCTATCATGTCCAGCACCTCGCGCAATTCGCCGTTGGCGTGGTAATAGTGCCAAGGCCGGTAACCATCTGTCCTCACCTTGGCGGCTTCTTCCGCCGTAAGTCCAAAAGTGAAAAAGTTGTCTTCTCCCACTTCATTGCGAATCTCGATGTTGGCGCCGTCCAGCGTGCCTATGGTCAGTGCACCGTTCAGTGCCAGCTTCATATTACCCGTGCCGGAAGCCTCGGTGCCTGCGGTGGAAATCTGTTCGGACAGGTCCGCCGCCGGAATCAGTTCTTCCGCAGACGAGACGTCGTAGTTCGGCACGAACACCACTTTCAGGCGACCCGCCACATGAGGGTCGTTGTTGACGATATCGGCAACGTCATTGATAAGCTTGATGATGAGCTTGGCCATGAAATAACCGGGGGCGGCCTTTCCGCCGAAAATCACCGTCCGCGGCACATGATCGGCGGCCGGATTGTGGCGGATGCGGTTGTACAGCGTAATCACATGCAGCAGGTTGAGCAGTTGGCGCTTGTATTCGTGGAGGCGCTTGATCTGCATATCGAACAGCGAATCCGGATCGACTGCGATGCCGAGCTGCTGCTTCAGCACCCCGGCCAGGCGTTCCTTGTTGGCCCGTTTCACGGCGGCGAATTCCATACGGAAGGACGCGTCATCGGCAAGCGGGATCAGGCGCTTCAATTGATCCAGATCCTTTTTCCAGTCGTGCCCGATGCGGGAAGAAATGAGTTCGGACAGGAGCGGGTTGGCCTGATTCAGCCAGCGGCGCGGTGTGATGCCGTTGGTCATGTTGATAATCTTGCCGGGATAGAAACGGTCGAAATCAGCGAAGATGGTCTGTTTCATCAGCTCGGTATGGATGTGCGCTACGCCGTTCACCTTGTGGCTGCCGACGATTGCCAGGTGCGCCATGCGGATGCGCTTGCCGCTGTTTTCGTCTATCAGCGACATGCGGCGCAGCATGTCGGTGTCGCCCGGATAACGGTGCATCACTTCCTTCAGGAAGCGGTGATTGATCTCGTAAATGATTTGCAGGTGGCGCGGCAGGATGCTTTCAAACATGGCGACCGGCCAGGTCTCCAGAGCCTCCGGCATCAGCGTGTGGTTGGTGTAGGCGAAGGTGCGCGTGGTCAGGTGCCAAGCCTTGTCCCACTCCAGGTGGTGCATGTCCACCAGAATGCGCATCAATTCAGCGATGGCGATGGAAGGATGGGTATCGTTCAGCTGGATGGCAACCTTGTCGGGCAATGAATCAAAATTGTCATGGAACTTTCTGTAGCGGCGCAGCACGTCCTGCAATGAGGCACACACGAAAAAGTACTGCTGCTTGAGGCGCAACTCTCGGCCCATTGCCGTGGTGTCGTCCGGATAGAGCACCTTGGAGAGGTTCTCGGATTCGTTCTTGTCCGCCACCGCCTTGATGTAGTTGCCCTCGTTGAAATAACGCAAATCGAAATCGCGCGTCGCCTTGGCCGCCCACAGTCGCATGTTGTTGACAGTATCGGTGGCATAACCGGGGATGGGCGTGTCGTATGCCATCGCCATCACGTCATCGGTGGCTACCCAGTGGCTTCGTTCCACGCCGTGTTCGTCGGAATACTTGGCGACATGCCCATGGAACTTGACTTGGTACAAGACCTCGGCACGGGGAAACTCCCACGGGTTGCCATAGCGCAACCAGTTGTCCGGATGCTCCACCTGCCTGCCGTCCTCGATGCGCTGCCTGAACATGCCGTACTCGTAGCGGATGCCATAGCCATAGCCAGGGAGATTGAGTGTCGCCAGGGAGTCCAGGAAACAGGCCGCCAGCCGCCCCAGGCCGCCGTTGCCCAGCGCCGCGTCATCTTCTATTTTTCGCACCTTGTTCCAGTCAACGCCAAATTCATCGAGCACTTCGCGGTATTCCTGCTCGAAGCCCATGTTGAGGAGATTGTTCACCAGTGTGCGCCCCATCAGGAATTCCATGGAGAAGTAGTAGACCCGCTTGGCATCATTGGCGTAATAGTTTTGCATGGTCTTCATCCAGCGGTCGGTGAGGCGATCGCGCGCAACATAGGCAGCGGTGAAAAACCAGTCACGGTCTGTGGCAGTCAGGATGTCCTTGCCGACAAAATAAGTTAAATGCTCTATGAGAGATTGTTTAAGTTCGGCCGTGGCCGAATTGGCATCCTTCTGTGCAACGGCGGATATTTTTATGTGTTTTGACATGATCAGTACCACCTTTTTCAAGAGCAGAAACTATCAGGGGGATGGGGAGCGCTACGCAGAGTACCTTAAAAAGCGATAAATTCCTTTACTGACTATTAGGTATCGCATGACAGTAAAAACCAGTATTGCTGTCTAAGATCGAATCCCGCTGCCCATGATTCCGGCTCCAGTGAGATACCTGAGAGTATGATAGTGCCGTTGTATTAAGCCTCTGTGGTAAATCATAAAGGTGCCTCATGCAAACTGGATACATAACTCATCCCCTGTGCCTCAAGCACGACATGGGCGCTCATCATCCGGAATGTCCGGCACGCATCCATGCGATCGAAGATCAGCTCATCGCTTCAGGATTGTTCGCTTACCTGCAGCATCACCAGGCACCTGAAGCGACGCGCGAACAGTTGTCGCGCGTGCACGCCCCAGCCTATCTCGACGCCATTGCCGCAGCAGCGCCGCAGCATGGCATGGTCGAACTCGACGCCGACACCTCGATGAACCCGTTCAGCTATCCGGCGGCGCTGCGCGCTGCAGGTGCTGTGGTGCTGGGCGTTGATCTGGTGATGGCAGGCAAAGTGGAGAACGCCTTCTGCAACATCCGTCCGCCCGGGCACCATGCCGAAAGAGCGCGTGCGATGGGGTTCTGTATCTTCAACAACGTTGCCGTCGCTGCGGCGCATGCGCTGGCCGCGCATGGCTTGAGCAGGGTGGCGATCGCGGATTTCGATGTGCATCACGGCAACGGCACCGAGGACATCTTTCACGACGATCCGCGCGTGATGCTGTGCTCGACCTTTCAGCACCCGTTCTATCCTTATGTTGGCGCAGACAGCGGCAACGAACACATGATCAACGTACCCTTGGCCGCGGGGACCGGCAGCGAAGGGTTCCGCGATGCGGTGACCGATCGCTGGCTTCCCGCGCTGGAAGAATTCAAGCCTGAGTTGCTGCTGATCTCCGCCGGATTTGACGCGCACCGGGAAGATGACATGGCCATGCTCAGGCTGGTGGACGCGGATTATTCCTGGGTGACCGAGCGGTTGAAAGACATCGCAAACAGACATTGCAACAGACGCATCGTCTCGACGCTGGAAGGCGGCTATGAACTGCACGCACTGGGGCGCAGTGCCATGGCGCATATCAAGGTGTTGAGCGGGTTGTAGCGCTATGGTCGCCACTGTCCGTTGGGAGCATTTTCCGCATGAGGCCGACATTGGCGTGCGCGGTCTGGGCGCGACGCTGGAGCAGGCCTTCGAGCAAACCGCATTGGCGCTGACGGCGGTGATCGTCGATCCGTCCGCAGTGGCGCCCAAAGAAATGATCCGGATTATCTGCGAAGCACCCGATGCCGAGTTGCTGCTGGTGGATTGGCTCAATACGCTGATCTACGAGATGGTGACGCGCAACATGCTGTTCAGCCGCTTCGAAGTGCAGCTGGAAGGGGAGAGTCTCTCCGCGCAGGTATGGGGAGAAGCGTTGGAGGCAGGCCGCCATCATCCTGCCGTCGAAGTGAAAGGCGCGACCTATACCGCACTGAGAGTCGCGCGGCAGCCGGACGGCGGCTGGCTCGCCCAATGCGTGGTGGACGTGTAGCTATTTACGATGGAGGTTCTGCATGGATCTCGCCCTGTTTGAACGTGAAGCGGATTTCAAATGGCGCATCAAGCCTTTCGGCAGGATGCGCGTGCCGGGCGTGATCTTTGCCAGCGAGACTTTGCTGCGCGAGATGGATGCCAAGGTATATGAACAGGTCACCAATGTGGCGATGCTGCCGGGCATCGTCGAGGCATCCTACGCGATGCCGGATGCCCACTGGGGCTACGGCTTCCCGATCGGCGGCGTGGCGGCATTCGATGCCGATGCGGGCGGCGTGGTGTCGGCGGGCGGAGTGGGTTTCGACATCTCCTGCGGCGTGCGCACCCTGCATACCGGCCTGCGGCTCGCAGACATCGAGGCGGTGAAAGAGCGGCTCGCGGAAGCGCTGTATCGCACCATTCCAGCAGGCCTGGGCAGCACCGGCGTGATCCGGCTGAAAGACGCCGAGATGAGCGCGATGCTGCGCGGCGGCGCGCGCTGGGCGGTGGAGCGCGGCTTCGGCACGGCGGCCGATCTGGAGCGCATCGAAGAGGGCGGCTGCATGCACGGCGCCGATCCTGCGCAGGTTTCCGAACAGGCCAAGAAGCGCCAGCGCGACGAGATGGGCACGCTAGGTTCCGGCAACCATTACCTCGAGATCCAGTTGGTGACCGATGTCTATGCGCCGGAGATCGCTGCGGCGTTCGGTGTGCAACTGGGCGATGTCGTCGTCAGCATCCATTGCGGATCGCGCGGGCTCGGCCACCAGATCGGCACCGAATTCCTGAGACGGATGGTGCTGGCCGCCGCCAAGTTCGGCATCGAGTTGCCAGACCGCGAACTGGCCTGTGCGCCGATCGATTCTCCGCTCGGGCAGGAGTATCTCGGTGCGATGCGGGCGGCGATCAATTGCGCGCTGGCCAATCGCCAGATACTCACCCACCTCACACGCGAGGTGTTCTCCGAGGTGCTGCCGCAATCGCGGTTGTCGCTGCTGTATGACGTGTCCCACAACACCTGCAAGGTGGAGGAGCATAAGGTGGATGGGCGGCTGAAAAGACTCTATGTACATCGCAAGGGAGCCACGCGCGCCTTCGGTCCGGGACATCCCGATCTTCCTCCTGCGCTGCGCGATGCCGGCCAGCCGGTGTTGATCGGCGGCAGCATGGGCACCGCTTCTTACATTCTGGCCGGAACGGAGCAGGGCATGCAGCTGGCCTTCGGTTCCGCCTGTCACGGCGCGGGGCGCGCGATGAGCCGGCATCAGGCGCTGCGCAACTGGGATGGACGGAACGTGGTCGCCGATCTGGCCGCGCGTGGCATCCTGATCCGCAGCCCTTCCATGCGCGGTGTGGCAGAAGAGGCACCTGGTGCATACAAGGAGGTCAGCGCGGTAGTCGATTCCGCCGAGCATGCCGGCCTGGCGCGCAAGGTGGCGCGGGTGGAACCGCTCATCTGCATCAAGGGCTGACGTGGAACTCACAAGGCATCGTGCAAAAACAAAAAGCCGCTAAGGGCTTAAGATATTTGCTGTGATTTTATGAAATTCTCCTCAAAGCAGTCCTTCAGAGAAACATATAGACTTCACGTAGACAAACGCTAATTGGCTAGTTAGGGTGCTTGCACTTTCATGTTGTGCTGATTCTTAGATCGGGAGCGATTCAGGATGAAAAACAAACCGATGGCTCATTCAGCTCCGATGCAACTGGAAGCGCAGCTGACTGTTGACAGCAATCCGGCACAAGAGCAAACCGCCAGCGCCGGCTCGGTATTCCATGTGCACGACGTGTCCAAGATCTACCGCATGGGCGAGGTCGAGGTGCATGCCCTGCGCGACGTGACGGTCGATCTGCTGCAGGGCGAATTCGCCGTGCTGCTGGGCGCTTCCGGCAGCGGCAAGTCCACGCTGCTCAACATCCTCGGCGGTCTCGACCGGCCCAGCAGCGGCGAAGTCTATTACCGCGACCATGACCTGACCCGCGCCGACGATGATGGCCTGACGCGCTTCCGCCGCGAGCACGTGGGCTTCGTGTTCCAGTTCTACAACCTCATTCCCAGCCTCACCGCGCTCGAAAACGTCGCGCTGGTGACCGAGATCGCCGAGCATCCGCTGGATCCGGCCGAGGCGCTCGACCTGGTCGGCCTCGGCAACCGGCGCGACCATTTCCCCTCGCAGCTGTCGGGCGGCGAGCAGCAGCGCGTGGCGATCGCGCGCGCCGTGGCCAAGCGCCCCGATGTGCTGCTGTGCGACGAGCCCACCGGCGCGCTCGACTATGCCACCGGCAAGATCGTGCTGGAGGTGCTGGAGCGGGTGAACCGCGAACTCGGCACCATCACCGCGGTGATCACCCATAACGCGGCCATCGCCGGCATGGCCGACCGCGTCATCCGCATCAGCAGCGGTGAAATCGTTGAAGTGCGGCGCAACGAAATCAAGATTGCGCCGTCGGAGATTTCCTGGTGACGCCGCTCAACAAAATTTTGTGGCGTGATCTGTGGCACCTGCGCGGCCAGGTGTTTGCCGCAGCACTGGTGGTGGCCTGCGGCGTGATGGCGCAGGTGAGCATGCGCAGTGCCTATATCTCGCTGCAGGATGCGCAGACCAACTATTACAACGACTACCGCTTTGCCGATGTGTTCGCCCATCTCAAGCGCGCCCCGGAAAGTCTGGCTGAAGAAATACGCGCGCTGCCCGGCGTGGCGCAGGTGCGCACTCGCGTGGTGGCCGATGTGACGCTCGATGTGCCCGGCCTGGCCGGAGCCTGCCTCCGGACGTCTGGTCTCGATTCCGGAGCGGCAAGAGACCGATGCTGAACGATCTGTTCTTGCGGCGCGGGCGCTATATCGAGGCGTCCCACCCGGATGAGGTGCTGGTCAGCGAGGTGTTTGCCCAGGCCAACAAGCTCGATGTGGGCGACAAGCTGGGCGCGATCCTCAATGGCCGCTGGCGCGAGCTGACCGTGGTAGGCATCGCACTGTCGCCCGAGTATATCTACGAAGTGGGGCAGGGCATGCTGTTCCCCGACAACAAACGATTCGGCGTGCTGTGGATGGGGCGCGAGGCGCTCGCCTCCGCCTTCAGCATGGCAGGGCGCATTCAACGATGTGTCGCTGACGCTGGCGACAAGGTGCCGAGGAAGCAGAGGTCATCGCCCGCCTGGATCAGCTGCTGCTGCGCTATGGCGGGCTCAGCGCCTATGGCCGTTCCGACCAGTTGTCCAACCGTTTTCTCACCGACGAGCTGGGCGAGATCGAGATTTCTGCAACCTATATTCCGGCGATCTTTCTGGCGGTAGCGGTATTCCTGATCTACATCGTGCTGTCGCGCCTGGTGGTGATGCAGCGCACGCAGATCGGGTTGCTCAAGGCTTTCGGCTACTCCAATCTGGGCGTCGGGCTGCACTATCTGAGGTTTGCGTTGATGATCGTGCTGGCCGGTTTGCTGCCGGGCTTGCTGCTCGGCATCTATCTGGGTGAGAAAGTGACCAATCTGTATCGCGAATATTTTCACTTTCCTGAACTACCCTTGGTGATCAGCCCCGAGGTGATCGCCTGGGCGGCGCTGGTCAGCCTGCTTGCGGCCTGTGCCGGCGCTATCGCTGCGGTGCGGCGGGTAAGCGCACTGGCACCAGCCGAGGCGATGCGACCGGAAGCGCCGGCTAATTTCCGGCCGGGCATCATGGAAAAATCCGGCGTGGTGCGCTGGCTGTCCGCATCCGTGCGCATGATTCTGCGCAACCTTTCGCGCAAGCCGTGGAAGGCATTGCTGTCGGTGCTGGGCATCGGTCTTGCCGTGGGCATGATGCTGGTCGCGCGTTTCATGCTTGATGCGGTGGATCACATGATGGTGGTGCAGTTCGACCTGGTGCAGCGCGACGATGTCACCGTGCTGTTGCACGAGCCGCGCGCGGCGCGGTGCCATTTACGAAATCAGACAGCTGCCCGGCGTGCTGCGCGCAGAGCCATTTCGCGCGGTGCCGGTGCGGCTGCGGCACGCGCACCGCAGCAAACAGATCGAAGTGACCGGCCTGTCGCCCGACAGCGAACTGCGCCAGATCGTAGACGTCCGCTTGCGCGCCATCGCGTTGCCGCCGGATGGGCTGCTGCTCACCAAAAAACTGGGGCAGATGCTGGGCGTGACCAGCGGCGATACGATCACGCTTGAGGTGCTGGATGGCGAGCGCCAGGTGCGCGAGATGACAGTCGCCGGTCTGTCCGATGAATTCATCGGCATCGGCGCCTACATGGATGCAGGTGCGCTTGCCCGTTTGCTGCGCGAAGACAATCTGATTTCCGGCGCCTGGCTGCGCGTCGATCCCGCATATACCGACCAGCTCTATACCCGGCTCAAACGCATGCCCGCGGTGAGCGGGGTGGTGATACGCGGCGCCATGATACGCAGCGTGCAGGATATCGTTGATCGCGCTTTCAATATCGTCAGCATGATCGAAATGCTGTTTGCAGCGATCCTCATCGGCGGTATGGTCTACAACAGCGTGCGCATCGCACTGTCCGAGCGCGGCAACGAGCTGGCGAGTTTGCGTGTGCTGGGCTTCACCCAGCGCGAGGTGGTTGTGCTGCTGCTGGGCGAGCAGGCCTTGCTGACACTGTGTGCGCTGCCGGTGGGGCTGCTCATCGGCTATGGCATGTGTGCCGCGCTGGTGCCAGCCTTTGATCGCGAGTTGTTCAGACTGCCGCTGGTGTTCAGTGCGCAGACTTTCATCTATCCAGTGATTACAACCCTGATCTCGGCTATCCTTTCCGCACTGCTGGTTGCACGGCGACTCAGACATCTGGATCTGATCGCCGTGCTTAAGACACGTGAATGAGGAACATGATGAAACTGCCCTGGCGCAAAATAGCTTACTGGCGTGGCCGCCCTCGCTGCACTGGCGCTGATAGTGTTGTTCTTTCGCCCTGCGCCGCTGCGCGTGGACATCGGCCATGTCGAAAAGGGCAGCATGCAGGTCACGGTGGACGAACAGGGCGAAACGCGCAGCCATGACCGCTTCGTGGTGACCGCGCCGGTCGCCGGCAGGCTTGGCCGCATCGCGTTGCATGACGGCGATGCGGTACAGCTGAACCAGGTGGTCGCGCAGATCGCCCCCTTGCCGTTGAGCGTGCGCGAGCGCGATGAGCAGGCAGCACGGATCGCGGCAGCGAAGAGCAGGCAGCGCGAGGCTGAAGAACTGGTGCGCCATGCGCAGGAAGATCTTCGCGCAGGCCAGGCGCGAAAGCACGCGCGTCGAACGGTTGGTCAAGGATGGCTTCATGTCCGGGCAGGTGGCCGAACAGGCACGCAATGCCGAGGTCACCATTGCCAACGAGGTGGAGGCCGCGCGCTTCCGCGTCAAATCGGCGGCTGCGGAAGTCACGCTGGCGAAATCCGGCCTGGTCGCCGTGCAGGACGGGCAGGGCACACTGTTCAATATCCGCTCACCCGTGGCCGGGCGCATCCTGCGCATTCCTGACCCGAGCGAACGCGTGGTTGCAGCGGGCACGCCGCTGCTGACCTTAGGCGACCTGAACAAACTGGAAGTGGTGATCGAACTGCTGTCTACCGAGGCCACGCAAGTCAAACCGGGCATGCCGGTCATCCTCGATGGCTGGGGCGGCAACCAACCGCTCAAGGCGCGAGTGCAGCGCGTCGAGCCCTATGCCTTCACCAAGGTGTCAGCGCTCGGCATCGAAGAGAAGCGCACCAACGTGGTGGCCGATTTTGTGGAGGCTCCGCAGGCTCTGGGCGACGGCTATCGCGTGAATGCGCACATCGTTGTGTGGTCCGCCGATGCAGTCACCAAGGTTCCGGCGAGCGCGCTGTTCCGTTGCGCCGAGACATGGTGCGCCTTCGTGGTTGAGAACGGCCGTGCCAAACGGCGTGTCGTGACCATCGGTCACCGCAACGCGCAGGAGGCCGAGGTGTTGGAGGGGCTGGCTCCAGGCGAGGCGGTGATTCATCACCCGGCCAATCAGATCGATGAGAGCGTGCGAGTTGAACTGGAATAAAAATTGGGGCGAAGCTTGAAATAGGAATTGCTGCTTTTAACCTTGTGGTACTGGGTTGCTAAGCCCCTCTTCAGAAAGTGCCCAGATTCATCCGGGACAAACAATGAGAACAAATAAAAAAGCTCACATCGCTGTGAGCTTTTTGAAGTTGGCGTCCCCAACGAGATTCGAACTCGTGTTATCGCCGTGAAAGGGCGGTGTCCTAGGCCTCTAGACGATGGGGACTTCGTTACCTGCAACAAACAAAAAAGCCCTGAAGGGCTGTTTGTCTTGTTTCTATGCTGCCTAAGCGTATAGAAACAACGTGCTACTAAATTTGGCGTCCCCAACGAGATTCGAACTCGTGTTATCGCCGTGAAAGGGCGGTGTCCTAGGCCTCTAGACGATGGGGACTTCGTTACTTCTTTTCTTTTTGGTGGAGGTAAGCGGGATCGAACCGCTGACCTCTTGCATGCCATGCAAGCGCTCTCCCAGCTGAGCTATACCCCCCAAGGGTGACCCCCGAAAAGAGCGCGCATTATAGTGATGGCACCCGACCTTGTAAAGCGTATCAGGCGGTTTTTCCCCTGAGATTCTTTTCGATGCGTTCCAATACCATCTCACGCGGGAACAGCACCACCAAAGCATCCACGGAAGGGGCCTGAGTTTGTCCAGTGAGCATCACGCGCAGTGGCATGGCAAGCTTGGGCATCTTCAATCCATGCTTGCCGATGACTTCCTTGATGGCTGCGCTGATTGCGGCGGTTTCCCATGCGACGCTGGAAAATTGCTGTGCGAGATCGCGCAGGGCAGGGATAGCTTCAGCAGAAAGCTGTGCATCGAGCAGAACCGCATCCGGGTGCAGATCGATATAGAACACTTCCGCCGCATCGGCCAGTTCGTTCAACGTGGCGACACGCTCCTTATATAGCCCGACGATGGCAGACAGATCGGGAGTAACGCCGACCTTGATGCCGCGTGCTTCAAGTCGTGGACGCACCATCTCCGCCAATTGAACATTGTCAGTCTGCTTGAGGTAATGGCTGTTCAGCCAGTTCAATTTTTCGGTGTTAAATTGCGCAGCGGAGGGCGTGATGTGATCGAGGTCGAACCATTCGCAGAATTGTGCAACCGAGAAAACTTCCTCATCGCCGTGCGACCAGCCCAGACGCGCGAGGTAGTTGATGACAGCTTCCGGCAGGTAGCCGTCTTCGTCGTATTGCATCACACTCACCGCACCGTGGCGTTTGGACAGCTTGGTGCCGTCGTCGCCCAAGATCATCGACAGGTGGGCGTAATTCGGTAGGGTCGCACCCAGCGCTTTGAGGATGTTGATCTGACGCGGCGTGTTGTTGACGTGGTCGTCGCCGCGTATCACTTGGGTGATGCCCATGTCCAAGTCGTCCACCACCACGCAGAAGTTATAAGTCGGCGTGCCGTCGGAGCGGGCGATGATGAGGTCGTCCAGTTCGGTGTTGCTGAATTCGATATGACCTTTGACCATGTCCTTCCAGGCAACAACGCCTTCGGTCGGGTTTTTAAAACGCACCACGGGCTTGGCATCAGCGGGAATGGCCGGTAAGGTCTTGCCGGGTTCGGGACGCCATTGCCCGTCGTAACGCGGCTTTTCGCCGCGCGCGCGTTGCGCTTCGCGCATGGCATCCAATTCGGCCGGAGTGGTATAGCAATAGTAAGCCTGCCCAGCTGCCAGCATCTGCTGGATAACTTCTTTATAGCGCGGCATGCGCTGCATCTGGTAGAACGGACCTTCGTCATAGTTCAGTTTGAGCCAGTTCATACCATCCAGAATGGCTTGTACGGCTTCCGGTGTAGAGCGTTCTACGTCTGTATCTTCAATACGCAGGATGAAGGTGCCGCCATGCTTGCGTGCATAAGCCCAAGAGAACAACGCAGTGCGTGCGCCGCCAATGTGCAGATAACCAGTTGGACTAGGAGCGAAACGGGTACGGACGGTCATGTTGCTTTCCTGTTCTGAGGCATAAATTGAAGGCGCGCATTCTACGACAGAAGGATATGGGCGATAAAGAAATTGACCCGAATGTTATAGCTATGATTAAATGCGCGCCCTCGATTGGGCGGTTAGCTCAGCGGTAGAGCACTGCCTTCACACGGCAGGGGTCACTGGTTCGAACCCAGTACCGCCCACCAATCGCAAGGAAAAGGAGGAGGCGTTTATTCCTCAACTCCATCCGGTTGCCCCCGTTTTAATCCCACCCGCTTCAAACCTTATTTCACCAATCTGGCTCGCCTGCAATCTGCAATTCGCTGGCAATTGCAGTTTCAGCATCTATCTTGCTGCACGCTCTGTTTCTTTTTATTTTTCCACGCCAAGGCGAAGGGCCTGCCGATGGGTAAAGAAGCTCGGGGCATTTCTGATCGATGATGTAGTCAGGTCTCGCTGCTACATTGCGAAGAACACGAACCTATGCGTTCTGAGTGCGGCTGGGAGGAGTGGCATTCTCGGAACCTGTGAGCCCGAATCCAACCTTGAAAGTCATTTGTGATTGTGTATTTTACGATTTGACATAATATACATTATGCGAAGTCTCGAAGCTACTCGCGGCGTTGGCTTCTGGTGCGTAGGAAGCGCTGTAGATCAAAAGCGATACTCCCACCAGTTCGAGCAAACCGCGCCGCTGTAGAAAATCCCGAAAATACTCCACATGCTTCCCGCCTTCCTCGGCGCTTAGCTCCGCAATCACTAGCGCGGGGTCGCGTCCCAAGGCTTCTGCGATGCGGAACGCGGCGTAATTGTCCGGTGTCCGCGTTCCCTTCATGTAGTCACTGATTCGCTGGTCTGGAATGTTTAAAGCTTTGGCTAGGGCGTAGTCCGTGGACACCTTCAACCGCACTTTGCATTCCAACAACAGTTCCTTGGCCTTCATGGGTAATTCCTCCTAGGGCGCTATGGTATCCCCAAATTGGAGGTTGACAACATCCCCGATATGGGGGGACTATCCGCCATCCCCGAAACGGGGGGATTTCACAGTAATTTAACCCTGAAAGGAAAAAACCATGAGCATTCGCATTGAAGTTAAGTCCGGCGCTGTTGTCGAAAACTCCGGCACTGCTAAAGCCACTGGCAAGCCGTACACCATCCGCAAGCAAACAGCGTGGGCGCATGTGGTCGATGCAGACGGTAAGCCTTACGAATACCCAGCCCGCATCGAATTTCAGCTTGACCGCGACGATGCGCCGTTCGCTCCCGGTAATTACACCATTGCTCCGGCTTCGTTCTTCGTCGGCGATTACGACAGGTTGGCTATGCGCCGCTTGATTTTGCAGCCCATTCAAGCCAAGGCTGCGGCCTGATGTTTTCCCCGCAAAAAGCCGCTTTTGGCTTCCCCCCTTCCATGTTGAAGGGGTTTTTCTCTGGTTCTTCGGTTGAAGGTTCAGAGGAAAGCTCGAACGGGGGGTACGGTCTTAGTAATACCGTACCTTTGTGCAAATAATGCACTTTACCCCTGATATTCCTTGTTTTGTCGATTGGATAAACATTCAACAAAAGCATAACGGACTGCCTGACTTGAACGGTGGTTATTTCATGGAATTGGAGTCCGACGACACCGAGGTTTGGAAGACCGCAAAGCATATGCGCATAGAGGGTTCCCACAACACCGCTGTGCTGGTTCGTTCGTTTGCTGGCTCGGTTGAACTTCGTGGCAATGTCGGGCGCTGGTGTCGTGCCGATAATGTTTTTAATGTGGATTTCGAAACTACTATTTTAAGGGCCAATCAGATAGTTGATTGTTACGGGCTTCCTCACTTTTGTGACGATGGGGAATTTTGGGAAGACAAGGATGGCAAGGTTCGCAGTCTTGGTGCTGCGGTCACTCGTTTGGATTTGACGCGGAACTATGCGACAGGCTCACCCGCTGACGCTGTGCGCTATATGGCTTGGTTGGACGGTTTGAGCTTGCCATACATTCGGCGGGGTCGTTCGGTTGGTAGTACTACGGTTCAGTGGGGCAGCAATACAGGCCGCTATAAATTGATCGCCTACAACAAGGCTGTTGAGATGCTCGCTCATGCCAAGAACGAAGAACATAGGCAAGAAGTCATGGCATCACAGATTTATCAATATTGCTTAGAGCAAGGCATTGTACGGGTTGAATTGAAACTAGGGCGACTTGAACTAGAGGAAAAAGGGCTTAGATTTTTAGGAGATATTTCGATGAAAAAACTACAGGCAATGTTTGACGAAAAGGTTGTTTTTTTACATGGCGCGAAAGTCCGCGACGATTTGAATTTATCAGATTTGCCTGCTGCCGTTCGCATGACTTATGCGGCTTATCAGGCTGGTATTGATGTTACTCAAGTCCTTAAACGTCGAACGATGTACAACCATGCAAAAGTGTTGCGCCCGTATGGTGTCGATATTCTTTCTGCGCCTGATGTTCAACGCCTTAAAACTCAAGTTCGTGAACTTACTGTTCAGGCTGTCAACGCGCCTGAATGGTATTGGGCCAAGGCTGCTTAATGTCTGAAGAATTGGATACCTGCAGCGACTGCGGCGAAGAATTTCCCGCTTCTGAACTTGATGAAGAAATTTCTTTTCCTGATTGTGCAAAGAAATGGGTTCAACTTGAGCATGTTTGCATTCACTGCGGCAATACTTTTTTCACCTATTCCGATGAAATCGATGTCTGCAACGACTGCGACGCATCGGTCTGATTTCCTCCACTTTGGAGAAACCGCAAGACAGTCGGCACACTGTCAAAGGAGTTACACCATGAAAGAACTGAAACTGATGACCGCTCGCAAGGCTGCTGCTTTGTCTGCCCTTGCTTTGGCTCTCTCCGTTGCACAAGCTCAAGCTGCTGTTGATGTTGCTGTTACCACTGCCATCGCAACCGGTGCAACTGACGCTGCAACCGTTGGCGGCTTGATTCTGGCTCTCGTCATCGGCATCGCAATCTTCCGCCACATGCGCGGCGCTAAGTAACAACTTGGGGGCGGAGTCATCCGCCCTTTTTTATGGCACTTACCGGCACACAATTCAATCAAACTTGCTACGGCTCTACGGCTGAGGCTGTAGCGGCTTATTTTCAATCCCTCTTGCCTGTTGTTACCGTGACTTCTTCCGGCACACTCCGCACCGAATACGTTTTTACAAGTCCTGATTGGATGCTGCTACGCACCTCAACCGATGGTGCTGGCATCACTACCACGACCAGCTTTATACAAGCTGCTCCAACTCTTCAACCATGCGACCCGATGGCAGGTTTTAACGATGGCCTGACGCTTGCCGCTGCCGTCACTGCTGCAATCATTTTTGCCTCAATCTCCGGCATTATTGCCCGCGCTCGATGACTGGCATCTACTCAATCGATCTCGCCATCGGCTTTGCGGCGGGCATCCTCCCGATTCTTTTTATGATGGCATTTTTCAAATGACAAAAGAGACCTTTGCAGTCCTTTCCTTCGTTCTGATTGTGCTACTGCTCACCGTTCAGCCTGTCCATGCCGGGGCTTTTGCGCTTGTGCGTTCCGCTCCGGTCACCACGGCGGGCACGGCTGGCCTCAGTGGTTCAATCCCGATTATTCAAGTCGCACAGCCTTACACATTCAGTCAAGCCGCTGGCAACGTCTCCGTCACTGCTGCCAATCAGTTCACGCTCGGCGGTGGTGTTGGCTCTCCGGCTTCTGCGATTGCACAAGCTGCGCTTGCGGTTGGCACTGGCGCTGCTGGCTTCACTGTTTCCCCTGCTATTGCTATTGCACTGGCTGCTGCGACTGTTGGCATGGTCGGCTATGAAATGTATAAGGCGCTCAAAGATAAGGGCGTGACTTTCAACCCTGATGGTTCTGTTAGCGCAAGCCCTGTAATCATGTCCTGCATGTCGTCGAATTGGCTTGGCAGTTGGTGTTACGCTGCTGCCTTGGGTATGACGCCTGATGGCATCTATACCACTGCTGATTGTCCCTATGGTGGCTCTCCTAATACCCGTGACACGCCATACGCTGAGACTGCCTATAGCACGATGTACAACTCTCATTTTGGCGTTACCGTATACGGCATCTGTGTAGCAGCGACGAAGCCAACGCCGCCACCGTCTCCGGCTTCAAATGATTTCATGGTTCAAGCCATCGATGCAGCGACCGCCGCATCACCAAAGGCTGCCGCTGACGCTGCAAACTTTGCGCTTGCTCGTGGGGTCAACCCAATGAACTACGTTCCTGCCAGCACACCGAACAACGCGCCTAATCCCTACACCGTGACCTTGCCTGATGGCACGATTGTTACCATCACACCACCCGCTACTGCTGGTGCCTCAGATGCCGTTGACCCGCCCCCCAGTACTTCGACTGCTGCTCCTGCGCCGTATCCGTTCACCAATCCTTACACGTCACAAACGGCACCTAATACGCCCCCTGCTGCAACACAGCCCACGCTGTGCGAGACCAACCCCAACGCATCCGCTTGTGCTGACCTTGGCACGGCTCCCGCTGCCGAAGTCATTCCAACTTCAACGATTGACATTAGTCAGCAGCTCAACTTCTCCGCATTCAATTTTGCAGGTTCTAGCTTGTGTCCTGCGCCTAAGTCTTATCACTTGGCATCAGGCGGTGGCTCCGATCATGTGTTCACGTGGCAGCCTGCTTGTACGTTTATGGATGCGTTTCGGCCTGTCGCTCTGGCTATTGCCTACTTTATAGCTGGCCTGATTGTGTTGGGTCAACGTTCTGCCGATACGGGAGGCTGATATGTGGGCTGCTCTGTTTATGGCTTTAACTGGCCCAATCGTAGTCAGGACGCTTATCACTCTAGGCTTAGGTGTCGTGACTTATACGGGCTTTGCCTCGGTCTTGTCGCTGGTCTATAGCTCGATTCAATCCAGCTTTACAGGCCTTCCCGCTGATGCTGCTGCGATTGTGTTTATGTCTGGATTGCCGCAGGGCATGAGCATCATCCTTTCTGCGCTCTCTGCTCGGATTGCGCTCATTCAGATGAAAAAGATTCAGCTCTTATGATTACCATCATCAGTGGTGTGCCAGGCTCGGGTAAGACTGCCTTACTTGTCGAAATGATGATGAAAGAACTTGAACAAGGCCGGAAGATTTTCACCATCGGCATTCCGCGTTTGTTGCTCAATGTTCAAGAAGGTGGCGATCCTCACACATGGCAAGATGGCACATGGTTACAGATTGACTACTACAACCCTGCTAAAACGCATTCCAAGGGCATTAAGTCTGAGTGGATGCCTCGCGGCTGTCCTGACTCGTGTGAGTGGCTTTCGACCTGTCCTCGTGTCGGTGCACTTAATCCGATTTACACGCCTGACGCTGGCGCTTTGGTCATCATTGATGAGAGCCACACGCACTTCCCGCAACGTGCCAGCGGTAAAACTCCACCGCCCTACATCGAGGCGCTTACTGTCCACCGCCATCAAGGTCTAGATATTTGGTTCGTTTCACAACGCCCGTCTTTTCTCGACCCCTTCGTTCGCGGCCTGTCGAGTCGCCACATCCATCTAAGTCTTAATCCGTTCAGTTTTACTGGTTCACGCAACAAATACGAATGGTCTGAGTATCAGGAAACTGTAAACCGCACCTCGAAATTGCTCGCAGCTAAAAGCGATTACAAGCCTTCGCCTGCTGTGTTTCCCCTCTACGCCTCTGCCACCGTCCACACGAAACTAGACCAGCGCATGCCCACTATCATGCGGGTTTTCCTCGTTGCGCTTTGTATTGTGCTGGTCATGGTTGGCGCTGTGGTCTATCGAGTTCAAGACCGGATGCAATCGATCAAAAATTCCCAAGCCTCCACGGTCGCAGGCGGCATCGGCGGAGACCGCAGGGCGCAGACGATGACGGCAGCGACAGCGAACCCCCCGCCCCTGGGTGTCTCTGGTGTGCCGCTGGTTCCGCTGCTGACTGAATCCGTTCCGGTGTCTGCCGTAGCTGCTGCGCCCGCCCCTATGGCACTGCCAGCCGTTTTTAATGTGTCGCCTAGCTCTCCGGCTGAGTTCGTACAAATAAGCGCTTGTATGGCCTCTGAGAGCCGTTGCCAGTGCTACACGCACCACGGCATCAAATTGCCTATGAGCGACGAAGAATGCCGCGCTGCGTCGCTTTCGCCGAACGCTCGATTTAGGCTCAAGCCGGATTCTTCCGCTGATTTATGAGGCAAGGGCTTTTTGCCCTTTGCCTGTCTTGTCTCCGCTCAGTTTTCCCCACACTTATCCCCTGATTTTGTGCATAGGTTTTGGCACTAGCCCGCATGGGCTGTCTAACGGTCTGCTCCTGCTTTTTCCGAATGAGTAACTGCACTTAAATCTCCCTCTTTCTGGCAGACGCTTTTGCGCTTGTTGCGGGTCTGTTGAGCTGAAAAAAAACCGCCTGAAAAGGCGGTCTTATTGTGTTTTGTGTTTGTCAATGCTTTTCGGTGTCTGCGTTTTCGCATCCATAACTTAGCATTATGCGAAATTAACCCCAGCCGAAGCCGGAATGGTTGGCGGTACGGTTTCGCATTTTACATTCCAGCAATTAGCGGATGCCCTCTCTGCGGCTCTCTCGGTCGGTCGTCAGCTTGGGAAGTTCGGGTTCTATGTAATACCCGAAAACTTGTGTGACCCACGGTCAATTCAAAATCCGCCCCAAAACCCTCCGCAAGCCTTACGGCTCGTGGCTTCCGGCGTTTTTACCCCTGAAAAATACTGTTCCATGTTCGCCCAAGTTCGGGGGTGTCTTTTTGCCCAGTTGCGGGAGGTCTGCCATGCGTGAATCGAAGAGCCAAACCCAAGGTGTTGACCTTGGCACTAGCCCGCATGGGCTGTCGGCTGGGCACCAGCGGACGCATCAGGAAACACGCCAAGCGGACGGCCTGCATTCTCTGGAAGACGGTTTTGACCCAACGGCCGCCGCCGCAGGCGCGGCTGGCGGGGAGCGTAGCGCACAGACAGCCGGGGCCGCGGCAGGCCTGCCGCCGATTTCACCTTACCTCGAACTGACTGAAGGCGCGTTTGCGAGTGCTGGTCGCAGGCGCAGTTCAAAAGCAACGCTACAAGCGACGACTCAAGCACATCGAAATCCCGGAAAGGCTGCCGAAGCCAGACTTGGAACGGCAGACCGCGCAGCAGCTCCCTGCCAGGCCGGACGCAAGGCGCAGGAAATTAGAGCGGTGCTGATGCGCCACGCAGATACGGGGGCTGGTTATGAGCCGCCGCCGTTGGATAGATCCGCAGGACTTCGCCGACCTGCGCAAGCAATCCGGCCTGACACGTGTCCAAGCTGCCGAAGCTCTGGACGTGACCCCGCGCACCATCCAGAACTGGGAAACGGGCGGCGCTCGTATCCCTTGGATGGCTTACCGCATGTTGCGTGTCCTGCGCGGCTACGCCTTGCCGGGTCTTGCATGGGAAGGCTGGACGCTTCGTGGCGCTGTCCTGTTCAGCCCGAACGGTCGCAGCTTCGATGCCGTGTGGCTGCACAACGTCGAACTCGTCTTTGCCCAGGCCAAGCTGTTCCGGCAGATGTACGCCGCCAGCGGTCGAGCCAAGACCGCATCCACGGTGGTGCCCTTCCCTGACCGCAGACGGCAGCCGGAAGAGCGCCCATATCACCTGGCAGTCAACCACAACAGCATGGGAGGTACTCGATGAAAGACGAACACGACAACCACACGCTGATCTTGTGGCAGTAGCTCGCAGGGGGTTGCCTGCATGCAAGGCTGTCCAACCGTTCAAGCGATGCGCATGAGCCGAAGAGCGCAAAGCGGACTGCTGCAGGTTCTAGCGATGTATGCCGGGCACTTACGTGCCTGTGTCTTTGGTCGCGAAGGATTGGGCGGTCAGCCCGCGCCGGATTCGCGCCCTGCTCTCTGCTGGTCGGCTGTCTGAGGGTCGGCTGCAAGTCAACGGGTATTGGGAGGTGCGCTACCCGTACACGTTCACGTTTGGCACTCGTGGGCCAGCTTGAAGCGGCAACAGAGGCCGCCGAAGAGCGACCTCAAAAAGCCGGAATTGAGGGCGGTATGAAAACCAAATTCACTTTGACAGGAGGTCGGAAAATCATGAACATGCTGAAACTCGGTACAGTTTCGCAGTCTAGAAAAACCTCTCAACTAGCTGAAAACCCAATGAAATACGGGCAACGCATCTATACATTATGCGCAACTTCGTATTTACCTGGGTAGGTTACTCGAACAGCTCCATTAACAGTACGCACTTTCTTGTTTTGTATCAGCTAATTAAGAATGCTTCAGGAACAACCGCCTGAAATTCTGGCTGGTTGCCGTACCCACTTCTTCAAGCGTGATGTTGCGCAGTCTGGCGATCTCTTCGGCCACATGCTTAACGAAGGCCGGCTGGTTTGTTTTGCCCCGTGCGGAGTCGGCGCAAGGTATGGCGAGTCGGTTTCGATCAGGATTTTTTCGAGCGGAATGCTCTGCGCGACCTCCTTGATGATGGTCGCATTCTTGAAAGTCAGGATTCCGGAAAACGAGATATGGAACCCAAGCTCGATCGCAGCCTTGGCGACTTCCAGATTTTCGGTGAAACAGTGCATCACGCCGCCGATCTTTCCTGCATCCTCCTCGGCCATGATGCGCAAAGTGTCCTGCTGCCGCCGACCGGGTATGGATGATGAGCGGTTTGCCGCATTCCCTGGCGGCACGGATATGGGTACGAAAACGTTCGCGCTGCCAGTCCAGATCACCGGTCAGCCGGAAGTAATCCAGTCCGGTTTCGCCGATGGCGATGACTTTTGGATGTTGCGCCAGACGTACCAGTTCAGCTTGAGTCGGTTCGGTCTCCAGTTCGTAATCGGGATGCACGCCCACCGATGCATACAGGTTGTCGTGACGTTCGGCCAGTTCCAGCACCTGCGGGAAGATCGCCAGATCGACCGATACGCACAGTGCATGGGAGACGTCATTGGCACGCATGTTGGCGAAGATGGCGTCGAGGTTTTCCGCCAAACCGGGGAAATTAAGGTGGCAATGCGAATCGATGAACATGGGATACTCAGGCAGCAAACAACTGGCGATAGGACAATAACAGGGATTCCAGGAACAGCTTGGGGTTGAGCGGATGGAAAGCCGCGCGGCGGGCTTCCAGCAATTCCTTCTGGAAACGCATCAACGCCACAGACGAAACGCCGCCAGCCAGCTTTGATGATCGACTCGGTCTGTTCCGGGAAATAACGCACCGAACCGGCCAGTTTTGCGCTGGCCAGGTCATGACACCATTGCTGCAGGCAATGAATGACATGCACCGGCGCGCTGCGTTGCAGGCTGTCGGCCAGCGCCAGCGCATCCAGTTTTGTCGGTTGGCGGATGGCGTTCAGCAAAATACTGCGTTCTTCCGCACCCTCGCCCGACTCTGCCCAGTCCAGCGCCTGCAAGGGCGCGAACCCGGTCTGCGCCAGCGCATGTTCCGGGTTCTTGACCCCTTGTTGGTCAAGCCAGGCTACGCCGACCTCACGCGTCGGGGTATGCACGGTGAAGCTCAGGCAGCGGCTGAGGATGGTCGGCAGCAACTGCTGAGGCTTGTGCGTAACCAACAGAAACAACAGCTTGCCAGTCGGTTCTTCCAGGGTCTTGAGCAGCGAGTTGGCCGCATTGTTGTTCATCGTTTCGGCAGGATGGATGACCACCACGCGATAGCCGCCACAATGAGCGGACAGATTGGCGAAGCTGGACAGGTCGCGTATCTGGTCCACCGAGATCTCGCGCGAAGGTTTTTTGCCGCTGGATTTTTCCTCACCGTCTTCGGCCGCAGTCAGTGCGTCCGGCTGGATGAGGCGAAAATCGGGGTGACTGTCCTGTTCGAACCAGTGACAGGAAGCACATTCCTGACAGGCCATTCCATCGGCATGAGGCTTTTCGCACAGCAACGACTGCGCAAAATTCATGGCCAGATCGAGCTTGCCTATCCCTTGCGCCCCCTTCAGCAACAGCGCATGCGGCAATCTGGCGCGCAGCCCTTGCAGGGCTTGCCATGATTCCGTTTGCCAAGGATAGAGTGGTTTCATTTCAAAGCGATGCGACGATCTTTGCCAGTTCTTGCTTAACCTCTGCCAGTGTCTTTTCGGCGCGGATGACGGCGAAACGTTGCGGTGTTTTGGCTGCTCGGGCGAGATAAGCCTGACGCACGCGCTCGAAGAACTCGCCACGTTCCTGCTCGAAGCGATCCAGACTCACATTATTGGCAAGGCGCTGACGCGCGACCTCGATGGGGATGTCGAACAACAGGGTCAGATCCGGTTGCAGGTCGCCATGCACCCATTGTTCCAGTTGTTCCAGTTTGGCCAGCGGCACACCCCTGCCCCCGCCTTGGTAGGCGAAACTGGCATCGCTGAAACGGTCGGAGATGACCCAAGTGCCGCGCTGTAAAGCCGGGCGGATGACTTGTTCCACATGCTCGCGACGCGCCGCGAACATCAGCAGGGCTTCAGTCTCGGCATGCATCGGCTGGTTCAGCAGGATATCGCGCAGGCGTTCGCCCAGTGGCGTACCGCCCGGTTCGCGTGTCACCAGTAGGTCGATGCCGCGCTGGCGCAACATATCGGCGAACCATTCCAGATGGGTGCTCTTCCCTGCCCCATCCACGCCTTCGAAAGTGATGAATTTAGCCGTTGTCATTTTTTTTGATAGCGGTTGACCGCGTTGTTGTGTTCCATCAGGGATTCCGAAAACTGTGAACTGCCATCGCCGCGAGCCACAAAATAGAGTGCTTTGCTCGAAGCGGGATGCAACACTGCCTGCAACGAAGCCAAACCGGGCAAGGCGATTGGAGTAGGCGTCAGGCCAGTTCGTGTGTAGGTGTTGTAAAGCGTATCCTGCTGCAAATCCTTCTTGCGCAGATTGCCATCGAACTTGTCACCCATGCCGTAAATGACTGCGGGATCCGTCTGCAGACGCATCTTTTTTTGCAGTCGATTGATGAATACCGAAGCGATCATCGGGCGATCAACAGGCTGCCCAGTCTCTTTTTCCACAATGGAAGCGAGAATCAGCGCCTGATAGGGTGAGTCGAAGGGCAAATTGGCATCGCGTGTTTGCCAAGTCTCCTGCAAATGACGCTGCATGGTCTGGTAGGCACGCTTCAAGACCAGCAAGTCGCTGCTCCCGCTGGCAAAATTATAGGTGTCCGGAAAAAACAGGCCTTCAGCAACCGGCTCTGTCGCCCCGATGCGCTGCAAAACCTCGGACTCAGACAGCAAGGTACTATCATGGCGCAGCCCAGGATGAGCATTCATCTGAGCGCGCAACTGGTTGAATGTATCGCCTTCGATGATGGTTATCTGGCTTTGCTCTGTTCGACCCGAACTGATTATGTCCAGCAACTCAAACTGGGAAATCGGCTTTTCAAGTTGATAGTTGCCGTATTTGATCTGTGTTGCCTTGCCCAGTCCTCGCGCCAGGATTACAAACGCCCAGTCGTTTTCCAATACTCCGGCCTGTTTCATTTGATGCGCGGCACTCTTGAGGCTGCTTCCTTGCTTGAGCGTGAACTCAAGTGGCGTGTGAGGTAATGGCACGGGCTTTAGAGAGAAATAAATGCCCAGTCCGGCAATCACGATGGCGCCGAACATTGTCCAAAATATCAATTTTTTAATGGTTCTCATTATTCAGCATTCAGCCATTGTTGAATTTTCCATGCCACGGGATGAATTGTCCGGTGATAACCAAGCAAATCACTAATCGGCCACAGTCCGAATACGCTGTTCACCAAAAATAGCTCATCCGCAGTCAGCAGTTCATCCATGCGGATTTGTGCGATTTTGCAGGCCACACCATGCTCCTTGGCCCAACCCATCACGCGATCACGTTGCACTCCGGCCACTCCGCACAACCCCAAGTCTGGCGTGTGAAGTGCTCCGTCGCGCAAAACGAACAAGTTCGAGCGGGTACCGGATATCACAAGCCCGTCCTCGTCTTCAAGCAGCCCTTCAGGGGTACCAGCTTCCTTGACATTCAGTTGCTGCAATGACATTTTCCAGCCGATTGAGATGCTTGATGCCCGCAAAATAGGGCTGATGCCCGAGCTTTATCCGGCAAACATTCAGGGGCACACCGGTGGAGAAATATCTATCCTCGTAGTCGGGGATTGGGTTGATGCTGACGATTCGCGTGGCCATTCCACTTGCTGAAGCAGCATAGCCGCGCGCTCCCGTACCACGCGTGATGATGATCTTTGCGACGCAGTCCGGCTGAGTGGCACTCAGGACTTGAAGTTCTTTTAAAAGAATTGCAGAGGAAGGACAGGTGATCTTGATCGCATCACAGTCGTGCTCCAACTTGAGATAGTGATGCTGCCAGGATAAAGGAGTGCCCCGACGAACACGCAAGGTTCGGAACACTCCGTCTCCATAAGACAAGCCACGGTCTTCAGCAGAGATTGAATCGCTTGGCAGTCCGTTGACCAGCATCGCGACCGGAAATCAGACTTTTCGGAACACCAGCGTGCCGTTGGTTCCGCCAAAGCCAAAGTTGTTATTCATGGCCACATCTATCTTCATGCTGCGCGCGGTGTTTGCGCAGTAATCCAAATCACACTCAGCATCCAGCTCAAAGATGTTGATGGTCGGCGGAGAAATCTGATGATGCAAGGCCAGCACACAGAACAGCGACTCAATGCCGCCTGCACCGCCCAGCAAATGCCCCGTCATGGACTTTGTGGAATTCACCACCAATTTCTTGGCGTGATTTCCAAAAGCAGCCTTGATCGCCTCGTTTTCATTCTTGTCGCCCAACGGCGTCGAGGTGCCATGTGCGTTGACGTATTGCACCTGGTCGGGCGTAATTCCGGCATCGCGCATCGCGTTGATCATGCTGCGCTTGGGGCCATCCATATTCGGTGCGGTGATGTGATAAGCATCTGCACTCATGCCATAGCCGATCAGCTCAGCGTATATTTTGGCACCACGCGCCTTGGCATGTTCATACTCTTCCAGCACCAGCACGCCAGCGCCTTCTCCCAGCACAAAACCGTCACGGTCTTTGTCCCAAGGACGGCTCGCTGTTGCGGGGTCGTCGTTGCGCGTCGAAAGTGCCCGCGATGCGGCAAAACCGCCAATGGCCAGAGGCGAAACAGATGACTCGGAACCGCCAGCGACCATCGCATCGGCATCCCCATACTGAATCATGCGCATGGCCTCTCCAATGCTATGCGTACCCGTGGTGCAGGCTGAAACAACTGCAAAATTGGGGCCACGCAAGCCGAACAGAATGGAGAGATTGCCGGAAATCATGTTGATGATCGTACCGGCAATGAAGAATGGCGAAATCTTGCGCGGTCCGCCAGCCAGATAGTCATTATGCGTATCTTCAATCATCGGCAAGCCGCCGATACCTGAACTGATGCACACGCCGATACGATCCGCGTTTTGCTCATTCACTTCCAGACCGGAGTCCTTGAATGCCTCTATCCCCGCAGCCAAACCAAGGTGCACAAAACGATCCATACGGCGAGCGTCTTTGGCGGGAATATATTGTGTGACATCAAAGTCTTTAACTTCCCCAGCAATTTGACTGGCAAATGCTGTTGGATCGAAACGTGTAATGCGCCCGATGCCGGACTTTCCTGCCACGATATTTTGCCATGTGGTGGCGACACCGATACCGACGGGTGTCACCGCACCTAGACCGGTCACTACGACTCTGCGCTTAGCCAAGCTGAACTCCGATGTCTGAAGGAAGGAAACGTTGAAACGAAATTACTTGGAATGTGCGTTTACGTAATCAAGCGCAAGTTGCACGGTAGTGATCTTTTCTGCGTCTTCGTCGGGAATCTCAACGCCGAATTCTTCTTCCAGAGCCATCACCAATTCAACTGTATCCAGAGAGTCAGCGCCCAAATCATTCACAAAGGAAGACTCGTTCTTGACTTCAGATTCGTTCACGCCCAGTTGTTCTGCGACGATTTTCTTTACACGTTGTTCGTTGTTGGACATTGCATTACTCCCGTTTTAATTAAAGTACAAAAAAGCCCGCGCATTCTACCAAACTTGCGCCGATTTCCAAACTACCCGCACTACTCCATGTACATCCCGCCGTTCACATGCAGCGTGACACCGGTGACGTAAGCCGCGCCGGGTCCGGCCAGGAAGGCCACTGCGGCAGCGATATCAGCAGGCTGGCCGAGGCGTTTCAGCGGCACATGTTCGACCAGCTTGGCGCGTTGTTCCTCACCCAAGGCATGCGTCATGTCGGTATCGATGAAGCCGGGAGCGACGCAATTCACAGTGATGTTGCGGCTACCGATCTCCTGCGCGAGCGACTTGGTGAAGCCGACCATGCCCGCCTTGGACGCGGCGTAGTTGGCCTGACCGGGGTTACCCATGCTGCCGACCACCGAGGAGATGCTGATGATGCGACCGCCTCTGGCCTTCATCATGGCGCGCAACACGGCGCGGCTCAGGCGGAACACGGATTTGAGGTTGGTTGTCAGCACATCATCCCACTCTTCGTCGGTCATGCGTGCCAGCAGGTTGTCCTTGGTGATGCCGGCGTTGTTCACCAGGATCGAGATTTCGCCGAACTGTTCGCGGATCGCAGCCAGCACCTGTTCGGTCTGGGTTGCGTCATTGACGTTCAGGGCAAAACCCTTGCCTTTGATACCTGCCACTTCCAGATAGGCGCCGATGGCTTGTGCGCCGTTGTCGCTGGTGGCGGTGCCGATCACGGTTGCGCCCTGCTTGCCCAGTTCCAGTGCGATGGCCTGGCCGATACCGCGCGAAGCGCCAGTCACCAGTGCGATTTGTCCTTGTAGTGTCATGTCACCTCCCCTTATGCGAGTGTAGTCAGTGCGGCTTTCAGCGCTTCGCCGTCATTGATGGCCAATGCCTGTTGATTGGTGTCGATGCGTTTGTTCAGTCCGGCCAATACTTTGCCCGGTGCGCACTCCACGTTATGCGTGATGCCTTGCTTGCCGAAGGCCTGCACGGTCTCGACCCAGCGTACCGGCGAATACAGCTGGCGTACCAGCGCGTCCTTGATCTTCGCGGCATCGTTATAAGACAGCGACATCGGCATTGTGCAGCACCGGAATGGCCGGAGTCTGTACCGTGACGTTCTTCAGATAGTCGCGCAACTGTTCCGCCGCGCCTTTCAGCAGGCTGCAATGCGACGGCACGCTCATCGGCAGCATGATGGCGCGTTTCGCGCCTTTGGCCTTGGCCAGTTCCATGCCGCGCTCAACCGCAGCACGATTACCGGCAATGACCACTTGTCCGGGGGAGTTGAAGTTCACCGCTTCCAGCACCTCGCCCTGCGCACCTTCGGCGCATACGGCGCGCACCACGTCGTCATCCAGACCGAGAATCGCGGCGATACCACCCACACCTTCCGGCACGGCTTGCTGCATGCACTGTGCACGGTAGCGCACCAGCGGCAGTGCATCGGCAAAACTCAATGCACCAGCGGCGACCAGCGCAGTATATTCGCCCAGACTGTGTCCGGCCATGATGGCGGGCACAGCACCGTTCTGCGATTGCCAGGCGCGGTACACCGCCACACCTGCGGTCAGCATGATGGGCTGGGTATTCACCGTGGCATTCAGGTCGGCATCGCTGCCTTCTGCAACCAGTTGCCACAGGTCCTGTTTCAACACATCCGAGGCTTCAGTGAAGGTGTCGCGCACGGCAGCGAAATCGGCATAGCCGTTCATCATGCCGCGTGATTGCGAACCCTGACCTGGAAAAACGAAAGCGAATTTAGTCATAATGTTAGAACAGTCGTTAGCTATTAGACGTTAGTCGTTAGTTGCCGGCCGCAGTCGAAATTAACTAGCGACCAACGTCTAGCGACTACAGTTTACCTACCACTTGATGAGAATCGCACCCCAGGTGAACCCGCCACCGACAGCTTCGATCAGGATGTTCTGCCCTGGCCTTGATACGCCCGTCGCGCACCGCCGTATCCAATGCCAGCGGGATCGAGGCTGCCGAAGTGTTGCCGTGATTGGCGACGGTCACCACCACATTTTCCATGTTCAAACCGAGTTTTTTTGCCGTCGCTTCGATGATGCGGATGTTGGCCTGATGCGGCACCAGCCAGTCGATGTCCGAACCAGCCAGTTTTTGCTCGTCCAGCAACTCTTCAACGACGTCGCTTAACACCTTGACTGCAAATTTAAAGACAGCCTGGCCATCCATAGTGATCATGGGGGCGGCTTTCAGCATATGGCGATGACGGCCGTCAGCGTGCAGCTTGGCAGCGACGATGCCGGGCTTGTCCGAAGCGCGCAACACCACCGCACCGGCACCGTCACCAAACAGCACGCAGGTGGTTCGGTCATTCCAGTCCAGCATGCGCGACAGCACTTCCGCACCGACCACCAGCACGGTCTTGGCCTGCCCGCCGCGGATGTACATATCGGCCGTGTTCAGTGCAAAGACGAAACCGCCGCACACAGCCTGCATATCGAAGGCAGGTCCGCCGTTCTTGATGCCCAGCTTGTCCTGCAAGATACAGGCAGTACCAGGGAACGGCATATCCGGCGAAGTGGTTGCCACGATGACCAAGTCAATCTCGTCAGCGCTGATACCCGCTGCCTCTATCGCCTTGAGACTGGCTTGCAGCGCAAGGTCGCTGGTCAATTCGTTATCCGCCGCAATGTGCCGTTCCTCGATACCGCTACGAGAAACGATCCAGTCGTGCGAAGTTTCGACTATTTTTTCCAGATCGTAATTGGTCAGCGTCTTGGCAGGCAAATAACTGCCCGTGCCAATGATTTTTGAATAAATCAAAGAACCTCTCCTGCATTTGCATGGCGTGTGTGATGCCATTTTTCAACATGCTCGCTAATGTGGCTCAGCATCCCGCCGCGAGCTTCTTCCGCAGCGCGTTCGATGGCACACAGGAAGGCGAATGGGTCGGCAGAGCCGTGGCTTTTCACCACGATACCTTTCAGACCGAGGAAACTCGCCCCATTGTAACGACGATGGTCCAGGCGATGCTTGAAGGCTTTCAGCACCGGCATGGATACCAGTGCAGCGAATTTGGTCAACGGATTGCGGCTAAAACCTTCTTTAAGGAAACCGCCCATCATTTTTGCCACGCCTTCAGCGGTCTTCAGGGCGACATTCCCGACGAAACCGTCACACACCACCACATCGGTGACACCCTTGAAGATGTCATCGCCTTCCACATTGCCGTAGAAATTAAGATCGCTTGTCCGTAGCAGTTCGGCAGCTTGTTTCACCACCTCATTGCCCTTGATATCCTCGCTACCAATATTCAACAGACCGACAGTCGGACTGTCTTTATGTTCAAGAGCAGATACCAACGTGCTCCCCATCAGCGCGAATTGCAGCAGGTGTTCGGCGGTGCAATCCACGTTTGCCCCCAAGTCCAGCATACAGACTTGGCCTTTATTGGTCGGGAGAAAAGAGGCGATTGCGGGACGATCTATGCCAGGAAGCGTCTTAAGGACATATCTGGCCGTTGCCATCAGAGCGCCGGTATTACCAGCACTGACGCAGGCGGACGCCTCTCCGGTCTTGACGAGATTAATCGAGACTCGCATGGATGAGTCTTTTTTCCCGCGCAACGCAGATTGCGGCTGTTCATCCATGCCGACCACCTCGGTCGCCGCATGGATGCGCAAGCGCGGGTGGATTTCCGGAACTCCCGACGCACGTAATTCTGCCTCGATCGCATCAGGCAGACCGACCAGAACAATCGTATCGTCAGGATGTTTACGCAGGTAGGCAACGGCCGCAGGGACAGTTACGGACACCCCATGGTCGCCCCCCATGGCATCAATGGCAATTGTTACATCCACTAGGCGATCCTCGATATAGGGGAAATGGTCGAGCATGACGCATCCCAAGAAAAGGGATGCTCACTCAATTCGAACAACGAGCTTATTCGCTCTTTGTGTTGACTACCTTCTTGCCACGATAGTAACCGCTTGGGCTGATATGGTGACGCAGGTGCGGCTCACCTGTCGTTGGTTCAACGGCCAGTGCCGGGCTGGTCAAGAAATCGTGCGCACGATGCATCCCACGCTTTGACGGGGATTTTTTATTCTGCTGAACTGCCATGTTAACTCCTCACAATAAACAACTAATGCTTCTTCTTTAAACCGGCCAACACCGAGAACGGGTTGGCAGATTGCTCTAAACCTTCAGGCGATTGGCTACAAGCACCCTCAGGATGCTTGGGCGCAAAAGGAATCTCTAATAAAAGCTCATCCTCGATCAACGCAAGCACATCCATCTGCGACGATGCTTCAATACACTCCACATCATCGCCACTCGCCTCAATCTCGCCCAGCTGTTCGGCTGACACCAATTGCAAGCGCGAAGCCATATCCAGTGGATACACAAGCTCGCCCAGACAACGCTGGCAGCGCAAATGACACACGCCGCTCAAGGCAACTTCCAACATATACCGATCACCTTCTCTAAAACCACGCACCACATAGGATAGTGTTTCGCGAGAATCGCCCAATATATCGTTCAGCCTGGACAGCACTTCAACCGGTATTTCACCGCGCAATTCCTTGCCATTACTGGCAAAGTCTATACTGTCAATTAAAGGCCGTGCAAACATGAGGCGCGCATGATATATATTCCGACCACCTCTGTCAAAGACGCCTTAAAGGAATATCTTGAATTCTCAGCCGATTGTTCTGGCCTCGACCTCTATATATAGGAGTCAGCTGCTTTCCACCCTGCAGCTAACCTTCCAGACCGCATCACCAAATGTCGATGAAACTCCACTTCCCGGAGAAACTGCAAAACTAACAGCACAGCGTCTCTCCCAGTTAAAAGCCCAAGCCGTAGCCCAACAACATCCGGACGCCCTTATTATTGGCTCAGACCAAGTCGCACTCCTGGAGGGTGAGCAATTGGGCAAACCGCTCACCCATGACAACGCCGTGCGCCAGCTGCGTGCCATGCGCGGAAAGCGAGTGGATTTCTATACTGCCGTGAGCCTGTTAAATGCCCGCACAAATGACATGCAGACAGCCATGGCCGAAACACGGGTCAGCTTCCGCGACCTCAGCGATGACGAGATCGAACGCTACCTCCGAAAAGAACAGCCCTACCATTGCGCAGGAAGCGCCAAGTCAGAAGGGCTTGGAATTGCACTGATCGAGCGCATCGAAGGCAACGACCCCAATGCCCTGATCGGCCTGCCGCTTATTATTTTGATTGATATGTTTAAAAAACAAGGCGTTGGGGTTTTATAACCCCCCATGCCAGAATTTTTTGTTGCCACAAAAAAATGTTTCTGGTATTAAAGCCCGCTTGAAAAATTCAGCCCCCTCTTTGGAGAACGATGTAATGCCAGTACAAGCAAATAAAACTGCCGCCCCCTACAAAGCAAAAAAGGGGGAGGAATACATGAACCCCCATCAGCTTGATCATTTTCGCAGCGTACTGAATGAGATCAAGCTTGGCTTAAGCCAGGACATTGATCGCACCGTGCACACCATGCAAGATGAGGCTACAGCTTTTGCCGACCCCAACGACCGCGCCAGCCAAGAGTCAGACATGAGCCTGGAATTGCGCAATCGCGACCGTGAACGCAAGCTCATCAAGAACATCGACAAAATGTTGGCCCGAATCGAAGCAGGAGATTATGGTTTCTGCGACAAATGCGGGGTCGAGATCGGACTAAGTCGCCTGGAAGCACGCCCCACCGCGACACTCTGCATCGATTGCAAAACACTGGATGAGATCAGAGAGCGACAAGTAGCAAAGTAATTTTCGAGTCAAGAATGAAAAATCCCTGCCGATGTGCAGGGATTTTTTTATGGGTACCGCAAAGAGATGTTTGGAGGCGCGACCCAGAGTCGAACTGGGCTAACCGGATTTGCAATCCGGGGCATAACCGATTTGCTATCGCGCCGTTAAGCAAGTTACTTAGTAGCAAAAAATATGGGAAAGCCCGAAAGCTTCCCCAAGATATTTGGAGCGGGAAAAGAGACTCGAACTCTCGACCTATACCTTGGCAAGGTATCGCTCTACCAACTGAGCTATTCCCGCAAAACCGAAGGCCGCATTATAGAGATTTACTTTTTTGTGTCAAGAAAGTTTAGAAAAAAAATTAATGAAATTGCGATAAATTTTTACAGTACCGATTCAACCCTCTCTCGTCTGTATAATGCGCGGCGCTTTATGAATAGAGAAAAACATCTCTTCTGCTCATCATTGCCCGGGTGGTGAAATTGGTAGACACAACGGACTTAAAATCCGTCGCTGTGAAAACGGCGTACCGGTTCGATTCCGGTTCCGGGCACCACTTGCAAGGCTGTAAACCCAACAAGTACGAGGCACTATGACTGCCTTACTGGATTGGGCGGGAGTATCAGCCCCTCTCCATCGCGGAATATGTCATCCCGTGAAAAAGTAAAATCGCAGCCGAGATAACTCCTGTTATCGAGGATCATACTTTTAGTGATGATTTTTCGTCGACTGCCCCCTCAAAGAAAAACCGTTGAAGTCGAAATGACATTTCACCCGCTTGCAGTTCAACAGGCAGGCTTGAAATATGCGTAACATCAATTGACCCATCGGAAACACCTCAAAGGCTTTCATAAGCTTGCTTTTGCGCTCCTTCAATCCAGCTTTCTAAATCCTTATCGTTGCCGAACACGGAAAGCAGCCAACCATGGATTCGAATTTTATTTCAACAATACAAACCGAAATATCGGCGACCTAGCACTGCCAGGTCTTAAAACAGCAAATCTGCTACACGTGCAATAACTGTCCGTTCAGTTTGGGATTCCAGTCGATTGACTAAGCAAAATATGGCGCGACATGATGTGTTCCAAGTCGACGAATTGAAAAAATACATTGATTTTGATTCTCCTGTTTTAAAGTTGAGCCAATTAGAATGATAATGACAGTCGTGATGGAACAAGGCATTTTTGGGTTGTAAAATCCGTCGCTTGGATAAAACCAGCGTACCTGTTCGATCACGGTTCCGGACACCTGCAACGCTTGCAGCCCAACAAATAAAGCAGTTTGAGCAGGTATAGATATTTTTTTCTGTTGCAAAAGCCAAGAATATCTAGAACAATCCGCAGCGGAGTTGATTCAACCCCAAACTAATAGGAGAAACGTATGAACCGTAAAGAACTGATTGACGCACTTTCCAGCAAAACAGGTAGCAGCAAAGCTGACGCAGACCGCAATATCGCAGCTCTGATCGAAATCATTACTGCCACTCTGAAGAAGGGTGACAACGTTGCTTTGGTTGGCTTCGGCACATTCGAAGTACGTAAGCGCGCAGCCCGCACCGGGCGCAATCCTGCCACAGGCGCAGAGCTGAAGATCAAGGCATCCAAGGCTCCTGCATTCAAGGCTGGCGCAACTCTGAAGGCAGCTGTTAACGGCGTGAAGAAATAATCACTCCCGCGACTTGGTGCAGGACTGAGGAAATATCCCCGCCCTGCACTTTTAGCTGCTCTAAAGAAAAGGGTTGGATCGACAAGATCCAACCCTTTTTTGTTTACTAACCGTCAGGACACGAAGGCACCGCCCTCCTCATACCGCGCCAACAATCAAACCAATCGCGGATTGCGCTTATGCATGGCCGTTAGCGCAGCCAACCTCTCCGTATGCGAGTCTTGCAATTGGCTCCATGAAAAACGCCACTCCCAATTACCGGAGGATGTCCCCGGCAGATTCATTCGATGCTCGCTGTTTAGCGCGATCACATCCTGTAGCGGATAGATGACCGTATTCGCCGCAGAGCCCGACAGCGCCTTTATCATCTCCCAGCTGATCTCCTGGCCATCAACGCCAAGATAACGCAGCGCAAAGTCCTTCTCGTGCTCTTTGGCCGTCCGCCACCAGCCCTCGCTGGTGTCATTGTCATGCGTCCCTGAATAAGCGACCGAATTGGACACATAGTGATGCGGCAAAAAAGTATTGCGCTCGTCTTCGCCAAACGCGAACTGCAAAATGCGCATGCCGGGCAATTCAAATTTGTCGCGCAGCTCGATCACTGCCGGCGTAATCAGCCCCAAGTCTTCGGCGATGATGGGCAGCTTACCCAGCGCCTGCTGGAACGCCTCAAACAGCTTCTCGCCGGGTCCCGGCAGCCATTCCCCGTCGATCGCGGTGAGCGCACCGGCCGGAACGGCCCAGTAATCGACGAAACCCCGGAAATGGTCGATACGGACCAGATCGAAGAATCGCAATGCATGCTCCAAACGGGCTATCCACCATGCGTATCCGGTCTGCTCATGCACATCCCAACGGTACAGCGGGTTGCCCCACAGCTGCCCGGTTTCGCTGAAATAATCCGGCGGCACTCCGGCGACCACGGTCGATCGTCCGCCCTCATCAAGCTCGAACAACTCCTGATGCGCCCACACATCGGCGCTGTGGTAGGCCACAAAGATGGGGACATCGCCGATGATGCGAACGCCGCGATCATTCGCATATGTTTTTAACGCAGACCACTGCCGCGCGAAACACCACTGGCAGAATTTCCAAAACCCGATCTCATCCGCATAACGCAACTTGATCGCCTCAAGCGCCTGCGGCTCGCGCCTGAACAACAGCTCGGGCCAATCACTCCAGTCACGACCCGGCTCATGCTGCCCGATCGCCTTGAACAGGACGTAATCATCCAGCCAGTGTTTTTCCGCCTCGCAAAATTCGGCATACGCAGCGCGACTGCTTTCATCCTGCTTTGAAAAGAATCGCCGTGAAGCCAGCCGCAACCGCTCCATGCGATAAGGCTTAACCAGCTTGTAATCGACCCGCTCGGGTTTGAATTCCGGAAGTGGCAGCAGCTCCTGCGCCTCAAGCCAGCCGTGCCTCGCCAACTCCTCCAGATCGATCAACAGAAGGTTTCCGGCGAACGCGGAACTGCTCATATAGGGCGAGTTACCCGGACCGACTTCGCCGAGCGGCAGAATCTGCCAATAGGTCTGTCCGGCGCTGACCAGCCAATCAACGAACTGAAATGAACTTGTGCCGAAGTCGCCTGAACCAAACTGGCCGGGAAGAGAAGTGGGGTGTAGCAGGATGCCGCTTGAACGGATGGATAACATAATCAGCACATCATGAGTGAGCGACACGGTCGAACCGCATTGTGCGCTTGGTCGCTAAAAAAATCATCAATACTGAGAGGGTATTTTTCATTGCCCTTTCTACCTGATTTGCCGTAGTAGACTTACATAGCGTTCCTAATTGTTTTCTGTCTAATAAGAGTGTCGAATTAGCTTCTTTATGCCCATACGCTAACAAACGGTTACATCCGGAAGGAGACGATCATGGCGATGCAGACAGTGGAGCTCCAATTCATCACCGGCCTGAAGCGGAAGATCTTCCGCAACGCCCGCTTGTGCGGCAGCTGGGATGGAAATGGCCGATATTCGGATAGCTGGACCGAGTGCGCGATGCTGGAAGAAAGCGGGACAGACGGATGCCCGATCTTCAAGGCATCGGTCTCGCTTGATCTTGCCGATCAGGACAAGACATTCAAGTGGGGCGTACTGCTCGATGGCCCGCAAGGAGCCAATTTCTGGGGAATCCCAACCGAGGTACAAGATACCAATTCCGCTGATCGATATCGCCAGTTTCAACTGGCCGGCAGTGCCGCATCCCAAGTGGAACGCTATTACTTCACTTATGGCCGGCGCTTGGGCGCCAACAAATATTTCGCCACCAACGGCGCCCTGCCCGGCTTGCGCTTCGCCGTTTGGGCGCCCAATGCGCAGAAGGTCGATGTCGTCTTCGGCGACCCGGCCAATGGTTACATCGCTGATGACGGCACCGGAATCACTTCAAAGCACCACGCGGTCGCACTTACCCGAGTGGCTGGCGGGATCTGGGAAGGCGGCCCCCAGGGAAGTTTCGAATCGTTCAAAAGCCACCCCTATATGTACCGCATCAAGAACGCTCAAGGGGAAACCGTTTATCGCACCGACATCTTTTCCCGCAGCCAGATCGGCAAGGGCGGCATCAATCCGGCCAAGGCCAGCTGGCCGGGAACGCTGGACACGCTGGACGGCACCGTGAGCTGCAGCGTGGTCATCGATCCCGATGTAGTGCGACGGGATTTTGCGTCCACGCCCTCGGGCAAACAACCGGCGCTCATCTCTGCCGATGAATTCTGGGCCTCCGAATTTACGTTTGGCCTGCCGCTTCCCACCCGGCTCGATGACCTCGTCATCTATGAATTGCACGTCGGCTCGCTGGGCTTTGGCAAGTCCGGCCCGGGCGATCTGAGCGATGCGATAACCTTCCTGGATCACCTGGTCGATCTCGGCGTGAATGCAGTCGAACTGCTGCCCATGGCCGAGTTCTCCGGCAATATGTCCTGGGGCTATGGCGACACCCACCATTTCTGTATCGAAGCCAGCGCCGGCGGGCGCGACAAATACCGCCATTTCGTGCGCGAGTGCCACCGGCGTGGCATTGCCGTCATTCAGGACGTCGTCTACAACCACTACGACCCCAACTCGGGTCGCGCCGAATGGGCGTACGACTCGAACGCTCCCGAGCAGAACATCTACTACTGGTATGAAGGCACACCGGACGACTACCCGGCCTTCGAGGCAGCAGCAAAACTCGCAGAGCAAAACCATTCGACGGCACCCGACCGGCCCATCCCGGGACATGGCGGCTATCTCGACAACGGCTCCACGGGCTACACCCCGCGCTTCTGGGAAGAGGTCGTGCGCCAGCAGTTCATCAGCAGCGCCGCCTTCCTCATCGAGGAAATGCATGTAGACGGATTGCGCGTAGACCTGACCCAGGCGATCCATCGCGACAATGTGCTGCATGCGGATGGGCGTTCGATTGGCAACGCCAACCGCTTCGGGCAGAAGTTTCTGCGCGAATGGAGCCGCACGCTGCGCATGATCCATCCGAGCGTCATGCTGATCGCGGAAGACCACACCGGATGGGATGCCGTGACCAAACTGCCGGCCAATGGCGGGCTGGGGTTCGAGGCAAGATGGGCTGCGGAGTTCTATCACAATCTGATCGGCGACTCTCCCTCTGCCGACGGCAAGGCGCGACTCCTGAAACAGGCCGGATACGGCGGCAACGAACCGCTGGAAATGGACTGGTTTGCCGGCGCCCTGTCCGGCAGCAGCCACAATCAGGTTGTTTATCACGAATCGCATGACGAAGCCGGGCAACGCCAGCGGCACCGAACGCGACAATTGAAACCGCCGTCAACGACGTTTTGAACGATGCCACCCGTCCCTGGGCGGAGGCACGTTCCCGCGTGAGCTTCGGCCTCTCGCTGCTGTCGGCAGGCACGCCGATGTTCTTCATGGGCGAAGAGATCGGGGCGAAGAATCGTTTTACTTACGACAAATTTCTGAGCGAGCGCGAAGACATTCTCGGTGAGCGGCATAACAGCGGCAAGGCGCTCTTTCGCTATTATCAGGACATCATCACGCTCAGCCGCAGACAACGCTCGATCCGCAGCCACAACATCGACATCCTCCACCAGTCAAACGCCAATCGCGTCATTGCCTTCAAGCGGTGGAGCGGAGATGAAGAAGTCATTGTCGTGGCGAGTCTCAATAACGCCCCCTTCGCCGACTACACGATCGAGAAAGACCAGCTCGCCATTCCCGACGGCGGATGGAAAGAGGTGTTCAACAGCGACGCCTCCGTCTATGGAGGGCAAAACATGGGGAACGGAGGCGCCACCATCCCTTCATCTCACGGTTGCATCAATACGAAGATCCCGGCGAACGGGTTTGTGGTGCTTGCCAGGCAATGATGGCGGAAGGTATTGAGTACGGGTGCGCAAGCGCACCCTGCAAGACTTCATGTTCGTCCTTCGGCGAAGACCGGAATCCAGTCGTACTAAAACGCTGGACACCGGCCTTTGCCGGTGTGACGAAATTCAAATCAACCTTTCAACTTCAAAAACGCCGCCGCCATCGCGCCGCCCATCGGGGCTTGCGCCGGTGCACGGTTAACAGGCTTGCCGCCCGCAGGCCTACCCTGCCCGCGATTGTCCCTCTGCTCGCGCTGACCTGAAACTTCCGGCTTATTGCCGCCCGCCTGCGCCGCCGTATCCGTCAGCCGCATGGTCAGCGCGATGCGTTTGCGCTTCTCGTCCACTTCCAGCACTTTCACCTTCACGATCTGTCCGGCCTTGACCACGGTGTGCGGGTCTTTGACGAAGTTGTTGGACAAGGCGGAGATATGCACCAGCCCGTCCTGATGCACGCCGATATCCACGAACGCGCCGAACGCCGCCACGTTGGTGACCACGCCTTCCAGGATCATGTCCGGCTTCAGGTCGGACAGCGCTTCCACGCCTTCCTTGAATACCGCGGTGATGAATTCGGGACGCGGGTCGCGGCCCGGTTTTTCCAGTTCCTTGAGGATGTCGGTGATGGTCGGGATGCCGAACTTCTCGTCCATGTATTTCGCCGGACTGAGCGACTTCAGCAAGATGCTGTTGCCGATCACGCCTTTGATGTCCTGCTTGATGTCGGCGAGGATGCGCTGCACCAGCGGATACGATTCGGGGTGGACGGCCGAGGCATCGAGCGGATCGTTGCCGCCCATGATGCGCAAGAAGCCCGCCGCCTGTTCAAAGGTCTTGTCGCCCAGGCGCGGCACTTCGCGCAGTTGCGCACGGCTGGCGAACTTGCCTTTGGAATCGCGGTGCGTCACGATGGCCTGCGCCACGCTGCTGCTCAAGCCGGAGACGCGCGCCAGCAAAGGCACCGACGCCGTGTTCACATCCACGCCCACGGCGTTGACGCAATCTTCCACCACCGCATCCAGCGAACGCGCCAACTGGAACTGGCTCACGTCGTGCTGGTATTGGCCGACGCCGATGGACTTGGGATCGATCTTCACCAGCTCGGCCAGCGGGTCCTGCAGACGGCGCGCGATGGACACCGCACCGCGCAGCGACACATCCATATCGGGCAATTCGTTTGAGGCGAATTCGGAAGCGGAATACACCGACGCGCCCGCCTCGGACACCACGATGCTGGTCATTTTCAATTCGGGACGCAGCTTGATCAGGTCGCGCGCCAGCTTGTCCGTCTCGCGCGAGGCCGTGCCGTTGCCGATGGAGATCACCGCCACGCGATGTTTCTCGGCCAGCTTGGCCAGCGTGTGCAGCGAACCATCCCAATCGTTGCGCGGCTGGTGCGGATAGATCACGGCGGTGTCCACCACCTTGCCGGTCTCGTCCACCACCGCCACCTTCACGCCGGTGCGGATGCCGGGGTCCAGCCCCATGGTGGCGCGCGGCCCGGCGGGTGCGGCCAGCAACAGCGCTTTCAGGTTGCGCGCGAACACGTTGATGGCTTCGGTGTCGGCACGTGCGCGCAACGCGCCCATCAGCTCCGATTCCAGATGCATGAAGCACTTCACGCGCCAGGTCCAGCGCACGGTGTCGATCAGCCAGCGGTCGGCCGGGCGGCTCATGTCCTTGATGCCGAAGCGGCTGGCGATGCGCATCTCGCACGGATTGTGCGGCGAAGCTCCAGGTCGGCTTCTCCGCTTCGCTATCCAGGCGCAGCTGCACATCCAGCATCTCCTCGCGCCGGCCGCGGAACACCGCCAGCGCGCGGTGCGAAGGAATGGTGTTGATGGATTCGGAATAATCGAAATAGTCGGCATACTTTTCCGCCGCCTCGTTCTTGCCTTCGAGCACCTTGGATTCCACCACGCCGTGCTCCTGCACATATTCGCGCAGCGATTGCAGCAGGTTCGCATCTTCGGCAAAGCGCTCCATCAGGATCTGCCGCGCGCCATCCAGCGCCGCCTTGGCATCCGCCACGCCGGGATTGGCATCGCCCGCCTCGCTGGTGAAAGGCTCGCGCAGATACTTGGCCGCCTCCTCTTCCGGATTCAGCAGTCGGGTTCGCCAGCAACGCATCCGCCAACGGCTCCAGCCCCGCCTCCAGCGCGATCTGCGCCTTGGTGCGGCGCTTCGGCTTGTACGGCAGATACAGATCTTCCAGATGCGTCTTGTCGGTGGCCAGCGAGACCGCCTTCAACAACTCCGGCGTCATCTTGCCCTGCTCGGTGATCGACGCGATGATGGCCGCGCGGCGCTCTTCCAGCTCGCGCAGATAACGCAGCCGGTCTTCCAGCAGACGCAACTGCGTATCGTCCAGCCCGCCCGTCGCCTCTTTGCGATAGCGCGAGATGAAAGGCACCGTCGCGCCCTCGTCCAGCAGGGCAATGGCAGCAGCGATTTGAGCAGGTTTGGCCGCGATCTCGGCGGCAAGGCGTTGTTCGATGGAAGGAAGCATGGTTCTCGATTTACTGAATTAAATAGCCCTCTGCGAATGCGAGGGCTATGGGTGAAATTTACGAGGGGCGGATTATGCCAAGATGAGCGGGAGACTGAAAGAATTTCTACAGAAAAACTATTGCGATGCTGAACTATTTAACCATGCGGGCTCGATTAATTCCCTATGAGGCCGTACGAAAGTATCGCGAACCCAACCCCATTGGTTATCCTACAGGGAAATATCTTTCGGTGGGCCATTCGGATTATTTCTAAAATATTCTTGCGCATCAGATGCAAAATCAAATAATAGCCCCCAATGTTCCGGTGTAGTAATGATACCTTCTGCTAAGTTGTTTCCTACATCCAGCCCAGTCTTTGCGCAGATTGCATAGTAACCAAACATGTAATAAGCAACATCCTTATCAATTTGATTTGACCGAACCAGCAGCGCAATTTCTTCAAGAAAGGCCAGAAACTTACGGTTTTGGTCCCACATTTCGGGTTTTGCCAATTCACTGCTGTCGTCATCGATTAAACACAAAATCTTAAAAAGATCTTCATTATCAAAAAGCCGACGATGTTGATCAAGGAAAAATTCTGTACGCTTTAATTTTGCCGTGACTTCAGCATCCGCAATTTCTTTTGCTCGTTGCTCATTTAGCCTTTTCAATTCATGTCGAATTTTAATTACGCCATAGGTACCAACAAGGACTGTTGCAATGGCTGCAATTGCCTGCCAATACACCCCCCATTCTGTCATCAATCTACAAGTATCTGTGAATGGGAAACAATAGAAAATTGAGTTATTCATCTTTTATTACTGTAGTAGAAATATCGTGGATGACATATCTCTTTACAATTCCGTGCGAGCTGACCACTTCAGAAACCTTGAAGGATAACTTTCCTCCATCCTCAAAATCTTTCTCTTGCATTGATTTAAGTGATAGCGATCTCAATCTAGGATCGTCATGAGCGAGCCTGAATGAGATAACTCTTTGCTCCTCATCCGAATACAAACGGCCAAAATCAGTCAGTATGTTGTAACGAGTTACATTGCCTACGATATAGGCAGTTCCGCTTTTCTCTTTTCTTAGAGTCACAAAATTCAAGCTATTCTGATTGAACTCAATTAGATCTCCAATTCTCGGCCGTTCCAAAAATATCTTAATCTTAGCGTCACTGCGTATTGATTCATGCAGGTTCTGCATAGGACTTTCGAGCGCATCGGCAATAACGTGAAAGAAATCCTCATCCTTCTCCAATAGTTTATTGACATACGGTGTTGTAGGTTCTGGCTGCAGACCTATTGAAGCCGACCAAGAACAAATCAAGTAATCCCAAAAGTTATTTGCTAAAACACTATGCCCAATTTTTTGGATAGTCTTTTTGTTGAAAAATATATCAACTTGTTCTTCGAAGCAGCCTTTCTTGGAGGCATGGATATAGGATTTTGAACCACGCGCACAATCCGCACGGGATCTAACTTCTTCATCGTTCGCAAAAGAATGAGCCACTATGTTTATCGCTCTTGCAAGGCCATTCATTGTGTTTGCGGCATCGTATATATCCAACATGCCATCGTTGGCGACCCCGCCTTCAATTCTAAGGATTACCTTAACTTCTTTTTCCATCATGATTGATCCAATAGTTAAGAAACATCACGGGGTCAGGTCTTGCATTACGACATTCACCCCTAGCAGCAATTTATGCCGCAATCGGCATCATCTGTTCCAGTTGAATTAAAGGGGTCGGGTTCGGAATACTTTTCCGCCCACTCCTACAACCCCGCATTGCTTACCTTCTACCGCGCCGAAGAGTAACAGCAAAGCCCTTTCCAGACCATATGCCAAAAGATATAGACCTTTTGCTTCAGTCGCGTGTGAGCTAAGTGTTATCTGCCCAATCGCAGCATGTCATCTTGCCTGGAGGCATGCTTTTCTAATTCCGTGACTCAGAGGTATGAACCGCTTCATCACATCGCCGATGCCGCGGTTGCCATTGGTAAAGATGGCCGCTGACACATTGGTTTGGTGATCGCCGAATGCGAGGCACGAGAACACGCCCGCGTGCCCGAAGCACTGTTTGGTGTTCCACCATCCGTAGAGGGATGGCGTCAGCATCCCCATCTGGAATCCCCGTCCGAGCGCCTGGAATATCTTCAGGCTCTTGTCGAAGCCGGACACCTGGCGGGTGGTGTACTGCCGCAGTGTGCGCTCGGAAATGAGCTGCTTGCCCGATGGCGTCCTGCCGCCGTTAAGGATGAAATCGTAGAAAGCGGCGAGGCTTGCCGCATCGGAGATCAGGGTGAACGCGGGGTTGAGCGAATCGAAATACAATTTCGCGTTGGTCATCTCTTCGAATCTGTACGCCGCGTTGAAGCCGCCGATCATGACCTTGTCCGGCCCGAACCAGTATTGGTACGCCAGCGAGTTCAGCTCGCGCCCGGCGAGCCCGAAGCGCAGCGCTGGCAACTGCAATGGCGTGGCGATCTCTTCCGCGAAATAGTCCGGCAGGCTCCTGCCGTCCACGCGCCGCACGACCTCCGACAGTATCCAGCCATACTCGCCCGGCTGGTAGGCCAGCGTTCCGCGCGGATAGGTGGGCGCAACCGCTATCAGCTCCTTCAGCATCGCCTCCCTGTCGTTCCACAACTCCAATTTGCCGGCCAGGTGCGGCATCAGGATTCCCGAGCGGTGCGTCAGCACATCCAGCGTCGTGATCTGCTCCTTGCCGTTATGCCCGAACTCGGGGAAGACCTCGGCAATCGGCGCATTGATGTCGAGCTTGCCGCGGTCTTCCAGCATGGCGATGACGATGGCGGCGAGCGGCTTGCCGCAGGAATGGTTGGGAAACGGTGTTTGCGGTACGACCGGAATCGAGGGCGCTGCCTCGTCGCTCCGATATCCGCGGGCTATCCCCAGTGCTTCATTGAGGACCAGTTTGCCATTGCGCCTGACGACAAGCTGACCGCCGGGGAAGGCGCCGGAAAGATGTTGCTGCTTGAATTTCTCTACAACGCTCGCCAGTCTGGCGGGCATCCATGTTGACCGAAGCGGGGTCGGCTACCTGTTCATATGGGAATTGCGTCATGTCTTGCTTCCTGTAATGCACCTACACGACGACTAACGAGAACGGCCGTCGATGTGCTTTACGGGGAGCGCTGAAAGGTCGATACCTTCAAGGCAGCGAACATTGATTGCAGCCTTGCGATTTCCTGATGGATCGACTCCCTCTCCAAAAGGGTGGATGCCGCATTTGGGACAGAAGTGATGCTTGATGGTATGTGTGCCAAATGTGTAGGTGGAAAGGCTTTCTTCGGGCGTAAGCAGGCGAAGCTTGTCTCTCGGAATAAACCAATGAAGCGCGCCCATCTGCGTGCAGATAGAGCAGTTGCAATCCGCAGCTTGGGCAAGTTCACCCTCAACTTCGAAAACGATTTGGCCACAGTGACAGCTGCCTTTGTAGTTCATTACCTGCTCCTAAATGGTTCAGTTCACACTTTTTCTTCGAAGACGTGTTGGTCAGAAACAAAGGCTACGGAGACACAACCGGGGCCGGTATGCACGGCGCCGGAAATGCCCATCGGCGTGATATGTATCGTTGTACCGGCCTTTCCAGCTGCCTTTTTCAACCGCATGAATCCGGGCAAATGCTGCACCTCATCCGGATCGCCTCCGTAACCCAGGCATATCGAGGGCGTGAGCAATCCCGCCTCCACTGAACGCGTGGCATTGGCGAACATGGTCTCAACGGCAGCATCGAAGTGGCGCATCTTGGCGACCGGCCCGGTATTGTCCCTGTGTCCGCACAGGATGGGTTTGATGTCGAGCATCGAACCCAGCATGAAACCTGTCCAGCTGATGCTCTTGTCACCGCGTTTGGAGGCACGCTTGTAGATGTGTGTCAGGTCGGGCGGCACCAGGTAGCAATATGTGTGTTGCACCAGTTCATTGATACGCGACTCGATCACTGACGGTGTAGCACCCGCCTTGATCATGCGAACCACTTCCGCTGTGAGCACGGCTGTGCCTGTGAAGATGTTCCCGCTGTTGATGACAGACATCGTGAATGGGCCGTCGATCCCCGCTTCGCGCCTGACCTGTCTGTGTTTAATGAAAATGGAACGCGATGCTTTCATCACGTGATCGTAGATGTCGCTACGCGCGTGCGTCGCCATGACGCAGAACACATGGTCGTACTTGTGCACCAGCTTTTCGAGAAACAGCGCTTCGATCTGCCCGCTCGTAAACGGACTGGACTCGACAGATGTCTCGGTTTTCTGTTTCATCCGAGTCTTCGTGTCAGAATGGAACTTGATTGTTTGAGCATCATCACGATGATCTTCAAACGAGTGGTCGCCAATCTTGATCGTAGTCGGCATCAGTTCTACGTCGCCGTTCTTGAAAAAGCTGCTCGGTAAATCACAACTTGGGTCAACCACAACTCCTATCTTCATGTCCTTCTCTCTTCCTAACCATTGCCCCGATAGACTGAACACGTAAAGGCAATGACGTGAATCATAGGCGGCAAGGCTTGATAGACTTTCGTCTACTCCCGCGTCTCGGCATTGCAAACGGCCAGAGCTAGCAGTACAAGCCCCTTGCAGACTATACGCCAAAAGTATAGACCTGCGCATAGGCAACAGTGCTTGCTCTTATGTCGCCTGACTATTCCGATCCGCCAATTGGCCCGCATGCCAGTAAGAACGGGCATTACAGGCTTACCTGTTTGCGGCGCGTTGCCAGCGTCGATAGCATGAGGCGATAGGGTTTCAAGTGGCCTGAATCGAGGTCATGCGGCAAGACGGGGTTGCCGAGGGTCACTCGCCCGCAGGCCACTCGCTGAAAGGAAACGGCATTTCTTCCGTGGCGAAAGTCAGGAAATTGACGATCTGCCGCAGGTAGTTGCCCATGCTGCGGCCAAATGAAACCAGTCGGACATTGGGCGTGTCGTTCAGCAGCGTGATCAAGAACTGGATGACCGTTACGATACCCAACACTGTCATGCATACATGGAACGCCAAGGCCATCAACAGCATGAACAAGCCGCGCATCCATATGTTGCGCTTGTTGCCTGGTACAACAGAATTTTCATTCATCGCTGGCACTCCTGATTAAATTAACGGGACGGGTTCGCAATACTTTCCGGCTTATGCCGCAGCATGTTGATCCGGCTCTACCGAAAGTTTCATGCCAACTGCTTTCAACACGGCAAGCAGAGTTTTCAGTGTTGGGTTGCCATTGGCAGAGAGTGTGCGATACAGCGATTCGCGACTGATTCCGGCCTCTGCAGCAACCGCGCCTAATCCGCCATATGCTTCTGCAACGGTGCGCAGTGCAAGTAGTCCGGCAGCGCGGTCATCTGGATCGTCGAGTGATTCCATTGCGGCTTTTAGATATTCGACTGCCAGTTCTTTATCCGCGCGCAGTTCGGCGACTTCGCGTTCGTGGTGTGATACCGCTGCTTTTATCTTTTTGCTCATGTTTGCCTCCGTTTCCAATCTTGCCAATATTCTTTGGCGCTCTTGATGTCTGTTGCTTGAGATTTCTTGGAGCCGCCACAGAGCAAGATGACGACCGTCTGTCCATGGCGACCGAAGTACACCCGATAACCCGCGCCAAGATGCTCGCGTAATTCCTGCACGCCCTCGCCTACTGGATCGCAGTCACCAAAATTTCCAGCTTCCAGACGTTTGAGGCGGATACGAATCTTGGCCTGCGCCTGTTTGTCTCGTAGCGACTGGAGCCATTCGGTTAATGGCTCGTTGCCATCTTCAGTTTGGTATCGGAAGACTTCGATCATGGGAACAATGTAGCTTAAAGGCTACAACTTATCAAGTCAGGTTTTGAAAGTAGGAAACAATTGAATGGGGGATGGGTTCGGAACACTTTACAGCTCATACCGACAACCCCCTTCTACCGGGCTGCCGTGGCTTTTGCGATCTTCGTGATTCCCGCAAGGACGGCAGCGTTGTCCAGCATCTTGGCTCTACCGCCAAATATCAGCCATTCACGCTTGCCTCTGAATACATTGAGTTGAATGCTGCTGCCAAGATTAGCCATGTAGGCGCCATCGCCCAGCCCGGTCACCGTCTACAGGTTTCGCATTTAGTTGAACAGCGCCCGCCTTGGCTGCTTCGGGGGTGGTGCCTGTTGCGTCACTTGGCGCACGCCGCACCACCAAGGTTACCGTCACCATTTCTTTTACTGTGGCACCCCGGGATGTGTACGTGCAACTTGAGACCGCAGCCCGCGTCGACGAGCTCTTCACAGCGTAGCCAGGCGTGCCTGAGTCAAACTTGCGTGGGGCAAATGCAGCTTCCACATCCACCTTGTGCAGCATGGCGCAGGCATCCCTGTCCTCTGCTGCAAATGCACCGGCGGCTGGCCATAGCCCAATGCCTGCTGTGACCACCCCCAACAGTACCCAACGATGGTATCGATTCATGATCTACCTCCAATCAAAAGGAACGGTTCAGAATGCTTTTCCGTCTACAACGACAACCCCGCATTGCTTGCGAGCTACCGCGCCGAAGACTTGCAGCAAAGCCCCTTTCAGACCATATGCCTAAGCCGATGCTTAGTTCTGGGCGCTATGCATCTCAGGGAGTGTGCGTGCGATCAGACTGTCCAGTGTGTCGGCAGGTTGTGGCAGACCGACTCCTATTGAGAGCGACACCGGAGGCAATGCATCGCCGCTGAGAGTGCCGATCACCATATGGTCGATCTCTTCCAGCAAGCGGCCTGCCACTACGTGGGCGCTGTCCGTTCCTGTCTGCGGAAGGAAGATGGCGAACTGGTCTGTTTCGATGTGTACCGCCACATCATTTGGGCGCAGGCACCGCTGTATGGTTTCGGCAATCGTGCGTTGCGCCTGTTCGCTGCCGAGCTTGCCAAAGTCGGCAGCGAACAGTCCGAAGTTATCAACCTTCAGGAGTATGAAGGCGCTCGGCTGTTGGTTCATGGTGTGGCGGAGGATCAGGCGTCCGATGTTTTCCGACAGCCAATGGCGGTTGTAGATGCCGCTGACGGGGTTGATGTAGTTCAACGCCCCAGAGCTTTGAGCATACTCTACCCACTCCGCCAGTGTCCGGTTGGTGGAGCGAATCCGGTTGGACAACAGAGCCAGCAAGTTATGCGATGCTTGCAGTGATCTGTTGAGGACAGACCATGCCTCTACATGTTCGATGGCCAGCAGTTCGCAATCGGTGGTGGCAATGACATAGGCGGAAACCAGGTTGTCGTCAAACATGGACATCTCACCCACACATTCGCCAATGCCAAACAGGGCGAGCGGCTTGGCATCGTCCGCATTGAGTTGCGCACGCAGTCTGCCGGACAGGACGACATAGATGCGGTCGTTACGCTGTCCGGGGGTGAGCAGGATCTGACCTGCCGCGAGCCTGACCCGAGTGGTATTCGTAAGCAAGGAGGAGAGCGTGCTGCTTTTCACCTTCTGAAACAGCGGCGACTCCTGCAACAGGCTGATGATTTGATTTAAGTTGATTTTGCGCCTCCAAATTTTGGCAGTTAACTCGGTGCAGATACGGAATACTTTTCCGCATACTCCACTAACCCCGCATTGAATACCTTCTGATGCCCCGAAGACTAGCAGCAAAGTTTCTTTCAGGCCATATGCCAAAAGATATAAATCGCTAAGGTAGAAAACAAAACGCCCTGTAGATCAGGGCGTTTTATCGATACTGGGCGCTTGGATTATTTTGGTCCGCTTTGCAGAATTATTTTAAACCGAGCTAGCCTCTTTGATTTCCTCATCGGGGAAAGGCCAGACTGGCTCGGGTGGGGCCAATGCGGCTTTCTTGGCGGCGGCTTCTGCTTTTTTTAGCGCTGCCGCAGCTTTGCGTGCTGCCGCTTCTTCCTGTGCGATCTGTTTCGCCTGAGCAGCTGCCGCTTTGCGTGCTTCAGCTTCCGCCTTCTTGGCAGCTGCCAGTTCCTGTGCGGCCAACTTGGCCTGCTCTGCAGCCAGCTTCCTTGCTGCTGCGGCCTCTTGTGCTGCGATCTTTGTAGCCTCGGCTTCCGCTTTCTTGATTGCGGCAGCTTCCAGAGCGGCCTGTTTTCTGGCTTCTGCTTCTGCTTTCTGCTCTGCCGCTGCTTGTTGTGCTGCAATCTTGCGGGCTTCGGCTTCCGCTTTCTTAACCGCAGCCGCTTCTTTGGCAGCTTGCTTCATGGCCTCGGCTTCGGCTTTTTTTGCAGCGGCGGCTTGTTGTGCAGCCAACCTGCGTGCTTCGGCTTCGGCTTTATTCAATGCGGCAGCTTCTGCTGCAGCCTTGGGCTCTTGCTTCTGCCTCGGCTTTCTTGGCCTCTGCCTGAGCCTTCTTCAGCGCTACGGCTTCTGCGGCTGCTTGCTTTCTTGCTTCTGCCTCGGCTTTCTTGGCGGCGGCTGCTTGTTGCGCGGCAAGCTTCTTGGCCTCTGCTTCGGCTTTCTTCAGGGCAGCGGCTTCTTCGGCGGCTTGCTTCTTTGCTTCAGCTTCAGCTTTCTTCGCTGCTGCGGCTTGTAGCGCAGCCAGCTTGCGTGCTTCGGCTTCGGCTTTTCTTAACGCTGCGGCTTCTGCTGCTGCCTGTATTTTTGCGTCAGCCTCGGCTTTCTTGGCCGCTGCTGCTTGTTGCGCGGCAAGCTTCCTGGCCTCTGCTTCCGCTTTCTTCAGGGCTGCGGCCTCTTCGGCAGCTTTCTGCTTGGCCTCGGCTTGAGCTTTTTTCAATGCAGCCGCTTCTTCTGCCGCTTTTTTCTTGGCTTCTGCCTGGGCCAATTTGGCTGCGGCCGCTTCCTGTGCACGCTGCCTTGCTTGTTCTATTGCCAATTGTTTTGCAGCCGCAGCTTCTTGTGCAGCAAGGATCTTGGCGATTCTGGCCGCCTCGGCATCCGCACGTGCCTTTTCACCTGCTTCCTTGGCGGCGCTCATTTCCTGTTCGGCTATCGCTTTCATTTCAACAGCCGTCTCATAAGCAGCCCGTGCTTTATTTGCCGCATCCTCTTTTTGAGTAGCGATGATCTGTTTGGCTTCCAGTACCTGTCTGGCTTCTGCCGCTGCCTGATTGGCTGCGAGCATCACTTTATTGGCGAGGGATAAGGTCTTTTCAGCTGCCGCTGCATGCTTGGCAGTGCGAATCTCATTAGGGGTCAATTTAACCTGCTTCACCTCTGACATCTAAATCTCCTAAATTAAAACGTTAATCAGATCAGGTACATTCCAGCATGGGACAGTTGAATCTATCTTCAACCAATCGTCGCATTATAAATTCACTCACTTTCCATGCGCTCATGATTTCTCACGGCTCGCCATGATGAAGCGTGGGGTATGAGTTGCGTCCCGGCAAAGATACAGAACGAACGTTCTGCAGTCAATTCTATCTGCAATTCATGCTGCCAACTGATCAATGCAATCTAGATTAAATTAAAGCGGGGCGGGTTCGAAATACTTTTCCGCCTAACCAGCCCCAGTCCCCTAGCGGATCACCTTCTTGGGCTCCGGCGGACACCTGAAGGACGGGATGGATTTTTTGCTGAGTTGTTCGCCTCCTCGAACGAATCATTTGCCATAGTGGCTTCTGTTTGTCGGAAAATCCTTTCCGCATTGGTTTTATCTGCCTTCTCGTCGATTTTTACTCGTGCAGTTCCAGCCAGGATAGGCGCATCACCATAATGAGTTATTCCGCTTTCGTCTTTCCACTTTTTTACTTCAGCAAAAGTTGGAGAGCAAAAAATCAATGCTAACAATAAAAACAGTAAATTTCTTGGATGCTTCAACATAACCAACTCCTGAAACAGTTCAAAGTTACCAAGCTCAAAATATTTTTTCTGATTGCTTTACTGCTTGATCAGTAGCCATCCCGAACGCACTACTTCTGCGCCTTCACGATGCTCATCGCCGTGGCGACCATCGCTCCCATATCCGCCAGATTGCCCGGCAGGATGAGCGTGTTGCCTTCCTTGGCGACGTTGCCGAATGCTTCGACATATTTTTCCGCGACCTTCAGGTTGACGGCATCCATGCCGCCGGGCGACTGGATGGCCTGGGCGACTTGCTGGATCGCTTGCGCGGTCGCCGCGGCGACGGCCTTGATGGCTTCTGCCTGGCCTTGTGCAGTGTTGATCGCCGCCTGCTTCTCACCCTCCGAGCGCTGGATGAAGGCTTCGCGTTCGCCGGTGGCGATGTTGATCTGCTCCTGCTTGCGCCCTTCCGAGGCGGCAATCAGGGCGCGCTTTTCGCGCTCGGCGGTGATCTGTGCCTGCATGGCATGCAGGATCTCCTTGGGCGGGGTGAGATCCTTGATCTCGTAGCGCAGCACTTTCACGCCCCAGCTGGTCGCGGCCTCGTCCAGCGCCGCCACCACGGCACGGTTGATGTCGTCGCGCTCTTCGAAGGTCTTGTCCAGTTCCATCTTGCCGATGACCGAACGCAAGGTGGTCTGGGCGAGCTGGGTGATCGCCATGATGTAGTTGCTGGTGCCGTAGGAAGCCAGTCTGGGATCGGTCACCTGGAAATACAGGATGCCGTCCACCTGCAATTGGGTGTTGTCCCTGGTGATACAGACCTGGCTGGGCACATCGAGCGGCACTTCCTTGAGCATGTGCTTGTAAGCGACACGATCAATGAACGGGATAACGATATTCAGGCCGGGCAACAAGGCCGAGTGAAATTTCCCAAGGCGCTCAACCACCCATGAGTTTTGCTGGGGTACGACCTTGAGCGCCTTGATGATGAAGATGACGGCTGCAACGAGTATGAACAGAGCGATTTCCATGTTTCCTCCTTAGTGTTGCTGCGGTTTGCGATGAGTCAGCACCAGGCCGGAACCCTGCACCGCCGCGATGTAAAGTGTTGCGTCACGCGGGGTATCGGCAGACTCTAGCTCCGCATCCCACTCCGCCCCCCGGTAAAACACCCGTGCCGATCCATTGTCGTTCCACTTGATCACTTTCACGGGCAGGCCGATGTCGAGACTGGCGCTGGGCGCCTCGGTGGCTTGGGTACTTTTCCAGCGCCGCAGAATGATCGTGCCCGCGATGACCGTCACTGCGCAAAGTATCAGCTGCCATGCCATGCTCATGCCCAGCAACGCTGCGAAACCACCCACTGCCATCGCAATGGCGACCATCAACAAGTAGAACGTGCCTGTGGCCATTTCCAGGCCAAGCAGTATCAACGCCAGCAAGAACCAGTAAATGTAGATTTCCATGACTTCCTTTCTGTTTTTCTGTGCGGCTGGCCGATGTGCGTCTGTGCGCGCCTCATTCCGACGAGGGGAGAGATAAATTCATAGAACCGCAATCTAGCAGCAAAGCGCTTTCCAGACCATATGAAAAATATAAAACGGGCACTTGAATCAAGTGCCCGTTTTGCTTTGTTTGGTGCGGCCGGAGAAATCAGTCTGGGACAGATAGCCTGGTTCAACCGAGGTTTTGATTCCAATGGTTTTCAACACGACAATCAGCGCTTTCAGTGTCGAGTTGCATCCTTAAACAGATTTAGTAACAACCTTTTGCTTGCAATGCCCTTGCTTCCGCATACGCGCCAGCCTGGTTAGCTTGAGCAATCAATGAGTGCATATACCGGCATCTTTCTTCTCTCTCAGCCGAAGTTTTTTGTGATGAAATCCGCTGCCTATTAGCCTCTTCATTTGCCCTGATACGGCTCTCCGCCTCCATTCTTCGTATGTCGGCCTCTTGTTGCTGAATGTCCAGTCGCCTTTGAGCAACTTCAGCAGACCGGTCAATCGCTTTACTGGTGTTTTGCACAAGACCATCGACACCAATACGAGAAACCTCATTGTTTCCAACGACCTCTTCATTGGCGACACTGAGCTTACCAATCTCCTCAGAATGCCTCGTATTCAAACCATAAGTGACAACAGCCAAAATTCCAATTATCACCAAGGCCATTCTAGAACCACTAAACCAACTGTCATTGGACTGTTCATAATAGCCATATTGAATAACCGATGGCGTGGAGATATCCTTAACCTGCTTGTCATATAAACTTCTGCTGTTCGGGTTGGACAACGTCTCATATGCATGCTCAACAAATAGCAATTCATTACGGGCAGTTACATCATCCGCATCCGCGTATTTTGATTTTAATCGCTGATAAGCCGCAGCTATCGCATCTGCATCAGCATCATCACTTATTTGCAGGATTTTATAGAACGTCCTCTTGTTGTTTGTCTGGACTTGAGTAGCCATTGTTAATCTCCACTACAAAAATGTTATATAAAAAATTCTTGGTCATGCAATGCGCATTTACTCGGAACAAGTCCGCCTCAAAGCTGAACCGAATTTGGATTGCACACGCCCAACCAAGTAACACGGAATGTATTAAATTCATCTGACCGAAATCTAGCAGCAAAAACCCTTCTAGGCTATATACAAGAATATATAGGCCTCTATCTAAGCAGAACTCAACATGTGCGAGCAGCGATGAAAGTCCGTCTGAACGGTTGATTGGTATAGTTGGTTATTTGTCGCAGAAAATACAACGGGCACTTGATTCAAGTGCCCGTCTTTTTTTGATGCGCCCAAAGAGATTAATAAACCGTTAGGGTAGCCATATTGATAATTATATCCATCGTAGCCGAGAAGGTACTGGTACCGCATCTACCCCTATCGCATAGAGGTTCAAAAACTTTGGCAAAGCACAACGCGGTATCCAATAGATCATTTGCCACCATGCTGCCGGAGCAGCCTGGCTACTTCGTCATGTTTGTTTGTTAACGCATAGACCAAGGGAGTACGGCCTTTCTTGTCCTTGGCGTTGACCTTGGCGCCTTTAGCGATCAACAGTTCGGCCACTTCCTTGTGGCCTCTATAGGCAGCTTGATGCAGCGGGGTAACGCCATATTTACCGAAGGCATAGCCCTTGTCCTGAACATTGGCACCATTTGCAATCAACAAATCAGCGACATCCTTGTGTCCAAAAGTGGCTGCGAAATGTAGTGGTGTGCCACCAAAATTATTTTTGACTTCGACAGTCGCGCCTTTGGCAATCAGCAGTTCGGCAACATCCTTGCGTCCGAAAGCAGCGGCAAGGAAAAGAGGAGTGACGCCATATTTATCCTTGGCGTTAACGTCCGCCCCTTTGGCAATGAGCAGCTCGACAGCCTCTTTCTTCCCTTCCTTGACGGCATCAAAAAGCTGAGTACGGCCATCTGCATCCGCTGCTTTGACATTTATACCAGCGGCCAGCGGGCGCTGAACCCCTGGCACTTTCCCCGTCACTGCGCTCGGCTGAGGCTCATTAGTGGTAAGCGCCGGTTTGCTTCCAGCACAACCAGAAAGGGCTAACATCAGCGCGCAACCCAGCATTGAGCCGGACAAATTCAAGGACTTTAGACTCATGATTCCTCCTCAGATAAATTAAAAACAACTCGCTCGGAATTACTCAGCCCACGACCACATAATAAGACGGACCATAAATACTTCGGCCCACAATCTAGCAACAAAGCGGCCTACTAAGCTATAAGCCAAAACATGTAGTTTTTTGCTTGTGTTTCAGTATGACACCAGCAGCAACGAAAGTCCGCCGGAACAATTGCTCGATGAGCATCAAAGGGACTGAGCTCGAAACACTTTTCCACATGTCCGCATTTCAAGCAACGCAGGACGCTAGTCCCAAAATTCTTTTTGAGCTGCAAAGCGTTTCCATGCCTTGCCGAACTCGGCGACGCGCTCCGCATAGTCATGTTCCATCCAGCCGCGTATGAGCGCGAGGTATCGTGCCGCGCTGCATTATCCAATTCGTTCAGCAGGCGATGCGCCACGGCGATGTCGTTCAAGATACCGAGGATGTCTTGCAGTTCGGACAGCGCAGCCACGTAGTCTTTGGTCTTGGCTTCAGCGAACAAGGCGCCGAACATCTCGGTGCTGTAACGCAGCTTCTTGCAGGCGATGCGCAAGAGGTGCAGTTGCGCGGCATCTTCGCCGACCAGCGCCTTGCCGTGCTTGCTGACTTGCTTGCTGCGTTTCTCCAGGACTTGCACCGCGAACTGCTCCAGCGTGGTCTCCGACTCGCCCCACTGCTCGCCGTGCATCCAGGCGCCGAAGCGCAACAGCATGCGCTGGAAATCTTGCGAGGCCAGGCTGCTTTCCATGCCGGCATGCTGCTTCTTGCGCGCCCGTTCGCTCACGCTCAACACTTCGCGCAGTCCGGCATGTTCCGGCAGGCGGGTGCAAATGGGCGCCAGCGTCTGCGTGACGAACACATCCCAGTCGCGCGAACGTCCCAGCTCCACGCACAGCTTCGCCACCTGTTCGCGCAAGAGCCGTCAATTCGGCATCGGCGTGGAAACGTTGTGCGATGGCGAGCACCACGCGCAAGCGGCGCAAGCCGACGCGCACCTGATGCAGATATTCCTCATCCAGTTTCAGCAATGCGCCCGGCACGTTGGACTGCACATGCGCCAGGCACGCACCGATCATGCTCTGCAGGGCGCTGGCGATGCTCTGCGACTTCTTCAGTGCCGGGAATCTGCGCCTTGCTCACCGAGGGCTTGGCGGCGGAGAACAGCAGGTAGCCGTATTCCGCCTTGCTGGTGTGTTCCACTATCCAGCGGCACGATGTCGAGCAAGGCCAGCGCGAGTTTGAACAGTTGCTGCGGCGAGCCGGACTTGAGTTCGAGTTCCAGTTCCGAGATCGGGCAGCTCGATTGCCCGGCGCGTATCTCGCCGCTGTCCATGCACAGTTCGATCTGCGCCCCTTCGAAATTCAGCAGGCGCACATTGCGCGAAAAGTCGGTGACGAACACCGGCTGCAGGCGGTTGCGCACGCCGTGCGGCAATTCGCCGCCGCTGGCTTTGAGCGCATCGAAATCCAGTTGCTCGGACAGTACCGGCATCTCCCATTCGTTGCGCTGATGCAGCCCCGCACTCACCTGCCCGCCGCCCTTCAGGGTCTGCAGCCATTGTTTGCCCACCCGGCGCAGACGCAACGCCATCGCGTGCTGGCGCAGTTCCAGATCGGCGGTGTCGTAATAGATGCTGTAGAGCTTTTGCGTGAGGGCGCGGCTGGAGGAAAGCGAACGCAGGAATGGATGACGCTTGAGCTTTTGCAGATGCTCAGGGGTGATGTGCAGCTTGAGTTCGGTTTCGATGGCCACGATGGACTCAGATCAGGACTGGTCGATCAGGCAATTCATTGGTCTTGGTGCCGACTTGCGGGTAGTGCCGCGCAAGATGCGCTCCCACACTGCGTATCCCGGCAATGACGCCTTCCTCGAACTTGCCCTGACGGAATGCCGCTTCCATTTCCTGGCAGACCGCTTCCCATGTGGCTTGGCCGAGTTTGGCATGCACACCGCGATCCGCGACGATCTCGACATCGCGATCCGCGAGCAACAGGTAGATCAGCACGCCGTTGTTGTGCTCGGTGTCCCAGACGCGCAATTGGGAAAACACTTCGATCGCGCGCTGCCGCGCCGTCTGCCCGGCCAGCAACGGCTTGCATATCCAGCGCATGCTTCGACGGCGAAACGGATCTGTCCGGCATGCGTCTGCTCCACCTCGGCGATGGTGTGCTCGATGTTGTTCAGCGCTGCGCGCGGAAAGCTTCGACGCATCGCGGCGTGACTGACCGAGAGATGTTTGATGATGCGTTTGATATTCATTTACCAGTCTCCCGATGCTCCGCCACCGCCGAAGCCCCCGCCGCCTCCGCCAAAATCCCGCCACCCGCCGCCGCTACCCCAGCCACCCCCACTGCCGCCGCCCCAGCCGGTGGGGAAGGATGAGCCGCCCAGTGTCCCCGTATTCGAACCGAAGATCAGCGAAAGCAGGAAAGCCACCAGCGCAGCCGCGCTGGCCCAAGCCAGCGAGAGCAACATCACCCAAGCCATGCTGCCGATCACCCCGCCAACGATCAGTCCGCTGGGAAGCCGTCCCAGCAACTGACGCAAGAGGATATTGCCCATCATGAAGATCACGAATCCGGCGCCGATCAATTGTCCCAAGACTATTCGTGCTGTCTGATGGATGCTGATGTGCGCTGCGCAGGTGGCGGCAGCGGTTCACCGTCGATGACTTTGATGATCGCGCTCACACCGGCATCGATGCCCGCATAGAACTCGCCGCGTTTGAAATACGGGGCGATGATCTCGGCCACGATGCGCTTCGCCGTGGCATCGTTCAGCGCACCTTCCAGGCCGTAGCCGACTTCGATGCGCAGCTTGCGGTCATCCTTGGCGACGAGCAGCAACACGCCATCGTCCACCCCTTTGCGCCCCAGCTTCCACGCTTCGACGACGCGGATACCGAACTGATCGATGGTCTCCGGCTGCGTGGTGGGCAACATGAGCACGGCGATCTGCGAACCTTTGCCTGGCCTCGAAAGCAGCCAGGCGCGCATTCAGCGCCTGTATCTGCGCGGCATCGAGTGTGGCGGTGAGATCGGTGACGCGCTGCGTCAGCTGGGGGACGGCAACCTCGGCTTGCGCTGTGCCGCAGAGCAGCAGCGCAAGCAGAAGAAACCGCGTCCAGAGCCGTTTCATTTATTTGGCAGGTGCTGCCTTGGGTGCGGAGAAATCCACCGTCGGCGCCTTCGACACGGCCTTTTCGTCCTCCACGGTGAACGAAGGTTTGACGCTGTAGCTGAACATCATGGCCGTCAGGTTGGTCGGGAAGGAACGCGCCAGCACGTTGTAGTCCTGCACCGCCTTGATGTAGCGGTTGCGTGCCACGGTGATGCGGTTCTCCGTGCCTTCCAGTTGCGCCTGCAAGTCGCGGAAGATCGCGTCCGATTTCAGTTGCGGATAATTTTCCGTGACCATCATCAGCTTGCTCAACGCCGTGGTCAGCTCGCCTTGTGCGGACTGGAATTTGGCGAATGCTTGCGGATCGTTGATCAGCGCCGGCGTGGCCTGGATGGTGCCCACCTTGGCGCGCGCTTCGGTCACGCCGATCAGCACATCCTTTTCCTGCTGCGCATAGCCTTTGACCGTATTCACCAGATTGGGAATCAGATCGAAACGGCGCTGATACTGGTTCAGCACTTCCGCCCAGTCGGCCTTGATCTGCTCGTCATTCGTTTGGAAATCGTTGTAGCCGCAACCGCTCAACAACATCGTCACCAGAATCATCCATAAAACACGCATCGTCGAATCTCCTTAGTTGAACTGAATTGCCTGCGGAAAAACTATAGCACTAAACCGCTTGCCCTGCGGCATACCCCGATGCCCACGCCCACTGGAAGTTGTAGCCGCCGAGCTGTCCGGTGACATCCATCACTTCGCCGATGAAATACAAACCCGGCACGTCGTTGCACTCCATCGTCTTGGACGACAGCGCATGCGTATCCACGCCGCCGCAGGTCACTTCCGCCTTGCTGTAACCCAAGGTTCCGGTCGGGGTGACCTGCCAGTTCTTCAGCTTGTCGGCCAGTGCGCGCAGTTCTTTCTCCGCATACTGGTTGAGCGGCTTGTTCTCCTGCCATTGCGTGGCAACGATCTCGGCGAAACGTTTGGGCAGATACTGCGCCAGGAAGTTGCTCAGCAACATCTTGCTGCCGCGTTGCTGCGCGAACAGTTCGCGCAGATCGTGATCCGGCAGCAGGTCGATGGAGAGCGGCTTGCCATGCTTCCCAGTACGAGGAGATCTGCAGGATGGCCGGGCCGCTCAGCCGCGATGGGTGAACAGCAGGTTCTCGCGGAAGCTGTGCTTGCCGAAGCTCACCACCGCATCCAGCGAAGCACCGGACAATTCGGCATAAGCCGCCCATTCCTCCGGATGAAAGCTGAGCGGCACCAGGCCCGGCTTGAGCTTGGTCATGGGCACGCCGAATTGTTCGGCGACCTTGTAGCCGAACGGTGTCGCGCCGATCTTGGGGATGGAGAGGCCGCCGCTGGCGATGACCAGCGATGCGGCGCGGTATTTTCCGCGCGGGGTGGTCACGTAAAAAGCATCGCTGTGCTCTATCTTCTCCACGCTGCACGGCATGCACCAGCGCACGCCTGCCGCATCGCATTCCTGCTTGAGCATGGCGATGATGGCTTCCGAGCCGTCGTCGCAGAACAGTTGGCCGAGCGTCTTTTCGTGATAGCCGATGCCGTGTTTGTTCAGCATGGCGATGAAGTGCTGCGGGGTGAAGCGCGCCAGTGCCGAGCGGCAGAAATGCGGATTCTGCGAAAGATAGTTTTCCGGCTTGGCGTTGAGGTTGGTGAAGTTGCAGCGCCCGCCGCCGGAGATGCGGATCTTCTCCGCCAGCTTGGCTGAATGGTCGAGCAGCAGCACCGAGCGTCCGCGTTGTGCTGCGGTCAGCGCGCACATCATGCCTGCCGCTCCGGCACCGATGATGATTACATCTGTCTGTTTTTGATTCATCAGTGCTGAGCCGTGTAGCGCTGGACGAATTCGCTCACTGCGGCACGATATTCCAGCGGGGCGATGAGACTGTTGTTGCCGTGGCCGCCGCCTTCGATCAGTTTCAGGAATTTCGGCTGCGGCGCGCTAGCGTAAAGCTGCTGACTCATCTGGTAAGGCACGCGCTTGTCCCATGTGCCGTGGATGAGCAGCAATGGAATCTTCAAACTGCTTATCTTGCCCAGTGAGTCGAAACGCTGGTTCAACAGCAGATCGACCGGCAGGTAGGCATACTCGCGCTTGCCCATGTCAACCATCGAGGTGAAGGTGCTTTCGGCGATGATCCCTGCCGCTTCCGGGTGATGCGTGGCCAGCTCGATGGCGATCGCGCCGCCCAGCGAGTGCCCGTAGATGAAGGTGCGTTTGGCATCGCTTGCCCGTTGTTTGATCAGATAGCTCCAGGCCGCCTCGGCATCTTCGTACACCTTGGCTTCAGTGGGTTCGCCGCCGGTGCTCTTGCCATAGCCTCGATAATCGACCATCAGCAGGTTATAGCCCATGCCGTGCAGCCGCGTTGCACTATCCACATCGTGAGCCCCTCCCATGTTTTTGTCGTTGCCGTGCAGATAGAGCAAGGTCGGCGCTCGGCGCGTTCTGCCGGTATCCACCAGGCATACAGATCACCGCGTTCCGTGCCGCTGCCGGACGGGATGTGCAACTTCCTCGAATTTCAATCCCAGGCGTTCCGGTGTGGTTTGCAACTCGGGATTGGGTTCGAAGATATATTGCCGCTGTATCGACCACATATAGGCACATACGCCAAGATAGGCGAGTACCGCCAACATCAGCAGCCAGCGCAGGCGTCTCGACCACTTCAAAATCACGCCTGCCCTTCCAGTCTTTTCCATACACATGCTCCTTTGCTGGCTTTGTCGATGTCGTCCAATTGTGATTCGTGCAATGCCAACTCCTCATCGCTGGCGGGCAACACACGCACGCTCAAACATATCGCTTCGCCGGTGGCGGTGAATTGCACGCCATCCTCATCCGAGGTCTCCTCGCCCAGCAGGCTCTCCTGTCCGCGCGTCATGCCCAGATACACTTCGGCCAGCAACTCGGTATCCAGCAATGCGCCGTGCAAGGTGCGGTGCGAATTGTCGATCTGGTAACGGTCGCACAGCGCATTCAGATTGTTCTTTTTGCCCGGGATGCAGTTCCTTGGCGACCTTCAGGGTATCGATCACCGGATTGTCCAGCGGCGGCAATCCGGCCAGCGTCAGTTCTGCATTGAGGAAACCCATATCGAACGGTGCGTTGTGGATGATGAGTTCCGCTCCGGCGATGAATTCCAGCAGTGCGGGCGCGACCTCGGCGAACTTGGGTTCGTCCTGCAATCGGTCCAGCGTCAGGCCGTGCACTGCCGCCGCGCCTTCGTCGATCTCGCGTTCGGGATTGAGGTAACGGTGAAATCTGCGTTCCGAGACTTTGCGCCCGTTCAGTTCGATCGCGGCGACTTCGATGATGCGATGCCCCTGCTTGGGATCGAGACCGGTGGTTTCGGTATCCAGTACGACCTGTCTCATGATCTCGCCCTCAATTCTTCGATGCCACGGTTCGCCAATTCATCGGCACGTTCGTTGCCGTCATGTCCGGAGTGGCCCTTGACCCATATCCATTCGATCTGATGCCGATTCGTTGCCGCGTCCAGTCTGCGCCACAGATCGTCGTTCTTCACCGGTTGCTTGCTCGCCGTCTTCCAGCCGCGCTGCTTCCAGCCGGGCAGCCATTCGGTGATGCCTTGCAGCACATACTTCGAGTCGGTATGCAGGCGCACGCGGCACGAGCGCGTCAACGTTTCCAGCGCCGAGATGGCCGCCATCAGCTCCATGCGATTGTTGGTGGTGTGCGCTTCGCCGCCGCACAACTCGCGTTCCTTGCCCTTGTTGCGCAACAGCGCACCCCAACCACCGATACCCGGATTACCCTTGCAGGCTCCGTCGCTAAAAATGTCCACCACATCAGTCATCTTGCTTAACCTTCTGAATACCTTTGTTCAATTTTGGCGAGGCCGGCACCAGCTTGCGCACCAGACCTTGGTTCCACTGCGGTTTGATCAGAGTCATGCCCGGCACCCGCTTTATCGCATGCAAAAAATACAAGCCGCCGCTGACTGCCCACCAGCGGTCGCCTGCCCGTTCCATAAAGGAAGCCCGATCCAGCCACTTGCGATGCCGGAAGGGTGGCGCATAAGCGGCGAATCGGCCGCCCACCACCTCAAAGCCCAACAACGCCAGCCAGTCTTTCAGCCGCAGCAACGTGATGAAACGTCCGCTCCACGGATAACCCTGTTTCCTGCCCAAAGCGCGATGCATGCCCCACAGACTGTACGGATTGAAGCCGCTGATGATGACGCTGCCTTCCGGCATCAGCATCCGTTCCACCTCGCGCAACATCTGATGGGGGTTTTCGGCGAATTCCAGCACATGCGGCATCAGCACCAGATCGAGGCTGTCGCACGCAAAAGGCAGCTCGCAACAGTTCACACGCACGTCGTTGCCGATCTGGTTGCCCGCAGTGAAACGCAATGGCATTCGGCTGTTGCGTAAATAATCCTGTTCCGGCAATCCCAGTTGCAGCGCGTTATAACCAAAAATGTCGCTCACTGTGCGATCGAAGTACGCCTGTTCGCGCGTCAGCACATAGCCGCCCTGCTCGCTGGCGAACCATTCGCTCAAACTTTGTGCAATTACTTTAGAATTTGGCATCGCACCCGCTGACCTATCATGTTGAACATCACCGCCATCCCCGCCCTGCAAGACAACTACATCTGGGCTATCCACGACGAAAAACATGCCGCTGTGGTCGATCCTGGTGAAGCCGCGCCCGTGCTGGACTTCCTGCAACAAAACCACCTGCAACTGGACGCGATCCTGTGCACCCATCGCCACCACGACCATGTCGATGGCATCGCGGAATTGCGCGGAGTATATAACGTGCCGGTGTATGGGCGAAGCCATCCGCGCAATCCGCACATCACCGATGATTTGCGCGAGGGCGACCAGTTGCGACTCGACACACTGGACATCGTATTCGACATCATCGAGATACCCGGCCACCTCGATGATCACATCGCCTTCATCGCGCCGCAGATGCTGTTTTGCGGTGATGTGATGTTCGGCGCGGGCTGCGGCAAAAATTTTGAGGGAACGCTCGCGCAACTGCATCATTCGCTGCAACGCTTGGCCGCGCTGCCCGACGACACCTTGGTCTATTGCGCCCATGAATACACCGCCTACAACCTGCCCTTTGCGCTCGCCTGCGAGCCAGACAATCCAGAGATCCAACAGCGCATCGCCGAGACAAAGCTGCTGCGCGCTGCAAACCGCCCGACAGTACCTTTCACCATCGCTCTGGAGAAGGCCACCAACCCGTACCTGCGCTGCACCAGCCCAGAACTCATCCGTACCCTGCAAGCTCGTGGCCTGACAGATATCAGCGAACTTGCCGTATTTACAGCCTTGAAGGAATGGAAAGCATATTTATGATTGCCTGAAACCGCGTTCTAGTTTATCCTGCGCGCCCTTTCGGAGAGGTGGATGAGCGGTTTAAGTCGCACGCCTGGAAAGCGTGTGTGGGCTAATACCCACCGCGGGTTCGAATCCCGCCCTCTCCGCCAGCACAAACAAAAAAGCCGCTAGATTATTAGCGGCTTTTTTGTTTGTATTTTTTAAAATGAAATTGCTGTATTGCTTTGATGTTGCAGCACTTAGGTTGTAAAAAACGGCCGGTTTCAAGCACGAATACTAATAACCAGATGGAGAAAAGTGCATAAAGTCTTTTTGCTGGCCGACAATCTCTCCGCCCCAATGAAAACCACTTTGTTCAAATTCCTGAACGATCATGGACTCTTTAGTCAGGCTAAACTCTTGAGTTGAATCCCATTTTCCGCCCTTAATTAATCGGCAAGACGAATTAAAACTGGCACAGTTTTCATATAGCCCGTTTTGGTCGGTATTGACATCCAGTGCCACACCAAAAGAATGATTGCTAAACCCGGTACGATTCCCGTCACTGTCGATTTCGCCGCGTGTCATGCCAACTCGATAACCGACTACGTCAAGCAGTGGCGCATGTTTGCGTTGTAACGCATCAAAAATCGCCCGTACTTGCGGGGCAATGAACTTACAAACCCTGACTGGACGCAGCCCATAAAAGGTCAGCGTAACCTGATCTTCTTCGCATACTGAACACCCTGTCCGGTTATCTTTCTCCGTCACAGACAATTCACTATACGGCTTAACAATCTTGAGATGTCTTACTGCCTTTTGGTCGCGCACATTCCATTGGTATGTGATGTAAGTACATTTCTCATCGCTGCCTGATGCCTCACCACTAAACGAAAGAATGCTCCACAAGATAAACATGGGGGCAGCCAGGATTTTTGGATGCATAACTCCCCACATGCCATATGCTTGCGCATGAACACCGTTCGAAGGCAAGGCTGACGCAGTAGACTTGCCTTGTGTATTGGTAATTCTCCTGGTTCTCACCGCACAGCCACCATCAGCCTTCTCTTCTGTTTTGTAAGTACGGAATTTTATATCACTCACCTCATTGACAACTCAATCTGCGCCACAGCACAATTCAGTGCACTTGCAACTTTGCCATCCCGTACTCCGCACACACAAAAACGCGCGTGACAGATTGCGAAGAACCAGGCCCAGGAGGCTGGCGCAGGCTCGATAGGGCGTTCGACTTAGTCTGGCGCATTCTAAATAGCAAGCAGCTCGAACCAACCATCACCTCTTGGAGTGCAATATGCTTCTCAGCAATCGCCGTTTTCGGTTAGCGCTCGTTTTTGCGCTAAGCATCCTCCCCCAATTCACTTATGCTGCCGAGGTCGAGTTCTTCTCCCCGACGGGCGAAGTGAAAAAAGTCAGACAAATCTCTGTGCGCTTTTCGGAACAGATGGTTGCATTTGGCGATCCTCGTGAAGTCAATCCTTTCGATATCACCTGCCCTGCCCCAGGCAAAGGTCGCTGGGCAGATCAGCGCAACTGGATATACGACTTCGAGCACAATCTTCCTGCTGGCGTCGCTTGCTCATTCACGATCAAAAAAGGCCTTACTTCGCTCAGCGGCAATGCAATCAACAACACAAATAGCTACAGCTTCAACACGGGTGGACCAGCCGTTCTGCAAAGTGAGCCCTATCAAGGCCATTACGGTATAGACGAAAATCAGATATTTATTCTCGGTCTGGATGCTCCGGCCACCTTCGCCTCAATGCAAAAGAATATTCACTGCGAGGTCGATGGCATATCAGAAAAGATTCCCGTTCGCATCATTTTAGGTCTGCCCAGAATGAACATTCTGGACATGCGTAAATCTTTCCTGACGCGATATTTTCAAGCTTCATTGAGCAATGAAGATGGTGAAAGTAGCACTTTCGTGTTGGGCATAGATGAAAAGGGTAGCGAACGGGAAAAGTTTTTGAAATTACGCGACAGTGCAGAGTCGCCGATCGCCCTGGTGCAGTGCCAGCGAACCTTTCCAAGCGCAACCAATGTCAGGCTCGTGTGGGAAAAAGGCGTCACCTCATTTTCAGGCATTGCTACCACGCAGGATCAAACCCTTTCATTCCGCACCCGCCCAGTATTTGAAGCCAAATTTTCATGTAATCGAGTGAATGAGGATGCCGCCTGCATCCCCGCGCTGCCGATAAGCCTGAATTTCAGCGCCCCCATCCCGGTGGAGACGGCAAAACTCATCAAGCTGGTGCCTTCCCAAGGCAAGGCCCTCCAAGCGACCATTTCGGAGAACGACCAAAAAGCCGGCTTCACACAATGGCTGTCTTTCCCCGCACCCTTGCCTGAAAATTCCGAATTCAAAATCACCCTGCCCGAAAAGTTTACCGACGATGCAGGCAGAAAACTGAGCAATGCATCCAGTTTTCCTCTGGCAGTCCAGACGGACGAGAACCCTCCTCTCGCCAAGTTCGCCGCCAACTTCGGCATCCTGGAACTGAATGCATCCCCCGACACGCCGCCGCTGCTGCCTGTAACGATACGCAACATCGAGACCTCCATGCCCGTCATGACTGTCGCGCCAGTGATCGGCGGCCGGATGATGCACAGCGATGGCGAACTCAACATCATCGAATGGCTGCGCAGACTGCATTTCATCGACTCCAATTTCGATCCAAGAACAAGCAAGTGGGAAGAAGGCAGAGGACCGGGAAAAACCTCGATCTTCGAGCGCGGCGATCCGCTCAATGTTTTTGACCTGAAAAGGCCACTGGGCGACAAGGCGTTCGAGGTCGTCGGCATTCCGCTGAAGGAGCCGGGTTTCTATGTAGTGGAACTGGCCAGCCCGAGGCTGGGAGCGGCGCTGTTCGGGAACGAAAGCCCGTATTACGTCCATGCTGCCGCGCTGGTCACCAATCTCGCCGTCCATTTCAAGCATGGCCACGAGTCTTCGCTAGTGTGGGTGACCAGCCTCGACCAAGGCAAGCCGGTAGGGGGGGCCGATGTGGCAGTGCGCAATTGCAAAGGTGAGATATACGCCATAGGAAAAACCGACGCGCAAGGCCTGTTGCAGATCAAGCGGGAACTACCCGACCTGAACGTCCTGCCCGGCTGCATGAACGACTACGACCACCAGTATTTCGTGACGGCACGCCTAGGTAAGGATTTCACTTTTGTACTGTCGGGGTGGAACGAAGGCATCGCGCTGTGGCGTTTCAATGCGTTCCAGAACGGCTGGAGTGGACACCAGATTGCGCACGCCATCATGGACCGCAGCTTGTTGCGCGCCGGAGAGACAGTGCATATGAAACTGATCGTGCGCCGCAAGATCGGCATGGGCTTCGCCCGTCCGCAGGCAAACCTGCCCTCCACCGTAACCATCGTCCACCAGGGCAGCGACGACAAATTCGAGCTGCCGGTCAGCTGGGACAGCCAGGGTACCTCGACGCTAGACTGGACCATCCCGCAGGATGCCAAACAAGGGACGTACGTGATCCAGATGCCCGATGAGATAGGCAGCTTCCAGGTGGCAAGCTTCCGTGTGCCGACCATGAAGGCGATCCTGCAAGCCGCTGACAAAGCACTCGTCAATGCCGAGCATGCAGCCGTGAACATCCAGGTCAACTATCTGGCGGGCGGCGGCGCGTCCTTCCTGCCGGTCAAACTGCGAGGGCAAGTGACCCAAAAATTCGTTAGTTTCGCCGACTACGAGGACTTCACCTTCGCCAATGGCGGCGTCAAATTGGGTGTGCAAAAGAACAGCGCCGCGCCTTGGTATTCAGGTGAATATGAAATGACCGATCCGGATGAGGAAAGTGGATCCAATTCTCCCGCAGCGGGCAGCACACCAGGTAGCCTGATGCTCTCCACACAAGAATTACGGCTGGATGCGGCTGGTGCCGGACGCAGTGTGTTTACCCAACTGCCCAAATCGAATGCGCCGCAAGACATCCAGGCCGAACTCGAGTATCAAGACCCGAACGGCGAAACACTGACGGCAGCCACCCATATTGCCCTCTGGCCTTCGCAAATAATTGTCGGCATCAAACCGGACGGCTGGATGGCGACCGCCGAACATCTCAAGTTCCATGCGCTGGCTTTGGACATCAACGGCAAACCCAAAGCAGGACAGAAAATCGTGGTCAAGGCCATGCAACGCGAATACTTCTCGCATCGTAGACGCTTGATTGGAGGGTTCTATGCTTTCGACAACCACAGCGAGATCAAAGCAGCTGGCGAGTTGTGTCAGGGCGTAACTGACAACAAAGGATTGCTGATCTGCGACGTAAAATCGCCCGCAAAAGGCAACATCATCCTGCAAGTCGAGACGGTCGATACCGTCGGTAACGCCAGCGTCGCGAACCGCGAGATCTGGGTAGCGGGCAACGACGATTGGTGGTTTGACGCATCGGACAATGACCGTATCGATCTGCTGCCGGAAAAGAAACGTTATGAGCCGGGTGACACAGCCCGCTTCCAGTTGCGCATGCCGTTCAAGGAGGCAGACGTACTGGTGACTGTTGAGCGTGAAGGCATCATAGACAGTTTCGTGACGCATCTGACGCGCGCCAATCCGACCGTAGACGTGCCCATCAAGGCACACTATTCGCCCAACATTTTCGTGTCCGCACTGGCAATACGTGGCCGAGCTGATAGCGTACAGCCGACAGCATTGATCGACTTGGGCAAGCCTTCGTTCAAGATGGGTCTTGCCGAAATCAATGTCGGCTGGTCCGCACACGAACTCAAGGTCAAAGTTGCCACGGACCAAGCAAGTTATCGTGTTCGCGAGAAAGCGAAGGTGTCGGTCGATGTTAAAAAGACGGATGGCTCCTCCCCGCCGCGCGACTCTGAAGTAACACTGGTTGCCGTCGATGAGGGCTTGCTGGAACTTAAGCCGAACGACTCCTGGAAGTTGCTGGAAGCCATGATGGCGCGGCGCGGCATCGAGGTCTCGACCTCAACCGCGCAGATGCAAGTGATCGGCAAACGGCATTTTGGTCGTAAAGCCCTGGTAGCGGGCGGCGACGGGGGCGGCAGAAAATCCGCACGCGAGCTGTTCGACACTCTGCTGTTCTGGCAAGCGCGCGTGAAGCTGGATGAGAATGGACATGCCGAGGTGCTGATCCCGCTCAACGACTCGCTCACCTCCTTCCGCATTGTTGCCATCGCCAATGGCGACATGGATTTGTTTGGCACGGGCTCTGCTTCTATTCAATCGACACAGGATCTGATGCTATTTTCAGGCTTGCCCCCGGTAGTGCGTGAACAGGACAGATTCCACGCGAGCTTCACCGTACGCAACGCCAGCGAACGCCCCATTGAGGCCGTCGTATCGGCCAGACAGCAAAGCGGAGTCGGCAACAATACCGAGCTCTCCCCCATCTCCGTCAGCCTGCCTGCCGGAGAGTCGCGCAATATCGGCTGGGATATGCTCGTGCCTATCGATAGCGAGTCGATGAAATGGGAAGTGAGTATCAAGGAAAAAGACGCAAACGAAGAAGGTGACCGTCTCAAAATCTCGCAGAAAGTCATTGCCGCCGTTCCGGTGCGCACACTGCAAGCCACCATCATGCAACTGGAAGCGCCGCAATCCATCAGCGTGAAACTTCCGGATGGCGCCATTCCTGGACGCGGCGGCGTTAAAGTCACCTTCCGAAAACAGCTGGGCGATGGTCTGGGTGGCGTACAGGAATACATGTCGCGCTACCCCTACACCTGCCTTGAGCAGCAAACCTCTAAGGCCATCGCCTTGCAAGATGAGGTTCGCTGGAACAGTCTGATGAAGACATTGCCGTCCTATCTGGATAGCGATGGCTTGGCCAAGTACTGGCCTGTCATGCGCGAAGGCGACGACACCCTCACATCGTATCTGCTCTCCGTCGCCGCCGAAGCTGGCTACGACATCCCCGAGCGCACGCTGAACAGGATGCGCAAGGGCTTGATCGGCTTCGTGGAAGGTCGCGTCATCCGTTATTCCGCCCTACCCACCAGCGATTTGAACATCCGCAAACTGGCAGCCATCGAGGCGCTGGCACGCACCGGCGATGTCGAAAAAAGATGGCTGGACAGCATCACCATCGAACCCAATCTGTGGCCGACTTCGGCAGTGCTGGACTGGCTGTCCATCCTGCAACGCAAACCGGATATCTCGGCACAATCCGGCCTCCAGGCCGAAGAAGCGCAGCAGATCATCCGCAGCCGACTCAATTTCCAAGGCACCACCATGGGCTTTTCCACAGAGCGCAACGATACCTTGTGGTGGCTAATGGTCAACGGCGATGTCAATGCCAACCGCGCCTTGCTAACGCTACTCAACGACTCAAAATGGGAGCCGGACGTGCCGCGCCTGGTGCGCGGATCACTGGGGCGGCAATTACAGGGCCGTTGGAACACGACGGTGGCGAATGCATGGGGAGTATTGGCGATGAAGAAGTTCTCTGCCAAATTTGAATCCACCCCGGTGAGCGGAACCACCACCGCCACACTTGGCCAAGAGCGCTTCCCCGCCGACTGGAGCGGCGACGCCAAGAGCGCACAACAAATGTTGAACTGGCCGACTGCCGCCGCTCCGCTCAACCTGTCGCATGATGGCAGCGGCAAGCCTTGGGCCATCATGCAAAGCCTGGCAGCCTTGCCGCTCAAAGAGCCTTTGTTCACCGGCTATCGTATCTCGCGTCAAATCATTCCGGTCAGCCAAACAGTCAAAGGCGAATGGCACAAAGGGGATGTGGCGCGTATCCATCTTGATGTCGATGCGCAATCCGATATGACTTGGGTAGTAGTGAATGATCCTATTCCGTCCGGCTCGACCATATTAGGAACAGGATTAGGCGGCGACTCCAAGCTGCTCACTCAAGGCGAAAAGAAACAAGGTTGGGTATGGCCAGCATTTGAAGAACGGACGTTTGACAGCTTCCACGCTTATTATCGTTTCGTACCGAAAGGAAAGTTCTCGCTGGAATACACCGTGCGCTTGAACAACGATGGTACGTTCCAGTTGCCTATCACCCGCGTCGAAGCAATGTATGCGCCGGAGATGTTCGGCGAGCTTCCAAACGATAGATTCACCGTCATGCCGTAAATTGAGAATTGATCGAAGCATGATTCAAAAAAGAGATTGGCTGTTCCTGTCGCTGGCCGGAACAGCCTGCCTGTTACTGGCAGCCATTGCCTTCCTGTCGGTTGATTACCGCGCACCGACCTTCGCACAAACCAAAGCGGGATATCGTCCGTCCGAGGCTTGGCTACTTGACCGCAACGGCGAAGTCATCGCCGTAAAACGCATAGACAACAAAGTGCGCCGTTTGGAATGGATAGCCCTGAACGAGATTTCACCAGCCACACAGGAACTGCTGGTCTTTTCCGAAGACAAGCGCTTCTATCGGCACGGAGGTGCAGACTGGTACGCGCTGATCGCCTCAGGTGGCTCCTACTTGTGGCACATCTTCGACGGCAAACGTACGCGCGGTGCATCGACGTTGACCATGCAACTGGCCGGCTTTCTCGATCCTTCGCTTGCGCCAGCGAGCTCCAAACGAACACTCACGCAAAAATGGCGACAAATTCGCGCAGCTATTGAGATCGAAAAAACCTGGAGCAAACAGGAGATACTCGAGGCCTATTTCAATCTGGCTGCATTCCGTGGCGAAATTGTCGGCATACATACGGCCTCGTTCGCTCTGTTCAGAAACCATCCTTCAGCACTGAATCGCTCCCAATCCTTATTGCTCATGGCCCTGCTCAAGGGGCCAATGGCCAAACCTGCACAAGTTTCCAGCCGAGCCTGTGCGCTAGTCAAATCTGAACGGAACGAAAACAATCCTTCTTGCGAAGAATTACAGATGCTCGCGCAAGTCACGTTGAACTCCCCCGGTTACGCCATCCCGCAAGACAACATCGCCCCCCACCTTGCTCAGAAATTGTTGGATAGTCCGGGAACTCGCATCGCCACTACTTTGGATGCGAACCTGCAACGCTACGCCATACAGGCTCTGCGCGAACACCTGACGTCACTGAACGAACAAAACGTGAAGGATGGTGCGGTCGTCGTCATCGATAACAAGAACGGCGATGTTTTAGCCTATGTCGGGAGTAGCGGCGAAATATCCGGTGCGGCAAACGTAGATGGCGTGGCCGCCTTACGTCAAGCCGGATCGACCCTGAAACCGTTCCTGTATGGTTTGGCGATAGAAGAACAACGGCTGACCGCCGCCTCCTTTATGGAAGATACACCGATCCAGTTGAATACCCCCATGGGGCTGTATATCCCGCAAAACTACGACCGCGATTTCAAAGGTGTCGTGAGCGTGCGTACCGCACTTGCCTCATCGCTCAATGTGCCAGCGGTGCGTGCGCTCGGTTTGGTCGGTGTAGATCATTTTGTGCGTACCTTGCGCACCTACGGCTTGGATAGCTTGACGAAAGATGGCGATCACTATGGATTCAGCCTCGCCCTCGGCGGCGTGGATGTGCGCTTGATCGAGTTGACCAATGCCTACCGCGCATTGGCCAATCAGGGGATGTGGCGTTCGACCAGATTCAAAACCACCGAGGCCGCCAAGCCCCCAAAGCGTGTCATCTCCAGACCGGCCGCCTTCATCGTCGCCAACATCCTCGCCGACCGCGGCGCGCGCGCCATGACGTTCGGATTGGAGAATCCGCTCGCCACCCGCGTATGGACAGCGGCGAAGACCGGCACCAGCAAGGACATGCGTGACAACTGGTGCATCGGTTTCTCCAACCGCTATACCGTCGGCGTGTGGGTAGGCAACTTCGATGGCGAGCCGATGCGCGATGTATCAGGGGTGAGCGGCGCCGCGCCTGTATGGCGCGACCTCATGGACTATCTGCATATGGGCAGCGGCAGTCCGTCACCCAGAGCACCGCACGGCATCGTCGCTCAAGAAACGCATTTCACTCCCCCAATCGAATCCGCCAGAATCGAGTGGTATCTGGCAGGCACTGAAACCGACGAGATGCGCCTCGTCAGCGTAAATAACTCCCAGCCTGATGCAAAGATACTTTACCCGACCAACGGAACCGTGATCGCCATGGATCCCGATATCCCACTCACGCATCAGCGAGTGCAATTCAGTTCGCGCGGGAACGAAGACATCGCATGGCAAATCGATGGGGTGGTTGTCGGCAATGGAACCAATGTCAGCTGGACACCGACCGGCGGGAAGCACACATTGCATCTGAATGATCTTCAAGGCAAGGAGCTGGATTCACTCACATTTGAGGTTCGGGGGGCAATCTGAACTGCACCCGATTCTCTTGATGCTTGTCGACTGATGTCCGCTATCTGGACGATTACTCCTTGATACCAGCGCCTACCCAAACCGTCCTTTGTGGACGGTTTATTATCGTTTGATGGGGAGTGCGCGAATCGTCTGTGACCACTCCAGCGCGCATCCCGTATCTAACGCTATACTGCGCCCATTCACGCAGCATTCCCGCTGCACCCGCATCTTCTCTACGGATGGCATGATGAGAGTGAAACGCACGGCATTTTTTGTTTCGGACCGCACCGGCATCACGGTGGAAAAACTGGGGCGCAGCCTGTTGAGCCAGTTCGACGGCATCGACTTCACGCAGATCACCCTGCCCTTTGTCGATTCGGTCGAAAAAGCGCGCGCTGCGGTACAGCAGATCAACGAAGCAGCGATGAACGACGGGCAACGTCCCATCGTGTTCAGCACGCTGATCGTGCCCGCCGTGCACAACATCATCGAGCAAAGCGACGCGCTCATCCTCGATCTGTTTGAAAGCTTTATCGTGCCGCTGGAAAACGAACTGGGCATGCCATCGTCGCACGCGGTCGGGAAGTCCCATACCCCCGGGGTGCATTACACCGAGCGCATGGATTCGGTGAACTATGCGCTCAATCACGACGATGGCGGCATCACGCGCGACCTCGCGCGTGCAGAGATCATCCTGGTCGGGGTATCGCGCTGCGGCAAGACACCGACCTGCCTCTACCTCGCCCTGCAATTCGGCATCTTCGCCGCCAACTATCCGCTGGTGCCGGAGGATTTTTCCGAAGGCGTGTTGCCTGCCCCGCTCAAGCACCAGCGCAAGAAACTGTTCGGCCTGACCATCCAGGCGGAACGCTTGTCCCAGATACGCTCGGAGCGCTCTCCCAACAGCCGTTACGCCTCCTTGGAGAATTGCCGCTATGAGATTGCACAGGCTGAAAAGTTGATGAATCAGGCAGACATCCCGCGTCTGGACGTGACCACCATCTCGGTCGAAGAGATCGCCACCACCTTGCTGCACCTGACCGGACTGAAGCGCTGAGATTCGAGGGAAGTCTGCTTTTGAAGTTGCCTGAGCGTATGTTCGTTGTTTTCCACAATCGCCGTGCATGAACGTGTGTATTGATTGTGGGTAAGTAGATAATTCCACATTGTGACAATCAGATAGTACGCCTGCTCAATTCTCGCTCGCCAGCGCAGGAAGCGATTGGCCGAATAGTAACTGGCTGCCTTGAACACACTTCAAACATGCGATTCCAGAAACGTTAATTGCTTTTTTGACGCACTGCCTCGAACAAACACACCGCCGTTGCCGCTGCCGCATTCAGCGATTCGACCTTGCCCGGCATCGGAATGATGAACCGTTCCTGCGCCGCATCCAGCAGGGCGGGCGACAGCCCTGCTCCCTCGTTGCCGATGGCGAAGGCCAGCTTGCCGCGCAGGTTGCAGTCGTACAGTGATTGATCCGCCTGCAGGGATGCCGCCAGAATCTTGCCGGTGAATTCACGGGCGATGCTTGAGCAGATCGGCGGCTTCATGGATGTGCAAGGCGAAATGTCCGCCCATCGCCGCACGCAACACTTTGGGCGACCACACATCGGCACAGCCTTGCGACAGGAACACCGCATCGCAACCGGCCGCTGCGGCACTGCGCAAGATGGAGCCGAGGTTGCCAGGGTCCTGGAGGTCTTCCAGCAACAAGGCGAACTGGCTGTGTGAAGCAGACACGCTTGGGCTGCGGGATATCGATCAATGCCAGCAGGCCGTTCGGGGTCTTGAGTTCGGAGAGTTGCGCGAACAGCGCATCGTCAAGTTGCGTCTGCGGCACGTCGGCGCAGGTTGCAAGCAGGGCGACGATCTCGGCATTTTGCAGCGCTTGCCCGTTCAGCAGCAGATGTAACGGCTTGCCTCCGGCATCAAGAAAGGCACGCAGCAGATGCGGGCCGTCGAGCAGTGTCTGTCCCGCTGTGCGCCGCTCACGACTGGACGAGGCCAGTTTGTGCAGCGACTTGTAAAAGGCGTTGTCGCGCGAAGTGATGCGCTTGATCGTGCTCATCAAGCGGCGTCGCCACCACTCTGATCGAGCAGACTGCCCATCTCTTCCAGTGCAGGCAATTCGTTCAGCGCGCGCAAATTGAGGTCATCCAGCAATTGCTGTGTGGTGGCGAACAGCTCGGGTTTGCCCGGCGTGTCGCGGGTACCGACAACCTCGATCCACGACCTGCCTTCCAGTGTCTTCAGGACTTGGGAAGAAACTGCGACACCGCGTATATCTTCGATATCGCCGCGCGTCACCGGCTGGCGGTAGGCGATGATGGCCAGAGTCTCCATCACCGCGCGCGAATAGCGCGGCGCTTTCTGCGGGTTGAGTTTGTCCAGATGGTCTTGCAGTTCGGGGCGCGCCACGGAAGCGCCAGCCGCTGGCCACGCGATTCAGTTCGATACCGCTGTCCGACGTATTTGTCCGCAAGCTGTTGCAGCAATTCCTCGACGAAACTCGTCTCCAGCGGCACTTCGCTCAAGCGCTTCAGTTCGGCAATGGACAAGGGTTCCTGCGAGGTGAGCAAAGCCGCTTCGAAGATGCGCTTGAGCAGCACGGTATCCACCGCATGCTCGGCTTCCGCGACAGCGGAGACCTGTTCACTCGGCAGTGATGGCGCGACTGGTTCGGACATAGATATTCCCCAACGATTCGGTTTGTGTGATCTCGACCAAGCTCTCTTTGGCGAGTTCGAGGATGGCGATGAAGGTGACGACCAGCATCGGGATGCTGGCGTTTTCTTCGAACAGGCTCTCGAACGGCACGAAATCGGTATCGCGCAACTGGCGCAGCACTTTGGTCATCTGCTCGCGCACCGACAATTCTTCGCGGCGCACCTTGTGATGCGCGTTGACCTTGGCACGGGTAAGCAATATCAGCCAGGCATTGCGCAGGTCTTCCACGCTGACATTGGGCAGCCGTTCCACCACGGTGCGCTCGATCAGCACCTGCACCAGCTCGAAATCGCGTCCCGCTTGCGGCAGCTCGTTCATTCTCTGTGCAGCCTGTTTCATCTGCTCGTATTCGAGCAGGCGGCGCATCAACTCGACACGCGGGTCTTCGCCGCTCTCCTCCTCGCCCGCCTTGGGCGGACGCGGCAACAGCATGCGCGACTTGATCTCGATCAGCACCGCCGCCATCAGCAGATACTCGGCCGCCAACTCCAGACGATGCTGCTGCATCACCTCGATATAGACCATATATTGCTTGGTGAGCTGCGCCATCGGAATGTCGAGCACATCGAGGTTGTGCTTGCGAATCAGGTACAGCAGCAGATCGAGCGGCCCCTGGAAGGTCTCCAGCACCACCTCCAGCGCATCCGGCGGAATGTACAGATCCTGCGGCATCGACATCATCGGCTCGCCGTGGATATGCGCCACCGGATTGGTGATGAGCAACTGGGATTGTGCTTCCGCTTCGCTCATTACTTGTATTCCAGCCCCATCGCCTCGCGCACGTCGCGCATGGTTTCCTGCGCCAGTTTGCGTGCCTTCTCGCAACCGTCGGCGATGATGTTGCGCACCAGGCTCGGGTCGTCCAGATAGATTTGTGCGCGTTCGCGCATCGGCTTCTGCTCTTCCAGTACACCAGCGATGACCGGTTGCTTGCATTCGATGCAGCCGATACCCGCGCTCTTGCAGCCCTGCTGCACCCATTGTTTGGTGTCTTCGCTGGAATACACCAGATGCAACTGCCACACCGGGCATTTGTCGGGATCGCCCGCATCGGTGCGGCGGATACGCGCCGGATCGGTGGGCATGGTGCGGATCTTCCTGCTCACTTCGGCCTCGTCTTCGCGCAGGCTGATGGTGTTGCCATAGGACTTCGACATCTTCTGTCCGTCCAGCCCCGGCATCTTGGAAGTCTTGGTGAGCATGGCCTGCGGTTCGGACAGGATCATCTTGCCGCCGCCCTCGAGATAGCCGAACAAACGCTCGCGATCACCCAGGCTCAGGCTCTGCTGTTCATCCAGCAGGGACTTGGCGGACTCCAGTGCTGAATCGTCACCCTGCTCCTGATAGCGCGTGCGCAACTCGGCATACAGCTTGGCTTTCTTGCCGCCCAGTTTTTTCACGGCGGCTTCGGCTTTTTCCTCGAAGCCGATCTCTTTTCCGTAGATGTGGTTGAAGCGGCGCGCCAGCTCGCGCGTGAATTCGACGTGCGGCACCTGGTCTTCGCCCACCGGCACTTGCGTGGCGCGGTAGATCAGCACATCTGCGCTCATCAACAGCGGATAACCCAGGAAGCCGTAAGTAGACAGATCCTTGCTGGTCAATTTTTCCTGCTGATCCTTGTAGGTCGGCATGCGTTCCAGCCAGCCCAGCGGCGTGATCATGGACAGCAGCAGATGCAGCTCGGCATGCTCCGGCACTTTGGACTGGATGAACAGCGTGGCATGTGCCGGATCGACCCCGGCAGCCAGCCAGTCGATCACCATATCCCATACGCTCTGTTCGATGATCTGCGGATTGTCGTAATGCGTGGTCAGCGCGTGCCAGTCGGCCACGAAGAACAGGCACTCGTATTCGTGCTGCATTTGCACCCAATTCTTCAGCACCCCGTGGTAATGCCCCAAGTGCAGACTGCCCGTGGGGCGCATTCCGGATAAAACACGATCAGCAAACATAGCTCGACTTCACATTAAGAAAATAAAATTGATGAATCTCATCATGGCGATCACCGGCGGCGTCAGTATCCAGCCCAGCACCGGCGTGATGGCCAGTCCGATCAGAATGAACATGCCATACGGCTCGATGCGCGCCAGTTGAAACGCCTGCCGGTGCGGCAGCAGGCTGACCGCGACACGGCCGCCGTCCAATGGCGGCAACGGCAACAAATTCAGCACCATCAAAACGGCATTGATTTTAACCCCGATCTGCGCCATCTCCAGCAACGGCTCGGCAAAATAATTGCCCGGAAACATCCAGGCCAGCTTGATCATCAAGCCCCAGAACAGCGCCATGGCGAGATTCGATGCCGGTCCCGCCAACGCCACCCACAGCATGTCTTTTTTGGGATGACGCAACGCACCGAAATTGACCGGCACCGGTTTCGCCCAGCCGAACAGAATGCCGCCCAAGACCAAGGTCAACAGGGGCAACAGGATGGTGCCCACCGGATCGATATGGCGGATGGGATTGAGCGAGATGCGCCCCTGCTGATAGGCGGTCATGTCGCCGAAATGGCGTGCCACATAGCCATGCGCCGCTTCATGCAGCGTGATGGCAAACAGGATGGGAATCGCCGCGATGGCGATGGTTTGTATCAGGCTGTCCATCTAGTCCTCTGTTATTCCAAACGGCGTGATGTCGCCGCGTCCGGCGCGCAGCAAAGCCGGGGTATCGCTGGTCAGGTCGATCACCGTTGTGGGATCGATGCCCACCATGCCCCCCTCGATGATCAAATCGACTTGTTGCTCCAGGCGCTCGCGTATTTCGTCCACATCGGTCAGCGGAAAGCCGGCTTCCGGCAGGATCAGCGTGGAGCTCAACAAGGGCTCGCCCAATTCTTCCAGCAAGGCCAGCGCGACCGGATGATCCGGGATGCGCACGCCGACCGTGCTGCGCTTGGGATGCTGCAAACGTCGCGGCACTTCCTTGGTGGCTTCCAGAATGAAGGTGTAAGCGCCGGGGGTGTTGTTCTTGAGCAAACGGAACTGCGTATTGCTCACCCGCGCATAGGTAGCAAGTTCGGACAGATCGCGGCACACCAGAGTCAGCAGATGTTTGTCATCCAGGCCGCGTATCTGGCGGATACGCGTGACCGCATCCTTGTCGTCCAGATGGCAGCCCAAGGCATAGCCGGAATCGGTGGGATAGACGATCACGTCACCGTTGCGCAACATGGCTGCCGCCTGTTTGATCAGGCGCGGTTGCGGATTGTCGGGATGAATAGAAAAGAATTGTGACATCAAGCGCCTTCAGCGCGGAGTACCGGTTTCCAACTGATTCCCACACCGGCGGCACTCCAGAGGAAAATCCGGCAGACGTCCGAGGTCGCGATAACTTTCGTCCGGCCCGTGAAAATCCGAGCCGCAGGAACACAGCAGACCGAACTCCTTGGCGTAGCGCGCGAATTCGGCGAACTGCGGCGGCGTGTGGCTGCCGCTCACCACTTCGATGCCCCGCCCGCCCGCTTCGACGAACTCCTTCAACAGTTCGAGCAAGGTGGTCTTGCCCATCGCTTTGCGCCCGGCGATATAACGTCCGGGATGCGCCAGCACGGCGATGCCGCCGCTGCCGCGTATCCACGAGATCGCATCCTGCAAATTTCCCCATTCGTGCGGCACATAGCCCGGCTTGCCTTTGACCAGATAGCGGTTGAACACGCTGCGCACATCCTTGCAGTGTCCGGCTTCGACCAGATAACGCGCGAAATGGGTACGCCCGATCATGTTCGGGTTGGAGGCATAGCGTAAAGCGCCCGCCAGCACGCCGCCGATTCCGGCGCGCGCCAGCGAGTCCGCCATCAACTCCGCGCGATGGCGGCGGCCGCTGCGGATGCCGCGCAAGCCTTCGACCAATGGCAGGATGTTGCGGATCGATGCCCAAGCCGACGATGTGCACCGTGTGGCTGCGCCAGCTCACCGAGATCTCCACGCCATTGATGAATTCGATGCCGTGTTGCGCGGCGGCCTGGGCGGCTTCCGCCAGCCCATCCACATCATCATGATCGGTCAGCGCCAGCACCTTCACTTCGCGAGCGGCGGCACGCGCCACCAGCTCGGTTGGGGTGAGCGTGCCGTCGGATACGTTGGAATGGCAATGCAGATCGTAGTCCAGCATCAGAGGTCGCCGCCGCCCTTTTTCATGACCTTGCCCTCTTCGGCGCGTTTGCGGCGCACCTCTTTCGGGTCGGCGATCAGCGGGCGATAGATCTCGATGCGGTCCTTCTCGCGCAGCACGACATCGGCCTTGCTCAATTTGCCGAAGATGCCGAATTTGCTCTTGTCCGGATCGATCTCGGGATGTTTGTTCAGGATGCCTGAAAGCCTGATGCCTTCGGCCAGCGTGGTGCCGGCGGGCACTTCCAGCTGGAGCAGGGTCTGCTCATGGGGAAGTGCGTAAACCAGCTCGATATTTATTTTTTCTGCGTTCATTCTGTCGCATAGACCTTTTCTGCGCGGTGGATGAAAGCATCCACGAAACTGTTGGCGATGTAATGGAACACCGGCCCCACCATCTTTTCCAGCAATTTGCTGGAAAACTCGTAATGCAGGCGGAATTCTATTTTACAGGCAGACGGCGTCAGCGCGATAAAAAGCCATTCCCCGTCGAGGTGATGGAACGGGCCGTTGACCAAAGTCATGTCGATGCGACTGGGGCTGGTGCGCGCATTCTCGGTGGTAAAGCTCTGTTTGATATGGTGGTAGTTGATATGTACCGTGGCCTGCACGGTATCGCCTTCCACCTTGTCCACCGTCGCCCCGCCGCACCACGGCAGGAACTCGGGATAGGATTCCACCCTGTCCACCAGATTGAACATCTGCTCCGCGCTGTGCGGAACGATCACTGTCTTTTCAACCAAAGCCATCGCTTGCCAAAGCCCGTCAATCAAAGGCTGGTAGAATATCGCAACCAACAGCAAAACTCACCCGCAATGAGCATCATTCAGAACAAAAAAGCCTTTCACGAATACTTCATTGAAGAAAAACATGAAGCCGGACTCATGCTGGAAGGCTGGGAAGTCAAAGCCATCCGCGCCGGGCGCGCGCAGCTCAAGGAAGCCTACGTCACGGTAAAGGACGGCGCACTGTACCTGTTCGGCTCGCACATCAGCCCCCTGCTGAACGCCTCCACCCACATCCATCCCGATCCGGTGCGCACCCGCAAGCTGCTGCTCCATGCACACGAGATCGAAAAACTCATCAGCAAAGTGCAACGCGCCGGCTACACCATCATGCCGCTGGACATGCACTTCAAGGGCGGACGCGTCAAGCTGGAGATCGGCCTGGCCAAGGGCAAGAAGGAGCATGACAAGCGCGCAACTGAGAAAGAACGCGAGTCGAAACGCGAAGCAGCGCAGGCGATGAAGAAAGACGGCGCTAGCATGTTCCGCTGTCTGCCGTCTTCATGCTGTTGGCACTTCTTGCAGCAGGCAGCAACGCCCAACCGAAAGGAGCCCCCATGACCGACACCAACCAAACCGCCTACCTTTCCGGCGGCTGTTTCTGGGGCATGGAAGAACTGGTGCGCCAGATTCCCGGCGTGCTGGAGACCGACAGTCGGCTACACCGGTGGCGATACGCCGAACGCTACCTATGACATCGTGAAGACCGGAAGCAGCGGCCACGCCGAATCGCTGAAGATCGTGTTCGATCCCAAGCAACTCAGCTACCGCCACCTGCTGTTCGAATTCTTCCGCATGCACAACCCCACCACGCGCAACCAGCAAGGCAACGACATCGGCACGCAATACCGCTCGGCGATCTTCTATCTAAACGAAGAACAGAAACGCACCGCCGAAGAAGTCATCAAGACCGTGGATGCATCAGGCGACTGGAAAGCCAAGGTGGTCACCGAAGTCGTGCCGTTCAAGGAGTTTTACCGTGCCGAGGAATACCACCAGAAGTACCTGGTCAAACATCCGCACGGCTATACCTGCCACTACGTGCGAAGGATGCAACTGGGCGAGTAGCCCGAAAACCTGGCCTGCCCGTTAGTTACGTGAAAATGAAGAACAGAGACCGTCTCAGTTCGGCCAATTTGAGACGATCGAGAATCTCACCAAACCATGCAGCGTCATTCTGATTTCAATCCACAACACAGTAATTCTGTTCAACTTTCAAGAATGATGGCTGGCTAATCCCATCATCAGCTTGACGAATCGAGTGCGCGTATCCACCCCGAGTTTGGAATAAATCTGCTTGATCTGGGTGTTCACCGTGTGCAAACTGATACCCAGGTTGTCTGCTGCGTCCTGCGCGGAGTGGGCCTCCAGCAACATGACCGCCGCCTTTGCTTCAGCTTGCGTCAACCCGTAGGCGCTTTGCAGCAACACAGGATCGACATGCACCTCTTGCGCGCCATCGGCAATGAAGACTATGGCGGCATAGGCGCCACCCTCCCCGCCGAATTCATTGTGTTCGCCTAATACAGAGAACTGCAGGGTGTAACTGGCGACGCCGGAAGTGCGAGGGACTGTGACGCATTGTGAGAAATGAGGCGTGGCGAAGGGGTCGCGATTTAGGGTCGCACTGATTGCCTCACTGATCGACTTGCTGCTCTTTGCGTCCTCCGCAACCAAGTCACCTAGTCCCACGGCATGAGTCAATTTTCGCAAGCGCAGCCCATCCCCATTCTCCAACATGCACTGAGCAGAACGATTGGCAAATGCCACCGCACCATTCCCATCGATCAACAACACGCCAGGTGATAAACGGTCGAGTGCCGCCAAAGTGGTTGCCACGGTGAGTTCAGCCGAGCGCAGGCGCTGCATCACACCCAGCGAACGCGAGAGATGCGGCAGCACCAAGCGCAAGCGGGTGCGATCCTCTTCACCAAAAGTCGGATGATGCAGGCCACGGAAAAACGAGAAAATCGCAGGCATTGAGTTATCCGATTCCTGCCCGAACACGACGCTCGTCATCAATTGCGCCATGTTCTTGTCGCGAGAAAGGCATTCTTTGTAAATCTTCGACTCGAGCAGCAGCTCACGGGGAACCAGTTCTTCTCCGAGAATCACACTCCCCTCGAATACCAGGTTTTTTTCAGTCGCAGCCCCGATCCACACATCTTCGCTTCGGTACTTACTCGCATAGAGATCGATCTGCTCTTGTGCAATGCCATGAATGAAAAAATATCCGTCATTCAACGGGTGGTGAAGTACCGTGAATAGGCAACACCCAGGTGCCTCGATGTATTCCGCCACAGCAGGCAGAATGTCTTTCGTCCAGCGGCTCGGGTCGGTCGCCCCTTCGTAGATCAGTCCAATCAGCTCGCTAAGTCGTGTCAATTCTTGGTTACCACGGTTCATGTTCTATCCTCCTATTCCATACCTAGTTTGGGTGATGCCTCCCTCAAGGAGGTAATGCTATCATGCAAAAAAAAGGTAAATAAACCAATAAATCAACGTATCACTTGGATGAGAGCGTCATCAAAGCGCATCTCGACCTATAACTTTCTTAAAGGAGCTGTTTGAATGGATAAGAATTTGAACTATTTTAGAAAAGGTACTGAGTTCCTGTTATTTGCCTCGGTAGTTGGCGCATTGATTGCAGGCTGTGGTGGCGGGGGGAGCAACAGCGCCTCCAACGGTGGTAGCGGCCCTGCCGGCACTTCCAGCGCAACCATCACTCCCTACAAAGGACCGTTCTCCAGCGGTACCGTCACACTTAAAGATGCTAACGGCAACCCTGTTACGATCCTCTCCGGCGGCACCATCAACGCCAGTGGCGTGGCAAATGTCACTTACAACGCCAACGTGGCTTACCCGCTTGTCGTTGAAGTGACTGGCAGCTACTACAACGAAAATACCGGTATCGACGAAACCGCAACCGTACCTTTGCGCAGCGTAGTCACAAAAGCCAGCAATGCTATCCCCGTGACCATCGTTACAGAAACCGCCGTGGCCGACCTGCAGAACCGCTTGGGCGGTTTTGCTGCTATGCACCCCATTCAGGCAGCCTCTGCTGTCGCAGCCTTGGATACTGCCAGCACCATGCTGGGGATTCCCGCATCCGCCGTTCCAGCATTTGATCCCGTCACCCGCAAGACTGGCGACGCGGACACGCTTCGTTTGGCTGCCTTGGCAGTGGTGGCAAATGGTCAAGCGGGTGCGAACTTGTCCGAGCGAGTGAAAACTCTGGCCAACACGATGGCGACACTGAATCCGGCCAGCGCACCATCCTCTGTCATCAACCAGGCGGCCTTGAATGCTGCGATGACTGCCATGACCAGCGGCGCATCCAGCGTGGCTGCGGCAGGGATCGCTGCGCCGACAGCGCCGACCGTCAGCACAACAACTGTGGGCATGATCAGCAACAACGCGAACATAGCCTCAGCCAATTCAGGCGTTGGTTCATGGATCATGGGCTCCAACACCAATACCCTCCTGACTTTCTTCGCCAATGGCGACTATATGCAATCCGAGTCAGTAGTGAATGGGCCAGCCAATATCGTGCAGCCGGGATTAGAACATGGCACCTATACCTGGAATGCGAGTACGGGGGCATTCGCCGCTGCTTGTCCGACGGTGGACACCAATCTCCAAGCGGGCTTTTCTGCTCCGAATGGCGTGCAGTGCACCGCAGGTACCACTGCAGCCAGGTTAGCTGTGACGGTGAATGGCAATGCGATGACCGTCGTTGACAACAGTGTCAATCCAGCGGTAACGCTGACATTTAATCGCGTGATCGATGCCATCAACCCTATCGTCGGCTCCTGGGCGAACCTCAAAGTCAACGGCGTGGCACCGGCGTTTGGCACCCCGACTACGACCGTGCTTACGTTCTTCGCCAACGGCGACTACATGCAGTCCGAGTCGGTAGTGAGTGGCCCTGCCGGCACTGTGCAACCCGGCATTGAGCATGGCACCTATACCTGGAATTCAAGCACAGGTGCGTTTACCGCTACTTGCCCGACGGTGGATACCAATCTTCAGGCTGGCTTTTCTGCGCCGTCAGTCGGTGGCATAGCAACACCTGCACCGCTCCCGGTACCACTGCAGCCAGTTTAGCTGTGACGGTGAATGGCAACGCGATGACCGTCGTCGACAACAGTGTCAATCCAGCGGTAACGATGACATTCAATCGCGTAATGCCATAACTACGGCAAGGCCGGCTCTGCCGGCCTTGTTGCTCTGGTGAATTCAACCCCGCCGTGACGCTTTGGACAGGAGCGCTATCAAACATCCATCGGTTGTTGTTACCGGTTGAAGACTGGCAATTTGTCGGAGAAAGCCCTTCTTCCAAACGAGAATTAACGTATAGACAAAGGCAAATGTAGCCGGAGTTCATTTGCTTTGTCCAATTGAGAATCCAATGCAAAGGAAGTTTTAGAAATGTTTAAAAATGCCGTCATCATTGCAGTCGTTGTACTTTGTTCAACGGCTTCTTATGCTGAAGAAATGGCTGTATCTGCCCATATCAGCATCGAGGGAGGTGGGCTTGAGGTTACAAAAAAGATATCCGATAAGTTCAACGCGCGTATTGCGTTTCATCAATACACTTATCAGGGAACTGACCCGCTGGCCACATTGAAACAGATGGGGAATTTACTGACGGATGCACTTGGCATATCGAAATCAGACAACGCATACGACCACAACGGCAAGCAACAATTACTGTCAGTAATGGCTGATTGGTATCCCGGTGAAGAGAGTCAGTCTCGTTTCAGCGTCGGGCTGGGCTACAACAACAGCAATGACGACATCGTCGGAAGAGAGCTACCCCTTGGTGGATACAATCTTGGTGCCAATCATTACAGCGCTGCCCAGGTTGGCAAGCTGCAAGGGACACTCAAATACAATAGCCTTGCCCCCTATATCGGATTTGGCTGGGGGAATCCGGTGGCGGAAAATAAAAAATGGGGGTTTGTGGCTGATGTTGGCATGCTCTATCAAGGAGCTCCAAAGGTAACATTGAGTGCAACGGGAACTGCTGCGGGACTACAAACTGATGTCGCAGCCGAACGAGCAAGACTGGAAAAAGACACCTGGACCTGGACGCCGATGGTATCTATTGGCCTCTCATATCAGTGGTAGTTGAATCCGCTGTCTGAAAATCCTTGTGACTAAATCAGGTCTGCACCGCACCGGTTATGTGGCTGACAGCTTAATTGCTTCAGTCACAGCCACAATATGACGCACAATCGGTCGGTTGCGAGTTTTACTCTTACCCGCCCGCCAACAAATCAAAGCGCATTCGGCGGGAGCGTTTCGATGGAAGCAAATTTTTGCCGCTCATCACCTTGCGAGGAATCATGAAAAAAACAATCGCTGTTTGCCTGCTCCTGATTTTGCCAATCCAGGCCTTTGCCGAAGAGTCTTTCTGGTCGTCCATCAGAAAGAAGGTCGAGAACATCACACCCAAAAAGAAGTTGTCCTCTACAACGGCCGCTGGAGGTGTCCGTGGCTCGCTTGCAGATTCAGACGATCTGTACTGGAAAGGTGAAGCGTTGCACGAACTCGATAGTGAAGAGCTGAAAGCATTCAAGAATGCCGTGGCGCTTTTCGAGGCCAGCAAGAACAGTGAAGCGAAAGATGCATTCAACAAGTTCCTGAAGGATTACCCGGCAAGCCCGCTTGCGTCTGACGCACAGACTGCGATCGCGCAATTGAAATAACCAATAGGTAAGGTTGTCAGCTTGCCTTTCCCCATGATCTGTTTTCCCACATCGACTACAAGGCAATTAGTTGACAAGAACCCTCGGTAGTTTGAGGATTGGCGGGTGGGTGAGCTTTATCCCTAGTCACTCACGTCAGCAGGAGGGCACCATCATGCTCGACATCAACAAAGCCATCAGCAATCCACTACGTTACGAGAATGACCCGGAAGGCAACTTGTCCGATCTTGTCCCGTGGTCGCCCCATTACGCCAATCGGCAGGCCGAACTTGCAGGCATCGAGCTCACCGATGAACATTGGGAAGTCATCTTCTATCTGCGCGAACGCTACCGACAGCTTGGGAACGCGAGTAGCGCGCGGGAGGTGTTGCGGGATATGGAAGAACGATTTTGCGAAAAACACGGGCGCGGTTTTCTTTATGAGCTTTTTCCGCAGGGTCCGGTGAGCCAGGCCAGTCAACTCGCAGGCTTGCCGTTGCCGCCGCACACACACGATCTCTCGTTTGGCAGCGTGATGTAGTTAGTTACCGCTGCTAACGAACTTGCAGCGTTCTCACTACACCACCAGCGGGCCGTGATACTCGTCGTCTTTGAGGTTGGCGGCCGTGGCACCGGACGATACGTTGGCAAGTTGACGTTCGTGGTCTGACTGGACTTGCAGCAGCGTGAGGACGCAGGTGTCGAGGTTGTCGTATTCGTCACGGCCTGTACCGTATTGATCGGCCTCGGAATAGAAGAACTGGCAGCGGTAGCGGTCTGCCGCGACTTTGCACACGATGAAGTGCGCACCGCGTTCGTTCCAGTAGAAGGTGGGGCAAACGGTGAGTTGCGACGGGTCGACACCGAGTTGCAGCTCGCTATCGGCAAGCTGGATCGGGACGAGTTTGCCGTAACGCTCGAACAGCAGACCTGACACGCGCTTCTGTTCGGCTTCGGTGAAGTCCGGGATGAGCATCAAGTCTGTGCCCAAGGCAGGCCATCGAAGCGCCAGCCGTTGTGCGAATTGCGATGATGAGTATCGTCGAGGTCGCCTTCGAAACCGTGCGTGATGTTGTAGATGTCTTTCAACCCGGCGTTTTCCAATGCCAGCCCGGCATCGGCAGAACGGCGTCCGGAGCGGCAGATGAGCAGGACGGGACGATTGACGCTGGAGGCTTTGCGCACATGCGCAACGAACATCGGATTGACTTCCCAGTCCGGGCCATCCACCCAGGGGATATGAATGGAGCCGCGCGGATGGCCGACGAACATGTATTCCATCTCGCTGCGCACGTCGATGAATACCGCTTCGGGATTGGCCTGCAGGAAGTCGTAGGCTTCTTTGGGTTCAAGGTGTTGCATGGTCGCTCTCCTTCTTGATCTGTCCTGGACTGGGATTATAGCCCCACGGAAACGCTGGTTGAGCTGCGCAAAACCAGTGCCCCTTACTTCCCCGCGATGTCCTGCAACTTCTTCGGCTGGATGACGTGCCCGTCCAGCCCGGCCTGCTTGGCGCTGCCGCCGTAGGCCACGCTCATCAGCTGCGAGTAATAGACCACCGGCATGGCGAACTTGGTGCCCTGCTTCTTGTTGATCTCGGACTGGTAGATCTCGACGTTGGCCTGGCACAGTTGGCAAGGCGTGACGATCATCTCCGCGCCGTGATCGTAGGCCGATTCGACGATGCTGCGTATCTGTTGCTGCGACTTTTCCGGTTCGGAGAAAGCAAGTGCACCGCCGCAGCAGGTGACTTTCTGGTCGTAGTTGGCGACCGGTTCGGCACCGACGGCTTCGACCATCTTGTCGAGATATTGCGGGTTCTCGAACGATTCGCCCGCGATACCGAACGGACGGTTGGTCTGGCAACCGACATAGCCCGCGATCTTCAGCCCTTGCAGCGGCTTGACCACTGCCTGCTTCATGCCTGCGAAGCCGATGTCCTCGACCAGCACCTCGACCATGTGGCGCGGCTTGACCGTGCCTTTGAGATTCAGCCCGACTACCTTGAGCGCTTCATTGGTTTCGGTCATCAGGTTGCTGTGCGCATTGAGACGGTCCGCCGTCTCGCGTGAAGCGAGCCAGCACGCAGGACAGCCGGATACCATGTCCTGCCCCGGCAGATGTTGCTCGGCCAGTGCCAGGTTGCGTGCACTGATGGCCAGACGCGGCAGCTCGCCGCCTTCGGCATAACCGATGGAGGCACCGCAACAGTTCCAGTCAGGTATCTCGTTGAGTTGGATATCGAGCTTGTCGCACATCACGCCGATGGAGGTGACGAAGTTGGAAGCCGACGCACCTTTCTGCGAGGAACAACCGGGGTAGAACGCGTATTGTTTTTTAGCCATGACTGTTATCCATTCCCTCAGGAAGTGAAGCCCTTCTTGCGATCTTCGATCTCGCGCGCCTTGGCGATCATCTTGTGCAGGCTGCCGGGGTCTTTGCATTTGTGCCCGCCGAACAACTCCATCGGATTGAGCCGCTTGGCTTTCATCAGACCGAGGCCGACGCTCTGCATCGCCAGCGCGTTCTTGATGCCCTGCACGATGCCGTCCTTGAAATACATCGCCAGCGAGAACTTCAATTCGTTGACGCGCCCGGTCTTGGCGAGGTTGTTCCAGAACAGTCTGGCGACCTCGCGTGTCGGCTGGCCTTTGGGTGCCAGGTTCAGGCGGTGCGCGTAGCTCGCCAGACCATGCATGATGTGGGTGATGGGCAGTTTGCGCGGACAGCGCACGATGCAGTTGTAGCAGGAGGTGCACATCCACATCGAATCGGAGGTCAGCACCTCTTCACGCTTGCCGGCACGGATCATCATGAACAGTTTTTGCGGGGTGTGCTGCCAGGCGTTGCCCAGAGGACAGGAACCGGCGCACACGCCGCACTGCATGCACATCTTGACCCACTCGCCATCCTCGACGCGCTCTTCGACCTCGCGCAGGAAGTCGTTGCGGTAACGCGCGACGGCTTGTTGATTTGCATTAGTCATGGACAGGTTCTCCCGGTGTTTTGGATGCCAGCGAAGGCGCGGCAAGAGCGACTCGGCGCAGACAGCACATAGAGGCAGAGGCACGGCAAGCTGCTGAACCACGACCGCACCAGGCGCAGTAGCTTGCTCATCAGTTGAAGCCCTTCATCGGCGACATGCCGATCTCCTGAATCTTCTCGACATACTCGTTGATGAGTTTGGCGACGCGGGCATTGTCGGTGATCGCCACTTCATGGGTGATAACGCGCTCCGTCTCCAACCCCATCTGCTTGAGCGTGTCGTCGATCTTGCTCATGCGGTAGTTGGCCAGCTCCGAACCTTTGACGAAGTGGCACTGGTAATTGTCGCCGTGCTTGCAGCCCATCATCATCACGCCGTCGTAACCTGAGTTGAGCGCATCGGTGATCCAGATGGTGTTCACCGAACCCAGGCAACGCACCGGGATGGCGCGCACAAAGGCGGAATACAGATGATGCTGCAAGCCCGCCATGTCGAGCGCTGGGTAGGCATCGTTCTCGCAAGCCAGGATGAGGATGCGCGGCCTTTCCGAGAATTCGTCCGGCATCTCCACCGCCTTGATCTGCATGCCGACGGTATCCACCGAATAGTTCTCGAACGAAATGACACGCACCGGACAAGCGCCCATGCAGGTACCACAGCGGCGGCAGCGGCTCTTCGTTGAATACCGGGTAGCGTCTCTCGTCTTCGTCGATCGCGCCGAACGGACATTCCACCGTGCAGCGCTTGCATTGGGTGCAGCCTTCGAGGCGTGCACTGGGGAAAGACAGATCGCCGGAGCGCGGATGCGCGGCGCGTCCGAGGCTGGCGTTCTCCACCGCCTGAATGGCCTTGAGTGCCGCGCCGGTCGCGTCTTCGGTCGCTTGCAGCATGTCCATCGGACGGCGCACAGGGCCTGCGGCGTAAATGCCGGTGCGGCGCGTTTCGTAGGGGAAGCAGATGAAGTGCGAATCGCTGAAGCCGTGCTTCAACTGCGGCATGTCCGGCCCCTGGCGATAGTTGAGGTTGAGCACGGAGATCTTCTGCAGCTCCACCTTCTTCTGCTTGGCCTCTTCCGAGCCGCCTTCGGCAGCCGTCACGATGGGGTTCCATGCTTCGAGATCGACGCCCGCGTTCGGTACTTGTCCAGTGGCAAGCACCACCAGAGTCGGCAGAAAGCTGCGTGTCTTCATCCAGGATCAAGTCGCGGAACTTCACCGTACAACCCTCGCCCGCCGCTTCCACCGCGGAGGCTTGGCCCTTGGTGAAGATCACGCCCTTCTGTCTGCGCGCTGCGGTAGAAATCCTCGCCCATGCCCGGCAGCGCAGATCGGTGTACATCACCACCGTGTCCACCTGCGGGATTGGCATCCTTGAAGTACATCGCCTGCTTGACGCTGGTCGCACAGCAATGGCCTGAGCAATAAGGCAGATGCGTGCCGCTCGCATCGCGCTGTCCGGCGCATTGCACAAACACCACGCTCGTAACGATTTTGCCGTCGGCACGTTTGATGGCTGCGCCGTTCGCGGTGCGCGCCAAGGCTTCCAGTCCGGCCTGGTCGATAACATTGGGCGTTTTGCCGCCGCCGAGTTCGGGCAGCTTGTTGAGATCGTAGGTGGTAAAGCCGCTGGCCTGCACGATGGCACCCACCTCCTCCGTGGTGATGCCTGAGGTACCCAGCACCTGCACGCTGAAACGTCCCGGCGCGCCGGAAGTCTCGGCGACAGTGGAACGCAGATGGATAGAGATGCGCGGATGGGTGCTGACCTTGCTCACCAGGTCGTTGACTCCGGTATCCTGCGGTTCGGCATAAGGCTGCTTGAACGGCACACGCTTCCACAGCTTGGCCGCCCAGCCGCCGAGCTGCGCTTCCTTCTCGACGATGACCACATCGTAACCCGCCTCGGCGGCTTCCAATGCAGCGGTCAGCCCCGACATGCCGCCGCCGACCACCAGCACGCGCTTGTTGTGCGCCAGGTTGGGATTGCCTTCCGGCAACTTCATCTTCTTCAGTTCGGCGCAGGCCATGCGCACGTAATCGTCCGCCATCTCCTGGCGCACTTCATCGTGCTGCTCGCCTTCCGCCACCACCCAGATCACACCTTCGCGCAGGTTGGCGCGCGACATGGCAACGCTCGGAAAATGGAACGCTTCGGTCTTGGCGCGGCGCGAACAGGCCGCGATGCAGATATGCGTGACGGCCTCTTTCTCGATGTCGTCGCGGATCAGTTGCACGCCCTCTTCGTTGCACAGGAAGGCATGCTCGCGCACCAGCGCCATCTTGCCTTCCTTCTGCGCGATCTTGCTCAGTTGCGCAACATCGAGCTTGTCGCCAAGTCCGCAGCCGGAACAAACGTACGCGGCAGTCTTCATCTCAGCCATTATCTTAGCTCCTTCGCTAGCAGAGGTCTTGTGCACCACCTGGATCGCGCGCAGTGACGCTGCGGTGGCGCTCTGCACGGAACGGTTGACGTCGAGCGGGCTGCTCGCCGCACCGGCGGCGAATTGCCCGCCATCCCTGGTCCCTTCGATGAACCCGGACGAATCGGTAATGATGTCCGCCGGAAGTGTGATGCCGTTGCTCTCCGGCTCCATGCCCACGGCCAGCACCACCAGGTCGTGCTGCGTCGGCATAGCGATGATAGCCTTCGGTATCCACGCCGTGCAGCACCAGATCGCCGCTCGCCTCATGCAGCTTGATATTGGCCACTTTGGATTTGATGAACTTCACCGTCGGGTCCTGTTGCACCTTCTGGTAGAAATCTTCGAGGCGGTCGATGGAGCGGATGTCGATGTAATAAACGGTGGACTTGCCCTCTTCGCCGTAGGCCTCGCGCACATATTGCGTCTGCTTGAGCGAAGCCATGCAGCAAATGCGCGAACAGTGGCGCAGATGGTTCTCGTCGCGCGATCCGGCGCACTGGATGAAGGCGATGTTCTTCGCTTCCTTGCCATCCGACGGGCGCAGCAGACGGCCAGAGGTAGGTCCATGTGGGTCGGCAAGGCGTTCGAACTCCAGACTGGTGATGACGTTGTCGAAACGGTCGTAGCCGTAGGGCTGTATCTTCGCCGCGTCGTAAGGCTTCCAGCCGGTCGCCCACACCACCGCACCGACTTTCAGTTCGACTGTCTCGGTCTGCATGTCGAGATCGATGGCGTTGTACTTGCACGCGGCCTTGGCCTTCTCGCCATCCGCCGTGCCGACGATGGAAGCATCCAGCACATAGCGCTGCGGATAGGCCATCGCGTGCGGCAGATAGGCCGCGCGCGTCTTGGACAAGCCGTATTCGTAGGGGTTGGATATTTCTGTCTCCACCACTTTGGCGCATTCGCCACAGGCGGTGCAGTTCTGGTTGACGTAGCGCGGCGAGATCTTCAGCGTGACGTTGTAGTCGCCGCGCTGCCCGCTCACCGAAGTGACTTCGGCCTGTGTCATCACGCGCAGGTTGCGGTTGGCCTTGAGACGGCGCAGGTTGATCTCCAGGCCGCAGGTGGGATGGCACATCTTGGGGAAGTAGCGGTAGAGCAGCGCGGTGCGTCCGCCCAAGCTGGTGTTGCGCTCGGCCAATATCACCTGTTTGCCGCATTCGGCGGCTTCCAGCGCCGCCGTCATGCCGCTGATACCGCCGCCGACGACGAGGATGGTCTGGTTCGTTGCAATTGAAGAGCTCACTCAAGCCTCCGATGTGGTTTGCTGCAAGGTGCGTATCTCGAAATTCATCCGCTCCAGATCGCCGAGTATCCAGGTCGGGATGGCTTTCACGCCTGGCGCATCGATGCCCGCCACCGAACCTGGATTGACCAGCCAGCATTCGCCGCCTTTGACATGTTTCTGTTTGCCGACATGGGCGGTATGGCTGTGGCCGTGGCAGACCAGATCGTAGTCGCCGGTGCAGGCAAAAGCCTGTCCGTGGTTTGGCATGTGGGTAACGAATATCTTGCGCCCGCCAAAATCCAGCGTGGCTTCTTGTCCGTGGTAAATAAACAGTCCATCGCTCTTTTCCATCATGCGGTATAACGCAGCGACGTCGCCGATGTTGTTGCCGTGTACGGCATGGATGGGGATGCCGAGCTTGAGGGAAGCGCGCAGCGTGTTGACGCCGATCAGGTCGCCGCAGTGGATGACGGCTTGAGCCCCGGCAGCCTGCGCCTCCATGATTGCCTCCACCAGAGGATCGGAGCGGTCATGACTGTCGGAAACGATGCAGATCTTCATACCTTTTTCGTATCGCGGAAATTGCGTAGCATTAGGCAGAATCCGTGCTCTTAGTGTCTATAACCACATCGGGTGGGGGGCGCTATAACCCTGATGGGGTGGTAGGAATAAAACCGATGATGGTTTATTGTCATTTGGGGGGAAGCAGCATAATCTAGCAGCCGGCATGCGATTGCCAGATACATTTTTTTCTGACGTACTCGATAAGACTTTCGGACATTATTGCTGGATGCTATGAGTGGAAAAATGAAGTCAGCAGCAGAACCGGACAACGTGGCGTTCTTTTGGACGCGCGATCCCGAGTTGGTACTTCCCGGCAAGGACGGCGGGTTGGATGCCTGCGTAGAACAGGAGTTCGTTGCTTCCCGCAGCAGCGACCTAAAGACCCTGCTGAATGCGTTTCTGGAAACATCCATCGGTTTCATCAAAGCCAGAGCCGGTGTAGTGCGCGTTCTGCTCCCAGACGAACAGACCTTGCAGGTTCTCAGTGCCGTCGGATTGAGCGGCGAAGAGTTGGCAGCCGAACGCGTCGTGGAGCTGGCCTGCGAAGACTGCGGTAAAGATGCCTTCAAACACGGCCTCTGCTCCACCGATGTCGAGGCCTGCAAGACGCGGCACGGCGACCGACCGCACCGACATTTCCGCTCAGTGATCTCCATCCCGCTGGAAAGCCGCAACTCCCCCGAAGTCATGCTTGGCGTTTTCACCCTCTTCTTCGATACCCCGCAATCTTCCTCCGGCAGTGCCGCCAACATGGCGATCACTTTCGCCGACTTGCTGGCCACGCTGATCGAACACATCAAGTCCAGCCGCGAAGAGAAGCGCGCGGAGCTGTTGATGGAGCGTCAATCCATCGCCAACGAAATCCACGATTCATTGGCGCAGACGCTGAACTATGCGCGCATGAACACCACCCTGTTGAGCGATGCGGTGCGCAACAACAACGAGGTGATGGCAACCAAATATACGCGCGACATCGACGAGGCGCTGGAGATCGGGCAGAAGGCAGTACGTGCGCTGATCACCGATTTCCGCAGCGAAATGGATCCCGCCGGGCTGTTGCACGCGCTGCAAACGTTGTCAGAGGAGTTCAGCCAGCAGCACGACATCGTGCTCGATTGCTCCATCCGCGTCGCCGATCTCGACTTGCCGCTGGAACACGAGATACAGGCTTACCACATCGTGCACGAGGCGCTTTCCAACATTGCCAAGCATTCCAACGCGAGCCATGCGCGCCTGATCGTCGATCACCTCTGCGGTTACTACGTGTTCACGGTGGAAGACAACGGCATCGGGACCTATTCGCCGGTGGAAGGCCATTACGGAACCATCATCATGCGTGAACGCGCGCAGCGTATCGGCGGTGAAATCAACGTGGAAAGTACCAAGGGATTGGGAACTTGCGTACAACTATTCTTCCCGGAACCGGGAACGAACTGGAGAACTGTGCATGACTGAAGTACTGAAAATCGCGCTGGTGGATGACCAGACCCTTTGCCGGCGCGGACTGAGCGAACTGCTCACACATTGTTACGGATTCAACGTGCTGGGGGCAGTCGGCACCATTGAGGATCTGCGCAGCCTGATCCAGGAGCAACCCGACCTGCTGGTCGTTGACCTGCGCATGAAGCCGATGGATGGCTTGGCGATGCTGGAACAGCTGCGCAAGGAAGGCTGCACCATCCCTGCGGTGATACTGACCATGAGCGATTCGGAAGTGGACTTGGCGAATGCGATACGCGCCGGTGTGCGCGGCTACCTGCTCAAGGACATGGCACCGGAAGAAGTAGTCGATGCCATCCGCCGCGTCGCGGCGGGCGAACTGGTGGTCGCCCCCACCATGACGGTGAAGATGATCGACATGTTGCGCGGCGACCATACCGGTCAGGAACCGAAAAACTCGCTCAAGCTGCTCACGGATCGCGAGCGAGAGATTCTGCAGCTGTTATCGCGCGGCGAAAGCAACAAAGCCATCGCGCAGACCCTGAAAATCAGCTACGACACGGTAAAGCAGCATGTGCGGCACATCCTGAACAAGCTCAATCTGTCGTCACGGGTGAAGGCCGCAGTGCTGTTCGCCAAGGAACAGGGCGTGCCGGAGGACAGCGATAGCTCATCGAGCAGGCAAGTTGGATCAAAGCAGCAAGGCAGCAGGTGAATCAGGGGATCGTTACATCAATCGATAACTAGATAGGAGGCAACATGGCACACATCGTCATCATGGGAGCAGGTCTCGGCGGCATGCCGGCAGCTTACGAAATGCGGGAGAAGCTGGACAAGAAGCACAAGGTTACCGTCATCAACAACGGCGAGAACTTTCACTTCGTACCGTCCAACCCTTGGGTCGGGGTGAAGTGGCGCGAGCGCAAGCAGATCGAATTCCCGGTGCGCAGCTATCTGGAGCGCAAGGGCATCGAATTCATCTCCACCGGTGTGAAGCGCGTGCATCCCGACAAGAACCAGCTGGAACTGAACGATGGCAATCACGTCGATTACGACTATCTGGTGATTGCCACCGGCCCCAAACTGGCCTTTGATGAAGTCGAAGGACTGGGCCCGCACGGCGGCCACACCTACTCCGTGTGCCATGTGGATCACGCGATGAAATCTCACGACGAATGGGAAGGCTTCTGCAAGAACCCCGGCCCCATCGTGGTCGGCGCAGTGCAAGGCGCTTCCTGTTTCGGCCCGGCATACGAATATGCTTTCATCATGGAAACCGACCTGCGCAAACGCAAGATTCGCACCAAGGTGCCGATGACCTTCGTCACTTCAGAGCCCTACATCGGCCACCTCGGTCTGGGCGGTGTGGGCGACTCCAAGGGCATCCTCGAATCCGGCATGCGCGACAAACATATCAAGTGGATCTGCAACGCCAAGGTCACCAAGGTCGAGGCGGGCAAGATGTATGTCACCGAGCACGACGACATGGGCGTGGAAAAGAAGAAGCACGAACTGCCCTTCAGCTACAGCATGATGCTGCCCGCTTTCAAGGGCGTGGATGCGGTGTTCGGCATCGAAGGACTGACCAATCCGCGCGGCTTCATCACCGTGGACAAGCACCAGCGCAATCCGAAGTACAAGAACATCTTCGCGGTCGGCGTGTGCGTCGCCATCCCGCCGGTGGAAGCCACCCCGGTCCCGGTCGGCACCCCCAAGACCGGCTACATGATCGAGTCCATGGTGACCGCCACCGTGCACAACATCCATGCCGACCTGACGGGTGAACCGGCTGATACCGAAGCAACATGGAACGCGGTGTGTCTGGCCGACTTCGGCGAAAGCGGCGTGGCGTTCGTGGCGATTCCGCAGATCCCGCCGCGCAACGTGAACTGGTTCTCCGAAGGCAAATGGGTGCATCTCGCCAAGGTCGCGTTCGAGAAATACTTCATCCGCAAAATGAAGAAAGGCAATTCCGAACCGTTCTACGAAAGCAGCATCCTCAAGATGCTGGGCATCGAAAAACTGAAGTAAGCAATAAGCGCTTTGCTATCGTAGTCGTCGAACTGACGGCTCGATGCGTCTGTGAAAATGCAACCGGCTCGTATTTTACGAGCCGGTTGTTCGTCCGCAACACATAAAACCAGATTATCCGTTAGTCAAGATCGAGGGCCGAAGGCCGTTCGCGGTGAACGGATGCCTTCTGTGCCGAAGCGATAACCAGCAGTCAACGCCAGCGCTAGCGGGCATCCACGCCTGCCGCACCCCTGCTTGCTTCAAGCTCAAGGTGGCAAGGAGCCAACAGCAGATGCGCCAGATGTTCAGGATCATTCGAATGCATGTGTTCCGCAAATGCCGCCAGCCGCGAATCGTGCGCATCGGTCAGCGTGCCGATCAGCGTTCTTGCCGCTTCGCGCGGGCTCGGCCCGCCGGCCTGATAGTCCGGCCAATCCTTGTAGTGTGACAACAGCTGTTCGCGGTGATCCAGATAGAGCGGGCAATTGCGGGTGTATTCAAGCTCGGCTTGCTTCGCCTCGATCTCCGCGTCGATCTCGGCATCGGTGTTTTTGTAGTGCGCCTTCTCGGCTTCGGTCCAATGCGGCTTATCGCCGTGCTTTTCGCGCAAAGTCACGAAAGTGTTCTTCAGCGCCATCTGCGAATGGGTGCCTGCATCCCGGAAGATGTGAACGATGTCCTTCCCATGGCCTTCCTTGCCGACATAGCGCATTTCCTCTGTAATTCGCCGGGGATTAAAGCCGAACTGGCGGGCACACGCCGCGCGCAGAGTGTCGAAGAGTTCGTCGGTTTTTGAAGTGCTCACAGGTCAATCCTTTCGTTCAGGCATTACCGCTACGGTTGCAACGATGTCCAGCGGACTGATGACAGCATACGCCACTTGCTTGCCAACAAGGCCGACCGATTGCTTGACCAGCTCCCTGTAGGACGTACCACCTAGAATCTGTGAAATTCCATCGATTACTTCTTCGCGTGCGCCGGGCGGAAAGCCGCGCACTGTTGCGGATCGGATTCCAGATACGCGCCCTCGATCAGGTCGATGCAATAGGGGATCGCCGGAAACACCGCATTCAGACAGTCATCAATCGCAGAAGGCTTGCCGGGCAGATTGACGATGAGACTGTTGCCGCGTATGCCCGCGGTCTGGCGCGACAGGATCGCGGTCGGTACGAATTTCAGCGAGGCGCTGCGCATCAGTTCGCCGAAACCCGGCATCATCTTCTCGCACACCGCTTCGGTGGCTTCCGGCGTCACGTCGCGCAGCGCGGGACCGGTGCCGCCGGTAGTCACCACCAGCGAGCATCTCTCCAAGCCACATAAATCGATGAGCGTCTTTTCGATCAGCGCTTGCTCGTCCGGGTATCACTCTTGCCACGGCTTCCCACGGACTGGTCAGCACGCGCGAGAACCAGGCATGAATGGCAGGCCCGCCCTTGTCTTCGTATTCGCCGCGGCTGGCGCGATCGGAGATTGTCACGATACCGATACGTGCTTTCATCACCACTCCCCGCCTGTTTCATTTTGATACGTCGTGCCGTCCAGCAACTGCACCGTCACGCTGCTGCCCGCGGCCAATCCTTTGCTCTGCGCCGGCACGACCATCAAGCCATCGGCTTTGGACATGGAAGGCAATATCCCGCTGCCCTGTGCGCCGGTGGAAGTCGCCGCGTAGCCGCCCTCCTCCTTGCCCAGCGTCACGCGGATGAATTCGGTGCGTCCGGGTTGATGCTTCACGTCGCGCGCCAAGCGCGCTTCGATGGTGCGACGATACAACCGTGGATGTCCCATCATGCGGCGCAATGCGGGCAACACGAACTGCTCGAAACACACCATGCTGGAGACCGGATTGCCGGGCAAGCCGAACACGAAAGCATGCGCGTCAGTGCCGAACGCCATCGGATGTCCCGGCTTCATCGCCACGCGCCAGAACTTCATCTGCACACCCAAGTGCTTCCAGCGTCGGGCGCACGTAATCGTGCACACCGACCGAGGTGCCACCGGAGACCAGCAGCACGTCGTACTGCAGCCCCTCTTGCAAGGCACGGCGCAACTCGTCCGGATCGTCGCGTGCGATGCCGAGCAGCACTGGCCGGATGCCCAGCGCCTGCACCTGCGCCATCAGGGCATAGCTGTTGGCATCGGGGATCTTGTTCGCATCGAACGGATCGTTCAGTCCTTCCAGCTCGTCGCCGGTGGACAGGATGGCCACGCGCGGCTGGCGATACACCTGCACTTCGCTGCGCTTCACCATCGCCAGCAAACCGACGACACCCGGCGTGATCTCGGTGCCCGCTTGCAACATCGTCTCGCCGTTGCGCATGCTTTCGCCGCGCGGCCGAATGTCGTTGCTGGATTTCACCGCACAATTGATCTGCACCTGAGCGTCCGGCATCGCTTGCGTATCTTCGACGCGGATCACCGCATCGGCGCCCTGCGGCACCGGCGCGCCGGTCATGATGCGCGCGCACTGCCCAGCGGCCAATACTTTGGTCGGCATATCGCCCGCCTTGATGTCTTCGATGATCGCAAGCACAGCCGGTGCATTCACCACATCCGCACTGCGCAAGGCATAGCCGTCCATCGCCGACACATCGTATGGCGGCTGGTCGCGGTTGGCGCGGATGTCTTCCGCCAGCACGCGCCCCAAGCTCTGCTCCAGTTTGACGCTCTCCGTACCGAGCAAACTGACCGACTCCAAGACGCATCGCTGCGCCGCTGTTACTGATAAATGTTCCACTGCATCCTCACTTCTGCGCCTCGAGAAAATCCTGCGGCGTATCCAGATCAAAAAAACTGCGCAGTTGCGGATCGATGTCGCGCAACTCCGCTTCACTCACATAACGCACTTCCAGTTTTCGCAGCATGCCGCGCAAGCTGTTATCACCGTCGGCCAGACTCGCGCGCATCGCATCCAGACAACTGGATGCATAGAACGCGGCCAGCGGCTGCGGATAGCCACCCACCAGCGGAACGACCGCTTGATGTCCGGCGCGAAATGTCGCAAGTCGCGAGACGACCGCCTGTGTCACGAACGGCATGTCGCACGCCACTGCGAAGACCCAAGGTGTGTCGGCCTGCGCCAGCCCTGCGATCAGCCCCGCCAGCGGCCCGCCAGCTGGCTGTTCATCGCACACCTGCAGCACCTCCAGTCCGGCGCGCAATTGCCGCACACTGACGATCACCTTGGGAAAGAGTTGCTGCATCGTGGCGACGATGTTTTCCAGCAGCGTCTTCCCGCCCAGCACCAGCGTCGCCTTGTCCTGCCCCATGCGGCGCGAATCGCCACCGGCAAGGATGAGCGCAGTGCAGTCTTCGATCATCGCCCGGCCCGTTGCAGGATGAAATCGACGATGCCGTTCACATCGTCCAGCGCAAAGTGCGGCAGTTGCGGATAGACCTCGTCCATGTCGGTGACGATGGCGATCAGCCCGTCCTCGATGGCACAGCGCGGCGGTTGGTCGCAGGCGCGGCGCAGCACTTCGATCTTCGCTCCCGGCGCATGGGAAAAACCTTCCGCCAGCACCAGGTCCGCCTCGCCCAGGAACCGTTGCGCCAATTGCTCCGGCTCGCGCTCCTCTTTCGCATCCGCCACCAATTGCAGCGCATCGCGCGTGAGCAACATGCTCATCACCGCGCCCGCCTCCTTGTAGCGAAAACTGTCCTTGCCCGGCGTGTCCAGTTCCACCTTGTGATGGGCATGCTTGATGGTGGCGACTTTCACGCCGCGCACGCACAGCTCACGGATGAGCTTTTCCACCAGCGTGGTCTTGCCGGAACCGGAATGGCCGACGATGGAGATGACTGTCATTGGTTAGAAGGACTGGGATTTAGATATTGGGTTAGGTAAGCGTTGTTGTCCGACTTGATACGTCCGGCAGCTATTAACCCATAAGAGCCATAACAGATTTCCGCTAACAGACGCTCGACCCAAACTTGAGGCTACTCCCTTAGTTCCCAGGTATAGCGTTCGGTACATCCTCGCCAAGGATGCATGCATAATCAAGCTGGGTGCGTATAGGTTTGGTTGCATTAATCTTCTTTTGCAAATGCGGGGCCGGCCGTCGATAAGGACTATCCATTGGAATGTAGCCAGTCTCCCCGTCAAACCGTACTTTAATGAAGGGCGGATTGACCGTATTTGACAATCCCCTTGCCAATAATGCCCAGTGCCACAGAGGCGTACCATCACCCTGTGTCAATTCCTTCGTTTCAAGCAATTCGATGACGAGATGTCCGTACTTCTGTTCAGGAGGAAAATAGTTAATCGTGAAATCCTTGAGCTTTGGATTTGCGGTCATGTTTGAATGGATAGCATCAGTCAATTTTTGACGATCACCATCGATCAAGAAAATTACTGATTGAGTATTAAAGTATCGCGACTTCCTTCCTGGCGGCCTCTCCCCATACCACGTACCACCGCCCCACGTCTTGACTACGCCACCTTCCGCATACGAAATACCCATCATGCGTACCTTCAAACCGAAAAGTCTTGCATCAAGCGCAATGTCTAAACTGCTTCTATCTTGAATTGATTTGACAGCCAACTTTGGAACAGGAATTTTCTTTCCTTTAATATTCCTCAGATAGTAGTTTCCGTTCTCTTTTGCCACCCACATTCCACACTCCAGCAAGTCAATCTGATTTTCAGGCGTATTCAAATTCAATACTGTTTGCTCATCTTTAGTTTGAATAACTGGCCAGTCGGCATACGCAGTAGTGGGTATTCCACAAATCATCACGACCAGTATCAACAGGGTTAGACTTGTTTGAGCATTCAATTTCCTAAGCCAATTAGTCGCGGCCAACAGCTCCCGCAACGAACCTTTGGCCTCATCGCCTTTACTCAGCCCCGCATCAACTTCAATCATCTTTCTTTTCCAATACATTCAGTTTAAAAGTAACTAAAGGGGGCGGCATCGAATTTATTTTTAAAAGAATTCATACACGCAAGCTATCCCGCCATTGCAGAGGGGTCAATATCCCAAAGTATCTATGCCCAGCCTATATAGCCAAGTGGCCGCTTGTGGCCGATAGACGTCATTCTACCTGCCCACTCTCAAATCGTTTCCAGACTTGATGCACCAACAGCAACACTACGGGTGCGGCGTAACCCATGATTCCCCCTGCGGCGTGATCTCCTTCTTCCAGATCGGCACGCGCTGTTTCAGTTCGTCGATCATCCAGCGGCAGGCATCGAAGGCCGCGGCACGATGCTCGGCCCCGGCAGCGATGAACACGATGTTGTCGCCTGCCTTGACGGTGGTCACGCGATGCACGATGCGCGCATCCAGCAGACCGAACCTGGCGATGGCCTCTTCGCGCAGCTTGTTCATCTCGGCCAGCGCCATGCTGCCGTAGGCCTCGAAGCCGATCTCCGAGACTTCGCGGCCTTCGGAAAAATCGCGCGCGCAACCGATGAAGGTGGCGATGCCGCCCATGCGCTTCGAGCTGGCTTTCAGCGCGGCGATCTCTTCGTCTTGGGAAAAGTCTGCTTGCTGCGGACTGCGCTGACCATGGCTGCTCGCAGTCCGATGCATGTCAGCCACCGGAGAACTTAGCCATGAAGGCGATCTCGTCGTTGTCGTTCAACACCGTATGCTTGTCGTGAACCTGGGTCTGGTTGACGGCGATCAGGCTGACGAGGCCGAAGGCATTCGGATGCTGTGCGCCCAATTTCGCGATGACATCGTGCAGGGTCATGCCGGACACGAAATCGAGCTGCATCTCGTGCGTCTGCACACGGTCGGCCACCGGTCCGAAGAACAGCACCCGTATCATTTGCCTGCCCCGCGTTGCCACACGCCGCTCTTGCCGCCGCGCTTCTCTTCCAGCTGCACGCATTCGATGCGCATGCCGCGGTCGATGGCCTTGCACATGTCGTAGATGGTCAGCAGCGCGACATTGGCGGCACACAGGGCTTCCATCTCCACCCCGGTCTGCCCGACGCAGCTGGCCGTGGCGAGCACCTTGATGCCGACACAGCCCTGTGCATCCGGCTCGACCAGCTCGCTGAACTCGACCTCCACCCCGCTCAAGGCCACCGGGTGACACATGGGGATGATGTCCGGCGTGTGCTTGGCCGCCATGACGGCGCCGACATCGGCAACGGTCAGCACGTCGCCCTTGCTCACTTGCCCATCGCGGATGCGCGCCAGCGTCTCCGGCTGCATGCGCAGGATGCCGCTGGCGATGGCCACGCGCGCCGTCTCGCCCTTGGCGGAGACATCCACCATGCGCGCACGGCCTGATGACGAAAAATGATTCAGTTCATTCATGGCGTATTTCTATCCCTTTACCCTGCATCTGGTTGTCTGCCACCATTGGCGTCATCCGCCAATATAGGACATCTCCACTTTATTTCCCGGTGCTGTCGCGGCATGGCGCAGTTGCGAATAACGATCATCGCGCCTCGTCCAACAGTCTGCAATCAGACCGGACAGCGTCTGCTCAGTCGCTCCGCTGCGCAGCGGCTCGCGCAAGTCGGCACCGGGCTGGCTGGCGAACAGGCAAGTGTAGAGCCTGCCATCGGTGGACAGCCGCGCCCGCGTACAACTGTGACAGAACGCCTGGCTGACCGACGCGACCACGCCGATCTCGCCGCCGCCATCGGCATAACGCCAGCGTTCCGCCACCTCGCCGCTGTAGTTTGGGTCCACTTGCTGCAGCGGGTAGTGTGCCGCGATGCGCTCGAGAATGTCGCGTGCCGATACCACCTCATCCATGCGCCAGCCGTTGGTGCTGCCGACATCCATGAATTCGATGAAGCGCAGAATGATCCCGCTGTAACGAAAATGTTCGGCCATCGGCAGAATCTCATGCTCGTTCACACCGCGCCTGATCACCATGTTGACCTTGATCGGAGCCAGCCCGGCCGCATGCGCGGCAGCGATCCCCTCCAGTACCTTACGCACCGCCACATCGCTGTCGCTCATCAGACGAAAGGTGGGCTGACTCAAGGCATCGAGGCTGACGGTAATACGCGACAAGCCTGCATCCTTGAGCGTCCGCGCTTTCTTGCCCAGCGCCACACCGTTGGTGGTCAGCGCGACCTCGACGGGGTCGCCATCGACGGTATGCAATCTGGCCAGTTTCTCGATGAGCCGTTCGATGTCGCGTCGCAACAACGGCTCGCCTCCCGTCAGCCGTATCTTCTGCACTCCCCGTTTAACAAACAACCGGGCAAGGCGTTCGATCTCCTCGAAAGACAGCAATTCGGCGCGCGGCAAGAAAGCATGATTGTCGTCGAACGCAGCGCGCGGCATGCAGTAGGTGCAGCGCAGATTGCAGCGGTCGGTTACCGAGATGCGCAGGTCGCGCAAGGGTCGGCCCCATGCATCCTGCATTACTGTTTTATCCCCGGACAACCCGGCAAGCACAGAAGCATTGGATATCGGCATGAAGCGCACGGGAGTGATGCAAGCCTCATGCATGGCGGTCTGTTCCCGACCTGCACAGCTGTGGAGCGGTGATCCGCATCCGGGCTGCTCAGTCATCTCCCAGTTCCGGAGCCGGTTCACGCAACTGATTGAGCAGATCCTCGGCATGCAACTCCGATTCCGCATGGATCATTTTGACCATGGCAGGCGAATCCACGGCAAGCTCGGCGCGCAATTGCTTGACCCGCACCGAGGCATCCCGGTAACTATCGTGCTGTTCCAGTTTTTCCAGCAGCCTGATAGGACGCTCGGTGATCTTGTAAACAAAATAGGGCATGGTTACCTCGTTCGATCGTCGTCAAAGACCACGCCGCATCACACGCCGGGACGTTTCATGAAAGTGATGACGTTGGAACCGGGAGCATTCTTGCTGGCGCAACTGCCCTCCCCGACTCCGGCCAGTTGTTCAGCTTCGTGCAACAGGTTGATGACATCCACATAATGTTTCTGCTTCACCATCATCAGCGCGGTGTAGCCGCCCTCGTTGCATGCCCGCACGTCCGCGCCCGCCTGCAGCAGCACCTCGACTATGGCTGTTTCGCCGTAACCCGCAGCCAGCATCAACGGCCGCACGCCATAGCCGATTGCCGTCTCGATGTTCGCTCCGGCATCGACCAGTGCCTGCACCACATCGGCGAAGCCGCGTTTCAGCTCAGTGTTGTACACCGCCTTGCTCAACGGCGACCAACCGCGATCATCGTGCGCATCGATGTCGGCACCGGCTTCGATCAGCATTTGCACCATGGGCAGATTGCCGTCATGCGAGGCCAGCATCAGCAATGTGTCGCCTGTCACGTCGCGAGCGTCCACATTAGCTCCGGCAGCCAAGCATCCGTTGCACCATGGCGACATGACCCGCTTTCACTGCTGCTATCAATTCTGTGGACATGTGTCTGGATGATTCTTCAAGATTGCTGCGGATGGAACCACGCCAGTTTTTCGCGCAGCGTGACCACGCCGCCCACGATGATGAGCGTGGGTGCCTGCGGCTTCTCGCGTTCGGCGATGGCGGGCAACGTCGCCAGCGTGCCGGTGATGACGCGCTGGTTCGGTGTGGTGCCCTGTTGCACGATGGCGATGGGGGTGGTGTCCGGCATGCCGTGCTTGATGAGTTCGGCGCACAGCGTCTCCAGCCCGTGCAAGCCCATGTACACCACCACGGTCTGCTTTGGACGCGCCAGCGCGTCCCAGTCCAGATTCATCGTGCCGTCCTTGAGGTGGCCGGTGACGAACATGCAGGATTGCGCGTGGTCGCGGTGCGTCAGCGGGATGCCCGCGTAGGACGCCACACCGGATGCTGCGGTGATGCCGGGTACCACCTGGAAGGCGATGCCCTCCGCCGCCAGGTCTCGATCTCCTCGCCGCCGCGCCCGAAGATGAACGGGTCGCCGCCCTTGAGGCGCAGCACGCGTTTGCCTTCCTTGGCCAGACGTACCAGCAGTTCGTTGATCTCTTCCTGACGCAGCGTGTGGTCGGCGCGTTTCTTGCCGACGAAGATGCGCTGCGCATCGCGCCGCGTCATCTCGACGATGGGCTTGGACACCAGATTGTCGTACACCACCACATCGGCCTTCTGCATCAGACGCAAGGCGCGGAAAGTCAGCAGGTCGGGATCGCCGGGACCGGCACCGACCAGATACACCTCGCCGCGCTGGATGTTGTCCTCGTTCGCCAGCATCTGTTGCAGCATCGCTTCGGCGCTGTGCTCATCGCCGGTCAGCACCTTCTCGGCGACCACGCCCTCGAACACGTTCTCCCAGAAGATGCGGCGCTTGGCCGGATTGGTGACGCGTTGTCTTACACATGCTCGCGGAAGCGTTCGGCGAATGCGGCGAGGCGGCTGTAGTTCTGCGGAATGACCGTTTCCAGTTTGCCGCGCATCATGCGCGTCAGCACCGGCGACGCCCCGCCGCTGGAGAACGCCACCATCAGCGGCGAACGGTCGAGGATGGCGGGCATGATGAACGAGCACAGCTCCGGATCGTCCACCACGTTCACCGGAATGTTGCGCGCCTGCGCCAGTTCGGAGACTTGCTTGTTCACTGCACGGTCGTTGGTGGCCGCGATGACCAGTGTCGCACCATCGAGATGCCTGGCTTCGAAACGGGATACGACAGGATCGATACCCTTCTGTTTCGCCAGCTCAGGATCGATCTCGGGTGCGACCACGCGCACCTTCGCCCCCGCCTCCAGCAGCACGCCCGCCTTGCGCTTGGCGACATCGCCGCCGCCGACCACGAGGCACAGCTTGTTGCGGACGTTGGCGAAGATAGGCAGGAAATCCATTTACTGCACTGCCTTCAGGATCAGCGGCACCAGCGCCTCCGGCAGCTTGATCTTGCCCGCCAGTGCGAATTCATGCGCGCGCTGGGACATCTTGTTCCAGGTCTTCTTGATGATGACGATCCACTTGGCTTCGTCGTAGTCGGCATGCTGTCCGGCGAAAGCCAGCATGTAGTGCTCGATGAACACCAGGTCCACCACGTCTTCCATCATCTGCGTCTCGGGATTGGTCTTGAGGTCTTTCTTGCTGACGATGGCTTTGACGCGATCTATCGTCGCATCGTCGTAACCCACTTCCTTCATCAGGTTGCCCGCAGTCTCGGCGTGGAACTTGTACAGCGTGGTGCGCCACAGCATGTAGCCCGGCTTATCCATGGGGTAGTTGCTGCGCGGGATCTTCCAGCGCTGGATGTGCTGGGCGCGCACGGCCAGCTTCACGGCTTCCGATGCTTCGGGGGCGAAGCGTTCCTGCATCTCGGTCATGCGCTGCGCGTAGAGCAACTCTTTCGGATATTCCTTGCCGTTGGCCATTTCCTTGTTCGGGTCTTCGGCGTTGGCCTTGTCGAAGGCGGCGATAGCGGCTTGATAACGTTGCTGTGTCATAGTGCTTTCTCGTTGATTAGAGTTGATTTGTGTTGTTGTTCCTTGCGCCGCCGGACGAAGGCGACGAAACGGGTGGCCCAGTAGCAACTGCCGATGGTGCGCAGGTGGGTATAGGAGGCCAGCAGGTTGTGCAGGATGAGTCCGTCGCGCTCGCCATCGATGCCGTAACCGCGCTCGACATGGTAAGCGAAGCGGCTGTCCGGCGGAAGGTTCTCCAGACTCGAATAGTGGAACTCGTGCGCCTTGATCTGTTTCGCCGGTGTATTTGGACGCGGCCACGGATGCGCCTCGTCTTCCTTCAGATGCACATAGCCGCGACCGATGGGCTTGGCGTGCATCTTCACATCGCCGGGGATCGCGCCGACCATCTGGTAAGTGTGGCCCTGATACTCGATGCTGCGCGACAGATACATCAGCCCGCCGCATTCGGCATAGGCCGGCAGGCCGCTTTCGATGGCCTGTTTGATCTGCGTGCGCAGCGTGGTGTTCGCTTCCAGTTCGGTGGCGCAGGTCTCGGGGAAACCGCCGCCGATATACAGCCCATCCACTTCCGGCAGCTGCGCATCGCGCAAGGCATCGAACGGCACCAGTTCCGCTCCCGCCGCTTCCAGCGCATCGAGATCGTCGGCGTAGTAGAAGCCGAAGGCACGGTCGCGTGCGATGCCGATGCGCACTTTCTCGCCGCATGGCAGCGGACTCACTTGGGCTTTGTGCGGAATGGCCAGCGGCGCTTTTTGCGACAGCGCGAGCAACTTGTCCAGATCGACCTGCTCCGCGATGGCCTCGCCGATCTGTTTGATCTTGGCCGTCGCCACATGCGACTCGTTGCTGGGCATCAGGCCGAGATGGCGCTCGATGATGCTGAGCCGCTCGTCGTGCTGGATCGCGCCGATCACCGGCACATCGGTGTAGTGCTCGATGACGGCGCGCAGCTTGGCTTCATGGCGCTGAGCCGCCGAGATTGTTGAGGATCACGCCGGCGATGCGGATATCCTTGTCGAATGCCTGGTAGCCCAAGATCAGCGGCGCGATGCCGCGCGTCATGCCGCGTGCATCGATCACCAGCATCACCGGCAGGTCGAGCAACTTGGCCAGTGCGGCGTTGCTGTTGCTGCCGTCCAGCGCGAGGCCGTCGTACAGACCCTTGTTGCCTTCGACCAGATTCACTTCCTTGCTGTGCTGCGCGAAGGTGGCGACGATGTCGTCGTTCTCCATCAGGTACAGATCGAGGTTGCGGCAGGCGTGTCCGGCGGCCTGTGACAGCCACATCGGGTCGATGTAATCCGGGCCTTTTTTGAACGGCTGCACGACATGGCCGCGCGCCGTAAGCGCCGCGCACAGGCCGATGCTGACCATGGTTTTCCCGGAGGATTTATGTGCTGCCGAAATCAGCATACGGTTCATGGCAGCCTTCCGAAAGGATCAATCAGAAATATAGGGCTTGTCTTGCGGCATGAAATTCAGCACGCGCACGCTGACGGTGGTGATGATGAAAGCGATCGCCAATCCGCCCAAGCCCAACAGGAATTCATAGATCGAAGGATGGTAGGTGGCGATCTGTCCGTCGCCGAAGCTGCTGCTGACCTCGATAGCCCGGGAAGATATTGAGCGGATAGGCCTGCCCGCCGATGATGAACACGTACAGCAGCGCGAACGCACCCAGAATGACCAGCATCGAAGCGGCCATGACACATTTGGTCTTGCCCAGACCGGGAACATAGATCAACAGCAAAGGCAGCAGGTTACCCAGCACGATATAGCCCCACCAGAACAGATTCGGATAGATGCCGCCGTCACTGCAGGATGAAGCGTTCGAAGCCGGATTGATGCGCGAAGTACAGGTTGGTCAGATGATAGGTGGCGACCATGTACAGCGAACCGATGACGAACACGCCGAGCAGGTTCTTCTTGCGCCGCAGGATATCGGGATCGAGCGTCTTCTCGTTCCAGGCATAGATCACGGTCTGCACCACATGGAACACCGCCAGTCCCCATGCGAACGACAACACGATGAACATCGGCGGCAGCAGGGCCGAGCCGTAGGCCTGACGCGCGGTGAGGAAAGCGAAGATCAGTCCGGTACCGGTGGTCAACACGAAGCGCCAGACGAACACCGCGAGACCGGCGGCCTTGTTACAGGGGTTCATGCGCCGCTCCATCATCGTCCACAGGTAGATGAGCACGAGCGAGAACATGCCGGAGTACAGCACCATGTTCCAGGCGAACACCGAGGTGAGGTTGTAGTTGGTGGCGGCGACGATGATGCGATCCGGCCTGCCCAGATCGAGCATCAGCACGGTGAGACCGCCCGCCAGCATGGCGATGGACAGCAGGCTGGCCAGTGGCGCCCGTGCCTTGTACATGGCCTTGCCGAACACCGAGCCGATGGAGGCGACGTTCAACACCCCGGAGGCGGCAACGACGAGGAAGATGGCGAACACGTGCGGCATGCCCCACACGATCTGGTTGTTCATGCCGGTGATGATGTGGCCGTGCGATTCCATCAGATGCACGGCATACAGGCCAGCCATGGCAACCAGGCCGCCTGCGGCGAGCAGCACGTAGTACCAACGATTTTTGGAGTACAGCGAGGATAGAGTAGGCATGGTCTAGAGTCCCTGGAAACGAATGCCGGGATTCAATTGCAGATCGGCACGCAACTGTATGGAAGCGACGCTGTGCACTTTCCTGGCGATCTCGCTGTTCGCATCGTTCAGATCACCGAACAGAATGGCTTTGTTCTGGCACGCTTCCGCACAGGCGGGTATCTGGCCTTTGTCGATGCGGTGCACGCACAGGGTGCACGCTTCAACCGTGCCCTTGCCGCGCGGCACATCCGGGTTTTGATCTTGCAGCGGCTCGTGCACGAAAGAACGCGCCTTGTACGGGCAGGCCATCATGCAGTAACGGCAGCCGATGCAGCGATGCTTGTCCACCAGCACGATGCCGTCGGCGCGTTTGAACGAGGCCGCAGTCGGGCACACATCCACACAGGGCGGATGCTCGCAATGCTGGCACATCATCGGCAGCGACACTTCGCGTCCGCTGCTCATGTCCTTGATCTCGATCTTGCGTATCCATTGCGAGTCGGTTGCCTTGGTGCCTCCAGACAATCCGTTCTCCTTGTTGCAGGCTGTCACGCAATCGTTGCAGCCTTGCTTGCACTGGGTGGTGTCGATCAGCATGCCCCAGCGCACTTTGCTCGATGCGGCCCTCGCTCTTGCCATGTGCCATATCGAACAACAGCATGCCCGGCGCGAGGGCGACCGCTGCCGCACCCAGCGTGGTCTTCAGGAATTGCCTGCGTTGTGTATCGATGTCGCTCATGGTGCATCCTTCCTGGCGAGCGCTGCCCTGCGTTTGCTGGCATGGCATTCAAAACAATCGATCTTGACCGCTTCGTAGCGATGGCAGCCGACGCAGAAGCTGTCGTCGCGCGCGAGCACACTGTTATCGCTCAAACTGGCATGGCACTCCACACAGTTCTTCAGCCCATCCTGTTCTTCGCGTATGCCTTTGCGCACCGTCTCGTCGCGCTGATGCCTGAGCAGGTGCATGTGGTTCTTGCGCATCCACTGCGTATCCCGCACGCACTGCCCGCCCTTGCCGATGTCCAGCTTGGGCGTGTTCGCTTCAGTCGCCCAAGCCTGCGGCATGCACAGGCAAAGCAGCAAAAATACGAACAGCCTCATCACTCACCCAAGCCCATTTGAATGTAACCGGTCGGGCACACATCCGCACAGATATGGCAGCCGATGCACTTGTCGTAGTTGGTGGCGACGTAGCGCCCGGTGGTCGCCTCGGTCTTCTTGACGCGATACACGGCGGTCTGCGGACAATACACCACGCAGTTGTCGCACTCGAAGCACATGCCGCAGCTCATGCAGCGCTTGGCCTCGGCGACCGCCTTCTCCTGCACCAGCGCGACCAGACGCTCGTCGAAGTTACCCAGCGCGGTCTCCTTGTCCAGCGTCACGATGTCGCGCTGGTTGCGCGGCGTGTAATTGAAGTGCCCGAGGAACAGTTTGTCGTGCGGGATGATGTAGCGGTCGGAGCGGTTGTCGAAGTTGTGCACCGCGACGTTGGAGTCGCACGTGCCGCGCAGCGGTTCGTGGGTCTCCTTGATCTCGATGCCCTTCTCCGCCATCTTGCGCAGCAGGTCGAACTGGTGCGCGTCGATCTTGGGACGTTTATCCAGCTCTTGCCCGTTCATAAAATGGTGGATGCCATCGGCGGCGATCGAGCCGTGGCCGATCGCGGTGGTCAGCAGGTGCGGGCGGATCACGTCGCCGCCGGCAAACACGCCCGGCTGCCCGGCAACCACGTAGTTGCGGTCGGTCGAGACCGCGCCTTTGCCGTTGTTGAATTGCTCCAGCCCGGTGAAATCCACCGCCTGACCGATGGCCGAAACGATCAGGTCGGCTTCGATGTCATGCTCGCTGCCTTCGATGTTCTTGATCTCCAGCTTGCCGCCCGCCAACTTGGCTTCGCACTTGACCACGCGCAGTGCCGTGGCACGACCATTCGCATCGCGCACGATACCGATGGGCACCAGGCCGCCGAGAATATGGATGCCTTCCGCCAGCGCCTGTTCGATCTCATGCTTGTTGGCCTGCATCTTGTCGATGTTGAAACACCGAGGTCAGCGTCACTTCCGCGCCTTCCTTGGCCGAGATCTCCGCCACATCGTGCGCCATGCGTCCGGCGATGGCATGTTCGGCATCGGTCGGTTTGGCGTGCTTGATGTGGCCGAGACGGCGCGCCACGGTCGCCACGTCGATGGAGGTATCGCCGCCGCCGACCACCACCACGCGTTTGCCGACATGCTGCAAACGCCCGTCGTTGAAGGCTTTCAGGAAGGCGGTCGCGGTCACCACGTTCGGCGCTTCGCTGTCGGCGATAGGCAATGCCCTGCCCGCCTGCGCGCCCATACCGAGGAACACCGCGTCGAACTCTTCGCGTATCTCGGCCATCGTGATGTCTTTGCCGACATGGCAATTCATGCGTGTTTTCACGCCCAGATCGAGGATGCGCTGGATCTCCGCATCCAGCACGTCGCGCGGGGTACGGAAACCGGGGATACCGTAGCGCATCATGCCGCCGAGATATTCATGCTCGTCGAACACGGTGACTTCGTGCCCCTTCAGCACCAGCTGGTAGGCACAGGACAAACCGGCCGGGCCACCGCCCAGGATGGCGACCTTCTTGCCGGAAGGTGCGACAGCAGGCTTGTTGAACTTCAGCTTGTTGGCAATGGCATATTCGCCGAGGAAATGTTCCACCGAGTTGATGCCGACATGGTCTTCCACCTCGTTGCGGTTGCAGCCGCTCTCGCACGGTGCCGGGCACACGCGTCCCATCACCGACGGGAACGGATTGGCCTCGGTCAGGCGACGCCAGGCATATTCCTGCCACGGCATGACTCGGCTTGCCGTCTGCTCCTGCAGGAACCTTCTCGGTGCCGCGCACGATAGCCAGGTAACCGCGAATGTCTTCACCTGCCGGGCAGCTGCCCTGGCACGGCGGAGTGGACTGGATGTAGGTCGGACATTTGTAGGAATATCCGGCCTGAAAAATCTTTTCGTTCAGGCGGCGCACTTTGGTATCGCCATCCTTGTAACGGCGGAACGTGATCTTTTGCGGGGTCTCGGTTGTTACTGACATTTGCCTGCCTCCTCGTTATTTCGCACCCAGCTGGATCGCATTGCTGACCAGTTGATGCACGCCGCCCACCATCTTTCTGTCGAATCCGTAGATGGGCATGACCTTGGTGAATTGTGCTTTGCAGATGGCGCAGATGGTCGCCATGAAATTGACGCCGTGCTCGTCCACCGCCTGCTGCAACACTTCCATGCGCGGCAGTGCGCCCTTGACGCGCAGCTCGAGCAGATCGTCGGTCAGCAATCCGCCGCCGCCGCCGCAACAGAAGGTCTGCTCGCGCGTGGTGTTGGGTGCCATCTCGACGAAATTGTTGGCGACCGCCTTGATGATGTTGCGCGGGATCTCGAACTGCCCGCCGGGCAGATCGCCCATGCGCGAGCCGCGCGCCACGTTGCAGGAATCGTGGAAGGTGATGATGTGCTTGTCGTTCTTCGACTTGTCGAAACTCAGGCGCTCGTCCTGAATCATGTCCCAGGTAAATTCGCAGATATGCGAGGGCTGTTTGTAGCGGTGATCCAATTGCTTTTGCAGCATCTGCGCAAATCGGTCGTTGGCATCCGCGCCATCGCCGATGCCGGTCAGGGTGTTCAGGAAGCTGTATGCCACGCGCCAGGCATGGCCGCACTCGCCGATCACGATGCGCTTCACACCCAGTTCCAGAGCGGCCTGACGGATACGCATCGCAATGGCACGCAGCTGGTCGTAATTGCCGATGAACATGCCGAAGTTGCCGGCCTCGGACGACATAGAGGACAGCGTCCAACTGGTTCCCGTGGCATGGAACACCTTGGCGTAGCCGATCAGACTGTCGATATGCGGCTCGGCGAAGAAGTCGGCGGACGGCGTGATCAGCAATACTTCCGCGCCCTTCACATCGATGGGGAAACGCACGTCGATACCGGTATCTTCTTTGACGTCCTCTTCCAGACCTTCCAGCGTATCGATCAGCGCCGGTCCGGGCAGGCCGAGGTTGTTGCCGATCTTGTGTACCTTGCCGATGATCTCGTTGGAATACTTCTGGCCGTAGCCGACGGAATCGAGGATCTCGCGCGCGGCCATGGTGATTTCGGCGGTGTCGATGCCGTAGGGACAGAACACCGAGCAGCGGCGGCATTCGGAACACTGGTGGAAATAGTTGTACCACTCGTCCAGCACTTCGCGCGTCAGATCGCGCGCTCCGACCAGCTTGGGAAAAGTTTGCCGGGCAAAGTGAAGTAACGGCGATACACGCTGCGCAGCAGATCCTGACGCGCCACCGGCATGTTCTTCGGGTCTTGCGTGCCGATGAAGTAATGGCATTTGTCGGAACAGGCGCCGCAATGCACGCAGGCATCCATGAACACTTTGAGCGAGCGGTATTTGGACAGCAACTCGCCCATCTTGGCGATGGCGCGGTCATGCCAGTCTTCCACCAGCTGACCGGGAAAACCGATGGCTTCGTTGAGTTTGTCGCTGGCGACATAAGGCCCCTTCCCTGCCATCGCACCCGGCTTCAGCGCGGGGATGATGGGGATGATGCGATAGGCCGGTGCTGTAATGTCGGCCATGCTATTTCTCCGATTCCAGCTTGGCAGCCCACGCACTCAGATGGCGCTTCTCGCGCGGATCATCTTTCTGATTGCGCGTCGGCGAAAAAAATACTCCCGGTGCGTGCAGCAATTTGCTGAAGGGGAACACGACCAGGAGTGAAACAACCAGAAACAGATGCACAAAGCAGCAATGAATCGGCGGGGAGCGCCTGGATGTTGAAACTCATCAGACCGAGGAAATATCCTTTCACCGCGATCACATCGGTATGCACCGCAAACTTCATCATCAAGCCGGAAGCGGCGATGCCGATCAGCAACAGCAGCATCAGGTGGTCGGACGGTGTCGAGATGTAACGGATGCGCTCGACGAACAAACGGCGCGCCCACAGTCCGCACAAGCCCAGCAGCATGGTGATGCCGGCATAGATGCCGAACGGCTGGATGAAAGCGACCCAGCCCCACACCGGCTCGGTGAAATAGCGCAGGTGGCGCAATAACACCAGCACCAGACTGGCATGGAACAACCAGCCCATCGCCCAAGTCCACAGATTGGCCTTGAACAGACTCTCGAAGAACAGCACCTCGCGTGTCATGCGCAACACCACGCCGCCGGTGGTGGTCGGCGCGGGCGTGGTCGGTATCTTCAGCGGGGCCGGAGTGCGGGCGTAGGTATTGATGCGATAGAGCAATCCCACGACGAGCAACAGCGTAGCGAGATAAAACAGGATCGCAAAAACGATGCTCGCCATGAGGATGTCCCTATCGCCGAGCCTGGATCAAACGCAACCGGTGGGCTTGGGCAGACCGGCGATCTTGCACGCCTGCTTGCCGGGGCCGTAAGGGAACAGGCCATACAGGTATTCGCTGTTGCCCTTTTCCGCACCGAGCTTCTTGCCGATGGCTTTGGTCAGCACACGCACGGCCGGAGCGATCTGATATTCATCGAAGTACTCGCGCAGGAAATTGACGACTTCCCAGTGCTGATCGGTCATGGTGATGCTTTCAGTCTGGGCGATGTAATTCGCGACATCGGCGTTCCAATCGGCCAGATTGACCAGATAACCTTCTTCATCCGTTTCGTAGCTTTTACCGCCGACTTCAATGCTTGACATGTTGTTTCTCCTTCTATGTGTTGCAATTAGTGTTGCTGATTACAGCCAGGATTGGCAGGTTTTGTTGTTGGCTGCCAGATCGACGAAACCGCCGTAGTCCACCGGCGAAACGCCTTCGGCAAGCCGGTCGCCCAGGCCGCGCGCTTCGAGATCGGGCAGCAGGACATGTATCTTGAATTTGCCCATCGCCGCGTGCAGTTTGGCTTCGGCGGCATTGCCGCGCGTCGCCGCATAGACCGCATCCTCGATGAGCAGAATGTCGCCGCCCGTCGCCGTATTCAAACAACTGTCCAGCGTGCCGCTGGTCAGGGGTGATTTGTTGATGATGTGTAACATGCGCCCCCCTTAGAAACTCAAGACCACGTCTTGTTCATCCATCAGCGCGCCCATCTCGGCACGGCTGAGCACGGTGACAGCCACCAGGAAATCTTCCTCGGTGAGACCGCGCGCCTGCATGGATTCCTTATCGACATACAGCTTCTCGACGTCGTAGTCTTCCAGCGCACGATAGGCGGGCGAGAAGTTCTTGGTCTCGATGCCTTTCGTCTGCTGCCCCTTCTTCAACTGGTACACGCCGTCATCCAGAAACACCAGCGACACATCCTGATCGAAGGCGGCAGTGATCAACACCACTTCCAGCGATTCCAGCGCATAGATCGTGCCGTAAGGCGCCTTGCGATTGACGAACATGAATTTCTTTGGCATCACTCATCTCGTCTCTCCTTAATCGCCGAAGGTGACCAGACGGTCACACTTGATACCGGCTTCCACCAACTGCCCCAGACCGGAGATGCGAAAACCCTGTGCCAGATTCTCTTCCTTGATGCCGCGACGCAGGGCGGCAGCCACGCACACCACCAGATCGACCTTGTGCTCCTCGGCCAGCTTGGCCCAGCGGTTCACGATGTGGCGGTCGTCCTGCGGCGGCTCGGTCAGCTTGGACGCGTTGTTCACGCCATCGTGGTAGAAGAACACGCGCCATACCTCGTGCCCCTTGGCGATGGCGGCCTTGGCGAACAGATAGGCCGAGTCGCTGGCCTGATGCTGGTAAGGCCCTTCGTTGACGACGATTCCGAATTTCATTTGGTCCCCTCGCTCAGAAACGAATATGCGTCGAAGCATTCAGGTTGGCACGCGAACCGCGCCAATCATCGATCAGATACTTGGTGAACGGCAACCCGGTCTTCTCGAAGAAACGCGGCCAGCCGATACGGTCGATCCAGTCGGCCATGCGCTCCCACGGACGGGCATCTTCCTTGTACACGCTGATGATGTTCTTCACCGCATCGGCAACCTCGGGCCAGCGCGGCGCATTGTTCGGCAGGCCGGAGGCGACCATCTTCATGAAGGTCGGCTTGCCGCGCGCGTTGGAGTTCTTGCCGCCCACCCAGATCGCCAGCTTGGAATTCTCCGGGTCGTTGATCTGCATCGGCGGACAGGGCGGATAGCAGGCACCGCAGCACATACATTTGGTCTCGTCGATCTCCAGCGAAGGCTTGCCGTTCACCATCGCGGGACGGATCGCCGCCACCGGGCAACGCGCCACCACCGTCGGGCGTTCGCACACGTTGGCAACCAGGTCATGGTTGATGACCGGCGGCTTGGTGTGCTGCACGATGATGGCGATGTCGGCCTGACCGCCGCAGTTGATCTCGCAGCAGGAAGTCGACAGGTGCACGCGGTTGGGCATCTCCTCGCGCTTGAATTCGACGATCAACTCGTCCATCAGCGACTTCACCACACCGGAGGCATCGGTACCCGGAATGTCGCAGTGCAGCCAGCCCTGGGTGTGCGCGATCATCGACACCGAGTTGCCGGTACCGCCCACCGGGAAGCCGTGCTTCTCCAGTTCGGCGATCAGCGGTGCGACCTTCTTCTCTTCCGACACCATGAATTCGATGTTGGAGCGGATGGTGAAACGCACGCGGCTCTCGGCATATTTGTCGGCGATGTCGCACAGCGTGCGGATGGTGTAGACATCCATCTGGCGCTGGGTACCGGCACGCACCGACCATACTTCGTCGCCGCTGTGCGAGACATGGTGCAGCACACCGGGACGCGGACGGTCGTGATATTTCCAGTTGCCATAGTTCTTGGCCAGCAACGGGTGCAGGTATTTCTTGTTGTCCGGCACGCCCGTCTCTTTGGGCTTGCGCTTTGCACGGGTGCTGCGGCTTGGACGGCTTGATTCATGCTCTATCTCCTCAGGCGGCTTGCTTCTTGGCGTTGATCTTGGCGACTTCGTCATCCCAGCCGTCGGTGCGAACATAGGGATTCATGCGCGGCGAGCTGACCATCGCCGGATCGACATCGATCTCCATCGCATCGAGGAAGTTGGCCAAGCCGATACGCTCGATCATCTCGCCGGTGCGCTCATGCTCCAGTGCGTTCTCGGCAAAGAAGTCGATGGTGCGCTGGGCGAAATCGACCAGTTTCTCGACATTCTCTTCGGTATCCAGCTTGATGAACGGGATGACCACGGTGCCCATCAGGCCGCCGATCTTCAGGTGGCTCTTGCCGCCCACCAGTATGGTCGCGCCCTTGTCCGTGCCGGTCGCCAGCGCGCCGGTCATCACGTTGATGCAGTGCATGCAGCGCACGCAGTCCTGATTGTTGATCTCGACGCCGTGCGTATCGCTCACCGCCACCGTGGAGATGTGCTCGCCGCTCTTGATCTTCTTCAGCTCCTTGACCTGGAAGGTCTTGGTCGGGCAACGCGCCACCACGTCGTTCACCAGTTCGTCCATGCCGTGCTTGACGAACCACTTCTTCGCCAGCGCCTCATCGGTGCGGATGTTGTCGCGCCAGGTGCCGATCACCGCCATGTCGGCGCGTTGCACCGAGTTCATGCAATCGTTCGGGCAACCGGAGAATTTGAACTTGAACTTGTACGGCAAGGAAGGACGGTGGATGTCATCGAGGAAGGTGTTCAGCACGGCACGGTGCGCGCCGGCTTCGTCGTAGCAGGACTGTTCGCAACGCGCAGCGCCCACGCAGGACATCGAGGTACGCACCGCCGGACCCGCACCGCCGAGGTCGAAGCCCATCTCGTTGAATTCGTCGAAGGCCTTTTGCACATTCTCGGTGGTGCAGCCCTGGAACATGATGTCGCCGGACTGTCCGTGCAGCGCGATCAGGCCGGAACCGTGTTTTTCCCAGATGTCGCAGAATTGGCGCAGGGTGTCGGTGTCGTAGTGCATGCCGGGCGGAGGCATGATGCGCAAGGTATGGAACTCGGCCGCATCCTTGTAGATGGGTTGTGCCGTTCTCGTTCTTCAGTTCGGTGAAGCGCGGGATCACGCCGCCGCCATAGCCGAACACGCCGACCGTACCGCCCTTCCAGTATCCCTTGCGAGTCTTGTAAGAGGTTTCGAGCTGCCCGAGCAGATCGACCACATAGTCTTTGTCCTTGGCCAGACGTTTCAGACCGGTCACGAAACTCGGCCACTCGCCCTTTTCAAGCTCATCCAGATTCGGAGTGTCATGCAGCTTTTTCGCCATAATGTTTTCCTTTCAGTCGCGTTGCGCTATGTTGCCCGCCGTGGGCTGGAATTCCGGTTTCGTACGGGTTCTGGCACAAACCACCGACCCGGTTTCTTAATGGTTAAGCATGTTACGGTGCTGCAACAAGCCTAACCATCACCCTTAGCGGCTATCCAAAGTAACCCTAAAGGGTGGTGCTTTTCCCTTCCCCGGTAGTATTCCAAACAGGGCGATATTGGCGATAGACTTGCCGCATTCACCGGGTTCGTCGATTTGCTGTCCGATTCATCACAGGCTTTAACAAAAGAAGATATGGCGAAAATCACCGAACTGAGCAAGATCACCGTCCCCTTGGGAGGGCAGCAGATCGAGTTGCAACAGATCGACCATGCGAAGACGGCATGAGCATGCTGCGCGTGCGCATCCGCGAAGGCAAACGCTTCACCATCTTCGATATCGATCCGGCAACCGCAGCGCAATGGGCCGCGGCCATGCAGCAATGGGCCGACACGCAAGGCAGCAAGTGACAGCCCCTCGCGCCGAGATGATCGATGTGGTGTTCGAGATGAGCGGCGGCACGCTGCCCGTCGCTTACCCCTATGCGCTGTGGGACGAACTGGTCAGGCTCATTCCGTTGCTCGGCGACAATCAGGATGTCGGGGTCATCCCCTTGCGCATGGCCGAAAGCAACGAAGGGATGTTGCTGCCCAAACGCGCCAAGCTGGTGTTGCGACTGCCGCAGGAACTTGTCGATGTCGTGTCCGGCCTGGCGCAGCAGCAGATGCGGGTGGCAGGCAGCGAGTTGCGTCTGGGTTCATGCAAGACCCGACCGATACAGCACTACTCCACCCTGCACGCGCAATTGGTGACAGGTGCGGATGATGAAGTGGCGTTCGTGGCCGAGGTGGAATCGGCGCTCGCCGCGATGGGCGTCAAAGCGAAACTGATCTGCGGTCAGCATCGCATCGCTGGCCGATGCCGGGCGCACGATCAGCGGCTACAGCCTGGTGTTGCACGACCTCACGCCGGAAGGCTTCGCTGCGGGTGCAATACGCCGGACTGGGCAAGGAACGACGGTTTGGTTGCGGTATTTTCGTACCGTACAAGGTCATCTCCAGTCTGGAGTGACGTTTTCTGAAGGAAAGGGAATAAGCGATGGGATACACAGTGGCAGGCAACGAGTTGGAAACCGATGCGGATGGCTATCTGCTGGAGCCGGATTACAGCGAAGAAGTGGTCGGCGTGATCGCGGCAGCGGAAGGCATCGAACTGACGCCCAAGCACTGGGAGGTCATCAATTACATGCGCGAGGAATACCGCGAACATGGACACACGCCCAACTTCCGCAACATGCTGAAGGGCATCAACGAATTCTGGCCGGAAGCGGACAGCAAAGCGCTGTACGATCTGTTCCCGGTCGGCCCCGCGAAACAAGGCGCAAAGATCGCCGGATTGCCGCAACCGCTGGGTAAAGGCGGCTATTAATGGAGAACCAAATGGACATGGTCAACGTAGTGCTGGATATGAAGGGACTCTCCTGCCCCAGACCGCTCATCGGAGCGAAGCGCATGGTGGATGAACTTGCCGCAGGACAAGTGCTGCTGCTGGTGTCGGATTGTCCGGGCACACAGGACGATCTGTTCGCCTGGGCGAAACAGACCGGCAACCAGATATTGAAGACCGAGAAGATGCCCGATGGCGGAACCGGCTATCACATCCAGAAAGGCCAAGGCCATGCGCACAATGCCAACGTCACGCTGGATATACGCGGCGCGGTCTGCCCCGGCCCCATCGTCGAGGCAAAGAAGCTGCTGAACGGCATGCAGATCGGCGAAGTGTTGAAACTGGTCAGCGATTGCCCGGGTGTGCAGTCCGACATCGGCGGCTGGGCTTCCGCCACGGGCATGACTTTGCTGGAAAGCGTCGAAGCCGGTGCCGGCGTGCACGAGTTCTACATCCGCAAAGGCTGAGGCTTGCGCATCAAGAGCAACTGGTTCAAGGAAGGCCGCGAACATTCTCCGCAAGAGATCTCGGATGCGTTGGCGTTCGTCGTCTCGCGCATCGCCGACAACGCGCTGAAGAACACGCGCAAGGCCAATTTCGAGATCGAGGTCGGCCCGCAATATCTCGACTTCCTCGCCGAGTTCCTGCTGTTCCTCATCCTGGTCGCCGACCGCATCGCCTACCGCAAACTCTCCGCAGAAGACCGGCTCGTTTTCACCGGCAATCTGGCGAACCGTGTGGCGAGCACCTATGCCGAGAACCGCAGCCGTCTGCTCGTCGATGACCTGAAGGAATGCAAACAACGCTTCATCGACCTGCTCAACCAGCGCGCCGGCGAATATGCCGAGTTCGGCTACGACGAAAACGGCCCGGATTACGGGTTCTATCGCTATCTCGCCTTTTGCATCGGCGAGATCATGAACGATGCGGACAGCAGCTGGATCATCGACCAGATGATCAGCTTCGAAGCGCCGGAAGCGGTAAAGATGGTGGAGAAGACTCTGCGCGGTTTGTACGAGGAAGAACCGAAACAAACGCGCCGCCGCGCTTCGGCCAGCGGAGACTGAATGAACAACCCGTTCGATCTGAACGATACTGAAAGCTACCTGCGCTGGCGCGAGCAGAAACTCGCTACCGCGCCGGCCTCGGCGGATGAACTCATCGTCGAAGTGCGCGACCCGCGCGCCCTGACACCCAACGAACACGCTGCGCTGGCAGAACGCATCCGCCGTTGCAACATGGCGATCTACGCCAGCTCCATGCACGAGGCGGACACCGACATCCCGCGCCTGCTGGGCGCACAGTTCGGACTGGTACATCTCGATGCCAACTGGCTGGCAGGCGAAGACGGCATCTCCGAAATCCGCGTGTTCGACAACGGCACGCGCCAGCACTACATCCCCTACACCGACCGTCCGATCAAGTGGCACACCGACGGCTATTACAACCCGCCGGAACGCACGATACGCGGCATGGTGCTGCATTGCGTGCGCAACGCCAGCAGCGGCGGCGAGAACCAACTGATGGATCACGAAATGGCCTATCTGCTGCTGCGCGACGAAGACCCGCAGCACATCAGAGCGCTTGATGCAAGCCGATGCGATGACCATCCCGGAACGGGTGGACGACACCGACGGCGTGCGCGCCGCGCAGAGCGGCCCGGTGTTCTCGCTGGATGCGCGCCGGAAATCTGCACATGCGCTATACCGCGCGCACCCGCAGCATCGAATGGAAACAGGATGCCGCGACGCTGGCAGCAGTCGCCGCACTGGAACGCCTGCTGGCATCCGATACGCCGCATGTCTTCCAAGCCCGACTCGAACCCGGCATGGGATTGCTGTGCAACAACGTGCTGCATGACCGCACCGCCTTCACCGACGATGCCACCCATCCCACGCCTGCTCTATCGCGCACGCTATCTGGACCGCATCGCTTTGTGACGGACAATAAAACGGGCACTTGAATCAAGTGCCCGTTTTACTTGGACTGCCAGTTGCGCATTCTGCTGAAACCCACCCCTAGTAATGCTCGCAAATCAGCCACCGGAAATGATGTAAAAACGCCACCTACAGCATTAGCGTTTTTCAATGACCGTTTCTGGTTGCATAGCAGATGTTGAACTCAATGTGGTGTGACGGGCAGTTCCTAACCCATACGAGATGGTCACTTCACGTGCCATGCATGACAGCAATTCGGCCATAAGAGACATCAGTGGTTTGCTGAAATGGCTGTCTATGCACGCCGGGATGATGTCCGTTTCCCACGCAAAAGCGGTCGTTGCCAGGCAGTGTTTTGATGGTGATCGGAGGTCAGTTCCTAACCCAAACACGACGGTCGTCCCTGTAATTTCGATGCCCTAAAGCAGACGCATGCTCGGTACGGCTCCGTGCCCATTACTATTCTTCTCAATTGCAGCCCTTTAGTTTATTTGCGATACAGTCACGCTCCATCTTCTGTGCTTCTGCAATTTGCTTGTCTGTCATCAAAGAAGCAACAATTTTTCGATTTTTAACCGCATTTGCGTTACCAGAAACTGCAGCAATATCTATCCACATATATGCTCGCACATAGTCTTGAGCAACTCCATTTCCATTGGCATACATCGAACCAAGATTTGATTGTGCTGAAGCGTAGCTCTGTTGAGTAGCCAGTCGAAACCACTTCACCGCTTCTGCGTAGTCTTGAAGAACGCCTTCTCCTTGATCATACGCCACACCAAGGTTGTATTGTCCACTAGCACCCCCCTGTTGCGCAGCCAGTCGATACCACTTTAATGCCTCTGCTTTATTTTGAGGAATGCCAAGCCCTTGAGCATACATAAAGCCAAGGTTTGATTGCGCTGAAGCATCCCCTTGTTGCGCAGCAAGTCGATACCACCTTACTGCTTCTGCGTAGTCTTGAGGGACACCTTCCCCCGTTCCATACATCAACCCAAGATTGTATTGCGCTAAAGCATTCCCTTGTTGTGCAGCAAGTCGATACCACTTTACTGCTTCTATGTAGTCTCGAGGTACGCCTTTGCCTTCGGCATACATCACCCCAAGCTTTGATTGTGCGTCAGCCAAACCCTGCTGAGCAGCTAGTCGATACCACTTTAATGCTTCTGTGTAGTCTTGAGGGACACCTTGTCCAAATGCATAGAAATCCCCAAGAGCTGCTTGCGAATTAGCAAACCCCTGCTTTGCTGCCAGTCGGTACCACTTTGCTGCTTCTGTGTAGTCCTGAGACACTCCCATTCCAAGGCCATAAATGACACCAACATTGTGTTGAGCCATATCAAAACCTTGTTGTGCTGCTAATCGGTACCACTTTAATGCCTCAGCGTAATTTCGAGGAACACCTCGTCCATTTTCATACATCAATCCAAGGTTTAATTGCCCTCTATCAAACCCCTGTTGTGCTGCCAATCGATACCACTTTAACGCCTCAGCGTAATTCTGAGGAATACCTCGCCCATTTTCATTCATCAAACCAAGGTTGAATTGTGCTGAAGACTCCCCCTGTTCTGCAGCCAATCGGTACCACCTCGATGCCTCAGCGATATTTTGAGGAACACCTTGTCCATTTTCATACATAAACCCAAGGCTTAATTGTCCTTCGTAGAAAACCCTGTTGTGCAGACAGTCGAAGCCACTTTAGTGCTTCTGCATAGTTCTGAGGTACACCATCACCATGTTGATACATCAACCCGAGCCTGAATTGAGCTTTAGCGTCGCCATGTTCGGCCAGTGGCCGTAACTTCTCCAAAGCAGTTACATAGTCATTATTAGAAGCAACGAGTCCTCCATCAACACCCGCAAGGCCGCATTGTGAAAACAAGATTGCAAACAACATGATTACAATTCTCATACTTTTCAACATAACCCCCTTTAGTAATCAAGTGTCTTGCCTTCAACTGCAAAGATAGGTGCGGTTTTATTGCTGAAGTTTCTCATACTCAGAAGTACTGCCGGTTTTCTTTGAATAGAAGAGCAATTTCTTTTTATCGCTGCTAACAGTGAATTCTTGGGGAATGGTCTTGCCGTTATATGTAAAGACATTACTTATTGTTTGACCGGACAGCGAGTATTCGCCAGGCAACCGCCTTCCTTTTGGGGAAATACTGTACGACTTACCATCAGCGGTGAACTCGACCCAGTCTTTTTCGCTACCATCTGGGTCGTAGGTCAATTCCCACGTTCCAACTAGCCAACTATTATCCGCGCCGTATGCAATCCCTCCATGTGTTGCGAGAAGGAGTAAAGTTGCAACCAAAATTCCTCTGAAAATATTAGCCATTTGATACCTCCTGTTGGATTGAACAAGAAACAAAGAATTCTTGGATTTTATGGACACCAGATAAGGGACTGACGTTTGAGCAACAGAACGTCCTTGTTGATGCAGTTGTTTATGAATTTCACTTCACGTTTTACCTCTGCAAATTAACGCGAGCAGATGCAATTGCTGCTTCAACCTTCGAAGACTTCGCTTCAGTAGTGGATGCAGATGTTGCCGCCTAGAACCACGAGCCACTTCCCTTCGCTGTACTTCACGGCACTGAGAGTTCTCATGGGTGTTCCCTTCGACGTTGTGGTGTAAATACCGCCCGCACATAGGGCGCCACAATTGAACTGTCCGACCTGTTGGCCTAGAGTAGTGGACAGCTTTTCGTTCATTTTTAACTGGTACGCAGCGATATCGCTCTGGTACGATTGGTCTGTCGACTGAATCGCCTATATTAACGGAGACAAATGCTGTCCCAGCCCAGTTCATGGCCATTAGGTCAACTTTGTCTTTGTTCATATTTGTTACAGCCCAATCAGACGGCACATCAACGGCAAGTAATCTTGATTCACTCAACAACGTTTTGTTCGGCCCATTAAACTTGTCTATCCAGCCGCCGCATTGAGTAAGTGCAGGTATAGCAGCAAGCATGACATATGCTTTCAAAAAAGATTGAATATTCCTGTTTGCTTTCGGGATAAGGTAAAGCGAAGCTAGAACCCCACCCGCAAAAAAACAGATCCAATTTTTTCAGCGAATAAAAGCAGGCGTGAACCATCAGGTAGATGAATAACCATACTCATCATTTGGAAGCCCACAATACACGAGAGCACTAAAGCACTAATTATCAAAATAGCAAGTTTTACTCTTCCTCCTTTCACGTCTGACGTGGTGCTAACTGGTGGTGCTTCACCGGCATCTGCTTCTACTGAAAACCGACCATGTAGCTTGAACGTGGCATCAACTGCGCGAATCGCAGTCCCCAGAATGATGAGAGCAAAAAAAATGTTGTTGCCGCCGCCCAAGTTTGCGCCTGCCTTATTTGCGAAGGTAAAGCCGGCTTCCGCAGTTGCCAGAAGTAACAGCACAATCGCTGCGGCTCGGCTATTAAATCGGCGTAAAAAGAAGCCGCCGACTACATAAACAGTAGCGTCGAAAAGAGCGGAAAAACCCACCCAGAAAGACAAAGCCGCTTGAAGGACCGCGACAAAAAAGAACCCCGTCGATGAGTCTTTGATGACTTTAAGCGCATCGTCGCGGGACTCAATTTTTGAAAACAGCCCTCTATTTTTCGCCCCCTCGGACTGACGTGTCGGCAGTAGCTCCAACATCTCTGCTGCCTCATCGACCCGGTTGGCGATGTAGCAAATGTCCTGACGTACCTTACCCAAGCCGTCCACATTGAAGCGCAATATCTTGCCGTCAACATTTACATCCATGATGTCCGCATAGTCAATGACAATATCTGTTGGTATGCCGAACCATAATAGCCGGTGGCGTTTGCCGACAATGTGAATCCCTTCGCTACTGAGCGTAATTGCGCCTTTGCCGTATAGCATGTGGCGCTTCTTCGCACCTTTATTGAGCGGCTGACGCATGTCAAATCGCCCGCTGAAACTGCGTGATTTCTTGGTCGCCTGAAAGGCATTGGATGAAGCGAACTGGGCCTTCATTGCCACAGCAGGTGCCGATTGGCTATTGGAAGAGATCGTCGGCGCTGGTGTTATCGCAGATGTCTGGGGTTGGAGCGGCTTTGGTTCTGCCAGAGCGGGAGGCGTCGGAGGTGCTACAGATGAAGTCGGATTTGGGGACAGGTCGGCCTCTAGCTCGATCACACACATGCAGCCGTGTTGCTGAAGGAAAGCGCGGTATTTTTCTGCGGTCGCAAGGTCCACCGATTTCTTGACGATGAAGTTGCGGCTCATAAATCCAGAGCGAACCTGCTCTGCTGCTATCTTGAATATCGTCGCAAGACTGGTGATCACCTCGTCGTCTGTACGTCCAGCTTGCGTCCCTTTGATGACCACACGATAGAAATTACTCAATACCCCTCCGCAAATTTCCTGTTAGCTGTCTCGCCAGAGCGAAGAATAACTCTTGTCGTAACGTGAAGTTACTATGGTGAGCATATGTAAAGTTATGCGTGAACCTTATACGATGCCGCGCTATATAACAATATGCCAAACGGTCTATATCTTTTGCTATACCTCGAATTGAATGTCCTTAGAGTCCGCGTGAAATATGGGTGGGAGAAGTTATACGGTTATTCGCGATTACAGAAAGACGATCCGAACCAATTTCCACCGACCATTCACATCGCTCTTATTAAAACCCAAATTGGACGAAATATTCGAGCGTCCGCATTTGGCCTTGGTAGCTGCCAGTCAGCGGTTTACCCTCTGCTGTCCGCTTCGGCCGAGTTTGAGACGCTTAGCACCAACGGTCCGACCGACAGCATCGGCCGCTTTGCGGCACTCAGGCTGACAGATTCACGTTCAATTCTATGACTGCTTTGGGGACTAATATCCGTCATTCAGCGCCAACAATTTTGAGCATTTTGAAATGCAGTATGTTTGCTGCTTTGCAGGTGACTGTTTGCGCGCTTTACATGTGGTGGGTTTGGAACATAAAACACAGCCAGTTCCCCATCAACCCAGATAAGCCGCCAGCACCCGTTCGTTCCTGGCAAGTTCTTCCGGCGTGCCTTCGATGGCGATGCGGCCATGCTCCAGCACGTAGGCGTAGTCCGCCACTTCCAGCGCACTCTTGGCGAACTGCTCGACCAGCAGCATGGTGATGCCCGCCTCCTTGAGTTTGCTGATGGTGGCGAAGACTTCCTGCACGATGACCGGAGCCAGGCCCATGGAAGGTTCGTCCAGCAGGATGATCTTGGGATTGGCCATCAACGCGCGGCCGATGGCCAGCATCTGCTGCTCGCCGCCGGACAGCGTGCCTGCGGCCTGCTTGCGTCTTTCCTTGAGGCGCGGGAACAGCGCATAGACTTTTTCCAGATCGCCGCTGGCTTTGGTCGCGAAGCCGAAAACCTTGGGCAGGCGCGTATAGGCGCCCAGCAACAGATTGTCCTCGACCGACAGCGGCGCAAATATCTTGCGCCCTTCCGGCGAATGCGCCAGCCCCAGGCGGGCGATCTGCGAGGCTTGCAGATGCTGCACTTCCTTGCCATCCAGCAGCACTTTGCCCTGTGCTGGGTTTCAGCATGCCGGACAGCACGCGCATGGCGGTGGTCTTGCCCGCGCCGTTGGCACCGATGAGCGCGACCACGGAACCCGCTCTCACTTCGAAACTGGTACCGGTCAACACTTCGCTTGCACCGTATCCCGCATGCAGATTCTCGACGCGCAGCATGGCGGTTTCGCCCAGCTTTCTCGATGAGTGCGATGTTTCCTTGCTGTCGCCGAGATAGGCCTGCGATCACGCGCGGATTGCGCTTGACGTCATCGGGCAATCCCTGCGCGATGATCTTGCCTTCGTCGAGGACGGTGACGAAATCGCACACTTCGTTCACCACGCTCATGTGGTGCTCGATGAGGATGGTGGTGATGCCCCGCGCGCTGATCTTGCGCACGATCTCGATGAGCTTCAATACATCGGGATGCGCCAGTCCCGCCGCGGGTTCGTCGAGGATCAACAGCTTGGGCTTGCGCGCCAGGGCACGCGCGATCTCCAGAAAGCGTTGCGCGCCGTAGGGCAAGTCCTTGGCTTTGGTTCTTGCATCGCTCGCCAGTCCGACCAGTTCCAGCAAGGCGAGCGAATCGGCCTGCGCCTTTTTCTCCTCGGCATAAGCCAAGCCCAGCAGCACCAGCGGCAACGATTTTTTATACGCGCCCGCGCAGGCGACCATGACGTTTTCGAGTGCGCTCAGTTCGGCAAAAAGCTGCAGGTTCTGGAAAGTGCGCGCGACTCCCGGCCTTGGCAACTTTGAACAGACTGCCCTTGGGCAACTCCTCGCCATGCAAGCGCAACTGCCCTGCACTCGGCGCATACAAGCCGGAGATGACGTTCACCAAGGTGCTCTTGCCCGAACCGTTGGGGCCGATCAGTCCATGCACATGGCCTGCCTGCACTTGCATCGACATGCCGTCCACCGCCTTGATACCGCCGAAGTGACGTTTGACCTCGACGAGTTCCAGCAACAATCCGCGTGTCTTGTTTTTTGGGCAACACCGCTTCGAGTGCCGAGGCATCGGGCAATGGGCGCGCCGGAACCTTGAAGAGTCGCGTCAGTTGTTTTTCGGCATAGCCCATCAGTCCTTCCGGCAAGCCCACCACCACCGAGAACAGCATCAGCGCGAAGATCGCCTTGCGCCAGTCTTCGGTGTTCTCGCACCAGCAGGCTGCCCGCCACCAGCAGGGCCATGCTGACGATGGGTGCTGCGACCTGGAAAGAAATCCTGCGCTGCTTGCGGAAACTGATCGTCCCTGCCACCAGCGCAAGAAACAGTCCGATGAAGGAGAACACCTGGAACAGCGTGCGATTGGACAGCAGGTTGGGCAACAGCACGATCAGGCAGGCGCCGACGAATGCGCCCCACAGGCTCTTGCGTCCGCCCAGCACCACGCCCAGCAGCAGGATCACCATCAGTTCATAGACGAAGCTGTTGGGTTGCAGGAACTGGAAATTGAAAGCGTAGAGTCCGCCCGCCAATCCGCCCAGCCCGGAGCCGAGCGCGAAGGCAGCGACCTTGTGGCGGAAGACGCCGACGCCCATCGCATCGGTGGCGATGGGGCTGTCGCGCAATGCTTCGAATGCCCTGCCCCAATGCGAGGACAGCAGATTCTTCATGGCGATCCAGGTGAGCGCCAGAAGTACCAGACACAACCAGAAGAAACCTTGCGGGCCGAGATGCAAGCCGAACAGCAGCGGTCTATCAACCTGCAGGCCTTGCGCGCCCTGGGTGATGCTCTCCAGTTCGTTCAGCGTGGTTGCGGTCAGCGCCGAAAAACTGAGCGTAGCCAGAGCGAACTGCGGGCCTTCGAGACGCAAGGCCGGGAAGGCCAGCAACCCGCCGAACACGAACCCGACCAGCAAGCTGGCAAGCAAGGCCGGCAACATGGAGAAGCCGAAGATCATCACACATAATCCGCCGGCATAAGCGCCCAAGCCCAGGAAGGCGGCATGCCCGAGATTGACCTGCCCCAGATAACCGACGCTGACATCCAGCCCGATGAGCAGGATGCCGTAGATCGCGAGCAGCGTGAGCAAACCCAGTGCGTAGGAATTGCTGACCGCCAGAGGAATACAGGCGAGAAGAATAAAGGCGATGAGTTCTGCGCCGTTGACGAGCAGGATTCTTTTCAACTTACACTTTCCTTATGCTGGCCTTGCCGAACACCCCATTGGGTTTCATGGCCAGTGCCAGAATGAGCAGGATCAAACCGGGCGCTTCGCGCCAGCCGCTGCCGATGTAGAAGCTCGCCAGACTTTCCAGCGCACCCAGAAAAAGACCGACCAGCACGACGCCGAAGCCGGAATCGAGCCCGGCCACCACCGCCACCGCGAACGCTTTCAGGATGAGCGCCGACGCCATCGTGGGGCCGACAGTCGTGATCGGAGAAACCAGAATGCCGGCCATCGCCGCGACCAGGCCGGACAAGCCGTAGGACAACATGATGGTTCTTTTCGCCGAGATGCCCATCAGTTCGGCCGCATCGCGATCGGCAGACACGGCCTCGAACGCTTTGCCCCACAAGGTCTTGCGCTTGAACAGCTCGATCAGCCCCATCACCGACAAGCACACCGATGGCCACCGACAACTCGACCGGCGTGACGCTGATGCCGAAGAAGTGCAACGGCTCGGAAGAAATCGGCGTGGGGAAAGGATGGTCATCCCTGCCCCAGATATTCTCGGCCGCAGAAAAAGCGAACAGGCCGACGATGATGGTCATCAATATCCAGCCTTCGCTCTTCTGTTCCAGCGCGAGACGCACCGCCAGCCGCTCCACCACCAGCCCGAGCAACACGCCGCACAACAAGTCCGGCCGGCACCATCAGCCAGTAAGGCAGACCCAGGTTGAGCAAGGTCAGGCTGATGAAAGCCGAGAGCATGACCAGTTCGCCCTGGCCGAAGTTGATGCTCTTGCTGGTGGCGAACGTGAGTTGAAAGCCGTAAGCGATCAGAGCGTAAACGAGGCCCATCAGGGCCCCGCTTACCCCCATCTGGAGGATCACATCCATGGATTACTTCTCTTGCTTGATGAGACGTTGCCTGTCCGCTTCGTTGCCGAAGACCACGCGACCGTCCTTGACCATGCCCATGACGACATTCTCACGACGGAACGCTTCGTGCGTCTGTTCATCAGCCGGATTCCACTTCGAGAACGGATGCTTCCAGGTGGCGATCACGCCCTTGACCGGCTCCTTCAAGTCTTCCAGCGCCTGCTTGATCTTCTTGGTGTCGGTGCTCTGCGCCTGTTTCACGGCTGCAGCGAAAACATACACAGCGTCGTAACCCTGCGCGGCGGAAACCGGGGAAGGAATGCGATCCACCTTATAGGCCTTGTGATAACCCTCGATGAAGCTCTTGGCTTTGGGCGTGATGGCTTCTTCGATGAAGGTCTGCGGCATCAAAGTGCCGTTGCCGTTCTTGCCGGCGTTGTCGATGTAGTTCGACATCGACAACGTCCAGCCGCCGATCAGCGGAATCTTCAGGCCGATCTTGTCCATGCCGTTGGCCACCGCAGCCAGTTCAGGTCCGATACCCCAGATCAGGATCGCCTGCGCACCGGCAGTCTTGGCCTTCAGCAACTGGGCGGTCATGTCCTTGTCGCCGATGTTGAATTTTTCGGTGGCGACCACTTCCAGCTTGTTGCCCTGCGCCTTGATCTGCGCCAGCAAGTCGTCGCGGCCGGAAACGCCGTAGTTGGTCGCATCGTGCAGGATGGCGACCTTGGTGAGCTTGCGGTTGATCGCTTCCTCGACCACCATCGCCGCCTGGATGCCGTCATGCGCGGCAAAACGGAAGATCGACAGATCTTTTACGCCCGGTTTGTCCGCCTTGTCGGCCCATTGCGTCATCGAAGCGGAACCGGCAGCGGGGCAGATGATCTTGGTGATGCCTTTTTCCTGCAGATGTTTGTCACCCGCGATGACCACGCCGGTGTTGACCGAGCCGATCACGCCGGAGAGATCATCCATCGAAGCCAGTTCCTGGGCGATCAGCGCGCCGCGATCGTTCTTGGCTTCATCGTCACGCTCGATGATTTCGATCTTCAGCTTCTTGCCGCCGACGTTGATCCCGCCCGCCGCATTGATCTCGCTGATGGCGAGCTTGGCGCCATCGCGCATGGAAGTGCCCATCGGAGCGGAGCCGCCGCTGAACGGTCCGGTGATGGCAACCTTGATGGAATCGGCAGCAAATGACTGAGTAGAGAATCCAAGCAACAGCGTGGCGAGCAGAATCTTTTTCATTTTTATCTCCCTGAGTAAAACGATGTTTGACCAGCGGGTTTATTCTAACTTGAATCCAGTTTGTTGCGAGAGCATAACCCGACTGGACGATGGCCAATATATTTCTCAGTCGCAAAACCAATAGACGCTGGAGTTTCAAAGGAGGATGGCTAAGCCCTCTGCTATCATTGAACCATGCTAAACATCCAAAATTTAACCTACCTGCAAGGTGGCATCCCGCTGTTCCAGAGTGCGAATCTGCAGGCTTTCGCCAACCAGCGCATTGGCCTGGTGGGCAAGAACGGCTGCGGTAAATCCACCCTGTTCCGACTGATTCGCGGCGAAATAAAATCCGACGGCGGCGAAGTCTCACTGCAAAACGGCAAGACGTTGGGCTTTGTCGAACAGGAGATCGCCAATTCCTCGCAGCCGGCGCTGGAGTTCGTGCTGGACGGAGATACCCAATTGCGCCAACTGGAAAAGATCCTTTCCCAGGAACAACATGACACTGCGTGGTTTGAAGCCCAGCAGCACTTCGAGTCGATTGACGGTTATGGCGCCCCGGCGCGGGCCGCGCAACTGCTGAACGGCTTGGGCTTTGACGCTGACACGCTGCAACGACCGGTAAATAGCTTCTCCGGCGGCTGGCGCATGCGCCTCAATCTGGCCCGTGCTTTGATGCACAGGGCAGATCTGCTGCTGCTCGACGAACCAACCAATCACCTCGACCTGGAAGCCATCATCTGGCTTGAGCAGTATCTGGCACGCTATCCCGGTAGCATTCTGCTGGTCTCGCATGACCGGGAGTTTCTCAACGCCACCGTCAACCGTATCGCCCACGTCCACGATTGCGTCATCGACAGCTATGCCGGTGATTACGATGATTTCGAGCGCGCCCGTGCCGAAAGAATCGCACTCCAGAATCAGGCATTCCAAACCCAGCAGACGAAGATCGCCCATCTGGAAGATTTCGTGCGCCGCTTCCGCGCCAAGGCAACCAAGGCCAAACAGGCGCAAAGCCGCGTAAAGGCACTGGAGCGCCTTACCCGCATCGCTCCTGCTCATGTCACCGACGGCCATTTCGAACTGGAGATCGAAGCACCGGAACGCAGCCCAGACCTGCTGCTGCGCGCCGAAGACATGGGTTTCTCCTATGGCGACAAGAAGCTATTCAATAACATCAATCTGGTCCTCCGTGCCGGTGCGCGCATCGCGCTGCTGGGTCCGAACGGTGCCGGCAAATCCACCCTGATCAAACTGCTGGTCGGCGAACTCCAACCCACCTCTGGCCATCTGGAAATCACCCCGGACATCCGCATCGGTTACTTCGCCCAGCATCAGTTGGAAAACCTCGACAGCGAGGCAACCCCACTACAGCACATGGAACGTCTGGCCCCCAAGGAAACCACACTGGCGCTACGCACCTTCCTCGGACGCTTTGGCCTGGCCGGCAACAGTGAAGAACGTCCCGTGGCAAGCTTTTCCGGCGGCGAGAAAAGCCGACTCGCACTCGCCTTGCTAGCCTGGCAAAAGCCCCATCTGCTTCTGCTCGACGAACCAACCAATCATCTCGACCTGGACATGCGCGACGCACTCACATTGGCATTGGAAGAATACACCGGGGCTGTGGTGCTGGTTTCACACGACCGCAGCCTGATACGCGCGGTGGCCGACGAGCTGTGGCTGGTTGCGGACAACAATGCCTCACTGTTCGACGGCGATCTGGAAGACTACAAAGATTGGATCGAGAACCGCCGCCGACGCGAGTCAGTTCAAGTCAATCCGGCAAAACCATCCCAAGCGGCCATGCCCAAGGTGAACAGAAAAGCTTTACAGTCGAAGCTCTCCAAGCTGGAAACCGAGCTAAACAAAGCTCAAAACGAAATGGGCGAAATCAACCGACAACTAGGCGACCCGTCCACCTATGCCGATTGCAGCACCGATTTCATCGCCAATCTAAATGTCCAGCGCGGAATATTGGAAACCAAAATAGCGGAGCTCGAAGAAAGCTGGCTAGAAATGGAGATGAATTTAGAGGGTGCGTAGTTCCCCATCAGAATGATTGAATGAAGGACAGCGCGGGACTCGGATTACTGCAGAGTTGGAACATTACATGGAATCAGCTGCACTAGCTCAAAAGTCGTTAGGAGCGACATTCTCTGCTAATCAAACTTGAAAGCCAAACCTGTGCTGGAAAATGCGATCCTGTTTATTCCGGTTCCGTAACTTGAGATTCGTATGGACTCGTATTGGAAACGCAAGCTAACTTTGCTGAAGACTCTTATTTCGGCGCCAATACCTCCGCCGATGTTTGTGGAGGTATTTTCAAGGTCATAGTAATTTCCAGTAATTCCAGGCGTCATCCATACAGTGTAAGCCGCGTGAACAACTCCAAGTTTTGCAGTCAAGTGTATCCTGTCGCTAACCTCGTGGGTATAAGTGCCAAATAATTCATAAGAGTTAACACGACTAAGTGCTAAGGGCCGTCCGCCAAGGTAGGTCGAAGAGCTATCGGCACAGCCGCAGCTCATCTTGGGTATAAAAAATAAAATATCAGACGAAATCGCGCTTAACTCCGCCCCCCAACCTTGATTAGGTTGGATGCCAAATTCCAGCCTGGTACCCAGAATGTTTTCGTTACCAGGAGACGCGATACCGTCGATAGCAACATACATGTCTTTACTGAACGATTCTCCCCAAACCAATGATGGACTGGCGATCGTCACAAGGCAGATCGCCGCAAATACTCCAGCTTTCAAAGCACTCCCCTTTATCAAAAATTGAAGGATGTATGGATATACATCCAGATATCAATGAGCCACGTGGTTAACTAATTGTGCTAGTCCAACACACGGTGAAAGAACAAGTGAGACAAGAACAATCAAGGCGTACAGAAAAGTCTTTCATAATTTGAGATCGAAGAATTGCTGAAAGTTGCATATCGTGTTTGCCGGCCTAAGTCCGGCAATGACTCTGCTTATGGGAACTCCTAATTGTCTGGTCAGAACTGGTGGTGAAGTCCACTGCCTTATGCAATTTCGATAGAGACAGGAGTATTGGCGATTCTGGTTAAGGCTGGTACTGGACTTGTGTCCTTATGTTGTCTGCACGAACTCCAACTTCTTAGTCATTAACTTCTTTTAACCATTTCTCAGCGTAGGTTTCGAGAGTCTCCATATTTTTTCTGGACTCAGCGCTGAGCGGGCGGTCCACTACCCGTTTGCCGTCGAAGGTTGCCATACGGTTCGCCTCAAGGCTGAATTCGCGCTTGAATTCTACAAATTCGCGCTGGGAGTCGGCTTTATATTCCTCGAAGGCTTGCTTCTCTTTTGCAATCACAACATTGGCTTCCTGCTTATAGGCTTCGAACTCGTCTTGTTCGGCCTTTCTGTGTATCTCGAACTCCCCTTCAGGACTGGCAACGCTGATAAGTCCCTTGCGCATACCGATTTCGTTTCGATCGGGCATATCTGCGACAAGAAAGCGAGTTCCACGAATACCGATGATAGCTGTTGTTGTCCGTACTTCGAACTTCTGCTGATCTTCCTTGATTGAATTCAGCGCGTAGTAAATCATTCCAGTGATCTGCCGCAGGAAACCGGCATGATCCTTGGCGTTGCCGATCTCTATCTTGCTGTTCTTCTCAAGCACTACGTAGCCAGCACTGCCCAGACGCACAACCGCACGGCCATTTGCACCAGTCAACAGAACGCTCTTCGGCAAAAGTACGCTTTTGGTGGCCACGGACCTTTCCCGATTTCCGGTAGTGTCGCTTATCGCAACATTACCCTCAGCCTTGACGATCACAACTGTATCCTCTGCCGCAAAGCTTGCGTTGGGCACAACGAGACCAAGAAGGCAGACCAGAATGAATCTAATACTCATGTTTATTTACGGACTTCCGATGACATTTCATCTTGCGCACTTTGAGCATGGCTTCGTTGTTCATCTGGACTATTACCTGCACTGACAGGTGGCTCTGCACAAGCTGTCAATCCAGACAGCACGAGCAGGAGAAACAAGAGGGTAATTAGTTTATGCATGTAACTCTCTCCCTGTGCAGTGCTCGGGCAGCATGCACACAAAGCAAACTAAACAGCCAACAAAAAGGGGCCGACACCCCCCTTCCGTATCTGCAAACATTCTTATCAACGATATTGAGTTGTCGTTAAATCACTGGTTCGACTTATCACTCTCAATCTTTTGTTTTGCAATCTCTGAGGCCAATTCATCCTGGCCTTTTTTGGAGCGGAACTGTTGCCATGCAGCCCGATCATTGTTCATGCTGGTCTTGACTGCAGCCTCCGTGATCTGTTGTGCTGATGCCGTATCCAGCCCTACGAGTACAAACATAGTGCCATCGGGAGCTTGAATGCTTCTGAACACCTTGGTGCCTTGCAAAGTCTGGTCGGTGATCTGTTTGGTGACTGAGGTATTAACACGATCAACCGTTTCCTTGCTGCCGGCACCGGTAGTTTCTGCGTACTGCTTGATCATGTTTTGCACTTGCACTTTTACGTTCTGTGCCAATTGAACACGAGCTTCGGTGGCGGCCATCTGTTTCATAAAGGCAATCCCTGCTTCGGAATTTGCAGCAGAACCCACTGCACCAACCGTCATACCTTCCACGGGAGCATCACAAACCCACAGCGGAGCCGGTGTGGCGGATCCAGGGAAGACGCACTCGGGTGCCGTTTCGACCTTCGCAGGTGCGGCAGCCACTTTTTCTGGCGCGTGCGAACACGCGGCAATGCCCAGCCCAACAGCCATAATCAACGGAAATTTCGCATAATTAAACATTTGTACCCCCACAGAAAATTAATAACGATGAAAAACACATTCCATGCCTTGCACCAACATTCGGTAATACAGTGCAACGTAAAACCTGTTCTTGATTACACAGACAACGCTTCAAAGCGTGTAATTATCTAGCGCATGCCTCGGTCTGCTAGTGGTGATCCTTAATCTTCTCCTTAACAGAATCGCGCATGAATACATCCAGAGACTCCTTGGCGTTATCCAAGGCATCCTGTACTGCCTTCTTCAGTAATACGGATTCGTTTTCATTGCCAAACGAAACCCCCTTGCCCTCCACTTGGCGATTCCAGATCACCTCATTGCCATTACTGGCCACAAGATTGAGGCTGACCCGCACCAGATGTTTGTCGTTTTGTATGGATACATCGTTCACGCTACTTGCCATAACAAAGTCAGATGTACTGCCACCACCGTGAACGACGACCCCTAGATCGCTGAGAGTCTGACCGAGACGTGTTTTGATGATGTCTGCATATGCACCATCAACTTTCATTCTCCAGCGCTGATTCACCATCTTGCGCTTTTCAGCTTCCTCAGCCTCCTTGATAGCGCGCGCAATATCTGTCTTTGTAACTCGCACGCCAGAGTAAATGACACAGGAGTCTGCATCGACCCAGTGCGAGAAGACTTCGCTGTTCTTTAACAAAACACTGGATACTTGCTCAGACGTTATTTGACCAAAGTGGCTGGCTCCACCATTAAGGCCACTATCCTTAAGCACAGAAAGCACTTCACTCTTTACTTGGACATTGACCATGCGACCCAAATTATCTCGTGCCCGTGCGTCAGCATCGGCGTAATCCATGGACTTGATACCCGTACACTCGGCCATGCCCTGGCTCTGATATTCATCATTCGTGACGGTCTCCCGATCTATCCATTCCGGTCGCGCAATGCTGGCTGTGTAATCAGCACAGCCACAAGAACGTTTAACTTGCTTGGGCGGCGCACTTGCACATGCGGTTAAACAGGCGTGAATGATGACAATTGTGCTCAGCTTGAAAAACGAGGAAGACAGCAATTTGCTTTCCATTAAAGGTCGCCCCATGTTCGAAAAATAGCCAGATGTAACAACGGGGCGTCACCCTTGTTGTACGTCATCAATGTACCTGTTTGCTGACGGCAGCCAAGTTGGTTCTTACGGACTTTACCCGGTTTATTGCTTCGCTAATCAGGCTGACAGGTTTAGTGGTTTTCCTGTCAGCCTGATTGAACAGGGTCTCGGCCTTGTTGAGATCGCCGCCAACTTCAGCACAAACGCCATAGTTGTAGTAAAGCGCTGGTGAGTTGGTATCACTGGCCATTGCATCCTTGAATATTTCACACCCACGATCCATGCGGCCTTGCTTTATATATTCCAAAGCACCGCCCATTTTGTCCTTGGTGGCTTGACTCATGAAATCATCCTTCTCCATGAATTCGATATTGAGCGTGACTGTGTACGGTGCCACATCCTTGCGCAGATTATCCAGGATGTAAGTGACGGCCGAATTGCGTAGCTCGGCTTCACTAATGATGCCGTTGTATTCAGTATCTTTTCCTTTCAAGAGGCCTAATAATTCTCCCCGATTACGCTCGCTCTGGGTTTGACCGCTGTCACATTCATGACTGACCCCCTTACCGGTGTAGGTCTGGGTGAAAAGGATACTGCCTTTTTGCACGCTAACTGCCTTCAGAGAGAATTCAATGGGGGCACTCTTGTCAACACAAGCCATATGTATGTCTTGTTTTTGTTTGCACTTGTCATCCAGGCATTGCTGCTCTGTTTTGGTGGTATGGCTCACCACCATGGATGGCATGCTCACGCTACCTGTGATCAGTGTGTCAGCCCCTGACAACTTCCCCAGTTTGACGGCATCTTTTTCATTGAACAGACCTGAACGGGAGACCATGCGTTGTTCAGCGATGATCTTGTCGAGCGTCTGTCTATCGAGTACTTCGAAGTATGGTGCGCCACGTACCTGAACGTTGTGGAGATAGGATTCCACCTGCCCTGTAAATATACCGTTGCTGTCGCCATTGATGTTGAAAACAGCCAATTTCTTCGTATTGACCATCCCTGATTGACGCGCTGGGTACTCAACTTCTTTAGCCACCTTTACAGAAGCACAACCCGTTAACAAGACAAGAGATGCACCGAAAATCACTGTACTAATCTTCTTCACTATCATTTGATTCTCCCCAGTTATTATTTTCAATAATTCATTCAATGGCATTTGCGAGTTGCGCTAACAACGTTTTCCCAGATGAGACTCCAGCAACTCAATTCGCCCAAGTTGCTAAGTACCAATATGAATCGTTGGCGTCCGCCAAGCAGAAGCCATACTCCTTTACCAATAAAGTTCAGAGCTGGTATATGTGATAGCGCCATATCCCGTACCAGCAGCCACCAGCACCTTGCCGTTGGCCAGCAGCGTGGCGGTATGGTTGTATCGCGAATTAGTGAGCTTGGCTGCCGCTGACCAAGTATTGGTGGCGGGGTCGTACAGCTCGGCTTCGGAAATAGAACCGATAGCGAAGTCAACTATCCCCCCCACTACCAACACTTTGCCACTAGGCAGCAGAGTCGCGGTGTGAGAAGCGTGATCCGTGGGGAGGCTGGCCGCCGCCGTCCATGTGTTCGTGACCGGGTTGTAGATTTCAGAGTTGTAGGGGGCGGCGGCATTAAGCCCTCCGCCCGCTATCAGCACCTTACCATTGGGCAACAGGGTCGCGGTGTGGTTGCATCGACCAGTCGCGATACTGCCTGCCGACGACCAAGTGTTAGTTGCCGGGTCGTAGAGTTCGGAGGTGGCAGCGGCAGTACCAGCCCCGCCCGCCACCAGCACCTTGCCGTTTGGCAGCAGTGTGGCAGTGTGGCCATTATTGCGCGCTGTAGTGAGGCTGCCTGCAGGAGCCCAAGTATTGCTGGCCGGGTCATAGATTTCGGCGCTAGAGGGTGCACTCGCAGAACCCCCTCCCCCCGCCACCAGCACCTTACCGTTAGGTAGCAACGTAGCGGTGTGCATGAGGCGAGCAGTGGTGAGGCTGGCGGCAGCGATCCAAGTATTAGTGGTCGGGTCGTACAGTTCGGCGCTGGCGAGGGTAGCGCCAGCTCCAGCCGCCCCCCCCACCACCAGTACCTTGCCGTTGGGTAAAAGTGTTGCGGTGTGCGATTCGCGTACCGTGGAGAGGCTGGCTGCCGCCGACCAAGTGTTGGTGGCTGGATCGTACAGCTCTGTGCTGCTGAGATAGCCGGTATTACCAGACCATCCCCCCGTTACAAGCACCTTGCCGTTAGACAGCAGTGTTGCGGTGTGATAATCGCGATCCGTGGCAAGACTGCCTCCTGCCGACCAAGTGCCTGGAGCCGAGTCGTAAAGTTCCGTGCTAGCAAGAGCGACACCGCCTGCGCCACCTGTAAATCCACCCACCATCAGTACACGCCCGGAGGGCAGCAGTATGTCTGTATGTTGGCCTCGCGCAGTGGCGAGGCTGTAGGCTCCCGCCCATGTATTGGTGGCAGGGTCGTACAGTTCGGCGCTGGCGAGGGCACCCCCTGCACCATACCCGGCTGCTACCAGCACTTTGCCGGAGGGCAGTAACGTAGCGGTGTGCAGGTAGCGCGCAGTGGCGAGGCTGGCTGCTGCCGCCCAGGTGTTGGTTGCCGGGTCATAGAGTTCGGCGCTGGCGAGGGCGCTGCCTCCAGTCCACCCGCCCGTCACCAGTACTTTGCCGTTAGTCAGCTGAGTTATGGAGTGATGATAACTCGCAGTAATGAGGCTGCCTGCCGCCGTCCAAGTGTTGGTGACCGAGTCGTACAACTCGGCGCTCGCTATTGCGGCAGTGCCAGACCATCCCCCGCTCACTAGCACCTTGCCAGAGGGCAGTGGCGTGGCAGTGTGATAGTAACGCGCAGTGGCGAGGCTGGCTGCCGCCGCCCAGGTGTTTGTGACCGGGTCATAGAGCTCGGCGCTGGCGAGAGTCGCAGCCGCCCCCAATCCTCCTGCCACCAGTACCTTGCCGTTAGGTAACAGCGTCGCGCTATGTAGGTAGCGTGCAGTGGCAAGGCTGCCTGCCGCCGCCCAAGTATTGGTGATAGGGTCGTAGATCTCGGCGCTGGCAAGTGCTGCCGTGCCAGACCATCCCCCCGTCACCAGCACCTTGCCATTAGTTAGCTGCGTGGCAGTGTGGCCGACGCGGGCAGAGACGAGGCTGGCTGCCGCCGTCCAAGTATTAGTGGATGGGTTATACAGTTCGGCACTGGCGAAAATTGTTGTTGTGTTGGCTTGCCCCCCCACCACCAGCACCTCGCCGTTGGTCAGCAGTGTGCTGGTGGAGATATTGCGCGCAGTGGCGAGATTAGCGGCGTTTTGAAAACCAACGCGTGGCAGAGGGCCGCAAATGATGTTCGCAACGATGTTGCCGACGTTTACATTGCCGGCACCATAAGTTGAAGTGCATGGCTGGGTTGGCGACGCCACAATGGAAATGTTGTACGCCGAGCCATCCGATTGCGTGCCAGGGAATGTAAAGGCACCGCTGCTGGTGAGGGTCTGATTATTCGTGCCGTTAAGGGCAAGGGTGATGCTGTTGCCCGCGGCCAGACCGGTCAAGGTACCGCCGATGTTGTATGAGCTGTTTGCGCCGGTTCCTGGAATTAGCTGAAATGTATCAGTCCCCGTCGGGTCGGTCGTCGTCATCGTATTGCCACTCACTGAAATCTTTTTTGTAGTCACCGTCCCAACAGGACTACACATCGATCCGGATACTGGGCTTGCGGTCACCGTGGAAGTAAACGTATTCCCACTTAATGTCCATGTGTCAGCCTCGGTACAGGCGGCATACGATGTCCCCCCGATGGTTACGGGTACAGGCAGGGTGAACGTAAATGTCGAGGAATTAATTCGAAGTGATATTCCATAAGAGGACGTGTCAATCGGAGTTGTGCTGCCACTTGGGGTGGATGACACATACTTCCAAGTTCCAAGTACGCTGGTCGCCGACAGCGGTGTGCCAGTCGAACTGCTTGAACCCGTGGGGCCCCCGCCACAGGCAGAGAGCAATAGCGCAAACGCGACAACTACGAGCTTTACTGCTTTACTGGAATTTCTTCGAAGACCAATCGACATTTCTGACTCCATATAATATCCATAACTACTTTGTGGCATTTTCCTTGCGGACCTAAATTCCTGTCAATGATGCATATGCATCATTGCTAAGGTGAATACATTCGATCATGGTTTACCAGCAATGCAATCAATTCAGCCTTGTTGCCAATACCCAATTTGGAGTACAAGTTGCTCAGGTGATTCCTAATAGTTGTCGGTGAAAGGCTGAGTGATTCCGCTATCCGCTTGTAGGAGACACCCGCGGCGAAATGGTTTGCTACTTCCATCTCCCGTTTGCTTAAGGTATCCAGCATGGTTCTGTTCCTTGCCCGCAATATCAGGAAATCTCCCATGTCGTCGGAAGAGCGGGCAACTAGAGTCTTGCCTGCAAAGGTCCCATCGCCGTTTCCAATTAGGCGAACCAGGCTCTCCGGCAATGTCGGCCCTTGCCAATCAGGCCACTCGCCCAGCACAAGGGCGGTGAAAGCGGAATCATGCAAGTGCAGGACGCCTTTTCTATCTATTACGGCTGAGCATGCATTTGCGCGACAGGAGGGATGCTGTGCAAGGTTCATGTAATGCGTGCGGTTAATACGCCACGTCTCTGCTAGATGGGGCACGATATTCTGCTGAACCAGACGCTCTTCCTCACTGAACGGCTTGTCTGAATCGGCACGGTAAACGGAGATCAATTCGCTCAGCCTGGAGATAATATCTATGCTGGTTGTGGCCAAAATATGTTCAATACTGTAGCGTCTGCTGTGCTCCAGAAGCTCCGGTCCGAATTCATTGGCGGTAACGCAGTTAAAAGTAACACCGGGTGATTGAAACACCCGTTCAGTTAGCACTGCGCGGCTTTGGGGAATACGCGCCCAATCCGCCACGATTTGCGGAGATAACCTGTGCGCATGTATGGTATGGACGGCGGCTTGGCCTTCCCCATTTAAAGCGCCCGTTATCCATAAAGCCGAATCAAAATACAATACAGACTTTACCTGTTCCAAGGCCCAGTTCTGGTATTCGTTGGCAGGCTGTTCACGACAACCAAGATGTAACTTCATCACCAACTGACTAAAGCGATTTATCATGACTTTGATTAAAAGTGAGAATTGGCTAACCCTGTAGTGGAACGGTGACCTTAGGGGGCGGCCTGATAATAGGCGGGGCGTTATCATCTGTCTGTCGCTAGAACTAGCTACAAAGCAAATATAAATATATGGCAATATTTTGCGCGGTTCCCTCCTTGCTTGCCTGATTTTGCATTGGACATGAAGAACGATTCAGAAGGCTAAATTGCTATGCAACAACTCCCAAACAGTTCCGTCATTCGCGTTGCCCTAGTGGAGGACGATGTTCATTTCCAAAATGCCTTGATGGAAGCCATTCATGCTGCCCCCGACATGGCATTGCTGAGTGTGGCGGGTACCCGTGCGCTTGGGTTACAGGCGCTGGACGAGGTGCAGGCCGATGTGTTGCTGGTTGATCTTGGGTTGCCGGATGGTTCAGGCATTGATGTGATCCGGGCGGCGAGTGAGAAATGGCCTGGCTGCAGCATCATGGTCAGCACGACGTTTGGCGATGAGATGCATGTCATGCAATCTATCGAAGCAGGTGCGTCCGGCTATTTATTGAAAGACAGCGCCCCGGAAAAAATGATATTCGAAATTCGTAGTCTGTATGGCGGAGGCAGTCCGATCAGTCCACTGATTGCACGGCAGGTTTTGAAGCGCTTTCGGCATGATGAAAAGTTCGCTACTACCTCCCCAATGTCGGTCTCCATTAAGCAACGCACTGCGCTGTCCTCACGCGAACAAGAGGTGTTGGAGTTAATTACCAAGGGATTCACTTCCGACGAGATTGCGGTATTGATGTCTGTGTCACGTCATACGGTACTCACTTATGTGCGGCGTATTTATACCAAACTTGAAGTAAATTCCAAGACGGAAGCGATTTATGAGGCGCGCAAACTGGGTCTGCTGGATGACTGAGGATGCAACGCAATACTCAGCGATTTTTCGACGTTGCTTTATGCTATTGGTATTCTGTTAACTAGAATTTACAGTATGACTTCTGAACAAAAATTGAAAGCCAGGCAAGAGCCTCAAAAACTTCCGTTGCGGCTCATTCTTAAATTTGATGAGCCCGAATTCGAAAAAAGCTTTCTTGATCATTACACCAAAAATTATCTTCGCTTCGTACAGTTTGGCTTGGGGATTGGTTTCATCTTAATTCTCGGCGATTTTGCAGTCGATCTATTTGCTTACCCCGACGTAAAAGCGAATTTCTTACGCATACTTCTAGCACTCCCCATTATGGCGGTAGGAATATGGTTTTCTGTTACACAGTCTGGAAAAAATCATTGGCAAATCGGCCTGGCTATATTTGAAGTTATTATCGCAATTTGCCTGTTTGCGGTCCTCGCTTCCATCGACAAACAGGGGGGAACGGTCTCACATCGTGGGTAGGGATACTCAATTTTGCTTTTGTTGAGCTCTACGGGTTTCTCATTCTTGGCGTCCAGTTCAGATATTCATTGGTATCAGGGCTATTTGTGTTTTTAGCATTCTTATCGGCTATATGGCTAAGCTCCGACTTGGCCTTAGATGAGTTGTCGTATCGGTCTTATCACGTTGTGACAATGTTTATACTCGCTACTGGTATCGGTTGGTGGCGAGAATATGTGATTCGAAATGACTTTTCCGTAAGAGCTAACTTGCAAGCCCGCGAGGCTGAATTGACGGAAAGTTATCGGCTACTGCGGGAGATTGAACAGCGACAGATGTTGGCGCAAGAACGCCAACGCTTGGTGCAAGACATGCACGATGGCTTGGGTTCATCACTCGTCAGCGCATTGAAGGTGGTCGAACACGGTCGGATGGAAGAAGCGGAAGTTGCGCAGGTGCTCAAAGGGTGTATTGACGACCTCAAGCTGGCGATTGATTCGATGGAGCCGGTGGAAGCTGACCTATTGCTGTTGCTGGCGACCCTGCGCTTTCGCTTGGGGCCGCGCTTGGAGAGTTCCGGCATCGTATTGCGCTGGGAGGTTGAAAACGTTCCCGCACTCGAATGGCTTGACCCCAAAAATGCGCTGCATATCCTGCGCATTTTGCAAGAGGCATTCTCCAATATCATCAAGCACACTCATGCCACGGAAATCCGTGTTACCACCGGGGTAGAGAACAATCACGTGGTAGTGACAGTCACCGACAACGGACAGGGGTTTTCAGTTGAAAATGCACTCAAGAGCGGTGGCAAAGGGTTGTCGAATCAGATGCGCCGAGCGCAAGCTATCGGTGCTAAAGTCAATTGGGATTCGAATGATGCTGGAACACGTCTGACATTGCTGTTGCCGATAAAACGTCCGCAGGCATAGCTAATTTGATGAAAGTTTAAAGCCTGTGGATTGAATGGCTCAATACAACCTTCTGCTTTCGCCATAAGTCGTCGCTCCAATCACTTCTCCGTCAGGTACTCATCCACATCAAAGTTGGACACCGCTTCCGGTTTGGGAACAGCGAAGGCGGTGAATAATGCGCTTGTGGTGAAAGTCTCGGCGAAGATGATTGGGGCGGCAATTTGGTAGTTGCGTTGCACGCTGGCCCAGATGTTTGAGCTCAGGCCGGTTTGAATAGTACAAAGAAAAAGGCTTCCATCGCTGGAAGCCTTTTAAATTGGTGCGCCGGAAGAGATTCGAACTCCTGACCCCTTGGTTCGTAGCCAAGTACTCTATCCAGCTGAGCTACCGGCGCATTTTTGTACTGCTACTTCGTTACTATTGAAAAACGGGTTAAGCCATTTCTGACCTAACCCGCTTATTTAATTGGTGCGCCGGAAGAGATTCGAACTCCTGACCCCTTGGTTCGTAGCCAAGTACTCTATCCAGCTGAGCTACCGGCGCATTTTTTGTTACTACTACTTCATGGCGGAGAAGGAGGGATTCGAACCCTCGATACAAGTTTAAGCTCGTATGCGCCCTTAGCAGGGGCGTGCCTTCGACCACTCGGCCACCTCTCCGAAGGCCGCGAATGATACTGATTAGCGGCTAGTCGGTCAAACTATTTATGCGTTTTCTTGATCAAGGTCGAAGGCTTTGTGCAGCACACGCACGGCCAGCTCCAAATATTTCTCGTCGATGACCACGGAAATCTTGATTTCGGAAGTGGAGATCATCTGGATGTTGATGCCCTCTTCCGCCAAGGTGCGGAACATCTTGCTGGCGATGCCCACGTGCGAACGCATGCCGACGCCGACCACGGAGACTTTGGCAGTCTTGTTGTCGCCAATCACATCGCGTGCACCGATGTGCGGTTGCACCTGGTTCTTCAGGATGTCCATCGCTTTGGCGAACTCGTTGCGATGCACGGTGAAGGAGAAGTCGGTGGAACCGTCCACGCCGACGTTCTGGATGATCATGTCCACGTCGACATTGGCTTCGCTCACCGGACCGAGGATCTGGTAGGCGATGCCGGGTTTGTCCGGCACGCCGCGCACGGTGATCTTGGCTTCGTCGCGGTTGAACGCGATACCTGAAATGATTGCCTGTTCCATTTTATTTTCTTCCTCGAAAGTGATCAGCGTGCCTTCGCCTTCTTCGGCAAAGCTGGAGAGCACGCGCAATTTGACTTTGTACTTGCCGGCGAACTCGACCGAGCGGATCTGCAGCACCTTGGAACCGAGGCTCGCCATCTCCAGCATCTCTTCGAAAGTGATGCTCTTCAGGCGACGCGCTTCGGGAACCATGCGCGGGTCGGTGGTATAGACGCCGTCCACGTCGGTGTAGATCTGGCACTCATCGGCACGCAGCGCAGCCGCGATGGCCACACCGGTGGTATCCGAACCGCCGCGTCCCAGCGTGGTGATGTTGCCCGCCTCGTCCATGCCCTGAAAACCGGCCACCACGACCACATTGCCATTGGCCAGGTCGGTGCGGATTTTCTGCTCGTCGATGCTGACGATGCGCGCTTTGGTGAAAGCGCTGTCGGTGAGGATCTTGACCTGCGCGCCGGTGTAGCTCTTGGCTTCCAGACCGATATCCTTCAGTGCCATCGCCAGCAAACCGATGGTCACTTGCTCGCCGGTGGAGATGATCACATCCAGTTCGCGCGGGTCGGGATGTTTCTGGATTTCGTGGGCAAGGTGGATCAGGCGATTGGTCTCGCCGCTCATGGCTGAAACCACCACCACGACCTGATGCCCTTGTGCCTTGTATTTTGCAACGCGCTGCGCAACATTCTTGATGCGCTCCGGACTGCCGACAGAAGTGCCGCCGTATTTCTGAACTATCAATGCCACGATATGCCTACGTCGTTTTTTATGAGGGCGGCATTCTAACTGAACTCGCGCCAAAAGACGATTACCCCTCTGCTACACTGTAATCAAAACCTGCGACCAATCCCGATGAGCAAGATCACCCAACGCACCTACCCCGCCGACACCGCCCAGCAACTTGTCCAATCCGGCATCGCGCCTTTGCTGGCGCGCATCTTCGCGGCACGCGACATCGTGGACGCCGCACAACTGGATACCGACATCAAACGGCTGCTGCCCTTCGCCCTGCTGAAGAACGCGGAAAAAATGGCGGGCTTGCTGGCCGATGCCATCGCGGACAAGAAAAAAATACTGATCGTGGCCGACTACGATGCCGATGGTGCGACGGCTTGTGCCGTGGCCATGCGCGGCTTGAGTGCGCTTGGGGCGCGAGTGGAGTTCATCGTGCCCAACCGCTTCGAGTACGGCTACGGCCTGACACCGGAGATCGTACAACTGGCCAAACGATCCGCACCGGACATCCTGCTCACCGTGGACAACGGCATCGCCAGCGTGGAAGGCGTGGCCGAAGCCATGCGGCTGGGCATGCAAGTGCTGGTGACCGACCATCACCTGCCCGGCGATACGCTGCCGGATGCGCTGTGCATCGTGAATCCCAACCAACCCGGCTGCACCTTCCCCAGCAAACACCTGGCGGGTGTAGGGGTGATGTTCTATGTGCTGATGGCGTTGCGGGCGGAGATGCGCAAGCGCGGCGCTTTCGCCGACAAAGCCGAACCCAATCTCGGCAACCTGCTCGACCTCGTCGCGCTCGGCACGGTGGCAGACGTGGTGAAGCTGGACGACAACAACCGCATCCTGGTGCAACAAGGCTTGCAGCGCATCCGCGCCGAACGCAGCTGTCCCGGCATTCAGGCATTGCTGCGCGTGGCGCGCAGACCGGCCGCACAGGCAGCGGCTTATGAATTGGGCTTCATGATCGGACCGCGCCTGAATGCTGCCGGACGGCTGGAAGACATGGGCTTGGGCATCCGTTGCCTGTTGACCGATGATGCCGCCGAAGCCAGCGAGATCGCCGCCAGGCTGGATGCGCTCAACCAGGAACGGCGCAGCATCGAGGCCGACATGCAGGACAGCGCGCTGGCGGCACTCGATACCTTTGATCCGGCGGATGGCTTTTCGCTTGCGCTGTTCAACGAGGATTGGCATCAGGGCGTCATCGGCATCCTCGCTTCGCGCCTCAAGGACAAGTTCCATCGTCCGGTGATCGCCTTCGCGCGGGCGCAGACAGGTGAGCTGAAAGGCTCAGGGCGCAGCATCGCCGGTCTGCATCTGCGCGATGCGCTCGATCTGGTATCCAAACGCCAGCCGCATCTGATCCAGAAATTCGGCGGGCACGCGATGGCGGCGGGCTTGAGCATCCGCGAGGAACATCTCGATGATTTTCGCCTGGCGTTTGAAGCCGTTGCGCAAGAGCTGCTTGATGCCGATGCACTGGTAAAGACCATCGCCACCGATGGAGCACTCGACCAAACCGAATTCTCACTGGGCATCGCCCGCGATCTGCAGCGCCAGGTGTGGGGACAAGGTTTTCCGGAGCCGCTGTTCGAAGGCGATTTCCGTGTGCAGACTGCAGCGTGTGGTCGGCGAGAAACATCTCAAACTGAAACTGTCATCGCCCGCCGGTAGTTTCGACGCCATCCGCTTCTTTTCCGCTGAGCCTGCGCCGGACCATATCCGCGCGGTGTACAGCCTGAGCATCAATGAATACAACGGAAGCGAGAGTTTGCAGCTCATCGTGCGTCACTGGCAATCGGCTGACGATTAAACTGCTACTGCGAAGCAACGGTATTGAACCTTTCCTTTACCCCGTTACCAGTTCGGTTTTCGGCCGGGATAAGGGCTGAGGCGATCCTGCCTGATACTTTCGATAGAACCCCAACACTCGCGGCACATAATTCGTCGTTTCTCGGTAAGGCGGGATCCGGTTGCCATATTTTGCAACCGCACTCTCGCCAGCGTTGTAAGCGGCGAGAGTCAGACTCCTGTCGTTGTTATATTTTTTTAGCAGGTAGCGAAGATATTTCGCGCCGCCATGCAGGTTCTGCACCGGATCAAGTGGATCGGCAACACCATAGCGTCTTGCAATCACCGGCATGAGCTGCATCAGCCCCGCCGCACCTTTTTTTGAAACAGCCTTCGGTCTGTAACGCGACTCCACTGAAATCACGGCATGGAGCAGCGCACTTTCCACGCCATAGGTATTGGCGACTTCATCAACGATCCTGTCATAGAGGATTTTGTTGGCAATATTTAATGGGTGCTTGTTGATGTCCGTCGTAGGAATTGCGATTAACTGTTCCTTTGGCTCCGAGACCAGAACTGAGTAACGACTGTCCATCCGCACATTGCTTAAATTCACTGCGCCATCGTTAGCGGTATAGGTATATACATCTGCCCATACCGGCTGCTGACAAAACCCGGCCCCCAAGAATACTAAAATTACCGACAATATCGGAACGCGTCTCCATGATTTCATGGCACCTCCTGTAAGGAAAAATGTTTCCTGTTGTTGCATTAGGCAGGTTAAGCATGATTTTTCACTATAGAAATACAGTGAAGACAGTAAATCCGGGGTTGTACATACGCAATAAGTGCTGCAAAGTACCGCACTTCAAAATTCGCCTAACACATCGGAATCGAAATGTTCAGATTGATGCGTTTTTACTCGGTTGCAAGCTTTATCATCATTTTTCTCACAGCTGCGCTTCTGGCATTGTTTTACCGTCAGGTAACCATTCATTGGATCAACCATCTGGCGGAAACCAATAATCTTGCAATGGCGCAAACGGCTCTGAATTCAATCAAGCCTGAACTTGTCGCTTATCTGGGTCCAAACGCTGACGCTAGTCCACACAAGGGCTCCGTGCAGCAACTTTCAGACAAGCTTGCCGCAGACATCCACAGACTGGCGCAAGTAAATTCGGTAGACAGAATCAAGATCTACAATCGCAATGGCCAAGTGCTTTTTTCGACCAAAACAGGCCACCAAATCGGCTTAAGTCAGGACGACAATACTGACTTTAAATCAGCCTTGGGTGGCAGGGATTCAAGTTCCATGATTTACCGTGACACGCTGAATCGCTTCGAGGGAACGACCGAAGAAGACAACCTTATGCAAACCTTTATCCCGGTGCGCAACAGCCCAACCGAACCGGTTCTGGGTGTTTTTGAAATTTACACCGACATGAGCCACATGATCCAGGAGAACAACAGGCACTTCCTCATCGTCCTGATCGGAGCCGAGTTCATCTTGGCACTACTATATGCCGTGTTGATCATCGTCGTTCGGCATGCAAAAAACATAATCGAGTCTCAACAAAAAATCATCGGGGAGAGGACAGCATCCCTGGAAATCCTTTCCAAACAGCTGTTGAAACATGAAGAACAAAAGAAACAGAAAATTGCATTCAATCTGCATGAAGGACTTGTACAGACACTGAGTGCAATCAAATTCAATTTGGAAAGCAGCAGCAACGGGATTAATGCCCACGATGCAAACACGAAACCGATGGAATACATCGTCCCGGTTTTACAGAGTGCCATTCAGGAAGTCCGCTCAATTGCGACTGAACTGAGGCCTTCCAGTTTGGACGACCTCGGTCTTATACCGACAATCAATTGGTTTTGCCGGGAATTTGAACAGCGGCACAAGGAGATCAGTATTGAACGAGAAATTTCGTTGCAGGAAGCAACGATCCCTGCCCCGCTCAAAATCGTCATTTACCGCATCATCGAATCAACATTCAAGAACATCGCGCATGCTCGAACACGGATCAGATCGGGCTGACGATGCAACGGGCTGGCAATAAGATTCACCTGCGAATAAGCGACACTCCAGTTCAGCAGACTTTAGTTAAAGCCTTCGCCCAGCTTGCACCCAGCTCAGATCCGCAATTCCGCTTTGCCGAGATGAGGGAACGTGCCTCATTGTCTGGCGGAACTTTCACGTCCACCCAGAACAGCGCTGGGTGGAATACGCTCCACGTTTCGTGGGCCTGCTAGGAAGTGGCAAGCAATCCCTTTTCAATCGCATAAGCAGTCAGCATGCGAGGCATTGTGCAAGTCGAGTTTCTTCATCAGGTTGGAACGGTGCTTTTCGATTGTTTTGACGCTCAGGCAGAAATAATCAGCGATGTACTTGTTCGGATGACCTTCTGCCACAAGTTTTAACACCTCGCGCTCGCGATGGGTCAAAGTATCCCATGAACTTGACGGGCTGGGAGACTTGTCCGAACCCAGATAAGCGGCGATCACATTCTTCGAGATATCGGGACTCAGGTAAGTCTTACCGTTCAAAACACTGCGTATCGCGACGCGCAATTCATCGTGTGTCGCATCTTTAAGAATGTAGCCATCAGCGCCCGCACGCAGGCTTTCGTGGATATACTCATCCGCCTTGTGGGCCGTGAGCACAAGCACGAGCGTTTTCGGATAGCGCCGTTTGATATCGATAATAGCTTCGATGCCATTCATTCCCGGCATGGAGATATCCATCAAAACCAAATCCGGCGCAGTGGTCTCAATCATACGCACGGCATCCCGTCCGTTGTCGGCTTCACCGACGATTTCAAGAGTCGGATCTTGCTGCAATAACGACTTGACACCAGCCCTCAGCAAGGTATGGTCTTCAACAATCAGAATACGCTTCTTTCCACTCATTATCAGTGCTCCTTTATTGAAAATAGAAACCCGGTGCATCCCTCAAGGCCTAGGCAACGGACTTGCTGAATATTGACCGGGGGCATACATGAATACCCAATCTGCGTACTTCGTTTTATTCTCAAAATTCTTGTCCACACTACTGAAGTTGCCCTTCTTCACCGGCACCTGCTGGGACAGACTATGGACGCCGAGAATCTCGCCGCCCGGCCCCTTCACCAGCCCCCACTTCGTGCTGCCATTGATCGGGTCTGCATAAATCTTACGAAGATAGCGCTGCATCGACGGATAGCGCGGATCTCCAAGTAGATCTTCCAGTCTCGCCGGATAACGTTGAGCCAAAGAAGGTGTATGCTCATAATACAGCTTGATAGCCTGACGAAACTGGTTTCCGACAAACAGCAACTCCTGCTCCTTTTCGCGCTTCTGCGCCAAATGCCAAACCTCGCCGGCAGTAGCAAGAACAACCCCCATAATTAAAATAATAGCCAGCAAACCAAAATAGGTAAATCCGCCTTCGCGGCAATGTTGGCGCTGGGATTTGCACATTTTCCGGCAATTTTTATCTGCAGTCACCATCGTCACCAAACCTTATACTCGGAACCATCGCGGGCATTGCCGGGTGCGCCGCTTTTTATGTCATAGACGCCCCCTTTTTCCGCCATGTCCGGGGCGATGACCAGCCATGTCTTGGCACTGCCGGTGATGGGATCTGCAGGCAAGCTGCGCAGGTATTTCTTGCTGACCAAATCCTCCAGTACATCGGGATACTTTCCATTGTCACCGTAATACTTGTCCAGCGCCTCGCGCATCAGGGCGAGATCCTGATGCAACACAGCCTCCTTTGATTTTTCCACGCTATTGAAATAGCGCGGCACGGCAATAGTCAGCAGCGTGGCAATGATCACCATGACTACCAGCAATTCGATCAGGGTAAAACCATTTTTCATTCGCTTGAGCATATTCATTTTCCCCTACCAGTTTCTGTAAGGAATGCCATTCAGACCGACAACAAGGGACTGGGAATACACGTCAAAAACATCATCGCCCTCTGCCGGCGAATCGGCGCTGCTTGCATAGCTGCGCTTGCCCCAGGTTTCCTCATCCGTCTTGGTCGAATCATCAAACATCGGATCGCGCGGAATATGCCGCATGAAATAGATTATTTTCTTCTTGTCCGGACTGGTTGCATCCGGCACTCCATCTGTCAGCGCCTTCAATGACGACGGATAGCCTGAGTCGCCCAATGCATGGGCAACGCGCCCCTCGGACACCGCCTGCTTGTATGCATCCAGAGCGGTGCGAATCTCTCGCAGCGCAAGACGCAGCTCATGCTCCTTGTTTCGCTGCACAGACAGTTCAGACAAAGGCAATGCCACCGACGCCAGCAGGCCGACGATCGCCACCGTGATCACTAATTCGATCAGGGTGAAACCGCGATGATGTCCGTATCTGCGCATGATCATTGCCCGACCGCGATCGCGTAAGGTGGCGGAGCATTAAAAGCCAGCGTCTCGCCAGCAGAACCGAGCGGAAGTATCTGGCTCGTTGTGATCTGTGATTGCGTCGCGGCGCGCGTCACCTCGAACACGATCGCAACCACACTGCCGGTACCGCTGGCTCCCGTTGCCGTTGTACTGGATAAATCGACCAGTATCTGGCCGCTTGCCTGGTCGATGACCTTGGCAAGTTTCGATGGTGAATTGCCCTGTTTCAGGAAACTCCCCTCGATCACATCAACCGCTTTAAGAACATTCGGGTCGAACCCCACCAGGAAGCCCAGACTTTTCACTCCTTGAGTCGATTGGGTGTTAAGAGTGAGACTGATCTTGTCACCCACTTTTGCCTGGCTGGGACCTTGCCAGGAAAGTACCAACGGGGTGACAGCCGCAGCATCTGGCGTGTCGGTTCCTGCAAGAACCGGTGCAGCCAACACAGTCTGTTGCGCGTTCTCCGTTGGGATTGCAGGAGAGGCAAGGCTGGCATTGTTTGAAGTGACTGCCACTTTGACCTGCTTCAACGTTACAGGCCTGCTGTGCACATTGGCTTCAGTGCCTGACCAATATTCCACTTCACTGGCTTTGGGTTGGTGCACTTTGCCGATGACATGCGGCGTGATGGAAAGGATCACTTCCGTCTTTGTGCCATTGTTATTGTGTTCGGAGAACAAACGCCCCAGGATCGGCAATTGACCCAGTCCCGGTACCTTGCTGGCCGAGTTGCGCTGCTCGTTGTCGATCAGCCCGGCAAGAATCTGCGTCTCGCCATCTTTCAGTTGCAGCAGGGTCGAAGCATTTCGGGTGCCGATCTGATAGGCAAGCGTTCCGGACATGGTGTTCTGGACTTCCTTGACGATGGAACTGACATCGAGATTGATCTTGATCGCCACCTCGTTGTTGAGGCGGATATCCGGTTCGACCTCGAGTTTCAAGCCCACGTCCAGATATTGCACGTTGCCGGTCACCACCGGTGACCCTGTGGCAACGGGGGTCACCGCATTGGTGATCACCGGCACCCGGTCGCCTATCATGATCTTTGCCTTCTCGCGGTTACGCGCCCGGATGCGCGGGCTGGCGAGGATATTGGTATCGGTATCCTGCATCATCGCCTTGAGAGCGACACTCATGGAGGGGCTGGTAACGATATTGTCGCTATTGATATGTTTCAACTGGGTCAGAGTCGGTGAGGTTCGCGGCGGTAATCGCCCCCGGCAGCACTCCGGTTCCAAGGGCTGTAAGGGTAAGCTGGTCGGGCCACTTGATGCCGATGTCGGTCAGGCGTGTCCGGTTAACTTCGAGCACCTCGACTTCCATCATGACTTCAGGTTCGGCGATATCCTGGTCCGCGATCATTTTCTCGGCAAGGCGGATGGCGTCCGGTGTATCCCGTATCACAATGGAATTGATTTTTTCATTGAGAAAAATATCCTTGGTCTTGAGGACCGTCTTGAGCATCGTCATCATCTGCTTGGGATCGGCATTGGTCAGGTGGAAGCTTCTGATCATGAGATCCTGATAGTCTCTGACCTTCGCCGGCGAATTCGGGTAGACGAATATCGTATTGTCGCTGATGATCTTTTTCTCCAGCTGGCTCTGCATCAGAATCAGGTCGATGGTGTCTTCCACCGAAACGTCCTTGACGAAGATGGATACCTTGATGTCCGGCTTCACATCCTTATCCAGCAGGACATTGATGCTGCTGACACGTGACAGAGCCTCGAACACCATTTTGATATTGGCATCGCGGAATTGCAGCGTAACGGGTTTCTTGAACTGTGCCTTGAGCGAAGGCCCCGCGACCTGCTCCTTTGCCAACTGCTCTTCGATCTGGCGCTGAAGCGCCAAGGCTTGACTGTTCTTCTGATTTTCCAGCAATACCGGCTTCAGTGCTGTGCTGGCTGCATCCAGATTCCCGCTCTGCATTTGGAGTTCCGCATCGGCGATCATCTTGTCGTGACGTTCGTCCATGGCAAGCTCATCCAGGCCGTCCGAGGCTCGCTTATTGCTCGGTTCGATCCTTAAAATGCGCTGGTAAATCACCCGTGCCACGTCCCTGCGCTCGGCTGCGCGAGCCTCAGTAGCCTCCGCCAGCAGCCGATTTACGGTTTGCTCACGGTTTCGTCTTAGTGCAGCGCGGTAGGACATATTGTCCGGCTCTTCTTTGACCGCTGCCTGCAATTTGACCAACCCTTCCTCGTAACGCCCTTCATCAAGGAGCGAGAGTCCTTCACGATTCATCTTTTCCGCCGCGCATCCGCCCAGCAACCCTATCACCAGAAAAGAAAGCACTGCATGACTCAAATATGAAATTTTGGATTTACTGTTCATAACTCTGGGGCCCTGATTTTTGGCACTGAAAAGTCGTTTTCATAACACCCCACCCGTATTGAGAGATTGTTTGATATGTAGAGGAAGGTAAGTGAGTTCGAGCTGACCGGACGTGATCGGCCCTACGCTATAGGTGCCATCGATGACATCCCCTGCGGAAACGGTATATACCCGGTCTGCATTGGACAGAAAGATGACCATGGCAGCCGACCCCTCATCCTTGTATTGGCCAAAATATGTAAACGGCAGCGGTGGTGCCGTCGGGGGCGGCGGCGGAAGCGGTGCCGGTGGTGGTGGCGGAACGTACCAGGAAGTGGCGTTGAAAACGTTGCCGATTTCCTTATCGCCCTCGAGACTGCTGGCTTTGCTGCAGCATGCGTTCGAATTCCAATTTTTCCCCTGCTGCCAGGAGCTTCACCGGTTCCGGCGATCGAGTCGGAACCATGGCAACTTGCTGCATCTTGGCCCGCCCATTTCTCGCAGGGACCTGTTCTTCGTTAGAGCCCATGGACATGACCGCCGCACTGGCGGCGACACCAAACAATGTCAATTTACCCAATGGATATATCATGATTTCTGCTCCATAAGATAAAGCACCAGTATCGATGTTGGCTTCCACCATTGCATCACCAACCTTTTGGCGTTTGAATTGCACCTGTTGCAAAGACAGGGTTGGGATATCCGCCTTCAAAGCAGTCAGATATTTTCGAATCTGCGGATAATTCCCTTTCACCGGGAAAGTCATCTGAAAGCGCACCAGCCCTCCCTCCTTGTCTCGGGTCACCTTGTACTCGCCCTGCTCCAGCTCGATCCCATGACTTTGCGCAGAAGCAAAGATTTTCTCCATACATTGCGGCAGCTCTTTGTCCTGAGGGAACAGCCGGTAGAATTGGGCGAGCTGTTCCTCGGGGGGGCGATTGGCATCTGGCCTATGCCCGGCATTGCTTTAACTCATCTTGAATGGCAAGGACGCTATAACGGGTGGAGGCCAGCTTCTCCGATGCCTGCTGGATAGTCGAAAAATAAAATGCGGCGCAGGCAGTCAACAAACCGATACCTGCCACACCGGGCCAACCGAGCAACACTGGAGTACGTCGCATCAACCAACGTAGGTCTTGGGGCAAAAAGAGCATACTCTGATCTAGCCATCCTTCCTGCGACTAGCCAATGGAAATACTTTTTTTCCTTGAGAATACGCAAGGCGGTGTAACGCACATGTCTGGAAAAATTCATCATGCCGCAGTCCTCCAGAATGCGATGAGTGAAAAGCGCACAGGTCTTTCCGGGTCATGTTCCTGAATCTGGTGACTTTGCAAATAGACGCTGCTAAATTCCTGACGATTCTCTAAGCGCTTAATGAAATTCAGCATTGCGGCGACATTTTTTGCCTCGCAACTGATGTTAACGACATGTTTTTCTATATCCGGCTCCATACCCAGCAGAGTGATTTCCGGATCAGTCGATGATTCCACTGCCTGAAAAAGATTTTCCCAAGGCAAAGTCAACTGGCGCAATACTTCATTGGCTTGTTTAACACCCTCCCCCCGCCTTCCTTGGTCAGTATCATTAACTTGTCTGCCAGAAGACTGTTCGAATTTTTTCAGGCTGTCTTCCCAGACTGCTGTTTTGATAGTCAGGTTGTAGTAATAGTCACCTGACAGGATCAATATTGCGATAGCCAGCAACAGCAAAATCGTTCCTGCCAAAGGAAACGGCTTCATGCTGCGCTGGTAATCGAGGCGGAGTCTGTTCATCGGCGTCATTCACTCATATACATGGCGTACCGGCTTCCGGCTTCAGGGCCGAGGCTCGGTATGAGCGGGGGCAGCAATTTCTGAATATTCCATCGCCCGCCCGAAACAAACGATGCTTCCTCATGTTCCGGCGCCCACAACAGCACGTCGTTTATGCTGGTTGCGACATTGGCATTAAACGTCTCGCGTTCCAAAAGAAGGGGCAATTCCTCATACCAACTCGTGCCGATTCTCATCGTCCGAACCCATGACCATCGTCCATCCCGCAATAGCGCAAGGCAGAGGTTGCCATTCTCAATGAGCGCCAGCCACGCACTCCGATCACGCAACGAAGTATGGTAAGCGTTATAAGCCTGCATCAAATGCGGCTGGATAGACTTCAGGTTGACCCCGAAACGCCCCAATAACTCTCGTAGCGATCCAAGCAATCTCGCATCTACCGCACTGGCCATTTGCGACCTGCCTGGCCTGCCAGGACTGATGCGCAGTTCCCATGTACTGGAATCACGGCCATACATTTCGCTAAATGAGTGATGCGCATAGGCCATTTCTTCTTGTTCATCGTTCAGTGCATCGCTCCACGGTATCAGGGCGTAGCGTATAAAGTGATTGGACAGAACCACTGTCGCATATGATTTGCGGTCAGAAAATTCAGGCAAAGCCGCCTCAAGCACCCTGAGCGCGCCGCTCCACGGCAATTCTTCGCCCGTTACCGGCGCGCAGGGCATGTCATGTATTGCCTGCACATGACGCTTCAATCCATGGCGCGTAAGTTCGTGCTTCATCCGGGCCAGCACCACCCGGTCCGGACGCAGCACAATGCGGTGTTCATCACGCAACTTGAGTGACACGATTGATCTCCTGTAAAGTGGTTTCGCCCCTGACCACCATATCCAATGCACCGTCGCGCAAAAAATGCGTACCGTTGCGCTGTGCTGCTTCACGGATGAGCCGGATCGGTTGCTTGGCGATAATGAGTTCGCGAATTTCATCGTTGAGATAGAGAATTTCGGCAATGGCCTTGCGCCCCTTGAAGCCGGTGCCCCGGCAATGTCCGCAACCGCTCCCGGCACGAAATGTTATGGATTTTCGTATCGGACTGCCTGATTCCGGACGCTACTATCAACGCTTCGTCCGGATGGTCGTCTGTCACGCAGTGCGGACAATTCACGCGGATCAGGCGCTGCGCCAGAATACCGTTCAGCGCCGAGACAAAACTGTAGGGTTCGACCCCCATGTGCGTGAAACGGCCGATGACGTCGAACACATTGTTGGCGTGCACGGTGGTAAACACCAAATGGCCTGTCAGGGCAGATTGCACAGCGATCTGGGCGGTTTCCGGATCGCGGATTTCACCCACCATGATCTTGTCCGGATCGTGCCGCAGAATCGAGCGCAAGCCTCGCTCAAAAGTCAGCCCCTTCTTCTCGTTGACAGGAATTTGCAGAACGCCGGGCAACTGGTACTCGACAGGATCCTCGATGGTGATGATCTTGTCCTGACCGTCGTTGATTTCCGAGATCGCCGCGTACAGCGTCGTTGTTTTGCCACTGCCGGTCGGGCCGGTGACCAGCACCATTCCGTATGGCTCTCTGGAAAGGCGTCGCATAGTAGCCATCGATTTTTCGTCGAATCCAAGATAGTCCAGACGCAGTCCCTTCATCTGGCCAGACAGGGTTTGCTTGTCGAGGATACGCAGCACGGCATCTTCCCCGAAAATGCTGGGCATGATGGAAACACGCAGATCCACCTCGTGCTTGTGCATGGACACCTTGAAGCGTCCATCCTGGGGAACGCGCCGTTCGGCGATGTCGAGGCCGGATATGACCTTGACGCGGGATATCACCTGTTCCGCCATATCCAGTCCAGCCATCGAACCCACCGTTGTCAGCACGCCATCGATGCGATACTTGATGCTGAGTCCGGCGGGACTGGTTTCCAGGTGAATATCGCTGGCTTCGGCTTTCAAGGCGTCATAAATCGTCGAGTGAACGAGTTTGATGATGGGGCTGACATCCTCGCTGATGGTCTTGAACGACAGTTCCTCCACGTCCTCGCCGTACCTTCTCGTGTTCTCCGCCACAGTCTCAAGACTGTCCATGGCATGCAGCGATACTTCATGGTGTTCCAGGTACGCCGCTATATCCGCCCGATGGGCCAAACCCCAGCTGAAGGCTGAAGAAATGCGTTGCTCCGCCCAGACCTGGAGTCCGATGCTGAACGGATCGCTCATGATCATGATCAGCCGTTCGCCATCGTCCCGCAACACCAGACAGTCCCGCTCCAGACGCCTCGGCGAATGGCAATATATCGAATGCCGGTATCAGCCGGTTCAAGTCATCCATCAAAAACACCGGGTAGTGGAGCATGTCGCCCAATGCCTTGACGAAGCTTTTCGCATCGAGTCCGGTTTGTTCTTCCAGCACTTCCGCAACACTGCGTTTTGTCTGCACAGCCAAGGCACGTGCCTCACGCACCTGTTGGGGCGAGAAGATCATGTCAGTGTCGGTTCTCGATGGATTCTGCGTGATTCATCCAATGCTCCCGGCAAGCTCAAAGATCGGAAAATACATCAGCACCACAATGGTTCCGATAATCAGACCGACAAAGGCCATCAACAAGGGCTCGAACATCCTGATGAACTTATCGGTCCAGCGCTCCATATCATCCTCATAAAAGGCCGCGATGCGCTCCATCATCTCGCCCATCTGGCCGGTCTGCTCACCCACACGAAGCAGGCGCAAAGCCAACGGGGTGATGAGTCCGTACTTCTCCATGGCTTGCGAGATGGAGCGTCCCTCGCGAATGCTGGTCGAGGCAAGCTCCAATCTTTCGCGCATCGACACTTGCAACAGGCCCGACACCAACTGCAGTGCCGCCACGATTGACATGCCACCTTGCAGCAGCATCCCGAGTGACCGGTAGAAACGCGCCATCTGGTAAAGATGCAACCGTTTGCCGATGACAGGTAACTGCCATAATTTTTGCTCGATCCATACCTTGTTGGCCGGCTTGGTGACAGCGAAAAAAATATTCACCGCCGCCATGACAACCATTGTCAACATGAATTGCCAGTGCGCATCCAGGAACAGCCCCCATTGCATCATCAGCCGTGACATGAGCGGAAGATCGCTGCCAAGATCTTCATAGATATGGCTGAAGCGGGGCACGACAACCAGCATCAGGAACAACACGACCAAGCCCCCGGCAACGGCCAGTATCACCGGATAAATCGAGGAATGAACAACCTTGCGTTTGACCAATTCCATTTGGGTTTGGTATTCGACATAGCGTGACAGCACTTCCGTCAGCGCCCCCGTCTTTTCGCTGGAACGCACCGTCGCGACGTAAAGCGCAGGAAAGTCCTGCGGCAATTGTTCCAAAGCATAAGACAGGGTGTGTCCCTCATATAGCAAGTGAAATTATTTGCGTCAGCGTTTTTTTGATCTCGGGCTGCTCTTCTTTTTCTGCCAATGTTTCCAAAGACTCCAGCAAGGGCAGGCCCGCATCCAGCAAGGCCACCAATTCCTGGCTGAATAACACCAATGGGAAGCCTGACTTGTTCCAATGCAACAATGCGGCCAATTGTTGCTGAGCCTTTACCGCTATGACGGTATAACCCTGGGCTCTTGCCTGAACTTCGGCATCGCCGGCATCCGCAGCTTCCAGCAACAGTTCCGTCAACCCCTCATTGCCTCGCAATGCCTTTACCACGTATTGCATACATGCTACTCCGCTTTGGGGACCTAACGGTTATTGTGTATAGAACGGCAGCCATCTCCATATGCATAGCACCCGCTACCAATTGGTAATGTCGGCAGCCTCGCCCTCACCGCCAGGCTGCTTGTCTTTGCCGTAGGAGATGAGGTCATATTCGCCATGTTCCCCGGGAGACTTGTAAACATAGGGATTACCCCACGGATCAACCGGCACAGCTTTGGTCAAATACGGACCGTCCCATCTGGGCTCGTTTGTCGGGTGTGTTACCAGCGCCGCCAGCCCTTCATCCATGGTCGGGTAATGACCGGCATCCAAGCGAAACTGGTCTAGCGCCTTCCCCAGTGCGTCCACCTGAGCTTTGGTCGCCTTGACTTCGGACTTGCCGATCTGGGCGAAATATTTGGGACCTACATATCCGGCGAGCATACCTATGATGACCATGACCACCAGCAGCTCGAGCAAGGTGAATCCTTTACTCTTGCTGGATAACCGGTTCGAGGCAATAACAGAATTCGGTTTCATCATTTCGCGCTGCTCCGTAAGGGTGATTGCATGGAACGCATCTTAGCCACACGGATTAAAAATTTCCTGTGGGTGGGCTACTGTATTCATTTGACCCAGTACCCCGCATTCTCAGGTAGGGTAAATACGTAGCAATGCAAACAGCCAAAAAGCTGATCTGTCTTTACTTCTATCTACTGCTATTTCTGGCTGATAACCAAGTGATTTGCTGATTTTCACATCCCCCACCCCAAGCTATGGTGATGGCATCGAGTCAATTGATTAATTCATTGCACGGACATGACCATGAGACAGCAAAAAGATCCTTGCCGAAAACTATGCAACATCAGTGACCAACATCGTGTCTGTGCAGGAAATTGCGAAAGGCCCTTGATGTCCCAAGCTGGTGATGCAGCGCTAAACCGGTGGGATATAGCCACCATGAGCCTTCAGGAAAATGCCGGTGAAGCTCAACTGCTACCTAAGTTGCAGGCGAACCAGCCCGAACTCGCAGCTATGAAACTTAAACTCAATGAAGCGCAGCAATACCTGGACGAAGCATCCTGCCTGACTGCACGTATCCTTGAGAGCGCAGCGGAAGGAATCATGATCACTGATGCACACTGCATCATTCGTCAGTCAACCCGGCCTTTGAAAAATCTACCGGTTATACGGCCAGCGAGGCTATCGGTCGCACCCCGGCGTTGTTCAAATCCGGCCACCATGACAAGAGTTTCTATAAAGATATGTGGAGCACTCTGAATAAGCATGGACAATGGCAGGGGGAAGTCTGGAATCGGCACAAGAGCGGCGAGATTTACTCCGAGTGGCTGAACATCAGTGCTGTTAAAGATAGTCAGCAACAGGTGACCCATTATGTTGGGGATTTTTTCCGACACTCCATATCCAGGAATACATTCTGGAACGGCTGAACTATTTGGCCAACTACGATGGGCTTACCGGGCTGCCCAACCGGCGGCTATTTCTGGATCGCCTGAATGTATCTCTTTCCCATGCACGGCGCGACAAGCACATGTTGGCGGTGATGTTTGTCGATCTTGATAAGTTCAAGCAGATCAATGACACACTTGGACACAAGATTGGCGACGGGTTGCTGGTGGCAGTGGCGGAACGCATGAAAAGCTGCCTGCGTGAGGAGGACACTCTTGCCAGACTGGGGGGCGATGAGTTCACCGCAATTCTTCCCGTCCTCACACACCCTGATGACGCAATCAATGTCGCCCAAAAATTTCTGGACTGTTGCGCCAAGCCAGTGAACGTTGACGGACAAGAGTTACATATCACCTCCAGCATCGGTATCGGCATTTACCCGAGTGATGGCGAGGATGCTGATAGTCTGCTCCACCATGCTGATATTGCCATGTACCGTACCAAGGAGGCCGGCCGTAATGGCTATTTGCGCTACAGTGCAGAAATGGGTATGTGCATCCTTGCCAAGCGCACTTACTAAGGTCATGCAAGTGTAGATCGATACTAATGCCAATTGAGGCTGCTAATCATCGGCCAGATTGTCGAACTGCCACGACACCTGGATCCGTGTTCCTTTCCCTGCCACGGACTGCATAACATAGGCTCCACCAGAGAGGTTGGCTCGTTCCTTCATGCTTAACAATCCGAGTCCTCGATCAGAGCCACTGCGAATGGCCACGTCTGCCGGATCGAATCCAACCCCGTTGTCCTCGATAGCAAAATGAAGAGCGTCATCGGCTTTCTTGAGGCTGATCCTGATCAGATCTGCATTGGCATACTTGACGATGTTGCTGGTGGCCTCTTGAATGATGCGGAAGATCGTGATCTTGAGCTGCTCAGGTACGTTGCTCTCATGGATGCTGATATCCTTCTCGACTTTCATACTTGGGCAGGCAGCCTCAAGCTCCCTGAAATGCCAAGACAACGTGGCAAGAATACCAAGGTCGTCGAGCATCGGTGGGCGCAGATCCATGGAGATATGGCGTACCTCATCGAGCACCCCATGAACTTTACGTTTCAGCCGCTGTATCGATTCGGACACCTCGCTGATATCGCCAGCGGCAAGCAGCTTTTCTGCTTCAGTCAAACCGAACTTGATCATGTTCAACGACTGACCAAGCCCATCATGCAAGTCCGTGGCTATCCGTTTCCGTTCATTTTCCTGAATCGTCAGCAACTGGTTCGCCATCCATCGCAATTTTGTCTGCGAAACGCACAAGGCCTCCTTCATCTTTGCGCATTCGTCTTTATGCCCGCCTAACTTAACTACCTTCAGCATTGTGGCCGGACGATTCAGCTTCCTTGTCGACTTTGCGTACATGATGCCTCCTATGCGTTGCACGTTCATGCATCTGCCACCTAAAAAGAATTGGAAACCATTTGAGCCGCAAGAGTGAAGCCAATACGCTAGGCTCCCTTTACAGCGAGGCGGATGCTCTTACATATCAAGAGAGCACTCAATCGGTAAGACCACCTAGGAGAAATAACCTAGTAAAACGGTAGAGGTCACCTAGGGAGAAGTACCTAGGGGAAAGTACCTAGGCAAAATGACTATGGCGGGATTTATCTGAAATACTTGTTTCCGGTTGGGGTAACAAGAATTATCTATGTGTAAACTCAAGACGCTTACGCTTCAACACGGATGGCCGGAATAGATTGGCTGTAGGAAAAACATCCGCATGAAATTTCAATTCAATTTTTTATCCGGGAGTGCCAATCGCATTTGAACGAGTTCAGCGACATTCCTGACGTTGAGCTTCCTGATAATGCTGGCGCGATGTGTATCCACTGTTTTAGTGCTGATCCCGAGCTTCATGCCTATGACTTTGCTCGGACTCCCCGCCACAACAAGTTCCATGATCTCCTTCTCCCGGCTGGTTAGGGTATCGAAAGAGTTGCGCAGACCATCCTGTTTCACATTGCTTGAACTGCGCTCCTGGATTAACTCAAGAGCGGCATGCACCCGGTCCAACAGAACCTGAGCATGGAACGGCTTCTGGATAAAATCGAACGCGCCTTGTTTCATGGCGCGCACAGCAAGAGGCACATCGCCATGACCGGTAATGACAATGACCGGCAGTTGAATAGCCTTGTTCCTTCAGGTTCTCCAACAGCTCCATCCCGCTTATGCCCGGCATCCGGATATCCAGCAAGATACAACCCAGCAGAGGCAGATCGCGGAACTCCAGGAAATCACTCGCGGATGCAAACATCTTGCAGGGAAGGTTCACTGATTCCAACAGACAACACATCGAGTCGCGCATGGCCTCATCATCGTCGACCACCAGAACCATTGGTTGCCAGAGATTTTCATTCATCAAGTTGTCCCTCCATCAAAGTGAAATTAAACTCGATACCCTCATCCTCTTTCTGTTCCACCCAGATTTTTCCGCCATAGTTTTCAATCAGGGAACGGCATATGGCCAGACCAAGACCCAGACCGTCTTTTTTAGAAGTCTGAAATGGGTTGAATATCCTCTCCATGTCCTCTGCCGCAACACCACTGCCAGTATCGCTTACCGTTACCAGGATAGATCCGGATTCAATAACGCGGGTAGCGATGCGCAACTCCCGTCGTGGCGAAGAGCACATGGAATCGATAGCATTTTTTATGAGGTTGATAAGCACCTGTTCGATTTCGATCCTGTTCGCCAGGACTAGCGGCAGTCTGGAAATATCCAGCGTGACCGAGATGTAGTGATGCTGAAGCTCATATTCAAGAAATTTGACGCTATCCTTTACCACCGAATTGATATCCAGCATGGTGCGTTCATATTTCTGCTTGCGGACGATATCCTTGAGATGACCGATGATTTTTCCCGCCCTTACGGTCTGGTCATGAGCACGCCTTACCGTATCTTGCAGGGTGACATGATCCCAATTGTTTTCCGCCATGCGGCGCAGGCAGGCATCCAGATAGGTGTTGGCGGCGGTCAGCGGCTGGCTCAATTCATGCGCCAGGCCGGATGCCATTTCCCCGGCGATGTTCAGCCGGTCCATATGCTCCATCTCCACCCGTATTTTCTCGAACAACTTATGCTCTGTTACGTCGATACAGATACCGATAAAGCCAAGAAATTCGCCGTCAGCAGTCAAGCGTGGCACGCCGGAATCCTCTATCCAGCGGAATACATCGTCGTGGCGGCGCAGACGATATTCCATTTTGAATGACTTTTTTTTCTGGAAGGCGTCCTGGTAGGTGTCGAGATAGAACTTCCTGTCGTCAGCGTGGATATTGACTTGCCAGCTGCTGCCTTGCGTCTGCTCTTGTGTCAGCCCGGTAAATTCATGCCATCGCTGGTTGAAAAAGTTGCCGCCCTGGGAGGCTCGCTGGTCTTGCGCATCCTCCATCCAGATCATGATCGGCGCATTGTCAGCCATGGTGCGGAAACGCTCCTCGCTTTCGCCCAGCTTTTTCTCCACCAGTTTGCGTGCAGTGATGTCGAACACCGTTGAGCGGCTCATCACGTAGCGACCGTCTGAGTCATAGATCGCCGTTGCGCTCAGCAGCACGGGGAAGGTCGTGCCGTCCTTACGGACCAGCTCATACTCCAGATCGTGGACGAAACCTCTTTCCTTGAATCTGGGGTAATTGGTCTGAAACAATTGCCGGCTGCCGGGGGCAAGCAAGTCCATGAGATGCATCTTTCCGACCACTTCGTCCCGGGTATAGCCCAGCCACGTGAGTTCGGTGTCGTTGATCTGGATAAAAATGCCATCTTTATCCAGCGAGTGATAGCCGCAGGGGGCATGGTTATACAGATCCTCGATCTCCTCCGCCGACTTGCGCAGCGCATTCTGAGCAAGTTGCTGTTCGGTGATGTCCTGGGTCGTGCCTATCGAGCGCAGTGGCTGACCTGCCTCGTCGTAAATTGTCTCGCACCATTCCCGGACGAATTTGATCCGCTGATCCGGAAACAGCAAGCGGTGAACGATGATGTAAGGAGTCTTGTTCTTCACCGAATCGGTATAGGCCTTGTTCACCCACTGCCCGGTCATCCGGGATGAACAGTGTTCAGAAAAGCCTCGTAGGAAGCGCCGAACAAGCCGGGATCGATCTCGAAAATGCGATAGTTCTCTGTCCGACCAGTAGAGGATATTGTTTACCAGATCCAGTTCCCAGCTGCCGATGTGCGCCATCTGCTGCGATTCCTTCAACAAGGTCTCGCTCCTGCGCAGAGCCTCATCGGCCTGCTTGCGCTCGCTGATGTCGCGGATGATGCCCTGCATGTACTTGACGCCTTCCACCTCGACAAGACGGGCGCTGACCTCCACCGGAAAAGTCGTGCCATCCTTGCGCCGATCGGTGGTTTCATAGCGCAGTTCGCCAGCTTCCTGGAACTGCTTGATCTGACCTGGGAATACGGCAGGATCTTCGGCAGGATCGCGAAAGTCGAGAACATTCATCCCTAGCAATTCTTCCCGTGTATAGCCATAGGCTTCCAAGGCACGCTCGTTTGCTTCGACGATATTGCCCGCCTCGTCGGCCACTAAAATAATGTCGTTGGCATATCTGGTCAGATATTCGAAATGCTTCATCAGCATTGCCCGCTCAACCGCCGCATCACGCTGCATCTGAAGATATTTATATCGCACCTTTTGGCCTCTGGAGCCAGACCAGCACCAGCAGCCCACCGATTGCCACATAGGTCAGGCCCAAGCCCATCGACCATTGTTTAAGCTGGTCGATGGGGGCAAACAGCTCTTCCCGGTCGACCTTGCTCACCACGAACCATGATGTGCCAGGAACACGGCGCATTTCCGAAACGACCTGAACGCCGCGATAATCGACTCCATCCACAGCATTGGCTTCGCCACGTACAGCCATGGCGGCCGGCAATTTCGGTGTCGCAAGCGGGATACGCAGAGAGAGCGCCGTATCTTTTCTGTGGCGCAGTTCGTTGAGAAAAAGAACATCGCTGCCCTCCTGCCGAACTATCAGCGTTTCGGCGCTTGCACTTTTGCTGGGCCACGACTGGATGAGCGGATAAAGGAACTGGTAAGGGTCGATCTGCAACACGGCAGCGCCCACGACACGGCTCGTCATTTTTGCCGGCAACGGTGAAGCGGTGCGATCAGGTCAATGCTGATTCCCTTGTCTCCGTAACTGTTGCGGTGGAAATCAAAGAACACCACCTCCCGGCTGTTCATTGCTTGCAGCGCCTGTCGTGTTTCCTCCGCGCCAAAATCAGGACGGGTACCGGCAGAAATCCTGACTGCGCCTCGCCTGTCCAGCAAGAAGAGCGTTTTGTAACCGTTCACCTGCTGCAACTCGCCTGCCATTTTCCGGAGTCGTTGCATACGTTCATTTGGAAGCGCGCCCTCTTGCAGCCATTGTCCGAACTCGGCGGCCAGCACCGAATCGCGTGAAAAAGTCTCTCCCAGCCGTTTGATGGTTGTTACGCCACGAGGCAATCTGGCTCGACTTTCATGTCGGCGATCGCCCCCAGGTCGTGCAAGCTTGTCTTTTTCAATCAGCCCTTCAATCTGCTGAAAAATATAGAAGCCAGTTAAAGCGATAAGCAGGGCAACCACAGATAACGCCAGCAGTGGCTTATAGAGAGAGAGTTCCCTATTGGCAGGAACTTGAGTGTCCGGAGCGGACAGGGTCATTGTTGAACCTTCATGTCAGAAGCGATCGACATGATGAAGTCCTGGAGATATTCATGCAGCTACATAAACGACCCTTCACCTTTCACCAGGATGATTTAAGCCGCACTGTTAATGGACTCCGCAATATTCTGCTATGCAGTGGATAGCAGTTTTGACTGGTTGGCGAAGTAAACCCTATTAGGTGTTTTGGCGTCAAGCGCACCATGTGGTTTACTCATTGGGAGATGACTGCCCGCCTCATGAAAATGCAGGGGCGATGGACAACAACTGGCTGAAGAACCGCCCGAGCGGGCGGTCTCAACAGCGTAATGCAGCAAGATCGTCAGAAATGCCGGCAGAGAAATGAAGTCAAAAACAGGCCGGTGCTTCTCCAAGAAACTGAATCAGGGAATGATCCAGTCGGTCTCGGCAATCAGCTTATCGCTTTCGGCGCTGGCAAAACGCACGATGTAGCCTCCCTTGGAAGCAAAGCGTTGTGTAGGCCCAAGGCTCAGGCGCGGGTAAATGGTCGTACTCTCGCGCTTGCCGGACAGGTTCACCGTCTGCGCTCCCTGCATCGGCCATATCCGCCTTGGCACGGATCAGTGCGCTCCTGGCCGGCTGCCTCAATGCATTTCGCGCCCACGCTTCTTCCTCGGCCTTGCTGCTCTCACGCTTGCTGATCATGCTCTCGGCCCGCTCCATCAGGTAGTCGCGATAGAGGTTGTCCAGCATTTCCGCGAGCGTGTCGGTCAGGAAATTCAGGGAAAAATAGATTTCCGACTGAAGCGGCTCATCCACCAGCGGCAGGTTGCGCAGCTTGAGCCACTGGTGGAAATAGGCCAGGTTGGTCTCGCGCTGTTCCGGCAACTCATAGGGATAAACCAGATGCGCATTGCCCTTCCAGGACGCCGGAAACGATGTACGCTCGTCGGCAGCAAGCCGGGCGGAAAAATAGGCTGCGCCAACGGGTGGCGACACTTTATCCAGCATGGCCAGATCGGCTGGACGCAGCCAGAACATGACAGCATCCTTGTCTTGAATATCCGCCACAGCGCGGCGCAATGCTTCTGGTGACACGTCATCCAGAACGCGATTCTCAACCGTGATGCCGGAGCCGGCCAAGGCGTGCGACAGAGCCTGCGCCGCGCCGCGGCCCACAGGGTCATCGCGATACACCTGTACCAGCTGCCGTGGTTGCTGTTTCCCTTTCGCTAGACAAATGTCTGGCCAGCACATCCGCCTCCAGCGTCACGCCCTGGGAGAAATAGACCGGATAGAACGCCTGTGCTGTCACCGGGGGCAGATCGACGCTGGGGAACCAGCACGGTACCTGCTCGCGTTCGCAGAAGTCATGCACGGGCTCCCAAGTGCTGCTCGACAGACCCGAGACCACCGCGAATACCGGCTGGCTGCGATAATGCTCATCCAGTTGCGCGGCCCAGGTCTCTGGCGCCCCCTGCAATTCCCACACGTCCAATTCCCACTTGCGTTCGGTTCCCAAAATCATCTCCGCCGCACTCACCATGTGCCGCTGTCCGCCCACCTGTCTCCCTGTCACCGTGCTGCCGTTTTTCTGGGCGAAAGCAGAGCGCATCATGTCGATCAATATTTTTCTTCGCTCGGGTGCAACCTCGGGAGTGATGACGGTGGCAAAGCGGATCGTCTCCGCAGTGACGCCGGGCGACCACTGCCTCGACAGTTGCTTGAGGTAGGCGGTCAGCGCCTTCATCTCGCTCGCTCCCAGAGCATAGCGCGGCATGGCGACGTTCATCTCGCGGCCGCTGTTGTTCACGCCCAGTCGAATGGCCTTGGCCAGCGTCTTGTCGGTGTAGGGATCGTGCTTCTGGTTCCAGGCCTTGCCGCTGCGCGGATCCATGGTCGCGATGACCTTGTCGCCGTAGGCAAACAGGGCGTTGCCGGTGATGGGCGGTACCTGGATATCGCCCTCGACCGAGCCCATGCCGCTGCGCCGGTGGCAGTTTGCACAGGCTGCAGCAGCGCTGGAAACGGCGCTGCTCGCCCTTGCGTACACCTTTTAGCGGCGCGCCGGATGGTAGCATCCCTTCCTGATAGATGCGCCGACCGATCTCCAATTTCGCCTGCAGCAGAGTTCGGTTCCGTAGCCAAGACAGGGAGCGCCAATGCAGTTCCGAGCAGCAATAAAATCCCGCGGCCCATCGTTAATAGCCCATGATCAAGCACGTCACTCCCCCTTATTCAATGATGGTTCGTATTTCACCGCTGCCCATGTAATGCAGGGCAGCCCGGATCACTTGATGTCGAGGAGAGCCACTTCAAAAATAAGCGTCTCATTCGGCCCGATGTCGCTTCCCACTCCTCGCGACCCGTAGGCAAGCTGGGAAGGAATGAATATCTGCCACTTGGAACCCTTGGGCATGAGCTTCAATGCTTCCTTCCAACCGGCGGTGAGCATCTCGACTTTCAATGTTGCAGGCTTCCCGGGTTCAGTGCCGTCAAACTCGGTGCCATTCAGGAGAGTGCCGCGGTAGTAGCATTCGACCGTGTCGCCATCCGTCGGCCTCTTGCCGTCTCCCGCCTTGAGAATCTTGTACTGCACGCCACTCGGCAAGGTCACCACACCATCCTTGGTCTTGTTTTCGGCCAGAAAAGCCTCCCCTTTCTTCCTGTTTTCCTCGGCTGCCGTCTGGTGGTGCATCATCGCCTTTTGTCGCAGCTCGCCCTGGAACGCATTCATGACCTTACGGAGGTCCTTTTCCGGCATCAGCAGCTTTTCGCCTGAGAGTCCATCTTTCATGCCCTTGATCAAAAGCGTCCATGTCGAACTCGACATCGTCCTTCTTGAAGCTTTTTGCAATATTCACCCCGATGCCGTAGCTCACCATCTCCTTCTGTGTCTTCAGCACCTGCATTTCCTCGGCGCTCGCGTGGGTAACCATAAGTCCCAGGCCCATCACTGTTATCCATTTCAACATCATAAATTTCTCCCAATTCATTCGAGTTATTGGCCATTGCTGCTGTCTTGGCAGCCCGTTCAGCTACATCCTTCTCTGCTTCCGCCGATCTTTTTCTGGTTCGAACCGCATTGTCTTCGATCCTCTTTTCCACGTTGGCTCGATTAACTTTATCGTGATAGGGCTTTACCGCGATTCTCGGAGCAGGCGGCGTGGGAACTACCACATCGTCCGCCGCTGCCGCGGCAGGGGCTGCGCCCCCACCTACCGGCAGAGCGGAACCTGCCCCCGCCGCCGCCGATGTGGTCTCGGTCACTTGGCCCTCGGCAGCCGAGGTCGTATCCGCAGCTTCTTCCTCCGCAGTTGCGCTGTACATCCAGGCAAGTGCAACGCCGCAGCAGATGATCTTCGCTATTGATTTCATTTCAACCTCCATAAAGTTGATGTCATTCAAGCAATCCCACCCGCCATCTACAGTCCTGTGCCGCTCAAGCTGACCGTCTGGGTTCCCACCGCATCACGACTTCAACGCTGCAGACTTGGCACCTGTGCCGTTCGGCGTGAACGTCACGCTGATCGTGCAACTCGCGCCTGCGCCAGGCTGGTACCGCAGTTGTTGGTCTGGGCTGAACTCGAACGGGTTCGTGCCTCCGATGCTGATGTTGCTGATCGGGATCGCCAGATCCGCCGGTGTTGGTCAGCGTCACGACTTGCGCTGGGCTGATCGACCGACTGCCAGACGTCCGAAGGTCAGCGTAGTCGGTGTCAGCGTGGCAGTCGCAGGCGTCGCAGCCGTCGCCCCTGTACCGCTCAACGCTGACCGTCTGGGTTCCCACCGCATCAACGACGTTCAACACCGCTGTCTTGGCACCTGTGCCGTTCGGCTGGAACGTCACGCTGATCGTGCAACTCGCGCCTGCGCCAGGCTGGTGCCGCAGGTGTTGGTCTGGGTGAACACAAACGGGTTGGCGCCTCCGATCGTGATGCTGCTGATCGCGAGCGCCGATCCGCCGGTGTTGGTCAGCGTCACCGCTTGCGCGGGACTGATCGACCAGACTGCCAGCGTACCGAAGGCCAGCGTACTCGGTGTCACTGTGGCAGTCGCAGCGTCGCAGCAGTCGCCCCGTACCGCTCAAGCTGACCGACTGGGTACCCACCGCATCAACGATGTTCAACACCGCAGACTTGGCACCTGTGCCGTTCGGCTGGAACGTCACGTTGATCGTGCAACTCGCGCCTGCGCCAGGCTGGTGCCGCAGTTGTTGGTCTGGGCAAACTCGTACGTTGTACCGCTGATCGAGATGCTGCTGACGCAGCGCCGATCCGCGTGTTGGTCAGCGTCACGCCTGCGCGGGCTGGTCGTATCACCAGCTGTCCGAACGTCAGCGTAGCGGTGTCGTCGCAGTGGCGCAGCCCGTACCATTCAACGTACCGTCTGGGTACCTGCCGCATCGACCACAGTCAGTGTCGCGGTCTTGGACCAACAGTGCCGGTGTGAACGTCACGCTGATCGTGCAGTACCGTCGCACCAGCGGCCGAGTCGCTGGCGAACCCCCAGGTGTTCGTCTGCGCAAACTCCGTAGCGTTAGCACCACTGATCGTGATGCTGCTGACTGAGTGGCCCGACCCGGTGTTGCTCAGCGTCGCCACCTGTGCAGTGCTGCCACACCGTCTGAGCGCAAACGTGAGCGGCGTGGGGTCAGCGTGGCAGTGGCTGACCGTACCATTCAACGTGACCGTCTGGGTTCCTGCCGCATCGACCACAGTCAGCGTCGCGGTCTTGGTACCGTGGCCGGCGTGAACGTCACGCTGATCCGCACAGCCGTACCAGCGGCCAGAGTCGCCGGCAATACTCCGCAGGTGTTCGTCTGCGCAAACTCCGTAGCGTTCGCACCACGATCGTGATGCTGCTGACTGAGAGTGGTCCTACCCCGGTATTGGTCAGCGTCGCCACCTGTGCAGTGCTAGCCACGCCCGTCTGAGCCGCAAACGTGAGCGGTGTGGGAGTCAACGAGGCCAATGGCGGTTGGGCATTACCACTCAGTGACGCTGCCTTCGCCCCGGCCGAGGTTGCAACATTAAGCGTTGCCGACTCCGGACCAGCCGCGCTTGGTGTGAATGTCACGTTGATCGTGCAGCTCGCACCTGCGGCCAAGGTCGCCGGGCTCACGGGGCAAGTGTTCGTCTGCGCAAAGTCTGCCGCATTCAGGCCGGTGATCGTGATGCCGGTGACCGTGACCGGACCGACCCCCGTGTTGGTCAGCGTCGCCGCCTGCGGCTGCGCTGGTCGTCCCTACCTGCTGGCTCGGGAAAGCAATCCCCATCGGCGCCGCCGGATTCAGCTTGACCGATGCTGCTGCGCCCGAGCCGCTCAAGGTGACCGTCTGCGTTCCGGCTGCATCGACCACAGTCAGTGTCGCTGTTTCGGTACCAACCAATGTCGGTTTGAACGTCACGCTGATCGCGCAGGTACCGGTAGCCCCGGCGGCCAGAGTCGCCGGCAGGACTCCGCAGGTATTCGTCTGCACAAAGTCCGCAGCGTTAACGCCACTGATGGAGATGCCGGTGATTGAGACCGACGCTCCCCCTGTGTTGGTCAGTGTCGCCACTTGTGCGGTGCTGATGGTTCCGATCTGCTGAACCGCGAACGTAAGCCGCGTAGCCGGAGTCAACGTAACCGATGTTCCCTGCCCGGTCCCGCTCAGTGCTGCCGTCATCGGACCCGCCGAGGTTGCGGCAGTCATCATGGCAGCCGATGCACCGGCAACAGTCGGCTTGAATGTCACATTGATCGAGCAACTCGCGGCTGCAGCCAGGGTAGCCGGGCTCACCGGACAATTGTTCGTCTGGGCGTAGTCTGCCGCGTTCAGGCCGCTGATCGTGAAGCCGGTGATCGACAGCGGCGCAGTTCCCTTGTTGGACAAGGTGAACAGCCTGTGCAGCACTGGTAGTCCCGATCGCCTGAGCTGCGAACGTCAACACCGATGGTGTCAAGCCGCCCGGCTGCTGCACCAGTGTCACCGTATTGGACGGCAGCGAATCGCCGGCAGCGTTGTAAGCGACGACGCGGTACGAATAATCCGTGAGCGGTGCCAGCACGGTCTTGTCGGTAAAGGTGGTCGTGTTCGCCAGCACGGTTCCAATGGCCGTAAAGGCGCCATAGTTGGCGGATCGCTCGATGCGGAAACCGATCTCGTTTTGCTTATTGCCTGGTGTCGTGAGCGCAGCCGCCGGTGTGGGATCCGTCCAGTTGAGTACGCCGGCAGCAAGGGTCAGGTTCGTCGGTGCTGCGGCTGCAACTGCGGTGTACTTGAAGATGAACGGCCGCATGAAGTCGTTCTCTTCATGGCCCAGGATGTGGCAGTGCCACACATACTCCCAGCCAAAGTTGCCTGTCACGTTGGTGACGACTGCGGGTCCGCCCGTGGTCGATATTGACCTGAGTGAAACCAGTTGCGACACCCAGCGGCTGGCTTGGGTCCAGTGCACGAACACTGTTCGGAAGACCGAAGGGAAGCACGGGCGCCTTTGCCCTGACCGCGACAATGATGTCCTCCAGCGGATTCATCCTGACGGTTTCTTTCCAGCCCAGTTCGTTGGGATCGGCCGGCTTGACCGTGCCGTCCCAGCCTACCCGGTTGATCAGTTGCACGTTGACCAGGTGGAAGTGGACCGGATGGGTGTCCACGCCGTTATGCGTGATCTTCCATATCTGGGTCTCGCCGTCGGCGATCGTCTCGGTGGCCGGATCGACGTAACCGAGAGGAATCGTCGTCTGGGTCAGCGCGCTGGTAAACGGCAATTCGATCCCCAGCGTGGCATTCATCCGCCCATAGTTGGGATCGAACAATTCCTGGATGGCCTTGTTCAGCACAGGAAGGGTGGTCAACGAACCCTTTAGCTGGATCCATAAAGGTGAAGTTGGGTTGAGTCAACGAACCGGTGCTGATGGCTGCATAGTTATCGGTGTAAGTCGTACTCCACAGTCCGCTGTAGGCCGATTCCGCCACGACGGGCTTGGGCTGGCTCGCGGCATAGGCGGCCGGCAAGGCAGTCTGCAATGCGGTCAAGGTCGGATTCTTGATGTTGGGGTTGGGATCACTGGTGAAAGCAGCCCTGACACAAGTCGGGTTGGGTGTGCCCGCCACCACGAATTGCATGACGGTACGGGTGTTGGGACCGTAGCCAGGATTGGTCGAGGGTGCGCCGCCGACGGCGGTCTGATCCGGCATTCCGGTGTAGTAGTCGATACGCGGATCGAATGCCGGAACGGGTGCGGGCGAATCGTTATAGAGGATGAGCTTGGTTCCCGGGCAATATCCGGAGAAGTCGACGACGGCATCCGCCCGCTCGGCCGGCGCCATGAACAATCCATGAGTGCAGACATTCAATACCGTGACGCTTCTGCGGTTGTATTCGTAGCCGTTCGGTGTGGACGGAATCACCGCAGGCGCAGGCAGCAAGCCGCCTTCGTTGCCGATCTGGACAATGTCGGGACCCGTCGTTGTCGGATCCGGTACACCGCCAGCCCGTCCATCTGTCGGCCATGTCGCCGGCCAAGTCGCATTCAGTAGCAGCGGGAACCATTTTGACTTCGGTACCGACGCTGGCAACAGCTGCTGGCCCCTTTGCCGGTCGCATCCGCGATGCTGACAGTCGGCGCAGAGGTGTAACCTGTACCCGGGTTCGTCACGGTGATTCCGGTAACGACACCCGCAGTCACGGTTGCAGTTGCTGCAGCACCTGTGCCGCCCCCGCCCGTGAAGGTGACCGCAGGTGTGGCGGAATAACCAGCTCCCCCGGCCGTTACAGCGATACTCAACGGCTCCGCCTCGTACAGCCCGAGATTGATAAAGCGGTCATTCGAGGCGTTCAGGATACGGAAGCGATAGGCTTGTGGCTGCACCGTGAGTGGTGGGATAAGCGGTACCGTTGACCACCGGGGTGTCCATGAAGGCTTCCGGCGTGTTGGATGCATTGCCGGTATCGCCTGTCGGCAGCGCCAGCGGTGCCGGGAACACCGGCCAGAACCAGGGACCATAGTCCCAGCGCCCGGCGGGTTCGTGCCATCGAACGAATTCGGATCCTGGTTCGTTTCATAGACATGGGGGAACCACAGGTCGCCCGGTTGTCCCCAACGCAACGTATTCCACTTCGCATCCTGTTGAATGATGTCTTGCGGCACGAAGGTCTTGTCCTGGATGATCAATGGGATCTGGGTAGCGGGAATGGTTTTGGCAGTCACCAGCCCCTGCTCCACCGGGTCCGATATCAGGTAACCTGCTGCAATGCCGGCATAGACATTGAGGCGGGTCAACCCGACGGTGTGATCGTGGTAGAACATCATGCGCGCGCTCTGATTGTTGGGGAAATACAGCGTCCCCGAACCTGGACCCGGATCCGGCATGTCAGGTACGTTCTGGAAGCTTGCGCCTTTGGTATAGGGAGTCACTTCTCCGGCCGGGGTGATCCATTGATGCGGCGTACCATCGCTGATCCACGGACTGTCGCCACCGTGCAGGTGAATCCCGGCACGGTTCTGGGTGTAACTGTTGATGCCATCCAGGCCGAGACCTGCGTTCGTAAGGGTCACGTCCACCGGCAGGAACAGGTCGCCACCGCGCGACTTGGTGACCGGATCATAATGCCCGGTGGGGAGCAGATTGGAATATTTGACGCGTACCGGCACGCCACGGTTGGCATTGATCAGCGGTCCCATGTAGTGGGGGTTGTCCACCGCAAATACCTGCTTGCCGGTGGCATCCAGAATGGGAGTAACACCACCCGGATAGGTCAGGGCGATATGCTTGCTGGTAGCGGCATTCGCTGCCGTCTCCAGTTGCACGTAACCGCGCAGCGTGGTGGCCTTGGGCAAATCGCTATGCATCTTCTCGGCATATTCGACAATGCCGATTTCGTAATAATCAGAACCCGGATAGGTCGTCTTATCAGCTACTGCGACAGGAATGTACTGGCCAAGATTGTTCGGCACGCCCAGTCCCGGTAGCGTGTCGACGAATTTGCGCAGCGCGGTTCCAGTATTGACCATTGCTCCCGGTGCGGCGGCAGGAGACAGATCCGGCCGCAAGCCAGAGGGGCTGTTGGCATAATAGGTGGGAACCTTGATAGGCGCCCCGGTCGCGTTGGTGCTACCGCTCCAACCGGCGCCGGCATAAGCCGAGTTGCTCGCCAGCATAGGTACCGTCGCAAGCACTGCTGCTACGGTCATCCTTATGTATAAATCGAATTTGCTTTGCATTATGGCAATCCCCCTTCAAATGTACTTCCCAATCCCCACGCGACATTCCGATTGCAGTTGTTCGCGTCTCTGATATTGCGACTACTTAACGTTACAGTTCTGTGATGGTTTGAATTATTGCCACGATGGCCAATTAAAGCTCTGGGGTAAAACCCTACAAAATAGAACGGGTGATACAGCATTTGTTCCGCGCAATTGACCCGCCTCCCATAGGCCGTAGCAGCCAGAGGTTTTCAAAGTCTGCTTTTAAAATATAGCAAATGAAGAAAATTCGATTCAGCGCAGGACAAGGATGCGGAGGTCTTAATGTCAGTTGCATAGCTATCCCGTACCTACGGGCTCGGCGGTGCGATTTTTAAATGGCGCACATAACTCGGCAGGACGAAATTAGCGAAGAACGGCGACGCTTGCTTGGGGTAATGAGGCATTTGAGATGATGGAAGTGGCATGAGAAAGCCCACCGCCAGAGATATGCAACGTATCCATGAGTAGATGCGTTAGGTTCTCTTGGGTGGGTAGAACTTTTAGACGGACTCGTTAATGGAAGTGATGATAGGAATTGCAAAGAGAATAAACAGAATGCCAGCCACTACCCAACAAACAAATAGAGTGATCTTCTCGGTTACTTTTGTATTAGGTATTTTCATTTTTACCTCACGCATGAATGCCATTACATACCTGTTGTATGCCAACATAATGAACGACTGCGCTGACCGCCTCCCTGCTTCAAGAACCTATCTCTCTGTGCTCTAGTGTGCTGATTAAACAATCAGTGAAAGACAGTCTCGATTTTCATCGACCAACTGGTGCAACCTTGAAGCGTTGCGACTGAACCGTTTAGCCCCTCAACATTTCCGCGAGCAACAAGAAATGATGAGGTGCGTGCGAGGTGAATCAGGCGCCCTGGATGTTGGTTGCCTGCTTGCCCTTCATCCCATTCGTCACCTCGAATAAAACCTTCTGACCTTCTTTCAGAGACTTGAATCCGCTCATCTGAATAGCGGAGCAATGTGCAAAAAGGTCTTCGCTTCCATCATCTGGACTGATAAACCCAAATCCCTTTGTTTCGTTGAACCATTTAACAGTACCTGTTTTCATAATGCGTTTTCCTTTAAAAAGTAATTAAGCAGAAAGTGATATTCAAACCGAACCTGAACATGATGACGAGTCTGCATAAGTCTGTGCGCATCATGCTAGTTGCACGGCATTTCCAGCCGTGCATAGACAAGTTAACCAGAACTCAAACGCAGCTCAATAAATTAAACCCTGCATTTATTTTCAGAGGTACATGGAAATTCCCGATTTGCTACATAACAGTTGACCTGCCCTGCATAGAGCACATCAGTAAAATATTTGTAACATCTGTTATTGCTGAGAAACGAAAATGAAGAAGAGTCGATTTAGCAAAAACCATATTTCGGCTTCTTCAGGGAAGAAATACATCGAGATGCCGCTTGCTGAGTGATGACGCACACAGATACAGCGATTTCATTTTGCATTTGGCGCGAAATGGATTCGCTCACAACCCCAGGACTTCGCTACTTATCAGTACCGGGGTTACGAGCGGCAGGACGAATACAACTCACCACTTGATACCATCAGCTTCGACTTGCCGGAGCGCCGCCGCCGCCGCCAGAAGGAACAGGGGTAACCAATGGGGGGGCAGCAGTATATTTAGGAGCTTCCCTCCTTTGCATATGCAGATCCTCCGCATTGTGCTGGTCATCCACATTATGCTGGCTCTCCACATTGCCGTCGTCAGCATGATCATGAGTCTCTATTGCCGGATCGGCACCTGCTTCAATCGCGGCGGTGACAACCTTGTTGCTTTTTGCGCCAGCTGCCACAGCATTGTTTACGACTGCAGATGGGTTGGCACCCACGCTAACAGCCGCAGCTGTCACCTTCTCTGCATCAGCCCCAGCCTTGATAAGTGCTGTGACTGCACCGGGCACTGCTGCAACCCCAAAGGAGTTGGCGGTGGCAACAATTACCACACTTTCGCTGGCGCCTTTTTTATACATGGACACAGCCTCTGCACCGGCAGCAGGTTGTTGTTGCGCCCGACTTGCGATTAGCAGAGGCAAATAAAGCAGCTGCTAAACCAGTTGAAGCCAAGATAACTAACAGTTTATGATTTTTCATCACATCCCTTTCTGAATGAAAGAACCAACAATCACAACATTGGTTGTGGCGACAATGGCAAGTATCACATCAGAATTTTGCTCATCTGTCTGAGCTTCAATTTATCGCAGCTAAAGTAAATTAGCTCTGGGGGAAGGACTGTATTAGTTTGTTTTGCACTACCGTAATTCCTGGTGAGGAAATGAGTAGTGCGCAGTTCGGTGTACCTGGCCCTAATCTGTTTCTACACACAGCACACCGGCGGTACGCGGAGAACAGCGACTCAATGGCGGCACGTCCCGTTTGGCAGCATAGGATAGGCGTTCACGAGAATATGCAGCCACCGCCCTCTCCAAGCCAGTGTGGCTCAAAATTGCTTCATTCCTGAATCCGCAAACGATTTTGCCAAGATCATATCTTTGTATTAAGCCCAAGTTTTTGGGCTCTTACAGATGCGCTATCGAGGACAGCTCGGTCCTGCACCGAAAGCTCGGGGTAGTGAATCGTTCCAACCCGAATAATTTGCTCAATCACCCCTGGCTCCCATGGCGCAAGTTGGGCAGCATGCCTCATCGCATCTACCACCTCACTGAAACTGTGATTGTCCGCAAGCGTTGTGCTCTTCGGGACATCGGGTACACGTCGGGAAATATCGAGCAAAGCCTGGCGAGTGATCATCACACTAGCCCATAAATATCCTGAATTTGGCCGAATCGCGATAGCCGCCTCATAATTTTCAAGTGCATCCTTAAAATATTCCTGCTGAAGTTGCGCATCGAATTCAGAAAGGGTGGCTCTATAAAACGAGATCTGGCCAAGGTACTCAGGAATAATCGGGTTACCCGGGTCAAGCGTTCTGGCCACGAGAAGACGTTCACGTGCCGCCGCCAATTGGGCGGGTGATGGACGAGCATTTGATGCTCGAACCGCATCAAGATATGCACCAGGCTCAAGGCGCATAAAATCGGCAATGCCAATTCTTGAAAGTTCAAACATGAACAGCACCAACCCGATCGTTGTTGCTATTAGCAGGAACTTGGCAAATTTATTGATCCTTAACATCGCCTCGGCTTCACACTGAACATGAAACAATAAGACCCAGGCATTCAAAAACAATTTGACGAAGAAATCTCATTGAAGGCCAACTATTCTGCCAGGCATCGTGCTGGTCAATTGATTTGCAATCGACTCACCCCGCCACTTGACCAGATAATCTCTTGCCAAGCTCATATTGGGAGGGCGGTTTTTAATGTTATGTGCGTCAGAGGCCAGCACTGTCACCCATTCACGCTCCAGCATGCCCAAGGAACATTCCTGCGCCAGCCTTCCGAATTGCCCGATAACGGCACCTGCCGTGATTTGCAGCATGCAGCCCACTGCGACGAAAGGATAGATTTTTTCCATATTTCGCATCACATCCTTGTTGCGTTCCGGATGCGCGATCATGGGCCGAATATGACGTCCGAACAGCCACTGTATAAGCTTATCCGCTCCAACCGGAATGTGGTCGGGCGGAAACTCAATCAGCACGACCCTGTAGCCGTCGATCAATCCGATATATGGCAACTCGTCCATTTCCACGAGATCAATCACCTCAGGCGACAGTCGAACCTCGCCACCTGAAATGATTTTTAACGGAATGTCTTCTTCAGCCAGGATTTGCCTGAAATGGATCACCTCTTGCGAGATGCAAGACTGATTGTTTTCATATCGTCCCGGGTGAACGTGCGGGGTCATTACGGCGGTTGTGATTCCATCGGCGACTGCCGCACGAGCCAGCTCAAGCGCTTCGCTTAAGGTCTGTGCGCCGTCATCGATCCCCGGCAAATAATGGCAATGAAGGTCAATCACCGTTCGCAATCACGTAACGTCTAGGCTGAGACAGGCTTGGCATAGTAGCCAGCGTAACCGTTACTCTCATAGCCTGTGTAGGCACCGTAATATCGATCCGCATTTTTGAAATCAAGCTGATTGAGAGCGACACCGATCAGATTTGCTCCAGCAGCAAGCAGCGTACGGATGCAGCGACGAGAAATCTGGTGCGGCGTTGAATCTGCCTTGACTACAAAAACAACACCGGTAGCCATCGTAGAAAGCACGACAGCGTCACTGACCAACTGAACCGGGGGGGAATCCAGAATAACGATGTCATATTGCTGACTGAGTGTATCAAGCAGTTCCTTGAATTTTTGCGACAGCAACAACTCAAGCGGATTGGGCGGAATATTGCCCACACCGACGATATGTAGTGCGCTTCCCGTGATTGTCTGAATGCAATCATCAAGCTTGACCTGACCTGTCACGAGCATCGATAGCCCACTCTCCGACGCATCCAAACCGAGGGTTTTTGCTACAGTTGGACGACGCATATCGGCATCGATCAACAGCACCTTCTTGGTTTGTGCGTGAGACAACGCCAGGTTAATTGCGAAGGTCGACTTGCCCTCGCCCGGCACAGCAGAAGTCACCACCAGAACCTTGTTCGGGCAGTCAACCGCAGACAGCAGAATACCGGTACGAGCCGTGCGAATCCCCTCGGAGAATATTGTTTTCGGCTCATCCAAATAGTGACGCCCGGCAGCATTTGACTGATCGCCCTCAAGCATCGGGATTGTAGTCAACACCGGCTGCCCGAGCTTGATTTCCGCATCCTCGGAAGTTTTGACTGTATTGTCCAGACGTTCCAGCAACAAAGCTGCGATCACCCCCAGAATCAACCCCAGGGCTAACGCGATCAGGGTGACTTGCAACTTGTTCGGCTTGGCCGGGTTATCCGCCGGCATGGCCGGATCCACTACACGAGCAACAACCCCACTCTGCATGTCGCTAGCCGCAGCTGTCTCTTTAAACCGACTCATAAACATATCGTAGATTTGGCGGTTGGTTGTCACCTCGCGCTCAAGAGCAGTCAATTCGAATTCCTTGCGATTCGAACCCTGGATCGTGCTCTTGGTTTCCCCCACTGCTTCAGCCAGGGCATTCTCATTAGCTCGCGCAACTTCATACTCACGTGCTAAACCAGCAGCCACTTCTTCGACCTGAAGCCTGAGGTTTTCCTTAGCCTGTTTAAGTTCGGCCTCAGCCTGCATCATCTTTGGGTGTTCTTTGCCATAACGATTCGAAAGCTCTGACACCTTCCTTTCATGGTCACCCACCACTTCTTTCATACGGGCAACCAGCGGGTTTCTAAGCACGACGGGCAAGGATTCCAAATCACCTTTTGCGTTCTTGACCTGGGTATAAGCACTCTCGGCCTCAGCGCGATGCATGCGGGTTTCAACCAAGCTTTTGAGCAACCCCTCCAATTGGCTGCTGACCCCATTCAATGCCAGGTTTTTGGAGTCTACGATATGCTCTCGTTCCCGGAATTTCTGTAATGCGTTTTCTGATTGTACAAGCCCGGTCTTCAATTCCGTCAGCCGCTGACTTAGCCAACTTCCGGCTTTCTGCGACATCTGATAACGAGCCTCCATGTCGCTTTCAATATACGTTTCCGCAATGGCATTGGCGATTTTTGCCGCCAATTCTCGATCGGGTGAATCAAAGCTCACCTTGACGAGTTGACTCAATCGAACAGGCTCGACTATCACCAGCTTCATGAATTGGTTAACAACAATTTTCTTGGCATTTTCCTCAGTCAATTCATTCCCGCCAATGCCGATGGCAGATAGAGAGGAAGAGAGGAATGACTTGTGTGAACGGGGATCGAACTCGGGGTTAGTTGTCAGTTTTAGCTTATCCACCACCAGACCGGCTAATGCTTGCGATTTGATAATTTCAGCCTGGGTTTGAAAATGCTCACGACTGTCCCCGACTCCGCCATAGACTTCTTCGATTGACAACACCTTGGCTTTTTTCTGCTCGATCAGAAGCGTTACCGTAGATCGATAGATAGGTGTCATCATGAACACGATGACAGCTGCGAGCACTGTAATGGCACCTGCCAGAGCCAGAATGTTCCATTTGTGCTTGGCTATGATCCGCCAATAGATCACAAGATCGAGAGCCTCTTCCTTTTGTTGGCCAGTGCTGGGAATGGAATGGTGTTTATTGTTTGGCATAGTCAGAGTATTTGTCATTTAGAAAAAGCTTTCTTCAACGGTAACGGTATCACCCGGCCAAACTGGTGAATTAAGATCCACTTTGCTTGCTGCATTTTCGGCATCTCCTTCTCTTACGACAAATATCTTGCTTGGCGAGGCACGCTCCTTAAATCCCCCGGAGATGGATACTGCCTTTCGGATATTCAGTCCAGGCTGAAAGGAGTAGCCGCCGGGCTTTTCCACCTGCCCGTAGATAAAGAACGGACGATATTCCTCGATACTGACCGACACCCGGGGGTTGACCAAATACCTGCCTCGCAAACCCTCAGTTATCCTGGATTCCAGTTCAGAAACGGTGATTCCTAAGGCAGCTACATCACCAAACGGGAAAGAAACCATTCCCGAATCCGGAAGGCGCAACTTCTCACGCGTCATATCGTCTTCGCCATAAACGCGAATGGTGAGGACATCGCCCGCTCCAAGTCGATAGCCATTCAATACTCGCATCGCAACCCCTTGCTGTGGCTGCTGGACTTGATTGGATGACGATTCGCTGGCGGCCTCAGGGACCATTTGTGCACCGGCGGACAGAGTTACGCCCATCAGGCCAACGGACAAACAAAGTACCAGGTCCCTGAAAACTTTTTTGTATGTAAATTCCATGACAAGCATTCCTCTCTCCGAACCATTGAGACGATCACACCATCTCCCATCGCTTATTCGTTTCGGCCAAAAATTATTGCTTAACCTCTTGATCATGGTTGCGCTCTTTTTGCCTAGTTCATGCCGTGTTACAAAGAACCTTCAAGCGTGAACAACGTCAAGTTGCGGGTATAGGTAAATCGCGCATCGGTAGAACTGCGGTTTTGCCGCTGTAGCTCGGCCCCCAAGCGCAACCAGCGCTGGACACCGTAGGATATTTTCATTCCATAATTCTTGCGTTTGTCTTCACGCGCAATTCCTTGAAAAGCATCTGCGGCATTATCCAAAGTCAAAGTCGATTTCACACGCGATGACCAATCATGGTTCCATGCCAAAGCTTCCTGACGGGTTATGATGAAATTTCCTGTCCCCGTAGCTTCGTTCATCGTCCGCAGAACGGACAAATCCACTATCGAATAGGTCAAGGGAGACCATTTAACGGCACCTTCCCACGTCGAGCCGGAGCCAGTCGGCAATACGCCTGTGTCAAAAGTTTTCTTCATACTGCCTATCTTGAAAGAGCCACTGGACTTGGCTGTAGCAAGCCATTTGATCCCGACCAGATAACGACGTTCGGTGCTGGACATCGCACTGGAGAAAGGTGACACGTAGGAATAATTTGTATCCCTAACTTGAACTAAAGCCTGCGTTTCCGGTGCAAGTCGATAATAAAAAGTACCTGAAAGAGCTCGTTGATCACGGTCGAATCCGCTTGTAACCAGCGTGTCAGTGTCGTAACGCTTGGAACCGATACCAGCCTCCCCTTCGAACTGGCCCTTTGCGCCTTCCGCCCCATAGTGCATTACGCCACGCAAGAATGTGGTATGCCAACGTTCGGGGGCATTGCCCAGAAGTATCGCATTGCGCGGGTCATGCCCCTTCAGGTAATCCAGACGCACATGCGTATTAATACGTCCTGTCCAAGCATTATCTGCATCAAAAGCCAGGGTGTGATCGTTGTAATTATCTACACTGCTTGATGCATAGCGACCATAGTTACCGCCATACTCTGCAACATACGACTGAGCCCCCTCCTTCAGTGCTGCCGACAGACTGGGACTAAGCGCCGCAAAGCGGGAAGATACTTTATTCGCATTGGACAGCCCGACGTTATCGTCAGTCCCCATGTCGGCTGCAACCCATGGAGTAATCTCAAATGGATCGGCCTTGATTCCCGCAGGCTCCAGCTGCGTCATCGGCTTGTATACACCTATGGTCGGCGCAGCCACTTGAGCCATGACGTTCCCCACAGAGAGCAATCCGATAAGCGCAAGTACACTTTTCTTCTTTTGACTGACATTCACGGCCATCTCCTTCACCACTTTATATAAAAATCAAATGAACCCGAATGGATCATGCTTAGCTACAACTTATTCAAATCATTACTTGCGCCTTCCACTCGCCTTGCTTGCTCGCGGCCATCAACCATGTAAGGCAAACTCATTACGATCAGGAAAAGCATGCCGTTAGTCGTATTCTGCAAATTAAAATCCACGGCGCTGTGGATCAGCATGGTGGTCACCCCCATCAGTGACGCAAATGCCATGCCGCGCGCGAATTGATTTCTTCGTTTAACCAATATGCGAACCGAGCAAACAACGCTATGCAGTACCATGCCTACCAGTAGCAGCATGCCTATCAGCCCCGTTTCCACTGCAAACTCGAAAAAATCGTTGTGTGCATGATCAAAGTAGCCATGCACCTCTGCAGGACGATAAGGAAAGAAAGCGAGATGGAAAGTCCCTCCCCCTGTTCCCAATAGCGGGAAGTCCTTGACGATATCCAGCGAATGCAAGCCCGGACCAATTCTTTCCTCTACCGACTCCTCGGTCGCGCTGGCAACATTTTTTGAACGTTGCTCGGCAGGCTTCATGACGACATCACCTGCCACACTACCGCTCACACTGAGCAGCGGTTGTTCAGCATTGGAAAGTAAGTTGGTCGCCTCGATGCGTTGAACCACCTTCTCTATCCCGACTACCCCACCTATGATCACTACGTCCAGAACAATCAGGCTGGCAATGAACAAGATCGTTGAATGAGTCGCTTTCTTTGAAAACGCGATGGCAATCACCCCCACGCCCAGCAAGCTGATGAAAAAGGCCGAATTGCCCATTCTGGAATGACTAGCAATCAAGCCGATCACCATGATGATCAAAATGATGCGCAGCAGCACCTTCTCTCCCATCAGCAGAGACAGCCAGCTATGCGCCCGCTGCTTCCAGTTCTTTGAGTGATCCCCGTCCAGCTTGGCGATCATCAGCCCGATCCCGACTGACAAAGTCATTTCCATGTAGCCGGCAAAGTGATTGTGGTAGACGAATGTACCAAGTCCCTTGGTATGCTCGATTGAAACGAAGAACAAGGAATAATGAGCTCCGGCAGTAAACAGCAGCACCCCGGCAATGGCCTGCAGGAAACCGGAAAAGACGATTGTCTTGGCCAACAATTCGACCTGATTGTGCGTTCTGATCAGACTAAAGAGCAGCCACAGCACGCCCATAAAGACACACGCTTTGGCGAAATAAATTCGCGTTGAAAAACCATCCACGCTCAAAGTTGACCAGTAACCATTCTGTACCGGAAAACCGTCGGCCGGATTTCCGTCCAGCACTGTCATCCAGACAAAGGGCATGGGCAGCATTTGCAGTGCCAGCAGAACGATCCACAGCCCCATCAAAATCATCGGGACTTTAGCCCGCCGCCACCCGTCAATTCCCGTGACTTTCTGCAATGGGTTCAGAGAAATTTTCCCGGGAGCATCGGCCGCCATCCAAAGCTGCCAGATCAGCAAAGTGCTCAGCAGTATGCCCAGCACAGCCAGCGCCCAAGGACGATTACTCGCTAAAGGCAGCGGCATATAGACCAACAATGCCAACAGAGCCCACAGCTGAATAGGAGTGGTTCGTACCGTATTTCCAATACGGTTTGTACTGGAATGGAAACTTGAAGTTACTGCAGTTGACATCAGTAAACATCCTTTCCAGAGAACCCAACAAAAATGGTCCTGATGACTATGACGATGTCCAACCACAACGACCAATTCCTCACGTAAGTCAGATCGAAATCTACGCGTTTTTGCATCTTTTCCAGTGTGTCGGTCTCACCGCGCCAGCCGTTGATCTGCGCCCATCCGGTTATTCCCGGCTTGACCTTGTGACGTAACATGTAACCGTAGATGAGGCGACGATATTGCTCGTTATGGCTCACCGCATGAGGTCGCGGCCCGACAATTGACATACCTCCTTGCAACACATTGATGAACTGCGGCAACTCATCCAGGGAAGTGCAGCGCAAAAATGCACCGAATCTGGTTACGCGAGCATCGTTCTTCCTGGCTTGCAATACATGCTCCCCATTCTCACACACGCTCATACTGCGGAATTTCCACACATCGATCACTTCGCCATTCAGGCCGTAGCGACGTTGTTTGAAAATGACCGGCCCCGGGGAAGTCAGCTTGACGCCCAGTGCGATCAGCAACATGAGCGGAGCGATTAATAGCAAAATAAGACTGCCCAGCACCAAATCCTCTACGCGCTTTAACAAGCCATCCACACCGAAGAAGGGGCTTTCGAACACTCCGACAATAGGAATACCGTTCATGCTCAGCCAGCGCGCCTGCAGCAGGTCGAATACAAAGAAATCTGGAACGATATATACCGATGCGGTGGTATCGGCCAAGCTGGTGATGAGTTGCGAAATACTTTTCTCGTCTTGCATTGGCAGCGTGATATATACGTAATCGATCTTGCAATTTCGAGAATCTTCAACCAGGTTTGACAGCTTGCCTTTCAGCGACAGCCCGCCAGGAGACCGACCATCAGGCTCGCAATCGTCATAGACCCCAACCACCCTCAACCCAAGCCAGGGAGCGGCCTCCACCATGCCTGACATTCTTTGCGCCAAACTCCCGGCACCGGCAAATGCCAATGTGCGCGTATTACGCCCACGTTCACGCAAAGATCTCAGCACCATGCGCACTGCAATCCGCAAGCTCACCAGCAATAGCGGTGTCAGCAGCATCCAGGACATAATCACCAGACGGGAAAATATTGCGGATGTTTTGGTCAAAAATGCCAAAATGATAAGTGCGCAAGCAACGGCAAACCACACCCAAAGAACATGCTTGATCTCATGGCGCAATAAATCCAGGCGCCATGAGTTGTACAAACCTTTTATCTCTGCAACCAGCAAGAACAATACGATCGCCCATGTCTCCGCCAATACATAAGTGTCATGTAACTCGATATCGAACAGCCAACCACACAATTGCAGGGAAATGAATACGATCAGGCAGTCGGAAGCCCGATATAACACGACCAGATTTGAACTATGTGGTCTTATCAGCCCGTTCAATGAGTTATTCATATGAACACCGACAACAGTATTTTGCGGATACAAAATGAACGGATTCGGTCCGCCAGCAATAAATGACCGTCCAATAAAGTGGCTGCCGTCCGCGAAGACTTTTTCGATTCATGTTGGCCCGAAAACAGAAACCAACAATATCTGCGACAAAGCAAAAATAGAGTCATCTGTTAAGTTCCCATTCTGACAATAGAAAACAGCACTTATATGGCGACAAGCACATCAAATTTATGCTCGTCCGTCTGAGTTTCAATTTATCGCAGCAAATGTAATTTTGCTCTGGGTGAATGACTGTATTAATTTGTACTGCACTACCCGAATTCCCGGTAGGGAAATGAGTATGGAAGGAATCTAAAACTGGCCGCCGGTCTCCTATCGAATTCGAGAGACGGCATTTCGAGAAACTGTAGAGTGTCTAGTGAATCAGGGGCGATTCACACATCAGCAAGAAATTGACGATGCCAATCCAAGCTTGAAAAGCTGCGCTAAACCGTTTTACTATCCAGCTCGAAGACCGGAACCGCATCAGTAGAAAAAACCCGTTTAAACAACATTCTGAACGCCCTCGGCGATTGATGGATCGCACCGCGTTCGCGCAGCAGGTTCATAACCAATTCGACCGACTTATTCAAGCTCATCTGATCGGTATCAACAATGAGTTCCGGTCTGTCAGGCACTTCGTAAGGAGATGAAACCCCGGTGAAGTTCTTGACTTCCCCGGCGCGTGCCCGCTGATACAGGCCCTTCACGTCTCTGGATTCGCACACATCCAAAGGACAGCGGCAATATATCTCGAGAAATTCACCCTGCGCAAAAAGTGACCGCACCTTTTCTCGATCACTCTTAAACGGTGAAATAAAGGCAGTCATGGTAATAGTTCCAGCCTCCAGAAATATTTTTGCCACTTCGCCTACCCGGCGAATGTTTTCTACCCGGTCCTTCTCCACAAAACCTAAATCACCGCACAAACCGTGGCGCACATTGTCGCCATCCAGAACAAACGTCCGGCAATCCATCTGATACAGACATTCTTCCACCGCGTGTGCCAGCGTAGATTTGCCCGAGCCGGATAGCCCCGTGAACCACAGCACAACACTTTTATGCGCATTCAGCTTCTCGCGCCGGGCCCTGGTCACAGTGGCATGGTGCCAGACAATGTCAGTAGATTTATTCATATTCCACCGTAGATTCTCATTTGCCAAATACACAACACCTATTGCAAACGTTCATTTCGTAACTGAAACTTCAGCATCAATCTGCAATTGATGAAGCGGCAGCCATTGTTCAAGCAGTTGTTCATATTTCTGGTGAACCACATCCCACTTGAATCGGTTTTCGAATTGCTGGCTACTGTTTTTTCTGGATTCAAGCAACGCAATGTCATCTATGCACAGCCTATCCAGATAGCCGGCACACTCATCGGTATCGGCAAAATAGAATGCTCCCTCACCTGCGACCCAACGGTTGAACTTGTTGTCGTGAGCCAGAACGGGCAACGATGCCCCCAGTGCTTCGACCAGTGACGGGTTGGTTCCGCCCACTGTATGGCCATGAACGTAAAAGCGTGCGTACAGCCTGAGGGCATTGATCGTGGCTTTGTCGTAGATGGCACCGATGAATTTAACCTCTTCACTCGCAGCAGTGACAACGCGCTTGTGATATTCGTTTTCCTCTGGGCAGTACTTCCCAAGGACGACCAGATTCATTCCTCTGGGTTTCTTTGAAAATGCCTCAACGATTTCCAGTATGCTGTTTTCCGGCTCTGGTCGCGCTATGACAATGCCGTACTGACCGGGATTGATCCGATAAGCACTCAACAGTGACACATCCGCACTCGTGATCGAATCGGCACCATAGGGGATCATGGTGATCTTGTTTGTGGAAACACGCGACGCAAGATGCGCCTTGATCTCGGGATGATCTGCAATCAAATGATTGCCCAGCCAGCAGCCTAGCCTCTCGTTAAGGTACAGCCATGTCTTCTCGAACCATGACCACTTTTCCCGCTTCCATTCGAGGCCATCCATATTGATCAGGTTGACTATGCCCTTCAACCGATACATCAGGCAAAATACCGCGGTGTTATAGCCTAGCGTCAATACAAGCCCATCTTCCTTTGATGCATGAACAGTCGAGCGCCAGTCGAAGATAATCGTTCCGGCGGCTCCGCCTTGTTTAACGGGGATATGTACTAAACGAACACCTTGCCAACTATCCTCGCTAACCTCACCATCGCCATCCGGTTGGCAATAGACTGTCACCGCCCAGCCTTGTGCAACCAAATACAACGCCAGTGACTCGGCGAACGTCTCAAACCCTCCGTGTTGAGCAGGGATACCTCGAGTACCGAGAATTCTAAGTGTCTTCATAAATTTCCTTCTTAATAGATCAATTTTAAGGTCGTCCAACGTTTAGATTTATCCCCGACGAAGTGGGACATCCAGGCCGACGCAGGCACATCGGGAGCGTAGAGTTCGTCATAATCCGGGTTCCAGCCATGCCAGTCTGTAGCGCTGAAATAATCATATCCCCAACCGTACCCATTAAAGATCGAAGCAATGTCTTGCAGGTATTGTTCTCCACCTGTCGCCCAAACTACTGCGCTATATTCACCGATGAACACCGGGGCTGGATGAATCTGCTGAAATAGATGTAACGGCTCAATCAATTGGGTTAGCTCGGTCTTATCCCAATACTTCCCGTCAGCCACACCGGGGTATACAACTCCCAACGGACGCCCGTTGATTCCCTGATGAGTGAATGCATGAGGCTGATACATATGCGCTCCCCAAATCAAGTTACGTCCAATAGGAGCAACAAATTGTTGATAGCCTTGCGGCTGGCCTCCCGGCCCGGGAGAAACAACGATCCATCGGTTTATATCAGTGGCGCGAATCTCGGTGATGATTCTCTGCTGTAAATCGGGAAGCTGCGATGGAGATACCGCCAGCCCTCCCATATAAACCAAAGGCTCGCTAATCAAATGATAGGCAGCCAACTCATTGCCGCGCATGCTGTACCTGGAAGCCAGTTGATGTGCTACCGATACGATTTTGTCCAATTCTCCCGGATTACTCCAAAATGCCGGGGATGTGTAGTCTGTCAGGTCTGCAGGATCCAGCGGAAATTGATTCATATGAATAATCGCGGTAATACCCAAAGCGGCACAGGTATCCAGCATTTGATCTGTCCAGACAAGTGCTTCATTAAAGGCATGTTCGCCATCGATTCCCTGCCTCATTGCATACCACCTTGGCATAAGATCCAAACGCACTGCGTTTATCTTGAGGTTGGCTTTATACCGATATATATCAGCGGCACTTCCACCGGGGAAACTGATGTCGACCGCGTGCCATGGCCAATTAACAGGAGTGGGATCTACCTGAGCCGTTGCACATAACGAGATATTGCACAGGACCGAAAATACGATCCATTTATTATTCAACTGCAAGAAGCGGCAACACAAATCAATCAAATGCATGATGCTAAATTTGCCCAATCCGGATAAACAATAGTCATGCTTAGTTTTATTTAACATGATCTCTCTCCCTCTCCGATTAGCCTTGCGGATTAACCCATACAACCGTTGCACCGGGAAGCTCTATGGCTGGTTCCATTTAGTACTTACTAAGATTCCGGAAATTACAATTGTCATAATCAATAATGACCTGAATCGCGCGCGCATTAGCGCGTCCGTACAAAAGTATAGGTTAGGCCGGAAGAAAGGATTCTTCTGGTGTAATCGACGTAAAGCCCTTTTAGGCCTAGAGCATGTCGCTCCAAGAAGTGCCAGGAAAGTGCCGCCAACAAGAGGGTTGTGGAAGCCGAAATTACTAACATCGATAAAATCGAGACGCCAGGAACCAGTGCCGCAACTGATTGTTGGACTGGAAAGGCATAAATGTAGATGCCATACGAGTAATCCCCAAGTTGATTGAATTTTCTGATGTAGCCAGAAGGGATATATACGACGTAAAACAAAACATAGGAAATTGCTAGCTCATAGATGACAAAAAATGCATGCTTATTAACTATAGCCGACGACAGCAGCGCAATCACTGCCAGCCAGAAATACGAACGAGAGAGCGTTATATGTTCTTTCAGAACATAAAAGGCTGCACCGGAAAAAAACATAAAGAAGAGCCTTTCAAACTGCCCTCCAGTGGAAAGGTAAAAGTGGTGAGCAACAACTAAAACGCCAGCCACAACGTAGCTAGCGACAATCGCCAGTTGAAAGAGCTTAACTCCCCCCATATTTATTACTCGCAAGGCAACCCAAATAACAGCCAGAATTGCGTACATTCTTATTTCATAGGGCATCGTCCAAAGGGATCCATTGACCACGCTCCCGTATGGGTTGCCATCGAAAACTCCCGGCAAGTTTTCAGCGACTCCAGTGATTAAAGTTGCGCATTTCATTAAATAGAGATAGGTCGTGGAGTCGGCCAGGTAGGACGTCAGAGGCAAGGCAGTAAAGAAAACACCAAGCCCGAAGACTGTCAAGATTAGCATTACCAGCAGTGCCGGAAATATTCGAAGGATTCTGGACCAGACAAAGTCAATAACACTTTGTCTGGTTAATAAACTGGCCGTGACAAGAAAGCCACTAGTAATGAAAAAGACGTCAACTGCGATTGAACCTATGGTCATGCCGAGGCGCTCTCGAAACGGCTCTGCATCACCTGTACCTACTGCCAGTGCGAAGCTATGAGTTATCAGTACGGCAAGCGCCGCGACGATACGGACGAGGTTGAAATTGTTGTCTCTACCTTGAGTGAAATTCGATAATTTCATTGCACCCTCTCAAGAATACGTTGCCGATTAACCCAAGCAACCGTTGCTCCAAGAAGCACCATGGCTGGCTCCATTTCATACTTGTTTAGAACCCCCGCAATAACCATTGTCGTAAATAAAAAGAGCCAACCCAGCGACGACACCAAACGTTCAGCGAAAGACCAACCGGATATCGTTTGACCTCTCCACCCCCTGCCCGCAGTAATCAGTACATAAATAAAATACAGATAGATGGCTATTCCAACTGCACCATATTTGAGCAATATGTACATGTAACCGTTGTGCAACATCGGGATATAGCGCAATTCATTTCCGCCCAAGTTAATGTAGAACCCCAAATCCACGAGAGTTCCAGCACCTTGGCCAAACAACCATTCGAACGAACTGCCATCCAAGTAAGCTGCCAAAGCGAGGCCACTTTCGAACCCACGCCAGTTTGTATTGATATCACCGTAATCTTCGTAGTTTTCAATGCGCAACTCCGTCAGCGAATTGAGAAGTTTTGCCACAAATGGCATCTCGTCCTGATCAACAACCAGCGTGACCGAAAATATCGCGCTGACAACGACGACGGCTATCAACATAAACAGAAGGGCTCTGTCAGGACTAAAACGTTCCCAACCCTTCAAAATAATCACCATCAATATCAATGAAATCAATTCGGCTCTGGACATGGCGGCAATTACCGAAGCGGCGCAAACCAGGATAGCCAGGAAATAATATGCACTCTCCCTGAAACCGAGATATTCCCTCATGTTTTTATTTGCCACCATCAACGCCAGCCCGATGACCACCACAAAATATCCGCGCACCCCTTGTTCGATTCGCACGTCGTACATCGTCATACCACTTTGGTAGTTCATGGCCAGATTCATGAGATGTAGCGATGCAGCCAATATGGCAATAGTGACTACCATTCTGCATATATCTTGAAGTGATCTGATATAGGCCATCAGGATATAGCCTATCCCAATGGCCCAAACAGACTTGGTTAAATACCAGACATCTTTACCAACATCGTAAAGTTCATGGTTATAAGCCCCAAGCAATCCAACAAATAACATCATCAACAGCGGAGCAACCAACGAGAACAAGCCACGCTCTATGTTCAAATTAGAAACCGAAAACCAGAATATGAATGCGATACCAAGTAAGGCCGAAGAAATTTCCGCAGGCAGAACACAAGGCACCAACATGGCCAGGAAGAATGTTCTCTTTGCCAACTTCTCCTCCCCACTGGCGGGGCTGAGCAACTCTTCTGATGTTTCATTGATTAGCATCATGTGGTCTCGGCATAACGATGCCTATACAGTTCCAAGCACCAGTTTTTTCATTGACTGCAGATAGGTATGCTGCGAAAAGTGTGCCAAGTATTTTTCTCTGCTTGCCTTTCCCATTGCTTGCCTCAATACGGAATCGCGGGCCAGCAGGCTGATCGTCATCGCCAACTCATTGACATCACCCGGTACAACCAGCTTGCCTGTCAAACCATCGTCAACGATCTCTGTCAGCCCTCCATGGTCTGATGCAACCACCGGGCAGTTCATCGCCATCGCCTCCACTGCCACCAGGCCGAAAGATTCAGGTTCAGTCGAAGGCACAACCGCTATATCAGTCGCAGCCCATATGGGCCAAATATCTCGCTGAAAATCTCGGAAGTGCAGCACAGTGCAAGCTGGGGATAGGCGCATCTTTTCCAGCAACGATTGCAGTGATGCTTCATGACCAGCCGGCGCGCTACCCACGAATAAGAAATGAATGTCTCGCTCGCCGGATTCCCATAACTGCTCAGCGGCACGCAGCAAGACTTCTTGCCCTTTACGCCAGCTGATCCGCCCGACACATGAAACCAGAATTTCCGGCATCCCCAACTCTTGCCTTAACGAGTTTGTTTCTGACTGCCCCCAGCTGCGCGGATCGGCGACACCGTTCTGAACCACCTTAATACGCTTACCCTTGCGTCGTTCGGCCTCAGCTCCGAACCAGAGCCTGCGTGTTGTATATGAATTGCATACAAACACATCACTCATTCGGACAAAGATCATCTGCATCAGCAATTTTTGCCAGCGACGCAACGGAACCTCGTGGACATGCCAGACATGATAGGTCCCGGTCATAAATGCCCATAACACGCCACTGATGACAGCCAGCGTATTGGAATACACAACATCGACCTTTCTTCCGGCGAGCACCTTTATTATTGATTGTTGGGATTTCACCAAATCAAAAGGCAGCTCAAGCAAGCCTCGCCATGTCAGCCTTTCCCGGTTAATCTTGGGAAGCGGTATCTCGTGTACCTCGATACCTGCTTCAATTAGTTCATCTGATAACGGACCATGACATGGCAACAATACGACGATATCAGCCTCATCCGGTTGAATCGCCAATAAGAGCTGCAGCAATGTTCGGTCGGAGCCGTAAAGATCGGCGGATTGATGGATCACCAGGATGCGTTTCATGCACGCACCCCGCTTCCTGACAGTATTCGCCAAGCGGCGATTCCAAAGGCTTTCGCTTTTTCATGACCATTCTCGTCTCGTTTCAGCATCGAACTCAACATACACATTGCGGCTCGGCTCGCAAAAACAACTGGCAGGAAGATGCGCAACACAACCCGCTCCCACAAGTTGAAAAACTTATGTGCAAATACCAAATATGAGACCGCGGTATTTAGCACCGCCCGGCTGCCCACCCAGGTACGCCCCGCCCCCTCGAAGTGCGTCACTCGCGCGCAGGCACTGTAAACAACGGTATAGCCAGCATCCGTCACCCTTCGGCAGTAGTCCACATCCTCCACGTACATAAAATAGCGCTCATCGAGACCGTCAAGCTGGCGCCAAAGCGCCCGGGGTGTCATCAGACACGCACCACTCACCCAGTCCACGAACGAGAATTGTTTCTTATAAAGACTAGAAATTGCGGAAACCGTGCAGCGAAATGTTTCACAGCGCGGAAATATTCGTTTCAGCGGCAGCCATGACAAGATGAGTCTGGACAAGGTATGCACATATCCGACCGATTCCTGAAGGCGTCCATCACCATACAACAGCGTACAACCGAGAGCGCCGATTGACGGATTGAGCAGCATCAAATCCAACATCGGCTCTAACGAAGTCTGAACCACTGTATCGTTATTCAGTAGCAGCAGATATTTACCACGGGCTGATTGCACGCCAAGATTATTGCCCCCTGCAAAACCAAGATTTTGAGTAGAGCGAATCAGCTTCACCCATGAATGATGCTCTTCCATCCACTCCACGCTGCCATCATGCGATGCATTATCGACAACGATCACTTCAGATGACTCAGGCAAATGAGCTCCAAGCGATGCCAGGCAATTTGCAAGAAAACGGATCCCGTTGTAATTCACGATGACAACGGAAAGAAGAGGGCGCTCGATATCCATAGCCATTCCCTTAGACGCGCTGCATCCAGAATGAACCATGCCCCGATCTATATTGCGCAAAAACAGGGCACACTTTTGCAAGCTTGCTTGCGTGATGCAGAGCTAAATAATTGACTGCCGCCAGGATGCGGAACGAGGAATTGAATGCCAGAAATGCCTGTAACAGATATTGCTCTGTCCAGAAGCGTCGCTTGGCGACGATCCAGCCTTTTGGATAATCGTAAGGCAAGAAAATATCATGGATGTGGACGACAACGCCCTTCTGCAACACTGGCAGGATGTGCAGATACTCGACAAAGACATCCCCCCCCATCCGTAGCACATGGGAAGAGTCGATAAACAAGATATCGTTTGCTTGGAGCTGCTGGAAAACCTCAAGATCTACATCTTCCACTTTTGACCGGATAACTTCATCAACGCCCAACGATTCCAGCCATGGCATTTCATACGGCTCAATACAGACATGTTTTGAAGCGACACCTTCTTCCTTGTTGGCATCCAACGCTTTCTTCAACATCCGCGTGGAATAACCGGACCCTATTTCAACCACTTTGGCCGGTTTGAAATGCCTGACCATGTTGTAAAGCATTTCGGCATCTGCCGGACCATAGGAAGGATTGGCATGAAAAAACTCCAGCGTGTCGGTTGCTGGCGCATCAACTGGAATACTGGCTAATTCTTCCTGAAAGTGAAATGACGAAAGCAGTTCAAGTTGCTGCTGTTCATTCCATTCGATCCCGCGCAGTGCATCTGGCTTAGAAAACAGCTTCGGGTTCAGTTTGCTGGTGTTGAAAACTGGCTGATAGTAATGAAAAGGAATCGTCGCCACACCAATCTTGTCCCACACTTTGTAAGACAAAGGGAGTCGCTCCGGCCCCAGCCTTGACTGAACACGAGCCATCAAGCCTGAGCATGCTGCAAAAATTAGATTCAAGACATCAAGCGTGCGATACATATCAAGGCTCCACATAGAGTTAACAATCGGATTAAAAGCGCTCCCTACTCATCGTATCCATACAGTTTGATTAAATGACCTGCTGACTTGTTCACCAGTTCGATTTGGCTTGCATTAAAACTGTCTCTCCATCCACCCGCTTTTCCACTGCGAAACGTCAGATTGCCCGGTTTGCCGATATACCGATCAGCCGTTCGCAGAACCCCTTCATTGAAGGGCATTCCCAAATAGGTTGCCATCGATTCCAAAGCAAATGCGCGCCTTTCCGCTGATCCAACGATATCCTCGAAACGTACGACCAAGCCCTGCCGATAACTCAGCCAGCCCGCAAATTTTTCTAGCGTTACGGCAAGGGGGGAAATCACGCCTGGCACTCCACGCAATGCCGCATCAATGCGCGCCGTATCGTCTTTAAGCGATGCAAAGTAAGCATGGCCCGGATGTGTCGTGTCCATATGCGCCATATATAAAGCTGCTGACAAATAGACATCCCGCGGGTCGCGAATAACTGTCACCGTTCGGATTTCATGCTTCTGCAGCAAGGCGCGCAAATCTTCACTGAACGGCAAGTGCGCAGGGGTATATTGCCCACGCCTGATGCTGGCGATCATGCCTTCTGTGACATTGTCGATCCCGTGCCAGCCACGTAGCGTTCTGCCGATGCGCCGTTGAAATTGGGGCCAGCAATGCATCACATCCAGCAACAGATTCGTTCCCGCCTTGGGCACGCTATTCAGCAGCATCCTGGGGCCGACAAACCGCTGATAGATCGCTGCCGGACTTAATCCGTCACACAATGTTTCAATCGTTTCTCTCGCCTTCAGCGAATAGCGAGAAAGATAAGTTTGTCTAAGGCTTGCCATTTCCAGCCTGTCCAACCAATAGCCACTGAACTGCCGCGAATTCTGTCAGTGCACCAAACAACAGCCTGTTTATTTGTTTAGCCTTGCCTGCCATGTTTGGATAACACCCCGCCACTTGTAAGCCTGCTTGCTCCAACAGTGCAATACTCGATTCGCGGGTAAAAAAACGAAGATGCGTTCGATCCATAATGCCTGCGTCGCGGTACTCCCACTGCCCGCGCGCTCCCAAGTCGTAAAGCACGCGCCAATTACGCACGTTAGGCAAAGACACGATCAACTTACCTCCCGGTGCCAGTAGCCCGGCCAATGCTTGCAGCCTTTCCCAAGGGTTCATCAAGTGCTCAAGCACATCCAGGCAAAGGATGTAATCAAAACCCTTCAACTCCATGTGATCGGTCAAATCCAGCGTGTTCAGGTCTGCACAAACGACAGCATCCAAACGTTTTGCGGCAATATTTGCCGCCCTCTCGACGAACTCAATGCCGACAACACGCTGGGCAAACCCTTGTGCCTTCAGATATTCCCCGTTTGTCCCCTCACCACAACCGACATCCAGAATATGGTGTGGCCCTTTGCATACTGCATGACTCAAGGCATCCAACCGCAACATGCTGTAATAGTCCATGGTTCTCACGCCTCCTAAACAAACTTACCGCGCAAAATTAGAAACAGGGATCTTCTAGAACCGGTCGGAACTATCCAAAAACCAAAATGCTTTCTAACCATGAACAGGCAGACCAAAGATTGGAGAACAGATGAACATGCAACGGCCACTGCGGCACCCTCAAGCCCAAAGTTGGGAATGAGAACGATGCATAACAGCATATTCACCAGCAGCGCCAAGATCGCAATGAATCGGGTCAACCGCTCATGCCCCCCCATGATCAGTAAATCTCCCGCGGGGCCAGTAAGCACATTCACCAGTTGTCCGTACGCCATTATTTGCAGTGCCATCGCACCAGAACGGAAATCGGCCCCGAACCAGCCCATGATCTGCGAAGAAAACAGAACAATGACGAAGCAGATTGGAACCACCATCAGCGACATGATCGTTACAGAATTCCGTGCCATTTTTTCCAAATCGGCCTTGTTGCCCACGGAGATGATTTCGGAGAATTTTGGTAACAGAATATTGTTCGCTGCAAGCAATACAAAGGTCAGCACCAATGAAGTACGCATGGCTACATTAAAGATTCCTACGTCGGCAGGTTCACTTTCCACCCCCAATACAAATATCGCAAACTGATTCATCAGCAAGCCGGAAATGGTTATCCACACTAACGAAAAACTACTGGTCAACAATGTCCTGAGCGGAAATGATGGCTTGGCATTAGCAATGCCTGATGTGGCATGTTGATACAATCTCCATCCGACAAAAAGTGTAATGATCCATCCTGCCAAGTACCCGATAGCGACTCCACTCACCCCAGACAACAACGCGAGCGGATAGGTCAGGAGCAATGCACTTCCGATAGGCAAAATGCTTTCAACCATTTGTGATTTGAAGGTTAGTTTCAAGCCTCGCAGCGAAGCCGCCATCAATCGCGCAAGCGCAATAGGCATCACCGCCCATGACAGAACCAGCAATGGTTGTACGATTTCCGGTTTATTGAAAAGCTGGCCAATCCAACCTGCCGACAATAGCAACATGAACGTCAATATCGCCGTTGCTACCGCACATATCTTGATTGACTGTACATAAATCCCTTTCAATTCCCCCCAGTTTTGTTGAACAACGGCGCTGGCCGTGTAACGAACCAAGCTCCATTCCAATCCCAGCCTGCCTAATGCCTCAAAAAACAAAACAAATGATAAAGCCAGAAAAAATACACCGCTTCCTGCGGCTCCCAACAGCTTGGCCAGCAGCAGGTTAAACAGGAACCCCAAAAGAGTCCCTCCCCCTCTGGCCATAAAGGTGATGGCTCCGCCTTGTATTACCTCACGCATATGCGCGCCAATTGGCTTTCCCATATTTTTCATATGACTTTTTTGAATAGCTTGCCTGACACTCTAATGATCAATTGGATGCAAGCTTCCTGTATTCGCGCAGCAGATCATCGGCCGCGATAAACCCATTGATGCGTACCCATTGCTGCTCAGGCCCTTTGCGCATGAAGGTCACAGGCTCGTGGTTCATCTTGTCGCCACGATAAATATCGAAAGCGCGCTGCACAGCGATGCTGTTTTCGATGCTGCCGGTCAGCATGCTCCATTGCGCTCCGGCCTCGAATCTCTTTGCATATTCCTTCAGTTTGGATGGGGTGTCGTGCTCCGGATCGATTGAAATGGAGACCATGCGTACCTTGCTGCCCTGTCCGACGAGCTTTGCCTGAACCTGGGAGAAGGTCGCACTCATTACCGGGCAGACCGTGCTGCAAGTCGTGAAAATGAAATTCAGCATGACCGGCCCTGATCCATCAAGGCTGTCATGAAGCGAAACCTCCTTGTCATTCGCATCCACCAGTTTCACATCCGGGGTTTGGTATGACGCCATAGAGCGTGTATAGCCATTGCTGGCCATTGCATCATTACCGGCCATTGCATGATGATGGTGTTCAGCTTCATGATGGTGTTCAGCTTCATGATGGTGCTCAGCTTCGTCACATGCCAGACTGGTGCTGGGCGCTACTGTGCTGCCCACCGACAATAACGCGAGAACGAGTACTAGCTTGTGGTATTCCATTACAACCTCCTTTTCTCTTACTGTTTTGACAGTCTCAGACAACAAGCAAAGCCAGTTGCGCTGACGTTGGTCATGACCGAGGCGCAGTGTTACCCAAAGGGGCAATCAACACAGCAATGGAAACCCAGTATTTCGATAGGGCAGATCATGTATCTGTAAGGTAGTAATTCGCAGTAGTGGGGTTGCTACCGTTGCGGGTGGCGTTTTTGATGCAGCGCAGGAACAATCTTTTCTGCTGAACTGCTTCGATGCTATATTCAAGCCAGAAACCACGCGTAGTCGACGAAACACAATACGGCAGGAGATTGAACCGATGGAAATGTCGCTACTGCAGAGCACAGGTATTGAGCCCCTCCCCCAGTTCCTGACCAGTTTGGCGATCGGCCTGCTGATCGGATTGGAGCGCGAACGCAACCCTTCCGCCAAAGCCGGGCTACGCACCTTCGCACTGGTCGCCGTGTTCGGCACCTTGATGGCCCTGCTCTCCAGCAAGGCCGGCTCTCCCTGGCTGCTGATCGCCGGAATGCTTGCAGTCGCAGGCATGATCGTTGCGGCCTACATCAATACCCCCACCGAGGAGAACGATCCCGGCACCACTACCGTGATCGCCTTGCTCCTGTGCTACGGACTGGGCGCGATGATCTGGTTCGGTCTCGCAGAACTCGCGGTCATGCTGGCGATCGGCATCACCGCCCTGCTCTACTTCAAGCCTGAACTGCGCGGCATATCGCAAAAACTGACGCGCCGCGACCTGGTAGCCGTGCTGCAGTTCTCGGTGCTTACCTTCATCGTGCTGCCCATCCTCCCTGACCAGAACTTCGGCCCCTACAATGCCTTCAACCCGCATCAGGCCTGGCTGATGGTGGTCCTCATCTCCGGTATCAGCCTTGCCGGTTATGCCGCACTGCATGTGGTGGGAACGCGGTACGGCGCGCCTCTGCTGGGGATATTCGGAGGGCTTTCCTCCAGCACTGCAACCACCCTGATCTACGCAAAACACGGCAAGAGCAATCAATCCATGCTCAACCTTGCCGCTGTGGTGATCGTAATCGCCAGCGTAGTGGTATTGCTGCGCCTGCTGGTGGTAAGTTCGGTCGTAGCGTATGGCGCCTTGCCGGGATTGCTTCCGGTGTTCGCTGGCGGATTGTTCACCGGCTTCATCGTCTCCATTTATGCCTGGCATAAGACAAGCCAAGTGTCTGAACTTTACATCCCCGAGACATCCAACCCCGCCGAATTGCATACCGCTGTCGGCTTCGGCCTGCTGTATGTGGCCGTGTTGCTCGTTTCGGCATGGATGGAGGATCTCGCCGGCAACCAGGGCTTGTATGCCGTGGCGCTGGCTTCCGGATTGACCGACGTGGATGCCATCACCCTGTCCAGCCTGCGCCTGTTCAACCTCGGGCAACTGAGCGAACAACAGACCGTCACTGCCATCGCGCTCGCCTTCCTGTCCAACCTCGCCTTCAAATTCGGCATGGTCATTTTTATCGGCGGCTGGGCACTGGCCAGACAGGTCGCCATAGGATTTGCCGCCATCGCTTGCGGCGTGCTGTTCGGCCTGCTCTTCCTGTAACCTTTCCGTAGGAGCCAGCTTGCTGGCGAAAAGCCCGGCTTTCGCCAGCAAGCTGGCCCCTACAGCATGTATAATCGCGGCCTTTCCCAGCAGCGATAGAACTCACAAAAATGGAAGCCGAACAACTCAACGCCCTCACCAATAAAATCCAAGACCTGCGCACGCGCAACGTCGAACTGCGGAGGTATCTTTGACTACGACGGCAAACAGGAACGCCTAGCCGAAGTCGTCGTACTGGCCGAAGATCCTGCCGTGTGGCAGGACAGCAAACGCTCCCAGGAACTGGGACGCGAACGCAAGATGCTGGAAGGCATCGTGCTCAATCTGCAACAAGTCGAACAATCGCTCAACGACGCCGGCGAACTGATGGAGATGGCGCTGGCGGAGAACGACGACGACAGCCTGCACAGCATCGCCGCCGACATCGCGCAGACCGAGAAGCTGGTCGCCGACATGGAATTCCGCCGCATGTTCTCCGGCGAACTCGATGCCAACAACTGCTTCCTCGACATTCAGGCCGGTTCCGGCGGCACCGAAGCGCAGGACTGGGGCTCCATGCTGCTGCGCATGTATCTGCGCTACTGCGAGCGCAAAGGTTTCCAGGTCGAAGTACTGGAGCAGTCCGACGGCGAAGTCGCCGGCATCAAGGGCGCTTCGCATCAAGATCACGCGGCGAATACGCCTACGGCCATCTGCGCACCGAAACCGGCGTGCACCGCCTGGTGCGCAAATCGCCGTTCGACTCCGGCAACCGCCGCCACACCTCGTTCTCCAGCGTGTTCGTCTATCCCGAAGTGGATGACTCCATCGAGGTCGATATCAACCCGGCCGATCTGCGCGTGGACACCTACCGCGCATCCGGCGCGGGCGGCCAGCACATCAACAAGACCGACTCGGCGGTGCGCATCACCCACATCCCGACCGGCATCGTGGTGCAGTGCCAGAGCGACCGTTCGCAACACCGCAACCGCGCCGAAGCGATGGCGATGCTGAAATCGCGCATGTACGAAGCCGAGTTGCGCAAGCGCCAGTCCGAGCAGCAGGCGCTGGAAGACTCCAAGACCGACATCGGCTGGGGCCACCAGATCCGCTCCTACGTGCTGGACCAGTCGCGCATCAAGGACCTGCGCACCAACCACGAAGTCGGCAACACCCAGGGCGTGCTGGACGGCGACCTCGACGATTTCATTGCAGCCAGTTTGAAACAAGGCGTTTAACTTTAGAGACCCATCATGACTACCGAACAGACTCTTCCCCCAGTAGACGAAAACCAGATCATCGCGGAGCGCCGCGCCAAGCTGAATGCGATCCGCGAGAAAGGCGTCGCCTTCCCCAACGATTTCGAGCGCAAGAATCTGGCGGGTGATCTGCATGCCGAATTCGGCGACAAGACACACGACGAACTGGAAGCCGCGCAGATACCCAGTCGCGGTGGCCGGACGCATGATGTTGAAGCGCGTGATGGGCAAGGCCAGCTTCGCCACCATCCAGGACATGAGCGGACGCATCCAGCTGTTCATCAGCAACAGCGAGGTCGGCGAGGAAGCGCACAGCGAGTTCAAGCATTACGACCTGGGCGACATCCTCGGCGCGGTCGGCGTGCTGTTCAAGACCAAGACCGGCGAACTTTCCGTGCGCGTGACCCAAGTGCGCCTGCTGACCAAGGCGCTGCGTCCGCTGCCGGAGAAATTCCACGGCCTGATCCGATCAGGAACAGAAATACCGCCAGCGCTACCTCGACCTCATCACCAATGAGGAGTCGCGCAAGGTGTTCATCGCGCGCACCAAGATCATCCAGGCGATCCGCGATTTCTTCGTGCGTCACGACTATCTGGAAGTGGAAACACCGATGATGCACCCCATCCCCGGCGGTGCGTCGGCCAAGCCGTTCGAGACGCACCACAACGCGCTGGACATGAAGATGTATCTGCGCATCGCGCCGGAGCTGTATCTGAAGCGTCTGGTGGTGGGCGGTTTCGAGAAGGTGTTCGAGATCAACCGCAATTTCCGCAACGAGGGGGTTTCCACGCGCCACAACCCCGAGTTCACCATGATCGAGTTCTACGAAGCCTATCGCGATTACAAGTATCTGATGGAGCTTCACCGAGAAATTGTTTGCCGAAGTAGCGCTCAAGGTGCTGGGCACTACCGTCATCACCTATCAGGGCAAGGAGTTGGATCTGGGCCAAGCCGTTCCATCGTCTGACCATGGTGCAGGCGATCCAGAAATATCATCCGCAATTCACCGATGCGCAGTTGCACGACCGCGACTTCCTGGTCAACGAGCTGCAAGACCTGAAGGCGAAATACAATCCGAAAGATGCCGTCGGCGGTCTGCAACTGTCGCTGTTCGAGGAACTGGCCGAATCGCATCTGTTCGAGCCGACTTTCATCATCGACTACCCGATCGAAGTGTCGCCGCTGGCACGCAGCAGCGATGCGCATCCCGGAGATCACCGAACGCTTCGAGTTGTTCATCGTCGGGCGCGAGATCGCCAACGGCTTCTCCGAGCTGAACGACGCGGAAGATCAGGAGCGCCGTTTCGACGCGCAGGTCGCCGCCAAGGATGCAGGCGACGAAGAAGCGATGTTCAAGGACAACGACTTTGTGCGCGCGCTGGAATACGGCTTGCCGCCCACCGCAGGACAAGGCATCGGCATCGACCGCCTGGTGATGCTGCTGACCGACAGCGCCAGCATCCGCGATGTGATCCTGTTCCCGCACATGCGCCCCGAGTAATGCTCGACAGCGACATCCGTGCCCGCCTGTTGCAGCACTATCCCATGCTGGATGAACTGCCTGCAGCGGAGCTGGATGTGCTGCTGGGTGAGGCGGTGACGATGTCGCTGCCTGCCGGCGCGGTGGTGTTCGACGAGAACCAGCCGTGTCAGGGTTTCCCGCTCATCCTTTCCGGCAGTCATCCGTGTCATCAAGGCCGCGCCGAACGGTCGCGAGTTGCAGCTGTACCGTGTAGTTCCCGGAGAAAGCTGCATCCTCACCAGCAGCTGCCTGCTGGGCCACACCCGCTATCAGGCACGCGGAGTCTGCGAGCAAGCAATCGAAATGGTTCTGCTACCGGCTTCCGCATTCCACGCCCTGCTCAACAGCCGCGACAGTTTCCGCAGTTATGTGTTCCACCTGTTCTCCGACCGCCTCACCGACTTGATGCAACTGGTATCCGCCGTCGCCTTCCAGAAACTGGATCAGCGCCTCGCCGCGCTGCTCGTTGCCAAACCCAATCCCATCCATGCCACCCATCAAGCGCTGGCGGACGAACTCGGCAGCGCACGCGAAATGGTCAGTCGCTTGCTCAAGGGCTTTGCCGATCAGGGCTGGTTGAAATTGGGGCGTGAACACATAGAGATCGCCGACCGGGCCGCGCTGATCCGACTCGCCTCGAACTGATTCCTAGCCCTTCTTCTTTAGCACGAAGGACATCATCGAACGCAGCTTCGCCGGGCGCACGGGCTTGTGCAGCAAGTGATGTCCGCGTTCATTGACTGCCTGCAGGACTTCCGGTGCCGTATCGCCGCTGACCAGGATGAACGGGGGGGGATTCTCGCAAAACTCCTCGATACGGTCGGCGAGATCCAGTCCGTTCCCGTCGGGCAAACGATAATCGCAGATCACCAGATCGAAGTGCGATTCGGCATATTTATCCCTGACTTCTTGCCGACTGTCCGCAAGCGAGACGAGACATCCCCATGAGGCGAGTATCCCGCCCATACCGTTGAGCACCAGCGGGTCGTCGTCCACCACCAGCACACGCAGTCCCGCCAACTGGTCATTCTTGGACAGTTCTGCGACATGCACCGCTGGTTCCGCCAACAGCTCTTTGACACCGAACACGCGCGGGACGGTCACGGCAAATGACGATCCGCGATTCGGTGCGGAACGCAGCCCCAGCGGGTGATGCAACAGTTTGGATAGTCTGTCCACGATGGCCAGTCCCAGCCCCAATCCCTTGCTGCGGTCGCGCGCGCTGTTCGCCAGTTGCACGAATTCGCGGAAGACGTTCTGCTGCTCTTCCGGCGGAATGCCGATGCCGTTATCGCGCACCTCGATACGCACATCATCGCCGCGCCGGCGGCAGGCCAACAGCACCGTGCCGTTCTGCGGGGTGTAGCGAATCGCATTGCTCAACAGGTTGAGCAGTATCCGCTCCAGCAATACCGGATCGCTCAACACCTCAGCCTCCATGCAACGGAAACACAGGGTAATGTTCTTGCGTTGCGCGACGGAGGAAAAGTCCTGCACCAGCCGCCTCATCATCGCGTCGATATCGACACTCTGCACCTGCGGGATCACCACTCCGGCATCCAGCTTGGAGATGTCCAGCAGCGAATCCAGCAGGCCCGACATCGCCTCCACGGACTCTTCCACTTTCTCGACGATCTTGCGCTGCTCCGGCGTAGTGATGCGATTGTGCAATTCACCCATGAACAATCCCAGCGCATGCATCGGCTGCCGCAGATCATGGCTGGCTGCCGCCAGAAAACGGGTCTTGTCGAAATTGGCTTTTTCCGCTTCTTCTTTTTTCTCGCGCATCTCCAGCGTCGCTTCTGCTATACGCTGTTGCAGCGTATCCCGCTGCTGCTGCAACTGCACGGCCATATCGTTGATACCCAGCGCCAGTTCATCCAGTTCCTGCACCTGCGTCTCGCCGATGCGTGTGTCCAATCGACCTTCCCCGATCTGCCGCACCGCCGTGCGCATCCCCAATATCGGCATGGTGATGCGGCGTGACACGCGCATGGCGACCACGATGGCCAATCCCAAAATGAGCAGGGTCAACAACAGATTGAGCATCAGCATCTGCAGCTTTTCGGCGTTCAGCCTGTTTTTGCTGATCACCAGAATGACGCCGCCCAGAGGCTTGCTCATATTCCTGTGCATATTGAGGCCTGCATCATCCAACTCGACCTGAGTGGCCACGATAGATTGATACACGGTCAACCACCGGCTGTCTTCGCGCGTCGGCACCGCTATCCAATCGCTGGCGACGACCTGCCCGATGCCGTCGTCATCGCGTGAACCGCCTGCCTCGGCCAGGAAGTTACCCTCCGCATCCAGCACGATCACCGAGTTCACATCCTGCTGTGCGAACGCTATGTCCACCTGTTGCTGCAACAGACTGCGGTTGCCGGAGAACAGCGCATATTCGCTGGAAGAAGCCAATTGGCGCACGATCAATTTGGCGCGGTCGAACATGCCTCGATCCATATCGCCAAAGCGGGTATAAATGAAGTAGCTCTCCAGCAGCAAACCCAGGATCAGGATCGGAATCAGTGCCACTGCCAGCGCCTGTCGCTCTATGCCATGCTTTTTTATTGTTTCCTCCTGATTTCCGCGCGCAGCTGTCCTGCGTCTTTGATAATCAGGCCGAGTGAACGGGCGACTTGGGTGTTAACCGATACATCGAATTCTGTCGGGTATTGGCTTGAAGGCAGTTTGCCAGAAGCCGCGAATTGCTCGATCGCGTCCGCAGCTTGTTGGGCGATCTGTTGCGGAGTGCTGTACACGGCACACAGCGCGCCCGCGCGCACATAACTTGGCGAGAGACCGACCATGGGAACCTGTTTGCGGTAGGTTTCCAGCAGGATGTTGCGTATGGTGCTGGAGCTGTATACCTCCGGATCCGGCAAGACGAACAATACCTCGCTTTCCACCAACAGATCGGACAATGCTCTCGCCAGCGGGTGTGTTTGATCTACGACTTGCTCATGCAAGGTGAATCGCCTTGCGGCAGACAACTTATTCAGGTTCTCCAGTTCAGCAGAACGCGCGGAATAAAGAACCCCGATATCCTTTACTGCAGGAAGCGCTGCCGATATGAGCGCAAGCTGGCGCTCCATCGGCTGATCCATGTAGATAACAGAATAAATCGGGGATGGCGCACGCTGTAATGTTTCAAACCCGGCGCGCGGTACAAATACATTCAAGACCGGGACGGTGTTTGAGGAAAATGCGCTTGCTGCTTTCATTCCAACTGCAATCACTAAGTCAGAATGCTGAACCGAGTCACCCACCTGGAGCACATGCAAACTGTGCTGTGTCGAAACTTTGCTTTGTAGCGCAGTGCTGAATTCCTGATAGGCTCCGCCGCTCTCGCTCAATACCACCGTCACGCGCAAAGGGTCCGCCTGTGCCAGCGGCAGGCAGGAAAACACACACACCAGTGCTACGGATAGCTTCCGTCTGGAGAAAGAAGAAACCGGGCGCAGAACAGCTACCCAGTTAGAAATTAATAGTCGCAGTAAGATAAGCCCGCCGTTTGAACAAGAGATTCACTCGCTGCGTCACATTGCCGTATCCCGTATAGTTATCCTGGAATGCATTCTGCAATACGACAGCAATCTCCCCTCCCCCTGCCCTTTCTTTTTGTCCGAAGGTTTTCGCGATCCGCATATCCACCCTGCGCAGCGGAGATTCCGGCGGAAAGCCTGAAGCAACATCGGACACCCTGACTCTGCCCCTCAAGTAGATGCCGGTACTGAACTGGACCGACTCGGACAAGCTCTGTTCCAGTAAAAGGTTACCACTGTGCGTCGGTACCGATTCACTGCACAGATTCAAATAGTCGAGCTGGTATGACTGCGCGATCTGTTGGCCAAGCGTGGAGGTGGCTGATATCGGCATCGGATTAAAATACTGGGTCGGATAGGCACTGAACGCGCAACTGGCTTGTTGAAGCGAATAGTTCGCGGTTGCCCTGCCTTCATCCCAACGGTAGCTGGCCGAGATATCCAGCCCCTTGAATGTCCCCTCGGACAAATTCTTGAAGCTGTTCTTCGGATCAGCCAGATTGCTCAGGTCAGCGTAGACATCGAGCAAGATGATGTCTCTCACCTTGTCGTAGTAGATGCGCCCATCCACACTCAGCGCGCCGAACTGCCCCACGTAACCGAGCTCTTTCGACAACATCCGTTCCGGCCGTAAACCGGCGACAGGTGGCGTATATGCCCTGCTCCAATACTTATTGGTACCCGTCTGGAGATACAATTCAGCCATCATGGGATTGCGCGTCGCCGTTGAGACCGAGGCGCGCAAGGTATGTTGCGGCAGAACGTGATAATTCAAAGAGAGTCTGGGCGAGGTACTCGCGTGACCAGCACCGTCATCCTCATACATGGTCCCCACATTGAACAAAGCAGACTCCGTCGCCCTCCATTCATCGTGCACAAAGACGCGCGACTGATGCAAACCCCTGGGAGTAGTCAATATCAAAGGCTGGTCGGCATAGTCATAGCGTATGCCGCCGCCCCACACCGCACGATTGTTCGATCCCAGCTGGGTGGTGTTCTGCATCTCCAATTCCTGGCGCTGGCTCCTCACCACGTCAGACGCAAAGCCCTGTGGATTCGAAACAGCACATAGGAAGAAATCGACACACTTGTACGGATCCACGTAATCGCGATTGATCCGGTAGTAAGTCAGTTTGGATTCATCGCCACTATCCCAGGAATGGGTCCAGGCCATTTGCTGAAAGTCGTTTTTGATCTGGACATCCCTGAAAGCCTCGTTGCTTCGGCCCAATGTACCTTGTCCATACACACCATCGCTGATTCCCAGCTGGAACTCGATGCTGTCGCTGGTCAATGGACGGTAATTGGTACGCAGATTGAACAGATGATTGGAACTGGTGTCGTTCAGCACGCGGGGGTTATCCCCGCCATCCGAGCGGTAGCCAAAAGAGAGACGGTAATCGAATTTCTCGCCAGACTTACCCATACGTGCCGACACGTCGGAAACGCCCATCTCGCCTTTACTCACTGTGATGGACTTATGGTTCAGGCTCGCCGCATCACGCGTCAAGATATTGATGACACCATAGAACGAGTTCGATCCATGCGAAGCTGCAGCGGGACCACGGACCACTTCGATGCGCTCGATATCGTCGATCAACACTGGCAGATCCTGCCAATCGACGCCGCCAAAAGGAGGAAGGTAAACACTGCGGCCGTCAACCAACACCTGCATCCTGCGGGAATACTGGTCGTTCACGCCATTCAATGAAACGAAGGGTGTGTTTGCCCCGGCATTTCCCACGTACATACCAGGAACCAGGCGAAACAAGTCGGCAATCGTCCGGAAACCGGAGGCCTTGATCATCTGACGATCGATGACCGTCACTGCATTGGGTGCTTCTGAAATGTGTTGAGCCAGACGTGAGGCAGTCAGAACGACGGGAAAGTCTTGCAGGTAGGCTTGTTCGGTGATGGCTTCGTCAGCCGCAAATAGGCTGACACTCATGCCGGTCAGTAGCGCAAACACAATACATCTGTTGGCAAACAAACCGTGACGCATGGAGCTGCTCCTCGCACAAGTTTGAAAATGGGGTGGCTGAACGGGCTCGAACCGTCGACAACTGGAATCACAATCAGATTGCAAAACCTTCTCAATCAATCAAATAGCATAATAATTTTGTAAGATAGGCAACCCGAAAAACCAATAGCCATGCGGCACTGTTTGTGCATCTTACAAAATTTTCGGTGCCTTTACTATGTAAAAAGCCATTTTCTTTTCTAGTCCTCTTGCGAGCCGGGAAACAGTCTTCAACTCAGGGATGTGACGCATATCACCTCCCTGACAGATTCAACATCGTAACGATTACTATTCACCTACTCTCTGCGATAGGCTGAAATATCAACAACTCCATCAGTCATGTCAGAGTCTCCCATACCACCTACCTTTGCACTTGATTCTGACTCAGTTGCGCAGTGGTCAGATTCTGGTTGGCTGCTTGTCCAGCGGTAAGAAGGCTGCTGATGTTCACGTCCTTGAATGCACTACTACCCAACGCGCTGTCATTAGTATCGTCCAGATGTGCCGCCGTCAGACTGTTGGTCGCATTCCAGTGCTGGTAGGTGGCGCTGCTACCGCAGGCCTGGTCGAAGGCGTTGACCACGGCGGTGAAGTCGAACTGGTCGATTCGGGATTCGCATCCCTTATTGCTCTTCCGCTCAAAATCGGCGACGGCACTGGAAATGATGTCCAGGTTCAGCACGCTCTTGTAGTTGGCATCAGTGTCATACCAGTTCCTGAGGGTGATCTGGTCAGCCGCCTGCCCTGCCGAAGTAGAACCAACTTCAAGGATCAGGTCGTTGCCCGTCTTGGACAAAGCAATGTCGGACTGTTTGATTCCACCAGCCAGCACCACGGTGTTGTCGGTGCCGATACCGCCATAGAGCGAGTCTTGTCCATCACCACGCTGGAACACGAGAGTGTCGGCTCCATTGCCGGTGTGGATGAGTCGTTCACCGTGCTGCTGGAGATGATCTCGTCCTGCGTAGTATCGACAGGCGGCTGATGGTCATCGTGGTGTTGCTCGTGATGATCATTTTCCGGCACTCAGGTTAAAGACTTGCGAGACGCTGGCGCCGGCCAGGTCGGTGGCGGTGAGCAAGATGTCCCAGTTACCCGATCCTTCCGCCTTGCCGCTGAAGGTACGGGTGGCGGCATCGAACTTGAGCCACTTCGGCAATTTGTCTCCATTGGCCAAGGTGGCGCTGTATAGCTGAAGGCTGTCACCATGGACGATGTCCCAGTCGTCAAAGGTGGTGGCCGGCACAACGATGCTGAAGCGTTTTTCTTCTGCGATGTGCTGGTCGGCCAGATGGCTCATCACGATGGGTGCATCGTTGACGTTCTGCACGTCGAGCGCGAAGGTGTCGGTCGCCGTGAGTCCGAGCTTATCGGTGGCGGTAACAGAAACGTTGAACACACCCACATCCCAGTTCGACGGGATGCCGCTGAAGGTAAGCGTGGTCGCGTCGAACTTGAGCCAGCCGGGCAGTGCCGAGCCATCGGCCGAGGTGGCGTGGTAGGTCAGTACGTCGCCTTGGTCGATGTCGGTGAAAGTATTGGCTGGGACGGTGAAGCTGAACGGCACATCTTCATTGGTTTGCTGATCGGCAATGGCTGATGCCACAACAGGCGCATCGTTGGTGCCGGTGATAGTCACCGTGAGTGTTGAGGGCGTCGAGGTGATGCCATCAGAAGCTGCGTATGCGAATGTCTCGGTGACGGTCTGCCCTGCAGCCAGACTCTGAACGCCCAGTGAGGCATTGTCGAGCGCATAGATGTAGCTGCCATCGGTAGCCAGCGTGAGTTGGCCGTAGTTACCAGTGAATACACCTGCGTTCGTGACTATCAGTGCTGTGCCTTGATCCACATCACTGTCGTTGACTAGCACATTGCCGGTCGCTGTGATGCTGAGGTCTTCCTGCACCGCTGCCGTATCGACTGTCGTGACCGGTGCGTCGTTGGTACCGGTAATGGTGACGGTGAGTGTGGATGGTGTGCTGACCAATCCGTCGGTAGCTTGGTAGGCGAAGGTTTCGGTAACCACTTGACCCTCAGCCAGCGATTGAACAGCGAGAGAACTGTTATCAAGAGCGTAGGTGTAGCTACCGTCGGCCAACAGGGTGAGCGTACCGTACTGGCCTATGAACACGCCAGCATTCGCCACGGTCAGCACGGTGCCTTGATCCACATCGCGGTCATTCGCCAGCACATTGCCAGCTGCCGTAATGCTGAGGTCTTCCTGTACCGCCGCTGTATCCACAGTCGTCACCGGTGCATCGTTGGTGCCGGTGATGGTGACGGTCAGTGTAGATGGCGTCGAGGTGATGCCATCGGTCGCTTGGTAGGCGAAGGTCTCGGTAACAACCTGGCCTTCAGCCAAGCTCTGAACGCCCAGCGATGCATTGTCCAAGGCGTAGGTGTAGCTGCCGTCGGCCTGCAGCGTGAGCTGGCCGTACTGGCCTGCGAACACGCCTGCATTCGCCACAGTGAGCACGGCTCCTTGATCGACATCGCTGTCGTTTGCCAGCACGTTGCCACTTGCCGTGATGCTGAGGTCTTCCTGCACGGCTGCCGTATCCACTGTCGTGACCGGTGCATCGTTGGTACCGGTGATGGTGACGGTCAGCGTGGATGGTGTGCTGACCAGCCCATCGGTCGCCTGATACGCGAAGGTCTCGGTGACGACTTGCCCTTCAGCCAGCGACTGCACCGCCAATGAGGCGTTGTCCAGAGCGTAGGTGTAGCTGCCATCCGCATTGCAGCGTGAGCTGGCCGTACTGGCCGGTGAACACGCCTGCATTTGCCACCGTCAGCACGGTACCTTGATCCACATCGCTGTCGTTCGCCAGCACGTTGCCGGTTGCAGTAATGCTGAGGTCTTCCTGCACGGCGGCCGTATCCACTGTCGTGACCGGCGCATCGTTGGTGCCGGTGATAGTGACAGTGAGCGTCGACGGTGTGGTGGCGATGCCGTCGGTCGCCTGGTAAGCGAAGGTCTCGGTGACGATTTGACCTTCTGCCAGCGACTGAACAGCGATGGAGTTGTTGTCCAGTGCGTAGGTGTAACTGCCGTCGGCATTGAGTACCAAACTACCGTAGTTGCCTTGCAGAGTGCCTGCATTGGCAACACGTGAGAACGGTACCTTGATCGACATCGGTGTCGTTCGTCAGCACGTTGCCGCGTGGCGGTCAGGGTCATGTCTTCCTGCACACTTGCCGCATCGTCTGCGGTAACCGGGCCATCGTTCACACCGGTGATGGTCATGGTGACGGTGGCAGTGCTGGTGGCACCTGCGGTGTCGGTGACGGTGTAGCTGAAGATGTCGGTCGCGGTCTGGCCTTGTGCCAGAGACTGATACAGGTTGCCGATGTCGTATTGCACATCACCGTTCACCAGGGACACTGCTGCCCCAGAGGCGGCTTGCGAAATGCCGACAATGTTCAGCACGTCACCGTGGATGATGTCCGGATCAGTATCGTTGGCCAGCAAGGTCGCGCGCATCCAGCAGCACTGCACCGCCGTCTTCGGTTGCATTACCCATGTCGGCATTGGCAGTCGGGGTGTCGTTGACGTTCAACACATCCAGTGCGAACGTGGTGGCGACACTGGCTCCGGCCTGATCGGTCGCGGTCACCCGCACACTGAGGGGGCCCACATCCCAATTATCCGGGGTGCCGCTGAAGGTTTGCGTTGCGGCATCGAAGCTGAGCCAAGATGGCAATGCCGAGCCATCGGCCAGGGTGACGGCGTAAGTGAGGCTGTCGCCATGGATGAAATCGACGTCGTCGAATGTGCCTGCCGGAACGGTGAAGCTGAACGGTGCATCTTCCAGCGTGGCCAGATCAACCAAGGCCATGCTGACCGTCGGCGCATCGTTGACGTTGGCGACATCGACTGCAAAGGTGGAGCTTGCGGAGAGGCCGCCGGTGTCGGTTGCGGTCACTGTGACGCTGTAGTTACCCACATCCCAGTTGCCCGGCGTACCGCTGAAGGTTTGGGTTGCTGCATCGAAGGTGAGCCAGGACGGCAATGCCGCACCATCTGCCAGGGTAGCGCTATAAGTCAGTACGTCACCATTGTCGATGTCGGTGAAGGTATTGACCGGGACGGTGAAGCTGAATGCTGCGTCCTCATTGGTTTGTTGCGCCGCGATGGCAGTTGCCACAACCGGCGCATCGTTGGTACCAGTGATGGTGACATCCACTGTGGCGGTAGAGGTCGCACCTGCCGCATCGGCGATGGTGTAACTGAAGCTGTCCGTTGCGGTCTGGCCTGCACCCAGCGATTGGTAGTTGTTGCCGATGTCGAGCACGAGGTTGCCGTTGGCATCTTGGGTGACCGTATTGCCCTGTGCCGTGACGGCATCGAAGCCAACCATGCTCAGGGTGTCGCCTGCATCGGGGTCGGTATCGTTGGACAACAGGTCGGCTACGGCGATGGTGGAAGTAGCCGCATCTTCTGTTACGGCGACCGAGTCGGATACGGCGATGGGCGCTACATTGAACTAACCCCATCCAGTTGAACACGAGGTCGCAGTCAATCCACCCGTGTCGGTAGCAATCACCGCCACATTGAACATGCCTGCATCGCCATTGGCCGGCGTGCCGCTGAAGGTTGCGTCGCCGCATCGAAGGTGAGCCATGCAGGCAGTGGCGATCCATCGGCCAGCGTTGCGCTGTAGGTCAGGCTGTCGCCGTGGATGAAGTCGACATCGTGTAAATACATCGCCCAACTCCTGGTATTTTCGTCAGAGCCTGATTGGCAGTTCCGAACTTGGCATCGGTCAATTGGGCACGCAGCTCAGCTTCGCTCAAGCCATTCAGGTTGCCGTTCTTGCCATACAGGTAGGCCATGTCGCCACCGATGGCAGCCGTATCCGAGCCGCCCAAGACAGCAATCCGCCAAGTGACGGCGCAAGCTGCCATGAGGTGATGCTTGGGTCGGCAGCAATGCTGCTTCGAATTGATTCGCCAGCGCGACGAAATCGAACTGCTGGATGCGTTTGTTCAGCAGCGGATCGGATGAGTTCGGGTCGTAGCCCGCCATGGCTTCGGTGACAATCTGCAGCGTGCTGATCGCCTTATTATCTCTCCATGTGGTATTAAACCAAGAATTGAAAGTAATCGATTCGCCATTGCCGACATACAGGATCAGCTCATCTCCACTCCGTTCAAATGACAGGTCTGAATAACTGATCCCACCACCCAGAGATAAGGTATCGCTACGCTGCGCCAGAGGGACATCATTTTCTGACCAGTTCGAGTTATACCAATCATTCCCATCTCCGCGATTGAATAGCACAACATCATTGCCATCACCACCACTTAGCTCATCGTCACCCGCACCGCCAATCAGCAAGTCGCTCGATATGGAGGCCTCCATATAATCATTCCCTGCGCCCCCATCCAGCAGATCATTGGCAGTGTCGCTATAGGAGCTATCCGCATAGATCTCATCCGCTCCACTCCCGCCGGAGAGAATATCACTCCCGCCTTCGCCTTCCACCCAGTCGTTGCCAGCCCCGGCCAACACGGTATCGTTTCCACCTCCCGCATGAATTCCATCGTCGCCTGTCAACGCGACGATAATCTCATCGCCAGTTGTTCCGGTGATGTAATCATTGCCAGCTGTAGGCGCTGCCGAAAGCATGGACTGGAGATCACCGACACCCCACATCGTACCATCCGCAAAGACCAGTTGCTCGACCTTGTATAAATCTGAATTAAGCCAATACCCCAATGTCAGACTATCCGACGTGCCATTGATGGAGAGAGTCACATTCCCCCATGCATCCTGTGTGACAGCAATATCGCTCGGCAACACATCAGTGAGTTGCACAATATCCATAGGTGCGTTATCCCAGTCATAGACAAACACATTGCCATCGCCACGCGCAAAGCTATAGGTATCGTTACTTCCGCTTCCCCAGAGAAAGTTGCGTTGATTCGGCCATACCGGATCCGGCGTACCCATATCGGAGGCATCGTTCAGGAAGCTATCCACTGCTGGAACGTCTGTATTCAAATTGAAGTTAAACGACTGACCCGCGATGACCGATTGATCCGTCAATGGATTAACCACTGTCGGCGCATCATTCACATTGAGCACGTTCAATACGAACGTGTCGCTGGCAGACAGCCCAAGGGAATCGGTTGCCGTGACCGTCAAGTTCAGGCTGCCCACATCCCAATTGGAAGGCGAGCCACTAAAGGTTTGCGTCGCGGCATCAAAGAATAGCCAGGCTGGCAGGGCACTGCCATCGTCCATGGTTACGCTGTAGGTCAGCGCGTTACCCACGTTAGGATCAACAAACGCATCCACAGGAACGGCAAAGCTGAACTGCGCATCCTGTTGTGTGACCTGATCGACGATCGGGCTAACCACAGGCGGCGCTTTCAACAAAGCCGTGTTGTCGCAAAACTCGATTCGGCTCACGCCTTCAGCCTGCGCATACCAATCAACCAAGGTGATTGAGTCCTGCGCACCAATGACGCTCAGCACCAAGTCGTTGCCGACCCGGCTTGTTGCCAGATCGTTCTGGGTTAAATCATTGCCGATAAAGACCGTGTCCGAACCTTGATTGTCAGTCACCCGAACATTGCCATCACCAAGGCGGAACACATAACGGTCATTGCCAGCACCGCCATATAAATCATCGCCACCGCCGTTGGCGATCAGGGTGTCGTTGCCGTCCCCGCCATACAGATCATTGTAACCGGCATTGCCGATAATCACGTTGTCGGCAGCATTGCCGATACCTGTTTCAGCGCCGTCCAGCAGGGTGAGGTTTTCCAGATTCGCGGCGAGTGTGTAGGAGATGCTGCTTTCGATGGTGTCGATGCCTGCACCAGCCTGCTCGATGACTGTGTCGCCCGCTTGGTCGATCACATAAGTGTCGTTGCCTGCGCCGCCTTCCAGCGTGTCGGCACCCAGCCCGCCATCCAGACGATTATTGAGGTCGTTGCCGGTGATCACATTGTCCAGTGCATTGCCTGTGCCATCCTGCCCAAATGCAACCAGGTCTGCGTAACGTTGCGGGTCTGTGGTTGCCAGCGCGGGATCGAGCGTCAAACGCAACGCTTCCACATTGTCCGTCAACGTATAACTGCCGCTGCTCAATACCGTGTCGTAACCATCCCACGCATTCTCGATCACCGTATCGTTGGTCCATTGCAGAGTTTCCGTCGGGATCAAGTCGCCGCACTCATTCACTGTCGGCGTTCCTGCCACTTTGACGTAGCTGCCATCCACCACGTACACGTCATCGCCTTGCCCGCCCGCCAGGGTGTCGTTACCCGTACCGCCATCCAGCAGGTCGTTGCCATTGCCACCATCGATCACATCGTCGCCTGCGCCGCCCAGCAACACATCGTTGCCTTCTTGCCCGAATATCTGGTCGTTCCCCTCGCCGCCATCTACGAAATCGTCATTGGACATCGGCGTATAGGTATTAGTCAGCGGATCATAAGAGGTATTACTCCAATTATTGTCCCCGCCGTAAATCACATCGTCGCCCGCTCCGCCATACAGCGTATCCGCGCCGCTGCCGCCATCTATCGAATCGTTGCCGTCTCCACCGTCGATGGTGTCGTTGTTCGATAGCGTATCGCTGCCTTCGCCGCCGTCATCGTTTCCACCGAACAGCACATCGTTGCCAGTGCCGCCGGTGATCGTATCGTTGCCAGATCCACCATCGATATAGTCGTCGCCCGCGCCGCCGTCCAGCACATCCGAATTGCCTAATATCTGCCAGCCGTTTTCGACCTGAATAAAGCGGTCGTTGCCACCGTAAATGCTGTCGTTGCCATCACCGCCCGCAATGGTGTCATTGCCCGCACCGCCATTCAGATAGTCATTGCCACCTTCGCCACTTAACGTGTTGTCGGCATCATTGCCTTCGATAGAGTTATCGGATTCATTGCCTATCCCGACGATGGCGCCATCGTTGAGCGTCAACATCTCGATATTGGCAGACAACGTAATGTCCGCCGACGAATACACCCGATCGAAGCCGTTTCCGGCTCCTTCGATTATCGTGTCACCGACATCGGTGACGATGTAACTATCATCCCCTGCACCACCATTCAGCGTGTCGTTACCGGCACCGCCGTTAAGCTGGTCGTTGCCGTCTCCTCCCAGTAAAATATTGTCGCCATCATTGCCGTTGATGATGTTGTCCAAGGCATTGCCCGTGCCGTTGATGTTGTCCGCACCAATAAGATCGAGCCGCTCCAGGTTGTCACCCAGCGTAAAGGTCACCGAGGAATTCACCACTTCATAGTCGCGTTGCAGGTAGCCACCGATAGTTGCGCCGGCCAGCATTTCAATCACCTGATCGCCCACGTTGTCCACGTAGTAAACATCGTTGCCCGTGCCGCCATCCATCACGTCCGCACCCGCCCCGCCATTCAGCGTGTCATTGCCCGCCCCACCCGCTAAAGTGTTCGCGCCATCGTTACCGTTGATGACGTTGTTGAGCGCGTTGCCGGTGCCGTTGATGTTGTCTGTGCCGGTCAGGTTGAGATTTTCTACATTGTTGCCGAGGGTGTAGCTGATTGAAGCGTTGACGGTATCGATGTCGGGGATGGTGTACTGCCCCCAATACGAATACTGGGTCTTCCCCACCGCACTTTCGATCACCTGATCGCCTGCGTTGTCCACCACGTAGGTATCGTTGCCGTAACCGCCAATCATGATGTCCGCACCCGCCCCGCCGTCCAGCACATTGGCTTGCGCATTGCCGATGATGGTGTTGTCCAGCGCATTGCCCGTGCCATCGAGATTGCCACTGGCATTCAGCGTGAGATTTTCTACATTGTCAGTCAGGCTGTAGCTGATCGAGCTATAGACAATGTCCGTGCCCGCATTGACGCTCTCCGTCACAACGTCGCCTGTATTTTCGACATAGTAGATGTCATCACCCGCGCCACCCGCCATCGTGTCGGCACCGGCCTGGCCATCCAGCACATTGTTGCCATCGTTGCCATTGATAACGTTGTCCGCCGCATTGCCCGCGGCGTTGATGTTGGCTGTACCGGTCAGGGTGAGATTTTCCAAAGTAGATGAGAGTGCGTAGCTGATGCTGCTTTGCACCGTGTCCGTCCCTTCATCCGCATTCTCAACGATCACATCGGTTGCGCTGTCCACCACGTAGGTGTCGTCACCCAATCCGCCTGTCATCACATCCGACCCGGCACCGCCGTCAATGAAGTCGTTTCCGGCCCCGGCATCAATCGTGTCGTTGCCGCCGCTGGCAAAGATGGTGTCGTTGCCTTCCAGTGCATTGATGCGGTCAACCAGTCCGCTGCCCTGGATGAGGTCGTCCTGCGGTGTGCCGGTGAGGTCCATGCCGAGATCGAGCACTTCTTGCAGGCTGAGCGTGCGGTCGGTGAATTGGAAGGTGCTGATGGAGCAGCTGTTGATCGGGTCTTCGGGATCGAAGTTGTCGATATGGAGTTCGTCGCCGTTGGCGAAGCTGAGTTTTAGGGAACCTAAGCCTAAGGTGGCGCCCGAGTTGGCAAAGCTGAAATTGAATACAATGGTGTTTCCGCCGATGCTGAGGCCACTATCAGAAATATGGGTGATGCCGAATCCCGGTTCCAGACAATACGTGTCATTCCCTCCGCCGCCATCCAGATAGTTGCCTATGCCTTTTGCGGACAGGATGTCGTCGCCCGCTCCGCCGTACAGGGTGTTGAATCCGCCGCTGCTGACCAGGGTGTCGTTGCCGTCGCCGCCTGCCAGATAACTGCCGCCGCCCGACGATGAGAGGTAATCGTTGCCTGTTCCGCCGTTCAGTGTGTTGCCGCCGCCGTCTGCGATGAGTGTGTTGGTGCCGTCTCCGCCGTCCAGATAGTTGTTGCCCCCCGCAGCTGAAAGCAAGTCATCGCCATTGCCGCCGATGAGGGTGTTGCCGCCGCCGTCTGCGATGAGCCTGTTGGTGCCGTCTCCGCTTTCCAGATAACTATTGCCGCCACCCGCAGAAAGGGTGTCGTCGCCCGCGCCGCCAAACAGGGTGTTGCTGCCGCCATCTGCGCTTAAAGAGTTGTCGCCTGCTTCGCCATCCAAATAGTTGTTGCCGCCCCATGCTGAAAGCGTGTCGTTACCCGCACCGCCGAACAGGGTGTTGTTGCCACCACTGGCACCCAAGGTGTCGGTTCCATCTCCGCCATCCAGGTAGTTGTTGCCACCGTCGGCATTCAAGGTGTCATTGCCGACACCGCCATCAAGGGTGCCGCCGCCGCCCGATGCGGTGATGTCATCGTTGCCCACTCCACCGATCAGTATGCTGCCGGGGCCGCCGCTGTTCAGGATATCGTTGCCGTCGCCGCCGTCCAGCGTGTTCGCGCCTGCTTCGCCATAGAGTTTGTCGTCACCGGTTCCACCGATTAGGATGTCGTTGCCTGCACCACCCCACAGGGTGTCGTTGCCTGCACCGCCATCGATGTAATCGTCGCCGTGCAGGGCTACGTCGATGTAAGGCGCGTCGCCGGATATGTTGTCGTCGCCTGCGCCTCCATAAAGTGTGTCGCTCCCCGCTTCACCCATGATGGTGTCGTTGCCGTCTTCTCCCAAGACGATGTCATCCCCTGCGCCAGCCCACACATGATCGTCGCCCGCTCCGGCATAGATGACGTCGTTGCTGCTGTCGGCGGGATCGGTTGTACCGATGGCTGGCTTAAAAAGATATGCGCCTGCTGCGGGGGTCACTGTCCAGTCAAAGCTTTGTGCGTAATAGTCGGCATCGCCCAGGATATTGTCGTCGCCCGCACCCGCTATCAGTAAATCTCGCCCCCCGCCTCCGGAAAGTACGTCGTTGCCAGCACTGCCAACCAGCGTGTCGTCGCCTGAGTTGCCCGCGAGCCAGTCGCCTCGCAGGCCTGTGCCGGTGCCTGTATTTCCGTTAATGATGGCTTGATCCAAGGCGATCTGGCTCTCCCCAAAAATCTGGTCGTCCCCTCCCTCTCCAAAAAGAAGGTCAGCGCCCCCTTTGCCTTCGATGATATCGGTGCCTGTGCTGCCGTACAGGTAGTCGGCAAGACCGGCCTGGGGTTGGCCGTTGGTCAGGCGGTTGCCCAATGCGTCGAGGTGGTAGATGGGGTTGCCCCATTGGTCGATGCCGTATTGGATGAGGGCGAGGTCGCCGGTGAGGTTGCGGGTGGCGGGTAAGGCTGCTGCAGTATTCAGGGTGAGGCCGAGTTCGCCTGCGTGGTAGTGCTGGATGGTGAGGTTGCTATCTACCCTAATGGTCGCTCCATCAGTTTGGCTGGGGTCGCCGGATTCGAGAACGTAGGTGTGTTTGCCGTCCGCACTTATCCATGTGCGTCCGCCGTCGCGGCTATCGCCACCAATGAGTAAATCAGTGCCCAGATAGATGCTGCCTTGTCCGTCGCTATCGACGATGGTGTCGTTGCCCGCACCGACATAGTAGGTGTCGCTGCCTGCGCCACCAACGAGAAAGTCGTTACCCGCGCCGCCAGTCAAAATGTCTGCGCCATCACCGCCGTAAAGGAAGTCGTTGCCTGCCCCACCATCCAGTATGTCGACGGTGGCTCCGCCGATCATGGCGTCGTTGTTGGTGCCTGTACCAGTGGCGGTGAGTGCGTCTGTGCCGGATTGGATGCTCCAGTAGTTGTCTTGGGTAAGGAAGCTTTTGGCGGTTTGGTCACCGTTGAGGAGTTGGCTGATGACGGCGGTATCGAGACGTCCGGAGGAAATTTTGTTAGCCCAGTTAACACCAATATCGGCAAGGTCGAAGCTGATGCCGCCGGTGATGGCGTTGAAAAAATCTTGGGTGGAGCCGCTCTGCTTGAAATAGTAGTCTTCAATGGCTGCATCAATGACGGCCTTGCTCAATGCGCCTGTCTTAAGGCTATCACCGTATTTTGTGAGCTTATCGAGGTCGGAAGCGAAGCGGGCTAACAAGCCGTTGGCGTTGGTATAGCCAAGCTTGATTTGGTCGTTGAGGAGAGATGAGAGAAAGTCACGTTTCGATGTATTCGAATCACGAAAATATAACGTATTGTCAAAAATTTCTGCCATCAAATTCGGCAAAGCAACAGAATCGGTAAGGAACTTGTTTTGCATCAACAAGGCAGCGTGTAACAGCATGGAGTGCAAATCGCCAGATGCAACGTTTTGTTCTCCGCCTACGACAATTGGGTTGTTAGTCCCGACTACGTTGGGTAGCAAACTTAGTTTTTGACTCAGTATTTCGCCGTGCACGTAATAGTTGGTGATATTGGCTTGGCGCGCCGAATAGTTCAGCGGGTTAAATTTCAAAAAATCAGCATCAGTAAATCCCAATGCAACATCTACCAAAGCCACGGCTGCCGGATTGATTGCTGCCAATTCAAACGGTGCTTGAGCAAATGTAGTGGCAGATTTGTTAAACCACACGCCCATCACTGATGCCAAACCGCCGCCCAACGAGTGACCAGTGAAAGTGATGGGCAGGCTCGTGCTCGCTTTAACTTTCTCGTAAAACAATGCCGCCTGAACAAGCTGTGCTGACCCGCCCAATGCAGCTGCATTGCCAAACACAAAGTCTTGCGCCGTCTGCACCACGTTGACCGTATCCGTACCTTTGTAGGATATGACGATTTCTGAGCCGTTGGTAAAGGCGAGGGCGGTGAAACCAGTGACGGAACTGGCGACTCCGTTGGGGTAGATCGGGAGTAGAGTCCAGCCTGCGGGCAAGTTAGTCAGCTTGTTCGGGTCTGCGCGTACATTGTTGTAAACAATTGCAGATAATGCAGCGTAGTCGATGTCGGTAGCCATATTAATATCCGTCCCTTTTGATTAGATGTAGCCAATTAGTAATTGAGTGACACGTGTTTTGGATCAATTCTTTTGAAATATTGAACAATGCTGTCATCCTTCATTTCCGTCGCCTTATCGGTTAGCGAGATATATTTAGAGTTGTTCTCAGGCTCGATATCAATCCACATATTGGTGTCATAAATCGCAACGGGTATTTCGGTGAACGGTATGCGTTGCCATTGCCCCGCTTCATAGCGATACCCAAGATATGAAGGATTTGGATTTCCATATTGACGAAACTCCTGCTCGGTAAATGGAATGCCCACCACATAAAGCTTGCCTTGGTAAACATTCAACACCTGCGGCATCAGGTTCTCGTGCCAAGTAATTTCTTTATCGCCGAATTCCGGCAACTTGAAAGTCAGCCAGAAATCTCGCGGCAAGTTGCCCGAGTTTGATCCGGTATAAACACTTTCGTAACGACGCTTTTGTGTAATGGTGATGACACGACCATCCAACAGTTTGACTTCTTCTTTCCAGCTCGCGGTATCAGCACAGCCGCCCAGCATCGGCACACTAGCCAGCACAAATCCCAACGACATGCGTTTAAATAATTCTGCGATCTTCATCATGCTGCTCTCCTTTCGAGGAAGGGTTGACCATGGTTATCGTTTGCTGATTTGAATGCGTCCATCCCTCGCCTAAACAAAACGGCGCATCGCGCACCGTTTGTTGTACTTCGTTTTCTACGAGTATCGTTCAGTGTGGTATCGCCACCCGACATCGTGTCGGCACCGGCCTGGCCATTCAGCACATTGTTGCCATCGTTGCCATTGATAACGTTGTCCGCCGCATTGCCCGCGGCGTTGATGTTGGCTGTACCGGTCAGGGTGAGATTTTCCAAAGTAGATGAGAGTGCGTAGCTGATGCTGCTTTGCACCGTGTCCGTCCCTTCATCCGCATTCTCAACGATCACATCGGTTGCGCTGTCCACCACGTAGGTGTCGTCACCCAATCCGCCTGTCATCACATCCGACCCGGCACCGCCGTCAATGAAGTCGTTTCCGGCCCCGGCATCAATCGTGTCGTTGCCGCCGCTGGCAAAGATGGTGTCGTTGCCTTCCAGTGCATTGATGCGGTCAACCAGTCCGCTGCCCTGGATGAGGTCGTCCTGCGGTGTGCCGGTGAGGTCCATGCCGAGATCGAGCACTTCTTGCAGGCTGAGCGTGCGGTCGGTGAATTGGAAGGTGCTGATGGAGCAGCTGTTGATCGGGTCTTCGGGATCGAAGTTGTCGATATGGAGTTCGTCGCCGTTGGCGAAGCTGAGTTTTAGGGAACCTAAGCCTAAGGTGGCGCCCGAGTTGGCAAAGCTGAAATTGAATACGATGATGTTGCCGCCAATGCTGAGGCCGCTATCGGAAATATGGGTGATGCCGAATCCCTGTTCCAGGCAATACGTGTCATTCCCTCCGCCGCCATCCAGGTAGTTGCCTATCCCTTTTGCGGACAGGATGTCGTCGCCCGCGCCGCCATACAGGGTGTTGAATCCGCCGCTGCCGACCAGGGTGTCGTTGCCGTCGCCGCCTGCCAGATAACTGCCGCCGCCCGATGATGAGAGGTAGTCGTTGCCTGTTCCGCCGATCAGTGTGTTGCCGCCGCCGTCTGCGATGAGCGGTGTTGGTGCCGTCTCCGCCGTCCAGATAACTATTGCCGCCGCCCGCAGAAAGGGTGTCGTCGCCCGCGCCGGCAAACAGGGTGTTGTTGCCGCCATCTGCGCTTAAAGAATCGTTGCCTGCGCCTCCGTCCAGATAGTTGCCGCCGCCGCCGGCAGCCAGGGTGTCGTTGCCGCTTTCCCCATACAGATAGTTGCCGCCGCCGACGGCGCTGATGTCGTCGCTGCCGAAGCCGCCATCAGTGTGCTGCCGGGGCCGCCGCTGTTGAGAATGTCGTTGCCGTCGCCGCCATCCAGATAGTTCGCGCCGTCTTCGCCGTAGAGTTTGTCGTCACCAGTGCCACCGATGAGGGTGTCGTTGCCTCCGCCGCCGCCGAGGGTGTCGTTGCCTGCGCCGCCGTCCAGGTAGTCGTTGCCGTGCAGGGCTACGTCGATGCTTGATGCGTCGCCGGCTAGTGTGTCGTTGCCCGCTCCGCCGAAGAGAATGTCGTTGCCCGCTTCGCCCGTCAGGGTGTCGTTGCCGTCTTCGCCATAGACGATGTCATCGCCACCTCCTGCCCATACATGGTCATCACCTGCGCCTGCGTAGATGGTGTCGGCGGCGCTGCCTGCGGGGTCGGCTGCGCCTGTAGCAGGGCCAAACAGGTATGTGCCGTCCGTACTCTGGGTGGCGGTCCAGTTGACTGGGTCGTTGTTGTAGGCGTCAACCCTGATGGTGAAGCTAGCCAGGTTGCTGGCGCCATTGGGGAATACGGGTGGCTCCCTCCAGAATAGAGTGCGGCGGTGTAGTCGGCATCGCCGAGGATGAAGTCGTCGCCCGCGCCCGCGATCAGCAGGTCCGATCCGGCGCCGCCGGTCAATACGTCGTTGCCGGTGCTGCCCACGACGGTGTCGTTTCCTTCGTTGCCCGCAAGCCAGTCGCCTTTCTGGCCGGTGGCAATGTCGGTGTTGCCGTTGGCAATGGCGGTGGCGGTGTCGATCTTGACGTCGCCGTATATCTGGTCGTCGCCTCCCCATCCGGCAATGATGTCGGCTCCGCCGAGCCCCTGGATGACGTCGATACCTGCTTTGCCGTTGAGGAAGTAGTCGTTGAAGCCCGGGGCGGGGCTGGCAGAGTCAACAACAAGATTGCCGTTTACATCGAACTTGTAGTAGTAGATACCGCTTGGGCGGTCAAAGTTTTGAACGGGGGATGCGTCACCGTTGAGGGTGAAAGTGGCGGCGGAGATATCAAAGGTGACATTAAGCGCATTGCTGGTAATGGGAGAACTGCCTGCCACGGCGATAGGATCGATCAGGACGGCCATGAGGCTGAGTGTCTCGGTACCGCTGATGGCGCTGCTATCCAGCATGTTGATGGTGAGGTGGTCTTGGCCTGCTGGGATGGTGACGGTGGCTTTGCCACTGGCGTCGAAGGCGATCATGTCTGCGGCGGTGCAGACGTATTTGTTGGCTGCAATTTCCTTGCAGGGTAAGTTCGATGGTTTGATCCAGACTGCTTGCGCCGGAGGCATAGATGGTGAAGGTTTGGGTGGCGCCAGTGGGGTTGGCAGTTGCCTGGTTTGTTAATGACAGACTGCTGCCTGTGGCTGCAGCCAAGGCATAATCCTGAGCACTAACTGGATCGAGAAATGGGTTGCCTGATTCTGCGCCTGCAAGTGCAATAAAGTGAGCAATAGGTGAATATGAGGTGCCATCTGGCCTGTACTCGGTAGTTGACCATTTGCCGTAATGGGCTTGAGGGGTACCTGATGCATATACGTATCTAGAAATCGTCGTGGCCCCGCCACTTTGACTGGGTATCCGCCATATTTCCTGATTTTTGCTATAGGTGAATATTTCACCGGTACTGTAGAACAGCATGACATCGCCATCAGTGCCGTAAACCTTGCGATATGTCGCGGTTGGGTCTGGTATTTGGCCGGGGATGTTTTTTCCATGGCCTGTAGATTGCGTCAGTGCCAATGTTGAGTCGAAACCAGTGTGGATACTCTCCAATGGGCGTAGTGCGCCGACGATGATTTCTGTTCCACCATTCCAATAGCTTGTCCTGGATACATCTATCGTTACCAAATCCGGACCCGTGCTGCTTTGCGAACCATAAAACATCGGATTGCCATCGGCGTTGTAGCCGTAAAAAATGCCAACATGTTGGCTATATGTTGGATTGCCGTTTGAATCTTTGCCTTTTGGGTCGATCGAATGAAAGCAAATGATGTCACCCATTTGCAGAGAACCATTTTTTTGCTGCACATCAGCACCCGAAAGCTTAGTGAAATTCGTATCGGCAACGGAGGTAAATGCATCGCCATTAAACAGTGTGTGCGTAGAAAAATTACCTACACTTACTCCAAGGTCGTATCCGGCATCAACCAAGCCGTCATAAACCAACTGTGAACAATCCACCAAAGGCTGCCCATTCAAAAAACCTGTATGTCCATATATCTCTGGTGAATAGCCGTAAATTTTTGTTTCATATTTCACAAATGCTGCTGTCAATACGTTAACGCCCATGATGTCTCCAATCAATAATCGTTTCTAAAGACCGCTCAGTTATCTGCAAATTTGCGCTGCTGATTCTTCAATTTTTTTTATTGTTTTTCGATAAATTTTGATCTTCTCGTTTTCTTGTTCTTTTGTTGAATATCCTCCATATCTGCGCGGGTCACCAACAAACCTCTTCATCTCGCCTACCAACCAAGTGTATGAAAATGTGTTCCACTTATCAGGCGGTTTTACTGCGCTAACAAGGAATCGGTAGTCCACGTCAATGCGCGTGTCGTAGATTTCCTTTGCGCCCATCGAACTAAAATCATAACCACGGTAATAAATCAACGTACCCACACTGACTGATCTATACGTTAGAGATGTAGTCGATTTATCATGCTGGAGACCAATGAGGCTCACTTGAGGACAGACTAATCTGGCTGTGAAGACAATCTCATTGTTAATCTGAAGTTTTTTCAGTCTTATCTCCAACAGTTCGTATTGATGCTCCCATTCATTTCTATCCAATGCGACAAGTGGTGCTGTTTCCTCCTGCCATTCCGAATTTTCAGGAGTGGTGTCATATGCCTTGCCAGAAAAATGCAGCGGGATAAATAGTTCACCCTTGTAGATTGCAGCCTCTAGATTGGCGCGCTCGTCAGGGCTGGCCTTGTTCAGTTGCTCCTGTACCGCTGGTGCAATATTGATCACTTTGATTTTTTCTAACGCCTCAGCCATGAAATCAACTTTCGCAACAGCCAATTGCGAATAAAGCATTGCCATTAATACAACAAGAAATTTTGTGAATATCTTCATGCTGCCATCCTCCCTTCCGTATCGTTCGCCGCTTCGCATTTCTTTCTCCCAAACAAAACGGCGCATGTCGCGCCGTTCCAGTTCTTCAATCTCCCGTTGCCACCGTAAATGCTGTCGTTGCCATCACCGCCCGCAATGGTGTCATTGCCCGCACCGCCATTCAGATAGTCATTGCCACCTTCGCCACTTAACGTGTTGTCGGCATCATTGCCTTCGATAGAGTTATCGGATTCATTGCCTATCCCGACGATGGCGCCATCGTTGAGCGTCAACATCTCGATATTGGCAGACAGCGTAATGTCCGCCGACGAATACACCCGATCGAAGCCGTTTCCGGCTCCTTCGATTATCGTGTCACCGACATCGGTGACGATGTAACTATCATCCCCAGCACCACCATTCAGCGTGTCGTTACCGGCACCGCCGTTAAGCTGGTCGTTGCCCTCTCCTCCCAGCAAAATATTGTCGCCATCGTTGCCGTTGATGATGTTGTCCAAGGCATTGCCCGTGCCGTTGATGTCCTGTCCTGAGCCTGTCGAAGGGTTGTCCACACCCACAAGATCGAGCCGCTCCAGGTTGTCCCCCAGCGTAAAGGTCACGGAGGAATTCACCACTTCATAGTCACGCTGCAGGTAGCCACCGATAGTTGCTCCGACCAGCATTTCAATCACCTGATCGCCCACGTTGTCCACGTAGTAAACATCGTTGCCCGTGCCGCCCAGCATCACGTCCGCCCCTGCACCGCCCGTCAGTGTGTCGTTACCGTCCCCACCATCCAACGTATCGGTACCAGCACCGCCGTCCAGTACATCATTCCCGCCTTTGCCCAACAAAATGTTCGCGCCATCGTTGCCGTTGATGACGTTGATGAGTTCATTACCTGTGCCGTCGAGGTTGTCCGCTCCCGTCAGGTTGAGGTTTTCAAGGTTGTTGCCGAGGGTATAACTGACGGAAGCGTTGACCGTATCGGTGTCGATGATGGTGTAAGGATATGCCATGTAATGCAGTGTTTCGCCCACCGCGCTTTCGATCACCTGGTCGCCTGCGTTGTCCACCACGTAGGTATCGTTGCCGTAACCGCCACTCATGATGTCCGCACCCGCCCCGCCGTCGATCACATTGGCTTTGTCGCTGCCGACGATGATGTTGTCCAGGGCGTTGCCCGCTGCCGTCGATTTCCAGCCACGAAACCAAGGGTGAGGTTCTCTACGTTGTCGGTGAGGCTGTAGCTGATATAGGCTCTGTACGGTGTCGGTGCCTTCGTTGGGGTTTTCAGCGACGAGTGCGGTGTCGTTGTCGGATGACGTAGGTGTCGTCGCCGGTGCCGCCCATCAGGGTGTCCGCGCCTTCCGTACCGATCAGCGTGTCGTTGCCCGCGCCGCCTTGCAGGATGTTGTTGCCGCTGTTGCCTTGCAGGATGTTGTCCAGTTCGTTGCCGGTGCCGCTGAGGTTGTCCGTGCCGGCGAGGTACAGGTTTTCCACGTCGTTGCCCAGGGTGTAGCTGAAATGGCTGATGATGGTGTCGTTGCCCTGGTTGGCTTGTTCGATGACGATGTCGGCAGGGGTGTCCAACACGTAGGTGTCGTTGCCCGTACCGCCGATCATGGTGTCCGCGCCCGTCCCGCCATCCAGATAGTCGTTGCCCGCGTTGCCGGCCAAGGTGTCGTTGCCGTCTTGCCCGTACAGATTGTCTGCACCGCTGCTGCCGGTGAGGACGTTGTCCAGTGCGTTACCGGTGCCATAGTTGTGTTCGTAGTAAGGGGTGGTGAAGGTGAGGTTCTCTACATTGTCGGTGAGGGCGTATTGGGAGAAGTTGCATTGGACGGTGTCGCTGCCTTCGCTGGCGTTTTCAACAATGAGGTCGCCGGTGTTTTCTATCACGTAGGTGTCGTCGCCTGCGCCGCCTGCCAGTGTGTCCGCTCCTGCGCCGCCGATGAGAGTGTCGTTGCCGTTGCCGCCATTGAGGATATCGTCTCCCGCTCCTCCATCAAGAGTGTCGTTCCCGCTTCCGCCGTTGACCGTGTCGTTGCCGCCCAGTGCGTCGATGTGTTCGCCCAGCGCGGTGCCTTCAATGACATCGTCGTTGGCAGTGCCGGTGATGGCGGGGGTGGCGAGGGCCATCAATGCGGGCAGGCTGAGGGTGCGGTCGGTGAATTGGAAGGTGCTGATGGAGCAGCTGTTGATCGGGTCTTCGGGATCGAAGTTGTCGATATGCAGTTCGTCGCCATTCGCAAAGCTGAGTTTGAGGGAGCCAAGCCCTAAGCGGATGCCGGATTCGGCGTAGTCGAAGTTGAACACCAATGTGTTGCCTTCGATCTGTCCGCCGCTATCGGAGATATGGCAGATGCCGAATCCTTTTTCCAGCGCGTAGATGTCGCTGCCGTCACCGCCGTCCATGGTGTTGCCGGTTCCGGACGCAGTCAGGGTGTCGTCGCCTGCGCCGCCGAAGAGGGTGTTACCGCCGCCTGCCGCAGAAATCGTGTCGTTGCCGCTGCCGCCGATCAATGTGTTGCCGCCGCCGCCCGCAGACAGGGTGTCATTCCCCGCCCCTGCCAACAGGGTGTTGCCGCCGCCTGTGGCGGTAAGGATGTTGTCGCCTTCGCCTCCATCCAGATAATTGTTGCCACCCGAGGCGAACAGGTCGTCATTGCCTGTGCCGCCATCCAGGTAGTTGCCGCCGCCGCCTGCTCCCAATGTGTCGCTGCCGCTTTCCCCATACAGGTAGTTGCCGCCGCCGACGGCTTCTAGGGTGTCGCTGCCGAAGCCGCCCAGCAGTGTGCTGCCGGGGCCGCCGCTGTTGAGGAGGTCGTTGCCGTCGCCGCCTTCCAGGTAATTACTGCCTGCTTCGCCATAGAGTTTGTCTTCGCCGGTGCCGCCGAGGAGGTTGTCGTTGCCGTTGCCGCCCCACAGGGTGTCGTTGCCCAGTCCGCCATTCAGGTAGTCGTCGCCTTCGCCGCCGTTGAGGGTGTCGTTGCCTGCCCCGCCGAACAGGACGTCGTTGCCTGCTTCGCCTGATATGGTGTCGTTGCCGTCTTCGCCATAGACCGCGTCATCACCCGCACCCGCCCACACATGGTCGTCGCCTGCTCCGGCGTAGATGGTGTCGGCGGCGCTGCCTGCGGGGTCGGCGGCACCTGTGCCGGATTGGAACAGGAAGTCGCCGTTCGCTTGGGTGCTGACGCTCCAGTTGACGGGGTTGTTGTTGTAGGTGTCAACGCCAAGGGTGTATCCGGACAGGTTGCTTGCGCCGTTGGGAAATACGTTGGCTCCTCCGGCATAGGCTACGGCGGTGTAGTCGGCATCGCCCAGGATGTAATCGTCGCCCGCGCCCGCGATCAGCAGGTCAGCCCCGGCGCCGCCGGTCAATACGTCGTTGCCGGTGCTGCCGACGACGGTGTCGTCTCCTTCGTTGCCCGCAAGCCAGTCGCCTTTCTGTCCGGTGGCAATGTCGGTGTTGCCGTTGGCAATGGCGGTGGCGGTGTCGATCTGGGTATCTCCGTATATCTGGTCGTTGCCTCCCCATCCGGCGATGATGTCGGCTCCGCCTTTGCCCTGAATGAGATCGATGCCTGCGCCGCCATTGAGGAAGTAATCGTTGAGGCCGGGGGCTGAGCGGGCTGGGTCGACGATGAGGTTGCTGCTGTTGTCGAGGGCGTAGACGAGGGTGTTGATGTTGTTCACCACTTGCACGTATTCGACGGGGGCGAGGTCGCCGGTGCGGATGTTGGGGGCTTGCGGTGTGTCCTGAAAGGTGATGCCGAAGTCGCCTTCCTTAAAATCTTTATTCAACGTAAGTTGCCCACCGTTGACGGTGTCGGTGAGGATCAGGTCGGTGCCGACCATTTTGCCGGTGATGGCGCCTTCGGCTGTTTTGAAGGTGCCATCCGCTTGCCGGAAAAGCATCTTGATGGATTTGCCGTTGAAGACGACGGTGTTGTTGCCTTGATTGTCTTCGATGGTGTCGTTGCCGTCGCCGATGTTGATGACGTAGGTGTCATCACCTGCTCCACCCATCAGCAGGTCGTCGCCTTTGCCGCCGGTGAGGGTGTCGTTGCCCGCGTTGCCCACCAGCAGGTCGGCCTGTGTGCCGCCCGTGAGCCTGTCTGCGCCACTGCCACCGAGCATGAATGCGCCTTGATTCTTGGTGTCGGTTGCGCTCATGCCGCCGTTACCCGCTTGCACATACCAGTCGCGCAGTTGCGGCAGCATGGCTTGGATGAGGGCTTGATCGGCTGCGCTGAAAACGGGTACATCGAGAGTGCCGGCGTTCGCCCCGCCGATGTTCGGGCCGGGTATCACTTGCTGGAGGTATTTCTGGAAGTATTGATAGCCTTTGGCTTGGGTGACATCTTTGGATACATCCTGCATGTCGAAGCGGATGCCGTTGAAGCCTTCGCGTGCTTGGGTGAGATCGGTGAAGAGTTGTTTGCGTGCGTTCGTGGCGTTGGGGGTGTCTTCGTAATACATCTGCATGGCGAAGGCGGTCAAGGCTTTGCTGAGTTCATGCACATCGGCATTACCGGGGTTCTGATCGGTCAGGGTGAGGCCGCCGGGTTGGGCGATTTTCTGCAAATCGCTTGCGAAGCGCGTCAGCTCGCCTGATGCTGAATTGCTCCCGCTCATTAGCGGGATTTGATCGTTCAGCAGTTTGGACAAGAAGTCTTGCTTCGCTGATTCTAATTTGCTGGCAAACAGCTTTTCATCGAAGATCATCGAAATCAGGTCTGGTAATTTCAAGGTGTCGGCACGTAACTTATCTTCGAGTAACAATGCAGCATGCAATACAATCGAATGCAGTGTCACCGAGCTGACCTTATCGCCCCCACCGATGTCGATAGGGATATTCTGATTCGCACCGACTATCGTCGAGAAGCTGCCAAAGACGGCGTTCAGGACTTCGCCGCGAACGTAGTGGCTGGTGACATTGGGTTCTCTGGCACTGATACTGCCGCCCGACACGACATAGCTGGGTGAGTTGCCGTAACCATTGTCAACGGTTTGAATCAGGCTCGCGAGTTGGGTGGTGTCGTATCCTTGTGCTTGCAGTGCATCCACTACACGTTTCGCAAAATTGCCGTTGATCGAGCTGAGGTAAAACGGCGCATCGGCAAATATATTGGCGGTTTCGTTGAACCAGATCGACATGATGGAGGCCAAGCCAGCACCAAGAGAGTGGCCCGTAAACGAAATGTTCGCACCGGGATTTTCAGCTTTGATTTTTGCGTAGAAAAGTGCCGCTCCAAGTGCTTGTTCTGAACCGCCGCCAATCCCCAGTCGTAAATCTGATAATAAGTCCGATATGGTTTGACCGTTATTCGAGCCTCTCAAGAAATCCGTTCCCTTGAAGGTAATAACGATTTCGTTGCCTTTTCTGAATGCCCCCGCTGATAGCCCATCTGCTAAGACACCGTTGGTAATGTTGCTGACATAGTCAATCGAACTCCAATTTGGCGGCAGTGGCGTGCGATTATCTGTACCCCGTACATCTTGATAAACTGCTGCAGACAGGATTGCGTATTCTTGAAGTGTTGCCATGATTTGCTCCCTAAATTTGCAATTAGAAACAATTGCTCTTGGCTTCTAGATCAATGCGTTTTTCATGTGCTGAATAACCAGAACTACCATTCAATTCGGAGGAGTTTTTTCCAACGATTGTTAGAAAGTCTGTTCTAACAAACTGTCCGTCTATGACAAGATTAGTATCGTAGATAGACTCGGGAATTTTCTCGAAAGGAATCCGTTCCCAATGCCCACTCACTAACACAAAGCCGATATACATTGGAGAGGGTCTGCCATACGTCCGATATTCCAAGCAAGTAGCTGGCGAACCCACGATATACAACTGCCCGTTGTGCACATTCAAAATTCTCGGTTTGAGATTTTCATGCCACACAATTTGATTTCCAAATTCTGGTAGTTTTATAGTTAGCCATGATTCTCTCTCTATACACGTCGCATAATTGCCACCAGTGTAAGCAGCAGAACAATGCCGCTTTTGCGTCACCACAATCACCCGCCCATCATTAAGTTTGACCTCTTCTTGCCAAGTCACATATTCGGGTTGCCCGAGTAGCCCGCCCGCGCAGCCCGGAAGAATGTAAAGCCCACACAGAATCACAACTAGTTTGGTCATTCTTTGAAACGCTGCACGTGCGCTAACCCAAAATAGAATCGAGATAAAGTTTTTCATGCTGCGATCCTCCATTCAATTTGCGTTGCATAGCTCGCATCATTCGCCGCTTCACTGTTGTTAAAAATTGACTCATCAATGCGCCATCGCAACTGCACGATGTCGTATCCGGTTCTACCGTTGATGGTGTCGGTGAGGTCGCCGGTGAGGATGGAGGGGGCTTGCGGTGTGTCCTGAAAGGTGATGCCGAAGTCGCCTTCCTTAAAATCTTTATTCAACGTAAGTTGCCCGCCGTTGACGGTGTCGGTGAGGATTAGGTCGGTGCCGACCATTTTGCCGGTGATGGCGCCTTCGGCTGTTTTGTATGTGCCATCCGCTTGCCGGAAAAGCATCTTGATGGATTTGCCGTTGAAGACGACGGTGTTGTTGCCTTGATTGTCTTCGATGGTGTCGTTGCCGTCGCCGATGTTGATGACGTAGGTGTCGTCACCCGCACCGCCCATCAGCAGGTCGTCGCCTTTGCCGCCGGTGAGGGTGTCGTTGCCCGCGTTGCCCACCAGCAGGTCGGCCTGTGTGCCGCCCGTGAGCCTGTCTGCGCCACTGCCACCGAGCATGAAGGCGCCTTGATTCTTTGTGTCGGTTGCGCTGAAAACGGGTACATCGAGAGTGCCGGCGTTCGCCCCGCCGATGTTCGGGCCGGGTATCACTTGCTGGAGGTGTCCCGTCCGCATGTCCGCCGCACCAATTCTTGTAGTGAGTTCTTCATTTTTTCGCGTCTCCTGTCAGTTTTTACTGCTACCGTTCGCTTCGCTATTCAGTTTTTCCAGTTCGCGCGACTCATTTCTTTATCATTTATCCGTCCGTCTCACGCTTCAGGCGTGTCTCATCGCGGACAGTGTTGTCGCTGGCTGGATTGCTCTGCTTGTCTGTTTCATCCAAGTTCGCTAGTACTTCAGGTGGTATCCAGTCAGAAGTCCATCCCATGCTTCGAACCACTGTTCTTGCTTGGGTGGTTTACTGTATGGGTGGATGTCGTTCCAAACCTCTGCCGGGGTTCTGCCATCAAGATTCTGGTGTGGTCGCACATGGTTGTACCAATGACTGAAGGCTGTCAGGTCGACATTGAGTTGTTCGATTCCCGTGCACGATCCATTGGTCGAGCTTTTCTTTGAGCGTGCCGAACAAGCGTTCGATCCTGCCGTTTTGCCAAGGACAGCCGGGGTCGGTGCGTTGATGGCGAATGCCCAATTTTTTCAGCCCAAGTCGGAACATACGTGAGGTGAATATGGCTTCGTTATCAGTGCGAATGATCTTGGGTTTGCCGTGGATACGAACAACTTCACTCAGGCATGCAATTAAGGTACGCGAAGTTTTATCGTGCAGGGCTTGCAGGTGCAGTAAGGCACGGCTACCGTGATCGAGGACACCGAGCAATGCATGTAGCTTGCCGTTGGTGTCAGTCTTGCCGGTCAGATCAATGCCCCAGATGAAATTGTACGGAACGATCCTGGGTTGAGTGTGCTTGAGGTTGCGACGCAGGATTTTGATTTCGTAGACATGGCGCTGCAATACTTGATGGACGTAGGTTTTGCCGACGGTGATTTGTCGTGAGGCTGCGTAGCGACGATTGCAGATGTCAGCGATGCTGCGGCATCCGGCTTGCGGCATTCTGGCTTTGAGGCGAATGATTTCTTGCTTGAGCCATTCCGGTTTTTTCAGAGAATAGCGGTGGTTATGTTTGCTTCCCAGCAGTGCAAGCTTGCTGCGGTAGTGCGAACGATGTGGTGCGCATATCCAAAGCATAAAGCGCTGAATATGCGATCGAAGCAATTCGATGATGACCAGCAGTATCAGCATTGGCGATCCATATCCGTCAAGCATGCCATCTGTCTTCCTTTTCTCACCTTTCCCTCCCCGCCTCCTGAAACGCCCCCATCACGGGCGACAACAGGTATTCGAGAATGGTTCTCGTGCCAAGGTGGATCTCTGCCGTCACCTGCATGCCGGGACTCAAGGCATGGCGCACGCCGTCGACGAGGAGTTCCTGGGCTTTGAGGTCGACCAGTGCGCGGTAGGAAAAGGGTTGTCCGTTCGGAGATTTGGCGCTGGGCGGTGGTGCGGATTGGCCGGCACCCTGCTGGGTGTTGTCGGTGGCATCGGCACTGAGGTGGGCGACCTTGCCATCGACCATGCCGTATTTCTGGAACTGGTAGGAGGCGAATTTGATCTTGGTGGGTTCGCCCAGATGGATGAAGCCGACGTCTTCGTTGGAGACCCACACTTCGGCTCTGAGGATTTCGTCCTTGGGCACGAGGGTCATGAGGATGGTGCCGGGGCTGATGACGGTGCCGATGGTGTGGGTGGCGAGGTCTTTGATGATGCCGTCCTGCGGGGCTTTGAGTTCGAGCAGGCCGTTGCGGTATTGCTGTTTGGTGACTTCGGCCTGGGTCTTGTCGAGTTTGTCGCTGTTGTCGGCGCGTTCGGCCTGGAGTTTCTGGCGGTAGTCGGCGCTGATCTGTTCGAGTTTGCGGCTGGATGAGGTGAGTGTGGCCTGGGCGCTGCTGATGATGTGGTTCTGGGTCTTGAGGTCTTGTTCTTTTTCGATATGTTCGCGCTCTTTGTCGGTGGCGGCGAGTTTGCTGACGTAGCCATCCTTGGCGAGGTCGGCATAGGCTTGGGCTTGTTCGCGGTAGTGCGGCAGGATCTCGGATGAGTTTGGTGCGGGCTTGTTGGGCAGCGGCGAGATCGCTTTGGGCTTTGTCGTGGATGCTGTGTTCTTCGGCGAGTGCGCTTTGGTAGGCGAGACGGTTGGCGCGGTATTGGGCGAGGGATTCGTTGTAGAGGACTTCGAGGTCGGTGGGTTCGCGTTTGAATTCCTGGTCGGTGAGTTCGGCATCGATGCGGCGCAGGGTGATCTGTTTGCCGAGGTAATCGGCATTGATGGCTTTGCCGTCGGCATCGGACATGGTGGTGTCGAGCCGCATGAGGATCTGTCCGGCTTTGACCTGCTCGCCTTCGGACACGAGGATCTCGCGCACCATGCCTTGCTCGAAGGGTTGCACGATCTTGAGGTAGGTCTGCGGGATGAGTTTGCCTTCGGCGGTGGCGACGACATCGAGTTTGCCAAAGGCTGCCCACAGGATGAGCAGGAACAGCAAAAGCAACAGCAGGTGCAGCATGGCACGGGCGAACGGTGCGGGCGGTTGCGACTGGATGCGCAGCAGGCTGGGACTGAAGTCTTGGGGATCGACGCCGACGATACGTGCCTTACGCGCTACTTTTGCAGCCGCCATAGATGTTCCCCCGACAATTTATTGTTGTTATCGCATCGTGCGATGCGTTTGCCGTGAGGGATCGAACCACTGCCCGGCGTGCCTTGTTAAATTTGCGTAAAGCTGGGTACGGAACTTAACAGAGGGGGTAGTGCTGAACAACCTGAAAAACGGCCTATATATTTCTATACCTTGGCTATGCCTATTACGCTGCAAGACGCATGGCATAAGGCTTGGCGAAGGTATAGACCTGACTGGCATTCCAGAGTTGATGGTGGGGTACTCGATGACCGAGCGAGGAACCGAAAGTACCCGCTGATGAGATCAATCAGCCGTTGAGGCGAACACTTTATCCAGTGCCATGAGTTCGTCGCCGCTCAATTGCCCGCAGGCGGCTTTGAGTTTGAGCTGGCTGATGATGCTGTCGTAGCGCGCCTTGCGCCAGTCGCGCAGTGCTACTGCGTGTTGTTGCTGCGCTTGCAGGACATCGATATCGGCTTTCACGCCACGGGCACGCGCAGACTGCGCACCGTTCACCGCCAGCAGGGCGGATTGCACAGCTTGCTTGGCCGATGCCTCGCGCACGCCGCTGGCGCGCCAGGTGAACCATGCTTGTTTGGTAACGAGACGGGCGTTGCGGCGTGCTGCTTCCAGTTCCTGTGCAGACTTGTCGCGCAACGCCAAGGCTTCGCGCACTTTGGCGTTTTGTCCGCCGCCTGCATACAGCGGCATGTTGAATTGCAAGCCGACGGTGCTTTGCTTCGAATCGAAGCCAAGCTGTCCGCCGCTGATGCCCGCTGCCTGCGCGGCTTTTGCCGTAGGAGGCGACCAGGTCAAGCGTGGGTTCGTGTCCGGCTTGACTTGTTTGCGCACTTCCTCGTTGGCGGCATCCACTGCGCGTTGTGCGGCGAGCATGGTCGGATTGCCGGCTTCTGCCTGCGTGAGCCATTGATCGAGTGTGCCGCTGCCGAATGCTGATGAAGCGAACTGATCGGAGAGCACGGGCGGTGTGTGTGCGGTGAGGCCGACGATCTGTTCGAGCGTGGCCAGTTTGATCTCCGAATCGCTTTGCGCCATCGAGTGTTCGGCGATGGCCTGTTCGTGTTTGGCGCGTGCATCCTCCAGTTCGGTGAGCGACAGCACGCCTTTGTCGTGTCCGCGTTGCGAGAGCTCCAGTTGCTGTTGCGCGGTTTGCACCTGCGCTTCGGCGGCGATCACGCTGTCGCGTGCCTGCATGGCATCGAACCAGGCTTGCGACAGGCGCACCAGCAAATCCTGCGCAGCCGCGATCAACTGGAAGTCGGCCTGGCTCACTGTCGAAGTCGGCCTGCGTCATGGCGATCATGCTGCTGTGCCGCCACAGCGGCTGGGTGAGGTTCAACTGTATCGAGTTGCTGTTGTAGCGTTCCGTCGGTATGTTGGTCGGCGGCGGCTGGCTATGCAAAGTGTAGATGCGTCGGTTGGCGGTGGTGTTGGCCGCTGGCGGTCAACTGCGGGAACAGTCCGGCCACGGCTTGTGCGGCGCGTTCGCGCGAGACGTTGAGGTTGGCTTGCGCGGCGAGGAAGGTCGGGTCGTTGCTCATGGCGAGCTCCACGGCTTCTTTCAGGGTCAGCGCTGTTGCTGGCTGTGCAGTCAGCAACGCAAGCGCGCATAGCCAATTGCGAAGATGACTGATATTGAATGGATGTGTGGTGCGCATGGGGTGACTAATGTGTTTGCGTCGCTGGCGATGGGGCCGCGACTTGTGATGCAGCCGCTTCCTGATTGCCGAACTTGAGCACCTCATCCACCTGCAACGCCTTGGGCAACTGGTGGGTGATGAACAGCATGGTGACTTTGCCTTTGAGCTTGTTGATGGTTCCGGCGAAATGTTCGGCGGTCTGCATGTCGAGGTTGCTCACCGCTTCGTCGAAGATGAGCACGCGCGGATGCTTGAGCAAGGCACGGGCGATGGCGATGCGCTGCTTTTGTCCGCCGGAAAGCCCGACGCCGTTCTCGCCCACCGGGGTCTGATAACCCTGCGGCAGTTGTTCGATGACGTGGTGGATCTCTGCCATCTTGCAGGCATGCACGATCTCTTCGAATCCGGCATGCGGGTTGGCGAGTTGCAGGTTGTCGTAGATGGTGCCGGAGAACAGACGCGTCTCTTGCGGCACGACGCCGAAGTTGGCGCGCAGTTCGTTCGCGGCCAGATGGCGCAAGTCGTAGCCGTCGAGCAGGATGCTGCCGTCGGTGGGCCAGTAGAAGCCTTGCAGCATCTTGGCCAGGGTGCTCTTGCCGCAACCGGATGGCCCCATCAGCACGGTGAGTTTGCCCGGTTTGAGGGTGAGGTTGAGATTGCGGTACAGGTAGGGATGTTTGTCGCTGTAGCGGAAGCTGACATCCTTGAGTTCGACGCAGCCGCCCGCCCCGCCCTGCGCGCGTGCCGGGGTGAGCGTGTGCGGTTCGGTCGGCACATCCATCAGGTCGCCCAGTCGCTTGACGGCGATGTTGGCCTGCTGGAATTCCTGCCACAGGCCGGCCAGGCGCAGCATGGGCTGGCTCATGCGTCCGGCGAACATCTGGAAGGCGACCAGCATGCCGATGGTGAAGCCGTCGTTCTTCATCACCAGCATCGCGCCCACCACGAGGATGGAGAGCGTCATGATCTGTTCCAGCGCATTGACCACGACGTTGAAGGAATTGGAAAGCTGCTTGGTGGCGAAGCCTGCGGCGAGGTATTGCGCGAGGTTCTCGCCGTATTTCTGCACCAGCACGGGTTCCATTTGCAGCGATTTGACGGTTTCCATCCCGGCGACGTATTCGGTGACGAAGGCCTGGTTCTTGGCACCGAGCATGAACTGTTCGTTGAGCCGGTCGCGGAAGGCCGGCGTGACCAAGAGGCTGGCGATGGTGATGAGCGACATCAGCAACAGCGCGATGAGGCTCAGTTGCCAGCTGTACCAGAACATCACGGCGAGGAAGATGAGCAGGAACGGGAAGTCGAGCAGCAAGGTGACCGCCGCACCGGAGATGAATTCGCGCACGGTCTCGACGCCATGCAGACGCGCCACCAGCGTGCCGGTCGGGCGTTGCTCGAAATAGGGAACGGGCAGGTGCAGCATGTGGCGGAACACGTGGCTGCCCAGCACGGCATCGATGCGGTTGCCGGTGTGCAGCACGAAGTATTGGCGCAACCAGGTCATGGCGCTGTTGAACAGCATGAACATGACCAGGCCCACGGCGATGGCGATGAGCGTGCTCTGGGTCTGGTGCACCACGACCTTGTCGATGATGACCTGGGTGAACAGCGGCGTGACGAGTCCGATGAGCTGGATGGCCAGCGAGGCGATGAGCACGTCGCGCCAGATGCGCTTGTGTTTCAGCAGCTCGGGGATGAACCAGCGGAAGCCGAAGGGTGTCTTTTCTGTCCGTTGCCAGCAGCGGACGGATCATCCACATCGGTCGGGACTTTTCTCCTTGCGCGCGACCAGCAGGATGTCGGTGCGGAAGAGTTTGGTGAATTCGGCAAGTGGGATGGTTTCCGGCTGCTTCGGCTCCGGCGCGGAAAATACAGCACGCGTTCGGCGTCGGCTTTGATCAGCAGCACGGGATCGACTTGTTTGGGCTGTTCTTCGGACTGAGTGCGCCTGATCGTCCTGCCTCGGTTCGGGAGCTGGTTTGGGTTCGGGCGGATTCGTTTCTGCTGCTGCGCTTTCGCGCAGGAAGGCGACCGCCGGGAACGGGATGCGTTCCAGTTCCGCTAGATTCTTCGTCATCCAGATTCCACTCGCCCACCTTGAATTCCAGCGCCTGCAATGCATTGAGCAGCGCGGTGCGGGAATAAGGCGGCGGAAATTGCTGGCGGATGAGTTGCGGGTCGAACGGGATGCGGAAGATGCGCGACAGGCTGCCGATCAGCCACAGCATGTCTTGCCCGGTGTAGTGCATCTGCGCCCTTCGCGTTGTGTTTGAAAAGTCGGCGCGGATTGTTGTTGAAATTGGCGGGGATATCAAGAGGCAAGAATATCTATGCCTACATGCGCATCCCCCTAGTCTTTCCAAAAATCATGGATCCGATCTGGCGACAGTTGATATAGGCAATAGCATATCTTGTAACAGTTGTTTTGCCGCTTTCCTTATAGGCGCAAGCAAATAAAAAAAGCCCACAGACTCATCATCTGCGGGCTTTTATATGGGGTGGCTGAACGGGCTCGAACCGTCGACAACTGGAATCACAATCCAGGGCTCTACCAACTGAGCTACAGCCACCGTTGAACCGTAAGTCTATTGGTGTGCCCGACTGGAATCGAACCAGCAACCCCCAGCTTAGAAGGCTGGTGCTCTATCCGGTTGAGCTACGGGCACAATTCATCGGCAACCAACATGACTTCTTACTACTTGAACCTGGTCGGGGTGGAGAGATTCGAACTCCCGACATCCTGGTCCCAAACCAGGCGCGCTACCAGGCTACGCTACACCCCGAGAGCGCGGCATTATACAGACCGAGAGATAAAAATCAATTTTGATTTCGAGATTTTTCTAATATTTGCGGCATGGCCAGCATCAGGTAGTACACCATCGACCACAAGGTGAGTATCGCAGCCAGATAAATCAACAAAGTACCAACCCATTTTGTCGAAATACCCAGCAGCGGTTCTTGGAATAACAGAAATTGAATTGCCAGCATCTGGAACACAGTTTTGACCTTGCCCAGCATGGAGACGGCCACACTCTTGCTGCTGCCCAACTGCGCCATCCATTCGCGCAATGCCGAGATGGTGAGCTCGCGCCCGATGATGATGAATGCGATGGCCGCATCCACGTAGTCAAGTTTAAGCAGGATCACCAGCGCCGCGACCACCATCAGCTTGTCCGCCACCGGATCAAGGAAGGCGCCGAAAGCGGAGCCCTGGTTCAGCACACGCGCCAGATAACCGTCCAGCCAATCGGTGATGGAGGCAAACCAGAAAATTGAAAAGCTCAACATGTGCTTGTGATGCAGGCTCAGTACATCGTCCGGCACATAGAACACGGCGATAAACACCGGGATCAGCAGGATGCGGAACCAGGTCAGCAGATTGGGTATATTGAGCGGCATCGTTAATGTAAGTGCTGGTAAATTTTCTCGGCGAGCGTCGGGCTGATTCCCTCCACCCGCGCCAGTTCTTCTATGCTGGCCTGCTGCACGCCCTTCAGTCCACCGAAGTGGGTCAGCAGGTTGCGTCTGCGTTTCTCGCCCACCCCCTCGATGTCTTCCAGCGATGAGGTGGTACGCGCTTTGCCGCGCCGGGCACGGTGGCCGCTGATGGCGAAGCGATGCGCCTCATCGCGTACTTGCTGGATCAGATGCAAAGCAGGACTATCTGCCGTTAATTGTAACGGCTTTTCCGCACCGGGTCGTAGCAATTGTTCCATGCCCGGTTTGCGCTCCACGCCTTTCGCCACGCCGACCAGCGCGATGTCGGATAGCCCGAATTCTGTCATCACCTCCACCGCCATGCCCAGCTGCCCGGCACCGCCGTCGATGAGGATCAGATCGGGGCGCTTGCCCTCTCCCGCCTGCAACTTCTGGTAGCGCCGCTGCAAGGCTTGATGCATCGCCGCGTAATCGTCGCCGGGGGTGATGCCGCTGATGTTGTAGTGGCGGTATTCCTGCGGACGGATGGCGAGGTCGTCATACACCACACAGGAAGCCACGGTCGCCTCGCCCATGGTGTGGCTGATATCGAAACACTCGATGCGTTTCAGATCGGGCAAGGACAGCGCTTTGCGCAATGCATCCAGACGCAACGTCTGCCCGGCTTGCAGGCCGGCCTGCTGGCGCAATGCCAGCAGTGCGTTGGCCTGCGCCATCTCCAGCCACTGCCGCCGTTCGCCGGTCACCGCATGACGTATCTGCACCTTGTGTCCGGCCTGCTCGCTCAGAAGCTGTTCCAGTGCCTCGTCGGCCACCTCGATACTGGTGATGATCAGCGGCGGCACACTGCGCTCCAGATAGTGCTGCGCCAGAAACGCTTCCAGCACTTCGCTGCTGTCCTGCCCCTGCACGTTCTGCGGGAAGAACGGCTTGTCGCCCAGATGTCGCCCGCCGCGTACCACCGCCAGATTCAGGCACAGCGCGCCTTCCGCCTCGACCACTGCAACGATATCGGCATCGGTGTCGCGCCCGCTTTCCACGAATTGCTTTTCCTGCACCGTGTGCAGCGCCTGCAACTGGTCTCGCAATGCAGCGGCATGCTCGTACTGCATGGCTTCCGCCGCCTGCTCCATCGCCGTGCGCAGCCGTTTCTCCACTTCATCGAACTTGCCCTGCAACAACAGCCCGGCGTTGCGCACATCGGTGGCGTAATCCTCAGGACTGATGATGCCGACACAGGGCGCACTGCAACGGTGGATCTGGTGCAGCAGACAAGGCCGCGTGCGGTTGTTGAACACGCCCTCCTCGCAGGTGCGCAGGCGGAACACCTTTTGCAGCAGGTTGATGCTTTCCTTCGCCGCCTGTGCGTTGGGATAGGGACCGAAGTATTGATGGCGCTTGTCGGTTGCGCCGCGATAGTAGGTCAGGCGCGGCGACGGGCTGCCGGTGAGCACGATGTAGGGATAGGACTTGTCGTCGCGGAACAGGATGTTGTAGCGCGGCTTGAGCGACTTGATGAGGTTGTTCTCCAGCAGCAGCGCCTCTGCCTCGGAACGTGTCACCGTGACCTCGATACGCGCGATGTGCGACACCATCAAACGGATGCGCGGCGACAGGTTGCTCTGCTGGAAATATGACCCGACGCGCTTCCTCAGCTGGTTGGCCTTGCCCACGTACAGCACCTGCCCCGCCTCGTCCAGCATGCGATACACGCCCGGCTGCAAGGGCAGCGAGGCGACGAACTCGGGAATTAAAAATTCGCTTCGCGGACGTTCGTCCTCTCCCCTACCGGGGGAGGGTTGGGGTGAGGGAGATTTTGGATCGAATGGTGTGCCGCTCATCGTTTATATCAGTGCTTGCAGTCCGCTGGCGAATTCCGTCGCACCGCCGTTGGCCGGATGGCGCACCGCCCCGGCGACCTTCACCCCCATCTCGCCTAGCAACCCTTCCGCCTTCTTGCCGACCGCGACGATCTTCGCATGCGGGAACGCCTCGACCAGCATGCGCAAGGCAGGCTCGCCCAATCGTATCTCCTCCGGTGCCGGCGTCCTGTTCGACCAGAGGTTATCCAGGCGATGCGGATGCAGTTGCATAGCATTCCACAGGATGGTGCGCTCTGCGATGCCAAGCCGATAGAGCGTCTTCCATACAATGGTGGCGGACGGTTCGGAGAATGGCAAGCGTCGGGTCGACAAGCGCCCTGGCAAGGCAGGGATGCGCGGGATAGCCCCCTCTCCCAGCAAACGTTCGCTGGTGAAAGCAATGCCGCTGTAGCGGCACCCCTGGTACCCCGGCGCCTCGCCAGCCAGGATGAATTCTGGCTCGCAATCCAGATGCATGGCCAACCGTTCGAGTTTGGCTTGCGGTCCGTTGCCTTCAGCGTCATGCGGACAACGGTCAAGCCAAGGATTGAACAAGCCGGGCATACCGGTCGGCAAAGTGGTGACCAGGCTGCGTGCCAATGAAAGTGTGGATGGATTCATATCTTCCCTTCGTCCAATCGAGCCGCCGCAATGAAAAGCCCCGCACGCGGCGGGGCTTGAATGACATCTCTTTCTGAATTATTCAGCCGTAGATGCAGCAGCTTCCTGTTGTGGCACCAACGCCTTCATGCTCAGACGCATGCGGCCTTTGTCGTCCAGTTCCAGTACCTTGACCTTGACCACTTGGCCTTCTTTCAGGTGGTCTGCAACGTTGGCGATGCGTTCATGAGAGATTTGCGAGATGTGCAGCAGACCATCTTTGCCCGGCAGGATGTTGATCAGCGCACCGAAGTCCAGCAGCTTGACCACCGGGCCTTCATACACTTTGCCCACTTCGACTTCGGCCACGATGTCCAGGATACGTTTCTTGGCCAGTTCACCCGCATCGCCGCTCACGCAGGCGATGGTGATGTTGCCTTCATCGTCGATGTCGATGGTGGTGCCGGTTTCTTCAGTCAATGCACGAATCACCGAACCGCCCTTGCCGATCACGTCGCGGATCTTTTCCGGATTGATCTTCATCTTGATCATGCGCGGCGCGAAGTCGGAGACCTCGGGACGCACAGAAGGCATCGCCTGCTTCATGATGCCGAGGATGTGTATACGGCCTTCTTTGGCCTGGCTCAAGGCGACCTGCATGATCTCCTTGGTGATGCCGTTGATCTTGATGTCCATCTGCAAGGCAGTGATACCCTTGTCGGAACCGGCCACCTTGAAGTCCATGTCGCCCAGATGATCTTCATCGCCCAGGATGTCGGTCAGCACGGCAAAACGGCCGCCGTCCTTGATCAGGCCCATGGCGATACCCGCCACATGCGTCTTCACCGGCACGCCAGCATCCATCATCGACAGACAGCCGCCGCATACGGAGGCCATGGAGCTGGAGCCGTTGGATTCGGTGATCTCCGACACCACGCGGATCGCGTAACCGCATTCTTCTTCGCTCGGCAACACGGCAACCAGCGCGCGCTTGGCCAGACGACCATGGCCGATCTCGCGGCGCTTGGGCGTACCGACGCGGCCTGTTTCACCGGTGGCATAGGGAGGGAAGTTGTAGTGCAGCATGAAGCGGTCGGAATACTCGCCTTGCAGCGCGTCGATGGTTTGCGCATCGCGCATGGAACCCAGTGTCGCCACCACGATAGCCTGTGTCTCGCCACGCGTGAACAGCACCGAACCATGGGCACGCGGCAACACGCCGGTGCGGATGGTGATCGGGCGCACGGTGCGGGTGTCGCGACCGTCGATACGTGGTTCGCCGCTCAGGATCTGGCCGCGCACGATCTTGGCTTCCAGCGCGCCAAACAATTCACCGATCTCGTTCCTGGAAACGTTCTCGAATTCGGGAGTCGCCAACGCTTCGGATACCTTCGCACGGATCGCATCCACTTGATGGGTACGCGCTTGTTTTTCACGCACAGCGTAAGCAGCCTTCAGGTCGCTCTCGGCCAGCGCATTGATCTTGGCGATCAGCGGCTCGTTCTTGGCAGCCGGTGCCCAATCCCAATCGTCTTGGCCGACAGAGTTTGCCATCTCGATGATCGCATCGATCACGGCTTGCATCTGCTCGTGACCGAACACCACGGCGCCCAGCATGATTTCTTCCGACAATTCTTGCGCTTCGGATTCCACCATCAATACCGCTTTCGATGTACCGGCAACCACCAGATCCATCTGCGATTCGACCAGCTCGTCCTTGGTCGGGTTCAGCACGTACTGACCGTTGAGATAACCCACGCGCGCAGCGCCGATGGGGCCGTCGAACGGGATGCCGGAGATCGCCAGCGCAGCGGAAGCGCCGATCATGGCAGGGATATCGGAGTCGATCTGCGGATCGGACGACATCACGGTCGCCACGATCTGCACTTCGTTATAGAAACTTTCGGGGAACAGCGGGCGCAGCGGACGGTCGATCAGACGCGAGGTCAGGATCTCTTTTTCGCTGGGGCGGCCTTCACGCTTGAAGAAGCTGCCGGGGATCTTGCCCGCAGCATAAGTACGCTCTTGATAATCTACGGTCAGCGGGAAAAAATCCTGATCGGGTTTGGCATCCTTGCGGCCCACCACGGTGACCAGCACCACGGTGTCATCCAGGCTGACTATGACTGCACCACTGGCTTGGCGCGCGATCTCGCCGGTCTCCAGTGTCAATTGATGTTTGCCGAAGCTCAGGGTTTTTTTATAGTGGCTCATAGATAGCTCTCTCCAATGTATATGCGTGACCGACTTGCCAGCGTGGTAAAACGACAACCCAAACGAAGCGGGCCGCAATCGCGACCCGCTGAAAATCTGTTTGTTACTTGCGCAGATCCAGACGTTTGATCAGCTCTTTGTAACCGTCTTCGTTCTTGCTCTTCAGGTAGTCCAGCAGCTTGCGGCGGCGGCTCACCAGACGCAGCAGGCCGCGACGGGAGTGGTGGTCTTTGCTGTGCTCTTTGAAATGGCCAGTCAGGTAATTGATACGAGCGGTCATCAAGGCGACTTGCACTTCAGGGGAGCCGGTATCGCCCTTGGCACGTTGATAGTCGGCCACGATCTGCGATTTTTGTGCGGCGGTAATAGACATTTAGTTAACTCTCCAATAAAAAAGTGCGGCATTCTAACCTTTAACGGGGTATCCGCTCAAGCTGAATTAGCCGTTGCAGCAGCTTTGGCAACACTGGACAACAAGCGGCTGGGCGCCAGCCTGCCGCCGGATAGATCGCCCAAGCCGATAAAGCACCCATCCGCATACAACCTGCGCTTGCCATCGGGATGGGCATCGGCCAGCCCCAGGCGCTGACCTTGGGCCAGACGACTGGCCTGCACGGTATCCAATTCCAGGCAGGGCAAGTTCTGCACCAGCCGATCCAGCGGCATCAGGCAGGCATCGCGCTGCGCCGCATCCATCGCTTCCAGCTGCGGCAGGGTATAGGCATCGGCCAGATCGAACTCGCCGATCCCGGTACGCCGCAAAGCGATCAGATGACCACCGCAGCCCAGTATCTCGCTGATGTCCTCGGCCAGCGTGCGCACATAAGTTCCCTTGCTGCACAGCACGCTGAATTCCAGTTCGTTGCCTTCCAGGCGCTCCAGCTTCAGCTCATGGATGAACACCGTGCGCAGTTCGCGCTCAACCGTCTCGCCCTTGCGGATGTATTCGTACAAGGGCTTGCCCAGATGCTTGATGGCACTGTGCATGGGCGGCAGCTGCTGGGTCTCGCCCATGAATTTTGCCAGCACCGCCAACACTTGCGCTTCGTCCACCGCAACAGGCCGCGTCTCGGTGATTTCGCCTTCTGCATCGCCGGTAGTCGTGCACTGCCCCAAACGTATCGTCGCGCGATAACGCTTGTCGGCGTCCAGCAGGGCGATGGTGAATTTGGTGGCTTCGCCGAAACAGACGGGCAGCAAGCCAGTGGCCAGCGGATCTAGCGTGCCGGTGTGCCCGGCTTTCTCGGCATGGAACAGACGGCGGACTTTTTGCAGGGCGGTGTTGGAGCTGAGTTCCAGCGGCTTGTCGAACAGCAGGACTCCATCCAACGGTCTTGTGACGCGCTTGAATTGCTCAGTCTTTTTTGTCACTAGCAACCGCTTGATCGATCAACTGGGAAAGATGCGCGCCGCGCTCGATGGAGGCGTCATAAACAAAGTGCAGCTGGGGGGTGATGCGCAGCTTCATGGCATGTGCCACCTGGCTGCGCAGGAACCCTGCGGCACGCTCCAGACCTTGCTGCAAGTCTGCGCTGTCGCCATCGAGCGAGGTATAGAACACCTTGGCATGGGCGTGGTCGTTGGTCACTTCCACCCCGGTCAAGGTGACTTTGCGCACACGCGGATCTTTCACTTCCATGCGAATCAGCTCGGCCAACTCGCGCTGGATCTGTTCAGCGATGCGATCTATGCGTGAAAAATCTTTTGCCATTAAAGCGCCCGTGCCACTTCAACGATCTCGAACACTTCGAGGAAATCACCCACTTGCAGATCGTTGTAACCGCGCAAGGACAGACCGCACTCGAAGTTGGATTTCACTTCCTTCGCGTCATCCTTGAAGCGTTTCAACGAATCCAGTTCGCCGGTATGGATCACCACGTTGTTGCGCAACACACGCACACTGGAGCCGCGCTTGATCACGCCCTCGGTGACATAACATCCGGCGATCGTACCCACCTTGGAGATGTGGAACACCTGGCGGATCTCGACCATGCCGATGATGCTTTCCTTCTTCTCCGGAGCCAGCATGCCGGACAGCGCAGCTTTGATCTCGTCCACCATCGCGTAGATGATGTTGTAGTAGCGGATGTCCACGCCCGACGATTCCGCCAGACGGCGCGCCGTTGCATCGGCACGCGAGTTGAAGCCGATGATGATCGCCTTGGAAGCCAGCGCCAGGTTGACGTCGGACTCGGAGATCGCACCGACGGCGCTGTGAATGATGCTGACCTTGACCTCGGACGTGGAGAGTTTCTGCAACGATCCGGCGATGGCTTCGAGCGAACCCTGCACATCCGCCTTCACGATCAGCGACAGGGTACGCACTTCGCCCTCGCCCATCTGCTCGAACATATTCTCCAGCTTGGCCGCCTGCTGTTTGGCCAGCTTCACGTCGCGGAACTTGCCCTGACGGAACAACGCGATCTCGCGCGCCTTCTTCTCGTCGGCCAGCACCAGGAAATCAGCACCTGCCACCGGCACTTCAGACAGACCGTGGATCTCGACCGGGATGGAAGGACCGGCTTCGTTCACCACTTTGCCGTTCTCATCCAGCATGGCGCGCACGCGGCCGGACACGGAGCCAACCAGAATCGCGTCGCCGCGTTTCAGGGTGCCGGATTGCACCAGCAAGGTCGCCACTGCGCCCTTGCCCTTGTCCAGACGCGCTTCAACCACCACGCCCTTGGCGCTGGTGTTCTTCGGCGCCTGCAACTCCAGCACTTCGGCTTGCAGCAGGATGCCTTCCAGCAAGGTGTCGATGCCCTGACCTGTCTTGGCGGACACTTCAACGAACATCGCATCGCCGCCCCAATCTTCCGGCACCACGCCTTCCGTCACCAGTTCCTGGCGCACGCGCTCGGAATTGGCATCCGGTTTGTCGATCTTGGTGATCGCCACCACGATCGGCACATTCGCTGCCTTGGCGTGGTGGATCGCTTCTTTGGTCTGCGGCATCACGCCGTCGTCCGCCGCCACCACCAGAATCACGATGTCGGTCGCTTTCGCGCCGCGTGCACGCATTGCCGTGAACGCCTCGTGACCCGGCGTATCCAGGAAAGTGATCATGCCGCGCGGCGTATCCACGTGATAAGCGCCGATATGCTGTGTAATGCCGCCCGCTTCGCCACTCGCCACGCGAGTACGACGAATATAGTCGAGCAAGGATGTCTTACCGTGGTCGACGTGACCCATCACCGTGACCACCGGCGCGCGTGCTTCCAGCACCACATCGCCATGATCGACGGCTTCCATCAGGAAGGCATCGGGATCGTCCGGCTTGGCGGGAACCGCCTTGTGCCCCAGCTCTTCGACCAGGATCATCGCTGTCTCTTGATCGAGCACCTGGTTGATGGTGACCATGGAACCCATCTTCATCAGCACCTTGATGATTTCCGCCGCCTTGATCGACATCTTCTGCGCCAACTCGGCCACAGAAATGGTTTCCGGAATCATCACCTCCTGCACGATCGGTTCGGTCGGCAACGAGAACGCATGCTGCCCCGCCTCCGGCTTGCTGTGTTTGTCATGACGTCCAGTACGCAAAGAGCTACCGGCACGCACGCCCACTCCGGCGCGCGTATCGGGACTGCGCGAAGGCGGACGCTTCTTGTGACCGGCTTCGTCCCACGGACTGGCTTTGGCCGCGACCTTGTCGACTTTTTTGGCGGGTTTCGCCACCTTGTCGCCCGGCTTGAGCGTCGGCTTGTGCAGCGTACCTTCCGGTGCTGCCGCAGGTGCGGCGGCCACGGGAGCGGCTGCGACGGGCTTGGCTTCGGCCACGGCTTCCGCTGCGGGTGCCTGCACCGGCGCAGGCGCGGGTGCCGGTTCGGCAGCAAAGGACTTGCGTTTATTGCGCTCTTGCTTGGCCAGTGCATCTGCCGCCTGGCGCGCCGCCAGTTCTGCTTGCAAGCGAGCTTCTTCCTCGCGGGCTTTTTGTTGCTGTTCGTTCAATACCGACTTGGGCCTGACTGGCGCTACTACTGCTGCCGCTGCCTACTACCACTGCAGCTTCTTCAACCACCGGTTCAGCAGCTGCTGCGGATTCGGGCGCAGGGATTTCTTCAGTCTGTGCCGTGAGCGGTGCGATGGTGCGCTTCTTGCGCACCTCGACCTGAATGGTGCGCGACTTGCCGGTGCTGTCAGACTTTTTGATCGCAGTGGTCTCGCGGCGCACCACCGTGATCTTGTTCTTGCTCGCGCCGTGAGCGCTGCGCAAATGCTCAAGCAGCTTGGCTTTATCCTGTTCAGATATTGCGTCGGAGTCTTTCAGCTTACCGACCCCGGCCGACTGCAACTGTTCCAACAGCAGTTCGACCGGCAATCCAAGTTCCCCGGCGAATTGAGCGACATTCATTTTTCCCATTGCATTCCTTCAGTCCATTGGACTATTTTTCGCTTAAACGAACCAAGGCGCACGCGCCGTCATGATCAATTGATTCGCACGTTCAGCATCCATCCCGGTCATTTCCACCAGTTCATCGCCATCCAGATCGGCCAACTGCTCTTGCGTGCCGACACCTTTACCCGCCAGCGTGCGTGCAGTCTCTTCATCCATGCCTTCGATCTTCAGCAGGTCTTCGATGTTATGTTCGACCTGTTCTTCGTTGACGATGGCTGCCGTCAACAGTGCATTACGGGCACGGCTGCGCAACTCGTTCACCGTGGCCTCGTCGAAAGACTCGATGGCCTGCATCTCTTCCAGCGGCACGTAGGCCACTTCTTCCAGCGTGTTGAAACCTTCCTGCACCAGAATGTCGGCGACTTCCTCGTCCACATCCAGCTTGGCCACGAACAGGTCGCGCACCTTGGAGAATTCCTGCTCGTTCTTCTCGGCAGATTGCTCCACCGTCATCAGGTTGATCTCCCACTCGGTCAATTCGCTGGCCAGACGCACGTTCTGACCGCCGCGGCCGATGGCTTGCGCCAGGTTCTCTTCCTCGACCACCACATCCATGCTGTGCTTGTCTTCATCCACCACGATGCTGCTGACTTCCGCAGGTGCCAGTGCGTTGATGACGAAAGTCGCCGGATCCTCAGCCCACAGGATGATGTCCACACGCTCGCCGGCCAATTCGTTGGTCACCGCCTGCACGCGCGAACCGCGCATACCGACACAGGTACCGATCGGGTCCAGACGCTGGTCGTGGCTGCGTACCGCGATCTTGGCGCGCGAACCGGGGTCGCGTGCCGCACTGACGATCTCCAGCAGACCTTCCTCGATCTCCGGCACTTCCAGCTCGAACAACTTGGCCAGGAATTGCGCAGTGATACGCGACAGGATGATCTGCGGGCCGCGCACGGTGCGATCCACGCGCAGCAGGTAGGAACGCACGCGGTCGCCCACGCGCAGATTCTCTTTCGGGATCATCTGGTCGCGCGGCAGCAGCGCTTCGATCTTGCCGAATTCGACGATGGCATTGCCGCGCTCGATGCGTTTGATGGTGCCGGACACCAGATGCTCGTTGCGCTCCATGAAGTCGGCGAGGATCTGTTCGCGTTCCGCATCACGGATCTTCTGGAAGATGACTTGCTTTGCCGCTTGCGCGCCGATGCGTCCGAAGTCGATGTTTTCCAGCTGCTCTTCGACGAACTCTTCCAGCTGGATGCCGGGATTGAGCTTTTCCGCTTCGCTTTGCTTGATGTGCAGCTCGGGCGTTTCGAAAGTCTCGTCGTCCATCACCTGCCAGCGGCGGAACGATTCATACTCGCCGGTCTGACGGTCGATGCTCACGCGCACATCTGCTTCTTCTTCCGAGAAACGCTTCTTGGTGGCGGAGGCCAAAGCCGATTCCAGCGCACCAAACACGATCTCCTTGTCCACGTTCTTCTCACGCGCCAAGGCATCTACCAACAACAGAACTTCACGACTCATAGCTCTCTCCGACTACTTCAGAACACCGGCACCAAACGTGCCTTATCCAAATTCGACAGCTCGATAGCGACCAAGCTGCCCTCCACATCCAACTGCAATATCCCATCCTTCACTTCGCCGATGATGCCGACGAAGTTTTTGCGCCCTGCCATCGGCATGCGCAACTTGAGTTGCACCTTCTGCCCGGCAAAGCGCACGAAATCGGCTTCCTTCTTCACCACCCGATCCAGGCCCGGCGAAGATATTTCGAGGCGCTCATACTCCACCCCCTCCACCGTGAACAAGCGCACCAACTGGTTGCTCACCCGTTCGCAATCTTCCACCGAAATACCATCCGGCTTGTCCATGAACACGCGCATCATCCCGCGCCCGGACACTTCCAGATCGACCAGCTCGTAACCCATACCGGCCAGCGTTGTCTCTACCAGCTTCACCACATCCATATTCGTACCCACAAATAAAAAACGGGCTCGAAGCCCATCTGAAAACGGCGCGGATTGTACCAAAGGAATCAACTAATGGAAACAGCTATTTAAGGAAAGACCGAAAAGAGCCCCCTGCCTCATTCCCAGATGGGACGAGCAGCCATTCGACTGATGAAACCACCAGCCAATCCACCAAAGTCGCTGGTTATCTCCCCGTATGGAAGAGGGAGTACTGCGGTTTATTGAACGTTCAGGCCGACATCAACTTCCGGATGCTTTGCACATCCGGCTGCAAAACCACGCCCTTTTCCGTGATCAGCCCCGTCACCAGCTCGGCTGGCGTCACGTCAAAGGCCGGATTGCGTATCTTCACCCCCTCTGCCGCCCAGTGGTAGTCACGGAAGCCCTTCACCTCGTCCACCGAGCGCTCCTCGATGGGGATGTCTTTACCTGTAGCGATGGAGAGGTCGATGGTCGAGAGCGGGCACGCCACATAGAACGGGATGTTGTGCCGCTTCGCCAGCACCGCCACCATGTAGGTGCCGATCTTGTTCGCCACGTCGCCGTTGGCCGCCACGCGATCCGTGCCCACCACCACGGCATCCACCTCGCCCTGCGCCATCATGTAGCCCGCCATATTGTCGGTGATCAGCGTCACCGGGATGTTCTCCTGCACCATCTCCCACGCCGTCAGCCGCGCGCCTTGCAGGAAGGGACGCGTCTCGTCGGCGATGACGGATATCTTCTTGCCCGCCTCCACCGCCGAGCGGAACACCCCCAGCGCCGTGCCCCAGCCCGCCGTCGCCAGCGCCCCCGCATTGCAGTGCGTCAGCACCCGCGCCCCGTCTTGCAACAAAGCCGCGCCATGCGCCCCCATCGCTTTATTGATGCGGATGTCCTCCGCCAGAATCTCGTGCGCCTCTTCCAGCAACCGTGCCGCGACTTCTGCAAACGAACGCTGCGCAACGCCCTCCCACACCGCGCGCATACGCCGCAACGCCCAGAACAGATTCACCGCCGTCGGCCGGCTTTGTGCCAGCACAGCAAAACCGGCTTCCATCCCGGCCGCAAAATCCTCGGCGTCCACATTCCAGAGCAGGTGCGAATCAGGATTTATAAAAGCGCTGAATTCCGTGGCAAGCCCGGAATGACGGCCTGCAGAGGCGTCACTCAAACGCAGCGCCTCCAGCGCCACCCCATAAGCCGCCGCCACCCCGATGGCCGGCGCACCGCGCACCACCATGCTGCGGATGCCCTCCGCCACCGAAGCGGCTGAGTAATAGCTCAGATATTCGAAGGCCGCAGGCAGGATGCGCTGGTCTATCATCTCCAGCCTGTTGTTGAACCAGCGCAAGGTTTCGATCTTCATATCACGTTCCAAAAGAATTCAGCCCATCGATCCAGTTGTCTAATCACGATCTTCATTAATCTCACACCTAACTGTCTTCACTGATATTTCAATAAATTTCTTTGAAATCGGATCAACCTCCCAAGCTCGAATTAACGAATGCGCATATCCTCCAACAAGAGGCGGTTTCCTCCACTTCCAATGACCGAGCGAAAAAACGGAATATTTAGGATGTACGGATGAAAAACATCCAGTGTCGCCTTGGTCAAATAATTCGTATCCATTAAGCTCAATCAGCAAGGCATCCTCATCTTGAAATATCGGCTCACCATCAGACTTTCTCCCAAGCAGCGCCTCAACAACAATCACACATCTTTCGATTTTCACGGGCCTAGATGGAAAATTATCTCTATTAATGAAGCAATACGACTGGCTGTATAGCTCTTGATTATTTTCCCCACCATAAACGAGTCCGCCACTCGACCTTTCAAATCCCAGCCCCTCAAGCCTATCCACCTGCGTCAGGTCAAAGGACTGCGAAATTGGAGTACTTTTTTTGTGGCCTCTGGCATTTATTGAGTTATCGCCGCAATGAGCATTCATTGGCAACAGAAATACTCCAACAAGAAAAGATACGAATTTGAAACTCATATTCAATCACCCTCAAACTCGCACAACGCAAACACCTTGTGCCCATGTTTCTCTAGTCGCGCACGTCCGCCGATGTCCGGCAGGTCGATGATGAAACAGCATTCGACGATCTTGCCACCCATCTTCTCGATCAGTGAGCAAGCGGCTTCGGCCGTGCCACCGGTGGCGATGAGGTCATCCACCAGCAGCACTTTCTCGCCTTTGTCGATAGCGTCGGTGTGGATCTCGATGCGGTCGGTGCCGTATTCGAGTTCGTAGTCGTGGCCGATGGTTTCGGCGGGCAGTTTGCCTTTCTTGCGGATAGGCACGAAGCCGATGCCGAGCGCGTAGGCCAACGGCGCGCCGAGGATGAAGCCGCGCGATTCGATGCCGGCAATCTTGTCGATTTTCGCGTCCTTGTAGCGAAGCACCAACTCATCCACGGTGGCGCGAAAACCAGCCGGGTCTTTGAGCAAGGTGGTGATGTCGCGGAACTGGATGCCTTGTTTGGGGTAATGAGGGACGGTTCTAATTTTGGATTTGATGGGCATTTAATTTTCTCTTACAGGATTCACAAATTTTCGTAGGAGCGAGCTTGCTCGCGAAAGGTGTTCGCCAGCAAGCTGGCTCCTACAAGTATTTTTCAACTGCGCTTTTTGTATTCGACGAACTTCTGCTTCACTTCGTGCATCTGTTGCGCGGTGAGTATCTGCGGCTCGCCGGCTTGCAGGGTGCGCCAGTAGATCTCGCACAGATATTCGACTTCCTCCGCGACGGATAGCGCATCACCCAGGTCCTTGCCCAGCGCGATCATGCCGTGGTTGCCCAGCAGACAGGCCTTGCGGTCGCGCAGCGCTTCCAGCGCGAGGTCGGACAGGTTCTGTTCGCCGAACACGGTGTACGGCGTGCAGCGGATGGTGTCGCCGCCCGCGATGGCGATGTGATAATGGACGGCTGGCACGTCTTTGCGCAAGCAGGCGATGGTGGTCGCAAAGGTGGAATGCATGTGCAACACCGCGCCGATCTCGGGACGCGCGGCGAGGATGTCGCGGTGGAAGCGCCACTCGCTGGAAGGCTTGCCACCTTGCAGGACGCTGCCCTCCAGATTCATGCGCACCATGCTTGCCGTGGTCATCTCGGACACGGGCAGGGCCGATGGCGTGATGAGCATGCCGTCGCCAAAGCGCACCGAGGCATTGCCCGCCGTGCCGCGATTGAGGCCGAGCTCGACCAGGCGGCGCGAGGCGTCGAGCAGTTGTTGGCGTGATGTTGTTCGGTCATTACTGATCTTCTCATTCAAAGTCGGTTTTGTAGGAGCGAGCTTGCTCGCGAAGATAGCTTCTCGCCAGCAAGCTGGCTCTACACACATGCGTCCGGCAACAGCTTGCAGCTTGTGCTTCATCGCTGCATCGCGCGCTTCGGGCGGGGTGATGAGTGCATGCTGCAAGGCACTGCGGCAACCGCAATCGCAGGCCTTGGCATCCGTGCCGAGATGCGGCACGACATGTTTCACCAGACTCTTGGCCTTGTCGGCGTTCGCCAGCAGCACCTTGATGATCTGGTCCACGGTCACGTCGTCGTGATTCGGGTGCCAGCAGTCGTAGTCGGTGACCATCGCCACGGTGGCGTAGCACAGCTCGGCCTCGCGCGCGAGCTTGGCTTCGGGCATGTTGGTCATGCCGATCACGTCGCAGCCCCAGGTGCGGTACAGCTCGGATTCGGCGAGGCTGGAGAACTGCGGGCCTTCCATCACCAGATAGGTGCCGCCGCGCATCGCGGCGATACCCGCCTCCCTGGCTGCCGCTTCGATATGGTCGCCCAGGCGTGAACATACCGGGCGCGCCATCGAGACATGCGCCACCAGACCGCTGCCAAAGAAGGATTTCTCGCGGGCGAAGGTGCGGTCGATGAACTGGTCCACGATGACGAAGGTGCCGGGCGGCAGGTGTTCGCGCAGAGAGCCGACGGCGCTGACCGAGATGACATCGCTCACGCCCACGCGTTTGAGCACATCGATATTGGCGCGGAAGTTGATCTCGGAAGGCGGAATCTTGTGCCCGCGCCCGTGGCGCGGCAGGAAGGCCAGCTTCACCCCGTTCAGTTCGCCGAACAGCAATTCGTCCGACGCTGCACCGAAGGGCGACTCGACCTTCTCCCAGCGCTTGTTCGTAAGCCCCTCGATGTCATACACGCCGCTGCCGCCGATAATGCCGATGCTTGCCTGCCCCATGTTTTTCCCCGTGTTCGTAATGGGCACGGATTGAAACAGGAAACCCCGCTTCACTCAAGGTCAAATATATCGCTGTGTGATTTTCCTCACAGACGCGCCACTCCTTCGCACCTATGATGCGACTCCCGTTCACACAATTTACCAAGGAGCACACCATGAAAATCAACGTTGGCAGCACAGACCGTATCCTGCGCATCGTCATCGGCCTCGTCCTCATCGGTATCGCCGTTGCAGGCATCAGCCCGTGGGGTTGGATCGGCGTTGTGCCTTTACTCACCGGCGTCTTCAAGTTCTGCCCGGGCTATGCCATGTTCGGCATGAGCTCCTGCCCGATGGAAAAGAAATAATCCTGTACCCTCTCCTCAATCCTCTCCCGCTTGCGGGCGAGGAAGCGAACGAGAAAGGCATTTTTTGAAGCCGTTTCATTCGCCGTACCTGCGCCCGATAGACAAGGCTGTCTATCGGGCGTATCTTTTCGGGCGTTCATTCCAAGAATCAATCACCCATGTCACACGCTGAAAATCACGCCGAACTCCAGATCGTCGGCATGCGCTGCGCCTCTTGCTCCGCTCGCCTGGAAAAATCCCTGAACCAACTGCCCAAGGTCAACGCGGTGGTGAACCTCGCTACCGAAAAAGCCAGCGTCACTTTCGATGCCACGCTGACCGATGTGGACGCACTCATCAAGGCGGTGCAGGACACCGGCTTCGATGCCCATGTCGCGCGCGATTTCGCCGCAGAGAAACAGCAACGCGCCGAACTGCTGCGCAAGGAGCAACTGAAATTCCTGGTTTCGCTGGCGCTGATCAGCCCGCTGCTGCTGGGGATGGTGCTGATGCTGTTCGACGAGCACCTGCCGCTTCCGATGTGGCTGCAATGGCTGTTGGCAACCCCCGTGCAATTCTGGGCGGGTGCACGCTTCTATCGCGGCGCCTGGGGCAGTTTGAAGCACGGCAGCGGCAACATGGACTTGCTGGTGGCACTGGGCACCAGCGCGGCCTATTTCCTGAGCGTGGCCATCGTCCTGCTCGACATGCATCATCCGGTGTATTTCGAGGCAGGTGCGACGCTCATCACCCTGGTCCTGCTCGGCAAATTGATGGAGGCGAACGCCAAGAACAAAGCCACCTCGGCGCTGGAAGCACTGTTCAACCTGCAACCGAAGATCGCCCATGTGGAACGCGACGGGGTAGTGCTCGACGTTCCGGTCGGACAGTTCCGCCCCGATGACATCTTCGTGGTGCGCCCCGGCGAAAGCGTGCCGGTGGATGGCGTGGTACTGGAAGGCGCATCCAGTCTGGACGAGAGCATGTTGACCGGCGAGAGCCTGCCGCAAGCCAAAGCGGCGAACGACAAGGTATATGCCGCCACGCTGAACCAGCAGGGCGCGCTCAAATGCCGCGCGATCGCGGTCGGTAGCCGCACCCAGCTGGCGGCGGTGATCCGCCTGGTCGAACAGGCACAAGGCTCGAAAGCCGCCATCCAGAAGATGGCCGACAAGATCTCCGGCATCTTCGTGCCGGTGGTGCTGGTGCTGGCTGCGCTGACCTTCGCCTATTGGCTGGCAGTCGAAGGCGATTTTTCCTACGCGCTCATCAACGCGGTGTCGGTACTGGTCATCGCCTGCCCTTGCGCACTGGGCCTGGCGACACCGATCACCATCGTGGTCGCCAGCGGTTTGGCGGCACGCAACGGCATCCTGGTGAAAGACGCATCTGCGCTGGAACGCGCGCACAAACTGTCGGTGCTGGTGCTGGACAAGACCGGCACCCTGACCGAAGGCAAACCCACGGTCACCGAACTGCGCCCGAGCGCCGCCAGCAGTGTTGACGAGTTGCTGCGCGTTGCGGCCAGTCTGGGCCAACATTCCACGCACCCGCTCTCGGCTGCGCTACTGGATTACGCGCTGACACAGGCGGCGGTGCCGCTGCCCATCAGCGACTTTGTCGAGACACCGGGCAAAGGTTTGCGTGCAACGCTGGAGGGAAATTCATATGTGATGGGCTCCCCCTCCTTCCTGTCCGAGCAGGACATCGTGCTGGATGAACCGTCCGTATTGGCCTTGCAGCAACAGGGCAAGAGCGTGATCGCGGTGGCGCGTAAAAAAGCCCTGCTCGGTTACATCGCCTTTGCCGACCAGCTGCGCCCGACCAGTGTCGCCGCCGTGGCGCGCTTGCGCGAGATGGGCATCCGCGTGGTGATGTTGAGCGGAGACAACGACGCCACCGCGCATGCCATCGCGCAGCAAGCCGGTATCGACGAATATCTCGCCGAAGTGCTGCCGCAGGACAAGGCGCGCTATGTCAGCTCGTTCAAGGCCAGCGAGACAGATCGTCGGCATGGTCGGCGACGGCATCAACGACGCACCCGCGCTGGCCGCCGCCGATGTCAGCTTTGCCATGAAGAGCGGCAGCGACATCGCCATCGAGGCGGCGGACATCACGCTGATGCGCAACGACCTCAACAGCGTGGCGGATGCCATCGACCTGTCGCGCGTGACCTTGAGCAAGATCCGCCAGAACCTGTTCTTCGCATTTGCCTACAACATTCTGGGCATCCCGCTGGCGGCGATGGGCTTGCTCAATCCCATCATTGCGGGCGGCGCGATGGCGATGAGCTCAGTGTCGGTGGTCAGCAATGCGCTGTTGCTCAAGCATTGGCGTCCCGGATTTTCCAAAGATGAACCTAACCCGCCGCACGCGATCAAACAGCAGCCTGATATCGGCAATCATTCCCAAGGAGTCCAAACATGAACAGCAAACTGATTCTTGCTCTTTCTACAGTACTGTTGCTTGGCGCTTGCGCTAGCGGCAAATCCGGCGATGTCTATTCCCGTGACCAAGTGCGCCAAGTGCAAACCTACAAGGTCGGTGTGATCGAAAGCCTGCGTGACGTGCGCATCGAAGGCACGCAAAGCCAGGTCGGCACCACAGCAGGCACGCTGGTCGGCGCTATCGCAGGCAGCGGTACGTCACAAGGCAAAACCGGGCAAGTCGCATCCGTCCTCGGTGCGGTAGTCGGCGGCATGGTGGGTGCGGCGACGGAAGAAGCCTACACCCGAGAGAATGGCCTGGAGATTAGCATCAAGCTGGAAGACGGCACCCACATCTCCGTGGTCCAAGCCAAATCCAGCGATGAGACCTTCAAAGTCGGCGAAAAGGTGCGCGTCATCGAGAGCGCCGGCGTGACCCGCGTCACGCATTAAACACCTTCGCAACAAACAAAAAGCGGTGGACATGCCACCGCTTTTTTATTTGCTTCCGGCGTAGCTGACAGCTACTGCCGCTCACACCCGCCTGATACAACTCACTCCCACTCGATGGTCGCGGGCGGCTTGCCTGAGATGTCATAGACCACACGGTTGATGCCGCGCACTTCGTTGATGATGCGGTTGGAAACCTTGCCCAGCAGCTCGTACGGCAGATGCGCCCAGTGCGCGGTCATGAAATCCTGTGTCTGCACCGCACGCAAGGACACCACCCATTCGTAGGTGCGCCCGTCGCCCATCACGCCGACCGACTTCACCGGCAGGAATACGGTGAAAGCCTGGCTGGTGAGGTCATACCAGCTCTTGCCGCTGGCATCGCACGTGTTGCGCAACTCTTCGATGAAGATGGCATCCGCCCTGCGCAACAGCTCGGCGTATTCCTTCTTCACTTCGCCCAGGATGCGCACGCCCAAGCCGGGGCCGGGGAAAGGATGGCGATACACCATGTCGGCTGGCAAGCCCAGCGCCACGCCCAGTTCGCGCACTTCGTCCTTGAACAGTTCGCGCAGCGGCTCCAGCAGCTTGAGGTGCATGGATTCCGGCAGCCCGCCGACGTTGTGGTGCGATTTGATGGTGTGCGCCTTCTTGGTCTTGGCTCCGGCGGATTCGATCACGTCCGGGTAGATGGTGCCCTGCGCCAGCCACTTGGCCTGTTTCAGCTTGGCGGATTCGCGCTGGAACACCTCGACGAATTCGCGCCCGATGATCTTGCGCTTCTGTTCCGGGTCGGTCACACCGGTAAGGTGCTTCAAGAACTCGCCGCTGGCATCCACATGGATGACTTTCATTTGCAGATTCTTGCCGAAAGTCTCCATCACCTGCACACCTTCGTTCAATCGCAACAAGCCGTTATCCACGAACACGCAAGTGAGCTGGTCGCCGATGGCGCGATGGATCAGCGCCGCCGCCACGGAGGAATCCACCCCGCCCGACAAACCGAGGATCACTTCTTCGTCGCCCACCTGCGCACGGATCTTCGCCACTGCCTCGGCGATGTAGTCCGGCATGTTCCAGTCCTGTCCGCAACCGCAGATGTCGTGCACAAAGCGGCTGATGATGGCTTTGCCCTGGTAAGTGTGGGTGACTTCAGGGTGGAACTGCACCGCATAGAAACGGCGCGCCTCGTCCGCCATCGCGGCGAACGGCGTGGTCTCGTTGGAAGCGATGACCGAGAAACCGGGTGGCAATGCCGTTACCTTGTCACCGTGGCTCATCCACACATCGAGCAGGCCGTGGCCTTGCGCATTGGTCTTGTCCTGAACGCCGTCGAACAATTTGGAATGTCCCTGCGCGCGGATCTCGGCATAACCGAACTCGCGCACCTTGCCGCTCTCGACCTTGCCGCCCAGTTGCGCCGCCATGGTCTGCATGCCGTAGCAGATGCCCAACACCGGCACGCCCAGTTCGAACACCAGCTGCGGCGCCTTCGGTGTCTCTTCTTCGTAAACCGAATTCGGGCCGCCGGAAAGGATGATGCCTGCCGGATTGAAGGCGCGAATGTCGGCTTCGGTCATGTCCCACGGATGCAATTCGCAATAGACATGCGTCTCGCGCACGCGACGAGCGATGAGCTGGGTGTACTGGGAACCGAAATCGAGGATGAGGATTTTTTTATGCATGGTTAAGGCCTGGGAAGGGTAAAGGGGGAAGGGAGCACGCCTGCGGCGTTCAAGGGAGAAGAGATGCCGGTTTTACCCTTCCCTCTTTCCCCTTATCCCTTCCCGGTTAGTCAATGTGATAGTTCGGCGCTTCTTTGGTGATCTGCACGTCGTGCACATGCGACTCGCGGATACCGGCGGAGGTGATCTCGACGAATTCCGCTTTGGCATGCACAGTGGCGATGTCCGGGCAACCGAGGTAACCCATGCTGGAACGCAAACCGCCCAGCAGTTGGTGGATCACCGCCAGCGCGCTGCCTTTGTACGGCACGCGGCCTTCGACGCCTTCCGGCACCAGTTTGTCCTGATTGGCCTCGTTATCCTGGAAGTAGCGGTCACTGGAGCCTTGCTGCATCGCACCCAGACTGCCCATGCCACGATAAGATTTGTAGGAACGCCCCTGATACAACTCGATCTCGCCCGGCGCTTCTTCGGTGCCTGCGAACAGACCGCCCAGCATCACGGTATGCGCACCGGCAGCGATCGCCTTGGCGATGTCGCCGGAGAAACGCACGCCGCCATCGGCGATCAAAGGCACACCGGTTTCCGCCAACGCGTCCGCCACATTCTGGATAGCCGTTATCTGGGGCACACCGACACCCGCCACCATGCGCGTGGTGCAGATGGAGCCGGGGCCGATACCGACCTTGACGCCGTCCGCGCCGTGATCCACCAGCGCTCTGGCCGCAGCAGCGGTGGCGATGTTGCCGCCGATCACTTCGACTTGCGGATAGTTTTTCTTGACCCATTGCACACGGCTCAACACGCCTTGCGAATGGCCGTGCGCGGTATCCACCACCAGCACATCCACGCCAGCTTCGACCAGCAACGCCACGCGCTCTTCCGTACCTTCGCCCACGCCGACTGCGGCACCGACGCGCAAACGACCAAAACCGTCCTTGCAAGCCAAGGGGTGTTCGCTGGATTTCAGAATGTCTTTCACCGTGATGAGTCCGCACAATTCGAACGCATCGTTGACCACCAGCACGCGCTCGATGCGATGCCTGTGCATCAGGTTGCGCGCTTCGTCGCGGTTGGCATTTTCTTTGACAGTGATGAGCCGATCACGCGGCGTCATGATGTTGGTGATGGATTGGTCGAGATTGCTCTCGAAACGCAGGTCGCGATTGGTCACGATGCCGACGACTTGCTTGCCCTCCAGCACTGGCAAGCCGGATATCTTGTGCTGACGGGTCAAATTGAGTACATCGCGCACAGTCATGTTCGGCGCAATGGTGATGGGATCTTTCACTACGCCGCTCTCGAAGCGTTTGACCTTGGAGACTTGCGCCGCCTGTTCCCTGGAGGTCATGTTCTTGTGCACGATACCGATGCCGCCTTCTTGCGCCAGGGCGATCGCCAAGCGCGCCTCGGTGACGGTGTCCATCGCGGCGGACAGCAACGGAATGTTCAGCGTGATGTTGCGGGTGAGTTGGGTGCGCAGACTGACGTCGCGCGGCAGGACATTGGAATGCGCCGGGAGCAGCAGCACATCGTCGAAAGTGAGAGCTTTTTGAGTGATACGCATGGGACCTTCCTCTGCAAAGCGTGCATTATATCAAAACTTGCCGCCTCGCCCGCCTATGCTTCTCTACATCGCTTCAAACCGCTGCGCGATGTTTTCTTCAAATCACTTTTTACCCATCACATAAATGATGTATTCGAAAAAGACATCACACCAGCTTTGATCGCTGCCCTTGAGTGTTTTCAGCAGTTTATTGACTTCCCCGACCGGCCAGCCCGGGTTGAACTTCACCAGCATTTCGAGCGAGTAATACGGCAACAGAGCCTGCAATTTACCACCGCGTTTGTTGAATCTCCGCCAGCATCAACGCCAAGTCTTTGTCCGAATCGATCTCGGCAGTCAGATCGCCGTAAAGTTTTGGGTGCTGCTTGGTGTACTCGATGAACTGGCCCAATAAATAGAAAAATTCACCCTGATTGTTCTGCGTCACTTCATCGCCCAGCATATAGGGAAAAACCGACAACTCCAGCCAGTAGTAATTCAACTTGGGATTGCGCCACTTGCTTACCCCGACATAGCCGTTGCGCGCCTGCGCACGCTGCACACAATCCTCCAGGATCAGCTTGTCGGAAGCGCGCGCCATCAAATCCGTGCTTTTCAGGATAGCCGGCTTGACCAGAAAAAAATCCGGGAATTCTTCGAACAGCTTGCCGGTGGTCTGGTGCGAACGATAGTAGGAACGAAACAGCTTGAGTGCCAAATCCTGATTACTATCTATCTGCAAAAAGCTCTGCCTGCTACTCGCCTGTATGTTGCTGTGCGTCATCCCCCCCCCAATCAACCAGCTCGTTCGCTGGGCTTTGTTTTATTATTTCCCCAGATAGTGCTGGCAACGACCATGCTGATGCAATGATAAATTGACGCGCTACAAAATAATAGGTAGTTTCCGGCTAAATTTCTTCAGGAGCACCCCATGAAGCATTACTTTATGTTCGTTGTATTGTCATTATTCAGCCTGACAGCCCAGGCCGAGCTCCACAAATGGGTGGATGCGGATGGGAAAGTGCACTACTCGGATACCGTTCCGCCCGAAGCGAACAAAGCCCAGGCGGTTCCCAATGTCACGGGCAAGGGACAAACCGAAGCCCCGACCCAATTTTCTCCAAAAAGTGTCGCCGAACGTGAGGCGGAACTGAAAAAATCCAAGCAGGAAAAAGCAGACGCCGCAGAAAAGAAAGCCCAGAAAGATGCCGAAGCAGAAACCAAGAAAAGCAACTGCACGGCTGCCCAGCAAAATTTGCGCTCTCTGGAAGAAGGTACGCGCCTCATCACTTATGATGCCAACGGCGAACGCACTTACCTTGACGATGCCGCACGCGAACAACGCATGAGCGAGGCACGCAAATCCATCAGCACCAACTGCAATTAAGCGGGCGTGGCGGCGACCGCGCCGCCACTGTCTTCCCGTAGCCGCAGGGCTTCCTCGATATCCACCGACACCACTTTGGAGACACCGCGCTCCTGCATGGTCACGCCGATCAGCTGGTGTGCCATTTCCATGGTGATCTTGTTGTGACTGATGTAAACGAACTGCGTCTTGTCTGACATCTTCTGGATCAGCTTGCACAGGCGCTCGGTATTGGTGTCATCCAGCGGCGCATCCACCTCGTCCAGCACGCAGAACGGCGCGGGATTGAGCTGGAACAGCGAGAACACCAGCGCAATCGCGGTGAGCGCCTTTTCCCCGCCGGACAGCAAGTGAATTGAGGCGTTCTTCTTGCCGGGCGGATGCGCCATCACCTGCACACCGCTGTCCAGTATCTCTTCGCCGGTCAGTACCAGTCGCGCATCACCGCCGCCAAACAGCACGGGGAACAACTCGGACAGATGGCGGTTCACTTCCTCGTAAGTCGCCATCAACAGATCGCGCGACTCTTTGTCGATACGGCGGATGGCGTCTTCCAGCGTTTCGATCGCCTCGTTCAAATCTTTCGCCTGTGCATCGAGGTAGGCCTTGCGCTCCTGCGCGGTCTGCAACTCTTCCAGCGCCGCCAGGTTCACCGCACCCAACGCGGTGATCTCGTTATCCAAACGTGTCAGCTCGTTCTGCAAGCCGCCCGCTTTTGCGCCTTCGATCAGCGGTAGCAGCGGCGTTTCGTCCACATCTTGCAACTGTGTGGCCCATTGCTCGTATTGCAGCCGCGCTTCCTGCTCCTTGAGCGTGATCTCGCCCACCTTCTCGCGCAACGGATGCAATTTCTGTTCGCAGGACATGCGCTCCTGCTCCATCCTGTTCAAATTCAGCGTGGCGTGTTCCAGCGTGTTGCGCGCTTCCGCCAGGACCTGCTCGTGCACTTGGCGTTGCTGCAACGCATCCTGCAACTGTTGCTGCGCATCGCCGTCGCTCAGGTTCGTCTGCTCCTCGCGGCTATGCGCCAACGCTCCTTCCAGTTGTGCCAGCGTCGATGTGTTGTGCTGTATGTTCTGCTCAAGGTCGGCGAGCTTCTCCACACAGGTCTTGGCAAAGAACCGCGCCTCCTGCAATTCATGCTGCGCCCGTTGCGCGCGGTCACGCACCTCGCGCAACGCCGACTCCTGCGCGCCGGCCTGCTGCCTGGCCTGGTCACACTCAGCCTGTTGCACCGACAATTGCTCATGCTGGATCGCCATGCGTTCGGCGACCTCTTCCAGCTGCCGCTGCTCGTTATGCACCCGCTCCGACAACTCCTGCAATTCCAGGGCGATCTGCGTGTTGCGCTCCTGACTGCGCTCGTTGGCCTGCGTCAGCTTCAGGATCTGCAACTGGATTTGATGCTGGCGTTGCTGCGACTCGGAACTGCCACTGCGCAGCGGCCCGATGCGACGTTCGATGTTGTGATGAGCCTCTTCCGACTGTGCAACTTGCAGCCTGGCGTGCTCCACGGCCTCGGCACGTTGTTGCGCCTCTTGCTGCAACTGTTCGATCTCACGCTGCCGCGCCAGAATGCCGTGCACCTGGCTGTCCGGCGCATGGAACAACACGCTGTGCGCACCGACCAGGTGGCCTTGCGGTGTCACCAGCCACGCCCCCGCGGACAAACTGCCGCGCAGCCTTAACGCCTCATCCAGATGCGCCACGGCATACACGCCAGCCAGCCAATCATCCACCACAGCAGCCGCCTGCGTATCCTGGCTGCGCACGTAGTTCGCCAGCGGCGTCAGCCCGGCCGGGGTTGCCATAGCCGTGCTGCGCGCACCATCCGCCGCATACACTGCCAATTTGGCAGGGGGCGCATCACTCCAGCTCGCGGTATCTTCCAGGCGCGGCACAGCCAGCGCGTTGATGCGTTCGCGCAACACCGCTTCCAGCGCGTTTTCCCAGCCCTGCTCGATGCGGATGGATTGCCACAGACGCGGCGCACCATCCAGTTGATGCCGTGCCAGCCATGCCTTCAGATTCTTGTCGTTGTCCAGCTGCGCCTGCAGTTGCTTGAGCGCGTTCAGGCGCGCTTCGGTCTGCCCCAGTTGCCGCTCCAGCTCCTGCGCCGCATTGCGCGCTTCGCGCCGCGCCGCATCGGCCAGCGGCAACTGTTCATGCAATTGCGCCAGCAGCTGTTGCTGTTCTTCATACTCCATCTGCATCTCGGCCAATTGCTGCTGCGCCTGTTGCAAGCCCTCGACATCGGGTTGCGGTAAGTTGTCGCGCTCCAGCATCAGGCGCGAACGGCGGCTGTCCAGTTGTTGCACATTGCCCTGGATGTGGCCGCGCTGCGTCTCAGCCAATTGCAGTTGTTGCTGGATCAGCAGCTGTTCGCGCTGCATTGCGTTGTGTCGCTCCTGCGCCACGCGCGTCGCCTCTTCAGCTTGCGGCAACTGCTCTGCTTCAGTCTCGGCGCGCTCTTCGCATACCGCCACGCGCACCGTGCCATCCTCTTGTTGCTGCTGCCAATGCGTGTGCAGGGTACGCAGGCCCTGCAACTGCGCCTGCTGCTGCGCGATCTGGCGCTCGCCGTTCTGGATCTGTTGCGCAAGACGGTTGCGCTGTTCGGTCAGGAAAGTGATCTGCTGCTCCAGCCGCGCCACTTCCGCATTCGTGGCATACAGCTCGCCCTGCTTGGCATGCAGCGCATCGGACAAACCAAAATGCTCGCTGCGCGCGCCTTCCAGCTTGCTTTCCACTTCGCGCAACTTGGCGATCTCGGCTTCCAGCTCGTTCTTGGTCTTTTCGACCTGCTGCGCAAAACGTGCGCGCCGCGTCTCGGCTTCCTGCTTGTTCACCAGCCACAGCAGACGCTGCGTGGTCTCGCGCCGCGCTTCCAGTTCGCGGTAGGTCTTCGCCACCTCGGCCTGTCCGGACAGATGTCCCAGCTGTTTGCCCAGCTCCTGCAAAATATCGGAGACCCGCAGCAAGTTGTCGCGCGTGTCGCCCAGACGCAATTCGGTTTCGCGCCGGCGGTCGCGGTATTTGGAGACGCCCGCCGCTTCTTCGAGGAACACACGCAACTCTTCCGGCTTGGCCTCGATGATGCGCGCGATCATGCCCTGCTCGATGATGGCGTAGGCACGCGCCCCGACACCGGTACCGAGGAAGATGTCGGTGATGTCCTTGCGGCGCACGTTTTGGTTATTGATGTAGTAATTGGAATCGCCGTTGCGTTGCAACATGCGCTTGATGGAGATCTCGGCGTAGGTCGCCCACTGTCCGCCGACCTTGCCCAGCGAATTGTCGAACACCAGCTCGACGCTGGCACGGGACACCGCTTTGCGGTTGCCGGAGCCGTTGAAGATCACGTCCTGCATGGATTCGCCGCGCAAAGCCGAAGCACGCGACTCGCCCAGCACCCAGCGCAGCGCATCGATCACGTTGGATTTGCCGCAACCGTTAGGCCCGACGATGCCAACCAGCTGACCGGGCAGCGAGATGTGGGTGGGATCAACAAAGGACTTGAAACCGGCTAACTTGATTTGGCTGAGGCGCAATTTACGATCGTGCAGACGTTATAATGCGGGGCATTCTAACCCAAGCCTGAGACCTCACCAAATGACCACGCAACCTAGCAAGACACTGGAGACTTTTCCCAACCCGCAACCCAAGCGCGACTACCACATCCACATGGAGATCCCGGAATTCACCTGCCTGTGCCCCAAGACCGGCCAGCCGGATTTCGCCACGCTGATCCTGGATTACATCGCCGACGAGAAGTGCGTGGAACTGAAGAGCCTGAAGCTCTATATCTGGTCGTTCCGCAACGAAGGGCATTTCCACGAGGACGTGACCAACCGCGTGCTGGACGACCTGGTCGCCGCCACCCAACCCCGCTTCATGCGCCTGACTGCCAAGTTCTACGTGCGCGGCGGCATCTTCACCAACGTGGTGGCCGAACATCGCAAACCCGGCTGGCAACCCGCACCGCTGGTCGACCTGACGCAGTTCCCGACGCAATCCAATACGCGCGGCTAACAACGAACAGCCACACCAAGCCCCTCTCAAAGCGTGCTGATACTTTTTGAGGGGGCGAACCGCTATGGGGTTTAAGCGCTTTCACCACCCAGCGCATCAATGATATTGGCCAGCAACTTCTGCAATTCGCCGGACATGATGACGAAGTCAGTGTCGAACATATCGTCCTGGTCGCTGCTGTCGGCCTGATCTTTGAGGATGTCCAATGGCACAAGCCGTTTGAGTTGCAGGTTCTCGTGCAGCACGAAGGAGAATTTGTCGTTCCAGGTCATGGCCAGCCGAGTCACTTCTTTACCCGCAGTGATGTGCTTGGCGACTTCTTCGGCTTCAAGGGCATGGCGAACGTAACGCACGGTCGACTTCTCCTCCCCTCCCCCCCTTAATTCGCAATCGCGGTCGATGGTGAATACCGAAGACAAGTCATCACCAGCCAGCCAGGACGTCATTGCAGCGGAAGGTGAGGTGTTGGTTTTGATCAGTGCGAGCGATATCCCGTCTATGGCCTTGATCAGCATTTCGACGAATTCATCAGCTTTGGCAAGGTTTGCCGCGTCCACCACCAGGAATCCGCCTTGGGGATTTATCCATGCATAGGTTTTGCGTCGCAGGGCAAAGGCCCGCGGAAGCAGTTCGTCCGTGATCGCTTCCTTGATCTGCTTCATCTGCTTGCGGCCAGGCTTGTATCCCTGCTGCTCTTCGATCTCTGCTGCGCGGGATTTGGCGAACTGGTTGATGACTGTCGTGGGGAGGAGTTTCTTCTCGACACCAAGGCAGATCAGCATTTGTGATCCCAGTGTATGCACAAAAGGCTGGCCTTCTTCCTTGGGCGATACCCAGCCCAGCCTTTGGCTTTCCATCCCGGAGCAGGCTTGAAGGGCGTTCTTGCGAAAGTTTTTCTTCGAGGGTTGCGGGAGTTACATCCCACTTGACCAGACGATAAACGAGAAGATTCTTGAACCACATAGATTGACATGAGCGTTAGAAAAAAGGGGCGGGATTCTAACGCAGTTGCCGACAATACTTTGGGGACTGCAGCCAAATTTATTACGGACTTGAGGATTGACCAACGTCCTGCAGAGGGCGCACCGCGGCCATCCAGCACTCCTGCAGGTTCGCCTCCACCACCGACACCACGCTGCCATCCAGTTTGCCGCTCGCCACTTCCTGCTTGAGGTTGGCCAGGATGGCCTGCGGCTCCAATGGTCCCCGGTAGGGACGCTGCTGCGCGAGCGCCTGGAACACGTCCGACACCGCGACGATGCGCGCCTCCAGCGAGATCTCGCTGTCTTTCGTCTCATACGGATAGCCTGTGCCGTCCACGCGCTCGTGGTGCTGTGACGCCCACAGACTGACCCGCTCCAGCCCGCGGATGTTTTGCAGGACACTGTAGGTATCGAAGCTGTGCCGCCGCATGGTGATGACCTCGGTCTCGGTCAGGTGACCTCGCTTCTCCAGCAACTCGTCGGGTACCCGCAACTTGCCGATGTCATGCAACAGGCCGGCCAGCTCCAGCATCTCGCATGTCTCTTCCGGCAGCTGGAACAGAGCCGCCCAGGTAACGCGCCAGACTGGCGACCCCGTCGGAATGCTGCTTGGTGTAGTGGCTCTTGGCATCGACGATGCAGGAGAACACGTGGACCAGGCTGCGCAGTTCAGGAAACTCCATGGTGCGGGACGGAAAATGCGACAGCCAGGTCGCCACATAGCCGTTGATATGCTCCCCTTCCAGCGCGAACCAGAACGCTTCCGAGTGGGAGACCTCCATCAAGGCATCGACCAGTTCCGGGCAGAACCAGTCGCCGCGCCGCTCGAATATCTTGCGCCTGATCTCGTCCTTGCCCAGCAGGATGTCGGTCTCGCTCTGCATGTGGGCGAGTGTCAGTACATCCAGCCGGTCCGCCATATAGATGCAGTTCGCATGCAGTTTCACCTGCATCGGAAGGTCAAGCTCCTTGAGCTGCGACCAGTGCGTGTGGTGATACAACACCGTATCCGACAGAGTGTTGCAGCAGGGGACAGCCGGCCAACAGATCGGCACCGGTCTGGCAGTGTTCCGCCTCGTGCTCCCACTCCATCTGGGCCAGCTTGGCGTGCACCGTGGTCTTGGAGACTCCGCTGTCGTGCAGGATCGCGGCCTGGAACAGGTCGTCCAGTTGCGCACCGCTCCACCCCAGGTGTTTGGCGCACTCTGACGCGATGAAGGCCACGCGCTTGCCGTGATGGATATGCGTCACCCCCACCAGATCGAGGGCATCGGACAAGGAATAGATGGCTTCATGCAGGTTGATGTTGTAGGTGGACATGCCGCTCTCGGTCTGGATTCTTGTTGATCACATGGTAATAGATTCCGGGACAACTCACATCCAGGAATGCCGTCAATCAACCGCTCACGCTCTGCTCTTGCAGGCTAGCCTCAAAATCCTGCAGCGGCACCGGCCTGCCGAAGAAATTGCCCTGAAAGCTGTGGCACCCGCTCAGGTCGAGGAACTCGCGCTGCGCTTCGGTCTCCACCCCTTCCGCGATGACGCTCAGCCCCAGCACCTCGCTCATCGCGATGATGGTCTGCACGATGGCAGCATCGTTGGGGTCGGTGACGATGTCGCGCACGAAGGACTGGTCGATCTTGATCTGGTCCAGCGGCAGGCGCTTGAGGTATTGCAGCGAGGAATAGCCGGTGCCGAAATCGTCCATCGAGAAACTCACGCCCAGCAGTTTCAGTTCGCGCATCTTGGCGATGGTGTCTTCGACGTTCTCCAGCACGATGCTTTCCGTCAATTCGAGCTTGAGCAGCGCGGGTCTTGCCCCGGTCTCTGCCAGCGTGCGCTGTACTTGCCCGACAAAATCCGGTTTGCGGAACTCTCTGGCGCTGACATTCACCGCCAGCGTCAGGTCGCGCGTGTGCGCGTCGCGCTGCCAGGCCTTGAGTTGGGTACATGCGGTCCGCAACACCCAGAGCCCGATGGGGACGATATGTCCGGTCTCTTCTGCCAAGGGGATGAAGCTGGATGGCGTGACCAGGCCGCGTTCAGGATGCTGCCAACGCAACAACGCCTCGGCTCCCTGCGGATGGCTGCGGCTGTCCATCTGCACCTGGTAATACAGGCAAAGCTGTTGCCGCTCGACCACATGCCGCAACTCGTCTTCGAGCTCGGCACGCGCCTCGATGGCCGCCTGCATCAACGGATCGTAGAAGCGTATGGTGTTGCGCCCGGAGGTCTTGGCCTGATACATCGCGGTGTCGGCGTGCTTCAGCACATCGTCCAGACTTTGCTGATGCCCCCGGAACAACACGACCCCGATGCTGGGCGTGGTGTGGTGGATATAGTTGCCCAAGCGGTAAGGCTGGCTCAGGGCTGCACGTATCTTTTCGGCCACCAGATCGGCTTGTGCAGCCGCTTCGTCCGGGACCGTACTCAGCGAACCCAGCACCACCACGAACTCGTCGCCGCCCAGTCGCGCCACGGTATCGCCATCGCGCACGCAGGCATTGAGCCGCTTCGCCACCTCGGCCAGCAACAGGTCGCCGACATCGTGCCCTTTGGTATCGTTGAGCGTCTTGAAGTTGTCCAGATCGAGGAACAGCACCGCCCCGTGCTGTCCGCTGCGCGCCCCGGCTGAGAACCCCTGTTGCAGGCGTTCGATCAGCAGGCGGCGATTCGGCAGTTCGGTCAACGGATCATAGAAAGCCAGCTGGTGTATCTGCGCCTCGGCTGCCTTGCGCTTGGTGATGTCGGCGAACATGCCGACGTAATAGAGCAGCGTGCCGTTCTTGTCGCGGACCGGATTGATGTTCAGCCAACTCGGGTACACCTCGCCGTTCTTGCGGCGGTTCCATATCTCGCCTTCCCAGTGCCCGTTGTTCGCTATGTCGGCCCACATCTCGCGATAGAAACCGTGGTCGTGCCGCCCAGAGGACAGCATGTGCGGGTTCTTGCCGAGCACCTCCTGCGGCTGGTAACCGGTGATGCGCGTGAATGCCGGATTGACCTCGACGATGCTGCGTCCGACATCGGTGATCATCACCCCCGAATAGCTGCTCTCGAACACCTTCTCCAGCAGGTCGCGCTGGGCGACCAGGCCGCTGGTATAGGCATCGTTGTTGCGGCACAGCACCAGTGCCTTGGCCAGATGCGCCAGTACCGGCTGCAGCATCGTCGTCAGCGGCAGTTTCGTTTCCGGTATCTCGGCCGCCAGCAGCACGATCACGCCGCAATGGTCGATGGGCAATCTGAGATAAGCCTTGTATTGCGTCTGCGTGCAGCGCAGCGCCGACAGCAGCGCCGCCTGTTCGGCCTCGCGCCCCGCCGCCTGGCAGATCAACTCGCACGGCAAGCTGATGGGCTTGCCGATCACCCCGATCAGGTCGAAATCGCCGACCACTGCATCGAGCCGCACCTCGACCTGAGCGTCATCCTTGCCGCACGCGGGAACATCCAGGCAGATGAACCCTGCCGAAAACGAGGTGTGATAGAGCAGACGTTGCAGCGTGCGCGTCAGCAGCGGTTTGACGCTGATCTCGCTGCCGATGGTGACGACCAGGTCATACAGCACCGGCAGAATGTTGTTGCGTTCCATGCTACCAGCGCGAAGCAACCAGCGTGGCATTGTGGAACAGCGGGTAACCGTGCACCGTCGAACCGCCGATCTCGCCGAGCGAAAGCGCCCCGGCGACCTGCGACGGCACTGGTCAGTCCGGCGAACGCCTCCAGTTCGGTGGTCGCCATCTCGATCCCGAGATGCAAGCGCCGCCCCGCGCAATAGAACAGCAACAATTCGCTATCCGATATATCCCCGTTCAGCGCCTGCAAACCTTCGGTCAGCTTGTGCAGCGTCTCCACCGTGCGCACGGTCGGTGCCTTGAGCAGGGTCAATACCGAGTTGGGCGGCACCTCGCCCACGCAGAACAGCGAGCCGTCATCGGCCAGCATGACCGGGATGCGCACCAGCACATGATGATTGGCGCGCACGATGCCGAAGGGAAAGTGGACGCCATACTGGTAGAAATTCTCCGCCGTCACTTCCTCGCCGTAATGTTCACGCACCAGCTCCTGATACACCTCGAAAGCGGGACGCCAGTCGATCTGCGAGATGCAGTTGCCATTGGTCGAGGTGGCATAGGAAGTGTGTGGTTCGGCGCGTGATAACCATGCTCGAGGATCGCCCCCTTGTGCCGCGTCAGCAACAGCAGCAGCACGCCGTTCTGCACCACGCGCTCACCGTCGAACAGACACGGCATCGGCTGGAAAGTCTCGCTGCCCGCATTCGCTCCGGCATAGTGCACGCGGTTCGCCAGATTCAGATAAATGATGTCGAGCAGCGTGCCGATGTTCGGCACCATGGCATCGAACAGCATGAACAGCGTCATGTCCGGGATGTGGTCGATCTGGGCGCGGATGTCGCTGGCCATCTTCTCCGCCGCGCGCTCCGCTTCCGCAGCATCGGTCGGCAAGTTGTCGTACAGCGCAAAAAACGGCATCTCCTCGAAGCACAGCAGCCACACCCCGCTCGTCAAAAACTTCCCGTCCCTGACCAGTGCCGGAAAGATGGCACCGACCAGCGGCACCTTGCGTTTGGCACAAGCCGCCTGCAACACGCCGACCTTGTCCTGCTCCGCTTCCGGCAGCAGCGCACAGACGCCCAGCTTGGGGTGCAGCGCCTGCAATTCCGCCAGCTTCTGCTCGACAACCCCCGCTTCCACCTGTGGCAGGTAATGCATCATGCTTGCCTTGCTCATCTCGCCCCTCAGCAATCTACGTTCCCGTATACACTCCGCGCTAGCGGCACACACTGCAATCAATCTATTTCACTCCGTCAAACAGCCAGGCATCCATCGCCAGCAAGCCAAACGTCATCACCCGGTTCAAGTGTCGCGCATCGTCCACCTTCGATGCCGCACCGAGCGCCACGAACAACGGCAACAAATGCTCGTCGGTGGGATGGTTCTGCACGGCATGCGGCGCCAGTGTGCGATAGGCGCACAAGCGCATCGAGATCGCCTTCCTTGATCCTGGCCGCAATCCAGTCGCAGAACTCAGTCACCCATTCCGGCGCAGGCTCGTCCTGCGGATGCCTGAACACGGCGCGCAGGTTATGCGTGATCGCACCGCTGCCGACGATCAGCACACCCTGTTCGCGCAACGGACGCAGCGCACGCCCCAGCGCGAGGTGCCAGGCCGGGTCTTGCTCCGGTTGCAGCGAAAGTTGCGCAACGGGAATATCCGCCTGCGGAAACATGATGCTCAACGGCACCCACGCGCCATGATCGAGGCCGTGCGTGTCGTCCAGTTGCACCGGAATGCCCGCCTGCTGCAAAGCTTGTGCCGCCGTCTTCGGCCATCTGCGGTGCGCCGGGCGCGGGATATTGCAAGCGGTAGAGTTCTTCGGGAAAGCCGCTGAAATCGTGGATGGTCTCGGGTTGCACCGCGCGGCTGAGGGTCGGGATACGCGTCTCCCAATGCGCGGAGATCACCAGAATGGAGGATGGCTTGGGCAGTTGCGCACCAAGCTGTCGCCAAGCCGCGCCCGTCTCGCCCGCTTCGAGCGGCAAGCTGGGCGCACCATGCGAAAGAAACAGGACAGGCATCATCATGGGCAGATGCTAGCACGATGAAGCGATTAAAATAACCGCATTGAAATCACTTGGAACGATCATGGAATACAGACAACTAGGCAGCAGCGACTTGAACGTGTCGGCATTGGCGCTCGGCACCATGACCTTCGGCGAACAGAACAGCGAAGCCGAGGCCCACGCCCAACTCGATCTACGCCATCTCGCGCGGGGTCAACTTCATCGACACCGCCGAGATGTACCCGGTCGCGCCGCGCGCCGAGACCGTGCATCGCACCGAGAGTTACATCGGCACCTGGCTCAAGCACCAACCGCGCGACAAACTCATCGTCGCCACCAAGATCGCCGGCCCGGCGACGCGGCTTCTCGCTGGATACGCGGCACGCCGCGCATCAACCGCGAACACATCACCGCCGCCATCGACGGCAGCCTGCGCCGCCTGCAGACCGACTATGTGGACTTGTACCAGATCCACTGGCCGGATCGCTACGTGCCGATGTTCGGCGCGACCAGTTATGACGTGACGCAGGAACGCGACAGCACGCCCATCGCCGAACAACTGCAAGTGCTGGCAGAATTGGTCAAGGCCGGCAAGGTGCGCCACATCGGCCTTTCCAACGAAACACCGTGGGGCGTTGGCGAATTCGTGCGCTGCGCCGAACAACTGGGATTGCCGAAGATCGTCAGCGTGCAGAACGCCTACCACCTGCTGAACCGCACCTTCGAAAGCGGCCTCGCCGAGATCTGCCATCACGCCAACGTCGGCCTGCTCGCCTACAGCCCGCTGGCCTTCGGCTGGCTCACCGGCAAATACCTTGCCGATCCGCAAGCGCACGGACGCATCACCCTCTTCCCCGGCTTCGGCCAGCGCTACAACAAACCCAACGTGCCTGCCGCCACCAAGGAATACGTGCGCATCGCACAGGAAGCCGGACTCACTCCGGCGACGCTGGCACTCGCCTTCGCCAGAACGCGCTGGTTCACCAGCAGCGTCATTCTCGGCGCGACCACGCTGGAGCAACTGAAAGAGAATCTGGATAGTGCAGAGGTGACGCTATCGGCGGAAGTGCTGGAGAAGATCGAGGCGGTGCACAGGCTGTATCCGAATCCGGCGCCGTGACAACCTGCCCATAGTCAATGATGCCCCCAGCCCACATGAACTATCCGTCCGAATACCTCCGCCCGTGGAAGCTGGTTACGCTCGCGTTGGGTATCGGCTTGCTGGTGGTAGGTTCGTTCTACTACCAGGCGCCGGACTGGGACATTCCCATCAGTTTGATCATGGCCGTCCTCGCCTATCTCACTGCGCCCTGGAGCATGCGGGTTTTGATCGAACGCAGATGGCGTCTTTGGCCGTTGATGCTGTTCTTTACTTGGTTCACGGTGGACGGTTGCTACGCGATCTATTGGCATTTCAAAGATCCCGTCGCACTGGAATTGATGCGTGCGGCGAACTTTCCGGCCTCGTTGTCGTTGTATGGGATATGCGGCCTCGTTTGGCTGTATCGCGGCAGTCTCAGGCAACTCGTTGCAGCCATCACAGGCAGGATGGAACGAAATTCAATCCGTTGATGACACCCCGGATTCCGCCACGCCCCTTGCGGGCCACAACCGCTTTGAATTGGTTTATCATGCGCCTGCGGGGTCATGAATATTTCAGGGAGATCAACATGAATAAGAAAATCGTTGCTGTTGTGCTCATCTTGCTGGCTGGTGGTGCCTGGCTCTATCTGGATCATTTGAACAGGCAGGAGCGATTGGTGGCCGAGCAGACACGCAAGGCAATGGAACAAGCGCGAGCCGAGGCGAGAACGAGATTCGAATCCATGCTGCGCACTGACCTGACCATCTGCAAGGCAACTGCGGAAAAGGCCAAGGCCGATTATCGTGACGCTCAACCAGAAACCCGTACCCCGCAAACCCGGTGAATTCACCGTCCCCCAAGCCGTTGCAGACAAGGCAGCCAAGAAACTGGGGGATGATAATGCGGCGTGTCAGCTGACTTTCGACACCCGCATGACGCACGGCTGGTAGATCTTCGCCAAGTCCGGGCGTGCGCTAGCTCTGCGCCACAAGATGCCCGGTCAAGGTCACGCCGCGGCTGTGGTGCGGAAGTTCCAGATAGCGTCTGGTCTGCATCTCGGTCAAACGGCTGGCGATGCGCTGGGCTTCGCTGTCGTGTCGTCCTGTTTCGTATAACTCATCCAATGCCGACTCGAATGAAGCCACCAGTTTGACGTGGTTGTCATACAGCACGTCGATCAACCAGCTGAAACGCCGCGCCTCCGCGCCATTCTCGGCAGTCATTTGCGGAATGCCCGACAGAAAGATCAGTCGGGTAGCGATGGGCGATCTCCAGATAATCGGACTGGTCGTGGTGACCACCGCACAACTCCTTGAAATCGAACCAGACCACTTCACGCGACACACGCCTGACCGGAATCCTGATCTGCCGCACCGGGATGGAATCCACCTCGGCAGTGCATGCCTGCCGTGAGGCGCTGGAACAACGACTGCATGCGACCATCGGTCGTCGCATCGGCAGACAGCATAAAGAGCGGATCGCGCGCCATCTGCAGCATGCGGTAATCGGTGTCGCTGTCGAGGTGCAGCACTTTCAATTCGCGCTTGAGCAAGGCAATGGCGGGCAGGAAATTCTGCCGCTGCAAACCATGGGGATACAGACCATCCGGCGGGTAATTGGAAGTGGTGAGCAACACCACGCCGCGCTCCAGCAACGCTCCCAGCAAACGCCCGAGGATCATCGCATCGGCGATGTCGTCCACATGGAATTCGTCCAGACACAGCAAGCGGGTGGAGCGTTCGATGTTGTCGGCCAGCGCCATCAGGGGATCGCTCTCATGGGCGAGCAGCTTCATTTCGTGATGCACTTCGACCATGAAGTTGTGGAAGTGGATGCGGCGTTTGCGACGATACGGCAGGCAGTGATAGAAACCATCCATCAGAAAGGTCTTGCCACGCCCAACCTCGCCCCAGATGTACAGGCCTTTGGGCACGTCCGGGCTGAGCAGACTGCGCCCGAGGAATTGATTGCGTTTGGCTTTGAATTCGACCAGTTGCTGCCACAATGTTTCCAGCTCCTCGATGGCGGCGATCTGCCGCACATCGCAAACAAAGCCGGACTTCTCACAGGCGGCCTGATACCAAGCCTTGGGGCTGATGCCGTCGTCATGTGCGGATTGCTGCATCACTCAACGACCTCGATGAACTCCAGCGCGTTCTGATCCGGGTCGCGGCAGAACACAGCACGGCGACCGGATTGGCTTTGCGTGTAGGCGATGCCCGCCGCATCCAGCCGCGCCATCAGCTGCGACAACTCTTTCACAGCCAGTGCCAGATGGCGATCACGTCCGCCGTGGACGGGACGCTGCAAACCGGCCTCGGGATCAGGTAACAGCATCAGGTGTAGCTGCTGGTTCGGCGCGATGTCGTACCACACACCCTCAAAGCTCATCTGCGGCCGATTCTGTGCGGGATGCAAACCCAGCACACCTTCGTAGAATGCGCGCGACTTGGCGAGGTCGCTCGTCAGAAATGCAGCGTGATGTAGGCCTGTGATCACTACGCTTTGACCGGAACGACCTTGCTCGCCGCCAGCTTGGCACGCGTCCTCGCCTCGTCGGTATCTTTCCCTGTCGCCAGCGCCACACCCATGCGGCGCTTCTTGAACGATTCCGGCTTGCCGAACAAACGCACATCCGATTCCGGCACGCGCAGCGCTTCTGCCACCCCCTGGAAGGCGATGCCCTTCTCGTCCATCTGACCGTAGATCACCGCACTCGCACCCGGTGCACGCAAGCTGGCATCCACCGGCAGGCCGAGGATGGCGCGGGCATGCAGTTCGAATTCGTTGAAACGCTGGCTGCACATGGTCACCATGCCGGTGTCGTGCGGACGCGGGCTGACTTCCGAGAACCACACCATGTCGCCCTTCACGAACAACTCCACACCGAAGATGCCCAAGCCACCGAGGTCATCGGTGACCTTTTTGGCGATGTCGCGCGAGCGTTGCAGCGCCATTGCCGACATGGCCATCGGTTGCCAGCTTTCGACATAATCGCCGTGCACCTGCACATGGCCGATGGGTTCGCAGAAATGTGTCTCGATCCCGCCATTCGCGCCGACGGCGCGCACGGTAAGCTGGGTGATCTCGTAATCGAAAGCAATGAAGCCCTCCACGATCACCCTGCCTTGGTTCACGCGCGAACCGCTCGCGGCGTAATCCCACGCTGCGGCTACTTCGCCGGCGTTATCCACTTTCGACTGGCCTTTGCCGGAGGACGACATCACCGGTTTGATGATGCACGGATAGCCGACCACATCGATGGCGGCACGCATTTCTTCCAGGCTATCGGCAAATTTGTAGGGCGAGGTCGGCAAGCCCAATGTCTCGGCAGCCAGGCGGCGGATACCTTCGCGGTTCATGGTGAGTTGCGTGGCGCGCGCGGTGGGGATGACGCGCACCAGACCTTCCTTCTCGATCTGCACCAGCATATCGGTGGCAATGGCCTCGATCTCCGGCACGATGAGGTCGGGCTTTTCCTGTTCGATCAATGCGCGCAACGCCGCACCGTCCGCCATGTTGATGACATGCGCCCGATGCGCCACCTGTTGCCCCGGTGCATCGGCATAACGGTCGACCGCGATGGTCTCCACGCCCAGGCGTTGCAGTGCGATGATGACTTCCTTGCCCAGTTCGCCGCTGCCGAGCAGCATGACTTTGGTGGCAGAAGGACTGAGGGGTGTACCGATGGTGAGTTGTTTCATGGATAGTCAGATGATGAAGTTGGGATGCGCAAAATTATACACAGGGGAGTAAGATGATTGCTCCATTCTAACCATCCAAGGAGCGAGATCATGACGAACATCGTGCAATTGTTGGGAGAAGAAGCTGAACAACTATTGAATCACAGCTGCGTCGGCATTCCAAAAGAATCGCTACATCTGCCCGGGCCGGATTTCGTGGATCGCGTGGTGGCGATGAAGGACCGCAAGCCCGGCGTGCTGCGCAGTCTGCAAGCGCTGTATGGGCAGGGACGGCTGGCCAACACCGGCTACCTCTCGCTGCTGCCGGTGGACCAGGGCGTGGAGCATTCCGGCGGCGCATCGTTCGCGCCCAACCCGATGTATTTCGATCCGGAGAACATCGTCAAGCTCGCCATCGAAGGCGGCTGCAACGGTGTGGCCTCCACGCTGGGTGTGCTGGGTTCTGTCGCGCGCCGCTATGCGCACAAGATCCCGTTCATCGTGAAGATCAACCACAACGAACTGCTGACCTATCCCAATATTTTTGACCAGACCCTGTTTGCCAGCGTGGATCAGGCCTTCGACATGGGTGCGGTGGCCGTGGGTGCCACGATTTTCTATGGCTCGGAACAATCGCGCCGCCAGATACAGGAAGTCTCCGATGCCTTCGAGCACGCACACAGCCTCGGCATGGCGACCATCCTGTGGGCCTACCTGCGCAACCCCGCGTTCAAGACCGCCAACAAGGACTACCACGTCGCCGCCGACCTCACCGGGCAAGCCAACCACCTCGCCGTCACCATCAACGCCGACATCGTCAAGCAGAAGATGGCCGAGAACAACGGCGGCTACAACGCCATCAAGTTCGGCAAGACCAACCCCAAGGTGTATAGCGAACTCACCACCGACCACCCCATCGACCTGGTGCGCTACCAGGTGGCGAACTGCTACATGGGCCGCGTCGGCATGATCAACTCCGGCGGCGAGTCGGGCAAGAATGACCTGCAACAGGCAGTGCGCACCGCCGTCATCAACAAACGTGCGGGCGGCATGGGACTGATCTCCGGACGCAAGGCCTTCCAGAAACCGATGCAGGATGGTGTGGCGCTACTGAACGCGATCCAGGATGTGTATCTGGAAAAATCGGTAACGGTTGCGTAAAAAAGTGCTCTGTCAGCCTAGCCAAACAAGGCTAAACAGGGCACTTTTGCCCCCTTCTGGTTCTGGATACGGCATTTTGAAAAAACAATTTTAGAACAGCACGAAAAATAACAGGTACAACAAAAGGGATTAACAACAATGTTCTGGGGTCTTGCTTTGGTTGTTGCAGAAGTTGTACTCATCACATGGTTCAACTATGTGCTGGTCGGCTCTTACTATTCTTTGGACATCTTTTATTGCCTGCCCGTCATGCAGGCAGCTCGTCTTAGCGCAATTCATGCCTTGCGCAAAACCGATACACAACTACCTCTATATTTTGCGATATTTACCGGCATCACCTGGAGCCTGGCCGAAGCACTGATAATGCCGGATTTTCCGCAGAGTGCATTTTTGCTGAATGCATTCTCCCGTAGCGTCGCTTTTACAGTCATCGGCCGAGTAGTGGTCAAATTACTGAAAGAAAGAGCACATGGACGCAAGGATGTCTTGACCAATCTGGATAACCGCGCGGAATTCTTTAAGCTGTTTGAACTGGAGCAACTCCGCAGTGAGCGTTCAGGCAGCCCCTACTCTGTGATGATTATTGATATCGATCGGCTCAAAGATCCGAATGACCAACTTGGTCACATCAAAGGCGATGAGGTGCTCATCATGATGGCGGAGGTATTAAGGAAGAACTGCAGAAAAATTGACTGCAAGGCACGCATCGGAGGTGAGAAGTTCGCTTTGTTGCTCCCTGATACCGACCGGCGCTCCTGCGAATTTGCTCAACAACGTATCAAGACAGATGCTGAACAGCAATTCAACAAAGATGGATGGCCAATATCTGTATCGATCCGTTTTGTAACCGAAACCGGAAACAAACGAAGTGTTCAGGAAATATTGCACGATGCCGATCGAATGAATAATGTATTCAGACAAATACCAAAAGTAATAGGTAATAGCCTGAACGGCTGAAAATCCGAAATATCTGGTTGAATTCCTTGTGCCTGCTCAAGCTGTGCTGCCACTATTAGTGCGAACTAGGAACCAAGCCTTGCACTTGACCACCACATAGCGCTTCTTCACCGCTTTCAGCATATAGAAGTGTTCATCGCTGCATTCGTCGAACGCGATGCGCCATGCTCCTATCTCATATGCCCCCCGCTGGATATCTCATCGCAGGGATGCTGTATGCAATGGAACGCCCGTCGCCCGCTGTTCCGGCTTGAGGTAATCAAAGGCGAAACAGCTGACAGCCTGTGTAAAGACGGCGAGGCGAGTTGAGACGTGGGTTGATTGACTAAGCCAAGGTGCGCAACTTTTCCGCGACACCTTTGCGCTTGAGCAGGGTGAAGAGTTCCGCTTCGTCGTGGGCGACGATCTTCGCCAGATATTCCATGTTCTTTTCGATGGATTCCAGGTAGTAGTTGTTGCCGACACCCAGCGTGTGTTTGAAGTGGAACTCCAGTTGCTGGTAGATGCCGCCGAGCGCCCCGTCGAGTTGTTCGCGGATCGTTTCGTAGAAGTGATTGGTCTGGCACAGCAGGTCATGCATGCTCTGGTAGCTGCCGAAGTGCGCTTCCTTGAACTCCAGATACAGGAACAACAGTTTTTCCAGATAGATTCTGTCCGCCATCTGTCCGGTGATGTCCGCGGTGGCGACGATGCGCCCCAGCATGTTTGCCCGATCATTGAGAAAATCGATTCGTGCGAACGGGAGGTTATGCTCGGTTCCCAGGATCATGTTGTGCACAGCTGCCGCCATGTCCTCTGGGAATTGGCGCGCGTGGAAATATTTCTGCATGAAATCGATGCCACGCAGGACGTGCGTCTGCGTGTACTGCGCGCCGGTGCCGTTTTCCTCGCCTTTGAGTTGCGCATAACCGACATCGTGCAACAGCATGGCGACTGCGGCCAGAGTGATCTCGTCATCCTGCAGGTGATCGCCCGAGATATGCACGCCGTGCATCAGCCGCACGCCGCACAACAGCACATCCAGCGTATGCGTGCGGTCGTGATACAGCGTCTTGATGGAACCATAACCGGGATAATCGCCACGAAACAGGCGCAGCACATCGTCATAGACGGAACGAACGAGGGTAAAGTCGTAAGCGGGACTGATGCAATGGATGATGTCGGTCACCCTTCCCCACACGACCTCAGGATCGTCGTTGTTGAACAACTCGTTGATTGCAGCAGGCGTCGGGTGTTTCTCAAGACCGGGGAATCCTCGCATCAGGCAACCTTTCAAAAGTCACTACCGCTTCAGAACCGGACGCAGTCTAACCCACGCCCTTGTCCGAACACAATTTCCCCGAAAGCAAAGTTGCAGAAATGATCAAGTGCCGCGCCGATCCAGTCGCGCAATTCCATCGCTTCGTTGGCAATGAAATACGACGAGATGGCAGCAACCACCAGCTCGAACAGGAACAGTACCACCGCGCGGTTGGCGGAAAGATGTGTCACGCCGTATTGCACGGCGAAACTGGTGGCGCACAGCACCAGGCCCAGCAGCGCGAGCAGCAACCAGGATGGTGCGGAGATTGCCGCCAGCTGTTCGCCTCCCCTGCCCTGCCACAACAGGAACGGCAAGGTCAGCGCGGCCGTACCCAGCCACAGGCTGAACGATTTGGCCTCAACCGAAAGATGCGCCGCACGGCGCGAGGTGACGTTGGATAGCGCGAAGCCCATGCCGGCGGAAAGCCCCAGCCATTCGGAGAGGTTCTGCGGCAACGGCAAACCAAAGTTCGGCTCCCACAGCATGACCAGTGCGCCCCCCAAGGACAGGGCAACGACGAAATAGCCATAACGATTGAGCCGCTCCCCCAGCAGCCAGAACGAGAACAGGATGGTCCACACCGGAGCGAGGTAGAACAGCAACAGCACGCGCATCACTTCGCCGTGCAGCATGGCCAGCACATAACCCAGGTTCGCCCAGCCCGCACTCAGCACCAGCAGCAACGCCCACCATCCCGCATTGGGCAATTCGCGCCACACGCGCGGCAGCATGAACGCGCCGCACAGCATAGCCAGCAGGTAGGTGATCAACGTCGCCAGCGCGCCGGACACGCCTGCATCCTGCAACACGCGATAGGGATACCAGATCAGCCCCCACACCAGCGCACCGCTCAACACGCCCGCTATCGGCATCACATTTTGTTTTGATGGCACTTGCCCGACCCTTATAATGCGCAACGTTTTCGACACTGATCAAACCGCAAACAATGAATCCGGATTTGCAGCTCCTTCAACCGTACCCATTCCAGAAACTCGCCAAGTTGTTCGGCGCAGTGACACCGAATGCGGCATTGAAACCCATCAGTCTGCACATCGGCGAACCCAAACACGCCACCCCGCAGTTCATCAAGGATGCGTTGATTGCGGGTCTTGATGGCTTGGCGAATTATCCCACAACCGTCGGCAGCGACGCGCTACGCTCTACCATCGCCAACTGGCTGACGCATCGCTATGGCATCCCGACACCTGATTCGAAGACGCAGATCCTGCCGGTGAACGGCAGCCGCGAGGCGCTGTTCGCGTTCGCGCAAGCCGTGATCGACCGCAGCAAGCACGATCCGGCGGTGGTCTGCCCGAACCCGTTCTACCAGATCTATGAAGGCGCGGCATTCCTGGCCGGTGCCACGCCCTACTTCCTCAACACCTTGCCGGAAGACAATTACGCGCTGAACTTCGCGCAACTGCCGGAAGCCGTATGGCAGCGCACGCAGCTCATCTACGTCTGCTCGCCGGGCAATCCGAACGGTCGCGTGATGCCGCTGGACGAATGGAAGACGTTGTTCGACATGAGCGACCGCTACGGTTTCGTCATCGCCGCGGACGAATGCTATTCCGAGATCTATTTCGGTGCAGACCAACCGCTGGGTGCGCTGCAAGCCGCTCAGCAACTGGGACGTAACGATTATAAAAACCTGGTGGTGTTCTCCAGCCTGTCCAAGCGCTCCAACGTGCCGGGCATGCGTTCCGGTTTTGTTGCGGGCGATGCCAAGATACTGGAGAAGTTCGCGCTGTATCGCACCTATCACGGCTGCGCAATGAATCCGGCGATCCAGGCTGCGACCATCGCCGCCTGGAACGACGAGGCGCATGTCGCCGAGAACCGCCATCTGTACGCGGAAAAGTTCGGCAAGGTCATCGCCCTGCTCGCCCCTGTGCTGCCCGTGTCCAAGCCGGATGCCGGCTTCTACCTGTGGCTGAGGACGCCCATCGCCGACACGGCCTTCGCGCAACAGCTGCACCGCGACTATAATGTCTCCGTGTTGCCCGGCAGCTTCTTGGCCCGCGAAGCGCACGGGATCAACCCCGGTGCGAACTTCATCCGCCTGGCGCTGGTCGCCAATCTGGACGAGACACTGGAAGCCGCACGACGCATCGCCGAATTCACTCAAAAACTAAGTTAGGGATAACCATGCCGCATTTGCAAGCCATCATCGAAGAAGCCTTTGAACGCCGTGCCGAGATCACCCCGCGCAATGTGGATGCACAGTTGAAGGAAACTATCAACACCGTCATCGAATATCTCGACCAGGGCAAATTGCGCGTGGCGGAGAAGATCAACGGTCAGTGGATCACCCATCAGTGGATCAAGAAGGCCGTGCTGTTGTCCTTCCGCATCGAGGACAACGCCTTCATCAAGGGCGGCTTCACCAACTACTTCGACAAGGTACCCTCCAAGTTCGCCGACTACAACTCCAAGGAATTCCGCGAAGGCGGCTTCCGCGTGGTGCCTCCCGCCGCTGCGCGCCGTGGTGCTTACATCGCCAAGAACGTGGTGCTGATGCCCTCCTACTGTGAACATCGGCGCTTATGTGGATGAAGGCACGATGGTGGACACCTGGGCCACCGTCGGCTCCTGCGCGCAGATCGGCAAGAACGTGCACCTCTCCGGCGGCGTCGGCATCGGCGGCGTGCTGGAACCGGTGCAGGCCAACCCCACCATCATCGAAGACAACTGCTTCATCGGCGCGCGCTCGGAAGTGGTCGAAGGCGTGATCGTGGAAGAAGGCTCGGTGATCTCGATGGGCGTGTTCATCGGCCAGAGCACCAAGATCCTTGACCGCGAAACCGGCGAGATCCACTTCGGTCGCGTGCCGGCCGGCTCGGTGGTGGTGAGCGGCAGCATGCCTTCCAAGGACGGCAAGTACAGCCTGTACTGCGCGGTGATCGTGAAGAAGGTAGATGCCAAGACCTTGGGCAAAACCGGCATCAACGAGTTGTTGCGAGGCATCTGAATCAGGATCGGGGATTGAGGATCGAGGATTGGAATACTGACTGACTGCACGTACTTTCTCGATCCTCAATCCTCGCTTCTCAATCCTTCCCTTAGGAGAACCCCATGATCATCACACCACTGCTACAACTCGCCGCTGAAAAGCAAGCCTCCGACTTGTTCTTCTCGGTCGGCGCGCCGATCAACATCAAGATCGACGGCGTGGTGAAGCCGATCAATGCGCAGTTGCTCGATGCCGACAACGTCAAAAACATCGCCTACGAGATGATGACGCCGGAGCAGATCACCGACTTCGAATTGCACATGGAGATGAACTTCTCGTTCCGCGTGCCCAGCATCGGCAATTTCCGCGTCAACGTGTTCAGGCAACGCAATGATGTCGCCATGGTGATCCGTTACGTGCGCGGCAAGATCGTGGATGTGGAAGAGCTACATCTGCCGCTGGTGCTGAAAGACCTCATCATGGACAAGCGCGGCCTGGTGCTGGTCGTCGGCGCCACCGGCTCGGGCAAGTCGTCCACCATGGCCGCCATGCTGGAGCACCGCAATTCGACACAGACCGGCCACATCCTCACCATCGAAGATCCGATCGAATACATCTTCAAGCACAACAAGTGCATCGTGAACCAGCGCGAGATCGGCACCGACACCGCCGACTACGGCGCGGCGCTGATCAGCGCCATGCGCGAAGCGCCAGACGTGCTGATGATCGGCGAGATACGCGACCGCGACACGCTGAAGCATGCGCTGATCTTCGCCCAGACCGGCCACCTGTGCCTGTCCACCCTGCACGCCAACAACAGCTATCACGCGCTGAACCGCATCGTGAACTTCTTCCCGTACGACGCGCGCCAATCGATCTTGTCCGACTTGTCCATGTGTCTGCGTGCGGTGATCTCGCAACGCTTGATTCGCAACAGCCAGGGCAAACTGGTGCCGGCAGTGGAGATTCTGCTCAACTCTTCACTGATCGCCGACCTGATCAAGAACGACCAGATCGAAAAGATTCGCGAGGCCATCGAGCAAAGCGTCTCGCAAGGTTCGCAGACTTTCGAACGTGCGCTGTACAAGCTGTACAAATCAGGCCAGATCACCAAGGAAGAAGCCTTGCGCAACGCGGACTCCGCCAGCAACCTGTCCTCGCTCATCGACTATTCGCAGACCAGCAAAACCAAGGCATATGCCCCCGGCACCAGCCAGCCTGCTGCCTCGTCTGCCGCCCCCTCGTCCAGCCTCGACAGCATCAAGCTCAACATCGACGTGCCGGGCTCCGGTTCCTGATGAGGCTCTACGGCATCCCCAACTGCGGCACGGTGAAGAAGGCGCGTGTCTGGCTGGACGCACATGGCGTCGCTTATGAATTCCAAGATTTCAAAAAACAGGGCGTCACCGAGGCACAACTCTCCGGCTGGCTCAAACAGGTCGGTTGGCAGAAACTACTGAAGAAGACCGGCCCGACCTGGGGACAATTGCCCGACACGGTAAAAGCCTCGATCAAGGACGACGCCTCCGCCTTGGCCTTGATGCTGGAAAAACCCAACGTCATCAAACGCCCGGTACTGGAACACAACGGCAAAGTGCTGGCGACCGGATTCAACGAAACCGATTACGAAAATCTGAAGCTATGAGCAACACACTCGAACTTGCAAAACAACTCATCTCGCGCCATTCGCTCACGCCGATGGACGAAGGCTGCATCGACATCATCGGTGCGCGCCTCGCCCCGCTAGCTTTCAACCTGGAAAAGATGCGCCACAGCGAAGTGGACAATCTGTGGGCGCGACGCGGCCATGCTGCACCGGTGGTCTGCTTCGCCGGACACACCGACGTGGTGCCGACCGGCCCGGTGAACAAGTGGGACAGCGATCCGTTCACCCCCACCGTGCGCGACGGCATGCTGTACGGACGTGGAGCGGCAGACATGAAAGGCTCGTTGGCCGCCTTCGTCACCGCCATCGAAAAATTCGTCGCCGCATATCCGCAACATCGCGGCTCCATCGCGCTGCTGCTCACCTCGGACGAAGAAGGCGTGGCGGTGGATGGCACGGTGCGCGTGGTCGAAGCCTTGCAGGAACGCGACGAGAAACTGGATTACTGCATCGTTGGCGAACCGACCTCCGTGAGCAAGATGGGCGACACCATCAAGAATGGCCGACGCGGTTCGCTGTCCGGCACGCTGACCGTCAAGGGTGTGCAAGGTCACATTGCCTACCCGCATCTGGTGAAGAACCCCATCCACCTCGCGGCCCCCGCCATCGCCGAACTGGCCGCGACCGTCTGGGACGAGGGCAACGAATATTTTCCTCCGACTTCGTGGCAGATCTCCAACATCCACGGCGGCACGGGTGCCACCAACGTGGTGCCCGGCACGGTGGAGATCCTGTTCAACTTCCGCCATTCCACCGCCAGCACGGTGGACAGCCTGAAGCAGCGCGTCCATGCCATCCTCGACAAGCACGGGCTGGAGTACGACCTGCAATGGGAGAACTCTTCCGGCAAGCCCTACCTCACCCCGCGCGGCAATCTGGTGGATGCGGTGAGTGCAGCCATCCAGCAGGTGCAAGGTATAGCAACCGAACTCTCCACCAGCGGCGGCACCTCGGATGGACGCTTCATCGCCGACATCTGCCCGCAGGTGCTTGAAGTGGGGCCGTTGAATGCGACCATCCATAAGCTCAATGAATGCGTGGCGGTGGCTGACCTGGATGCGCTGTCGGAGATTTACTATCTGACCTTGGTCAAACTGCTGGTCGAATAAAAGTGGGAAAGTTTTTCTTCGTCTTGCTGCTGGTCATCATCGTGCTGTGGCTCGTTGCCATCGCATGGAACAATCGGCGCAATACGAATGGCAACAGCGGCAGCACGGATAATTCCGGCGATTCGAATAATGTTCACTCATCATCCTGTAACGATCACAGCAACAGTTGTGATGGCGGAGGAGATGGTGGCGGAGGAGGAGATTAAATGAACATCAACTATTTTTCCGAGGCAAGCGCCTCGCTCAAGACACTGCGCGATTGCCTGCGTTTCGCGGTCAGCCGCTTTCATGAAGGCGAACTGTTCTTCGGTCACGGCAGCGAGACTGCCTACGACGAGGCCGCCTATCTCATCCTGCACACTTTGCATCTGCCGCTGGACAAGCTGGAACCCTTCCTGGATGCCAGCCTCACGCAATCCGAAATCTACGATGTGTTGAACATCATCGAGAAGCGCGTCGAACAGCGCATCCCCGCCGCCTATCTGACCCATCAGGCATGGCTGGGCGAGCTGTCCTTCTATGTGGATGAGCGCGTCATCGTGCCGCGCTCGTTCATCGCCGAACTGCTGCGCGAACAACTGTATCCCTGGGTGGAAAATCCGGATGCCGTAACCTCGGTCCTGGACATGTGTACCGGCAGCGGCTGCCTCGCCATCCTGGCCGCGCATGCCTTTCCCAACGCCACGATCGACGCGGTCGATCTCTCGGCGGATGCGCTGGATGTCGCGCAATACAACGTGACCGACTACGGACTGGATGATCACATCAATTTGATCGAGTCCGACCTGTTCGCCGAAATCGAAGGCAAGCGCTACGACCTCATCATCAGCAATCCGCCCTATGTGGATGCGCCCTCGGTCGACGCACTGCCGCAGGAATACAAGCACGAACCCAAGTTGGCGCTCGGCAGCGGCACCGATGGTCTGGATGCCACCCGTATCATTCTTCAAAACGCCGCAGAGCACCTCACCGAGAACGGCATACTCATTGTCGAGATCGGCCACAACCGCGATGCGCTCGAAGCCGCATTCCCCGACCTGCCCTTCACCTGGCTGGAAGTCAGTGCGGGAGATGAGTTTGTGTTCATGCTGCACCGGAATGACCTGGTGTAATGTCCGTCGATCACTACGAAAACTTCCCCGTCGCCTCTATCCTCATGCCCAAACGGCTGCGCAAGCCGGTGGCAGCCATCTATCATTTCGCCCGCGCGGCGGATGACATCGCCGACGAGGGCGAGCTGCCCGACGACGAACGCCTGCGCCAGCTCGATGATTTTCGCGACGAGTTGATGCACATCGCAGCGGACGAAACCCCGCTGCTGCCGCTGTTCCAGCATCTCGCCACCGAGATCAAAGAACACCAACTGCCGCATGCAGCCGCTGCATGATCTGCTCGATGCCTTCTCGCAGGACGTGGTGAAAAAGCGCTATGCCAACTACGACGAGCTGCTGGACTATTGCCGCCGCTCCGCCAACCCGGTCGGCAATCTGCTGCTGCATCTGTACGAGGAAGCCACGCCGGTCAACCTCGCCTACTCCGATGCCATCTGCACCGCGTTGCAACTCATCAACTTCTGGCAGGACGTGGCAAAGGACTACGCCATCGGGCGCATCTATCTGCCGCTGGATGACATGGCGCGCTTCGGCGTGAGCGAAGCGCAGATCGCCCAAGGCATCAGCGATGACGCATGGCGCGCATTGATGAAGTTCCAGGTGGATCGCGCGCGCGCCCTGATGCTGCAAGGCGCACCGCTCGGCACCATCCTGAGCGGACGCATCGGGCTGGAGATGCGCATGATCATCGCGGGCGGCCTGCGCATCCTCGACAAGCTGGAAGCCGTCGACTACGACATGTTCCACCAGCGCCCGGTATTGCGCCCGTTCGACTGGGTTATCATGCTGGCGAAAAGTGCACCATTACGTTTCTGATATGACTCCTGACCAATATTGCCAAGACAAAGCCGCATCCAGCGGTTCCAGTTTCTACCAGCAGCTTCCGTTTCCTGCCCAAGGACAAGCGCCGCGCCATCACCGCGCTGTATGCCTTCTGCCGCGAAGTGGACGATGTGGTGGACGAATGTTCCGATGCCAATGTGGCGCGCACCACGCTCAACTGGTGGCGCAACGAAGTGGCCGCCATCTATGGCGGCAAACCGCAACATCCGGTCTGCCAAGCGCTCGTTCCTGTCGTCAAGCAATTCAACCTGGCGCAGGAACACCTGCTGGAGATCATCGACGGCATGGAGATGGACCTCGACCAGCCGCGCTATGCCGATTTCAAGTCGCTGCAACTGTATTGCTACCGCGTCGCCTCGGTGGTCGGCCTGCTGTCGGCGGAGATCTTCGGCTACACCGACCGCCAGACGCTGAAATACGCGCACGACCTCGGCATCGCCTTCCAGCTCACCAACATCATCCGCGACGTGGGCGAAGACGCGCGGCGCAACCGCATCTACCTGCCGATGGACGAGCTGCAACAGTTCGGCGTCACTGCGGCGGACATCCTCAACGCGCGCGAGACCGAGAATTTCCAGAAACTGATGGCGTTCCAGATCGAACGCGCACAGCGCTACTACCAGCAAGCCTTGGACCACCTGCCGGCCGTGGATCGCAAGGCACAGCGCACCGGGCTCATCATGGCGGCGATCTATCAAGCCGTACTGGACGAGGTCGTCGCCAGCGGCTGCCATGTGCTGAAAGAGCGCGTCTCGCTGACGACGCGCTACAAACTGTGGCTGGCGTTCAAGACGTGGCTCAGAACTGAGATCCCCTCCCACGCGGGGAGAGAGCAATCGTGATCAGTTTACTGTGGCATCATCGGCGGCGGCTATGCAGGCATGGCAGCCGCCGTTGAACTGGCTGCACATGGGATTCCCGTCACCGTCTTCGAAAGCGCCAGGCAGCTCGGCGGCCGCGCGCGCGGCGTGCTGCACAACGACACACAGCTCGACAACGGCCAGCACCTGCTGCTCGGCTGCTACCGCGAAACCCTGCGCCTGATCGAACTGGTCGGCGGCGATATCGAGCAGGACTTCCTGCGCCTGCCGCTGCAACTCGATCTGCACGGCCAGTTCTCGCTCAAAGCACCGCGCCTGCCCGCCCCGCTCCACCTGCTGGTCGCGCTGCTCACGGCTCAAGGTCTGACCTGGAGCGAACGCATGAAGGCCGCGCGCTTCATGCTCACGCTGCGCCGCATGGATTTCCGTTTGCCCGACGACATGACGGTCGCCGCACTGCTGGCGAACCACGGACAAGATGCCGACCTGACCCTCAAGCTGTGGGAACCGCTGTGCATCGCCGCGCTGAACACGCCTATCCATAAGGCTTCCGCGCAGGTGCTGCTGAACGTGCTGCGCGATGCACTGAACCGAACCCGCGCCGACAGCGACATGCTGTTGCCGCGCATCGATTTCACCGCGCTGTTCCCGCAACGTGCGGCGGCTTACGTCGAACAGCACGGCGGCAAAGTACGCACCTCCTGCGGCGTGGAATCCATCATCCCGAAAGACGACGGCATCGAACTTGTCACCGCCAATGGCACGCACACCTTCAGTCACGTCATCTGCGCCACTTCGCCCACCGTTGCCGCGAAACTGTTGCGCCCCATCACCGTGCTCGAAAACACCGTCGCACAGATCGACAGCCTGCAACAGCAACCGATCTACACCGTGTACCTGCAATACCCGCCTCATGTGCACTTGCCGCACCCCATGATCGGCCTGCACCAGCGCTTCAGCCAATGGCTGTTCGACAAAGGACAGATCGCCGGGCAGCAAGGCCTGCTTGCCGCCGTCATCAGCGCGGAAGGCATCCATCAGGAATTGGATCAGGAAGAACTGGCGCAAAAAGTCATCGCCGAACTGCGCGAAGAATTCGGCATCGCCGACACACCGCAATGGTTCAAAGTCATCGCCGAAAAGCGCGCCACCTTCTGCTGCGCCCCCAACCTGCAGCGCCCGTCACAACAGACCGCGCTGCCCAGCCTGCTGCTGGCGGGCGACTACACTGCAGGCGACTACCCCGCCACGCTGGAAGGAGCAGTACTCAGTGGGCTGCACTGTGCCGAGCTAGTGATACCGAGTTAACTAACGAGTAGCGAAAAAATGATACTCGACAACACATCAACGAAGACTCCAATAAGAAAAGAACCGCTGTTCCATGAGGTCTTGTTGATGAGGTTATCCGTCAGCTGATGAGCAGCAAGGAAGCCTTCAAACGCTGTTGCGGGATGTCGGGAACTTGGCCGCTTACGTCGGCCACTTTGCACCTGAGCTGCTGACCGCCTACTTTAGCCGGGAATATGGCCGTACTACCAGAGCAGCCAGCTAACGCCTTAAAGCCTGCTTGACGATTGCTTCGAGCACATCGAAAAGCTGGTCGACCTGAACAGCTTCCTGTGAAAAATCCACGACAAAATCAAGAAAGATGCAGCGAGGAAACCATTCTCGCTGTGACAAACCAACTTTCAGTTTTGACTACGAATCGAAGTCGATCAATCTTGCTCGACGTTATGCTTATTTTTTTTGGGAGGAGTGTCACCCTGAACACTGGGAGCAGGTTGTTGCGCTTCAACGGGGGTAGATTTCTGAGGCGCTGCGGGTTGCGGTGCGGTGACGCTTGGGCGAGGTGCTTGTTCAGCATCAGTTGCGCCGCCCACACGCGGCTCGGTCGCACAGGCAGACAACAGCAGGACTGACAACAAAATAGCATTCCTCATGCCACATCCCCTTTGAGAAAATTAGTCTTCATGATGCTGCTCCTGTTTTTTGTCCCACATGGTGTCCGCTACCGTGAGATGGTGAACATCATTCTCGCCATCGCGCGTGGATATGCGCTGTTGCGGCGCAGCTGTGCTCTTTGAACTCCGAGTTACGCTCAGGTTGCACCGCTGATCACAGCATTCCGCCACCTGCGGCATAGACATTCACGCTGCCCGAAATGAACCGTCGGTTGCAAACGATCTCCTCATGCCGTCCCCGAGATTAATGCTTTGTTCAAAACTTACTGCGATGTTCAGCCTAATGACGCGCAAGTTTAGTTCCTAATCGCAATTCTCGGCAATCAGAATCGAGTGAAATTTGCGGGCGACCACCGTTCGACGCACCGACATTATTAAATCTCTAACTTGATTCGCCATCAAGGCGATTCATCCTGCTGTTACAGTTTAGTGACGACAACTCGTCCCGAAGTTCGCCGTGTGCATGGCAGCACCTTCATATAAGCACCGAGGTAAGGTAGGTCCATACCCCATTGCATAGAGACGTCGCAAGCGTAGCATTCGTCACATGTGTCGGCACATCAGGAACTGGCAGACTGTTGTCACAACGGGATGTGTGCGCAGAATCACTCGGTTGATTAGATGCAATATCGTTTTGAATGAGGCGTCAGTCTACTACCCTGCTGCTGCGCTGAGAACGATATAGCATCCTCGTCATTTCCCACTGCGGATGTTCAGGGTGGATCAACAAACCAATGAAAGGAGATGCCATGTCAGTTTCTTCTAAACGCCCAACAGTGTTGGTGATAGACGACGAGCCGTTCAATTTGAGCTTGATGGATGAAGTACTGAACAAGAATTACACCATACAGAAAGCCAGCAATGGCCCGGAGGCGCTCGAGCTTGCCTTCGCCAATCCGCCCGATTTGATTCTGATCGACGTAATGATGCCGGACATGGATGGCTTCGAGGTCTGTCGTCGCCTAAAGAAGCACACTACGACCATGCATGTGCCGGTGATTTTTATAACCGCAAAAAATGAAATCAAGGACGAAGAACTTGGGTTTTCCGTGGGCGCATCGGATTTCATTCATAAACCGATCAGCGCGCCTATCGTCGCTGCACGGGTCAGAACACACCTCAAAATCAAATTCATGCAAGATTACTTGCGGAGTGAAAATACCAAGCTGCTAAAAAGCGCAGGCGAAAAGTCGGCCGAATTGCAGCAATTGAAGGATTTCATGTGGGGGGCTGATCAGTTGGCCAAGCGTTGACTTCCACCATATCCGAACACATTGTTGAGTAAGGCAGCAAACCAAGGTGTCGGGCAAGTGCTTGGCGATCCCCATGAAAGACATCCACATGTCCAATCAGTTTCGCCGAAGCTTCCTCGACGCTGTTTATTCCTCTGGCTCTACTGGTTATTCTGGCAGCAGCTTACCTTTTCAATCAGACAGTCGATGATCAGAAAGCCATTCTCAAAGCGGATGGTTCGCTTAACGTGGTGTCCGGGGGACGGGCAATCGAACGCTCTTTGGACGCCAGCGTCCAGGATGTGCTTTACCTTGCAACCATTCCGGAATTGACGGCGGCACAAAAAATTTCCCGGACCGGCATGGAAAACCTGCACAGGGATTTCGTCCTGTTCTGCCTGACGCATCCGACTTATTCCAAGCTGCGCCTGATAGATGAAAATGGCAAGGAGGTCCTGAGAATAAACAATCTCGATGGGCATATCAGCGTCACGGATCAAAGCAAGCTGGAAAACAAAAGCGATCGCTTTTACTTCACCGGGAGTGTCACGCTTGACCCCGGCAAAGTATATGTATCCCCAATGCAACTTGAGTTCGAAAACAAAATAGTCATCACTCCCTACCGTCCCATCATTCGCATCGCCACGCCGATTTTTGATGCCCATGCACGCCGCCTACGGGGTGCTGGTCGTCACCGTCACCGCCAACGAGCTCTTGGCCCGGATAGGTGCCAGCAATGACGTTTCCAAGGCTCAAAACATGCTGTTGAATAGCGATGGCTACTGGTTGAAGAGCAACAACCGGGATGACGAATGGGGGTTTATGTTCGACAAGCCCAAGACGCTTGGAGCCAGATTCCCCGCCGTATGGAAAAAAATTTCGGCAGCAGAGGACGGTCAATTCGAAGACAGCAGCGGACTGTGGAGTTTTGAAACAGTCTACCCGCTGAAATCACGCAAAAGTGCGCCAACGTATGTCAATAATCAGATACGAACCAGTGTCGATCCGGACAAATACTTTTGGAAAGTAGTTTCATTTGTTCCGAAAAAACAAATTTGGGAATTGAGTTCCAAGGTGATGCGGTCTACCGCGTTCTACTCGACAGGAATGCTGCTGCTGCTGTTGGTCGGTTGCTGGTATTTCACCAAGATGCGCTATTCCAAACTAAAGGCTCAGCAGGATCTAAGCATCGCCGCTGCAGAATACGCCAAGCAACTGGCCTTGCGCGACACCGAAGCACGCATGTACGCGATACTTCATACCATAGCAGACGGCATTATCACCTTCAGCGAGAGCGGCATCATCGAAGAATTTGCCGCCAACGCCGAACGCATTTTCGGCTACTCCTCCGACGAGATCATCGGACAAAATATCAGCATGTTGATGCCGGAGTCTGTTCACTGGCTGCACGACGATTATCTGTTGCGAGTGCGCAAAGATGCGAGCATCGACGGCGGCGAGCGCGAAATCGCGGGACGGCACAAGGATGGCAGCACCTTTCCGCTGGAGTTGGCGGTAAGCGAGATGATGCTGGGAGGGCAGCGCCATTTCACCTGCATGGTGCGCGACATCACCCGGCGCAAACGTATCCAGCAGGAGCTGATCGCCGCCAAGTACGACGCGGAGCTGGCCAGCCAGGCCAAAAGCTACTTCCTCGCCAATATGAGCCACGAGATCCGCACCCCGATGAATGCGATCATCGGTTTCTCGGACCTGTGCCTGGAAACCCAGCTTACACCCGTACAACGGGATTATCTGGAAAAGGTTTCCCTTTCGGCAAACTCGCTGCTGGGCATCATTAACGACATACTGGATTTTTCCAAGATCGAGTCCGGCAAGCTGGATATGGAAAAAGCCCCCTTCAATCTGGATGCCGTGCTACGAGGCGTCGCCGCCATCATCAGCATCCGCGCAGAGGAAAAACGCCTGGAGTTTTTGATCGACGAGGAGTACGGGATTCCGCAGGTGTTGGTCGGCGATTCATTGCGCTTGGGCCAGGTGCTGAACAATCTTGCCAACAACGCCGTGAAGTTCACCGAAGCGGGCGAGATTGTGATCCAGATCAGGATGGAAAAACAGATTCCCAGCCAGGGCGAAACCTACGGTCAGGTTGTGTTGCGTTTTACGGTGAGAGATACCGGCATCGGCATGACGCCCGAACAAATCGAAAAACTCTTCCAGTCTTTCAGCCAGGCTGATGTTTCCACCACGCGAAAATACGGCGGTACCGGATTGGGTCTGGCCATATCCAAGCGTCTCGTGGAGTTGATGGGCGGACAAATATGGGTGGAAAGCACGCCGGGGAAAGGCAGTCTTTTCACATTCGATATCCCCTTCACCTTTTTACCCGACGAGGCTGGCAACGCACCGGATTTGAGCGGGCTCAAGGTGTTGGTGGTGGATGACAACGACAGTGCGCGCCGCTTGATGCTGTCCATTCTGGAGTCATTCGGCATCGAGGCGATGTCGGCTTCCGACAGCCTCGAAGGTTTGGCCGCGATCGAACATGCCGATGAAAGCGGACAGCCGTTCAGTTGCGTGATACTGGATTGGGGCATGCCCGGCATGAGCGGACTGGAAGTGGCGAAGCGCATCAAACAGGAACTGCCGCTGCACCAACGACCGAAGGTCATTTATCTTTCCGGCCATAAACACACCGAGATGATCAATGTTTCCGGGGCAGTAAAGCTGCTGGACGCAGTGATCAACAAACCCGTCACGCCATCCGGATTGTTGGATGCGATCATGACGTGCACTTCAGAACAGTGTAAGTGGCCTCCGCTTTCGCTGTCGCAAGAGACACACGCCGACCTGACCGGTTTGCATGTATTGCTGGTGGAAGACAACAAGTTCAATCAGCAGTTGGCCAACGCCCTGCTGGTGCGCGCCGGAATAGAAGTCGGCATCGCCGACGATGGATTCGAAGCGCTGCAGGCGCTGCAGCGGGAAAGCTTCGATGCGGTGCTGATGGACATGCAGATGCCGAAAATGGATGGACTGGAGGCGACGCGCCATATCAGGGAAAATCCGGCACTGGCCGATCTGCCTATCATCGCGATGACTGCCAATGCCATGATGGGCGATCGCGAAAATTGTCTTGCTGCCGGCATGAACGATTATATTTCCAAGCCGCTGCACTACCAGACGATGTATGCCACCCTTGCGCGCTGGACCCATCGCAATGAGTTTCCAGCCGTGCAAGCCGCAGCCGAGGGTCAGCATCCGGGCGATGCGCCATCCGTCCTTGATGCGGACAATGCGATGGCCAGAATGGGGGGAAAGGACGCTCTACCTGTCCATGCTAGCCAAGTTTATTCCCAGCCAGGAACAGGCGGTGCAGTCCATAAAGGACGCGCTCGCCGTCAATGACCGCGCGACCGCAGAACGTTTGGCGCATACGCTGAAGGGAGTCGCGGCATCCGTCGGCGCTGTCTTCTTGGCGGAATCCGCCAGCCAACTGGAACAGGCGATCAAGGCGGAGAACACCAAGGAATATCCGCAATTGATCGAGGCCACGGCAAGCAAGTTGAGCCAAGCAGTTGCTGCGATAGAAACCTACCTGAAAGAACATCGCCCAAATAGCTGAACCTATGAGTTAGCGGGAGCATGCTAGCTTGCGGCGTCCCCGCGTCGACCCGGTCGAAAATATCTGGGGTTGTCGTAATATGCCGCTTCTTCATTCTCCACTGCCCAGCCAGGCACGCCGAGCAATGGCACAGGTGTCAGTTCACGCGTGCTGTGACAATGTTGCGGCGCTGCCAAGTAATCCGCCAGCAGCTTATCCAGATGCACCAACTGTTGCGCCATCGTCCAAGTAAAGAATGCTTGTTCCACTGGCAACAGTAATCCCTGCCCGGTCATGCCGATGTAGGGACGCAAGGTTTTTTCGTACAGGCCATGACCGAACAGGTAGAAGCCCATACTGGATTGCACCTGTACGCGCCGCTGCCAGAACAATTCTTTCCACTGGAAGTTGCGCAGCAGTGCTGCCAGTTCGTTATCGGCATAGGCGACGACGACACCGGATTCGTCCAGCAGCGTGCTGGTGTCGCGCACTGCACCGCGCTGGCTCCTTCTTTCCGCATTGTCAGCCTTCTCAGGCTCGGTCAGCGCTCGATAATGGCGTTCGTTGATGGCAGCCTTGGCTCCGGGGAAGGCCAGCCATATCAGCGCATTGAGCAGGTCGTGCCAGTTGTCCGCGCGAGTCGGCACTTCGCCTTTCAAATAGCAGCGCGGCTCATATTGCGCTTCGAAAGGCAGCTTGCCGTATTCCTGCGGCACGAATCGCAGCGCATGCCCGCTACGCACCGTGATGCCCGGTTGATGTGCCGAGAGCAGCGCGTTGCAGTCTTGCAGCGTCGGGAAGCTGTCCGCATCAAGGCGGGAAATGATGTTATGCAGCGGCGCGAAAAATGGCGTGTGCAGCAGTGCCTCTTTGTTCCAATTTGGTTTCGAATTCATATGATGGAGTTTAGCTGAATCGCGCTGCACAACACAGCTGCCTTGGCTTGTGGTAATTTGCGCTCTGCCGCAGGATCAAGTAATTAAACCGATCAGCACCAGGGAGAGGAAATGAACGAGTTAGATGCCATCCAAGCCAGTCTCGCCAGCTTTACCAAGCGTCTTGACGAGGTCTCTAACGACCGTTTCAACGAGCTGCGCAAGTGCTCTTTCTTCGACCCCATCCCCAGTGAGTGGCTGACCCCCATCTCGGAACAAGCTCAAATTCGCACGTTTGAGGCCGGTGACCGCATCACCTCGGAGGGCGACGATATGAACGCCTTCTACGTCGTGCTGTTCGGCACCGCCACTGTTTACTACAACAAGCATATCGTCGGCTTGATACGCAGCGGCGAATGTATCGGCGAAGGGATGTTCTTCGCCAACGAGAACATTTCGCGCTCGGCGACGGTCATCGCCGATGGGCAGGTGATCGCGGCCGAAGTCAGGAAGCTCGGTGTCGATAATTTGCAGGGCGAGTCAAAAGCCTATCTGGATAAAGCATTGCTGGTGGCACTGTTCAAGAAACTACAGGCTGCCAACCGCAAGATCGAAGAGTTGTTGCGCTGAAAGGCCGTTTGCCGGTCTGCAGGCGCATATTGTGGTGGGTGTTGTTTTCTCAATCTGAAAAAGGAGTTGTATATGCGTAAATTGCTACTCGCAGCCTGTCTGTCCAGCCTCTCTGTTTCCGCAATGGCTTCATGTGCTGACGTCAAATCGCAGATTGATGCCAAGCTGCAAGCCAAGGGCGTCACTTCCTACAGTCTGGACATCGTCCCCGTCGCCCAAGCTGCTGCCACTCCTGCCGCCGCATCCGGCGCAGCTGCCGCTCCAGCCAAAGTAGCTGCCGGCAAAGTGGTAGGCACTTGCGAAGGTGACTCCAAGCAGATCGTTTACAAACGCAACTGATATACCACTCCGGCTCGGCCCGTTCCGGGCTGGGCCCGCCTTCTCACTCCCTGCTCCACATACGCAACACCAATTTCGACTAGAATCCTGTCGTATGAGCATCATCGCTGTCTTCAATCAAAAGGGCGGAGTCGGCAAAACCACTACCGCACTCAATCTCGCTGCTGCTTTGTCACGCATCGGACGCTCTCCCTGCGGCATCGACCTCGATCCGCAAGCGCAACTCAGTTCCATCGCCAACATCACGGTAAAGTCGGGCGCGGATACGGTGTTGAGTCTGTTCCAGCACAACCATTCTCTGCGCAGCCTGGTGCGGGAATCGTCCAGCAACATCCAGATCATCCCCGCCCACACCGAATTATCCAAAGTGGATGTGCTGTACGGCAAGGGTTACAACGTGGTGAACAAGCTCAACCTTGCCTTGCATGCCGAGCACTTCGGCAGCAAGGAAACACCGGTGGTGATCGATTGCAGCCCGCTGATCGGAGTGCTGTCATTGAACGCGATCTTCGCCTGTAGCGGCCTGATCGTGCCAATCTCAGCCGACCATCTTTCCACCAAAGGGGCGATCCAGATCGAGAAAACATTGAATGCGCTGGAGCCGGTGCTCAAGCATCGGGTCAACCGCCGCTATCTGCTCACCCGCTTCGACGGGCGGCGGCGCATGGCTTGGGATGTGTTGAAACTGGTGGAAGAAAAGTTTGGTGCCGACGTGTGCCGCACCCGCATCTCGGAAAACGTCAGCCTGGCCGAAAGTCCGGCCTTGAACAAAACAGTGTTCGAACACGCGCCGGAAAGTCGCGGCGCGCATGACTATGACGATCTGCTAAAAGAGTTGCTGGCCGACGGCTTCGTCGAGTGATGCCAAGTCAGCTCACTTGGAGATCAGCGAAAGAATATCCTCGACCGACATGATGACATGCTGTGCCTTGTCATCCTCCGACGGTTTGGCATTACAGCTCACCACTTCGCAATAACGATACATCTGCCGCAGCTTGCGTTCCGCTTCTGTCCCATCTCGCGCAGCGATGACAATACTCTCCACCCTTTGTCCATCGCGCGTGAGAATCGAAAAATCGAACTTCTGCATCACCTTCTCCCCTACCGTGTTTTTATTTTGTAACGGCCCTCTGCCTTCTTGCCTCGTATAAACACACCCCGGTGCTCACCGATACGTTCAAACTTTCCACGCTGCCCTGCATCGGGATGCGCACCAACTGGTCGCAGTTTTCTTTGGTCAAACGGCGCAAGCCTTCGCCTTCCGCTCCGAGCACCCAAGCCACCGCCCCCTTGTGCTGCACATCATACAGATTCGTTTCCGCTTCGCCATCCATACCGATCACCCAGATGTCGCGCTCCTGCAGCTCGCGCAGGGTACGCGCCAGATTGGTGACGGTGATGTAAGGCACCGTGTGCGCCGCACCGCAGGCGACCTTCTCCACCGTGGCATTGATGCCCACGGCACGGTCTTTGGGCGCGATCACCGCATGCACACCGAAGGCATCGGCACTGCGCAGACAGGCGCCCAGATTGTGCGGGTCCTGCACGCCGTCCAGCACCAGCAGCAATGCCGGTTCGGTCAGCGTATCCAGCACATCGTCCAGATGCTGCACTTTCTGCGCCGCATCCACCCGCGCAGCGACACCCTGATGACGGGTACTGCCTGCCATGCCGTCGAGACGCTTGCCGTCCACCTGGATGATGCGCACGCCGTTGCTCTCTGCCAGCTTGAGCAGGTCGCGCGCGCGCGGATCGCGGCGCTGCGTATCCACAAATATCTCCAGCACGCTGTCTGCGTTCTGGCGGATGCGTGCGGTGACGGCGTGAAAACCGTGAATGATGCGCGACTCAGCCATGATGTTTGCCCGCTTTCCCGGACTTCTCGGACTTTTTCGCCTTCTTGGGTGGTGGAGCTGCTCCCCAGGCACCGACCTCAATGCCATCGTTACCGGATGCAGTAACACTTTCCAGCACGAAGTCGATCTTGGTGCTTTCCATATCCACCCGCACCACCTTCACCCGCACGCGGTCGCCGAGGCGGTAACGCTTGCCGGTGCGCTCGCCCAGCATCTGGTGCTTGGCCGCATCGAAGTGGTAATAGTCCGCGCCCAGTTCGGACACATGCACCAGCCCTTCGACATAAAGATCATCCAGCGATACGAACAGCCCGAAGCCGGTAACCGAAGAGATGGTGCCGTCGAACACGCTGCCCAGATGGTCGCGCATGTAGAAACACTTGAGCCAGGCTTCCACGTCGCGCGTGGCATCGTCGGCACGGCGCTCGGTCATCGAGCAATGCACGCCCAGTTCCGCCCATTTAAGCTGCGGCTTGTATTGTTTGCCTTCCAGTACCGCCTTGATGGCACGGTGCACCAGCAAATCCGGGTAGCGGCGGATAGGCGAAGTGAAGTGCGCGTAAGCCTCGTAACCAAGACCGAAGTGGCCGGCATTGTCCGGACCATACACGGCCTGGCGCAGCGAACGCAGCATCACGGTTTGCAGCAATCCGGCATCGGGACGGCCTTTGATCTGCTTGAGCAGCTTGGCATAATCGCTCGCTTGCGGATCGTCGCCGCCGCCCAGTTGCAGGCCGAACTCCTTGAAGAACTCGCGCACCGCTTCCAGCTTCTCCGGCGTGGGGCCTTCGTGGATACGGTACAGCACCGGATGCTCATGTTCCTTCAGGAAGGCCGCAGCACACACGTTGGCCGCCAGCATGCACTCCTCGATCAGCTTGTGCGCGTCGTTGCGCACTACCGGCACGATCTTCTCGATCTTGCCCTGCGCATTGAAGATCATCTGCGTCTCGACCGTCTCGAAATCGATCGCACCGCGCTTCTCGCGCGCTTGCAGCAGGGTCTGGAACAGCTGGTACAGGTTGTTGATATGCGGCAACACGGCTGCATACTTTTGTGCATTCTCGCCCTGCGGATTGGCCAGCATGTCGGCGACCTGGGTGTAGGTCAGGCGCGCATGCGAGAACATCACCGATTGATAGAAACGGTGTTTCTGGATCTCACCGGAGGCAGAGATCTGCATGTCGCACACCATGCACAGGCGCTCGACATTGGGGTTGAGCGAACACAGGCCGTTGGACAATTCCTCCGGCAGCATCGGAATCACGCGGCGCGGGAAATACACCGAGTTGCCGCGATTGATCGCCTCCTTGTCCAGCGCATCGCCGGATTTCACATAGGCGCTCACATCGGCGATAGCCACCACCAGACGGAAGCCCTTGCCATTCGGTTCGCAATACACCGCATCGTCAAAGTCGCGCGCGGTCTCGCCGTCGATGGTCACCAGCGGCAACTTGGCCACGCTTTCGCGTCCGGCGTAGTCGGCCGGCTTCACTTCAGGAGAGAACGCTTCGGCCTGCTTCTTGGCATCATGCGGAAATTCGTTGGGCAGGTCGTGCTTGCGCAGCGCGATCTCGATCTCCATGCCGGGGTCGGCATAATTGCCCAGCACCTCGACGATGCGCCCGATGGGCTGCGCATGTTTGGAGGGCTGCTGCATGATCTCCAGCATCACCACCTGCCCCGCCTTGGCTCCGCCGGATTCGCCGGCGCAACCAGAATATCCTGGCTGATGCGGCGGTTCTCGGCGACCACGAACTGGATGCCGTGTTCCTCATACAGACGCCCGACCACGCGCGTGTTGGCAGATTCCAGCACCTCGACGATGCTGGCCTCGCGCCGGCCGCGTTTATCCTCGCCGCCGATGCGCGCCATCACTGTGTCGCCATGCAGCACCTTGTGCATCTCCTTGGCGCTCAGCACCAGGTCGGCGCTGCCGTCTTCCGGAATCAGGAAACCGAAGCCGTCGGGATGGCCCTGCACCTTGCCCTTGATCAGATCGAGCTTGTCCACCACGCAGATGGCGCGCTTGCGGTTGCGCATGATCTGGCCGTCGCGCTCCATCGCACGCAGGCGGCGGGTAAACAACTCTTCTTCATGGTGCTCGATCTGCAACATGCTGCACAACTCATCCTGTTCGAGCGGCACGCCCTTCTCCGCCAGTATCTGCAGGATGTATTCGCGGCTAGGCAGCGGATGTTCGTATTGTTCGCGTTCGCGTTCCAGAAACGGATCGAGTTCGCGGATATTTTTTTTCTTTTTCGTCATTGACACAGAATCCTTTAACAATTAAAGTGCGCTCCCTCGAAGCAGCGCCCAGATGGCGGAATTGGTAGACGCGCACGGTTCAGGTCCGTGTGCCGCAAGGTGTGGAGGTTCGAGTCCTCTTCTGGGCACCATGATTTAACGGCTCGCGCAAGCGGGCCGTTTTCATTTGCGCTTTTTCTTCCATTCAAATAAAAACACGCACCGCTGTTGCGATGCGTGCTCAGTTTTTTCGTCAGCCTCACTTGCTCAGACCTCGAACGGGTGACGCAAAACGATGGTCTCGTCACGATCCGGACCGGTGGAGACCATATCCACCGGCACTTCGCAAATCTCTGCGATGCGTTGCAGATAATTGCGTGCCTCGACAGGCAATTCTTCATAACGCTTCACGCCCACGGTACTGGCACTCCAGCCCGGCATGTCCTCGTACACCGGTTCGCAGCCGTCCAACGATTCGGCACCGACCGGCAGGATGTCGCTGAACTTGACCGTCGATCTTGTAGCCCACGCCGATACGCACCTTTTCCATGCCGTCCATCACATCCAGTTTGGTCACGCACAAACCGGACACACCGTTGATCTGGATGGAACGCTTGAGCGCGGCCGCATCAAACCAGCCGCAACGGCGCGCGCGTCCGGTGGTGGAACCGAACTCGTGCCCCTTCTCGGCCAACATCTTGCCGATCGGATCCTGCTTGTCCAACGCATCGTACAGCTCGGTGGGGAACGGGCCGGATCCGACGCGCGTGGTGTAAGCCTTGGTGATGCCCAGCACGTAATGCAGGCTCTGCGGGCCGACGCCGCTGCCGGCACAAGCCGCTCCGGAGATGCAGTTGCTGGAAGTCACGAACGGGTAAGTACCGTGGTCGATGTCCAGCAGCGTGCCCTGTGCGCCTTCGAACAGCAGGTTCTGTCCGGCCTTGTTGGCCTCATACAAGGCACGCGGCACGTCCAGCACCAGCGGCTGGATACGCTCGGCCAAGGCCAGCGCCTCATCCATGGTCTTGTTGAAATCCACCGTCTCCGCTTTGAAATAGTTCTTCAACACGAAGTTGTGATAGTCCAGCACCTCGCCCAATTTGGCAGCGAAACGCTTGCGATGGAACAGGTCCTGCAAGCGAATGGCGCGGCGCGCCACTTTGTCTTCATAGGCCGGACCGATACCGCGCCCGGTGGTGCCGATCTTGGCCGCGCCCTTGGCCACTTCGCGTGCCTTGTCCAGTGCCTCGTGGTACGGCAGGATCAACGGGCATGCTTCGGAGACGCGCAGACGCTCATATACCTGGATTCCGGCGGCAGCCAGCTTATCCATCTCCTTGAGCAAGGCGGAAGGTGACAACACCACGCCGTTGCCGATGTAGCACATTACTTGTTCGCGCAAGATGCCGGAGGGGATCAGGTGCAACACCGTCTTCTCGCCGCCGATGACCAGCGTGTGACCCGCATTGTGTCCGCCTTGGAAACGCACCACGCCCTGCGCATGGTCGGTCAGCCAATCGACCACTTTGCCTTTGCCTTCATCGCCCCATTGGGTTCCGATCACTACTACGTTTTTAGACATTTCTCGTTCCTAACTCCAAGCTTCAATTGTTCATTTCGACGACGAGCCACTTGCCGTCACGTAACACCAACTCGCGGTCGCAATTCAGTTCGGGGCGATACTCGGCCTTGCCCAGCAGATCGACTACGACAGCCTGCCCCTGCTCGCGCAGTTCTGCGATTGCCGCATCCAGCGCGGCATCTTGGCGGTAGGGTGCGTGGATTGCTTTGGGTTGCGCGCGCTTGGCCAGCAGCCCATGCAACTGGCGCAAGTCCATGCTGAATCCGGTGGCCGGACGCGCGCGCCCGAAACTCTTGCCGACATCGTCGTAGCGTCCGCCCACCGCGATGGCATCGTGGCTGCCCGCATGATAAGCCGCGAACACCATGCCGCTGTGATAGTGGTAACCGCGCAGCTCGGCCAGATCGATGCCGATGTCGCGCGCCAAAGACTTCAGATGCGCTGCCGCTTGTTCCAATTCGTTCAGTGCCGCCGTCACTTCCGGATAGGCCGGCAAAATCGCGCGGGCGCGGGCGATGACTTCGACGCCACCATAAAGCTGCGGCAAAGCCAGCAAAGCGGCTTGTACATCCTGCGGCAGACCCGAAACCAATCCACGCAAAGCTGGCACGTCCTTGCGCTGCAAAGCGTTGAACAATTCCGCCTCCAGCGTTGCCGGAATAGATGCACTGCTTTACCAGACTGCGGAACACGCCAACATGGCCGAGATCGAGATGCACACCTGCGATACCCATCAGCGCCAGCGCTTGCAGCATCAGCCGCTGCACTTCCAGATCGCTCTCGATGCCGCCGTGCCCATACAGTTCGGCACCGATCTGCAACGGCTCGCGCGTGCGCATCAATCCGGCGGGTTGGGTATGCAGTACGCTGCCCGCATAACACAGGCGAGTCACGCCTTGGCGATTGAGCAGATGCGCATCGATACGCGCCACCTGCGGCGTGATGTCGGCACGCAAAGCCAGGGTACGCCCGCTCAGTTGATCGACCAGCTTGAAGCTGCGCAAATCCATGTCTTCGCTGTCGTTGATGAGCAGCGATTCGGCATATTCCAGCAAGGGAGGAGAAACCAATTGATATCCGGAGCGACGCAGCAACTCAAGCACATCGCGGCGCATGCCTTCGATGCGCCACGCCTCGTCCGGCAGCATGTCTTGGATATATTCCGGCAACAACCAATTCATTATTTGATCCAGTAAATCAGCAACAATCCACTCAACATCAGCGACAACCCGACAAAGCGCGCCTGCCCATCCTGCAACTGCGACAAACTAAGTAAAGTTTCGCGCCAAGGCTTGGGAAACAGGAACGGCATCAATCCTTCCAGCACCAACATCAGCCCCAAGGCAACCAGCCAAAAATCAGCCATCACCGGAATTACTTGCCACCCTTGTTGGAACTCTTCAAGTATTTGAAGAAGGATGAACTGGGATCCAGCACCATCACATCGCTCTTGTTCTTGAAACTCTGCTTGTAGGCATCCAGGCTGCGATAGAAAGCATAAAACTCGGAATTGCGACCAAACGCCGATGCGTATAGCGCCGATGCCTTGGCGTCGCCCTCACCCTTGATCTTCTGCGCATCGCGATAGGCCTGCGCCAAGATCACCTGACGCTGCCTGTCCGCATCGGCACGGATCTTTTCGCTCTCGGCATTACCCGTGGCGCGCAGTTCGTTGGCCACGCGCTTGCGTTCGGCCTCCATGCGACGATAGACAGAATCGCTGATCTCCACCGGAAAATCGACACGCTTCAGGCGCACGTCCAGCACTTCCACGCCGATCTTGCGCGCATCCGCATCGGTCTTTTCCTGCACCACACGCATCAGTTCGTCGCGCTTGCCCGACACCACATCATGAATGGTGAGCTTGCCGAATTCCTCACGCATCGCGGAATTGACCGTCTGCATCAGGCGGGTCTGTGCACGTGCCTCATCGCCACCCACGCTGACGTAATACTGCTTCACATCGAAAATACGCCACTTGACGAAGGAATCCACCAACACGTTCTTTTTCTCGGCGGTGATAAAACGCTCGGGATCCGGCGTGTCAAAAGTCAGGATACGCGAATCGAAATAGCGCACGTTCTGCACCAGTGGAATCTTCCACTTGATTCCCGGCGTGGTCTCCACACGCATCACTTCACCCAACTGAAACACGATCGCCACCTGACGCTGATCGACCACAAAGGCGCTCATGCCGAACACCACCAGCAAGATGACCGCCCCCACCAATACGTTTCTGATATTCGCTTTCATCAACGCGCCTCCCGCTCACGACCCAAAGACATCTCACGTGCACGCGGCTGGGCAAATTCACTTGCCGGTGTTGCCGGTGTCGCAGCAGGTTCGGCCGCTTTCGCAGTCGCAACTTCAGCGGATGTCGGATTGGTACTTTGAATTAACTTGTCCAGCGGCAGATATAACAGGCTGCCGTTGCCGCTTTTCTGGTCTATCAACACCTTGCTGCTGTTGGTGAGTATCTGCTGCATCATGTCGATGTACATGCGCTCGCGCGTTACCTGCGGCGCTTTTTCATATTCGACCAATATTTGTTTGAAGCGACTGGCATCACCTTCCGCATTGGCGATCACGCTTTGCTTGTAGCCGTCGGCCTCTTGCATCAAACGCGCAGCTGCGCCTTTGGCCTTGGGCACCACGTCATTGGCATAAGATTGACCTTCGTTCTTTTGCCGCTCGCGGTCTTGCCCGGCTTTCACCGCATCGTCGAACGCCGCCTGAACCTGTTCCGGCGGCTGCGCATTTTGCATGGTCAGCTTGCTCACCAGAATGCCTGATTTATACCGATCCAGAATATCCTGCATCAGCTTGGTGGTGGAAGCGGCGACCTGCTCGCGCCCCTCATACAGCACGAAGTCCATCTTGCTTCTGCCGACGACCTCGCGGATGGCCGTTTCCGCAGCCTGACGCACGTTCTCGTCCGGTGCGCGGTTATTGAACAGATATTCGCCCGGATCTTTCAGGAAATATTGCACGGCAAACTGGATGTCGATGATGTTCTCGTCATCCGTCAGCATCAGCGACTCTTTCAGCAACTTGTTCTTGACGTTCTCGCGGTAACCCACCTCGACCGTGCGCATCTGGCTCAGGTTGACCACTTCCACGGTTTCAATGGGATACGGCAAGTGCCAGCGCGGGCCAGCCTGCGTAATCTCCACTTGCTTGCCGAAACGCAACACCACGCCGCGCTGGCCTTCATTGATGATGTAGAAGCCGCTGGCGATCCAGATCAGCGCAACAATCAGCACGATCAAGCCGATGCCGCCGGCAAAACCGCCTGAAGCATTGCCGCCACCCTTGGGCGCACCGCCGCCGGACCTGCCGAACAGTGATTGAATCTTTTTGTTCAGGTTGCGCATCACCTCCTCCAGATCGGGAGGGCCGCCGCTGTTTTTGTTACCCCATTGAGGGTCGTTCAATCCCATAGCCTGTACCTTTAGGTCAACTCAATTGTCATTCAGAGGATGCCATTCCTGCACTTGCACATCCGACTCCGGCATATCGCGCACCTCGGCCAGCGCGGCCCGCAGATCGGCCAAGCCAGCGCCTGTTATAGCGCTCAAATTAATGCTGGCGATTTTACCATATTCGTCGCGCTTCACGCCCGCTTCCAAGCCCTGCAGATCGATCTTGTTGTAGACCACGATCTGCGGAATATGCTGCGCCCCGATCTCCGCCAACACCTTGTTCACCTCAGCCACCTGGTCGTGCCGTTCGGGACTGTTCACATCCACCACATGCAGCAACAGATCGGCCTGTGCCGTCTCTTCCAGGGTGCTGCGAAATGCCGCCACCAGGCCGTGCGGCAGATGACGGATGAAACCCACCGTATCGGACAGAATCACTTGCCGCGGGCTGTCGCCTTCCAGAAATATCTTGCGCGCCGTGGTATCCAGCGTGGCAAACAGCTGGTTGGCGACATAGACGTTGGCGTTGGTCAGGCGGTTGAACAGGGTGGATTTGCCCGCATTGGTGTAGCCGACGATGGAGACCGACATCACATCGGAACGGTTGCGCGCTTTGCGCTGCAGTTCGCGATGGCGCTTGAGCTGCTTCAGCCGTTCATTGAGCAGATGCACGCGCCTGTCCAGCTTGCGCCTGTCCAGCTCCAGTTGCGTTTCGCCCGGGCCGCGCGCTCCGACAGCAAACTTCTGCTGCCCCATATCCATGTTCATGCCGACCAGGCGTGTGGAAAGATATTTGAGCTGTGCCAACTCGACCTGCACCTTGCCTTCATGGCTCTGCGCGCGCAGCGCAAAAATATCCAGGATCAGCATGGTGCGATCGATCACCCGCGTCTGTATTTTGGCAGTGAGATTGCGCATCTGCGCGGGAGACAGGTCGTGATTGAAGATGACCAGCGGCGCCTCCAGCTCCTCGACCAGCGCGGCGATCTCGTCCACTTTGCCGCTGCCGGCAAAGGTGGAAGCATCGGGGCGTTGCCGCTTGCCTTCTACCAGCGCGAGCGTATGCACACCGGCACTCTCTGCCAGCAAACGTAACTCTTCCAGGCTTTCTGCGTAATCAGGCGCGCCGAAATCGAGACTGACCAAAACCGCCGTATTGGCGGCAGTCGTTGACTCGTGCATTACTCGGCGTCGAAAGGAATGGTGACAGCGCGTGCGGGAACGATGGTGGAAATGGCGTGCTTATAGACCATCTGGGTGACAGTGTTCTTCAACAGCACCACGTATTGATCGAACGATTCCACTTGGCCTTGCAGCTTGATGCCGTTGACCAGATAGATGGCGACCTGCACGTGTTCCTTGCGCAGCGCATTCAGGAACGGGTCTTGTAGTTGTTGCCCTTTAGTACTCATATTGTCGTCTCTTGTTGTGGTTAAAACGTTGTCACTGTACTGGAAAACCAGATGTTACGGAAGAGCGCTTAACCGCCCGCCGCAATCCATCCCCGCCAGCGACCTTACACTTGCTCGCACATTTTCCGAGCTCCAGGCACACCAACCTTGTCATCAAATTGAACAAAGTCTGCACACCTTGAATCTTCGAGCTTGCTTACAGACTGCGTGAAAAATCGCGCGCGAGCTTCAATTCCTGCGGCAAAGCAACCGAACGTCCCATCAGGAAACGGCCAAGCTCGTCAAATAAACCGGTCTGCAATAGTTCGGATTTCAGCTTGCCCTTCATTGCACCGAAACCTTCCAGGTTGTTAAAACCGAGGTCAATGCTTCCATCCTCGTAGTTGCCCTGAAAGTGCATGCGGATTAGAAACTCGGACTCCAGACGCACCTGAAAAGTGTCTTTCTGGGGGCGGCTGCGCCACAGATCGTCCAAGTCTTCCAGCGGTTTCAACCCGAAAGCATGCAGCTCTTTCTTGGTCTCGTCGAAGCGTTCCCAACGGCGGGTCAGCATAACCGGCTCCGGTACAGTCAGCCGCACCTGAAAGACTACGTGATCGAGCAAAGCGTTATCCGCCAGACTCTGCTTCCGGTACTCGACCATGCCGCGCTTCCACTTCAATTGCGAGAACTGCGTCTTGCCATCCAGCGCATATACGCGGGCAATCTCCGGCTCAAGTGCATTCAGATGCTTGGTAAGCAGATTAAAGAACTGAAAGGTGCGCTCCAAAGCCGCATGCACGCTTTGCGTCATCGCCTGGCGATCCTGCTGCTGGGCGCGTTGCGCTTCCAGCTTTTGCGTCGCCTCTCCCGCCAGTTCCGCCAGAAAACTGCTCATGCTGCTATTCGATTGGCTCATGTTTGGCTATCCCCACAAAACCTCATCTGCAAGATGACAATAAAAAATCAGCCGTACAGCCTGCGCCCCCGAATGCGGGCACGGTGCGCCGCACGCGTTTCACTCTCGGTGAGCGGACGCGGCTTCTTGTCGGCAAAAGGATTGCTGCCGGACTTGAACTCGATGCGTAGCGGCGTGCCTTGCAGTTTAAAGGCATCGCTGAAACATTTTTCCAGATAGCGGCGATAGCTTTCCGGCACTTTGTCCAGCGCACTGCCGTGAACGACGATGAGCGGCGGGTTGCTGCCGCCCTGGTGGGCATAGCGCATCTTGGGACGGAAGATACCGCCGCGCGGCGGCTGTTGTTTCTCGACTGCCGCCAGCAACACGCGGGTGAGCTGCGGCGTGGGCAGCTTCGCCATCGCGGCGGCATAGGATTGGTTCACGGATTTCAGCAGCGCATCCACGCCGGTGCCGTTCAACGCGGAAATAAAATGATGCTTGGCGAAGCTGAGGAAATGCAGCTTGCGTTCGATGTCGCGCTTGGCCGTGTCACGTTTGTATTCGTCCAGACCATCCCATTTGTTCACCGCCAGCACCAGTGCACGTCCGGCTTGCAACACGAAATCGGCGAGGTGCGCATCCTGCTCGGTGATCTCGTCACGCGCATCCACCACCAGCACCACTACGTTGGCATCCTCAATGGCCTGCAAGGTCTTCACCACCGAGAACTTCTCGATGGCCTCGTCGACCTTGCCGCGACGACGCACACCCGCGGTGTCGATGATGGTGTATTGCTTGCCGCCGCGCTCGAAATCGATGTAGATGGAATCGCGCGTGGTGCCCGGCTGGTCGAAGGCGATGACGCGCTCTTCGCCTAAGATGGCATTGACCAGCGTGGATTTTCCCACGTTGGGACGGCCGACGATGGCCAGCTTGGGATGATCGGACTTCTCCTCGACTTCGGGTTCTGCGGCTGGCAACTCATCCAGTGCGACTTCGATCATCTCGGCGACGTTGTCGCCGTGCGCGGAAGAAATAGGAATGGGCGTACCCAGTCCAAGTTCATGAAAATCCACCGTGACGCGCGCACTCTGCATGCCCTCGGCCTTGTTCACCAGCAGCAGCAGAGGACGCCCGGTCTTGCGCAACTGCGTGGCGATGATGCGGTCTTGCGGTGTGATGCCATCCCGTCCGTCGACGATGAACAGCACCATATCGGCCTCATCCACCGCCTGACGCGTCTGCTTGGCCATCTCGTGCAGGATGCCTTCCTTGGCCACCGGCTCCAGACCGCCGGTATCCACCACCAGAAAAGGCCGTTCGCCGACCCTTCCGCGCCCGTAATGTCGGTCGCGGGTGAGGCCGGGCTGATCGGCAACCAGCGCATCACGGCTGCGCGTGAGGCGGTTGAACAACGTTGATTTTCCGACGTTGGGGCGGCCGACAAGTACGAGAGTAGGTAGCATGAAATCTAGTTAATGGATGGCGATGGAATACAGCTCGCCGTCGCTGGTTTGAATCAAAGCGCCGTCACCTAGGGTGACCGGCGATGTCAGGATGGCACTGCCATCCGTCTTATAGCGCGCGACGAAGCTGCCGTCCTCGCGCTTCAGTACATGCAGATAACCTTCATAATCACCCAACAGCAGGTAATCGTCCAGTGCATAGCCTGCGGTGGCACGGCGTTGCGACAGCTGATCGTTTTTCCACAAAGAGCTGCCGGCACTCCTGTCCAATGCCAACACATTGCTGTCGGTATCGGTCAGATAAAGATTATTGCCGGACAAGACCAGGCCTTTGTCACTGGAAAGATCGCGCGTCCACAGCGTACCACCTTGCACGGCATCGAAACAGGCAACACGTCCCTGAAACGCCACCGCGCACACTTGAGTATCGTCCACTGCCGGCAAACTGGTGATGTCGCTGATGCGCTCCAACTCGGTGTTGCCGCGCGGTTGCGATACGGCAGACTCCCAGATCACCACGCCTTTGGTGAGCCCGATCGCCGCCACTTTTCCCGCCGCGAATCCCGCATACACCATGCCGTTGCGGATGACCACGCCGGCGGAATTCCGCACGATCAGGGTCGGTGTCGAGCGCTCATACAACCACAGACGTTTGCCGTCCTGCACGTTCAATCCGGCTATGCGCCCGTTGCCGGTGCGCACCACCACGATACCGTCGGCGATCTTCGGCGCACTCAGCACTTCACTGGAAACCTTCACCTTCCAGCGCAGCTTGCCGTCGTCGTCTTCGTAGGCGGCCAGATCACCTTTGTCACTGCCGACCAGCACCAGCCCCTCGCCTGCCCCGACCCCGCCGGAGATCGTGAAGCCTGGCTCGATACGCCACACCTGCTTGCCGCTGTCGCGCTCAAAACGGAACACACGCTTGGTACTCGCCGCGAACACCCCTTCACGCGTGACTGCCGGGGTCAACACGTTGAACCCCGCATCGCCCACATTCTGCCGCCAGCGCGTCTCAACCTTGGCAGTGGGTTTGAACTCCACCAGCTTGGCCGGTTCGACGCTGGCCTTGTCGCTGCTGCATGCAGCCAGCAACACAGGCAACAGCAGCGCTACGAATTGACGACTCAACTTCATTTAGCGTTACCCAAACCATCCAGCTTCAACTGGATCAGATTGCGGTACATGCTCTTGGCATCGGTCTTATCCAGTGCCTGTTGATAGGCCACGCGCGCCTCGGCTACTTTGCCCATCGCGCCCAGCACATCGCCTTTGAGGTCGGCATACAAACCGGTGAAAGACTCGGGATGGGCGGCATCGAGTTGCTTGAGCGCCTCGTCGTATTTCTTTTCATCCAGCAGCATGCTAGCCAACTTCAAGCGGGCCGTGTCTTGCAGAGCGGTCTCCTGTGCATGTTCGATCACCCACCACAGCTGCGCTTTGGCATGGGGAACATCCTTGGCTTGCAAACTGGCTTGTGCCGCCAGCAATTGCGCGCGCGGCGCATAAGCGCTGCTGCCGTAACGGCTTGCCAATGCATCCGCCGCATCGCCGATGCGTTTGGCATCGTTGGTCGCCACCTGCTTGATCACCTCCACGTAAAGCTTGCCGGCTTCGGCAGCCTGGCTGGCCTGATAACTCTTCCAGAATTGCATCCCGGCAAAGCCAAGCAAGCCGACCACCACCACAGCGATGACCCATTTGCCATTGTCATTCCACCACGCCTTGAGCGCATCGACTTGTTCCTGTTCATGCAAATCCAGCTCTGCCATTTTCATTTCCTCACTTGGTCAATTCACGAATCTTCTGCTGCAAATCATGCAATCCAACGCGCTGCTGCTCGCCGCCGCGCAACGGCTTAAGTGTAACGGCGTTCGCCGCCACCTCGTCGTCGCCGATGATGACTGCGCATTCCGCCGCACTGCCGTCCGCCTTCTTCATCTGCGACTTGAAACTGCCGCCGCCGCAATGCATCAGCACACGCAGCCCGCCGTCGCGCAGGTGTTCCGCCACGCGCCACGCCAGCTTCTGCGCCTGCTCGCCCTGATGTACCACATACACATCCAGCGGCGCGGGCGGGCTCAGCATACCGTCTTCCTGCAACAAGGCCAGCAGCCGCTCCACGCCCATGGCGAAACCGCAAGCCGGCGCTGGCTTGCCACCGATCTGTTCGATCAGGCCGTCGAAGCGGCCGCCGGCGCAGATCGTACCTTGTGCACCGAGCCGTGTGGTGACCCACTCGAACACAGTGCGGTTGTAGTAATCCAGTCCGCGCACCAGGCGCGGGTTGATCTCGAACGCGATGTCGTGCTGTTTGAGTATCGCCTGTACCGCCTCGAAGTGCTGCAGCGCATCCTGTTCCAACTCAGCCATCAGCTGCGGCGCCGCGCTGACCAGTTCCTGCATCGCAGGATTCTTGGTATCCAGGATGCGCAACGGGTTGCTGTACAAACGGCGCTGCGCGTCGGCATCCAGCACATCTTTATGTTGCTCGAAATAGGCGATCAGTTTTTCGCGATGGCGGTGGCGCGCAGCCGCATCGCCCAGCGTGTTGATCTGTAACGCCACATCACGGATACCCAGCTTGCGCCACAGGCGCGCGCACATCACGATCTGCTCGGCATCGATGTCCGGACCGGCAAAACCCAAGGCCTCCACGCCGATCTGATGGAACTGGCGGTAGCGCCCCTTCTGCGGGCGCTCGTGGCGGAACATCGGACCGTTGTAATACAAACGCTGCGGCGCGTTATACAGCAGATTGTGCTGCAGCACCGCCCGCACACAGGAAGCCGTACCTTCCGGACGCAGCGTGAGCTGGTCGCCGTTGAGACTGTCTTCGAAGCTGTACATCTCTTTTTCCACGATGTCGGTGACTTCGCCGATGGCGCGTTTGAACAGCGCGGTCGGCTCCACCAGTGGCATGCGGATGTTGCGATAGCCATAGCCTTCCAGCCAGTCGCGCACCGTATCCTCGAACCACAGCCACAGCTGCGCCTCGTCCGGCAAAATGTCGTTCATGCCGCGAACGGCTTGTATTGTTTCGTTGCTCATTTACTCACTCAAACTGCTTTGATCTCGATACGCTTGCTGACCTTGTCACCCGCCACGCGCTTGGTGTAATTGCGCGCCACGTAGTCATCCACGATCTGCTGGAACTCCTGCGAGATGTGCTCACCGCGCAAGGTGGTGACTTTTTCGCCGTCCACATACACCGGCGCGGCCGGGTTCTCGCCGGTTCCCGGCAAGCTGATGCCGATATTGGCCAGCTTGCTTTCACCAGGGCCGTTGACGATGCAGCCCATCACGGCGACGGTCATCTCTTCCACGCCAGTGTACTGCTCGCGCCATAGCGGCATTTGCGCACGCAGATAATTCTGGATGCTCTGTGCCAACTCCTGGAAAACCGTGCTGGTAGTACGACCGCAACCGGGACAGGCGGTAACCATCGGTGCAAAGGAACGCAAACCCATGGTCTGCAATATCTCCTGCGCCACCACCACTTCCTGTGTGCGCGCCCCGCCCGGCTCCGGCGTCAACGACACGCGGATGGTATCGCCGATGCCCTGCTGCAACAGCACCGCCAGCGCCGCAGTGGAACCCACGATGCCTTTCGAACCCATGCCCGCCTCGGTCAAGCCCAGATGCAGCGGGTAATCGCAGCGGCTCGCCAACTCCTGATACACGGCGATCAAATCCTGCACCTCGCTCACCTTGCAGGAGAGCACGATACGGTCATGCGCCAGCCCCAATTCTTCGGCACGCTTGGCGGAGTCCAGCGCGGACACGATGAGCGCCTCGCGCGTCACCTCGGTCACCTCTTTGGGCTGTGCCAATTTGGCGTTCTCGTCCATCAGACGCACTACAAGATCCTGATCCAGACTGCCCCAGTTGACGCCGATACGCACCGGTTTATCGTATTGCTTGGCCACCGCGATCAGCATGGCGAACTGGTCCTCGCCCTTGCGGTTCTTGCCCACGTTACCGGGATTGATACGGTATTTCGCCAGTGCCTTTGCGCACTCGGGATACTCGGTGAGCAGGCGGTGTCCGTTGTAATGGAAGTCGCCGATCAACGGCACGTCGCAGCCCATGTCGTCCAGCATCTTGCGGATACGCGGCACTTGCACGGCAGCCTCGGACGTATTGACGGTGATACGCACCAGCTCGGAACCGGCCTGCGCCAGCTCATACACCTGACGCGCAGTACCTTCCGCATCGACAGTGTCGGTGTTGGTCATGGATTGCACCACGATGGGAGACTCACTGCCGATGGCGACATCCCCAACCAAGACGCACTGTGTCTTGCGCCGCAAAATAGAAAAATGACTCATGCTTTATTCCAAAACCAGACGTACAAGCCCTGTTTGCTTGTGTTGCGACAGATCCACTTCGCGCCCCTTGTAATAGATGCGCACTGCACTCGCTTTGCCGATGGCGACTTGATAAGGTGCACGCCGCCCGCCCCCTATCCATTTTTCGCTGCCGGCCGGATTCATGCGCGACAGCAGCACATCCCCGTTCGTATCCGTAATTTCCATCCAGGCCTCCTCGCTGAACACGATGTGGATGGGGCGCTTCTTCAATTGCTCCAGAGCCACCTCCGGCTTGCCCGACACCAGCGGTACAGCAACCGGTGCAGTCACTGGCACAGGTGCAACCGCCTTGGGTTTGGCAACCGTCGTCACCACGGGTTCAACGTGTTTGGCCGGTGCGGCAATCGGCTGCACGGCAGAGGCCGCAATCACCTCGGACACTGCAACGACGGGTGCAGAAGCAGCCGTCACATCCGGCAACCTGACCTCTTCAAGCACGATCGTTTCGGGCTTGGGCGATTCGCGATGGCTCCACACGAAACTGGCCAGCACCAAAGCGACCGCCAGCGCACCGAGCAGCAGATAAGCACTCTTGCGTCGCGCCGACTCGGTGCTCGGGAACACTTCGCCACCCGATGGCGCCTCGGCAACATCTGTATGTGGTTCCGTACGGGACGGCAGAACTCCCAGCAACGCGGATTCGTCCAGATTTAAAACGCGCGCATAACTGCGTACGAAACCGCGCAGGAAGGTGCCTTGCGGCAAGTGGGCCGCATCATCCGCCTCCAGCGCTTCCACTTGGCGCACACTGAACTTGACGCGTTCTGCCACATCCACAACCGTCAACCCCTGCGCTTCGCGCGCGGCACGCAGGGTCGCTCCCACGCTCAAGCGGGAGTGAGCCTCAATGTTGTCCGCCGTATCCGGTACAGTATTCATCATTCACCCATCTGCAGGAGTTGCGCTTCACGCGATTCGGGGAAACGCTTGCTAAGTTGCATGGCATAACTGGCCTCCGAGTTGCGGTCATGCATCTTGCGCTCGATACGCACCGCCAACCACAGATGCTCGGCATTAAAGTCCTGAGTCGATTGCTGAAAGCGCAAAAAATACGCCTTGGCGACCGCATAATCAGCTTTGGCAAAACTGACATCAGCCAAAACGAACAGCGCTTCCGGCATGTCGGGATGCAGGATCAGGGCGCGTTGCGCGTAACTTTCCGCCGCTTGCAGGTCGCCCACCTTGCGCGCGCAAATTCCCGCATTGGCATAAGCCGTCTCGGGCGTGGCATACAACGGATTCTTCAGCGCACTCAGGAACTGAGGAATCGATTCCTTCTCGCGTCCGCGCTGGCACAGGAACCAGCCGAAGTTGTTGTGCATCTCCGAATTGTCGGGTTCGAGCTTCATGCCGCGACGGAAATCGGCCTCAGCCTGTTCGTCTTCCCGCAAAGCCATGCGAATCAGGCCGCTCACGTTGTAGACCGGTGCATAAGCGGCATCGGCCTGCCTAGCCACCCCGATTTCCTGCAAAGCCACCGCATACTGCTTGCGCTCAAAATACGCAGCCGCCAATTCGGTATGTATCTTGGCGATATTGTGTGCCCGTTCGTCCGGCTCGCGCGAAGTGGCACAGCCGGACAGCAGCGCCCCGAACAGCATCAACAGCGTGATCAGTTTCACCTATGTACCTCCACCAAATGATGTGCGGTTCTTTTCGTCTTGTCCTGCACCTGCCCCGCCAGCTGCCCGCAGGCAGCCGCGATGTCGTCGCCGCGCACTTTGCGGATAGTGGTCACGATATCGGCCTGCATCAGCACGTCGCGAAAACGCTTCACCGTTTCCATATCTGAACGCTGGTACGGCGCCTGCGGAAACGGGTTGAACGGGATGAGATTGAACTTGCACGGCACATCGTGCACCAGGTTGATCAGTTCGCGCGCATGCTGCACGCTGTCGTTCACGCCCGCCAGCATCACGTATTCGAAGGTGACGAAATCGCGCGGCGCTTTTTCCAGATAGCGCTGGCAGGCCGCCATCAGTTCGCGCAGCGGATATTTCTGGTTGATCGGCACCAGCACGTTGCGCAGCGCATCGTTCGGCGCATGCAGTGAGATCGCCAGCGCCACCGGGCATTCATCGCGCAGCCGGTCCATCGCCGGCACCACGCCGGAGGTGGACACCGTCACGCGGCGGCGCGACAGGCCGTAGGCGTTGTCGTCCAGCATCAGGCGCAAGGCGCTCACCGTGCTGTCGAAATTCAGCAGCGGCTCGCCCATGCCCATCAGCACCACATTGGTGATGGGCCAATTGCCGTCGGCATTCTTGCCCAGTTCGTGGTTCGCCCACCATACCTGGCCGATGATCTCGGCCGTCGACAGGTTACGGTTGAAACCCTGCTTGCCTGTGGAACAGAACGCGCAATCCAGTGCGCATCCGGCCTGGGTTGAGACACACAGCGTCCCCCGGTCTTCTTCCGGGATATACACCGTCTCCACCGCATTGCCCGTGCCCACATCCAGCAGCCATTTACGCGTACCGTCGGAGGCTAACTCCTCGCGCATCACTTGGGGCGCCCGGACACAGGCGATCTGTTTCAGTTTTTCGCGAAGAGAGATCGCCAGATCGCTCATCGCATCGAAATCGGACTCCCCGTTTTTGTAAATCCAGCGCAGTACCTGCCTGGCGCGGAACGGCTTTTCGCCTTGTTCCGCAAACCAGGCGGTCATCGCTGCCGGTTCAAAATCGAGGAGGTTTTGCTTCATCAGTCGTGGCTTAGCGCGAGTAGACGTTCAGCGCCGGGAAGAAATAGGCGATTTCCACTGCGGCAGTTTCTGCAGCATCGGAACCGTGTACTGCGTTGGCATCGATGCTGTCGGCGAAGTCGGCGCGGATAGTACCCTTGTCGGCCTTCTTCGGATCGGTCGCGCCCATCAGGTCACGATTCTTCAGGATGGCGCCTTCGCCTTCCAGCGCCTGGATCATCACCGGACCGGAGATCATGAAAGTGACCAGGTCGTTGAAGAAAGGACGTGCTTTGTGCACTGCATAAAAACCTTCCGCTTCGGCGCGCGACAGTTGCACCATGCGTGCAGCCACGATCTTCAGGCCGGCGTTCTCGAAACGGGTGTAGATCTGGCCGATGACGTTCTTCGCCACGGCATCAGGTTTGATGATTGAAAGGGTACGTTCAACAGCCATGCTTCTCTCCAAAATGAATGTGCATCAGAAAATTCTGAGGGCGGGATTCTAGCAGGCTTTGGCCGCCCTGTCGCAGAGCGGCGGGCATTGGCGGGGGTTAGCTCAATGGCCGGCACAGGGCAGATGCGGCCATGACGCTCTCCCTTGGCGGATCGGCGGCACCGGCTCCACGACTGCTTGCCGGCGGCAACATAGTCCAACTATTCGGCAGACCACAACACACCTTCCTCACCTGGCTGGGCTTGATAATCGGCATGGATAGCCACGCCCGCCACCCCCACCAGCTCGTCTGCGCAATACAGCAGCGGCAGGCGTTCCCGTTTCCAGGGCGGGATGTGATGTTCTTGCAGTAAGTTCTTCAGACTGCGCGTCGCGGCGTTGGGATGCGGACGCAGCGTTTCACCGCCGCTGCGCAGGCGCAGCGTCACCGGGGCGCGCTGTAACTTTTCCAGACTGATGCCCTGCCCCTGCGTCCGCGCGAAAAACAAACGCGTGTTCAGCGCAGGCCAGGCCAGTTCGGCCTCGTTGCGCCACGGCAGCACCAGATTTCGATCAAATTCACCCAAGGCGCGCAGCACGTAGACCTTTCCCTGATAACGGCGCACTTGCCAGGCACCGAATTGGACGCATACCGCCGCCCCCTCCTGCGCCGCACACAGCTGGTGCAGCATGTCGTCGATCTGGGCAGTTTGCGGCATCGGCGCGCCTTGTACGCGCAAAAAGTAGCGCAACAGATTTTTGGCGCGTGGCAGACTCAATGACTGCAAGGCAGCCAGCGCCAGCGTGTCGTCGCGCAATGCCGACACTGCATCCTGTTGCGCGAGTGCATCGAGCAATTCACAGGCTTCGGCGAAATGCCGCGCACTGCGCGACAGGGTATCGCGGTAAGCGGGAAATTTTTGTTGCAGCAAGGGCAGCAGGCGATGACGCAGGAAATTGCGCGGGTACTGCTCGTCGGCATTGCTCTCGTCTTCGACCCAGCTCAAACCGGACTGTCGCGCATAGTCGAGCAACTGCTCGCGCGGAATGTCTAGCAGCGGGCGCAACACGGTATGCCGCTGGGTATGCTTGATGAACGGCATGGCTGCCACGCCCTTGAGGCCCGCGCCGCGCAGCAGTTGCAACAGCAGCGTTTCAGCCTGGTCATCGGCATGGTGCGCGAGTGCCACAAAATCGCATGATTGTCTGGCGAAGGCAGCATGACGCAATTGGCGCGCAGCGGCTTCGACGCCGTGCTCGTCACGCAGCGGGGCGATGTTGACGCGCTCGATGTGCAATGGAATCCCGTAGCGCGCACAAAGCCCGGCGCAGAACTCCGCCCAGGCATCGGCGTTCGGACTGATGCCGTGATGCACGTGAAGTGCGGAGATGTGCCACTGATAGCGCGGCGCAAGGGTGTGCAACAGATGCAGCAGCAGCACCGAATCCATGCCGCCGGAAAGCCCAACCAGAATGCTGCTGCGCGCGGGGAGTAGCGGCGCCAGACGCGCCGCAACAGTCTCAGCTAAGTTCGATTTCCTTGAACTTGCCATAACTCATCAAGCGGCTGAAACGTTGCTGCAACAGCTCAGCCGTAGGCTTGCTCTGGGCCTGCTTGAGCGTGTCGCTCAGCGCTTTTTTTACACTCTGCATAGTCGCCGCATAGTCGCGGTGTGCGCCGCCCAGCGGCTCGCTCACGATCTTGTCCACCAAGCCCAGTGCTTTCAGGCGGGTCGCCGTAATGGCCAGGGTCTCGGCCGCATCCGCCGCCTTGGCCGCACTCTTCCACAGAATGGAGGCGCAGCCTTCGGGTGAGATCACCGAGTAGGTGGCGTATTGCAGCATCAGCAGCGCATCGCCCACCGCAACTGCCAGCGCTCCGCCGGAACCTCCCTCGCCGATGATGGTGCAAATGACCGGTACGCGCAGTTCGGCCATCACATACAGATTCCTGCCGATGGCTTCGGATTGACCGCGTTCTTCCGCGCCGACACCGGGATAGGCTCCCGGGGTGTCGATGAAAGTCATGATGGGAATGCCGAATTTCTCTGCCAGGCGCATCAGGCGCATCGCCTTGCGGTAGCCTTCCGGACGCGGCATACCGAAATTTCGGTACTGGCGTTCCTTGGTGTCGCGCCCCTTTTGGTGGCCGATCACCATCACGCTCTGTCCGTTGAAGCGCGCCAGACCGCCGACGATGGCCGCGTCATCCGCGTACACACGATCACCGTGCAGCTCCTCGAAATCGGTGAACAGATGCTCGATGTAATCCAGCGTGTAGGGACGCTGCGGATGGCGCGAAACCTGAGAGATCTGCCAGGGGGTCAGCTTGGCATAGATGTCTTTGGTCAGCGTTTGGCTCTTTTTTTGCAGGCGATCGATCTCGTCGGAAATATCCAGCGCGGAGTCGTCTTGCACATAGCGCAATTGCTCGATCTTGTTTTCCAACTCGGCGACAGATTGCTCGAAATCCAGGAAGGTCAGTTTCATATTCAGTGTCTCGAAGATTCAAAAGCGGTGCGCATGATACAACATGCCGCGCCGCAAGCTAAATGTTCAAAGAGAAAAAACGCTTGATAGTGGCCAAAATCTCGTTGCGGCTTTGCGCAAGGTCGCGCTTTGCGGAAGCCGCCCCGATGTCCTGTACCATACTGTCCAGCTGCGCGGTGCGCACTGCGAGGATATGCGAGACCTCCTCGGCAATCGACGGGCGCGCCTGCAAAATCTCCTCGAATGCATCCTTGTCCAGGCGGTAGCACTCTACATCGGTCTTCGCCATCACCGAAGCGCGGCGCGCGGCGCCGGTCAACAGCGCCATCTCGCCGAAGAAGCTGCCCTTGCCCAAGGTGTTGAGCACGCGTTTCTCGCCTTCCGGCGTATCCAGGAACACTTCCGCTTCGCCGTTGATGATGATGTATAGCCAGTGCGAGCGCTCGTCGCCCTGACGGGTGATGATGTTGCCGCGGGCAAAGGGCGAATAGCGCAGGCGTTCGGCCAGTGCTTTCAGTTCCGCCTCGGTCATAGAGGAGAACAATTCGACCCGGCGCAAGGTCTTGATGCGCAACAACACCTCGCGCTGATGCACCACCTCCTCGTATTTCTCGTTTTCCTTGGTGATGTGGATACTGCGTTCTTCCATGGCCAGCTTCAATCCCGCGCGCTGCAAGGCGGTCATGATGTGCCAGCGCAGCGCCCCGTCGGTCGGATCGTCCGGCGTCAGGTCGGTCAGCCAGTAGCGCAAGGCATAACGTGCGTAGCCTTTGTTGTCCATGTCCATCAACACACAACTGGGTGGCGGGTTCTTGGCCACGTTGGCGATCTCGGTATGCAGAACAGCCTCTTCCACCACATCGATCACCTTGGATGGCGATATATCAAGACCGACGTTGAACCACACCCAGCGCCGCCACTGCACCGGCTGGTCGGTACGCCGTCCCAGCACCAGGAATTTGTTCTTCATCAGCTGGCTGTTGGGAAACACCACGGTCTCCCAATTGCGGGTCTCGACCAGCGTGGAGCGCCAACGGATATCGACCACCTTGCCGGAGATGTCGTCCACCTTGATCCAGTCGCCGACTTCGACCGAGTTGTCCAGCTGCAGCGCCAGTCCGCCGAGGATGTTGCCCAAGGTATCCTGCATGGCAAAAGCGACCACCGCCGTGATCACTGCCGATGTCGCCAGGATGCTGCCAAGATCAAGACCGGCATAGCGCAGGCGCACCATGAACCACGCGATATAGGCAATGATGACGAAGATATCCTCGGTGATGCGCGGCGGAGTGAGCTTGACGGAAGGCAGCACGAGGCGGAACACCAACTGCCCACACAAACGGATCACCGCGATGCCGGCGCCGATGACAAAGACCTCGCGCACAATGTCCGCCGCACGCATAAAGCCCATTACGTGAACGACACCGCTCACCATCTGTCCGAACACGCAAACGAGAAAGAACCCTAGGGTATTGAACAAGCTCGGACGATCATCGCTGCGGAAATAGAACAGCAGCAACGAGATGGCCAGCACCATCACCAGCAAAGGGAAATATTCCGCACCCCAGAAAAAACCGAACGTTTCGTTCCAAAAGTTCATGTGCGAGACTCCATATCGGATGGCCGATTCTACACCGCGTAGTGTGCCAGCGTATGCCTGGGTCGCCATACCTTCCACAGCCCGGCACGACCCAACCCGAAGCGCCGCGTGGCCGACTCCGACAACACCTCCAGCGTCACCGTCTGCACATGCCCTGCTTGCAAGGCCTGTAGCACGGGTTGCGCAATATCGCGCTCGATCGCTTGCACCGCTTCGCGCCATGAGTAGAGATCGCCGCGTTGCCATGCGGCACCGAGCGAAGCGCAAACCCACAATCCATTTCCGCCCTTGCCACCCAATAGCTCTTGCAGCGTGGCCGCACCGGCAACTCCTGCCGCACGTCCAAAAGCCGCACCCAATGCATCATCCCCGCCGACCACATCGAAAGCAGAGCGCAGCGCGCTCGCACAGCCACCACCCCACAGCCAGAGACTATTGATGGCAGGCAACCCCTGCGCCTCACGCGCCTGATTGATCGCATGACCATGCAACAACATTTGTATCTCATTGGACATACGCTGCCAGCGTAAAGCACCCTCGCCCCGCGGCTGGTACGCCTTCACATCGCGCCACGCCGCGGCACGCAACGGCGTCATCGTGACGCCGGACGGCTCACCAGATCGGACATACCAACGCTGCGGGTGCGGTGCATGGAAAACCAGCCCCTCATCGGCAAAATGCGCATTCAGTGCGGCGCACAATGCTGCCGCTTCCCCGGCAGTGCATTGCACATCCGGTTGCAACACCACCTGCGACTGCTGCAATTGCAGATGCACCGGATCGGCGCACAACCAGAATCCCGCACTCACATCCAGCCCGTCGGCGGCGGCACGCACTGGCGCTACCGTCTCCGCCGCAAAATGGTCACACAGGAAATCTTCCACTGTCGTCGCGGGCAAAGTGGTTTGCACACTGCGCGCCAACAGTTTTTCCAAAGCGGGCAAACGCAGCCCGGCACCCACTTGGGGAGCGACGTCCTTAGGCAAAAACAGGTCTGGAATTATCAGATGCAGGTGCTTCATATTGGGCAGTACCTCGGCGAAAAAGCTTTTCCGGCGCCCGTGTCCTTCGTTCTCATTGCGCGACCAATCCCAGGCTGAACACCCCCGGCGATATTTCCGGTCCCACGTGATGCAGCAATTCGGACAAGGCATCCTGCTGTTCGCCCTGCGTGGCTTGTGCCGTGCCGTTGAAACTCAAGCCTTTTCCCGGCTCCATCTGGCCGCTGCCGGATAAGCGCAGCTTGCCGGAAAGTGTGGAAAGCTGCACCGATAGCCCGCGCCCGTTCCCTTCCATCAGGATGCGGTAATCACCCAGCGGATAGACATCGGTCAGTCCGGACCCAGCTTGCATCCAGTCCACCGCAGCCTTGCCGGCAATTCCGTTTTTCGAGAACGACACCGACTCGGTCGTCAGCTCGATCTCGCCGTTGAGCTGGTAAGGACGCAATTGGGGAGAAAGCGCAGCCAGAACTTGTGCAGGCAACGTCGTATGCCATTGCGACAATTCTGCTGCCTGCCGCAATGGTTCATAGCGAACCCGCATCGGAGAGGCCATCTTCACCATGCCGCACATCGAACGCCAGCCCCCCGGACAGCAGTTCCGCTGGCCGCAGCTGCCACGCATATTCGCCCAGGGAAATATATTGGGTATCGTTCACGAACAACAGCACACCAGAACCGTCCCACAGGGTGCCGCGTGTCCCCGCCAGCGACAACCGGCTACCGGAGAAACTTTCCAGTTGCGCGCTCAACAGCGAGGCTGGTGCCATCACGGCCAGACTGACGCAGAAGATGCCCGCAAAAGCGAGGCTGGCGATCCATGCTCGCAGACTCACTGTTCCGCACCACTGGTCAACGTGCCGCTGACCTTCACCACGCCCTGCGCGGATGATGGAGCAATGGATATCGTTGCCACGCGGATGTGATGCGTGGTTTCCAGTTCACGCAGGAAATGCAGCCAGCGCGAAAAGGAAACACTCTCGGCGATGATGCGCACATCGTTCTGTTCGGTGAGTTCCAGCAAGAAGGCGGGGGCTGCCCACCCTTCACGGGCAGCAGCGCTTTCCACGATCTTTTTCATGGCTGCACCATCCAGCACGGCGGGTTGCGTGTGTTGCCGCAACGATTGCACCTCGTCCGATTGCACCTTCATTTGCACCATCTGCGCACGCAACGGCGGCAAGCTCTTGTGCAGCTTGTCCAGCGCGCTGTGAGCCGGTTGCCACAAGACGACATACGCCAGAATGGGCAGCAATAGCCCCGCCCCCCAGGTGAGCGTTCTCTGCTCTGAAGCAGAGAGTCCATCCCAGCGCGCTTTCAGTTTGGATAGTTGCGGATTAGTCGAAAATAGTTTCATCATGATCCAAACCTCAGATGCACATCCACGGCATTGCCGGAATCGCGCACGTCGATCACTTGCGCACGCAGCCCCTGCTCGCCCAAACGCCGCTGCAACGTTTCCCAGGCACTGCGCGATGGCAGCTGCGCTTCGACATCCAGCTGGCCGTCGGCATAGCGCACACCCTCCACATTGCTCCCCGGCAACGCACCCAACTCAGCCGCAATGCGATCCAACAAGGGCAGAAAATCCATATCGTCAGTCACACCTGCCGCATGTCGCGCGCGCGCCAGACTGCGCCGCATCTGCAGTGGGGCATCGACCACGGTGGCTTCGGCACCGAATGTCTCCTGGTACACACTATCCATCGTGTGCCGGATCTGGTTCTTCTCGCGCGCCAGCCACCACCACTCCAGATTGGTGCCCAGTGATTCCATCGCGAACAAGAGCAACAGCAACCAGAGCAGCGGCCTCAGCTTGGGCCACCACTCCTGAATACGTGCAGGCGGCGCAAATTTTCCCCACAACAAGTTGGGTTCTCCGCCCTCAAGGGTCGCACTGCGCCAGTCCCAGTCCTGCGTGGCGCGCAGCAGATTCAGCCCCGCCCATTGCGGCCATGCGCGCTGGTCGGCGGGGATGCCCGCTTTGAAGAAGATGCGCAACGCCGCCGGAGGCGTGTGGTTCAACCTTAACGTCAGCGCGGCAGGTGGCTGCTGCTCGCTGCCGCGGCCCAAAACCAAGCCTGCATGTTGCCCTGTCGCCACGAAGCCGGTGTGACCATCCCAAACCACACTCCATTCGTCCGTGCGCACCGGCAACAGACAGAATTCCGGAACGACCTTGCGCAGCCGCATCGACGCGCCCTCGCAAGCCTGCATGAAACGACGCAGCCTGTCCCGGCTGACCGAATAGAGCAGCGTTTCGCCATTGCTTAATTTGCTGCCGGGAACGACATGACTGTCGGCGACTTCACCCAGCAGGAATTCTTCCAGCGCGAACGGCAGCGCCGTTTCCAGCTGCCTCGGCTTGATCCTGGGCAGGGCGACCGCAACGCACAACACCTGCTCCGCAGAGATGATGGCGATACATTCGTCGGCACGCGGCATGCTCGCCAGATTGCCTGTGCCGGAATCGCACAGCGCACCGCGCTCATCCAGCAAAGCCCATGAGCAAGCCGAAGCCGCGTCCTGCCACTCCGCCGTCAGATAGATACGCAACTGGCTCATTGCACGCTCTGCCTGACGACGGTCGCCCAGATGTTCTGCCTGACCAGCAACGCTTGCGCGGAAAACTCACCTTGTCCTTGCACTGCATGTCCTTCCACCAAAAAATACCGACTGTTCACACTCAACTCCGCACTCGCATTCTGCTCCACGCCCGCAGGCAACTTCTGGGTGAATTCCGCCACCGTCTTGAACGGATGATCCTTGCGCCCGGCTACGATCTGCCGCGCATCCTGCAAGGTCAACCCCGCGATCACCGCCGACAACACTTCTGCCTCGCGAAATTCACATTGATCTGCGTACGTTCCGGCAACACCGTCACGAATCCGCTCAAGCGCTTGATGATCTGCGCATCGAATCCCTGCACCCACAGCAGCTCCGACAACTCGACCAGCGGACGATTCGCCGCCCGGTACGGTTTGGGCAGGTTCAGATAATAACCGTCTTCTGCACCACCGGTCGCCATCGGCTGACTATCCGCATCCATCCAGTCCGCCAGCGCATAGGCCAGTTCCGGCGGCAAACCCAAAGCGGACAACAGCCGTTGCAGACGTGCCAGATCGGCCGGATTCACCATGCCGTTCTGCACCAGGTTGTTCAGATTGAACAAGCCCTGCTGGTCAACGATCAGACCCTGCACCTCACCGTCTTCGACGGGTATCGGCGGCAGCTTCATCGCCCACATCTCGCGCGGATGGTCGAACTGATTGTTCACCGCATCATCGGCCAGCACCGCGCGCGCCCAGTCCACCCCGGCTTGCGCGATGCGTCTGGCTTGCGCGCGATCCCGGCCATTCTCGAACTCGCGCTGCCAGAAACCCTGCTGTTGCGCCATGAACGCGGCGACCGTGGTCGCCATCGCCACGATCAGCAGCACCGTGATCAACGCCACGCCGCGTTGCGTATGCTTCATTGCAGCGAGAAGATGCGCACGATCTTCTCCCCGGTCACCAGCACCACTTCCACCTCCACCGCTTTGGGCGGCGGCACAGTGGCCGAGGTCAGCGCCCATTGCTTCTCCCACACCATCGCCAGCGAAAGATAACGCAGATTGAATTCGCGCACGCCCTCCAATACCGTATCTTCAGCGGGCTTGCTGGTCGGCGCCTGATCGAGCACATCCCAACGCAACAGCTGGATGGCGTTGTTACGCAAACGGTAGCCCACCCGTTGCGGCGGCTGTACGCCACCCACCGCATCCATGCCTCCGGCGCGCGTGAAAATCATTTGTGCCTCTTCCAGACTGCCGCCTGTGGCCGGATAGCCGATCAATGCAGCCTGGGTCATTCCGTTTGTCGTCCTGACCGGACGATTGATCACCTGCGCGACCTGCTCATCCAGTCGCGAAAAAAACCGCGACAACGCCAGATACTTGCGCGTCTCCTGATCGAGATGCGCGCGCGTCTGCAACAGCGCATTCAACCCCCGATACCCCGCCATCGCCAGCAGGCTGAACACCAGCAAGGCGACCAGCAGTTCGATCAGCGTGAAACCCCGGCGCTGCCGTGTGCCACGCCATGGTGTGCGGCGATCGCTCATCCCATCCTCAACGCGCATATTCGACCAGATAACTCGTCATCTGGCGCAAGGGATGGTCCGGCTCGTTTGGCGCATAAACACTCACCACGATGCGCCGCATGGTCGGGTTGGGCGTGGCGCTGACCTCTTCGCGCCAAGTGAAATGCTGGCCGGCTTGCGGCTCCTCGCCATGCTGAATCCCCACCGGCAACCAGTCGCCGCGTGCCGTATGCAAAGCCAAACGATTCTGCGCCACCCAGTCCGCCAGCGTGCGCTCGCGCATCGCCTCCACATGGCGTGAGCCGGAACCCGCAGCACGCGCCACCGCCGCCATGCAGACTGCGAGTATGGCCAATGCGACCAGCACTTCCAGCAGGGTAAAGCCCTGTGACCGATTACTGTTCATGGCTGCACCACCGACACCTCGCCCAGACCATTCCCCGCGATCCTCATTTGCCGCTCGCCGCTGACCATGCGGATGCGAAACATCGGAGTGGCCGATTCGGGACTTAACAACAACATCTCGCCTGGTTGAGCGGCGCGTCCGGCGATCTCCAGTGCGCCGATGCGCACCGTATCCGGCAAGGAACGCGGATGCAGCAAGGCATCCTGCTCCACCCGCCGCCATTCGCCCTGCTTGTTCTTCTTCCAAAAACGAAATTCCTTGCCGTTGCCCGACCAGGCCAAGGCCTGCCCGCCCGCTCGCGCACTCGCACCCGCCTGCTCCAGCAGAAACGCCAAACGCACCGCCTCATCGCGCAACTGCCGCTGCCCATCCGGCATCAGCTGCACCGCAGCGATGCTCAACATGATGCTCGCCACCACCAGCGTCACCAGCATCTCCAGCAAGGTGAAGCCGCGCTGCCCGTCATTCCGGCGAAAGCCGGAATCCAGCAAAAACGAACATCCCGCGAAGCGGACAAAGCCGCAATGCCGCCCCGCTCTGGCGGGAGATGTTTTTTCAACTGGATTCCGGCCTTCGCCGGAATGACAGAGCAATGGAGAATTCCAGCTCGACAAAACTACTGATCCCACGACCCGATATCCGCATCGCTGCCCTCGCCGCCGCGCTCACCGTCTGCCCCCAGGCTCATCACGTCGACCTCGCCATGCAGGCCGGGTTGCAGATACTGAAACGGATGGCCCCAGGGGTCTTTCGGCACGCGTTCCAGATAGCCGTTGCCTTTCCAGTTTTCCGGGATGGGCGAGATCGTCGGCTTCTTCACCAACGCCTGCAATCCTTGCTCGGTGCTGGGATAGCGATGGTTGTCCAGCTTGTACAGATTCAACGCCTGCATGATGGATCCGATGTCGGTACGCGCCGCCGTGGCACGCGCCTCGTCGGGACGGCTCATCACCTTGGGCACGATCAATGCCGCCAGCACACCGATGATGACGATCACCACCATCACCTCGATCAAAGTGAAGCCACGTTGTGCATGAGAATGTTTTTGAGCAGATGTCATTTGAAAATCGCCTTCAATAAAAACCAGCGCGCAGTCTAACAAAACAACACGCATAAATGTCCCTTGAACTGGATCACGATTTCTAAATGAAGCGCGACTCAGAACGGGAATCCCCATCCCAATTCAATCCCACGAGCGCGAGACTGCTCAAGATTCAAACTTTGAGTGCGGGCACTTAAATATAAACCTTTCCAAAACACACCGAGACTGTACGTTTTAAAACGTGTGTCGTACCCGGCGGTGAACTCCACCGCGTATGGCGCATGGTAATTCACCCCTAAACGGGGAAAGTAGTAACCACGCATCCATTCCGAACCTACTGAGGCGGTAACGTCAGAAACAATTGGCAGCGATAACTGAACTTGCGCTTTGGGGTTTAGCCGCTGCCTGACATCGCCCGTTGAATTTACCCCCAAGAGTGTGGGATTGAATATCGTATATCCCTGTGCATCACGGCCGGCGGTTGCGCTATTCACCGACATTCGGCTAGCCGGTAAGTTACTCCAGAAAATTTCACCGGCAAGATCGTTGATCGCCACTTCCAGCCGCTTTCCATCTTGCCATTTCAGAATCATCCCACAGTCAAGGGCATAACCCTGACCAAGGGTTTCTCCTTGAGGCATATAAAGAAAAGTTTTATTAGAGTCCGCATCATGCAAGCTGACCGAATAGTTGTAACCATTCGCGGTGGACATTGCACTTCCTTGCGCTTGCCCCATTCGCATGTGTTGTCCCTTCAATGCAGATGCACCCACGCCGACAGTCACCTCCAATGATTCCCCCGCATTCCACACAACTGCTTTATCCAAACGAACACCTTGTGCGGCGAACCCGGCAACGTCAAGACTGATATCGTAGGTACTTCCTGCCGCAGGCTGGATGCGATTCATATTATTGAAATACATATCCGTCAGGCCTTTGCTGCTGGCAATAAAAATCTCCTGGCGATGGAAAATGCTTATCGCCCAAGACTTGTAGCCCAACGAAATATCGGCACGGGCGAAGGAAATTGCCAAATTTGCCCCCTCGCGCGGAGTGTAAGGCGCTCGCCATCTGTCGCCATAATGCTGCACTGACGTGTAATCGCTTGCATCAAAACTGTGCGCGCTGATTGCCACATTAGGTTTGGTGAACCCGGCACGCTGTGCCGGGTTCACCAAACCTAATAGGCCTTCTGCCCAAACCGGGCTCAACAATCCCCACAAAACACTTGCCAGGACAAATCGAAAATAGATGTGGCGCATAAGTAAATTCGTAAAATAAAAAACCCGGTGAGAATCCACCGGGCTTGAAGCATTGCTCAATTCAATTAGTTCAGCGATTCAACCGTCAAATCCACATAGCTAATCACACCGTTATTGACGGATCCCACGATTTCATTGCCCACTTTAATATCTTGGGCAACCCCGGTGTTGACACTCGGTATGGTCACATTCACACCGCTTGTATCGGTGAGTGTAGTGACACTACCCACGCCGTTAGTCGCAGTCCATGAACCTGTAATCACCTTGCCAGTTGTATAAGTCAAACTCATGTCATTGGATTGCGAGTTCACTCCTGTTTGAGCGCTACTCAGCACCAATGTCAGAGGTGATTGGTTCGGGAAAGCAACCGTTCCAGTGAAAGTGCCAGTTTGTTTTTGATAGTTAGTGCTGCTTGTCGGCTGCATCGAATTAAACAGATTGTAGTCAACAATCTTGGAATCGATCTTGCCAGTCAAAAAGACGCCCACACCTCCCGCACTGGTATCGCTGATGGTGCCGGTAAACGAAGCAATGGTTGGCGAAACATTAAAACCACTCGCATCAGTCACAAAGGCACTCGCGTCCAGGGTACCGGTGAATTTCGTGCCGGCAGAACTCGCGTCGAGCACCAGATGGAATGCGGAAGGTGTGTTATATGTTCCAAAACCAACGCTCGTGATATCCAAAGTCACGTAACTACCCGTTGCCAAACCAAGTGACGACAATAAAGTATTTGCCTGGTCATAACTGGCAAACGTGCCGCTGATATCCGCACGGCCTGAGGTGGCTGTCCCGGTGTATGCAAAATTAAGAGCGACAGACTCCTTGTAGGCGCCATTGACCAGACTGGGAAAATCCCCCGCGACCATAGCATTTCCCGACGTAACAGCCACGTTTGAGTTGGAGGTAATGCTGCCAGTCATATAGGGCACTTGAGATAACAGGGAAGTGTCTCTTCCAGACCCATCCATGTAGCTAATTCTTTGCCACTTGTCGGCCTTGTAGCCAAAATTTCCGTTGGCAGCTGACCAATTGGCCGCGGGGGTCAAGGTGATCTGGAAATAATCAACGACGGAGCTATTGTTGGTCGGATTGTATGTGTACTTACTAGGGCCGTCACATCTCACGACAACACCAGAAGCAGGCTCCCAATTCACGGTAGTCACGGTCGGATCTGCTGTAAACGAACCCGGAACATACACTCCAGGTGTATACACACCAGTGACTACATCAACAGTACCCGGTGTCCAAGTACCTGCAGTCCAAGAACCGGATTCGCCCACTTTAGAACTACCCGCCAAGGTACCAACTTTCGCGGGAACCACATCAGGCGCTGTGCTGCCAATAAACCGGTTGGTTTTGCACACCAACTGACTTTGCATAAACGGGCCATTCCAAATAGTTGTTGTTTGCGTCACTCTGACTTGGGTACCGTTGTCCATAACTTGAAGCTGATTGTTTGGATTCGACTGCCAAGTGCCATTCACGACTTCCATGTAAAGTTGCTTGCCGCTGCTAATGGCTCTTGCGACTTCCTGTATCGCTAGTACATCTGGCCCGACGACTCCAATCATATTGTTATTAATGCGCGTGCTTTGCATATCCAACAACCCGGTCTTGGCCGTATTCGAGTACAGATTCAACGAAGTGCGCAAATCCTTGAAAAAGGCTTTGGCCGTTGCGACCCCCGTAAGGGCGGTGCCGGTCGGAACCGTTACCGTTGTCAGCCCGGTAGTATTGGCTTGCGTAGTCACGCTAGCCAACTGCGTAACGGAAGCAGCGACCGAAGCTTGTGCGACAACAGACAAAACTGGGGCATCAACTGGCACAGCTGCCGTGGTTGCGGCACTCATCTCTATTTCTTTAGCGAACAGTTGAGCCGGAAGAACTGCGTTTTGCATATTCGTCAAAACTGGCCCCAACGTTGCACTATTTGGAGTAACCGTAGTGGCGTTGGCAACCATCGCAGTACCGATCTTGGTAGCCAGGCAGTCGATCCTGTCAGCCAATACCATAGTTGTATTAGCTGTCGTGCCACAGGTTGCATCGGTCTCGGCCGCTGCATTCATACGCGCCAACTTATCAACCATGATGGCGGTTTTAGCCAGATCAGCTGCACTCGCCCCGGTCACATGGACTGGCGGGGTAACGACGGGATCCGCGCCGGTAATTGTCATGATGCTTTGTTTTGCCGCGACCATTTTTGCCGGAGTGGGATCCAGTTCAATTGACTTGACCATAGCTTCGGTAAACGGTGTAGCGTGAGCTTGATTGGTTCCGGCCACCAGAAGCGGCAGCGCTGTTCGTATGGGTTTGGTGAAATCAACCTGCAGACCAGTCCGCTCGTCGTACATTTTGGAGGTGCCGGCAATAGGCGCAACCTTGATGATGACTGCGCCCGTATTGCTTGGCACATCAAAGCTATACACCCCGTTTGCGCCGGTATCCATCGATTTAAGCGGCGTTACGGTGTCTGTGCTTTTATAGATCGATACTCTGGCATGACTAATCAACCCGGCCGCCGCCACACCCGTGACCGTTGCAGTTGCACCAGACGATGGAGGTGGCGTTACAGCTGCAGGACTGCTGCCGCCGCCACAACCTGCAAGGATCAAAGTGGCAATGGCGGAGAGGCCAATGCCGAGTTTTGTTGCTTTGCGTAAAGCAGGACTGATCTGCATGAGTATTCTCCCTGAGTGATTTATGTTAAAAACACGTTAAACCCATAATGCGCGGCAGGTTATCTTTCTCATTTCTCATAGTCAACAAAATTAGCGGCCTATATATTTTCTTGTGCATGAACATGCCTTAATAGTTTGAGATTTGAGTTAAAGGGCGTTTGGCTAGAATATTTTTTGCTCTGCTATACTCACTCGCCAAATTTGTTAGCTCGGACTACTTCATTAATTGATGCGTTTGCCTTTTTCTATTCCGATGCGCTTGTCACCTCCCCGTGGCGGCAACCCAACTGCGTGGGCACAAGCGCTCTTCTCCTGGCAGAGTTTGGGCATCGTGCTGTTCGCGGTGATGCTGGCGCGCTGGGTTTGGGTTTTTGCCGCACCTGTCGATATGGCGATGCCCACCACCACGACCTGGCAAAAAAATGATGTCTCGGAAAATTTGTTCGGCCATGCGGCTGATGCCGATGCCAGTGCGATGGCGAGTTCGGGCAATATCAAGCTGATCGGCGTGTTCGCTCACAAGACGGCAGGCTTTGCGGTGTTGCAGATCGATGGCAAGCAAGTCGGCGTTGGCATGGGAGAGTCAGTTGTGGCAGGGGGGCGTCTGGTAGAAACGCACGCGGATTACGTCCTGCTGGAACGCGGCGGAGTCAGACAGCGCGTGGACTTGCAAGTGTCCGGCGCATCCTCCGGCATTACGATTGCACCGACCCTCAACGTGGCAAGCACGGCTCCGGCCTCCGGGCAACAGACACTCCCACAGCACACGGACTTGGAAAATATCCCGCCCGCACAACGGGCGGCAATGCAACAAGAGCTGGACAATTTCAGGAGACGGCGTTGAACAGGCTGACATGGCATAAACATTTTTGGGTAGCCGCATTGCTGTTGGCTTTCACCCTTCCCGGCAGCGCGGCACAAGACGACAAGGTATCGCTGAATTTCGTCAACGCCGACATTCAGGAAGTCATCAAGGCGATCTCGCAAATCTCGAAGAAAAACTTTCTGGTCGACCCGCGTGTAAAGGGTTCGATCAACATCGTATCCGCCACGCCGGTCAGCACCGAGCTGGCCTATGACATCCTGCTGTCCGCCCTGCGCCTGCAGGGCTATGCCGCCGTCGATGCGGACGGCGTGACCAAGATCATTCCCGAGTCGGACGCCAAACTGTATGTGGATGCGGTGGGCAGGTCGGGCAGCAAAGGCGACAAGATCATCACCAAGGTGTTCGTGCTGAAGAATGAATCCGCCACGCAGATGGTGAACGTGGTGCGCCCGATGGTGGCACCGAACAACCTGGTCGTGGCCCATCCATCGAGCAACGCCCTGGTCATCACCGATTATGTGAGCAATCTGCGGCGTATCGAGCAGGTCATCAAAGCCATAGACCTGCCCAGCGCCGATGCGCCTATCCTCATCCGGGTAAAGAACGCATCGGCGCTCGATCTGGCCAACACCATCAACAAATTGATGCCGGAGGCGGCACAAACCTCGGCCAGCGGGGACGGCAACCAGCGCTTTGTGTTGCTGGGTGACACACGCAGCAACAGCCTGCTGTTGCGCGCCGACAATCCGGGACGCATCGCGCGGGTGCGCGAACTGGTAGCCAAGCTCGACAACGATTCCGGCACGCCCGGCAACGTGCATGTGGTGACGCTCAAGAATGCGGACGCCACCAAACTCGCGCAAACCTTGCGCGCGGTGATGAGCGGCGACACGTCCGCTCCTGCCGCCCAGGGAACATCCGGCTCGCCCACCGGCAGCGGCATCGTGCAAGCCGATGTCTCGTCCAATTCGCTCATCATCACCGCTGCCGAGCCGATCTATAACAATCTGCGCGCGGTGATCGAACGGCTGGATGTGCGTCGCCCGCAGATCTTTGTCGAGGCGCTCATCGTGGAAGTCACTGCCGACAAGGCCGCCGAGTTCGGTGTGCAATGGCAGAACCTGACCAACGTCGCCGGGGCGGGATCCCATATCGTCGGCGGCACCAACTTCGGGGCGGCCAATAGCGGCGCCAATATCATCAGTGCTTCCAAAGATATCACGACGATCGGACAGGGGCTGAACGTCGGCGTGGCGAAAGGGGCTATGACCCTGCCCAATGGCGTCACCGTGCTCAATCTGGGCATGTTGGCACGCGCACTGGAATCCGACAGCAACGCCAACATCCTTTCCTCGCCCAATCTGATGACACTGGATAACGAGGAAGCCAAGATCGTGGTCGGCTCGAACGTCCCCTTCATCACCGGGCAATATGCGCAGACCGGCTCTGCCACCACCGCCACGCCGTTCCAGACCATCGAACGCAAGGATGTCGGCCTGACGCTTAAGATCAAGCCGCAGATACTCGAAGGAGGCTCGGTACGCTTGCAGATCTATCAGGAGGTTTCCAGTGTGGACACCACCGCCACCAACCCGGCTGGCGTGACGACCAAGAAACGTTCCATCGATTCGAACATCCTGGTGGACAAGGATCAGATCGTGGTACTGGGCGGTCTGATTCAGGATTCAGTCAACGATGTAAAGAGCCAGATTCCTTTGTTAGGCGATATTCCGCTGCTCGGCGCCCTGTTCCGCTATGAGACACGCCAACGCAGCAAGACCAACCTGATGGTGTTCATCCGCCCCTACATCATGCGCGATCAGGCATCCTACACATCGCTTGCGAACGACCGCTATGGACAGATGCGCGACAGGGAAGGCGAGGCAAAACTCTCCTCGAACTTCCTGATACCCATTGAGGGCGGCCCGCAATTGCCGGAATTGAAACCCTCGCTCAAGATCGAAGGCGGCATGCCTGACAATACACCCGCCGCGCCCGCCCAGCCCGAGAAAACCAAGTGAGTCTGACCGTCAATCGCCGCGTCGCACGCAAGCTGCCCTACACGTTTGCCAAGGCACGCGGTGTGGTATTGACCGACTGCACCGCGGACACCGCACACCTGATCGCGCGTATGGATGCGCGTCCGGAAGCCCTGTCCGAAGTGACGCGCTTGCTCTCCTTGCCGACCGAGACCAGGCTGGTCTCGGCGCAGGAGTTCGAGCGCGTGCTGGCAGACGCATATGCACAGTCGGACGATTCCGCCGCGATGCTGGTGGACGATGCGGAACAGGACATGGATCTTTCCACGCTGATCCACGACCTGCCGAAGACCGCCGACCTGCTGGAATCGGAGAACGACGCGCCGGTGATCCGCATGATCAACGCCCTGCTGTCGCAAGCCGTGCGCGACAACGCCTCGGACATCCACATCGAACCCTTTGAGACCCGCTCGGTGGTGCGCTTCCGCGTGGATGGCACGCTGAAAGACGTGGTCGAACCGCACCGCGCCCTGCACGCGGCGCTGGTGTCGCGCATCAAGGTGATGGCGGAACTGGACATCGCGGAAAAGCGCCTGCCGCAAGACGGACGCATCGCTTTGCGCCTGGCCGGCCGCCCGGTGGACGTACGCGTTTCGACCCTGCCCACCGGACACGGCGAACGCGTGGTGATGCGCCTGCTGGACAAGGAAGCGGGCCGTCTCAATCTGGCCAAACTCGGCATGAGCCCGGCAGCGCTTGCCGCCATCCAGGAACTGGTCGCACAGCCGCACGGCATCGTGCTGGTGACCGGCCCCACCGGTTCCGGCAAGACCACCACGCTCTACGCCGCGCTCTCCTGCGTGGATGCCACTGTCACCAACGTGATGACGGTGGAAGACCCGGTGGAATACGACCTCGACGGCATCAGCCAGACCCAGGTCAATCCGCGCATCGAAATGGATTTTGCGCGCGCCCTGCGCGCCATCCTGCGCCAGGACCCGGACGTGATCATGATCGGCGAGATCCGCGATCTGGAGACCGCGCAGATCGCCGTGCAGTCCAGCCTCACCGGCCACCTGGTGCTGGCGACCCTGCACACCAACGACTCGGTGAGCGCGGTGACCCGCTTGAGCGATATGGGCGTCGAGCCTTTCCTGCTCTCTTCCAGCCTGATCGGCGTGCTGGCCCAACGCCTGGTGCGCCGCCTGTGCCCGTCATGCAAAGAAGCCTACACCCCGGACGAAACGGAATTGGCCGTACTGACCAAAGCCGGCCGGCCCGCCCTGCTTTACCGGCCAACCGGTTGCGCCGCATGCGGACAAACCGGCTATCGCGGACGCACCGGCATCTATGAGTTGCTCCTGGTCGATGACACCCTGCGCAGCAAGATTCACGCGCATGACAGCGAACAAAGCCTGCGTGAATACGCGCAACAGCGTGGCATGTTGAGTCTGCGCGACGACGCCTTGCGCTGGGTCATCAGCGGCGACACCTCGCTGGAGGAAGTCATCCGTGTCACGCGTGATTAAGCCAATACCCCAGCGATGACCGCCTTTCACTACCAGGCAGTCGATGCCGCCGGCAAGGCCAAACAAGGCATCGTCGAGGCTGATTCGGCAATCCGCGCACGTGCGCAACTGCGCGAGTCCGGTCTGTTCGTCATCGAACTGGACGACGTGGCCGCTAACCAAACCACGCGCCAATTCAACTTTGCGCGCCGCCACATTTCCTTATCCGACTTAAGCTTGCTGTTGCGCCAACTGGCCACACTGCTGGAAGCCGGACTGCCGCTGGAACAATCCTTGTCCGTTCTCATCGAACAAAGCGCCCATCCTTACCAGCGCGGCCTGCTGGCGGCCTTGCGCGCCGACGTGCTGGCAGGTCACACGCTGGCTCATGCGGTGGCGCAACACCCCAACGATTTTCCCGAGATCCATCGTGCGCTGATCCGCGCCGGAGAGGCTTCGGGCGAACTGGATACCGTGATGGACAAGCTCGCCACCTACAGTGAGAACCAACAGGCGCTGCAACAGAAAGTGGTACTCGCCTTTGTCTATCCATCCATCGTCACCGTGGTCGCCATACTGGTGGTCGGCGGTCTGCTGCTCTATGTCGTGCCGCAAGTGGTCTCGGTATTTCAGCAATCGCACCAGGCCCTGCCCTGGCTCACGCGCAGCCTGATCTGGGTGACCGACATCCTGACCGTCGCCTGGGTCTATTTGCTGCTTATATTGGCCGCCGCCGGCTACGCCGCAAAACAACTGTTGAAGCAGGAAACCCTGCGCGCCACCCTGCACCGAAAATTATTGCGCCTGCCGGTCCTGGGCCGACTCATCCAGGGCGTGAACACCGCACGCATGGCCAGCACGCTGTCCATTCTGTTCGGCAGCGGTGTTCCGCTGCTGACTGCCATGGGCGCAGCATCGGGCGTGGTGGGCAATCTGCCGATGCGCTACGCGCTGGAAGATGCCGCCCAGAAAGTACGCGAAGGTGTCAGCCTCAGCCGGGCCCTCGCATCCTCCGGCCTGTTCCCGCCGGTATTGATCCACCTCATCGCCAGCGGCGAACAAAGCGGCAAACTCGACACCATGCTCAACCGCGTCGCCAAGCAGCAGGAACAGGAAGTCAGCGGCTTCATCACGGTCCTCACCTCGCTGCTCGAACCCCTGCTCATACTGGCGATGGGTGCTGTCGTGCTCATCATCGTGCTGGCCATCCTGCTGCCCATCATCCAGATGAACCAGCTCATCAAGTAACTGGATTCAAAATTCCATCAGCATGGAAGGCAAGGTATATAGGCCGTTTTTCAGATTGACGCTGAGGATGGTGCTGGTTAGGGTGTGCCCTACTTAAATATTTTTGGATGCAGCGATGAAGAAACTCCTCTTGGCCTTCATGTTGGCAGTCAATTTATCAGGCTGTGTTGGATTTACTTATTCCCGGAATGGAGATGTTGTCATTTCTGAGGCGGATTTCTCAAGAGTAAATATGCAAAGCCGAGAATCTCCTCCAGCCAGAGTTGCCAACCAAAAATATCCTGATGGTTCTGAAATGTTCGTTTTAGAAAATGAAACACAATGGTGCGGATTAACCATTTGGGCCATTATCCCAATACCACTATGGCTTCCACTTTGCCATGTTCACACAGAGGTCACTTACAAAGACAGCAAACCGATTCAAGTGTCATCTCAGTGGCCTAAGATGACTATAGCTTTGTGTGGACCATATGTGGGAGAACTGGGAGGGAGCGGCCATAGTACCCACTGTCGGTGGGACAATTGACATTCCTATCTCTCAAGAAGAAACGAAAAGTTAGGCTCAAAATAATTCCCCCATCTCCTCCCAGTTCAAGCTTCTGTTGGTACTAGCGATGGTCGCAACCGCGCGCCATTCATCCTGATGACTCATCAAGTAATCGTTTCAATCGCTAGGACAGTCGTAATTATGGCAAACTAGCGCCCGTCATCGAAACTAGCCTTAGCCATCTTGCAACCCTACGAACTCTTCATCGGCCTGCGTTACACCCGCGCCAAGCGCCGCAACCATTTCATCTCCTTCATCTCGCTGATCTCCATGCTGGGCATCGGCTTGGGCGTGATGGCGCTGATCGTGGTGCTGTCGGTGATGAACGGTTTCCAGAAAGAGATACGCGCCCGCATCCTCGGCGTCACGCCGCATCTGCAGGTCAGCAACGACAGCGGCCAGCTGAACGACTGGCAGCACACGCTGGACATCGTCGCCGCGCATCCCGAGGTGCGCGCCGCCGCCCCCTATGTCAACGGACAGGGCATGGTGTCGCTCAACGAGAGCGTGCAAGGGGTGATGGTGCGCGGCATCCTGCCCGATGCGGAACAGCGCCTGACCGCACTGGGCGACAAGATGAAACGCGGCGCGTTGAACGAGCTACGCGCGGGTGAGTTCAATGTCGTGCTCGGTGTCGATCTGGCGCGCTCGCTCGGTGCGCATGTCGGCGACAGCGTGCTGCTCATCACGCCGCAGGGCCAGATCACCCCCGCAGGCATGTTGCCGCGATTGAAGCAATTCCACGTGGTCGGCATCTTCGAGATCGGCATGGCACCGTATGACAACGCCTTGGCCCTGATCCATCTTGAGGATGCGCAAAAGCTCTACCGCATGGGCAGCAGCGTGAGCGGCATCAGCGGCAGCCTGCACAACCTCGACCTCGCGCCGCGTGTCGCCTACGAGCTGGAAAGCAAGCTGCCGTCAGACACCTACGCCAGCGACTGGACGCGCCAGAACGCCAACTACTTCAGCGTGGTGGCGATGGAAAAGAAGATGATGTTCATCATCCTGTCGCTGATCGTGCTGGTCGCCGCGTTCAACATCGTCTCCACGCTGGTGATGGCCGTCACCGACAAGCAGGCCGACATCGCCATCCTGCGCACGCTGGGCGCTTCGCCCAGGAGCATCATGCAGATCTTCATGGTGCAGGGCATGCTGATCGGCCTCATCGGCATGGCACTGGGCGTGATCGGCGGTGTGCTGCTGGCGCTCAACATCGGCACCATCGTGCCCTTCATCGAACACCTGTTCGGCGTGCAGTTCCTGTCCAAGGAGTTCTACTACATCAGTGAGCTGCCGTCCGATCTGCAACGAGGCGACGTATTTGTCGTCGCGGGCATGTCCTTCTTCATCAGCCTGATCGCCACGCTCTACCCGAGCTGGCGCGCAGCCAAGATACAACCGGCAGAGGCACTACGTTATGAGTAACAGGATCGAGGATAGCGGCTCGAGGATAGCGGCAGTCATTTCCTGCCGCGACTTGCACAAGACTTACGCGCAAGGCGATTTGAGCGTCACCGTATTGAAAGGTGTGAACCTCGACGTGGCGCGCGGCGAGCGCATCGCCATCGTCGGCGCATCCGGTTCCGGCAAGAGCACCCTGCTGCATCTGCTGGGCGGGCTCGACACCCTCAGCAGCGGCAGCGTGAGCATCCTCGGCCAAGATGTCTCAAAGATGAACGAAACGCAGCGCGGCGAACTGCGCAACCGCTCGCTCGGTTTCGTCTATCAGTTCCACCACCTGCTGCCGGAATTCACTGCGCTGGAGAACGTCGCCATGCCGCTGCTGATACGCGGCATGAAGCCCGCCGACGCTCATCCGCAAGCTGCGGACATGCTGGAGCAAGTCGGCTTGGCTCAGCGTGCGCGCCACCTGCCCGCCGAACTCTCCGGCGGCGAACGCCAGCGCGTCGCCGTGGCGCGTGCCCTGGTCACCCAGCCCGCCTGCGTACTGGCCGACGAACCCACCGGCAATCTGGATCGCGCCAGCGCCCTCGCCCTGTTCGACCTGATGCAAACCCTCAACGCCAAGCTCAACACCAGCTTCATCATCGTCACCCACGATCTTGAACTGGCAAGCAAGATGCAGCGGCAGTTGCGCCTGGTGGACGGCGTACTACAAACGGCCTGAAACCGTTTTGCAGGAGCGAGCCATGTTCGCGAACTATTGAATGTTTCATCGTGAGCATCGCTCTTGGCAAAACTACATCGTGGCGCTACAAAAATTACTGCCTCTGGCAAGTCCCGCGCCGTCTGCTGCTTCTGCAAAACGGCGCGGGGCAAAACTGCAATCGGCATAAGCCGTGATGATTCGAGGGGAGAAATCAATGCGACTCGTTTTATGTGTCCTGCTGACCTGGTGTTTCTCAGCACATGCAGCCGATGTGAGCATCAGCGGTACCGTGTTGGAAAAAGGCACGCGAAAACCGTTGCAGGGCATCCTCGTCACCGTTCAGGGGACTTCTGCAACGGCGACCAGCGATGCGCAAGGCAACTTCGTCTTCACCCTGCCCGGCCAGAACAGTTACACCCTGAATGCAGAAAAACCCGGCGCATACAATTCCGGCTCGGCAATCATCCAGTTGCAGGACGGTCAGCCGCCACCCTCGCCGACCATCTATCTCGCGCCCATCGTCTCGCTATCCGAGGTACTCGTGGTCAGCGAACGCAGTCCGGATCGGGTGAGCAAGAGCGTTATCTCCGGCAAACAGCTGAGCAAGATTCCCGGTTCCAGCGGTGATCCGTTGAAAGGACTGCAAGCCCTGCCCGGCGTGGTTGACTCCCGCAGCGGGGAACCCGCCGTGCGCGGTTCCGGCCCCGGCGACAATGCCTATTACGTGGACAGCCTGCCGGTCGGCAAGATCTTTCACGTGGCGGGCATCAGCATCTTCAATGCCGACCTGATCAGCGACTTCAATCTCTACAGCGCAGCCTTCGCTCCGCACTACGGCGATGTGACCGGCGCAGTGCTGGATGTCGCACTGCGCGAGCCGCGCACCGACCGTTTGGGCGGCAAACTCAACATCAACCTGCTGGGGGCCGATGCCCTGATCGAGGGGCCGGTCAACACGGAGCAGTCGTTCTACTTCGCGGCACGGCGCAGCTATGTCGATCTGTTCATCAAACAGGTCGAAAACAAGGGGGTCACGCTACAGATTCCCAACTATTCCGACTATCAGGGCAAATACGTCTGGAAACTGGGCGGTGCGGACAAGCTGACGTTTCACCTGCAAGGATCGAACGACACACTGAAATTGAACGTCGGCGCGAACTCCGACCTCGCCCGCAAGCAACCTGTATTGGCAGGCAGCATCGCGGTAGCCGACGCCTATGCCATGCAGGCCGCCGTATGGGACTCCGTCCTGTTCGATAGCGCCGTCAACAAGCTCGCACTGGAACATATCACCTCCGATCTCACCCAATCGGTGGGCAGCGCAGGCAATCTCTACCTTGCACAAGAAGACTTGACGTTGCGCGAGCACTTGATCCTGCCTTTCAACGAAGACCACGAGCTCGCGCTGGGAGCGAATCTGAACCACGCCCGTGTCAACATCGATGCTGATATCAAGAACACCACCTGCACCCAGTTCAATCCCGTGTGCGACGTGACCAATGCCGCGCGGCAACAATTGAAGGACAGCTTCGGCTCGAACGGGTGGGATGTGTCTGCGCAGGATCGCAAGCGCGTCGCCTCCGCACTGACGCTGGTCGGCGGTGTGCGCCACAGCAGTGAAGACTATCTGCACAGGTCCTACACCGAGCCGCGCCTGGGCATCGAATGGGAAAGCACCCCGCGCACCCTGATCACCGCCGGCTGGGGACGCCACAACCAGATGCCGACCGGGCAACAGGTCGTGCGCTCATTCGGCAATCCCCACCTGGAACATCTGCGCGCCGACCACAGCGTGTTAGGCGTCACGCATAAGCTGGACGATCTGTGGTCCTGGAAAGCGGAGACTTACTACAAGAAGTTCAGCAACCTGATCGTGGATGATCCGTTGCTCAACTACGTCAACGGTGCCAGCGGCAAGGCTTACGGCATGGAACTGCTGGTCAAGAAGGAAAGCGGGGAGCAACTGTCCGGCTGGTTTGCGCTGTCGCTCGCGCACTCCAGTCGGCGCAACGACATCACCGGCGAATCGTTCCGCTTCGAACTGGATCAGCCGGTGAACGCGACACTGGTGGCCACCTACAAGTTCGATGAAATCTGGACGCTGGGCGCGAAGTGGACCGGGCATTCCGGCACGCCCTATACGCCCATCCTTGGCAGCAATGGCACCTACCCCGACGGCAGGCCCATCCCCAAGTACGCCGCCATCAACTCCGGCACGCTGCCGACTTATCACCGCCTCGACGTGCGTTTTGAAAGACAGCTGCTGAGAGACACTTACAAGATGAACCTGTATGTCGAATGGAACAATGTGTACGGACGGAAGAATGTGGTGGGCTACAGCTACGACCCGAGCTACACCAGCAAAGAGCCGGTCTATCCGTTCGTACTGCCGTTCTCCTTCGGGGTGCAGGCGGAATTCTGAACGATCAGATCAGCGGCCGGTCACCCCTGCCGCCTTGAGTTGAACCACCAGATCGGCATCCCGCGTCTGTATGTGGGGAACCAGCCAATCCCTGAAGGAATGGGTCATGATGGTCAGCCCATGACCGTCATGGTTGGGCAGCAATTCGCTCAATTCCCGCAGCAGATCGTCATGTTCTGAACGATGATCCTCCTGCCCGGAAACCGCATAGCGCAGCATGAGGTCTTCCTCGGTGCGGAAATGTTCCTCGGTCACCTGCAGCAAATATTCCGCGCGCCGTTTCAAGCCGCTTTGTCCCTCGCTGCCGGAAAGTGAGCGCAGTATGCCGCGTATGCAGGACACGATCTCTTCGTGCTGTTCATCGATGACGTCGAACCCCAGCTTGACGACGTCGATCAGCGGCTCAAGTTCGAGACGAGAGGAAACGGCAGACATCTTGCCATTGCTGATCTGGTAGCACGAACCGCCTTTGCGCTTGGCCTCATACATGGCGAAGTCCGCCCTGCCCAGCAGCTCATGAATCGAAGCGCCGTCCTGTGGACAAAACGCAACGCCGATACTCGCGCCCACCTTGATTTCATTGCCGTTCAAATCGAAGTGTCTGGAAATCTCGATAATGATCTTGCGCAGCACCGAGTCTGCCTCATCCTCGCCTTCCACGCCTTGCAGGATCAACGCGAACTCGTCGCCCCCGAGCCGGGCGACCGTATCGACGTTGCGCACACAATGCGTCAGACGCTGCGCTACCCCTTTGAGCAAAGCATCTCCGCAAGCATGACCGAAGCTGTCGTTGATCTCTTTGAAACCATCCAGATCCAGGATGGCAATCGCAAACACGCCGCCATCCCGGGTGAAACGGGACAGGGACTGGTTGATCCGGTCGAACAGCAGCACACGATTGGGTAACTCGGTCAGCGTGTCATGGAACGCCAGCCGGTCCATCAATCTGCGGATGCGTTCTTTTTCGGTCTTTTCGCTGATGACACCCAGCGCGACGGTTCTGCCGCCCATTTCCATGCCACTGATGACGAGATCGATGGCAGTCTGCCTGCCATCTTCATGCGTCAGAGACAACGGCATGCGCGCGACATCGCCGGACTGCAAAGAATTTATGCTCTGCGTGAGCAGTCTGTTTGTCGGACTCATTGAGCAAACGCTCCAGTCCGCACGTAGCGCAATCCGCACTGCTGCACCCGCGCAGCTTGGCAAACCGCTCGTTGCCATAGACACAACGTCCTTCCGCTACCACGAACATCGGCAACGGCGCGGCATGAATCATGGCCTGGAAAAATCCTTCGGAATCGCTTGCTCCGGAAAAAATCGGCTGTCGCTCCATGTATGCCCCCCTTGTTTTTATTTCGGTTGCATCGGGGTATATCACTCTAGACACATCGAAACAATATGCCAAACGGCCTATATATCGGCCTATAGAGCATCAATTCCTTTCTCGAACAATGGGATGATAATCGCCATTGTCCAAACAAAAACGCCCCGGTGCGTGAGCACCGGGGCGTTTGCCTGGTGAAGCTTAAATGGAAGTGCTGACGGATGTGAACGTCGGCAGCGCCACGACCAGCGACACCACGCCAGTCACTACCCAACGCACGAACCTTGCTACACCTTCATAAGCTTTTTTCATTTGATCACCTCTTGATTGTTGAAACAGGTGTCCGGCATATTCAACCGGACGCAGACTCAGAGTGTGAATATCCGGAATGGTTCCCTTGCGATTCAGCGCAAGTGCCGTCTGCGCCACTTCCACACCACCGCCGCACGCCAGGCAAGTCGCACAGCGACATAGCCGATCAATGCCAAACCACAGCGCCAAAATCGGCAAACCGATCAGCAGCGGTTTGCCCAACTCCTGCAGCCACTCCCATACCAGAGCGTACCAATCGTGCCAATGCACTGAGGGAAAATCGGGCACGTTATGGGCGGTGCCGTTGCCGACACCGCTCACCCGCACACCGATCTCGTAGGCAAACAGATACAAGGGCACAATAGTAAAAGGGTTGGTGTAGAGCGTGGTAAATATCGCCACCGGCAGATTGACGCGCAGCCACACCGCCAGCAATGCGGCACTCAGCATCTGCAACGGTCCCGGAACCAATCCGCAGAACAGTCCCAGTGCCACGCCGCCCGCCACCGAGCGGCGGTTCAAGTGCCACAGGTTGGGATGATGAAACCAATGGTGAACCGGTTGCAGCCAGCGGTGTTGCCGGATGCTGTCCTGGTTAGGCAAACGGTCTTTAAAGAATTTGCGCATGACGCGATTGTAATGGTCGGTTACGCTACGCGCATGGTTTCCTTTTCGATCTTCTTTGCGCTCGGCGTGTGGTATCTGCAGCAGCAGGCTGTATTGCCGGAACTTCCCTGTCTATTGGCCGCTTGCAGCACTCGTTGTTGCTGATCCCGGATGTACAATGGTACGGCGCTGCGCATCGCGCGCCGCGCACTCATGCTGGTCTGCGCCGCTCTGCTGGGATTTGCGTATTCGGCGTGGATCGCCCAGGCACGCTTGTCCGACAGCCTGCCGGACGCGTGGCAGGGACAGAACATCACCCTGACTGGCATCGTGGCCGAGATGCCGCGTCTGCATGAACGCGGACTGCGTTTCGCTTTTGATGTCGAGAGTGTAGCCACACCGGGGGCACATGTTCCGCACCGCATCCAGCTTGCCACCTACGATGGCGATACCGGCATGCCGCTGGAACTGCATGCAGGCGAGCGCTGGCAATTCACCGTGCGCCTGAAGCAACCGCATGGCACCGCCAATCCCTACGGCTTTGATTTCGAAGCGTGGGCATTGGAGCGCAACATCCGCGCCACAGGCTATGTGTACGGCAAGGGCGACAACCGCAAGTTATCCGGAGTAACGACTACTCCGGCCTACTTCATCGAACAGGTGCGCGAATCGGTCCGCACGCATTTCCGCAAGACGCTGGGCGAAGCACCCTACACCGGCATCCTCGTGGCCCTGGCCATCGGCGACCAGGGAAGCATCTCGCAAGCGCAATGGCAGGTGTTCACCCGCACCGGGGTCAATCATCTGATGAGCATCTCCGGCCTGCATATCACCATGCTGGCCGGCTTGGCCTTCGCGCTCACCTACTGGTTATGGCGACGCAGTGTGCGGCTGACACTGCTCTTTCCCGCGCGCAAAGCCGCCGCGCTGGTCGGCCTGCTTGCTGCACTGTGCTACACCCTGCTGTCCGGCTTCGAGATTCCGGCACAACGCACCCTCTACATGCTGGCGACCTTCGCCGTGATGCTGCTGCTCTCGCGCAATGTCTCACCCAGCCAGATGCTGGCAACCGCGCTCATCGTGGTCTTGCTCGCCGATCCCTGGGCGGTGCGTGCTCCCGGCTTCTGGCTGTCGTTCGGCGCGGTCGCGCTGATCTTCTACGTCACCGCGAACCGCTTGGGCAAAACACACTGGTTGAAGGAATACGGCAAGGTGCAATGGGCGATGATGATAGGCCTCATCCCGCCGCTGCTGGCGCTGTTCCAGCAACTCTCGCTGGTGTCGCCCCTCGCCAATGCCTTCGCCATTCCGCTGGTCAGCTTCGTGGTGGTGCCGCTCACCTTGCTCGGCACGCTGCCGCCGTTCGAATGGATGCTCTACCTTGCCCATCAGTCCATGGTCCTGTGCATGTGGCTGCTGGAAGCTTTGGATGGTTTGCCGCTCGCGGTATGGACGCAACATGCACCGCCCGCCTGGAGCATCGTACTGGGTGTGCTGGGAGCGGTATGGATACTGGCGCCGCGCGGCTTTCCCCTGCGCGCATTGGGAATCATCTTGCTGCTACCGATGTTCCTGACCGAACCGCCCGCGCCCGCTGAAAATACAGCACGCATCATCGTATTCGATGTCGGACAAGGCTTGGCGGTCGCGGTGCAGACACAGCACCACGCCCTGCTCTACGACACAGGGCCCGATTTCGCGGGCGATGCCGACAGCGGCAACCGCATCCTCGTTCCCGCGTTACGCGCACTCGGCATCAAGCGCCTGGACGAACTGATGTTGAGCCATGACGACATCGACCACATCGGCGGAACCGCCTCGCTATTACAGGCGATGCCCGTCGCCATGGTGTCCGCTTCGCTGAAGGCGGATCACCCGCTGCTGACAAACGCGAACGGCTTCCGTACTTGCAGCGACGGCCAAAGCTGGGAATGGGACGGCGTGGGCTTCGAGCTACTGCATCCTGCGGACAAGGCGGATACCAACGGCAGACCGCATGACAACGACAAGAGTTGCGTGCTGCGCATCAGCATAGGCTCACAGCATGTGCTGCTGGCGGGAGATATCGAAAAGTCATCCGAAGCGCGCTTGCTGCAACAGCATGCGGACAAGATTCCCGCCACATTGCTGGTCGCTCCGCACCACGGCAGCAAAAGCTCGTCGACCGAGGCTTTCGTTGCTGCCGTCGCCCCGCGCTACGTCGTGTTCACTGCGGGTTACCGCAACCGCTTCAATCATCCGCACCCGGAAGTCCAGCAACGCTACGCCGACCACGGCGCGGAATCGCTGCGCTCGGACGAGGACGGCGCGATCCTGATCGACATGAATGCGCATGGATTGCAGGTGGAACGTTACCGCCAGACGCACCGTCGTTACTGGACGCACGGCGCTGTTTCCGCGACGCTTCTGCCGTAGTCGTTCACTGCGGCTGATGGCACAGGTATAATTCTCACTACTGTTCAAATCCGAAGGAAAAATCGTGTCCCTCTCCACTCGCGTACAAGCCATCAAACCCTCCCCCACTCTTGCCGTCGCCGCCCGTGCAGCGAAGCTGAAGGCCGAGGGCAAGGACATCATCGGACTGGGTACTGGCGAGCCGGATTTCGACACACCACAACACATCAAGGACGCCGCCATCGCGGCGATCAACAAAGGTTTCACCAAGTACACCGCCGTCGGCGGCACACCTAGCCTCAAGCAAGCCGTCATCGCCAAGTTCAAGCGCGACAACGGTCTGGACTATTCGGCGAAACAGATCCTGGTGTCCTGCGGCGGAAAGCAGAGCTTCTTCAACCTCACGTTGTCCGTGATCAATCCCGGCGACGAGGTCATCATCACTGCGCCATACTGGGTGTCCTATCCCGATATCGTGATCATCGCCGAAGGCAAGCCGGTGATCGTACAGGCCGACATCGCGCAGGGTTTCAAGCTGACACCCGCGCAACTGGAGGCAGCGATCACGCCCAAAACCAGAATGATCGTCATCAACAGCCCGAGCAATCCGTCCGGCGCGGTGTACACACTGCAAGACCTGAAAGCGCTGGGCGAGGTGCTGCGCAAGCATCCCAACATCCTCATCGCCACCGACGACATGTACGAGCACATCGCGCTGACCGATGAGAAGTTCTGCAACATCCTGAACGCTTGCCCCGACCTGTATCCGCGCACCATGGTGCTGAACGGTGTGTCCAAAGCTTACGCGATGACCGGCTGGCGCATCGGCTATGCAGCGGGACCGGAGCACATCATCACCGCGATGGAGAACGTGCAGTCGCAGAGCACCTCGAACCCGACCTCGATCTCGCAGGCGGCCGCGGAGACTGCACTGAACGGCGACCAGAACTGCCTCGCGCCGATGATCAAGGCGTTTCGCGAACGTCACGTCTTTGTCGTGAACGAACTGAACAAGATTCCGGGATTGAAGTGCCTGATGGCGGGCGGCGCGTTCTACGCCTTCCCCGATGCGCGCGGGGCGATCGCAAGGCTGCACCAGCAGGGCAAGATCAAGGAAACCACCGACATCGCGCTGTCCGAATACCTGCTGGCGGAAGCCGGCGTGGCGGTGGTACCCGGCTCCGCCTTCGGCAGCGAGGGCTATTTCCGCATCTCCTTCGCCACCTCTATGGAAAATCTCAGGAATGCGCTGGAGCGTATAGCGAAAGCACTTTCCTGAGATTTCGGTGAAGGCTAATCTTTAGGTTACGCCGGAACCACAACCTCAAGGCAGCGCTGGAGCGTATCGCGAAAGCGCTGTCCTGAAATTGCGGCGGAGGCTAACCTTCAGGTTATGCCGTAGCCACAATTTGCGGAACGCGATCAGCCGCATCGCCCAAGCGCTGGGCTGATCGCGCTGCTAGCGGGCACGCAGTTTCGGCTCGGTCAGCGTGCCGGACATGACCAGGGGATTATTCCCCGCACGCATCGTGATCACCGCGTTGAAACTTCCCGACAGTTGATTGCCGGCCGTGACATCGAAGGAGCCGTTGGCGATCAAGGTGCCGGAAGCGATCTTGACCTGGCGGAAATGCAGATTGCGGTTCTCCAGTTGCAGCGCTCCGGTCAGTTCGTCGAAATTCGTGCGCCCGCCGGGAAGATGCTCCTGGCTCGATAGGCGCGCAGTCTCTGTCATATCCATGCCATTGATGACACCGTTCTTTGCCATGAACGAACCGTCCAGACGCGGCGCATCGCCCAATTGGGCCAGCTTGGCGCTCTGCGATGAGAAGTTACCCTCTGCAAACACTTCACCGGAAAGTCCGAATTGCGGAAATAACTTCTCCAATTCCATCGTTTTGGCTTGAATGCGTCCCTGGACTTGCCACCCTTTGCGCCAACCCAACTTGCCACGGCCTGACCATATCCCCCCGTAGGCATGCGCATCGATTTCGGTGAAATTCACTTCGCCATCGCCAATATCGCCTTTGGCACTGAAGTCGCCGAACATCACCCCGGGCAGCAAAGGCAACGCCCTCTCTTTGATGCCGAAGCTGAGTTGCCAACTATTGTTCTGCACAGCCTGCAGCTCGACGTTCAGTTTTTCGTCCTCGCTGTGCAGCATGACCCGAGTGAATGCACCTTGCGCAAGGTCTGCACTGCCTTGCATTGACGGCAAGGTGATTCCCTCGCTATTCACCTGCAAACTTTGGATCGTCAGATGACGCAGCGGATATTGCGCGTCGCCGCCCAAGCCTTTCAGCCAGCCCGCCACTTGATCCAGTTGGCGCCCATCCAAAGTGACGCTCTGCAATTCGGCATTGCTGATCTCTTTAATCGCGGAGAATAAACTCAACGGATCGAAGTTCAGCACCACGGCAACCACTTTGACTTCCTGTGCGTTGCCCATAGTAACGTTCTGCAATTGCAGCCTGGGGGGCAACGAAGAGGCGCTCATGCCGCCGATATGCACCGGCTGTTTCAGTTGCGCGGAGAGGCGTTGTTCCAATGGCGCGATATATTTCTGCAACGGCCAGACATAAGGCAGCACGATCACCACCAACAGTACCAGCGCGATCAGACTGAATGCGATCTTGCCCAACGGCAACGGTTTGCCGCGCCGCGCTCTGGCAGCGGGTTTCTGCACCGCTTTGGCTTGCGACAACGCCGCCTGTTGCGCGGATTGTTCGGCATCCAGTTTGGCCTGCAACTTGGCGCGCTGCTCCGCTTCCGCCCAGGCATCGGCTTGTTCCGCCGCCAAGGCCTGCTCTTCTTCCTTCGCCCGCGCTTCCTGTTCAGCTCGCAGTCGTGCGGCCTCTTGTTCGGCTTTCAGACGCGCCATTTCTGCGGCGGCATTCTGTCTGGCTTTTTGTTCCTCGGCAGTCTTAGCATCGGCAGCCGCACGATGCTCTGCCTCCTGTTTGTCACTCAATGGCTGCTCTGTTTCAGGCTGCGCGATATGTTGAGGCTGTTCAAAGGTTGATTGTGTGGATGCTGGTATAGCACCAGTGTTCAGCGCATCCAGATTGATGCTGAACGGCGTGCCACCCAATGCGGATGTTTGCTTGGCGGATGTCGCAAGCGCCCCATTCTCGGCGAACTGCGCATCGCGATGGGCTTTTTCTTCCGCTTCCAATCTGGCCGCCGCCGCTGCGCTCACGCGCGCCGCCTCATCTTGCTCTGCCTGCAAACGGGCGGCCTCAGCCACCCGTCTCGCGTGCTCTTCCGCCTCGGCCCTGGCGCGCACTGCCGCTTCGTGTTCAGCTTTGACAAGAGCCGCTGCCTGCTCTGCTTGCACCCGTGCCGCTTCGGCTTCCTGCCTGGCGCGTTCTTCCATATCTGCTTTGGCACGGGCAGCTGCTTCCTGTTCTGCTTTGATACGAGCAGCTTCCTGTTCTGCTTTCAACCGTACCGCTTCAGCTTCCTGTCTTGCACGCTCCTCCGCCAACGCCCTGGCTTCAGCCTCGGCACGTGCTTTGGCCGCTTCCAATTCGGCTCTAACTCTTGCCGCTTCCTGCTCGGCTTTGATGCGGGCAGCCTCGGCCTCCGCTTTAGCCTTCGCCACGGCTTCCAATTCCGCTTTGACACGTGCCGCTTCCTGCTCTGCTTTCAAACGAGCGGCTTCTGCTTCCTGTTTGGCTTTTGCCTCGACTTCCTGTCTGGCACGCGCCGCTGCTTCTATTTCTGCGCGCACCCGCGCCTCTGCTTCGGCTTTCGCCTTTGCCACCGCTTCCAGCTCGGCCTTCACACGGGCAGCTTCTTGCTCCGCCCGCATCCGTGCTTCCGCTTCCTGCTTGGCTTTTGCTTCTGCAAGCTGCCTTTCGACCGCCTCGTGCTTGGCTCTGGCATCGGCCTCCGCCTTGGCCCGCGCGGCGAACTCCGCCTCCAGCCGGGCTTTGGCCCCCGCCTTGGCCTCGGCTTCTGCACTGGCCTTTAGCTTGGCTGCCGCAACAGCCGCTTCCAGTTCAGCGCGTGCACGCGCTGCTTCAGCGTCGTGCCTGGCTTGCGCTTCTGCCGCCTGCTGGGCTTTTTGTTTAGCCGCTTCGGCAGCCATTTCCGCAGGAGTGGGAGCAGTAAAGACGGTGGTGAAATCCAACTCTTCACTTGATACTGCTGCAGCCGGCTTGGGGGTCGCCATTTTCGGTGCCGTAATCTTGGGCGCGGCCACTGCTTTGTCTTTGTCACGAATCAATTCCGCATCCAGCAATTGCTGCAAGATCTCCGGCAGATCGCCGCGCAAGCTTGGCGGTGCGCGCCTGGTCACTTCATCCAGAGTGGATTTTTCGTCGATGAGCAGCATGACCCGCTTCATATCTCCGGACATGCTGCGCATTTCGCTCTCGCCTTTGGGCGTTTTGCCGAAAACTGTTTTTTTATCCATAGCTGTTCTTCTTGTTCCGTTGAGTTTTTACTTCCCCCGACCCGCAAAACCTGCGCATTTTCCACGACAGATGTTGACCGATACGCCTTCAGACGTTAGTATAGCGTCCTCATCGATTCCCTGATAGCTCAGTCGGTAGAGCGACGGACTGTTAATCCGCAGGTCCCTGGTTCGAGTCCAGGTCGGGGAGCCAACATCGCAAAGGGTTAGCAGTTTCTGCTAACCCTTTTTTCTTTGTGACGAGGCCTATCCACCATGTGCGGCATCTGCGGCGAACTGCGTTTCGACCATCAACAGCCCGATCCGAACACCATCAAAAAAATGGCGGAACAGCTGGCACGACGCGGCCCCGATTCCGAGGGCTTGTTCCACGATGGCCCGCTGGCATTCGGACATCGTCGTCTCTCCATCATCGATCTTTCCGAACGTGCCCGCCAACCGATGCTGGATGAGGCACTGCATCTTTCTCTGGTATTCAACGGCACGATCTACAACTACCGGGAGCTGCGCACTGAACTGGTAACGATGGGCTACGAGTTCTTCTCGGAGGGTGACAGTGAAGTCATCCTCAAGGCCTACCATGCGTGGGGCGAGCATTGTGTGGAGCGCTTCTACGGCATGTTCGCTTTCGCGGTGTGGGACAGGCGCGAGCAGAAGCTGTTCCTCGCACGTGACCGCTTCGGCATCAAGCCTCTGTATTACGCCGTCGACGGCGCTGCGCTGCGCTTCGCCTCCACCTTGCAAGCCTTGCTGGCGGCGGGCGGGGTGGATCGCAGCATCGACCCGGTCGCACTGCATCATCACCTCACGTTGCATGCTGTCGTTCCCGCACCGCGCACACTGCTCAATGGCGTGAAGAAATTACCACCGGCCAGTTGCATGACCTTTACGGCCAGTGGCGAGGTCACTCATCGTCGCTACTGGTCACTGGATGCGACACGACCCGACGTCCCCTTAAACGAGCAGGATTGGCTGGATGCCACGCGACATGTGCTCAGCAAAGTGGTGGAGCGTCATCGCCTCGCTGCCGATGTGCCGGTCGGCGTGCTGCTTTCAGGCGGGCTGGATTCCAGCCTGATCGTCGGGCTGCTGGCTGACCATGTGCCGGATCTGCGCACCTTCTCCATCGGCTTCGAGGACATCGGCGGCGATGCGGAAAAAGGCGACGAGTTTGAATATTCAGATCAGATCGTCGCGCACTTCAACACACGCCATCACAAATACCTCATCCCCAACAGCGAAGTGCTGCGACGTTTGCCGGAAGCGGTGCGCAGCATGTCCGAGCCGATGGTGAGTCAGGACAACATCGCGTTCTATCTGCTGGCGGAAAAAGTCTCGCAAGAAGTAAAAGTCGCACTGGCCGGGCAAGGCGCGGACGAGGTTTTCGGCGGCTATTTCTGGTATCCGCAGATGCAGGCGGCACAGGGCTCTGCTCTGGATAGATTCCGCGATCATTATTTCGACCGTGACCATGCCGAGTATCTGGAAACAGTGGACGCCCGTTATCACACGACGGATGTCAGCAGCGAACTGGTGCAACGTGAATTAGCGCGTTCGCATGCCACTACTTTCCTCGACCAAGTGTTGCGCTTCGATGTAACGACACTCATCGTGGACGATCCGGTCAAGCGCATGGACAACATGAGCATGGCGTGGGGGCTGGAAGCGCGCGTGCCTTTCCTCGATCACGAACTGGTCGAACTGGCGGCACGCATGCCGCCTGAGCTGCGCCTCAAAGAAGGCGGAAAATTTCCGCTCAAAGCCATCGCGCGCGGCCTGGTTCCGGATGCAGTGATCGACCGCCCCAAAGGTTACTTCCCGGTTCCGGCATTGAAATATGTGCGCGGTGAGTTCCTGAAATTCATGCAGGACATCTTGCTGTCGGATGCCTGCCGGCAACGCGGTTTGTTCAACCGCGCCTACGTGGAAAAACTGCTGGCCGCTCCCGAATCGTATTTCACCCGCCTGAACGGCAGCAAGCTGTGGCATCTCGCCTTGCTGGAATACTGGCTGCAGCTGAACATCGATCAGGCGTAAAAAAAGCCACACTGCAAAACAGTGCGGCCTTTGCTTGCTCGTGATGAATCATTCCACCATCTGATCGATCTTCACGTTCACGTTCTTGGTTCCGGGACGCAGTGGCTGACTCATGCCTTGCGCATCGCCGGACTGCGGCATGGCCGTTCCGGATTTGGAGATGCGTGCCACCACCACCACTTTATCGAACGCGGACAACTTCATCTGCGGTGCCATCGCCATGCTGTCATCCAACTCAAAAGTCAGCGGTAGATCGCGCACCTGTTTGCGCAGGATAGCCAGCGGCATCTTCGGGCCTTCCGCAGCACGCGCCAACACGAACACGGTGTCATCCGGGCTGACCTTGCCCTTCAGCGCATCGCTCAACGTCACTTTGCCGGTGATCTGCTCTTTGCCACCCGCTGTGGCAGCAGCCTGAGCAGGCGGATTGATCTGTTCCAGCATCGGCGCTTTTCCACCCTTGATGTGCGACAGCATTTGGCGCGCTTCCTGCAGACCGCCTTCGAGCATCTTGGCATCTTCGCTCTCAGCCGGAACCAGCGTGCGCAACTTCTCCCAATGGGTGATCGCTGCCGTAAAATCACCGCGCTCCATCGCCGCCGAACCGGCCAGTGCCAAGCCCTTCATGCTGTTCGGATCGATAGCCAGCGCCTTGTTCAACAGCTCGGTGGGCTTACCGCGCAAAGACTGTCCTTGCGCCATCGCCTGCGCATCGGCGTAATCGGCCCACACCCATGCTTCGTCCCCCACCAGCTTGGTCAGTTTTTCATAAGCTTGTGCCGATTCGACATAACGTTCGGCATCCATGTAACTGCGCGCCAGCAGCACCAGCGACTCGCCATCGGCGGGATTGGCCGCGACTTTCTTTTCCAGCGCGCTGATCGCGGCATCGGTGTGTACCTCGCCCCCCATGCCACTCACCGCGCCATGTTCCGCACTGGTGGAGAACGCATTCGGATTGCCGATCTTCAGATACAGCCCGATCGCAAGCAGCGGCAACAGCACCGACAGCACAATGGCCAAAACCTTGGACGGGCTGCGCGCTGCAGTTGGCACAACGGCTTGGTCACTGCCGACCTCTTCCAGCACCCTGCTTTCCAACTCGCGCTTGCCCTGGGCGTGCAGTTCCGGCGTCAACAGGCCGTTCTTCAGGTCGGCATCCATCTCGGTGATCTGGTCGCGCAGGATTTCCAGGTTCGCGGCATCGCGCGCCACGGAATTGTTTTTGGCAGTACCGCGCCACAAAGGTAACGCCACGAACGGGATGGCGACGATCAATAGCGCCGCACAGATGATCCAGAATAAAGTCATTTGTTATCTTCTTCGTTGAGTAAGGCGGCGGCGCGCTGGTGCGCTTCCGGGGAGAGCGTAGATTCCGGCACGGACTGGCGGCGTTTGCGCAATTGAAAGAACAGTACGGCGACACCGAGCAATAACAATATGAATGGCGCGATCCACAATGGCATGGTCTCTTTATCCACAGGAGGATCGAACAAAACGGATTTGCCGAATCGCTCGACCAATAGATCCATGATCTCCTGATCGGTTGCGCCCGCTTTCATCTTGTCGCGCATGATCTGGCGCACATCGTTCGACCAGTCGGAACGCGAACTCGCCACGTTTTCACTCTGGCAAACGAGGCAGCGCACTTTCTCCGCGAGATTGATCATGCGACGCTCCATGACAGGATCGTCTGCCAAGTCTTTGGCTTCACCGGCATACACCAATGTAGGCAGCAGGCACATCAAAGCAAGTAAGAGATGTTTCATTGTTTCTTCAACTCCGCGATGAGGGGCAAAATGCGCTCTCTTAGATTTTGCGGTGTCACAGCACCAATAAGCTTGTCGCGAATAACACCTTGCTTATCGATGACGTAAGTCTCCGGCACGCCATAGACACCGTAGTCAAAACCGACCCTACCGTCTGCATCAGAGATCGTCAGCGTGTAGGGGTCGCCTGCTTTGCGCAAGGTATCTTCGCCATCCTCGCGCTTGTCTTTGTAGTCCAAGCCATAGATGGGAACGATGTTCTGACGCGCCAGATCCATCAAGATCGGATGTTCGTCTTTACACGCGCCGCACCATGAGGCCCACACATTCAACAACCAGACCTGCCCCTTCATATCCTGCGAAGAGAACTGTTTCTTTGCATCGTGCAGTTGCGGCAAGGTAAAGGCGGGAGCTGGTTTGCCCACCAGCGGCGACGGCACTTCGCGCGGATCCAGACTCAGTCCGACGTACAGAAAACCCGCCAGCACCAGAAAGATCACCAACGGCAATATGAATCGCATCATGCTGTCTTCTCCTTCAATTGCTCGCCGCCTGTGGTGACGGTTTGCGCTTTGCGCGCATGGATACGGTAGCGACGGTCGCTGATCGCCACCACCCCGCCCAAGGCCATCAACAGGCAGCCGAACCAGATCCAGTCGACGAACGGTTTGATATAGACGCGCACCGCCCACGCTGAAGTGTCGGGGATAGGTTCACCCAGCGACACATACAGGTCGCCCAACAGTCCGGTGCGGATCGCGGCCTCGGTCATCGGCATGCCGGAGGCGTTGTATTGGCGTTTCTCGGGATGCAGCTCGGTCACCGGCTTGCCGTCCTTGCTTACGCTCACCCGACCTTGCGAAGCCACATAGTTCGGCCCTTCCTGTTCGCTCACGCCGTCGAAACGGAACACATAACCGCCCGCCTCCACCGTGTCGCCGACATCCATGCGCACGTCGCGTTCGGTCTCGTAGCCCTTCACCAGCGTCACGCCGATGATGAACACGGCGATACCGATGTGCGCCAGTTGCATACCGTAGTAGCTGCGCGTCGGGTTCTTGCAGCGCTGCCACAACGTGCCTACGTTGCCCATGCGTTTGCGCAGATCGAGCAAGGATGTGGTGATGATCCACGCTGCCAGCAACAGCCCCAGCGCGATGAGCGGCGTCCACTTGCCCAGCACCAGCGGCAACAACAAGGCGATGAGCATGCTCGCCGCCAGTGCCCAGCGCACGCGCTGCCAGATGTCCGGCAAGCTGGCCTGTTTCCAGCGTGCGATGGGGCCCAGGCCCATCATCATCACCAGCGGAATCATCAGCGGCACGAACACGGTATTGAAATAAGGAGGACCAACGGAAAGTTTGCCGAAGCCCAGTGCGTCCATGAACAACGGATACAGCGTGCCGAGGAACACCGAAGCGGAAGCTACGGACAGCAGCACGTTGTTGGTGAGCAGCATCGACTCGCGCGAGATGAGATCGAACTTGCCGCCCAAGCCGACCTTGGGTGCGCGCCACGCGAACAACAACAGTGAAGCACCGATGACCGCCACCAGGAAGGACAGGATGAAAATGCCGCGCCTAGGGTCGGTAGCGAAGGCGTGCACCGAAGTCAGCACACCGGAGCGCACCAGGAACGTTCCCAGCAACGACAACGAGAAGGCCGAGATGGCCAGCAGCACTGTCCAGCTTTTGAACGCGCCGCGCTTTTCCGTCACCGCCAGCGAGTGGATCAGCGCCGTCCCCACCAGCCACGGCATGAACGAGGCATTCTCCACCGGATCCCAGAACCACCAGCCGCCCCAGCCCAGTTCGTAATACGCCCACCAGCTACCCAGCATGATGCCGATGGTCATGAACACCCAGGCCACCGTGGTCCACGGACGGGACCAGCGCGCCCAGGTGGAATCCAGCTTGCCGCCCAGCAAGGCAGACAGCGCAAACGCAAAAGCCACCGAGAAGCCTACATAGCCCATGTACAACATCGGCGGATGGATCACCAGACCGGGGTCTTGCAGCAAGGGATTGAGGTCGCGGCCATCCAGCGCGGCCGGCAACAGACGGTCGAACGGGTTGGAGGTGAACAACATGAACAGCAGGAAGCCCACCGAGATCAGGCCCATCACGCCCAGCACGCGCGCCACCATCTCCAGCGGCAGATGCTTGCTGAAAGCAGCCACGGCAATCGTCCACAGGGTCAGGATGAACGTCCACAACAAGAGAGACCCTTCATGCCCGCCCCACAACGCCGCCACACGGTAGGCGATGGGGAGCTGCGAGTTGGAATGTTCCGCGACATACAGCACGGAAAAATCGTTGGCGATGAACGAGTAGGTGAGACAGCCAAAGGCGATCGCCACAAAAATAAAATGTCCCACCACCAAGGTGCGCGCACTGCTCATCAACACGGTGTTGCCGCGCGCCGCACCCACGATGGGCAACACTCCCTGCACAAGCGCGATGAACAGGGCGACGATGAGCGTGAAATTACCGATCTCTGGAATCATGCTGAGGCTCTCAAGAATTATTTGGCTACGGGATATGCTACGGAAGGTGAACTCGCTGACTGTGCTGCAACGGCTTTGGCAGCTTCGGCTTTTTTCAGTGCATCGGCAGCTTCCGGCGGCATATAGTTTTCATCATGCTTGGCCAGTACCTCTTCGGCATGAAACACATTGTCAGACTCCAGCTTGCCTTGGGCGACTACACCCTTTCCCTCCTTGAACAGATCGGGAAGAATGCCTTTGTAGATCACCGGCATGGTGTTGACGGTATCGCTGATATTGAAACGCACCCGCAATCCATCGCTGTCGCGTTTGACGCTGCCAGCCTCGACCAGGCCGCCGATGCGAAAATTACGACCTTGCGGCGCTTCCTTGTTGAAGACTTGGGTCGGCGTGAAATACAGGCTCACATTGTTCTTCAGTGCGAACAGCACCAAACCCACAGCGGCGGCAACCAGTGCCACGCCCGCCACGATCCACATCAATCTTTTCTGTCTGGGCGTCATTGCGCATCTCCACTTTCATTCATCCATCTCAATTGGCGCAAGGCCAGCGTTCTTCTATGTCTGACCATCGCGATCTCGACTGCAAACACCAGCAGCGCCAGACCGTAGGAACCCCACACATAGAAACCATAGCCATTCATGGCGAAGAATTCAGCCCAGTTCATCGCCGCACCTCCTTCAATTCCTTGACCCATTGCGTGCCGGACTCACGCTCGAGGATGATGCTGCGCACCCGCGCCAAGGCGACCGCGATGGTGTACAACCAGCAGGCCACCAGGATGGTGAACATCGATTGCTGCATGGCGATATGCATGCTGCTGCCGCTGAATTTGATGGTGGAACCCTGATGCAGGGTGTTCCACCATTGCACCGAGTAATAGATGATGGGCACGTTCACCGAACCGACGATGGCGAGCAGTGCGCTGGCCCGGTCGGCACGGCGCGGATCATCGATGGATGCCTGCAACGCGATGAAACCCAGATACAGGAACAGCAGGATCAACTCGGAAGTCAGGCGCGCGTCCCACACCCACCACGCACCCCACATCGGCTTGCCCCACAGTGCGCCGGTCCACAACGAGATGACCGCGAACAGCGCACCGGTCGGCGCCAGGGCAGAGGCCATCATGGCGGACAAGCGCGTCTTGAAGATCAGCCCCAGTGCCGCATAGCCCGCCATGATGAGGTAGATGAACATGGACAGGATGGACGCCGGAACGTGGATGAACATGATGCGATAGGCCTCGCTCTGCACCGCATCCGTCGGTGCGACGAAGAAGCCGATATACAGACCGATGCCGAACAGGATCGCGGCAGGCCACGCAAAGAACGGAATCAATTTCCCCGCCAGGCCATAGAACGTGGTGGGAGCCGAATATTTAAACCAGTTGATCGCCAATCTTCATCACTCCATCGAAATACGCAACGCCTGTGCCGCCACGAACGGCGTGAACACCAAGGCGAATAACAAGAACGCCCCCAACAACGACAAATTGGAAACGGCATCCATGCCGCTATTCACCGCTTCCACCGCCCCTGCGCCGAAGATCAATACCGGAATGCACAGAGGTAACACCAACAACGAAACCAACACACCGCCACCGCGCAGCCCCAGCGTCAGTGCCGCTCCGATGGCACCGATCATGCTCAGCACCGGCGTACCCAGCAACAGTGCAAGGACCAGTATCCACAACGCCTGAGCCGACATGTCGAACTGCAAGCCCAGCACCGGCGCGATCAACACCAGCGGCAACCCGGACAGCATCCAGTGCGCGGCGATCTTGCCCAGCACCATCATGGTGAGCGACTGCGGCGCGAGCATCATTTGCTCCAGCGTGCCGTCCAGATAGTCTGCCGAGAACATGCGCGGCAGCGACAGCATGGAAGCCAGCAACGCGGCCACCCACAACACACCGGAAGCCATCTTGCGCAACATATCCGGCTCCGGCCCTACACCCAGCGGAAACAGGCTCACCACCATCACGAAGAAGACCAGCGTGGTCAGCACATCGGCGCGGCGGCGCATCGCCAACAGCAGGTCGCGCCGTATCACCAACCCCAGCAAGCCGAGCAGCGAGAGCTTGTTCATGACAACGCCAACTGCCGCGTCTGCACACCCGCCACTTGCAGCGGTTGGTGCGTGGTGAAGATCGTCATGCCGCCGTTCGACAGATGTTCGCCGATAAGTTCCTGCATCAGGCCGACTGCCCCCACATCGAGTGCGGTCAAAGGCTCATCCAATATCCACAATTTTGCATCGCCGATCAGCAAGCGGCTCAACGCCACACGGCGACGCTGACCTTGCGACAACACGCGCACCGGCAGATGTTCCTTGCGGCGCAATCCCATGCGCCGCAGCACAGTGACCGCCTCTTGTTCGCTCACCCTGAAACCCGCCAGCCCGGCAGTCATTTGCAGATTCTCCAGCGCACTTAATTCATCCTTGATCGCATTCAGGTGACCGAGGTAACACATCTGCGCGTGATAGACATCGTCCCATTCGTTGATGTCCTGCCCGCCCCACAACACCTTGCCCTGTGCGGGCTGCACGAATCCGCACAGCGTGCGCAACAACGTGGTCTTGCCACTGCCGTTCTCACCCTGCACCTGCATCAATTCCCCGGCAGAAAGAGTGAAACTCAATCCGCTGAACAGGCGATGATCGCCGCGTTCGCAGGCAAGGCCATCCACTTCCAGAATAGGTGTTTGCTGCATGAAAAACGCGTCGTACGCTCGAAACAAAACAGCGTCGGATTATATACGATAGCTCTCCCGCGAGGCGCTACCTCATTAGGATATAATCCGCGCCGCATCAGTCGTTCGCATCCAATTCGAACCGAGGAAAACATGGGATTTTTGGCAAAGAAACGCATACTGGTTACCGGCATGCTCAGCAACCGTTCTATTGCCTACGGTGTGGCGCAAGCCATGCACCGCGAGGGGGCGGAACTCGCCTTCACTTATCAAGGCGAGCGAGTAAAAGACCGCGTTACTGAGATGGCGAAAGCGTTCGGTAGCGAGTTGGTTTTTCCATGCGACGTGTCCAGCGATAACGAGATCGAGCAACTGTTCGCCGATCTGGGAAAACACTGGGGGAAATTCGACGGCTTCGTGCACGCCATCGCCTTTGCGCCGCGCGAAGCGCTGGACGGAGAGTTTCTCGACGGATTCAGCCGCGAAGCTTTTCGTATCGCGCACGACATCAGCGCCTACAGCTTTCCCGCCATGGCCAAGGCTGCCTTGCCCTATTTGAACGACAAGTCCGCGTTACTGACCATGAGCTACCTCGGTGCCGTACGCACCATGCCGCATTACAACGTGATGGGTCTCGCCAAAGCCAGCCTGGAAGCCAGCGTGCGTTATCTGGCGATGGAACTGGGGCACAAAGGGATCCGTGCCAACGGCATTTCAGCCGGCCCGATCAAGACGTTGGCTGCGGCTGGTATTGGCGACTTCTCCAAGCTGCTTTCCTATAACGCGAAGCATGCTCCGCTCAAACGCAACGTCACCAGTCGAAGAAGTCGGCAACGTGGCCGCCTTTCTGTGCAGCGATCTGGCCAGCGGCGTCACCGGCGAGATCACCTATGTGGATGGCGGCTTCAATACCACCGCGCTGGGTAGCACTGAGGCCTGATTTTATTGCTACCTGAAAACAAAAACGCCGCTCAATGAGCGGCGTTTTTTGTTTTCACCATCCTGCGGATTATTTTTTCTCGTCAGCCGCAAAATCTTTCATGCTGATCTCGGCACGCTTCTTCGCATCAGCCACGTAAGCCGCCAGCAACTCTTCACCGGTGATCTGACGCATCTGCTGGACATAGCGGCTACGCTTGCCGTCCTCAATGGAGGCTACTTGCTTCACCGCATCAATGCGGGCAAAGACATATCCCTGCTGTGCATCTTCGATCCCCACGTAAGCGGGCAACTTGCTGACATCGGCGCGGAACAGCAGCTTCACCAATTCCTGATTCAGGTCCGCATGCTGCGCACGCGTAACGCTCTGCGCCGCCTTCCAGGTCACTTGCGCTTTCTCGCCACGCTGCAATTGGTCAAGCAAGGCCTTCCCCTGTTGCGATGCAGCCAGCAGAGCCTGCTGACGCTGCAATTTATTGCGAATGTCAGCTGCAACTTCCGCCAAGGGACGCACCGCCGCCGGCTGGTATTCGGTCACGCGTGCCGCCAGCAATGTATTGGGCGCGACTTCGATTGCGGTCGTATTGCGCTTGTTCTTCAGCACATCTTCGGAAAACACAGCCTGCAACGCCTTGTCATTCCAAGGCTCAGTGGCGGGCTGCCCTTTGCTCAGCCACACACCGCCCTGCACTGCTGCCTTCACCAGTTCAGCAGCCGGTTTCAGGCTGTCGCTCTGTTCGTAAACCGTGTTGCTGAACTTCTCGGCCAACTCGGCAAATTTGTCGCTGGCATGCTGCATCTTGATGCGCTGCACGATCAACCCCTTCACCTCAGCCAAGGCCTGGGTCTTGGCTGGCTTGATGGCAACCAGTTTGATGATGTGGAAACCGAAATCAGACTGCACCAGATCGCTGACTTCACCCACCTTGAGAGAGAACACCGCCTCTTCGAATGGTTTCACCATCGCCCCGTGCCCGAACATGCCCAAGTCGCCGCCATTGCTGGCCGAGCCGGGATCTTGCGAATATTGCTTCGCCAATGCCGCGAATTTCACGGGAGCTTGTTTGACTTGTTGCAATACCTGTTCAGCCTTGCTCTTCGCCGCCTGCTTCTCGGCATCCGAGCTCTGTTTGGGCAACGCGATCAAGATATGCGCCGCCTGACGCTGCTCTTGGGTGCCGAATTCATTCAAATGCTCGTCGTAATAAGCTTTGACCTCCTCGTCCGACGCAGCGACTTGCGACAGCAAAGAATCGATCGAGACGGTCACATATTCGACTTTGGCTCGTTCCGGAATTTGGAACTCTTGCGGATTCTTCTCGAAATACGCCTTGATGGCAGCATCGTCCACCTTGGCTTGCTTGATAAACGATTCCAGATCAAGCTTCGCCACTGAAACAACCCGCTGCTGTTCGTTCAGGCGGATCAGGTTTTCAGCTGCGGCATCAGCCGCGTAACCGTTTTGAGAAAAAGCATCCGTCAGCTGGCGCGTCATCAGGTCCTGCCGCACACGATGTTCAAATATCGCGGGAGTCATCCCTTGCGTGCGAAGAGCTGCCTCATATGTCTGCTTGTCAAACTTGCCATCCTTTTGAAAGGCACCGACAGTGGCGATGATCTGTGCCATCTGTTCGTCACTTACCACCAATCCCGCGGTGCGAGCCTCACCGAAGAGCAGGTGCTGCGTGACCAAACCATCCAGTACCGAGTGTTTGATTTCAGGCTTGTCAAAGAAGGCCGGATCGAAATTGGAACCCGCCATCTGGCGTAGCCGTTGACGTTGCTGCTCCATGGCATTTTCGAATTCCTGCTGCCCGATCTTTTCACCATTGACCTTCGCCAGCGGCGCTGCATCACCGGACTTCCGATATGAGTCCACTCCCCACAGCGCAAACGGCAACACGATGAGCGCCAACACGACCTGCACAAGGCGCTTCTTTTCATGCACGAAATCGAACATAGCAACCTACCTAAAAAAATGGATGCCGCTGCGGACATCCCATATGAAAAAAGGCGAACTTGCGTTCGCCTCTGTTTGGCGGAGTGGACGGGACTCGAACCCGCGACCCCCGGCGTGACAGGCCGGTATTCTAACCAACTGAACTACCACTCCATAAACCTTGCACTACTTAAAACTTCAACTACTTAAACCTGGTGGGTGCTGACGGGATCGAACCGCCGACAATCGCCTTGTAAGGGCGGTGCTCTACCAGCTGAGCTAAGCACCCGTCGACAAAGAATGCTAGTTTACAGCATCCTTCAAACCTTTGCCAGCACGAAATTTAGGAACTTTCGCTGCCTTGATTTTAATGGTCGCTCCGGTCTGCGGATTACGGCCATTGCGCGCGGCACGTTTGCCCACGTAGAACGTACCGAAACCAACCAGACTTACCATCTCGCCTTTCTTGAGGGTCTTCTTGATGGATTCAATAGTTGCATCCAACGCTCTGCCTGCAGCAGCCTTGGAAATGTCGGCGGATTTGGCAATTGCTTCGATCAAATCAGATTTATTACTCACGCGATTCCCCTTTGGTTGGTTTAGTGCAAACAGTACGCGGCAGCTCTGCGGCGGCTTTATATCAAATGGATATTTAACGGGTCAAGCAATTGAGAATATTTTTTGTTGGACGCATATTCCCAGCAACCTGCATCAATGCTTGATTGCAGACGATGTACCTGATTCGCCAATCACTTGGGGGGTCGAAGGGTTCAATGCAACACTCTCTGGCAACGGCTCCGGCTTGCGTTCCAACGCCAGTTCCAGAACCTGCTCTATCCATTTGACCGGATGAATATCCAGTTTGTTTTTCACGTTATCCGGAATCTCAACCAGATCCTTGACGTTCTCTTCGGGAATCAGCACGACCTTGATTCCGCCACGCTGTGCGGCCAGCAATTTTTCTTTCAAGCCGCCAATGGGCAGCACTTCACCACGCAGCGTGATCTCCCCAGTCATCGCCACATCCGCGCGCACCGGGATGCCGGTCAGCGCGGAAACCATCGCGGTGCAGATACCTATACCCGCGCTCGGGCCATCCTTGGGCGTTGCACCTTCAGGCAAGTGGATATGCAGGTCGCTCTTCTCGTAAAAGTTATCGGCGATACCCAATGTCCGCGCACGGCTACGCACCACGCTCAACGCGGCCTGGATAGATTCCTGCATCACCTCACCCAGCTTGCCGGTCGTCGTGGTCTTGCCCTTACCAGGCAGCACGGCAGTTTCGATGGTCAGCAATTCGCCGCCGACTTCCGTCCACGCCAAACCGGTGACCTGCCCGACCTGATTGTTCTTTTCAGCGATGCCGTAGCTATAGCGGCGCACGCCCAGATATTTGTCCAGATTGCGCGCATTGACCACGACCTTGGTTTCGCGCCCTTTCAGCAACAACGCCTTCACCACCTTGCGGCATATCTTGGACAGTTCACGTTCCAAGCTACGCACGCCAGCTTCACGGGTGTAGTAGCGCAGGATGTCGCGTATCGCACTCTCGGAGACGCTGATCTCTTCCTGTTTCAATCCATTGTTCTTGATCGCCTTGGGCAACAAATAGCGCGTGGCAATATTCACCTTCTCGTCTTCTGTATAGCTGGACACGAAAATCACTTCCATGCGATCCAGCAACGGTGCCGGAATGTTCATGCTGTTGGAAGTGGCAACGAACATCACATCCGACAAGTCGTACTCGACCTCGACGTAGTGATCGACAAAGGTGTGATTTTGTTCGGGATCGAGCACTTCCAGCAAAGCTGACGAAGGATCGCCACGGAAATCCATGCCCATCTTGTCCACTTCATCCAGCAGGAACAGCGGGTTCTTCACGCCGACCTTGCTCATGTTCTGCAAAATCTTGCCCGGCATGGAGCCGATATAAGTACGGCGATGCCCGCGTATCTCGGACTCGTCACGCACCCCGCCCAGTGACATGCGCACGAACTTGCGATTGGTGGCACGCGCGATGGACTGACCCAGCGAGGTCTTACCCACGCCTGGTGGTCCCACCAGGCACAAGATCGGCGCCTTCATCTTTTCAACGCGCTGTTGCACCGCGAGATACTCCACGATGCGCTCTTTCACCTTTTCCAAACCGTAGTGATCGGATTCCAGAATATCTTCCGCATGCTTCAGATCGGTGTCGATCTTGGTCTTCTTCTTCCACGGCAAGCCGATGAGAATATCGATGTAATTGCGCACCACCGTTGCCTCGGCAGACATCGGTGACATCAGGCGCAGCTTCTTCAGTTCGGCCTCGGCCTTGGCGCGCGCATCCTTGGGCATATGCGCAGCCTTGATCTTCTTCTCGATCTCCTCGATGTCCGCGCCGTCTTCGCCCTCGCCCAACTCTTTCTGGATCGCCTTGACCTGCTCGTTCAGGTAATACTCGCGCTGGCTCTTTTCCATCTGGCGTTTGACGCGCCCACGGATACGCTTTTCCACCTGCATGATGTCCAGCTCGGCCTCCAGCAAGCCGAGCAGATGCTCGAGGCGCTTACGCACATCGAATATCTCCAGCACTTCCTGTTTCTGTTCCAGCTTGAGCGGCAAGTGCGCGGCGATGGTATCGGCCAGACGACCGGCATCATCGATGCCCGCCAATGACGTCAGAATCTCGGGAGGGATCTTCTTGTTCAGTTTGACGTATTGATCGAACTGGTTGATCAGTGCCCGGCGCATCGCTTCCGCCTCGTGCCCGATATTCTCATCTACCGGCACGGGCTCGATCTCGGCATCCAGGTGCGATTTGTCGTCATAGACATGCACGATTTTGGCGCGCTGCGTGCCCTCCACCAGCACTTTCACCGTGCCATCGGGCAGCTTGAGCATCTGCAGAATATTGGCGATGCTGCCGATACGGTAAATATCCTCAGTGGCAGGCTCGTCCTTGGCGGCAGACTTCTGCGCCACCAGGACGATGCTCTTGCCGGCCTCCATCGCGGCTTCCAGCGCCTTGATGGATTTGGCACGTCCGACGAACAGCGGAATGACCATGTGCGGGAACACCACCACGTCACGCAATGGCAACAAGGGGAATAAATCCACACCGGCAGGAATAGGGTCGAATTCGGACATGATGATCACTCTCGGTTAAGGTGGGAACGAGGTGGGGGCATGAAAGGAATATTCAAGCCCCGCCTGCCAAGATCGCGTCAGGCGACCTTGGGTGTGTCCGCGTAAATCACAATCGGCTTGATCTCACCTGCGCTGTTTTCATCCAGCACCACTTTGCTCACGTTCTCGACCGAAGGCAGGTCGAACATGGTGTCCAGCAACGCCTGTTCGAGAATGGAGCGCAAACCACGGGCGCCAGCCTTGCGCGCCAGCGCTTTCTTGGCGATGGCATTCAGCACGCCGTCGCGGAATTCCAGTTCCGCACCTTCCATCGCGAACAGCTTCTGGTATTGCTTGGTCAGCGCATTCTTCGGCTCGGTGAGAATCTGGATCAAGGCAGCCTCATCCAGCCCTTCCAGCGTGGCCACCACCGGCAAGCGCCCGACGAATTCCGGGATCAGACCGAATTTGATCAGATCTTCCGGCTCCACATCGTGCAACGTCTTGCCAATGTCCTGACTGTCTTCGCGATTGGTCAGCTTGGCGGAAAAACCGATCCCAGCTTTCTCGGAACGGTTACGGATCACTTTCTCCAGGCCGTCGAACGCACCGCCGCAGATGAACAGGATGTTGGTGGTGTCCACTTGCAGGAATTCGGTATTGGGGTGCTTGCGCCCGCCCTGCGGTGGAATGGACGCTTTGGTTCCTTCAATAAGTTTGAGCAACGCCTGCTGCACACCCTCGCCCGACACATCGCGGGTGATGGATGGATTGTCCGACTTGCGCGAAATCTTGTCGATCTCGTCGATATACACGATACCGCGCTGCGCGCGCTCCACATCGTATTCGCATGCCTGCAGCAGCTTCTGGATGATGTTCTCGACGTCCTCGCCGACATAACCCGCCTCGGTCAGTGTCGTGGCATCCGCCATCACGAACGGCACGTTGAGCAAACGCGCCAACGTCTGTGCCAGCAAAGTCTTGCCGGAACCGGTCGGCCCGACCAACAGTATGTTGCTTTTGGATAGCTCGACCCCGTCGTCGTCCTTGTTCTTCAAGCGCTTGTAGTGGTTGTACACCGCGACAGACAATATCTTCTTCGCCTGACGCTGACCGATGACGTATTCATCCAGGCGCTTACATATCTCATGCGGAACAGGCAGATCGTTCTTGTCCGATTTCTCCCCGCCGATGGCACTCTGCGTCTCCTCACGGATGATGTCGTTGCACAGCGCGATACATTCATCGCATACGAACACCGACGGCCCCGCGATCAGCTTGCGTACTTCATGCTGGCTCTTGCCGCAGAACGAGCAATACAGCAGCTTGTCGCCCTTGTTTTTATCCGATGTCATTTTTACTCCCGCTCCGAAATTTTCGGCAGCTCACAAAAACCCTTAAACCCGCTTATCCAGCACCTGATCCACCAGCCCGTATTCCTTGGCCTCCTGGGCGGTGAGGAAATTATCGCGCTCGCTGTCGCGGGCGATCTGCTCCACGGTACGCCCAGTGTGCTGCGCCATCAAGCTATAAAGACGTTCACGCAAACTCAGGATGTACTTGGCATGGATTTCGATGTCCGAAGCCTGCCCACGGAAACCACCCAGCGGCTGGTGGATCATCACCGTGGAATTGGGCAACGCGAAACGCTTTCCCTGCGCCCCTGCTTGCAGCAGGAACGCCCCCATCGACGCTGCCATGCCGATGCACAGCGTGGAGACCTGCGGCTTGATGAACTGCATGGTATCGTAGATCGCCATGCCTGCCGAGATAGAACCGCCCGGCGAGTTGATGTAGAGGTGGATGTCCTTGTCCGGGTTCTCCGACTCCAGGAACAACATCTGCGCCACGATCAGATTGGCGGTATGGTCATTGACCTCACCCACCAGGAACACAACACGCTCCTTCAGCAGGCGCGAATAAATGTCATAGGCGCGCTCACCGCGTCCGCTGGTCTCAACCACCATCGGGATCATGCCAATGTCTTGCGGTTCCATCATTTGCGAAGTGGCGCTATGCATCATGCTCAATTCCCCATCAGTTCATTCAGGCTGACTGGCTGATCGGTCACTTTCGCACCCGCCATCACCCAGGCAACCACATTGTCTTCCAGCACCAGATTCTCCACTTCACGCAGGCGCGACGGTTCTGCACGGTACCAATGTTTCACTTGCTCAGGATGTTCAAAGCTCTGCGCATATTCTTGTACCAGCGCCTCGACCTGCTCAGGCTTGGCGTTCAGCTCATGTTGTTTGACCAGCTCGGCCAATATCAATCCAAGCTTGACGCGTTTGGTGGCGCGCTCGGCGAACATGTCCGTCGGCAGTTTCATGCCCTTGGGTATTTTCATGCCGCGCCCTTCCATGTCTTGCAGGGTCTGCTCCATCAGGCGTTGAGCTTCGCTTTCCAGCAGGGATTTTGGCACTTCCAGCTGGGCAACCTTGAGCAGCGCCTCCATCGCACTGTCCTTGTTGCGCACTTTGACGCGACGCTGTGCTTCACGCCCGATGTTGTCGCGGATCTCCTGCTTGAGTTTGTCCACGTCGCCATCCGCCACGCCCAACTCCTTGGCAAATGCCGCGTCCAGCTCGGGCAATTGCGGCGCTTCCACGCTATGCACGGTGATGGTGAAAGTGACTTGTTTGCCCGCCACATCCTTGCCGTGATAGTCCTCAGGGAAGGTCATGTCGAAAGACTTGGTCTCGCCCGCCTTCACGCCGATGATGGCTTTCTCGAAATCCGGCAACATGCGTCCGGCACCCGGGACCACGGTGAAGTCTTTTGCCTCTCCCCCCTCGAACTTGGCTCCGTTCAGCGTACCGACAAAATCGATGCACACTTGATCGTCCTGCTGCGCGGCACGGTCAGTCTTCTTGAATTCAGCGCGCTGTTTGCGCAGGGTCGCGATGGTGTCTTCCACATCCGCATCACTCAGGCTGAACGTCGCACGACTGACGGTTTCACCGCTGATATCACCGATCACCACTTCCGGATAGACCTCGAAGGTGGCGCTGTACTCGATCTGCGGCGCACTCAAGTCTGTCGTCTTAAGCTCGAACTGCGGATAACCCGCCACTTGCAGCTTATTGGTGACCGCGGCCTCGGCGAACGAGCGCTGCAGGCTATCCCCCAGCACTTCCTGATGCACGGACGCGCCATATTGCTGCTCCAGAACCTTGAACGGCACCTTGCCCGGACGGAAACCGTGCACTTTGGCCGTGCGGCCCAAGCGCTTGAGCCGACTCTCGACTTCGCCGCGAATCAGTTGCTGTGGAATGGACGCATTCAAACGACGCTGCAATCCGCCTAAGGTTTCTACATTTGACATACCGATACTTCCTTCGATTAGAGAACTGTGAGAATAAACGCGTGGCGAATGATACATGAAAGCGGGCGGGAAGACCCGCCCGAGGCCGCCACCTTACTCGATGTGGGGTTGAACCTGCGACAGCCGCCAGACATCGCGGTTGTAATCCATGATGGTACGGTCACTGGAGAATTTGCCGCTGGTCGCGGTATTGAAGATGCTCATGCGCGTCCAGTTGTGCTGATCCTGATAGGCCGCGGCCACCTGCCTCTGGGCATCCACATAACTGCGAAAATCGGCCAGCGTCAGCCACGGATCATGCGGATTGAGTATGGAGTGCAGGATAGGCTCGAACAATCCCGGCTCGAACAGGTTGAAGTGATTGCTTCGCAGCAGACTGACCACGCGCTGCAAATCCTCGTCAGCAGCCACGATGGCTGCCGGATCGTAGTGCCCGCGCATTTCCTCGACCTGCTCAGCCGTCAATCCGAACAGGAAGAAGTTCTCCTCCCCTGCCTCCTCACGGATCTCGATGTTCGCGCCATCCAGCGTACCGATGGTCAGCGCGCCATTCATCATGAATTTCATGTTGCCGGTGCCGGAGGCTTCTTTGCCAGCCGTCGAGATTTGCTCGGAAAGGTCGGCCGCCGGACAGATCACCTCCATCGCCGTCACCCGATAGTCCGGCAGAAACACCAGCTGCAGCAAGCCCTTGGTATCGGGATCGTGGTTGACGACATCGGCCACCGCCGTCACCAAACGGATGATCTGCTTGGCCATGGCATAGCCGGGGGCCGCCTTGCCACCGATCAACACGCAACGCGCTGTCCAATTGGCCGTGTCGCCGCGCTTGATGCGGTCGTACAGGTGGATGACATGCAGCACATTGAGCAGCTGCCGCTTGTATTCATGGATGCGCTTCACCTGCACATCGAACAGTGCTGCAGTATCGAACTCCACACCGCAGTCGCGTTGCACCATCTCTGCCAAGCGACGCTTGTTACCCTGCTTGATCCCATGCCACTTGGTGCGGAACGCTTTATCTTCGGCAAAATTCTTCAGTCCCTGCAATTGGGACAGGTCGGTACGCCACTCTTCGCCGATGCTGGCATCGATCAGTTCGCACAGCTCGGGGTTGCTCCAGGCCATCCAGCGGCGCGGGGTAACGCCGTTGGTCTTATTGTTGAATTTATTCGGCCACAGCTCGTAGAAGTCATGGAACAGATGCTGTTTCAACAATCTTGAATGCAGCTCCGCCACACCGTTGACCGAGCAGCAGGTCACTACTGCCAGATAGGCCATGCGCACCTGCGGCGCATCACCTTCCTCGATGATGGACATGCGCCGCTGCCGTGCCACATCGCCGGGCCAGCGCAATGAGACTTGCTCCATAAAACGCGCATTGATCTCGTGGATGATGTCGAGCAAACGCGGCAACAGACGGCCGAACATACTCACTGGCCATTTCTCCAGGGCCTCCGGCAGCAAGGTATGGTTGGTATAAGCCATCGTGCTGCTGGTGATGCGCCAGGCCTCATCCCAGCCCAGCCCGTGCTCGTCCATCAGCAATCTCATCAACTCCGCCACCGCACAGGTGGGGTGCGTGTCGTTCAGTTGGAAAGCGTTCTTATCGGCGAATTGTGAAAAACCTTCGCCATGCCTGCTGACCCATTCGCGCAATATATCCTGCAGACTGGCTGATGCCAGAAAGTACTGCTGGCGCAGGCGCAGCTCTTTGCCGTTCTCGCTGGCATCGTTGGGATAGAGCACCATGGTGATGTGCTCCGCCGCATTCTTCGCTGCCACCGCTTCGGTATAGCTGCCGGCATTGAATTCGTCCAGATTGAATTCCTCGGTCGCCGTCGATTTCCACAGACGCAGCGTATTCACCGTACCGTTGCGATAACCGGGTATCGGCACATCAAACGGCACGGCCATCACATCTTGCGTGTTCACCCAGCGCGCGTGCAGCACTCCCGCCGCGTCATGGTACAAATCACTGTATCCGCCAAATTTCACACGCACCACATATTCCGGACGCTCCACTTCCCACGGGTTGCCGTTGCGCAGCCAGTGGTCGGGATCCTCGACCTGGTGACCATGCTCAAGCCGTTGGCGGAACATGCCATATTCGTAGCGCAGGCCATAGCCGGTCACCGGCAGTTGCAAGGTGGCACAACTATCCAGGAAACAGGCGGCCAATCTGCCCAAGCCGCCGTTGCCCAGACCGGCATCGCTTTCCTGATCCTGCACATCTTCCAGCACCACGCCGAAGCTGCGCATCGCTTCTGCGGTCTCCTGCTGCATGTCGAGATTGAGCATGGCATTACCCATCGCCCTGCCCATCAGAAACTCAAGGGAAAGGTAATAAGCCTGTTTGCAATCGGATTCGTCGTAAGCGCGCTGGGTGTGCCGCCAGCGTTCAATCAAGCGGTCGCGCAGGGTAGCCGCCAACGAGTAATAAACCGGAAAACCGGACAAGGTGGATTTACCCCAACCCAGGGTATGACCGAAATAGCGGCGAAAATCCTCCATCACGCTGATGGTATCCGTGCCCAATGAGGGCATCTTCAGGATACTGTGCAGCTTAGGGATAAAGGGTTTATTGGGTATGTTCACACTGGATGACCGGAAAATTTGGCTAAGCCGGGAACGGGATTCTACCAAACATCAGCCCGACCTCAGGGTACCGTACAGATAGCGCCTCTTGACAACATCGCGGCACCAATGATACCGGCCTGATCTTGTGCCCGGGAAATGCGCACCTTCACCCTGCCGCGCAAAGCGGGAATCAGGTCATGCTCCAGGCGTCGTTCGAAAGCGGGTTGCAGCAACGGCCAGGACGCACTCATGCCGCCGCCGATCACCACCTCTCCCACATCGATGACTTTGGCAATGTGCGCCAACGCGCAGGCCAGCTGCTCACCCGCCTGCGCATAGGCGCGCAGTGCCGCGCCATCCTGCCGTGCGGCCAATTGCGCAACCTCAAGCGCGGAGCATGTGATGCCGGTTTGCGCGGCAAAACTTTGCACCACGCCATTGGTCGAGGCATATTGCTCCAGACAGCCATGATTGCCGCAGCCGCAAAGACGACCTTCCGGCTCGACGATCAGATGACCGATCTCCATCGCCACACCATGTGCACCGCCACGCAATTTTCCCTGCAGCACCAGGCCGCCGCCTACACCGGTGCCCAGCCCGATGTAGATGAGATCGCCATCTGCTTTGCCAGCCAGGACGAATTCTCCGTAAGCTGCGGCGGACGCATCGTTCTCCAGCAGCACCGGCAGGCCACACTGAGCCTGCAACGGCGAGGCGATGTCCGCATCCAGCAAGTTGGGCAGATTGGGGGAGGACAGCACCCTCCGCGAGTGAGGATCGATGAAACCGGGGAAGCCGATGCCGATAGCACTGACTGCGGGATAGGCTGCTCGCGCTTCAATGATGGCAGCGTTCACTATCGACAGGATGGCATCCAGCGCCTCCCGCGACGGCAGCTGGCGACACAGTCCGGCGAAATCGGCCTGGAAACGCCGCTCCCAAACCACCCGCAAGCCTTGCACCACACCGAGACGGAAATTCGTGCCGCCCACGTCGATACCGATCAATGGAGCCGACATCGCTTGACCTCAAGCCCCTTCCGAGCGGCGCATGGTGCCGCCCGCTGCCGGCTCTCCGCGGCCGACACTGATCGCGTGCTGCAGATCGATCGGCGCAGGCAACTTGAGCAAGCGGTAAAGATTGGACAGGTTTTTCCGGAACAACAGATCGAAGGAAGAGACACTCTGTACCGAGTTGTAGTCGCCGAACCACCAGAACCAATCGGAGCCTTCGCAGTCGGCCAGTTGCTCAGTCGCCAAACGCATCTCTTCCGCGCTCAGACGGTCGCTGTTCATCACGATATCGTAACTGCGCTTGGCCTCGCACAGCAGATCCCAGCCCCGGTTCTTGTCCGGCGAACCGATCCAAGTGCTGAACGTGCCATACACCCAGCTACCCGAAACCATCTGTTGCAGCTTACCTACAGCCACCTGCGAATCGCCCGTCTCAATCCCCTGCACGCATTCATCGAAAGTGCCGGTTTGGATGAACGGATGTTCTTCCAATTTGGCATACAGCTCCGACAGGAAGTAATAAGCGTTGTACGGGTAATACTCCCAGGCATTCTCGCCATCCAGTATCACCGACACCACGGGATCGTGTTCGCCGTGCGCATGCCGGTAGATCTCTTCCAGCTGATATATAAAATCAGCCGCCGCATCGTCGCCTTTCCACTTGGCATATTCAAAGCCGATGCGATCCGACAAATGATCGTCGCGGAAGAAGCAATACACCGGCTTGGTCACGCCCTCCAGCAAATAGGGTTTGTACAAATACGTGGATTTGTCAGGCAACCCTTGGGCCTTCGTTTCGCTGGACAAGCTGTGTGTCAGCACGGCCTGCCCGGTCGCCGTCCATTTGCATCCATGCTCCCCCAACAGCTCCAAAGTGGGGCGCGACACACTGCCTTCCGAAGGCCACATGCCTTTGGGTGTCATGTCGAAATTCCGCTGGTGGCTTTCCACCGCCTTGGCGAGATGCGCTTGCGCCCGGCGCATGCCGCCGGGGTAATAGCTCGCCTGCGGCAGCGGCGCATTGGGTTCGCTCTCATGCGCTGCATTGAAAGTCCAGCAGCAGCGGCAGAATGGGATGGTTGTAAGGGCGTGGTTGAAAGTCTCCACCTGCCCGCGTTCCGCCAGTTTGCGGTAACGCGGAATGATGCCGGCTATCAACTCCCCGATCAGGTTAAACAGCTCCCTGCGCTCGGCATAAGTGAACTGACTGCCCTTGGTCATCAGACGCGCGACGATCTCCCTGTCGCGCCGCACGCTCTCGCCCATCCACACCAGGTGATACCAGACCAGCAAATCCGCCAGGTACTGGCCGGACAAGTAGGTGACCGTTTCGCGTCCGCGCCCCTCCACAATCTTTTGCAGATCGAACAGATGCTGGTAGGCGCGGTACGGCTGCAACATCTTGGTGTGATTGCTCTTGAAACAGCTGTCCAGAATATGCAGCCGCTCGTCCTCACTCAAGTCGTCCAGCCGCTCCTGGCACAGCATCTTGAGCAAGCCGTCACGCACCTGACCGGACTTGAACTGCTGCTCATAATCCTGCAACTGCTCCACCAGGATGGGGACAAAATTCACCACCGCCTTGGTTTGCGGATGCTGCTCCAGATGGTAGGCCATGTCGGTGTAATCCTTCATGGCATGCAGATAGGTCCACGGCAGAACGAATTCGCCCGTCAGGTAATCGCGGTAATCCGGCTGGTGCATATGCCAGCACAGGATCAATCGCAGCGTTTTTTCGGGATGTTTCTTTGCGTGGTCTCGATGCGGCATAAATACTTTCGAAGTAATTTATTGTTCCGTGCTTATCGAACGTGGTGGATGGATTGCCCCAGCATGTCCGGTGTCACCAGCGTGACTCCGCCCTTGGACACATGGAAACGTTTGGCATCCTCCTCGCGGTCGAAGCCGATCTGCATCCCGTCCGGGATCTCGCATCGGTTGTCCAGCACCACACGGCGCAACTTCACTTCCTCGCCGATGCGGCAACCGGACAGGATGATCGAGTCGCTGATCTCGCTACGGCAACCCACCCGAATATCCGAGAACAGCAGCGAATGATGTACCCTGCCACCGCTGATGATGCAGCCGCCGGACACCATGGAATCGATGGCCACGCCGCGTCTTCCTTCATCATTGAACACGAACTTGGCCGGAGGCAATTGTTCCTGGTAAGTCCAGATCGGCCAGTGCTTGTCGTACAGATCCAGGTCGGGAACGACGCTGACCATTTCCATATTGGCTTCCCAATAGGCATCGATGGTCCCGACATCGCGCCAATAGGCATGGCCTTCCCCCGACATCCCGACGCAGCTCTTCTCGAAACGATGGGCATACACGCGATAGCGTTCGATCAGATACGGGATGATGTCGTGACCGAAATCATGCGTGGATGATTTGGTATCGGCATCGCGCACCAGCTGCTCGTACAAGAACTTGGCGTTGAACACATAGATGCCCATGCTGGCCAGCGCCCGCCCCGGCTTGCCCGGGATCTCGCCTGGATTGGCCGGTTTTTCGGCGAACTTGACGATGCGCTCTTCCTCGTTCACCGTCATCACACCGAAGCTGCTCGCTTCCGCTACCGGCACTTCGATACAACCCACCGTCATGTCGGCCTCGCTGCGCACATGCGCCGCCAGCATCTCGCCGTAGTCCATCTTGTAGATATGGTCACCCGCCAGGATGACGATGTACTCGGGGTTGTAGCCGCGCAGGATGTCGATGTTCTGGAACACCGCATCCGCCGTCCCGCGATACCACTCTTCCTGGATACGCTGCTGCGCCGGGAGCAAGGCCACGAACTCGTTGAACTCGCCGCGCAGAAAACCCCAGCCCTTCTGGATGTGTTCGATCAGTGTGTGCGCCTTGTATTGCGTCACCACACCGATGCGGCGGATGCCGGAATTGATGCAGTTGGACAAAGGAAAATCGATGATGCGGAACTTGCCGCCGAATTGCACTGCCGGCTTGGCGTTCCAGTCCGTCAGATTGTGCAAGCGGCTACCCCGTCCTCCGGCCAAGACCAAAGCCACGGTATTCTTGGTCAGCGCGCTGATGAAACGTGGTGAATGCATGTCTTGTGCCATGTTGCCCCCTTGGTGGTTTACTTCATATACCCTGTTTGCTTGTTAGTACGGTGTTGTATAGCTCCAGATACAGCTGTGCACTGTGCCGCCAGCCGACATCGCGCCGCATGCCGTTGAGCTGGATGCGGCGGAACATGTGCGGATCGCGGTAACACTCGATCGCCCACCTGATGGTCTGCTGCAAGATAGATGTACTCGCTTCGTCGAACATGAATCCAGTGCCGCTTTCAAGGCTGGCGCTGATCACCGAATCCGCCAATCCGCCGGTTCGGCGCACCACCGGTGGTGTGCCATAACGCATGCCATACATCTGATTCAGACCCGCACGGTTCAAAGCGCGACGGCATCAGGAAGATGTCCGCGCCCGCCATGATCTGGTGCGACAGCGCCTCATCGAACCCGATGGTGACCGAGACGCGACCGGGAAAACGCTGTGCCAGCTGTTGATAGCGCCGCTCGAACTCGGCCTCGCCGCTTCCAAGCACGACCAATTGCGCACCGCTCTCCAGCAACGTCGGCAGACATTCGAGCAACAGGTCCAGGCCCTTCTGATATGTCAGGCGGCTGACCACCCCCAGCAATGGCGCATGTTCATTCACCTCCAGCCCCAGGCGCTGTTGCAAAGCCAGCTTGCCTTGGGTCTTGGGCGACAGATCGTGTTCGTCGTAACGCACTGCCAGATGTTTATCGGTCGCAGGATCCCACTCTCTCTCGTCGATACCGTTGAGGATGCCGCTGACATCGGCTTTGCGCGCAGTGAGCAAGCCCTGCATGCCATAGCCCATCTCGGTGGTTTGTATCTCGTGCGCGTAAGTCGGGCTGACCGTCACGATACGGTCCGCATAGTGCAAGCCCGCCTTGAGGAACGAAAGGTTGCCGTGGAACTCGACACCATGCATGTCGAAGACGTGTTGCGGCAAATGCAAGGGCTTCAGCCAGTCGCGGTCGAAGTTTCCCTGAAACGCGATGTTGTGCACGGTCATCACACTCTTGGCATGCGGCCGTGTATCCAGGCGCAAATAGGCGGGTGCCAGCCCGGTCTGCCAGTCGTTGCAGTGCACCAGCTCTGCCTGCCAGTCCACAGGGGAATCGGCACTGCCCAGCAACGCGGCGACTTTGGACAACATGCCGAAACGCATAGCGTTATCCGGCCAATCGCCGCCCAGATGATATTGATAGGGCCCTGCCACGCGGCAGAAGTACTGCGGCGCATCCAGCACATACACCGGCACATTGGTGTTCGGCATCTTGGCGCTCAACAGCCTCACCTCGGGCTGCCCCGGAAACACCGGGAACGAGGCCACCGTGCGCTTGTTGCTTAAACCATCCAGCACCTGGTTATAGCCCGGCACCAGCAGCCGCACATCCTGCCCCAGTTCCTGCAAGGCGGCGGGCAGCGAGGCGCTGACATCGGCCAGCCCACCGGTCTTGATCAGCGGATGAACTTCGGAAGTGGCGAACAGGATACGCGTCATGGTTTCTTGTTAAGCGACTTGTAGTAGTTGATCAGACCGTTGGTGGATGAGTCGTGCGCAGAGATCGGCTGGTCATCGCGCAGCTCCGACTGGACATGCGCCGCCAATTGTTTGCCCAACTCGACCCCCCATTGGTCGTACGGATTCACGTTCCAGATCATGCCCTGCACGAAGATCTTGTGCTCGTACATGGCGACGAGTCTGCCCAGGGTGCGCGGCGTCAGCTGGTCGAACAGGATGGAATTGGTCGGCTTGTTGCCCTCGAATACCTTGTGCGGCAACAGCGCTTCGATCTCTGCCGCAGGCATACCGCTCGCCTGCAATTCGGCGCGTACCTCAGCCTCGGTCTTGCCTTTCATCAAGGCCTCGGTCTGCGCAAAGTAATAGGACAGCAAGACCGCGTGATGTTCACCCCAAGTGTGATAGCTGCGCACGGCAGCGATGAAATCGGCAGGGATGATCTGCGTGCCCTGATGGATGAGCTGATAATAGGCATGCTGCCCGTTGGAACCGATGCCGCCCCACAATACCGGCCCGGTGGCGTAGTCCACCGCATGTCCCTCGCGGTCCACGCGCTTGCCGTTGCTCTCCATGTCGGCCTGCTGCAGATAGGCGGCGAAGTGTTCCAGCGATTGATCGTAGGGCAGCATGGCGATCGTCGCCGCATTGAAGAAATTGCGATACCAGATACCGAGCAAAGCCAGGATCACCGGCATGTTCTGTTCCAGCGGGGCCGTGCGAAAATGCTCGTCCATATCGTAACCGCCGCGCAGCAACTCTTCGAAGTTTTCCATGCCCACATACAAGGCGATGGACAACCCGATAGCCGACCACAGCGAATAGCGCCCACCGACCCAATCCGAAAACTCGAACATATTCGCCGGATTGATACCAAATTCCGCCACTGCCTTGGCATTGGTGGAAAGCGCCACAAAATGCTTGGCGACATGCTGCGCATCCCCCGCCTGTCGCAACAACCAGTCACGCGCCGAACGCGCATTCATCAAGGTTTCTTGCGTGGTGAAGGTCTTGGAAGCGACGATGAACAGCGTCGTCTCCGGATCAAGCGTTTCCAGCTTGGTATCCAGGTCCGCACCGTCCACGTTGGACACGAAATGCACACGCAAAGTGGGGCTGGCAAATGGCTGCAAAGCGTCGCACACCATCAGCGGGCCGAGATAGGAGCCGCCGATGCCGATATTCACCACATCGGTGATCGCCTTGCCGGTATAGCCGCGCCATGCTCCATTACGCACGCTGTTGGAAAACAGACGCATCTTCTCCAGCGCATAACGGACGCCGGGCAGCACATCCTGACCATCGACCAGTATCGGCGGATGCGCCGGATCGATCGCGGCACGCAACGCGCTATGCAGCACCGCACGACCTTCCGTAAAGTTGATCTTGTCGCCGCTGAACATCTTGTCGCGCCATTCTTCCACCCCGGCCTGGCGCGCCAGCGCGAACAGCAGGGACATGGTCTGTTGCGTGATCAGGTTCTTGGAATAGTCGAGCAGCAAATCGTCCAAGCGCAGGGAAAAGCGCTCAAAACGTTCAGGATCGTCGGCGAAGGACTGGCGCAGTGAAAACTGCCCCAAAGATTGACGGTGATTTTGCAGGGCTTGCCATGCCGGAGACTGAGTTAACTGAGACATATCGGAACCTATCTGAGCTTTCACAAATTATTGCTGCACGTTATTCAAAATGGCTGGTCGGCAAAATCGGATCAGCGCATCCTCTCCAGTACGATGCCCGCCAGCGGTGGCAGCGTCACTTCAATCGATTGTTGCTGCCCATGACAGGGGACGTCGCCCGAATATAAACCAAGACCATTACCCATATTCGAGCCGCCGTAATAATGTGAATCGCTGTTGAATATCTCGCGGTAGCTACCCTTGTGCGGCACGCCCACGCGGTAAGCGACGCGCGGCACCGGCGTGAAATTGAGCAACACGATGACGTAGGAACCGTCGCGCGCCATCCTGCGATAGATCAGCACCGATTGATCGGCATCGTCGCAATCCACCCAGGCAAAACCCTCATGGGAAAAATCCAGTTGGTGCAGCGCCGGGACATCACGGTAGAGCCGGTTGGCATCGCGCACCAGGTCACTTACCCCGCTGTGCTCGCTGCGCCCCAGCAGATGCCAGTCGATCTCGCCGCCGACCTTCCACTCCTGCCCCTGCGCGATCTCGTTGCCCATGAAGTTCAACTTCTTGCCGGGACTGGTCATCTGGTAGGTGAACAGCAAACGCAGATTGGCGAACTTCTGCCAGCCATCGCCGGGCATCTTGTCCAGCAGGGAACGTTTGCCATGCACCACTTCATCATGCGAGAACGGCAGCACGAAGTTCTCGGTGTAACTGTAAAGCTGGCCGAAGGTCAGCATGTTCTGGTGATAACGCCGGTGTACCGGATCGAGTTCGATGTAGGACAGCGTGTCGTTCATCCAGCCCATGTTCCACTTCATGGAAAAACCCAGACCGCCCAGATAAGTCGGGCGCGACACCATCGGCCACGACGTCGATTCCTCGGCGATGGTCAGCGAGCCGGGAAACTGCTCATGGGTCATCACGTTCAGTTCGCGGAAGAAATCCACCGCCTCGATGTTCTCGCGACCGCCGTATTTGTTCGGCAGCCACTCGCCACCTTTACGCGAGTAATCCAGGTAGAGCATGGAAGCCACGGCATCCACACGCACACCGTCGATGTGGAATTCATTCAGCCAAAAGTGCGCATTGGCCAGCAGGAAATTGCGCACCTCGTTGCGGCCATAGTTAAAGATCAGCGTGCCCCAGTCCTGATGCTCGCCCAAACGCGGGTCTTCGTGTTCATACAGCGCGGTGCCGTCGAAACGCGCCAGCGCAAAAGCGTCCTTCGGAAAATGCGCCGGTACCCAGTCGAGGATCACCCCGATGCCCGCCAGGTGGCAGCTATCCACGAAATAGCGGAAGTCGTCCGGCGTGCCAAAACGGCTGGTCACCCCGAAATAGCCGGTGGTCTGGTAGCCCCATGATTCGTCCAGCGGATGTTCGCTGATCGGCATCAATTCGATATGCGTATAGCCCATTTCCTGCACGTAAGGAATCAGACTTTCCGCCAGTTCGCGGAAGTTATAGAAACGTCCATCCCAATGTTTTTTCCAGGAACCGGCATGCACTTCATACATGTTCAGCGGCAGATGCTGCCAATCATGCACGGCGCGCTGTTCCAGCCACCCCGCATCACGCCACTGGTATCCGTCCAGCGCGGTCACTTTCGATGCCGTGCCGGGCCGCATTTCAAAGCTGAAACCGTAGGGGTCGGTCTTGGTCAGCAACTCACCCGTATTGCGGTTGCGAATCTCGAATTTGTAGAACTCGCCCAAACCGATGTCAGGCACAAACATCTCCCACACACCGCTGCTGCCCAGCGCGCGCATCGGATGCACGCGGCCATCCCAACCGTTGAAATCGCCGACCACACTGACCCGCTCCGCATTCGGCGCCCACACCGCAAAGCGCACACCCCACACACCCTGCAACTCCATATGGTGCGCACCGAGCATACGGTAGGACTGCTCCAGGCGGCCTTGCGAAAACAAATAGAGATCGTGCTCGCTGATGCTGGAAATGAAAGTGTACGCGTCGTGTATTTCGATCACGTGACTGAAGTAATTCAGTTGCAGGCGACAGGGCGCAGGCAGTGATTTTTTGCCGCGCCAGATGAAGAATCCCGCCGCATCGTCGCGCTCCAGCGGCAGCCACGCAACCCCGTCATGCACGGAGATTTCCGTCGCGTAGGGCTGAAACACGCGCAGCACCCATTCGGAGTTGACTTGATGCAACCCCAGGTATGAAAAAGGGTCATGGTGACGCGCTTCTAAAACGGCGCGCTTGTTCTGGCTTTCGTTCGGCATGTCATCGCTCCTGAGCCTGAATATAGCGTTTTAAAGCGGGATGGACAACGTAAATGAGCGACAAATCTGATGATAAAGCTGGTGCGAAAGGAGAGACTCGAACTCTCACGCCTTGCGGCGCTGGAACCTAAATCCAGTGCGTCTACCAATTCCGCCACTTTCGCCTGTGGAGCCGTGTCGGCTCCGAGGGGCGCGCATTATAACCGAGCGATTTCTAGTTCGGCACAAATTCCACCACAGCTCGCCCATGCGACCCGCCGCTGATCATCCTGGCACAGGCAGCAGGTAACTCGGCGAAGGCGATACGATGGGCGACCTGGTCGATTGGCTCGATGCGCAGCTCGCTTGCCAGGCGTTGCCATATCTGTTTGCGCAACGGCATCGCTGCCGCGGCAGAATCCACGCCCAGCAATTTCACGCCGCGCAGGATGAAGGGGAACACCGTGGTGTGCAGCTCAACCCCGCCCGCATTGCCGAAGCTGGCGATCGCGCCGTCCTGCTGCATGGTGCGCGCGAGCCAGGCCAGCGTATCGCCGCCCACCGCATCCAGCGCACCCGCCCACTGAGCCTTCTCCAAAGGACGCTTGCCGGCAAAATCGACCTCGCTACGCAGCAACACTTCGCTGGCGCCGAGCGAGCGCAGATAGTCCTGCTCGGTTGCTTTTCCGGTCAGTGCAACCACGTGATAGCCGAGTTGCGACAACATGCGTATCGCCAGACTGCCCACGCCGCCGGTCGCACCGGTGACGATGACCTTGCCTTTCTCGGGGGTCAATTCGTTCTGCTCCAGGCGGTGTATGGCCAGCGCGGCAGTGAACCCGGCCGTACCCAAGGCCATCGCATCGAACAAGGAAAGAGCCGGACGGCAACGCCACCACCCAGTCCGCCGGAACACGCACGTAATCGGCAAAGCCGCCGTCATGCGCCACGCCCATGTCGTAGCCGGTGACCAGCACTGCATCGCCCGCCTTGAAGCGCGCATCCTGCGAAGACTCCACCACCCCGGCGACATCCACGCCGCCTACACAGGGAAAACGACGGATGACTTTGCCCGCCCCCGTCGCGGCGAGTGCGTCCTTGTAATTGACAGCGGAGTAATGCGTACGGATGACGACCTCGCCCGGGTCGAGATCGTCGAGCGACAGCTCGACGAAGCGGCCTTGCGATTTGCCGTTTTCTTCGAAGATGCGATAGGCGCGAAACATATTCATCACAGATCGAGCAACACGCGCCCCGGAAACTCCAGCGCCTCCTTGATGGAGGCGAGGAACAACACCGCTTCGCGTCCGTCGATGATGCGATGGTCATAGGACAGCGCGAGGTAGTTCATCGGGCGGATGACGACCTGGCCGTTCTCGGCCACCGGACGGTCCTTGGTGGCATGGATGCCGAGGATGGCGGCTTGCGGCGGGTTGATGATGGGGGTGGAGAGCATGGAACCGAACACGCCACCGTTGGAGATAGAGAAGGTGCCGCCGCTCAGTTCTTCCATGGTGAGCTTGCCGACTTTGGCGCGCGCACCGAAATCGGCGATGCGCTTTTCGATGTCGGCAAGCGACAGTTGATCCGCGTCGCGCAGGATGGGCACGACCAGCCCGCGCTCGCTGCCGATGGCCACGCCGATATCGAAGTAGCCGTGGTAGATGATGTCCGTGCCGTCCACCGAGGCGTTGACGATGGGGAATTTCTGCAAGGCCAGCACCGCCGCCTTGACGAAGAACGAGGAGAAGCCCAGCTTCACGCCGTGCTTCTTCTCGAACGCATCCTTGTACTTGTTGCGCAGCTCGATCACCGGCTGCATGTTCACTTCGTTGAAAGTGGTGAGGATGGCGGCAGTTCTGTCTGCGACTGCAGCAGGCGTTCGGCGATGCGCTGGCGGATGCGCGTCATCGGCACGCGCTGCTCGGGACGGTCACCAGCCGGTACCATGACCGGCGCGATGCTCGGCTGAGTCATAGGTTGCTGCACCGCACCCAGCACATCCTCTTTGGTCACCAGACCGTGGCGTCCGGAGCCCTGCAAGCTGGCGGCATCCACATCGTGTTCATGCGCCAGTTTGCGCGCGGAAGGAGAGACGGCTGCGGGTTGGGCCGGTCGCTTTGGCAACGCTCGCGTCACCGCGGAGGCAGGTGCTGCAACGCACTCGTGCAACGGCCTCGCTATCGATCTGGGCGATGATTTCGTTGCTGGCCACTTTCGCGCCGTCCGCCTTGATGATCTTCACCAGCACGCCGCTTTTGATTGCGGGCAATTCCAGCACCACCTTGTCGGTTTCGATGTCGATCAGGTTCTCGCCCTCGTTCACTGCCTCGCCGACTTTCTTGTGCCAGGTCAGCAGTGTCGCTTCGGACACCGATTCGGAAAGCTGCGGGACTTTGACTTCAATGATGCTCATGGGTTTGCTCCTGGTTTGTTCTTGACATCAAGATCGGGACGGAAAGCAGCTTCTACCACCGCCTTCTGCTGTTCGTGGTGGGTCGCCAGATAGCCTGCGGCAGGAGATGCGGAAGAAGGCCGCAGTGCGTAACCCAGCTTCATGCTGGGACGCATATGGCGCAGCAGATAATGCTGGATGCGATGCCATGCCCCCTGGTTGCCCGGTTCTTCCTGACACCACACCACCTCGGTCGCATGCGGATAAGCCGCGATCTGCGCCGCAAACTCCTCATGCGGGAAGGGATAGAGCTGTTCCAGCCGGATGATCGCCATATCCGCGATATCGCGTTCGCGCCTTGCCTTGAGCAGGTCGTAATACACCTTGCCGCTACAAGCGATGATGCGGCGAACCTTGCTCGCCTCCAGTGCATCCACCTCGGCGATGACCGGCTGGAAGCTGCCTTGCGCGAGATCATCCAAAGGCGAGGCGGCATCCTTGCTGCGCAACAGGCTCTTGGGCGTGAACACGATAAGCGGTTTGCGTATCGGTCGCAGCATCTGACGGCGCAGCAAATGGAATATCTGAGCTGAGTTGGATGGGATACAGACTTGTATGTTGTAGTCGGCACACAATTGCAGGTAGCGTTCGATACGACCGGAAGAGTGTTCCGGTCCCTGTCCCTCGTAACCATGCGGCAGCAGCATGGTGAGGCCGCACAGCCTGCCCCACTTGGCTTCGCCGGAGGCGATGAACTGGTCGATGACCACTTGCGCACCGTTGGCGAAATCGCCGAACTGCGCTTCCCATATCGTCAGCGTATCCGGCTCGGCCGTGGCATAGCCGTACTCGAATCCCAGCACCGCCGCTTCCGACAGGATGGAATCGATGACGATGAAATCCGCCTGATCCGGTGCAATGTTCTGCAAGGGGATGTGATAGCCCTGATCGAACTGCACGCGATTCTGGTCGTGCAACACGGCATGGCGATGGAAGAATGTGCCGCGCCCGCAGTCCTCGCCGGACAGACGGATCGGATATCCTTCCGTCACCAGACTGGCATACGCCATATTCTCGGCCATGCCCCAGTCCAACGGCAATTCGCCTTTACCCATCGCAGTACGGTCGGCGATGATCTTTTCGACGCGCGAATGCAGTTTGAAGTTTTCCGGTATGGACGTCAGTCGTTCTGCGATCTGCTGCAAACGCTCGCGCGGCACTGCCGTATTCACGGCGGCATTCCAGGCCACGTCACCTTTGTACTTCGACCAACTGACGCCGTACTCGTGCTTGAGTCCGGTCAATGCCGCTTGCAATGGGTCGCGTCCTTCATCCATCGCGCGCCGGTAGTCCGCGATCATCGTTTCCGGTTCGTCTGCCGTCACCGTGCCCTGCTCGACCAGGCGTTTGGCATACAGCGTGCGCGTACCGGGATGCTGGTTGATATAGCGGTACATGAAAGGCTGGGTGACCAGCGGCTCATCCTGCTCGTTGTGTCCCAGCTTGCGGAAACACACCATATCGACGACCACATCCTTGCCGAACTGCATGCGAAAATCGAGCGCAAGTTCGGTGATGCGCAACACCGCTTCCGGATCGTCGCCATTCACATGGAAGATCGGCGCATCGATCATCTTCGCTACGTCGGTGCAATACAGCGAGGAGCGCGTATCGCGTGCATCCGACGTGGTGAAGCCGATCTGATTGTTGATGACGATGTGCACCGTACCGCCGGTGCGATAGCCGCGCGTCTGCGACAGGTTGAACGTCTCCTGGTTCACCCCCTGTCCGGCGAAGGCAGCGTCGCCATGCAACAGCACCGGCAACACCTGCTTGCCTTGATGATCGCCGCGGCGATGCTGGCGCGCGCGCACCGAACCTTCCACCACCGGATTGACGATCTCCAGATGCGAGGGATTGAACGCCAGCGTCACATGCATGGGGCCTCCCGGCGTACCGATGTCGGAAGAAAAGCCCTGATGGTATTTTACGTCGCCGGAAGAAAGGTGTTCGTGATGCACCCCCTCGAATTCGGCGAACAACACCTTGGGCAATTTGCCCAGCGTGTTCACCAGCACATTCAGACGCCCACGGTGCGCCATACCGATGACGGTCTCTTTCACACCAGCCTCGCCCGCACGTTGCAACAAGTGATGCAGCAACGGGATCAGCGTCTCGCCACCCTCCAGCGAAAACCGTTTCTGGCCGACGTATTTCGTATGCAGGTAGCGCTCCAGACCTTCGGCGGCAGTCAGCCGCTCAAGGATGCGTTTCCTGGTTTCCAGCGGAAATTCCGCCTCGCCGGCCGCCCCTTCCAGTCGTGCCTGTATCCAGCGTTTCTGTGCGATGTCGCTGATATACATATATTCGGCACCGACACTACCGCAATAGATGCGGCGCAAGCGTTGCAGTATCTCGCGCAGTGTCATGCGCGTTCCGCCAACCAGCGAACCGGTATTGAAGGTGGTATCGAGATCCGCCTCGCCGAGGTTGTAATATGACGTATTCAGCTCGGCGATCTGGGGTTTGGCATGACGCGCCAGCGGGTCGAGATCGGCGATACGAACGCCCAGAAAACGATGCGCGTTGATGAGTTGCAGTACCGAGGCTTGCTTGCGCGTCTCGTCGGCATGCACCGGGGTCTCCGCCTGGCGATGACCCAGTTCCAGAAAACCGCGCTGGATCGGACTATGCGCCACATCGCGCCGGGCATCGGCAGCTTGCAGCTTGTCGAAATAGGCGCGCCACTCTGCGGGAACCGCAGCGGGATCTTGCAGATAGTCCTCATACAGACTCTCGACAAAGGCGTTGTTGCCGCCGGACAGCAGCGAGGTGTTCCGCATGGTCTGCAGATAAGTGCTTCCGGGTGCGTTCATGATCTGCCCTGCGCCGCTCAACGTTTGGCTATCGGCACAAAATCGCGCCGTACTGCACCGCGGTACAACTGGCGCGGGCGACCGATCTTGTGTTCGGCATCGGCGATCATCTCGTTCCACTGCGACACCCAGCCGATGGTACGCGCCACGGCGAAGATCACCGTGAACATGTTGACCGGGATACCGATGGCACGCAGCACGATGCCGGAATAGAAATCGACGTTCGGATACAGCTTGCGCTCAATGAAATACGGATCGCTCAGGGCGGTCTTTTCCAGTTCCATCGCCAGCTCGAACAGCTTGTTGTTCTCCAGCTTCAGCTCCTTCAGCACCTCGTAACAGGTCTGGCGCATCACGGAAGCGCGCGGATCCATGTTCTTGTAGACGCGGTGACCGAAACCCATCAGTTTGTACTTCTTGTCCTTCACCCCTTGCACATATTCGGCGACACGCGACGTGTCGCCGATCTCTTCCAGCATCTTCAGCGCGGCTTCGTTGGCACCGCCGTGCGCGGGCCCCCACAAGGCCGCGATGCCGGATGCGATACAGGCGAACGGATTGGCGCCGCTCGATCCGGCCAAACGCACGGTCGAAGTGGAAGCGTTCTGTTCATGGTCTGCATGCAAAATGAGGATGCGTTCCAGCGCACGCACCAGCACGGGATTCGGCACGTAATCTTCCGCCGGCGTGGCGAACATCATGTACATCAGGTTCTCGACAAAACTGAATTTATTCTTGGGATACATGAACGGCTCGCCCACACTGTATTTGTGCGTCATCGCGGCGATGGTCGGCACCTTGGCCAGCAGACGCTGCGCCGAGATCTCCCGATGCTGCGGGTTATTGATGTCGAGCGAATCGTGATAGAAAGCGGACAGCGCGCCCACCACGCCCACCATCACCGCCATCGGGTGCGCATCGCGGCGGAATCCATTGAAGAACCGCGCCAGTTGATCGTGCACCATGGTGTGGTGCATGATGCTCTTGGTGAATTCCGCCTTCTGCCCGGCACTCGGCAATTCGCCATTCAGCAACAGATAGCAGACTTCGAGGAAATCGGACTTTTCCGCCAGCTGCTCGATGGGATAACCACGGTAGTAGAGCAGCCCCGCATCGCCGTCGATGAAAGTGATCTCCGAGGTGCAACTGGAGGTGGCAAAGAACGCCGGATCGTAGGTGAACAGACCCAGTTTGCCCAAGGCACGGATATCGATCACATCGGGACCGAGTGTACCGGACAGGATAGGCAGTTCGACGCTGCGGCCATCATCCAAAGTCAGTGTTGCGACACGTTTGCTTTCCATTTTTCCCCTCGCTTCTTTCAAACTTCTTTCAGCCATTCCAACACCACGCGCTGATGCGCCTGCGTCGGTTCCTTTTTGCCGGTGATCACATCCCAGAGTTCCGTATCCGGCAAGTCCAGCAATTCATCAAAGACCACACACTGCTCGTTGTCCAGCAGCAGGTAGCGTTGTTCTATGAAACGCCCCAATACGATATCCAACTCCAGCAAGCCGCGCCGGCAACGCCAACGCACACGCTCCATATAGACAGGATCGAGGAGCGGGGAACGGGGAGCGAGCGATCCCGCTGCCCCGTTACTCTCGCTCCTCGCTCCTATATTCTCGATCCTCATACTGTGCGCTTCACCATCATATCTTTGATCTTGCCGATAGCCTCCGTCGGGTTCAGCTCTTTCGGACACACATCCACACAATTCATGATGGTGTGGCAGCGGAACAAACGGTAAGGATCTTCCAGATTGTCCAGGCGCGCCGCCGTATCCTGGTCGCGCGTGTCGGCGAGGAAGCGATAGGCCTGCAACAGGCCGGCGGGGCCCACGAACTTATCCGGGTTCCACCAGAACGAAGGGCAAGCTGTGGTGCAGCAGCCGCACAGGATGCATTCGTACAGACCGTCCAGTTCTGCGCGATCCTTAGGCGATTGCAGGCGCTCAGTCTCCGGCGGTGGATCGTTGTTCACCAGATACGGCTTGATCGAGTGGTACTGCTTGAAGAACTGCGTCATGTCCACGACCAGGTCGCGGATCACCGGCAACCCAGGCAGCGGACGGATCTCGATCGGCTGCTTGAGCGAAGACAGCGGCGTGATACAAGCCAGCCCGTTGCGCCCGTTGATGTTCATCGCATCCGAACCGCACACGCCTTCGCGGCAGGATTTACGGAAGGCGATGCTGTCGTCCTGCTCCTTCAGCAACATGAGCGCGTCGAGCAACATGGCGTCACCCGCCTGCATGTTCAGGTCGTAATCCTGCATGTAGGGAGCAGTGTCGGTATCCGGGTTGTAGCGGTAGATTCTGAATTTCATCTCATCGCTCTCCTAGTACACGCGTGCTTTGAGCGGGAACGACTCAACCGTCAGCGGTTTCAAGCGCACCGGCTTGTAATCGAGTCGATAACCCTCGCTGTAGTACAGGGAATGCTTCAGCCAGTTCTTGTCGTCGCGTTCCGGGAAATCCTCACGCGCATGGGCGCCACGGCTTTCCTGGCGCGCCTCGGCGGCGGTCATGGTGGCTTGGGCGACCTCGATCAGGTTGTCCAGCTCCAGCGCTTCGATGCGCGCAGTGTTGAACACTTTGCTCTGGTCCTTGATCTCGGTGTGGCGCACCCGCTCCGCCACTTCGCGGATCTTCTTCACGCCCTCCGCCATCAGGTCGGGAAAGCGGAACACGCCGCAATGTGCCTGCATCACCTTGCGCATCGCATCGCCGACATCCGCCACGCGTTCGCCATTTTTCTGGTTCTCCAGCCGCGCCAGGCGCGCCAACGGGCGATCCGCCGCATCAGCAGGCAGAGGCTTGGGGTTCGGATTGTTCTTCAGGTCTTCGATGATCTGCCGTGCTGCGGCGCGGCCGAACACGATCAGGTCGAGCAGCGAATTGCAGCCCAGACGGTTCGCGCCGTGCACCGAGACACAGGCACATTCACCCACCGCATAGAAACCCTGCACCACGTCTTCCGGTGCGGTACCGTGCGGCGCCACGACTTGCCCGTGATAGTTGGTCGGGATGCCGCCCATCATGTAATGCGCGGTCGGCACAACGGGAATAGGCGCTTTAGACGGATCGACATGGGCGAACTTGAGGGCGATGTCGCGGATACCCGGCAGACGATGGCGTATCACCTCGTCGCCCAAATGATCCAGCTTGAGCAACACGTGGTCGGCGTGCGGCCCGCAGCCGCGCCCTTCCTTGATCTCGGTAGCCATGGCGCGAGACACCACATCGCGACTGGCCAGGTCTTTGGCGTTCGGTGCGTAACGCGGCATGAAACGCTCGCCGTCCTTGTTCACCAGATAGCCGCCCTCGCCGCGCACGCCTTCGGTGATGAGCACACCCGCGCCATACACCCCGGTCGGATGGAACTGGAAGAATTCCATATCCTCCAGCGGGATGCCGGCGCGTGCAGCCATGCCCAGTCCGTCGCCGGTGTTGATGTAGGCATTGGTGCTCGCCGAGAAGATGCGCCCCGCTCCGCCGGTGGCAAACAGCGTGGCGCGCGCCTGCAGGATCATCACCTCGGAAGTTTCGATCTCCATCGCCACCACACCGAGCACGTCGCCGTCCTCGTCGCGGATCAGATCGAGCGCCATCCACTCCACGAAGAAGTTGGTGTTGGCCTTTACGTTCTGCTGATACAGCGTGTGCAACAGCGCATGTCCGGTGCGGTCGGCCGCAGCACAGGCGCGCGGCACCGGGTTCTTGCCGTAGTCCTGCATGTGCCCGCCGAACGGGCGCTGGTAGATCTTGCCGCTATCCAGACGGTCGAACGGCATGCCGTAATGTTCCAGCTCGTACACCACCTCCGGCGCGGCGCGGCACATGTATTCGATGGCATCCTGGTCACCCAGATAGTCCGAACCCTTGACGGTGTCGTACATGTGCCAGTGCCAGTTGTCTTCATTGACGTTGCCCAGCGAGGCGGCGATACCGCCCTGTGCGGCGACCGTATGCGAGCGAGTCGGGAACACCTTGGACAGCACCGCGACTTTAAGCCCTGCTTCGGACAAGGTCAGCGCGGCGCGCATCCCGGCACCACCTGCGCCCACCACCACCACATCGAATGTTCTTTTTGCCAACGCCATCATATTCCCCAAAGGATTTGCACCGACCAGATCGTGTAAAGAACCAGTGCCAGAATGACCAACACATGGATCAACAGACGGATGCCCGCCGGTTTCACATAATCCATCACGATGTCGCGCACGCCGATCCAGGCGTGATAGAACAGGCTCAACAGGAATAACAGCGAGAAGCTGCGCGTGATGTTGCCGGAAAACAGCTCGAGCCAAGTGTCATAGCCGAAAGACGGCTGCATCAGCAAATAGCCCGCGACCACCACGGCATAGACGGCCATCACCACGGCAGTGACGCGCTGCACCAGCCAATCGCGCAGACCGTAGTGCGCGCCGGTCACGATACGATTTACCATAATTTCACTCCCAACACGACAGTCAACGTCAGGCTGACCGCCATCACCCACTTGCTGCTGGCGCGCGCCGCCGCAAGATTCGGCAGCAGATGCAAATCAATCGCCAGATAGCGCAAGCCGGCGCAGAAATGATGCAGGAAGGCCCACATCAGGCCAAGCAACGCCAACTTCAACACAGGATGCGCCAGATACTCCGTCAGGTTGGTATAAGTTTCGATGGAGCGCAGACTCTGGTCGAGCAATAACAACAGCAAGGGAAGCGCTATGAACAACAGCGCTCCGCTGAGGCGGTGCAGGATGGAGACGTAACCGGAAAGGGGCAATTGGATTTTGCGCAGATCGAGATGCTTGGGACGTTTTTTATTCATTTCTACTTTTTCCGCAGCCAAAATCGAATGACGCAATCCTACACCCGCGCTTGGCGAGTGAAAAGCAAAAGGACTATGATGCCGCCGACATTTTATATGTCGGCACACAATGGGAGCGGCTATTGGAACTTAACAAGACAGTTTTGGTACTCAGCGACAAGCGCTGGCTGCCACATCGTGGCCCCGCTTCAAAAATATTCACCCTGATGCTGGCTGTTCTGGCAATAGCACCCTTGCTTGCAATTGCGTATATCTTCCGGGATGCGCCGTGGGAGCGACTGCCTGAAAAATTGGCAGGGATCATTACCACTACTGACTGGCCACGCGCATTGCTCCACCAGCTTGATAAACTCGCCATGCTGGGCGTTGTACTCGGGCAACTGTATTTTATGAAACGAGCCAGGAAACTGGAACGACTCACGCTCTCCCCCGCTGGGATCCAATACACATCTCCCCTCCCTGACTTTCTAAAACGGTTCAAATCGGACTGGTTCTTTCCATGGAACCAGATACAGAAGGCTGAATTGGGCGTGCCCAACATAAGAGCGCACGACCCACAGTTTGTCATGCTGACACTCACCTCTGCATCGGACAAACAACGCATCTTTCCGGCACATTGGGTCGATCCCGACCGCTATTTTCGACCTCTTTTTCGATTTGCCTTTAGCCTCAAACCAGCAACACCCGACGCAATCACCCAATCGGTCATGTCTTCCGAAGTCATGCAGTACCTGTCAAAGAATGTCCCTGGTCTCGTCATTGATTCCACGTTAAGCACAGTAGAGATCGCCACCAGCCTGGAAAAGAACCCGCACGGACGTATCGCACTAGGCATCGTTTTCTTGCTGATGATCTATGCCTTCCTGGATTTGATTCTAGGTCCTGAGTCGTACATCGACCAGCCCTCGTCCTTGCTCCCCCTATACATTTCGGCAGGCATTCTTGGCGCAATTGTGTCCGGCCTCTGGCTATACAAAAGTACACTTGCTGTTGCAGAGAAAATCGGCTTGGCGATGCTGATCGGCACGCTCGTGGCCGTCGCCATGTTGCCGGGAGCATTGCGCATCAATGCCATCACTGATACGAAGGGCGCTGTCAGCTACGAATATTTCGTGACGCAAGGCACGGATGGGGTCGTATTGCGCCCCGTCGTGGAGGGCATGCCGGTCATCGATTACTTTGCCAAAAATGAGTTCTGGGGCAGATTTAGCAAGAACGACACCTATCCGGTCAGACTGCACAAAGGCGGCTTGGGGTTCTATCAGTTCGATTCGTCTGCCATCGTGGATGACATCCGTCAGCATGAGACAAAGTGAGCACCACGCATAGAAGAATTGCCAGCTTCTGCTATGCCCGCCCCGTGAACACTGGCAGAATGTCCGCATAACAATTTCAAGGAGAACAACATGAAAGCACCCATCCGCGTAGCAATCACCGGCGCAGCCGGGCAGATCGGTTACAGCCTGTTGTTCCGCATCGCCAACGGCGACATGCTGGGTCGCGAGCAACCCGTCATCCTGCAGTTGCTGGACATCCCGCAGGCGCAGCAAGTATTGCGCGGCGTGGCGATGGAATTGGAAGACTGTGCCTTCCCCAACCTGCAACAGGTCATCACCACCGACGATCCGCGCGTCGCCTTCCGCGATGCCGAAGTGGTGCTGCTGGTCGGGGCGCGTCCGCGCAGCAAAGGCATGGAACGCAAGGACCTGCTGGAAGCCAACGGTGCCATCTTCTCCGAGCAAGGCCGCGTCCTCAACGAAGTCGCCGCCCGTCATGTGAAAGTGCTGGTGGTCGGCAACCCCGCCAACACCAACGCGCTCATCGCCATGAGCAATGCGCCCGACCTTGACCCGCGCAATTTCAGCGCCATGATGCGCCTCGACCACAACCGCGCCATCGCGCAGGTCGCCCTCAAACTGTTTCAGCCGATACGCGACATTGCCAAAATGGTGGTGTGGGGCAACCACTCCGGCACGCAATACCCTGACCTCTCGCACGCCGAGATCCGCGGCCGCAAAGTGCTGGATGTGCTGCAAGACCAAGCCTGGGTAGAAAGCACCTTCATCCCCACCGTGCAAAAGCGCGGGGCGGCAGTGATCGAAGCGCGCGGACTCTCCAGCGCGGCCAGCGCCGCCAATTCCGCCATTGCCCACGTCCACGACTGGCTGCTGCACTCGCACCACAACGATTGGGTCACGATGAGCGTGCCGTCCGACGGCAGCTACGGCATCCCGGAAGGTGTCATCTACGGCTTTCCCGTCACCTGCCGCAACGGGCATTACACCATCGTGAAAGACCTGCCCATCAGCGACCTGGGGCGCAGACACATGATGGACAGTTACAAGGAACTGCTCGACGAACGCGAGCATGTAAAACACTTGCTGGGATAGCACTCGGGAAGGAGAATCAATTGCCCTGCTACTTGCGGGGCTTTATTTTTCATTCAGGCGCTTGTTCAGTTCCATCAGCTCATCGATGACATCACGCGATGCGTTCGCGTATTCTTTCCCGAACAATGCATCCGCACCGGCCACCCGACAGCCCAACGATCCCACGTGGGAGTACACCCTATCCACGTGGGTATGCAGCCCTGCGACTTGGCTCACCCTGATGATCAAAAACGTTCTTGGGCCGATGGGTCGAAGGACTCTGGACGCTCTTCATAGTGTTCGCACACCTCTGCAAAGTCCGCATCCACCACGTCGAGAATAGCGGTACAAAGCACAACTTTCGTCTCCTCGCGCATCCTGATCGTCTTGCCGCAGCTTCCGCAACATTTGGATGACATAGCATTATTAGCGTCCGAATTCATTTCCCCTCCCGAACCGCCCCGTTAGTTTCTTGAAGCACGCGAACCCTCGTGCCTTACTTACCATGACTGTCAGCAAGGTCTATGCCACGCAAAACAGCCTTGATGCAGCGCTGATTCGGGCATAAATCGCGCTGAAACAGGGTATGACTGACCTCATTGCGACACACCTGATGAGTGTGCGTCACCAAACAATGACTTGATTCTTTTCATTCCGCCGCCATATCCTGTGCATCACCAAAAGGGAGATTGCCATGTCTGCCGTCCGCTCACCTGCTGTTGCCGGAATGTTCTACCCCGCCGACCCCCGGCAGCTGGCGCATGAAGTGCAGGGATTCCTGGCCGAGGCGCAGCCGCAGACATTGATCCCCAAAGCGCTAATCGTCCCGCATGCGGGATACATCTATTCCGGCGCGGTCGCCGCCAGTGCCTATGCCACGCTGAAAGACATCGCACCGCGCATCCGTCGCGTGGTGTTGCTCGGCCCCACCCATCGTGTGGCGGTGCGCGGGCTGGCCTTGCCAGATGCACAGGCGTTCGATACGCCGCTGGGGCGGGTGATGCTGGATACGAAGGGGATAAGTGCCATCGCGCATCTGCCGCAAGTCGTCATCAGCGGCGAAGTGCATGCGCAGGAGCATTCTCTGGAGGTGCAGCTACCTTTCCTGCAAAGCGTGCTGGCCGATTTCACCTTGCTGCCGCTGGCGGTTGGCAGTGCGACTGCGGACGAAGTCGCCGAGGTGCTGGAAACAGTATGGGGCGGCGAAGAGACGCTGATCGTCATCAGTTCCGATCTGTCGCATTACCTGCCTTACGCCACCGCACAACATGTCGATGGGCAGACCGCTGACGACATCCTCAAGCTTTGCCTATCCTTAAATCACGAACAGGCATGCGGTGCTACGCCGATCAGCGGCCTGATCATCGCGGCGCGCAAACATCATCTCAAGCCGCATCTGCTCGATCTGCGCAATTCCGGCGACACAGCGGGTTCGCGCGATCAGGTGGTCGGCTATGCCGCGTTCGCCTTCACCGGAGGAGAAGATCATGTTCGACACTAACAAGGGACAAACACTGTTGCACTTGGCACGCGCGGCCATCGCCGGAGAACTCGGTTTTGTATCGCACGATCTGCCGCGAAGTGACTGGCTGGAAGAACCCGGCGCGACCTTTGTCACGCTGACATTGAACGATCAGCTGCGCGGCTGCATCGGCAGTCTGGAAGCGCATCGTCCGCTCATCGACGATGTCCGTGCCAACGCGGTGGCGTCAGCCTTTCGCGATCCGCGTTTCCCTCCGCTCAGCAAAGAGGAGTTCGCCCATGTGGTCATCGACGTTTCTCTGCTCAGCCCGCCGCAGCCGATCCGCTTCAGCAGCGAACAAGATGCGCTGGCACAACTGAACCCAGGCAGAGACGGGGTGACACTTGAATTCGGACTGCACCGTGCCACCTATTTGCCGCAAGTGTGGGCGCAGCTGCCGCAACCGCAAGCATTCCTTGCGCACCTGAAAAACAAGGCCGGCCTGCCGGAAGATTTCTGGTCTGACGAACTTCGACTGTCGCATTACACCGTGCAGAAATGGTATGAAGGAGAACAACATGGATGAGCCGTTCGAAAGACAGTTCGGCAGGCAGCGCATCCCGATCGCGATGCACAGGAAAGTGATCAGGCGACGACCCGCACCAGCGCAAAGCCGCCGCCCGGCGTGCGGAAGTTGGTGGTCTGGCCCTGGTACAGGCGCGCGGCAACGAGCTGGATGTGGCCGTCGTACACATAGCAGCGCACATCGAACTTGAGCGCTTGCGGCTCGGCACCTTCCACGCACACCTTGCGTTCGCCCGGCAACGCCATGCGTTGCGCCACATAGTCCGCCTGCATGATCTCCTCGAACACACGCTTGGTCAGCTTCTCGCCGCGATACGCGCCCTTGCTGCCATAGCCGCTCGCCGGCTTGAAGAACCATTGCTTGCGCTCCATCCACCATTGATCGGCATCTGCAGCGCGCACGATCTTCGTTTCCGGAACACATTGCAGCAACGCATCGATGCCGGCTTGCGACACACCCGCACTGCGCAACCATGCCCCGTCCGATAGCAATGCCAGCTTGCGCTTGTCCGCATAGCGCTGGTAATGCGCGGGGTTGGGTGTCAGCAGCACTTGCTGTTTTTCGTAGGCGGAACGGATGTGCGGATGCTGCTGCAAGTCGAAATCGGTGAGGCGGTTGTAGATCAGATCGACGTGCTGAGCGTTGCAGTACAGTCCGTCTTCACGCGCTTGCAGTGCGGATGGATCGACGATGAGCGCGGCGATACCGGCGCGCTCGAACATCTTTTGCGCCAGCAGGAATTCGGGATAGAGATATTGCGATTCCGGCTGCTCGTCCACGATGGCGATGGTCTTGAGCGGTGCATCGCCGCGCGCCAACAGCCACTCGTTGCGGAACATCCCGATGAAAACCTGTTCCAGGTTGTTCTCGGCCACTGCCGTGCCATACAGCGTAGCTTCGCGCTGGCTATCGATGAGCAAGGCATTGAGTAAAGCCCCGCCCGCGTTGCTGTTGATCTCGATGAGATGCGCGCCCTGTTCGTTGAGGTGGAAGTCGTAGCCGTAGAACACGCCGAGCGCAACATGCGGCTCGGACGCACCAACCGCATCCTCCACCGCCGCGATCACCGCGCGCATCTGCTGCAACTGCATCTCGCTGATGAACACCGGCGCGGCGGCGAACAGATGCGGGCAGCGCTCCGTCACCAGACCATACCAATCCGTCCCTTGCGCCTGCATCGCAGCTTGCAGCGCATCGCTATCCATGCCGGCCCAGTCGATACACTCGCCGTTCAGGTGAGCGATGAAATCATAGTCCACATCGAAGTGTTCCTTCGTTTCCAACTGCTTTACCGTATCAACCACCCAGCATCTCTTTCTTCAGATCGTCCTGCACCGGTTTGCTGCCCAGCCATATCTTGAGCAAAGCACGGTTGAATGCCGCACCCGCTATCGTGCCGCGCGCGGTGCCGTTAACGCTGATCTGCGTGCCGCTGGCGGGCAGATAGTCGAGCGTGATGACATCGCCCGGCTTCACCTCCACCACTGCATTGAATATCTGCGCCATCTGCTTGAGCTGTGCATCCAGTGCCGCCAGCTCGGCTGCCGTATGGTTCGCCTCGATGGCATCGTTGAAAGCGCCCAACAACTTCGTGCTGGTCAGTTCGCGCAGGATATACAGTGCCACGCGATGCTCATGCTCATCGGCAACGATGGCCTCTGCCGACTTCTGCTTCTGCGGCAGATACAGCGCGGCCACATAGACCTTAAAGAACAGCCGGGTGCGGATGCCCGCGCCGTTCAACTGCAAACTCGCGCTCCCCACCTGCGCTCTGTCGGCGAGTTTCACCCCGGCCACTTCCAGCGCGTTCACATTCCAGCTCAGGAGTGCACTGCAAAGCAGCAATAATATCTTTTTCATTTTCTACCTTTCGGAAAAGGACTGATTGAAAACCGTCGTGAGCGCCGTCGAGTCACGCAATCATGCGTGGCACTGCAGGTTTAATGGAACCTCGAACACGCCAACTATCCCCATTTCAATGCCGATACCCATCGGAGACTCATTGCCCGCCCAACAGTTGTTTCTTCAGATCTTCCTGCACAGGCTTGTTGCCCAGCCAAACCTTGAGCATGGCGACATTGAACGCAGCGCCTTCGATCCTGCCGATGGTCACATCATTGAAATTGATTGCCGTACCGTGCCCCGGCAGATAATCCAGAGTGATGACATCACCCTTGTTCGCCTCGCTCATCATGGAGAAAAGCACGGCGAGCTGCTTGAGCTGGACGTCCAGTGCAGCCCGCTCGGAAGGCGAAAGATTGAGATTGATCGACTTGTTGAACGACTTCGACAAAGTCTCCGAACTGATATCGCGCAGCATGTGCATGGCCACACGATTTTCTCCGGGACCGGCAAGGATCGCTTCGCTGCTGCCATTTTTATCCGTCAGATACAGCGCGGCGACATACATGTCGAAAAAGAATTTGCCGCGCACACCTGCACCATTGAGCACCAGATCATGCTCGCCGATATGCAGCGTGTCAGGCAGCTTCACCCCCTCCACCTCGGCAGCGCACGCATTCCAACTCAGCATTGCACAGCAGATCAGCGATAACAGTCGTTTCAATTTATTCTCCCGCTTAAAGTGCTTCAAACACGCCAGCCGCGCCCATGCCCGTGCCGATACACATCGTCACCATGCCGTACTTCTGTTTGCGGCGGCGAAGCCCATGCAGCAGGGTCGCGGTGCGGATCGCGCCGGTCGCGCCGAGCGGGTGGCCCAAGGCGATGGCACCGCCCAGCGGATTGACGATTTCCGGGTTGAGGCCGAGATCGCCGATCACCGCCAGCGACTGCGCGGCGAAGGCTTCGTTGAGTTCGATCCAGCCCATGTCCTGCAAGCTCAAGCCCACTTGCTTCAACGCGCGCGGAATGGCTTCTTTCGGGCCGATGCCCATGATCTCCGGCGGCACGCCTGCCACGCTGAAACCGAGGAACTTGCCGATGGGCGTGAGGTTGTAGCGCTTCAATGCAGCCTCTGAGCACAGCAGCACCGCGCCCGCACCGTCCGACATCTGCGAACTGTTGCCCGCCGTCACCGAGCCTTTTTGCGCGAACACCGTCTTCAGTTTGCCCAGCGCTTCCAGCGAGGTATCGCCGCGCGGGCCTTCGTCCTGACTCGCCTCGCGTGATTTCACCTTCACTTCGCGTGACTTCATATCCGGCACATGGTCGTTGATCTGATACGGCGTGATCTCGTCCTCGAACTCGCCATTGTTGATCGCGGCTATGGCGCGCAGATGGCTCTGCAACGCGAAGGCATCCTGCGCCTCACGGCTCACCTTCCAGCGCTCTGCCACCTTCTCCGCTGTCAGCCCCATGCCGTAGGCGATGCCGTAATGCTCGTTGTTCTCGAAGATGGCCGGATTGAACGCGATCTTGTTGCCCATCATCGGCACCATGCTCATGCTCTCCACGCCCGCCGCCAGCATCACATCGGCCTCGCCGAGACGGATGCGATCCGCCGCCAGCGCCACCGCCTGCAAACCGGAAGAGCAGAAACGATTCACCGTCAGCCCCGGCACCGTGTTCGGCAACCCCGCCAGCAGCAACGCGATGCGCGCCACGTTCATACCCTGCTCCGCCTCCGGCATCGCACAGCCGACGATCACATCGCCGATGCTGGCCGGGTCGAGCGACGGCGCCTGCGCCAGCACACTCTTCAACGCATGCGCCAGCAGATCGTCGGGACGTGTGTTGCGGAACATGCCGCGCGGCGCCTTGCCGACCGGAGTGCGCGTAGCGGCGACGATGTAGGCTTCCTGGACTTGTTTGCTCATGATTCCCTCCACAACGAATTAGTTTGAAAAAGCCTTCTTCATCTTGTGCAACTCGACCAGCAAGGCCGGAACATCCGTCTGGATAATGCTCCACAGCGTATCGTTATCGATTCCCAAATATCCGTGAATCAACCTGTTGCGAGTAGCGACCACCATCCGCCAAGGAATCTGCGAACATTGCTTACGAACCTCTTCAGGCACATTGGTCGCTGCTTCGCCAATCAACTCCAGATTCCGTACCGTGGCGTCATAATTCAAACCGCTTGCCACGAAGCTTGCTTGATCCAGCCCATCGGTATATGCCACCACCTTCTCGGCAAAGCCGATCATGTCATCCAGATAGAAACGCCACTCGCGTGCAGTTGCATCAGACATGCACCGCCTCCTTCTCAATGAAAGGACGCAACTCTGGACGAAGCGCTTTTTCCGTCACCAGATCAACTGGCACGCCAAGCAAATCTTCCAGATAAAACTGCACCCCGAAGTAACGCGCAGACGTGGCCGGGCCATCAAAGGAAACCAGAACATCCACATCGCTACCCTTCTTTAGCTGCATCGCGCACGACAGAACCAAACAAGGCCAAGCTGGCAACGCCAAAGCGCTGCGCCAGTTCATTTTTATGTGCTGCCAGCAACTGCAAAGTTTGCAAGCGATTCATTTCATAGCTCTTCCATAAACCGTGGTACGTCCCCTATTGTTTTCGCCATTATTTTGCGTGAATTAACGAACATAGATTGTTCCGAGATTGCCATGAGCAATTATCTTTCCACCACCTACCGTCAATGCATCGACATTTGTGCTTGGGCTTGCTTCGCTCGTCCATGTCACTCCATCCGGGCTTGTTAGACATAGACCTGTCCGCCAATCAATGGCAGAAAACTGTGTTCCAGTCCATACAACACTTTCTACACCTCCGTTTACAGAATCGTAACGTTTTGTCCATGTGGCACCATCGGCCGAAGTGTAAATCACACCTCTTGTTACCGCATTGGGGTTGACAAGCGCATTGGCGCGATCTGTTCCAGCTGCAACCAATGTCGTGCCATTCCATGCGACTGAGCTGAGTTGGACCGTTTCGACAAGTGGCCAGCGAGCCCAACTGATACCGTCTGCACTGGTCATTGATAGCCCAAGATTTGACACAGGATCATAGCCAACAGCAACATACATGACACCCGTCCATGCCATATCATTCAACATATTCCCAACTCCGAATACAGATGGAATTGTTGCAATATTCGTCCATGTGATTCCATCAATACTCTGATCTATTGCAGGTGTTGTTCCACCGACACCGCGAGAATCACGTATCGCTAGAAATGAATTCCCATTCCAAACAACTGTCCAGTAGGAGTTGGATCCACCTATGACTTTCGGAGTCCAAACTATTCCATCTCGGCTGGTCATCACCGAATTCTGGAGACCTGTTAAAACCCCGGACATAAGTTGACCCACAGCAACAAAGACGTTTCCATTCCACGCTACATCGCGTATCTGATGCCCAGGATTAACCGAGATCCAATTTCTTCCATCAGTGCTGGATATGACGTTGTTACTACTGATGCCAAATAAGACATATTTAGAACCATTCCATATGCCCAAATTGTAGTTATCACTTGGCGCACCAGAATTCTGCAGTTGCCAAGTGTGCGCCGTTGATGTGACTCCGTCCCCGCTCGCACCCCCACCTCCACAACCTACAAGTCCGGTTGATATAACAATCGATGCTAAGACTCCAAAAAGAACTCGTAATTTCATATTCCCCCGCCTCACTTCAGGCAAGCAACTCATATATTTCGTTATGGGTTAGCAAGTTCGATTTCAAAATCAATTCCTCAACGGCTTCCCGTTCTTCAGCATGTGCTCAATCCGCGCCTGCGTCTTCTCGGTCGCCAACAGTTCCATGAAGTTGCGCCGTTCCAGATCGAGCAACCATTGCTCATCCACCAGGCTGCCCGCTTCCACATCGCCGCCGCACAGCGTTTCGGCCACACGGCAGCCGATGTTGTAGTCGTGCTCGGAGATGAAACCGCCTTCGCGCATGTTGATCATCGCGGCCTTGAGGGTGGCGATGCCGGTGCGTCCGGCGACGGCGATCTGGCGCTGGTGCAGCGGCGGACGGTAGGCGGTGGCGTTGAGCGCCTTGGCTTCTTCCTTGGCGATGTGCAGCAGCTCGAAGCGGTTCAGCACGATGCGGTCGGACGGTCTGAGGTAGCCCATCTCGCGCGCCATCTCGGCGCTCTTGGCGACTTCGCCCATGGCGATGTTCTGGAAGTAGCGGCGCAGGTAGGGGAAGACGTCGATGCGGTTGTCGTTGGAAAAACGTTGCGCTTCCATTGCCGCGCGCTGTGCCATCTCTTTGCAGCCGCCACCCGCAGGCAACAGCCCAACGCCGACTTCGACCAGGCCGATGTAGCTTTCCAGCGTGGCGACGATGCGCGTGCAGTGGATGGAGAATTCGCAGCCGCCGCCGAGCGCCAGGCCATCCACCGCAGCGATGGTGGGCACCTGCGCGTATTTGAGGCGTTGCGAGACTTGCTGGAACTTGGCGACCACGGCTTCCACATGCGGCACGTTGCCGGTGGCGGCGTTGAGCACGTCGCCCAATCCACCGCCGCCCGCCACGGTATATTTGACGCGGTTCGCGGCTTGTTTGAGTTTGCCGAACATGCCTGCGTCCGGTGCCGGTTCTTGCAGGCCCTGCATCACTTGCAGCAGGTTCGCTCCGGCGGAGAACGGCGGCTCCACTTGCCACAGCACGAGGGCAGTGAAATGCGCTTCGGCTTCATCCACCGCGCGCAGGATGCCATCCAGCACTTCGTTGCTGACGGTGTGCATCTTGCTCTTGAAGCTCAAAATGGCGATGCCGTCGCCCAAGTGCCACATGCGCACTTCGTCGGTCTCGAACACGGTTTCACCGTAGTGGCGCACTTCGCCGACCAGATGATCGGGAAAGAGTTGGCGGAGATACACGGGAAGCGTGGAACGTGGTTGATCGTTCTTGCTGACGGGCGAATAGGAACCCTGTGCGGAGTGAACGCCGGTGCGTGAAGGAGCGGTCACCCAAAATGGCAAAGGTGCACTCGCCATGGCCTTGCCTGCGGCGATGTCGGCATTGATCCAACCCGCCACTTGTTGCCAGCCTGCGGCCTGCCAGATCTCGAACGGGCCTTTATCCCAACCGAAGCCCCAGCGCACGGCGAAATCGAAATCGCGCGCATTGTTGGCGATGGCTTCCAGATGCAGTGCGCAGTAGTGGAACACGTCGCGGAAAGTGGCCCACAGGAACTGCGCCTGGGGGTGCGGGTTGGCACGCAGCCCGGCCAGCTTCTTGGCCCAGTCGCGTTCGCGCAAAATCTCTTTCACGCCGTCGTCCACCTTGGCATCGGACAGGCGATATTCCCTGGTGTGCAGGTCCAGCACATGGATCTCTTTGCCGATCTTCTGGTAGATGCCGCGCTTGGTCTTCTGCCCCAGCGAACCCTGATCGACCAGATAGTTGAACCAGCTCGGCAATTCGAAATGCTGGTGCCACGGGTCTTCGGTGAGGTTCTCGCGCATGGTGTTGACCACGTGCGCGAACACGTCGAGGCCGACCACGTCCAGCGTGCGGAAGGTGGCGCTCTTGGGGCGGCCGAGGTAGCGCCCGGTCAACGCATCCACCATATCGAAGCCGAGATTGAACGCTGCCGCGTGGTGCTTGGTGGCGAGCATGGAGAACACGCCGATGCGGTTGGCGATGAAGTTGGGGGTGTCTTTGGCGCGCACTACGCCCTTGCCCAGCGTGGAGACAAGGAAGGTCTCCAGCTCGTCGAGCAGAGACGGCTCGGTTGCCGCACAGGGGATCAACTCGACCAGGTGCATGTAGCGTGGCGGGTTGAAGAAGTGGATGCCGCAGAAACGATGGCGTAGGTTCTCGGGGAAGGCCTCTGCCAGTTGGTTGATGGACAGGCCGGAGGTGTTGCTGGCGAAGATGGCGTGCTCGCTCACGAACGGTGCGACCTTGCGATACAGGTCGGATTTCCAGTCCATGCGCTCGGCGATGGCCTCGATGATGAGGTCGCACTCGCGCAGCTGCTCCAGATGCTGCTCGTAGTTCGCAGCCTGAATATAAACGACTCTGGACGGGCTTGAAATGGGCGCGGGGTCGAGCTTCTTCAGCCCGTCCAGCGCCTTGTTCACGTTGCCGTTGGGGTCGCCCTCTTTCGCTGGCAACTCGAACAACAGCGTCTCGACGTTGGCATTGACCAGGTGCGCGGCGATTTGCGCACCCATCACACCTGCACCAAGGACTGCGACTTTACGGATATGTAATGTATTCATAAAAACCTCACTTATTAGCCACAGAGAACACAGAGATCACAGAGAAATCCACCCCAATAACGCACAAACCTCTCTGTGTACTCTGTGATCTCTGTGGCAGATTATTGTTTTCATTGTTCCAACGGCAACGGGCGCGGCCTGCGGTCTTCGCCGACCGCGACATAGGTCAGCGTCGCTTCGGTCACTTTATGACAGGTCGGGTTGGCGGGATCGCGCTGCACGTAGACTTCGACATCCACGGTGATCGAGGTCGTGCCGACCTTCAATATCCTGGCGTAGAAACTCACCACATCGCCGACGAAGATGGGCTGCTTGAACACGAAGGAATTCACTGCCACGGTGGCCACTCTGCCCTTGGCGCGATGCACGGCGGGGATACTGCCCGCGATATCGACTTGCCCCATCAACCAGCCGCCGAAAATATCGCCGGTGTAGCTGGCATCCGACGGCATCGCCGCCACACGGATGGTCGGTTCGCGCTTGGGTAAGGTTGTAGCGGGTGCGTTCATGGCTCAGTGCCCCTTGTAGAGTTCTTCGATCTGCTTGCCGAATTTCTCCACCACCTTGTCGCGCTTCAAACTCAGCTTGGGCGTGATCAATCCGTTGTCGATGGTCCAAGGCTCGCGCAACAGCAACACGCGATGCACCTTGGCATAGCCGGGGAAGCCGCTCAGATTGCGCGCGATGCGGCGCAACACCTTGGCTTCCACATTGCTGTCCGTCAGCGATTCCGGCATGTCGGGAGGCACGCCGACTTTCGCGGCGATCTGCACCCACACCTCGGGATTGAGCACGGCCAGCGCGACCAGATAAGGCTTGCCCTCGCCGTAGATCATCACCTGGTCGATCAACGGGTCGTGCAGGATGGCGGATTCCATATCGGCGGGCGGCAGCTTCTCGCCATTGGACAACACGATGATCTCCTTCAGCCGTCCGGTGATATAGACGTGTCCGGTCTCGCTGATGCGCGCGATGTCGCCGGTGTTCAGCCAGCCATCGGCATCGATCATGGCGCGCGTCGCCGCCTCGTTGTTCCAGTAGCCCATCATCACGTTCGGCCCCTTCACCAGCAACGCACCCTGCTCGCCCAGCTTCACCTGCACGCCGCGCAACGGCTGGCCCACGCTGTCGGGGAAATTATTCTCCAGATGATTACCGGTCACGATGGGGCTGGTCTCGGTGAGTCCGTAGCCCTGCACCACCGACAGACCGAGGCCGACGAACATGCGCGAGATGTCCGCTGCCAGTGCCGCGCCGCCGCTGACGGCGGTGCGCAATCGGCCGCCCAGACGGTCCAGGATCTTCTGCGCCACCAGTTTGTTCAGCAGCGGCCACAGCAGGAACGAAAGCTTCCAGCCGCCGCGTCCCTGCTCGCGCAGGAAGCGCGCCCAACCCACCTCCACCGCCAGCTTGAACAGTGCGCGTTTGACCGGCGAGCCCTCGTCCAGCTTGGCACTGATCGCCGCATACACGCGTTCGTAGATGCGCGGCACGGAGATCAGGATGGTCGGCTTGATGATCCGCAGGTCTTCCGACAGCAGCGGAATGGAGCGTGCGTAAACCACGGTCGCGCCTGTCATCACTTGCAGGTAATAACCGACCGTGCGCTCGAAGGTGTGCGACAGCGGCAGGAAGGACAGCATCAGATCGTCGGCGCGCACGACAAAGGTACCCAGCGCGGCGTGGGTGTTGCTCAGCATGTTGTTGTGGCTGAGCATCACGCCCTTGGGCCTGCCGGTGGTGCCGGAGGTGTAGATGATGCTGGCCAGTTCGCCGATCTGGCAGGGCACGGGCGCTTGCAGCGCGGCACTGGCGGGCAGGTACTTTGACGCAGAGACCAGGCGCGAGTCGCCGTTGCCCACATCGTCCAGCGACACGAAGCGCTGCACGCAAGCCATCTGTCCGCGCACCGCGCTCAGCTCCTGCCATTGCTCTGCCGTCTCGAACAGCACTACTTTCGACTGGGAGTCGTTGACGATGTAGGCGATGTTGTCCGCACGGTCCACGGTATACAGCGGCACGGTGACCAGCCCCAGCGACATCGCCGCCTGGTCGAATATCACCCATTGCGGACAGTTGCGCAGCATCAGCGCCACGCGGTCGCCTTTCGCCAAGCCTTCCTTCGCCAACGCGGCCTGCCAGCGCGCCACTTGCTCGCGCATCTGATTCCAGGTCAGCGAGACCCACGCGGCACGCGGCACATCGAAATAGCGATAAGCCTCCTTGTCCGGTGTGCGTTTGGCGCGCTCCAGGAACAGCCCATACAGGGTTCCCGCCTGCTGCGGCGTGATCACATCGTTGCTTTCATATGCAGTCATTTTGTTGCCCCCATTTTTTATATTTTGCTTACTACAAGAACAGATCGTTATACAGCCGCTCCCCCGGGCTGACCGCATATTGCTCCAGGTCGGTCACGCCTGCCGCGTGCAACACCTCTTCGTCGATATAAAAGTTGCCGCTGCATGTTTTGCTGTCGCGCAGCAGTATGGCATGCGCCGCATCGGCCACGATGGCAGGTTTGCGCGATGCGCGCAGGATGGCTTCGGGGAAATTGAATTCGATGGCGGCGGTGGCGATGGTGGTGCGCGGCCACAGACAGTTGAAAGCGATGCCTTCGGCGGCGAACTCCTGCGCCATGCCCAGCATGCACATGCTCATGCCGTATTTGGACAGCGTGTAGGCGACATGCGGCGCGAACCATTTCGGGTCGAGATTCAACGGCGGCGACAGCGTCAGCACATGCGGATTGGCCGCCTGCTTGAGATGCGGGATGCAGGCCTGCGATGCGAGGAAAGTCGCGCGCATGTTCACGTCCCACATCAGGTCGAGACGCTTGGCGGGAGTCTGCAAGGTGGGCGTGAGGCTGATGGCACTGGCGTTGTTGACCAGCACATCGATGCCGCCGAAATGCGCTGCCGCCTGCTCCACCGCCGCAGCAAGCGCCGCTTCATCGCGCACATCGAGCTGGATCGCCAGCGCCTGTCCTCCGGCCTGCACCACCTCCGCCGCAACGCTGTGGATGGTGCCCGGCAGCTTGGCATGCGCCTCCACCGTCTTGCCGGTGATGACCACCTTCGCCCCGTCTCGCGCGCAGCGCAGCGCGATCTCGCGTCCGATGCCGCGGGAGGAACCGGTGATGAAGATAGTCTTGTTGCGCAGCCCGGACATGGTCTGGTCGTCCCCTAATTAACGATTAAGCCACGAAGGCTCACGGATAAAACCCAGAGTCCCTGACAGCGATGACCTGTGTTCATCCGTGGCTGATTATTCTTGTTTAACGCCCTGCCCCCAGCTGTTCCGGTGCGAAGTCATCCACCATGATGACCTTGCGGCGCAGCATGTAATCGCGCTCCAGTTGCAGCGCCTGTTCCGGTGTGATGATGTTCTTGTCGCGCGCTTCGGCGATCAGCAGCAACTCTTCGCGCGCTTTCAGCCTGCCCGCCTTGCGCTCTTCTTCCAGCTTGGCTTGCAAGGGTTCGCAGGCCAGGGTGCTGACCAGCGACGCTTCCAGTGCGCCGATGGCATCGGCTCTCATCGCTCGGCAGGTACATGCCCGCCGTCAGCCGGTCGCGTGCCGCGCCGGGTTTCATCAACAGCGAAGAGACACGATGTCCCAGCTCGTCCGAAGGCGGTCTGCGGCATTGCCCCAGCGGGAAGATCAACGCGCGCATCAGCAATGCGAAGAAACGGTTGGGAAAGTTTTGCAGCACGCCATCGAACGCCGTCTGGACGCGGAACAGGCTGTCTTCCATCGCCCAATGCAGCAGCGGCAGATCCTCCTCGGGACGGCCGTCGTCCTCGAATTTCTTCAGCACGGCAGAGCACAGATACAGCTGGCTCAATACGTCGCCGAGTCGCGCCGAGAGTTTTTCGCGGCGTTTCAGGGCACCGCCCAGAACCAGCATGGCGATGTCAGAAGCAAACGCGAAGGCCGCCGCATAGCGGGTGAGCTGCTGGTAATAACGTTTGGTCGGCTGCTCGGTGGGCACCGCGATCAGGAGTCCTCCGGACATTCCATACGCCAAGGTGCGCACCGCGTTGCTCAGGCTGAAAGTGATATGACCAAAGAACGCCTCGTCGAAATCACGCACGGCCTTGCTGTTGTTCTGCTCATGCGCGGCCTGTATCTCCTTGAGCACATAAGGATGGGCACGCACCGCGCCCTGCCCGAAGATGATCAGGCTGCGCGTGAGGATGTTCGCACCTTCCACGGTGATGCCGATCGGTATGCTCTGGTAGGCGCGCGCCAGATAATTGTCCGGCCCCATGCAGATGCCCTTGCCGCCGTGCACGTCCATCGCGTCATTGATGACCATTCGTCCGCGCTCGGTGCAGTGATATTTGACGATGGCGGAAACCACCGACGGCTTCTCGCCCAAGTCCACCGCCAGCGCGGTCATCTTGCGCGCGGCATCCATCACGTAAGCATGGCCGCCGATGCGCGCCAGCGCTTCTTCCACGCCCTCGAACTTGCCCACCGGCACGTGGAACTGCTTGCGTACGCGACCATATGCGCCGCTGCTGCGCACCGCCAATTTGACACCGCCGGTGGCGCTGGCCGGCAACGAGATCGAGCGCCCCGCCGCCAGACATTCCATCAGCATGCGCCAGCCCTGGCCGATGCGTTGCGTACCGCCGATGATGTAGTCCATGGGGATGAACACATCCTTGCCTTGCGTCGGGCCGTTCTGGAATGCGCAATTGAGCGGGAAGTGGCGGCGACCGACCTGCACGCCCGGCGTGTCGGTGGGGATCAGCGCCAGCGTGATGCCGCGCGATTGTTCCGCGCCCAGCAGATGATCCGGGTCATAAAGTTTGAACGCCAAGCCGAGCAGCGTCGCCACCGGAGCCAGCGTGATGTAGCGCTTCTCCCAAGTGACGCGCAAACCGAGCACATTCTTCTGCCCGTTGAATTCGCCGTAGCAGACGATGCCGACATCGGGGATCGCACCGGCATCCGAACCGGCGAAAGGGCCGGTCAGCGCGAAGCACGGTACTTCCAGGCCCTTGGCCAGACGGCGCAGGTATTTGTCTTTTTGTTCCTGTGTGCCGTATTTCAACAGCAGTTCGGCCGGTCCCAGCGAGTTCGGCACCATCACCGTCACTGCCGCCGTGCCGCTGCGCGATGACACTTTGGTCACCACTGCCGAGTGCGCCTGCGCGGAGAATTCCAGACCGCCGTACGACTTCGGAATGATCATGCCGAAGAAGCCTTTGTCCTTGATGAACTGCCACGCCTCGGGCGAAAGATCCTGGCGCGTGTGGGTGACATCCCAGTCGTCGATCATGCCGCACAGCTGCTCGACTTCGTTATCCAGGAATGCTTGCTCCTCATCGCTGAGTGCCGGTTTGGGGAAAGCCAGCAATTTGCTCCAGCGCGGACGGCCGCTGAACAGCTCGCCATCCCACCAGACCGTGCCGGCGTCGAGCGCTTCCTGTTCGGTCTGCGAAACCTGGGGGAGTATCTTGCGGAAGATCTTGAGGATGAAGCTGCTGACCAGCAGGCGGCGCAGAAAGGGAACCCCCAGCACCAGCACGAACACGGTCAGCGAGATATAGACCGCTTGCAAGGCATCGTCGGAGATGCGGCTTTGGATCGCCACCACCGGCACGATCACGATGAAGGCGATCAGCCAGTTCCAGATCGAAGCACGGAAAAAAGCCAGCAACAGCAGAACTGCGAGCACCACTACCGTTATCAGTATTGCCATTTCGAACCCCATTATTTTTATTTGTGGATGGGACGAACTTTAACCCTGACGCGGAAGACTGACAATGGATATGTTCCCCACGCCGCAATCAGGGATGAGAGCATGGCCGATTGACTATCACCCGCCACTTTGCCACACTGCGTCCATGTCTCACTTCGCCAGAAAATTCGTTGCCGTACTGATGCTGCTGTGGCTGCCGCTGTTCAGCGGTAATGCACTGGCTGCAACGATATCCATGCAGCTGCCGCAAGGTGGGTGCCATGAAGCCGATATGTCGCAAATGATGATGGAACACATGGACATGGGCGAACATCATCAGCATCACGGCGAGATGCCCGCCACTACGGATGAGCACAGCACGTCTTGCAGTGCGTGCGGAGTCTGCCATCTGGCCTGCACCGGTTACCTGGCTGTACCCGGCGTTGAGATGGTCGCCGTACAAAGCGCCGCACGCGAGACCACACCCTATCTGGTTGTATTCCATTCCTTCACTAGCGCTCCGCTGGTTCCGCCTCCTCTCGTTCGCGCCTGACGCGGGACGAGTCCGTCTGTTGAATCCGTAGTTTTTATCTCAGTCTGATCTCTGTCCCGCTCCGTGCGGCGGTCGCTTGCGGCTGTCCGTTTGCATTGCCATGCAACTGGATGCGGAACATGAAATTACCTTTATCAGTTTTCACCGTGCTATGCGCGCTCTGGCTTGCCCCTGCCAGCGCCGATGAACCCTTGGGCAGCAACCTCGGCGGATTGCTGAACTACGCGCGCGAGCACAATCCCGAACTGGCGGCCACACGCTATGAGGCGGAAGCCGCACAGCAACGAACCGAGTCTGCCGGTGCCCTGCCCGACCCGGTGCTGCGCACCGAGTTGATGGACATCACCAATCAGGGCACGACCGGCCCGCGCCTGCTGCCCTCGCAGACCGGCGGCACGCGCTATCTGCTGATGCAAAGCGTGCCCTGGTTCGGCAAACGCGATCTGCAACGCGATGTCGCCGATGCGCAAGCCGCGCAAGCCGACGGGCAAGTCGCGGCAAGCTGGTCGGAACTGGCGACGCGCATCAAACAGACCTACGCCATGCAGTACTACACCAGCGCCAGCGAACAACTCGCGCAACAGACGCTGGCCTTGCTGGACGATCTGGAACAGATCGCCCAGACGCGCTACGCCAACGGCTTGGGTCAACAGCAGGATGTGATCCGCGTGCAGGTCGAGAAGACCATGCTGCGCAGCGAACTGATCGCACTGCAAAACGAAAGCCACCATACGCATGCCCGACTGAACACCCTGCTGTCGCGCCCGGTGAATGCGCCGCTGGCGCAAGCGGCACAGCTGCGCGCCATACCGCCTGCCGCGAAGCTGGACGAAGCGGCATTGCTGGAGCGCTTGCGCGCGCACAACCCGCAGTTGCGCATCGCCGAAGCGAATATCCAGTCAGCAGAGAAGAGCCGCGACCTGGCCTACGTCAACCGCTATCCGGGCTTCACCCTCGGCGTCGCTCCCACGCAATCCGGCAGTGCGGTGAAAAGCTGGGACCTGATGCTCGAACTCAACATCCCCTTGCAGCAGGCATCGCGCCGTTCGCAGGAGCGCGAGACGGAAGCGATGCTGTCCGCCTCGAATGCGCGCAAAGAAGCCTTGCTCAATCAGACGCAATCAGACCTGGCGGAAAGCCTCTCCGCGCTGGATTCTGCGCGCCGCACCGAATCGCTCATCGCCACGCGCCTGTTGCCGCAAGCCGATCTCACCTACCAGTCCGCACTGGCAGGTTATGAGACCGGCAAGGTGGACTTCGCCATGCTGATCGAGGCACAGAGACAGATCCTGAAAGCCCGGCAGCAGCACCTGCAAGCACAAACGGACATGCAGTTGCGGCTGGCCGATATCGAAAAACTGTTAGGAGAAGAATTATGAACAACGTCGGCAAATTGACTTTGGGGGCGCTGCTGTTGCTGGGTGTAGCGGCAGCCGGATACTGGTTCGGCACGCATGCAGCGGCCAGTACAAAGGAAACTACGAGCACTGCCAAAGCCGAACGCAAGTTACTGTACTACCGCAATCCGATGGGCCTGCCGGACACCTCGCCCGTCCCGAAAAAGGATGCGATGGGCATGGACTACGTGCCGGTGTATGAGGGCGAGGCTGAAGCAGGCGGCAACAATGCGCTCAGCCTCAGCATCGACAAGGTGCAGAAGCTGGGCGTGAAAAGCGAAGCGGCCACGCTGCGCGAACTGAACCGGACATTGCGCGTGACCGGACGCATCGAGATCGACGAACGCCGCAGCTACACTGTCGCGCCGAAATTCGAAGGCTGGGTGGAACACCTCTATGTGAACACCACCGGACAAGCCGTGAGCAAAGGCCAGCCGCTGTTCGATGTCTATAGCCCGGAACTGGTCTCGGCCCAACGAGAACATGCGCTGGCCGTGCAGGGCCTGGCCTCGTTGAAGGATGCGGATGACGATGCAAAGCAAAGCATGCAACGGCTGGCTGATGGCAGCGCGGCACGTTTGAAGAACTGGGACATCGCAGGCACCCAACTGGATGCGTCGAGTAACAAGGAACGACCGCGCGTGACTTTCCGCGCCCCTGTCTCCGGCATCGTGCTGGAAAAGAAGGCCGTGCAAGGCATGCGCTTCATGCCCGGCGAGATGCTGTACCAGATCGCCGACCTGTCCGTCGGTGTGGATCATCGCCGAAGTGCCGGAACAGGACATCGGACAGGTGCAGCTCGGCAGCCGCGCGCAGGTCGCGGTCGATGCCTACCCGGAACGCACCTTCGATGGCAAAGTGGATTTCATCTACCCCACGCTGAACAGCTCGACGCGCACGGTGCAAGTGCGCATGCGAGATAGACAACCCGAAAGGTCTGCTCAAGCCAGCCATGTTCGCCAGCGCGCAGATCGGCGTGGGCAAAAGCGACAAGGTGCTGACCGTGCCGACCTCGGCGGTGATCGACAGCGGCACACGGCAAGTGGTGCTGGTGCGTCTGGCTGAAGGACGCTTCGAGCCGCGTGCAGTCACGCTGGGCAGCCGCAGCGACGACTACGTCGAAGTGTTGGCCGGTGTCGCAGAAGGCGAAGCAGTCGTCACCTCTGCCAACTTCCTGATCGATGCCGAGAGCAACCTCAAGGCGGCGCTGGGCGGAATGAACAGTCAGGAAAACACCAGCCCACCTGTAGGAGCGGCCACTTCGACCAGCTCAGGACAGGCTTCAGCCGCGAATGCCAATCGCCAGCAAGCTGGCTCCTACAAAGCAAAGCTCGGTCGGCACATCAGGCACAGGGCATCCTCGAAGCCATCAACTCCGACGGCACGGTGAGCATCACCCACGAGCCGATCAAATCGCTGGGCTGGCCCGGCATGACCATGGACTTTGCACTGGCCAATCCTTCGCTGGTTTCCGGCATCAAGCCGGGCAGCAAGATCACCTTCGAGATCGTCGAGCGCAAACCGGATGAATGGGTGATCACCAAGATGCAAACGCAGCACGGAGGACACTGACATGCTCGCCAAGATAATCGAATGGTCAGCACGCAACCGTTTCCTGGTGCTGCTCGCCACCCTGTTCATCACGCTGGCGGGCATCTATGCGCTGGTCAGAACGCCGCTGGATGCGCTGCCCGACCTGTCCGACGTGCAGGTGATCGTCTATACCGAGTACCCCGGCCAGGCACCGCAGGTGGTGGAAGACCAGGTGACCTACCCGCTCACCACGGCCATGCTGGCCGTGCCGAAATCCAAGGTGGTGCGCGGCTTCTCGTTCTTCGGCGCCTCGTTCGTGTATGTGATCTTCGAGGACGGCACCGACATCTACTGGGCGCGTTCGCGCGTGCTGGAATATCTCAACAGCATCGCCGGGCGCATGCCTCAGGGCGTCTCGCCGCAACTGGGGCCGGATGCGAGCAGCGTGGGCTGGGTCTATCAGTACGCCGTGCTCAGCGAAAAACACAACCTTGCCGAACTGCGCACCATGCAGGACTGGTATCTGCGCTATCAGCTGACCAAGGCGCACGGCGTGGCGGAAGTCGCTTCTGTCGGCGGCTTCGTGCAGCAGTACCAGGTGACGGTCGATCCGCTGAAGCTGCGCGCCTACGGCATCCCGCTGAGCAAGGTCTCGCAGGTCATCCGCGAGTCGAACCGCGATGTCGGCGGGCGCGTGGTGGAGATGGCCGAGACCGAGTACATGGTGCGCGGCCACGGCTATCTGCGCGGCAAGGGTGACATCGAGAATCTGGTGGTGAAAGCCGAACGCGGCACGCCGGTGCTGCTGCGCGACATCGCTCGCGTCGAACTCGGGCCGGACGAACGGCGCGGCATCGCGGAACTCAACGGCGAAGGCGAAGTGGTATCCGGCATCGCCATGGCGCGCTACGGCGAAAACGCGCTGGAGGTGATCGAAAACATCAAGGACAAGATCGCCGAGATCACGCCCGGATTGCCGGAAGGTGTGAGCATCCAGACGGTGTATGACCGCTCCGAACTGATCCAGCGCGCCATCGCCACGCTCAAGCGCACGCTTGTTTGAGGAAGGACTGATCGTGGCGCTGGTATGCATGGTGTTCCTGATGCATGCGCGCAGCGCACTGGTCGCCATCGTGATGCTGCCCATCGGCGTGCTGATCGCCTTCATCGCCATGCGTTTTCTGAATCTGAACTCCAACATCATGAGCCTGGGCGGCATCGCGATCGCCATCGGGGCGATGGTGGATGCGGCCATCGTGATGATAGAGAATGCGCATAAGCATATCGAGCGGCTGAAGGAAGGCGAGTCGCGCTTCGATGCGATGTTGAATGCCTGCAAGGAAGTCGGCCCTTCCCTGTTCTTCTCGCTGCTCATCATCACCGTCTCCTTCCTGCCGGTATTCACGCTGGAAGCACAGGAAGGAAGACTGTTCGCACCGCTCGCCTACACCAAGACCTTCGCCATGGCAGGAGCAGCCCTGCTCTCCGTCACGCTGGTGCCGGTGCTGATGCTGCTGTTCATCAAAGGCAAGATCAGACCGGAAGCGGAGAACCCGCTGAACCGCTGGCTGATCGCAGGCTATCGCCCGCTCATCACCGCTGTATTGCAACGCAAGAAGACCACACTCGCCGTCGCTGCACTGGCATGTGCGGTAAGCCTGTATCCCGCGATGAAGCTGGGCAGCGAGTTCATGCCGACGCTGAACGAAGGCACCTTGTTCTACATGCCCGCCTCGCTGCCCGGCATGTCGGTGACCAAGGCGGCTTCGACTGCTGCAAACGCAGAACAAGATCATCAAGAGCTTCCCCGAAGTCGCCTCGGTGTATGGCAAGGCAGGTCGCGCGCAGACCGCCACCGACCCGGCACCGCTGGAGATGTTCGAGACGGTGATCAACCTCAAGCCGCAGGAAGAATGGCGCCCCGGCATGGACACCGACAAGCTGATCGCCGAGATGGACAAGGCACTGCAATTCCCCGGCGTGGCAAACTCGTGGACCATGCCGATCAAGGCGCGCATCGACATGCTCTCCACCGGCATCCGCACGCCCATCGGCATCAAGGTGTTCGGCAAGAACCTGGACGAGATGGAACGTCTCGCCAAGGAGATCGAGTCCGTAGTGAAGAAAGTTCCGGGCACGACCAGCGCCTTCGCCGAGCGCATCACCGGCGGTTTCTATCTCGACATCGAACCGGATCGGCTGGCGCTGGCGCGCTACGGGCTGACCGTGGGTGAAGTGCAGGATGTCATCGCCACCGCATTGGGCGGCGAGATGGTCACCACCACAGTGGAAGGTCTGGAACGTTTCGGTGTGAGCGTGCGTTACCCGCGCGAACTGCGCAGCACACCGGAACAGATCGCCCGCGAAGTGTTGGTGCCGACCATGGACGGCGCAATGATCCCGCTTGGCCAGCTCGCCAAAGTGAGCCTCAGCAAGGGCGCTCCCTCCATCCGCACCGAGAACGCCCTGCTCTCGGCCTACATCTACGTGGATATCCGCGAGCGCGACATCGGCTCCTATGTAGACGAAGCGCGCAGGGCGGTGGCCGAGCAGGTGAAATTTCCGCCCGGTTACTACGCGACCTGGAGCGGGCAATTCGAATACATGGAACGTGCCGCCGCGAAGATGAAGATCGTGATACCGATCACCCTGCTACTCATCTTCCTGCTGCTGTACCTGAATTTCAAACGCGTCACCGAATCGCTGATCGTGATGCTGTCGGTGCCGTTCGCACTGGTCGGCGGCGTGTGGCTGCTGTGGCTGCTCGACTACAACCTGAGCGTGGCAGTGGCGGTCGGCTTCATCGCGCTGGCGGGCGTGGCAGCGGAGACCGGCGTGGTGATGCTGATCTATCTGGAACATGCATGGCAGGAAATCCAGGCACGTTGCGCAAGTGAAGGCCGGTCGCCGACCGCAGCAGATCTGCACGCCGCCATCATGCACGGTGCAGTCGAACGCGTGCGCCCGAAGATGATGACCGTGGTGGCGATCATGGCCGGCCTGCTACCCATCCTGTGGGGAACGGGCACCGGCTCGGAAGTGATGCGCCGCATCGCCGCCCCGATGGTCGGCGGCATGATCTCCTCGGCAGTGCTGACGCTGCTGGTGATCCCGGTGATCTATGCATTGGTTCAGCAAAGAAAGATTTCGTCCGCCAACCGGAATGCGACATAGCGACGGCCAGATGCAGCGTGAAGGTTACGGCGTATCCAAGACCGTGAACATGGAAGCTGAAAGTTGGGGGACGCGTATTTCCGTTCGAACACCCCCAATCGACAATATGGGTAATTACCCGCATTGAGCGCAAACGCTAAACGGTGTTAAATGGAACGCTCAGGCAAGGAGTAAACGCGCTATCCCTTGTAGCTTGGCTGCTATATCTGCCTTTGAGTTGGCTTGATCAGAGATTCTCTAACCACACAGGAAGGAGTTTTATGAAATGGCAAACCATTACGGAAATAGCCTGACTGCCTGCGATCCCAGCATCGAGTCGGCTAAACATATCGCTGACTCGTCTGTTCCGGAATTTCGACGGCAGTATCCGCATCTGCCTTTGGGATGGCTCCGAAATACACCTGGGCAGCGACCATCCTGAATTTTCGCTGATCTTCCGGTCTGCAAAAGCTTTCCGGGACATGGTCCTGACGCGCCATCCGCTGCGTGTCGTTGAATTCTATTTTCAAGGACTCATCGACATCGATGGCGATCTCTATAGCGCACTCAAACTGCGTCACTATCTGGCTTCGTTGCAACTGCCCCTCACCGAGAAGGCCATGTTTGCGATCAAGGCATTGATGATCAAGCCAAACACGGCCGAGTCCAATGGCAGTCGCCAGTGGGCAAAAGACCTCAGACAAATAATCGGGTTGGAGCACAGCAAACAACTTAATCGCCACGCCATTGCATTTCACTATGACGTCTCCAACGATTTCTATGCGCTGTGGCTGGACGAACAAATGGTCTATTCCTGCGCCTATTACGAGGATGCCAGCCAGACTCTGGAACAGGCGCAACGCAACAAGCTCGATCATATTTGCCGCAAATTGCGGCTCAAACCGGGTGAGCGATTGCTCGACATCGGCTGTGGCTGGGGCGCACTGATCTGCTGGGCTGCGGAACACTACGGGGTGAGCGCACATGGCATCACGTTAAGCCAGAACCAGTACGACCATGTCCAACGAACGATCAAGCGCCGCGGACTCGAACAACTGGTTAGCGTCGAACTGATCGATTACCGCGACCTCAGGGGCGAGGCTGAGTACGACAAGCTGGCGAGCGTAGGCATGTTCGAGCATGTAGGCTTGAAAAACTTGCCGACGTACTTTGCCGTTGCCCAACGCTTGCTCAAACCCGGCGGGCTGTTCCTGAATCACGGCATCACAAGCGATGAAGGCGGCTGGGAGAAAAGCATCACGACCGAATTCATCAACCGCTATGTGTTTCCGGACGGTCAACTCGAAACCATCAGCACGGTGCAACAGATCATGGAAAATTCGAGTTTCGAGATCCACGATGTCGAAAATCTCAGACAGCACTACGCACTGACGTTGCGCGAGTGGGTAATCCGCCTCGAACAGCACCGAGATGAAGCGCTGAAACATGTGCCGGAATCGGTCTACCGCATCTGGCGAATATATATGGCGGGCTGTGCCATGCAATTCGAAGAAGGCAAGCTCGGCATATATCAAATACTGGCTTCCAAACGCGCAGCTTTTCTCAGCCCCGTCCCGCTCACGCGGCGTGATCTTTATAACGTCCCCGCTAATGACAAATTAGGTGCGGGACATGCATAACGTGCAGATTCTAAAGAAGGTCAGATTACATCACGCTTGATCAATCAACCCATAGGAGGAAGACATGAAACTCAAGTCAACTCTACTTGCCGCCACGCTGGCAGCATTCGCCGCCTCTGCCGCTTTTGCCGATGAAGATTACCCTGCTGATGAATATGTCTGGAAGGGCGAAGCCCAAACTCTGAAGAAGCATGCAAAGAAGCCTGTGAAGAAACGCCGTCATGCTGAAGAAAAAAACGCCACGCCTGTGCCGGAACCTGCTGCTGGCGTGGACAAACAGGGAGCCATGAAACCCATGGACAGTGATGCCCAGGCCAAAGAAAAGCGAAGCAAAGAAGGATGTGAAGAAACACTGTCATGCTGAAAAGGAAGCCGCGCGCCGATGGCGGAACCTGCTGCCGTCATCGGCATGATTGGCCACACCAATGCAAATACTGAGCCTCGCACCTTGGTGTGCGGCAGGACATCACGCCTTGTCGCGCATCGGTATTGAATGGAATCCTACTGCGTTTTTTTCGCACGCCATAAAACGCAACTGCTTACTGAAGATCGAGAGGTAAATGCCATGACGACCAAGGCCACCGATCCAGTCTGCAAGATGCAGGTCGCCCTAAGTGATGACACCCTTCATGTAGATTACGCTGGCGAACGCCATTACTTTTGTTCGCAACACTGCCAGGAAAAATTCCAGGCGAACCCGGCTTTGTACGTCAAGCCGCAGGTGGCGGTGCCTGCTCAACCCGGTGTGATGTACACCTGCCCGATGCATCCGGAAGTACGGCAATCGTCGCCGGGCGCTTGTCCCAAGTGCGGCATGGCGCTTGAGGCAAGTAACGACGACCGCAGTGGCAACGGGAATCGCCAAGCCGCTCCAATTCGGGATGGGCGCATGTGTGTTGTTGCTCGCCGTCTATTTTGGGGTGGTCGGTCTGATTTCCGGAATGGACTTCGCACTCGATCAGTTCGCGAAATACTGGTATTTCATCGTGCCGCTTGCGATTGGGCTTCGGCATTCAGGTCGGCCTTTTCACCCACCTCAAGCATCTCGTCGGACAGCATGGTGCGTCAGGCAAGGTGGTAGCGGTATCCGGCACGACCTCTACGGCTGCGATGGTTTCCTGCTGCGCCCATTACCTGACCAACATTTTGCCCATTCTGGGAGTCACCGGCTTTCTCGCTGTAGTCGCAGAATACCAAGTCGAGTTGTTCTGGCTCGGGCCTGGCATTTAACGCCGCCGGTGTCATGTACATCTTGTCCAAAGTTGTTAACGCCTCACGGGAGCATAAAAAATGCTGAGAAAACTATTGAGCAGCTTGGCTGTTGCAGCAACGATTGCCGTTTCCATGTACGCCTGACGTCGTGGCAGCAGAGATGGAGTATGCCCCGCAAACAAGCAATGAGCGCGGCATCAAGGTAACCGTCACACCGCAAAACATCCGGAATGCAACGAATGCATGGGATTTTGAGGTGACCCTGGAAACCCATACCCAAGCATTGAGCGAAGACCTGGCCAAGTCTTCCGTGCTCATGGCGGATGGCAAGCAATACACGCCACTTGAGCTGGGAAGGTGCGCCGCCGGGAGGCCATCACCGCAAGGGCCTGTTGCGTTTCAAGGCGATCGTCCCGCAGCCGCGATCGATGGAACTGCAAATACGTTTGACAGGCGATACCTCGCCGAGAAGTTTCAAATGGCGATTGAAGTAAGAAGTTGAAGTTTGGCAGCATCATTTTCTCCACCGAAAGGAGCATGTCATGGCAACTGATCCTGTATGCGGCATGACGGTATCTCCCGACAGCCGTTACCGCCATGTGCATGGCGGACAAACCTATCTGTTTTGCAGCGCGAAGTGTCTGACCAAATTTCAGGCATCTCCGGCCGACTATATCGACACGCACCCGGCCCAACACCGCCGCTGCCGCAAGCGGCGGAGTGATCTACACCTGCCCGATGCACCCGGAGATTCGACAACCTCTCCGGGCAACTGCCCGAAATGCGGCATGACGCTGGAACCGGTGGAGCCCGCCACGACCCAATCGAGCGCCATCGAATACACCTGCCCCATGCATCCCGAAGTGGTGCGCAACGAACCCGGCAGTTGCCCGAAGTGCGGCATGGCGCTGGAACCGCGCAATGCGCCTGCGGAAGACAACACCGAATTGAACGACATGACGCGCCGCTTCTGGGTGAGCGCGGCGCTGGCCTTGCCGGTATTCCTCATGGCGATGGTTTCCGATCTGGCGCCGCAACTCGATGCCGGATTTTGTTTCGATGACCGCGCTGCAATGGCTGGAATTCGCGCTGGCCACGCCGGTGGTGCTGTGGGGCGGCTGGCCGATCTTCCAGCGCGGCTGGGCATCGCGTGGTCAACCGCAGCCTCAACATGTTCAGCCTGATCGCGCTCGGTGTCGGCGTGGCATGGACATACAGCGTGGTGGCGATGCTGCTGCCGGACATCTTTCCGCCCGCGATGCGCAGCATGGGCGAGACGGTGCCGGTGTATTTCGAGGCGGCGGCAGTCATCATGGCGCTGGTGCTGCTCGGCCAGGTGATGGAGTTGCGCGCGCGCAGCCAGACCAGCGCCGCGATCAAACTGCTGCTGGGCCTTGCGCCGAAGACCGCACGCATCGTGCGCTCCCCTCTCCCCAACCCTCTCCCGCAAGCGGGCGAGGGAGCGATCGAATCGCTACGCGAATTTCTCCTTAACAGCAGCGAGGAAGACATCCCGCTGGAACAGGTGCAGCCGAACGATGTGCTGCGCGTGCGTCCCGGCGAGAAGGTGCCGGTGGACGGCGTGGTGCTGGAAGGCACGAGTGCGCTGGATGAATCCATGGTCACCGGCGAATCCATCCCGGTGGAAAAAACCGCTGGTGCGCGATTGATCGGCGCCACGGTGAACGGCACCGGCAGTCTGTTGATGCGCGCCGAGCGTGTCGGCGCCGACACCCTGCTGGCGCAGATCGTGCACATGGTGAGCGAAGCGCAGCGTTCGCGTGCACCGATCCAGCGCCTGGCCGATGTCACTGCCGGTTATTTCGTTCCGGCGGTGGTACTGGCCGCACTCGCCACGCTGGCGGTATGGGGCATCTGGGGGCCGGAGCCGCGTCTGGCGCACGCCATCGTCAACGCGGTGGCGGTGCTCATCATCGCCTGCCCCTGCGCGCTGGGACTGGCCACGCCGATGTCCATCATGGTCGGCACCGGACGCGGTGCGCAGGCCGGGGTGCTGATCAAGAATGCCGAAGCGCTGGAAACCATGGAGAAGGTGAACACGCTGGTGGTGGACAAGACCGGCACCTTGACCGAAGGCAAACCGAAACTGACCTCGGTCATTCCGCTGGCCGGGTTCGACGAAGGTGTAGTGCTGCGGCTGGGTGCCAGTCTGGAACGCGCCAGCGAACATCCGCTGGCCGCAGGCCATCGTGAAAGGTGCGCAGGAAAAAGACATCGCACTCACAGCCGGTCAGCGAGTTCCGCTCGATCACCGGCAAAGGCGTGACGGGAACGGTCGAAGGTCGCGCGGTCGCACTGGGCAACCTCAAATTGTTCGAAGAATTGCACATCGATGCAGGCGACTTGCCCGCACGTGCCGAGGCGTTGCGCAGCGACGGCCAGACAGTGATGCTGCTGGCGATCGACGGCAAGGCGGCAGGACTGATCGGCGTGGCCGATCCGGTCAAAGAGTCCACGGCGGAGGCGATCCGCGCCCTGCATGCAGAAGGCGTGCAGGTCATCATGCTCACCGGCGACAACCGCATCACGGCGGAAGCGGTGGCGAAGAAACTGGGCATAGACCGTATCGAAGCGGAAGTGCTGCCCGAACAGAAAGCCGCCATCGTCAAACAACTGCAAGCACAGGGGCGCATCGTGGCCATGGCGGGCGACGGCATCAACGACGCGCCGGCATTGGCGCAGGCACAGGTGGGCATCGCCATGGGCACCGGCACCGATGTGGCGATGGAAAGCGCGGGCATCACGCTGATCAAGGGCGACCTGCGCGGCATCGTGCGCGCGCTGCGCCTCTCCCGCGCCACCATGCGCAACATCCGCCAGAACCTGTTCTTCGCCTTCATCTACAACGTGCTCGGCATCCCGATTGCGGCGGGCGTGCTCTACCCGTTCTTCGGCCTGCTGCTCTCCCCCATCATCGCGGCGGCGGCGATGAGCTTCAGTTCGGTGTCGGTGATTACCAATGCGTTACGACTACGCCAAGTGAAACTTTAGGCCGCAGTGCGGCCAGGAAAGGAGTGAAAAATGTGGGGACATATGAATGATTACAGTTGGGGTTGCGGCATGGGGCTAGGCATGCTGCTGTTCTGGGTGCTTTTGATTGCCGGCTTCGTGATGCTGGTGAGATGCTCCCGTGGTTCGTGCACTTGCGGCAATGGCAAGCGAGAAAAATCCGCACTCGATCTACTCAAGGAACGCTATGCGCGCGGTGAGATTGAAAAAGAAGAATTCGAGCAAAAGAAGCAAGACCTGGAAAATTGAAACTGCGGGATACATTCAAGGGGGCACTCTTGCTAAGCGCTTTGATTACATGCAAAGCGAAAAGAATTTGCTCTTCGTATGAATTAATCGGTTCATTCGCAGGTAACGCCCCTTCACTCTTGCCCTGATCAACGGTAACTGTGCGCCCCTTAACAGTCATTCAGGTTTCCCGTAAACGGTCGTTCAAACGAAGCTAAAGGGCGCGCCAAAGGCGCATCCTGCTTGAGCGCAGGGTTAGCCATTGCGCGCAGGGTCATTGATAAATGATGCTGTGGGATGCGGAATTGCACCGTCACCATAGGCACGTATAACTTGAGAAATTACGATTTGATAACCATTAAGCCAATTGGATTGAGCCGCTTTAGCCTCAAGGTGCTTTGGATTGTTTATTAACTCTTGGAGTCCTTCCATCGTTTCCCAATAATATACGTTTGAGATGCGACCAGTTTCAGGATTTTCCCATGCCTCCTCGCCCAGGTAACCAACAGATTGTTTTGCACTCTCGGCTATAGATTGGTCGAGCTTATGAAACTCTTCATCGAATTGCTTTTTATCAAAGATAAATGTTGCTGAATACATAGAGAACCTTAATTGTGGTTAACGTGGAGCCAAGTGGCGCGCCGAAGGCGTGTCCCAGCGACAGGACGGAGCGACCTTGAGCGCAGGGTTAGATGGTTGCGGCATAGAGTGCGATGCAGCCAATGAACAAAAAGACTGGCCAAGCGAGATGTCTGGCTCTTGAAATGGCAAGTGTAACGATGCCTGTTACAGCAAACGTAATGCCGATGGCAAAGGCTACGCTAGAAGTGGAGACAGTGTTCTGAGCCAGCTGAATCAATATGGCTGCAAACCCCCACCAAGCAACGGTTGTGATGTGCCATGCGAAGCGGAGAGTCCGTGTGGTGAATTCGGTTCCACCGAAAAGCCTAGGTAGCTCCTCATTGCGAAACAGCCTGATGAGAATATAGCGTTCACCGAGGAAGGAGTGAGCGATTCCAACGATGATTGCTAAGAATGCGGCGACGTAGAGAGCACTAGTCATTGCCATCCAATGTCGAAGGTTTTGCCGTAAGCCATGCGATGACCTCACGCGCATTATTATTAGGTGGGAATACCGGATAGAAAACCTTCCGAATAAGGCCTCCCGTTGCAATGATTGTTAACCGCTTTATCAGACGTGCGCCCGCATACTCAAATGTTGGCAGTTTGAGCGCTTGAGCTAAAGTAAGTTGTCCATCATTGAGCAACGTAAAGGGAAGTTGTAGCCTTGCATGTGCTTCTTTTTGGTCTTCCAAACGTTGCGCGCTCACACCAAACACCTCGACACCAAGCCGCTTTAACTCGGCGTGGGAATCGCGAAAGGCACATGTTTGTGGGGTGCATCCCCTAGCACCGGGTATGTCATTCCAACCGATGAGAGGTGGGCTATCGGGACGACCCAGCATGGGGTAGAAATAAATAACCAGTGTGCCTGTGTAAATGCTGAGATCAACGGCCTTCCCTGTAGTGCTAGTCAGTGAGACCGAAGGTAAGGCGCTTCCCTGTAAATGGTCGCATGCGCCATCATCTACTGGAACCGGCAAATTTGCGGGCAAAATGTGTAGGTCTTTTATCATTTTCCTATCCAGTGATAATTGTTATAGGTCTAACGTTTGAGCCGGAGCGCACAACGCGGGGAGCCCGCATGCGCAGCTGCGGCGTCCGGTTGACCGAGAGGTTAGAGCGCACTTGGTCTTGGCTCACAGCGAACTTCAGTTTTTACCGAGTTTGCAATGAAGCACTCTTCATGCGCTTGATGATGAAGCTGTTCAAGTTCGCTGGAAGTCGGTTGTTTCTCTCCGGAAAATTCTATCGCGGGGCGAAGTGTAACGAGAGACATCATGAGTTTGCCCTCTGAGTCCTTTTCCATCACTCCTTCGGCAATGTCGTGGTAGCAGTCGACAACGAAGCCTTGGCTGGCTGCGATGGAAAGAAACCAAAGCATATGGCAACTGGAAAGGGAGGAAACAAAGGCTTCCTCTGGATCAATAGCGTCTGCTGCGGAATAGGGCAAAGGGACAACGTGAGGTGACGATGAGCCAGCCACTTCGATTCCGCCATCGAAACGAAGAATGTGCTTTCTGCTGTAGCGGTTGTCGATGAACTTCTGAGCTGAACGAGACCAGAGTACTTCGGCAGTGTAGGCGGCCATGGTGTGCGCGCTAACGTTTGATGAGCTATGTTGCATGGGCTCAACCCTCAGGAAAGAACACGAAGATTACGCAGCCTTGCTTTGACTGAGGAACATGCGCAGAGCCAACGGGATTGTGAATGAAAGTACCTGCCGGATAATCGTGGACACCGTCGTTGAACACGCCAGATACCACGAAGACTTCTTCAGAGCCGGGAGAGTGGGTATCGAGGGTCGTGAACTTGGCGCCAGGGTCGATTTCGAGAGTTATTGCCTTGGCACCGCTCGTGCTCTGCCAGAGGATACGCTTACGAATTCCCGGAAAGATTTCCTTCGCTGGAAGGTCTCCCCAATTCGCCGAAACTACGCCTTCAAGGTTAATCACCATTGCGCCCCTTCGATTTATGCAACATGACGTAGAAGTAAGGAGCTGCGCGCTTTTGCGCCCTCTTGACTGCCGGGTTAGGCTAATTTTGGGTTCGGGCCATACTTATTTTCACCAGGCTGACTGTCCAAACATAAGAACACTAAATTAACAAAGGGACAAATAATCCACCAACCGCTTCGCCCAAGGTCGTGCATTCTGCGAACACCTATAGCAATACTGGGAATCAGAATTGCTAGTGAGTAAATAGTGGACATGCTACTCATGTCAATACGAAACACTACTTGAATAAAATCCGAAACGAAGCCTCCTACTAAGGCAACAATAATATTGAAGAGAAAAAACATCCAATATTCTTTCCCCCTTTATCCCAACGAAATATTTGTTAAGTGATTACTGAGGTCTGATTTCCGCCTAATGAGGAATTGAGGGGCGGCGCGCTTTTGCGCCCGCTCGAATGTCGGGTTAGGCATCGTCGCATGAGAGCTACTGAGCATATTGATTACGACTGAGCGAGGGAGGAGCAGCGCGTCCACAATCCGCACCCTTTGGGCTGTCAATCGAGCCAGGTCGCCGGAGACGACACAGTGTGGAATAGAGCGCAGGGAAGTCCTCGCTTGCTCCGAGCGCATTTTGCACAAAGGCAACTATCGCTTTTCCCTCTCTCTCGGTCATCGCTTCGGCAGTCTCGTCAATTTTTTCATTTTGCCCAACCGCCCATAAGGCGCCAAGATCGCCATCGATTCGGACGACCGCACTATGGTATCTATTTTTGTTTCCTTCGTAGTCCGACGATTCGCAGACCATCACGGCCTCTCCGGGACTTTGTGGTAAAGGTCGGCGTGGCTTGCCATTGTTGACGCATTGGCCAAGGCGATGAGGATCATCAATTTGCAGACGACGCAAATCTACGAGCCTGAAACGATCACCGGGGAGCGCCTGTTGGATGGCCGCCCAGGGATTGTCACATACAGACCGTGCCCAATCGCGGGTTAGCAACGGGCATACCCGTATCTGGCTTGTATCGAAGTCATTCCAGCCATATGTTCGCACCACGACGGAAAGACTATCGAATGCCACTGGGTGCTTTGAATCTGTCGCATCGCGCAGAAGTTTGCTCGCCGCACTTAAAGCATGTTCCATTTCGCCCTCCCGATTCAAGGAAAATGACTGATGCCGATAAGCGTAATCTTCCAAGGCGATGAACGGAAGAACCAGATTGTGTTGTGCGATTGCGACGTGAACGTCGGTCGAAAGTCGCTTTACGTCGACAGTCGGACGCTCGGCTTCTGGCTTTTCGCACGAGGTGAGGACAGCCAGAAGAATGGATAGAAGAAGTGCTCGGATCATGATGCCCAACAGTTATTAGACGGACGCACCGGTCCGTATTGTTAAAATTAGTGAAGCTTGTGAATTTTCGATAACCAATTGATTCACCAGTGACCTCACAAAACTTCCTGTCCGCATATGCATAATAATACGGGCAGCCGGCGACAGTCTCTTATTGGCCGCATCTTGCCTGTTGTCTTCACGAGCACTAATGCCCTCTTCTGGTTTGATAACAGTCATTCAGTTACTTTAAGAGTGGATGATCCTTAGGCAATTGTTTGGAATACCAGATCGCCAGTTTGTGTCGCAAAGTCTTTTCGGCAACCTGATCTTCCGGCAAGGGTTGAATGACCTTGTCGTGAACCAGCAGTCTGTAGATATAAAGAAGTTTTTCACTCGCCGAGTCTTTCGGCTCAAACTCGACGACGCCTCGCCCCTCGGCATATTTCACGCCTGCATGAAACGCTTCCTTAAACAATGCGGCTTCATTTTTCAGCTTGTGCATGACACCCCCATATAGCAACATCAGAACACTTAGCACATTGATGCAATCGACTTGCACTCATCCGTAACGGTGAATCTCAATCGTGGTATGCACGATCTCCTCATGCTGGCGTAGCTGTTCCCGTACCTGCTCCGGCGTCAGCGTGGCGCTGCGGGTCACGATACTGATCGCACAGGCATAGGCTTCTTTGCCGACACGCCACACGTGCAAGTCGGTGATCTTTGTCTCATCAGGATTATCAAGCTGCTCGATAACTTCCCGAATCTCATCCACCACGGGATGATCCATTTCCCGATCGAGCAGCACCTTCCCGGTCTCCATCAACAGGCCTCTTGCCCAAGCCGCCACCAGTATCGCGCCAACGATACCCATTACCGGATCCAGCCACGACCATCCGTAGAACAAACCACCCACCAGCGCGATGATGGCCAGCACCGAAGTCGCCGCATCGGCGATGACATGCACATAGGCTGATTTCAGGTTCAGGTCATGATGATGGTCATGGTGATCGTGCGCATCATGCTCGTGGCTGTGGTGATGATGGTCATCATGCGCATGACCGAGAATCATGGCACAGACGATATTGACCAACAGACCGAGCACGGCAACGATGATCGCATCCTGATAATTGATCGGCTGCGGCGAAAACAAGCGCTCCACCGAGCCGAAGACCATCATGGCGGCCACGCCCAGCAGGAAAATGGCACTGGCAAAGCCGGCAAGGATCTCGATCTTCCAGGTGCCAAAGGCAAACCTCGGGTCGCTTGAATAATGACGTGCCGCCGCATAGGCAAAAGCACTCAGCCCGATGGCGAAAGCATGCGAACTCATGTGCAAGCCATCCGCCAGCAGTGCCATCGAGTTGAACCACCACCCCGCGACGATCTCCACCACCATCATGGCGGCGGTGATCCACATCACGGCACGCGTACTCCGTTCTGCAGCCGGATTGCCTTCGTTAAACACATGATGGTGCGTCCATCTGGATTCGTTATGAGTGGGCATGGATATAAAGTTTGATTGGATTAAAAGTCATTTACTGACACTGCAGGTGAGTCCGGTTGACCATGCGCAGATCAGGAACAGAGAAATACGGTGACGGAGCACAATAATGAAACGTGAGAATAACGGATGGCCTCAACCGTTATTTTCCTGCATATCCGACCGGTAGATTTGCACATTGTCTCGACCAACAGATTTTGCATAATACATGGCGTCGTCGGCATTTTTGATTAGCTGTTTTTCCTCGTCACCATGTTCGGGATAGATGGCGATACCTGTGCTCGAAGAAATGCTCAAGCCAAGTCCAGCCAGCTCGAAAGGTTGATTGAGCGAACCACGAATCTTTTCCGCGACCTCCCATGCGTCTTGCTCCGCCCTGATCACGGGGAGCAGCACGACAAACTCGTCTCCGCCGATGCGCGCCACGGTATCCGATTCACGCAGGCAATCCTGGATGCGTTGCGCCACTTCTTTCAACAAGAGGTCACCCACATGGTGGCCGTGCCTGTCATTGACGGGTTTGAATTTATCCAGATCGATGAACATCAGCGCCAGCTGTGCGTGGTCGCGTTTGGCGGTAGCCAGTGCCTGTTGCAAACGGTCGGTGAACAGCATCCGGTTCGGCAGGTCGGTAAGCGGGTCGTGATATGCAAGATGCTGCACCTGCTCTTCCATCTCCTTGCGATCGGTGATGTCGTAGAACCAGGCAAGGACAGCCGGTTTGTTTTGATATTCCAACTGCATATAGGATGCCAGTGCCCATTTTGTTCTTTCATGCCCATTGCGGATAATCAGCTCGACCAATCTATTGGTGACACGCTCCCCCTTGCCGAGTTGTTCCAGCACATCCTCGTAATCCTGCGGGTTCGCGTAGTAATGTTTCGGATTGATACCGATTACTTTATGCGGCTCGGAGTCGATCAACTCGACATAACGCTGGTTGGAGAACACAACTTGGCCAGTCGCATTGTTCGTAATACGTGCCGCGATCGGGCTGTTTTCCAGCATGAAGCGAAAACGCGACTCGCTATCCTTTAGTGCAATCTCATCTTTCTTGCGCTCGGTGATATCGCGAATGATGCCGGTAAAAAACAGTCCATCAGCGCTCTCCCACTGTGCCAGCGAAATCTCCAGCGGAAACTCGCTCCCGTTCTTGCGCAGCCCTTCCAGCTCAATCGCTCCGCTACCGATGATGTGGGGCTTTCCTCCGGACAGCAACGTACGCACCCCCGCACGATGCGGGGCGCGGTAACGAGACGGCATCAGCACAGTCAGAGACTGACCGGTAATCTCTGCCTCGGAGTAGCCGAAGATCATCTCGGCACCCCGGTTCCAGCCCACGATGTTTTCGGCGCTGTCCGACGTGATGATGGCATCGCCGGCTGTGTAGGCGACCGCCCGGTAGCGTGCCTCGCTTTCGCGCAGTGTGTTTTCGGCGAGCTTTTGTTCCGTGATGTCCTGTACCGTACCCAGCGAGCGGATTACCTTTCCTTCAGCATCGAACTGTGTCTCGCAACGCTCATTGACGAACTTGATGCGTCCGTCCGCAAACTGCAGGCGATGGACGATATCGTAAGGCGCGTGATTGGCGAGTGAATCGGTATAGGCCTTGTTCACCCGGTCGCGGTCATCCGGATGAATGGCATTGAGGAAGGCTGCATAGGATGCACCAAACGTCGTTTTATCGATTTCTAAGATGCGGTAGATTTCGTCCGACCAGTACAGTTGGTTGCTGACCACATCCAGTTCCCAGTTGCCGATATGGGCACTGCGCTGGGCTTGATTCAGCCGTGCCTCGCTTTGGCGCAACACCTGTTCATGTTCCTCTGCATCGATGCGCAAGCGAAAGTTTTCGTAAAGGCTGCGCCCGACCCGTGCGGCGTTCGCCGCGATGAAAAACAGGAACAGTGCGACCATCGCACCGATGGCTGGCGAAACCGCACTGCCTTCCAACCAGAAGCGCACTGTCAGCGGTGCCAGCGTAGGCACCAGGAAACCGAGCATGGACACCCGGTCAACCGCCAGCAAGGTAATGGCCCCGGCACTCATACCTGCCAAAACGACGGCAAGAAATAGCTGATAGGTCACATTTCCAGCCGGGAACAGCAACTCGGCAGCCATGCCCCATGCAATGCCGGTCGCGATGACGCTGATGCGAAAGCGGCGTATCCAGCGCGGAGCAGAATTGGCCGCATCGGACACATTGCGTCGCCAAGCCACCGCAAGAACCGCCCTGACCAGCAGGATGCCACCGATCATGGCGAGCCAGACCAACAGCCGACTCTGGCTGATCACCGAGCTTTGCACACCGACGAGAATCAGCGCCAGCAGCGTGTTGATGACGATCGAGGACGGCAATCCGGCATAGAGCAGCTTGGTCTGCTCGACTAGCAGTGCATCGGCTTGTTTGTCGCTGCCATGATCAGCGATGAGATGCCTGCGCATCATGAGTCACCTTCCCTTCCGGGGGCGAGTGTGATGCCGATGGTGATGTTTTCGAATGAGCCATTCCCGATAGACTGCGGCACAAAGCAGGTCTTATCCCCCGACAACAAGATCGCGGAGTTGTATAGCCCAGATCGGTAAGGGTGCACGGTCATTGATGTCCTGTCCGGATGTCAATCATGCGTATTGTAGTCAGTGTAAGCAGATGTAGTGCATCTACCGCACAAATATGGAAAAACTATCAGTACGGTAACCAGTCAGTCCGGGACACCCAGCGCTGTTCCGAATACAGGCTTGTTGCTGAGGAATTTCGACAGGGTGAAGGCAGCCGTCGGCTGCATGTTGATGCAGATCATTTTGATATTCACTACCTGGCAAGTGCGGGCCAACTGGTCCAGCCAGCCGTAATAAATCTGGTCGATGACTGGCAACCCGCTCAGGTCGAAATACAAGCGCGCCCCTTGCCCCTGTTGCATCTGCGTGACGATCTCCTGCATCAGCGCGCCCTGATCCTGAATGTTCATGCTGCGCAGCGGCTCCAGCAAGAAATTGCCCTTGCCGATACGCGTCAGGTGCACTCCAGGAATTGTCATCAGTTTGCTTTTTGGCTGACCTGGATACCCATGCGCAAAAACGCTTCTTTTAGCCCGTCAGACAGGCTGGCGCGGGTGGTCACGCCGTTCAGGTCGATGTTCAGGCTGACCAGCGCGCGGGCGATTTCCGGGTGGATGCCGGTGATGATCGCATCGGAACCCATCAGTTGCACGGCCCGCACCATCTGGATCAGGTGATGCGAAACCTGGGAATCGATATTCTTTACGCCGGTGAGATCCATCACCACCGCGCGCGCATGATCCTTGGCAATGCGGTTAAGCAAGGCCTCCATGACCAGCATGGTACGGCTGGAATCCAGCGTGCCGATGATAGGCAGCGTCAGCACCCCGTCCCAGATTTCGGTGATGGGGGTGGAGGTCTCGCGCAACTCAGCTTCCTGTGCCTTCAGGGTATTTTCACGGTCGCCCAGATAGGTGCGAAAAACCGCCATGATGAGCTCGTCAAAATGCTGGGCGAAGAACAGCAATACCGAGCGCGATTGGGTGAACGCAATCCCGCTGTCGCGTTCCAGCGCGGAGATCAGGCTGTATTGCAACTGCTGCGCATAACGCACCACATCTTCCACATTCCCGCCGCGTATCAGCATGCGTTGCGCAAGCCCCGAGAAGAACGTCTCCAGCGCGTGGAATTGCGGCGAAGTGCGTTTGTGCGGGTCTTTGGAACCCAGCAATCCGGTAATTAAATGGATGAACTCACTGCTCAGGTCGACGACCTCATCTTCATCCATCAGCTTGTTATCCGCGCAGAAGAACTCCCGCCCGGTTTCTTCCAGTTGCCCGGCAATGTTGCCGATCTTCAAACTGAACAACGCGGCCAGTTTTTCGCTGGATTCCTTTTTCTGCACCATTTATTTCTCCTTGTCCGTTCAACCTATAGTACAAACACAAATCGACTGATCATCCGAAATTCGACCCATGATGTTGCCCAGGGTATAGGCAATCAACTGCGGGTGCTGGTTGAACAAGCCGGCGAAATTTGCCGCGTCCCAGTTCCTGCGTATGCCGTCACTGGCGGTGACGATAACGAATTTTTTGCCAAAATCGGCCTGCAACATCGTCGCCGTGCGGTGCTCCCGCCCCAGTATCCCGGGGGCAAAGGCGATGTGCTGAACCTGCTCATGATCGTATAGATGCGCATGCATGTCGCCCACACCGGACAGATGCAAACTGCATTTTGCCAGATCGATCTCACCGGCAATGGCGACCGCGCCACGCGTGTTGACGAGCTGCCGATCCACCATTTCCAGTATCGTTTCCGGCGACTCGTAGCTAACCAGATGAGTCGCCAGATCGGCTGTTGCCGCCTGCGCCTCTTCGCCGTGCCCCAGTCCGTCCAGATGCAACCAGCGCAACATTTTCCCGGCTCTTTGCAGATATATCCGGTCCCCGTTGTAGCGTTCATCAGACAGGGAACGCGAGAACAGGCCGAACTTGAAACCGGATTTCGCCTCTTTGTTTTCCTTGTCCAAATGAAAGCGGGTCAGCACCACCGTGCCACTCCATCTGTTCGGACGATCCGGGCGCACTTGCTGCGTGTAGATGTACGACTCGTCACTCAGGCGGCGAATGGCCCCCAGCCCCTTACCCAGCGTGCTGGCCGTTGAATAACCATCCTCTTCGGCGCTTTCCAGGTTCGTGATGCCCGGGCCGAAGTCCAACGAAAGCATATCCAGTATTCGTCCGGGCTGTTGCCACAACTGCACCATGCCCCGCCCGCCCGCGTGCTTCACATTGTTGCTGACCAGTTCCGAGGCCACCAGCAGCATGTTTTCCTGCTTGAGTTCACTGATCCCCAGACGCTGGGTGATAGCGGAGAGTTTCGATCGCAGCAGAATCAAAGAGCTGTCGTTTTGTGTCGCACTATTGAATAACAGCTTGCAATCACTCGCACTATCAAAGATGTCAGACACAAGGTTCTTTCGCCGGACAATTTGCTCCGCATTCCCACGTATCGCCATTACATTTGCCAACCACCGCACGTCCGCGACCATGGCGCTTGGCATCGTAGAGCGCGCTGTCGGCTTGATGGATAAAATCTTCCAGCGTGACGTCATCCCGTGTTTGCGGATCGATGGTCGATATCCCGATGCTGACCTTGCCATCCATTTGCTGTATCACTTGCCTAGCCTTGTCGCATGCGGTGCGATGGTCGGAGTAGATCATTATGGCAAACTCATCCCCGCCAAAACGGAACGCACAATCCACGTCTTCCCGGATCACGCCGCGCAGAGTCTGCGCCATCTTGATCAGGTAGCTATCGCCGAACTGATGCCCGTGCTGATCATTGATGTTCTTGAAATAATCCAGATCCAGCATCACGAGCGACAGGGAAGAACTTCTTTGGCGCATGGTGTGGCGAAATGCCAGATCCAGCTTTTCGTCGAACGCCCGGCGGTTCGGCAATTCGGTCAACGGGTCGGTTTCTGCCTGATGGATGGAAGCCTGCAACTCCGCCTGGCGGCTGAGCAACTTCACCTGCAACTCGGCCAACTCCTGCTCGGTGCGCTCGCGCGTCTCCTGCAAGTGACGCACCATCGCCTCATTGCGTTGAGCCAGGATTTCCGGAGCGATCGACTCTGTAGATTTGCGCAAATGGTCACACAACTGGTCGATCACGGATTTTTCGATAGCGCCCGCTTGTGCGACCACAAGCTCATCGTCACCCCAATGAACTCGCAGGCAATGATTTTTCAGTTGGACGCTGACCGGGAAGGGTTGGCCGCGACAAGCTCCGGCGGCGCGCAAACGTTGATTCAACTCCAGACTGGCGAGCGAAGCCCCGAAGGCATTCCCCTTAAGGCGCCTTACACTTTCCATGAGAAAGCAGACAAAATTCTGCAAATCGGGTTCGATTGCCAAATTTAGCCTCAGGAGTTCAACCGATTCCACAGTACCCCGCCATGTTGATTTCGTGGGACTTTATAAAGGACATGCGAGGCTTGGTCAATGCCAAAGAATATCTATATCGATTGGGGCAGACACCAGATCAGATCAGCATCACCGAATTTAGCGCCCCTTCCGCCTGTTCCAGCGCGATGCGTTCCATGCCGGCATCTTGCATTAAGGCAACATACCCCCTGCGCCAGCGCAGCCCCAACCCCCATTATCAAAGTCGCGCTTTAAGCCTTATTTGGCGTATCTTGTCGGGGCTGGAAAAGTGCAATAGCCCGAGTATATTCACGCAAGCTGAATATGAGGAGGATGGCAATCATGCTAGACGAATTCATTCACGAACCGCGCATTGCGTACTTCTCGATGGAGATCGCACTGCGCAGCGAGATCCCGACCTACGCCGGAGGCTTGGGCGTACTCGCCGGCGATACGGTACGCTCGGCTGCCGACCTTGAACTGCCCATGGTGGCGATCAGCCTGGTCAGCCACGCCGGCTATTTCCGCCAGGAAATCGATACCCAGGGCCGGCAGATCGAGCATGCGGCGGCCTGGGATCCCAAGCATTGGGCGCAACCCATCGATGCCAAGATCGCCGTGCAGATCGATGGCCGCACGGTCTGGATCGGTGCCTGGTTGTATATATTCGAAGGACACATGGGTGGCCGCCAGCCGGTGTTGCTGCTCGACACCGACCTGGATGAGAACAGCAGCGAAGACCGCGAAATCACCCACTATCTCTACGGCGGCGACAACGTGTATCGTCTCAAGCAGGAGATCGTGCTCGGCTTGGGCGGCGTGCGCCTGCTGCATGCCATCGGCTTCACCATCCGCCATTACCACATGAACGAAGGGCATTCCGCGCTGCTCGGGCTGGAACTGATGCGGCGTTTTACCTATTCCGCCGAACACCTGCGCCCCGGTGAGTCGCTCTATGACCTGCCGCGTGTGCGCGACCTGTGCAGCTTTACCACCCACACTCCGGTCGAGGCCGGACATGACCGCTTTCCCTATGACCTGGTGCAGCGCGTTATCGATAACGGTTTCGACATGGAAACCATCAAGCGTCTGGCCGGCGAGGAAAGTCTCAACATGACGCGGCTGGCGCTGAACCTGAGCGAATACGTCAACGGCGTCGCCAAGAAACATGCCGAAGTATCCAACGCGATGTTCCCCGGCTACAAGGTGCATGCGATCACCAACGGCGTGCATCCCTATACCTGGGCCGCCGAAGGTTTTCGTCAGCTTTACGATCACTACGTCCCCGGCTGGTGCCACGAACCGCAGCTGCTGATGCGCGCCGATTGCTGCATTCCCGATACCGCGATCTGGGAAGCGCATGTTCAGGCAAAACAGCATCTCATCGACAAAGTGCAGACACTTACCGGGGTGGTGCTGGACCCGAAGATCCCGATCTTCGGCTTTGCGCGGCGCATGGCCGCATACAAACGTCCGGATCTGTTGTTCTCCGACCTGGATCGGTTGCGGGCGATCGCGCGCAAGCAGCCGTTCCAGATCGTGCTCGCCGGCAAGGCGCATCCGCGCGACGAGAACGGCAAGCAGCTGATCGAGCAACTCTATGCGCATGCGCGTGCCCTTGCCGGCACGATATCGGTCGTCTATCTGCCCGACTACGACATGGCGCTCGGCCCAGACCCTGACCGCAGGAGCGGATGTGTGGCTCAATACGCCGCTGCCGCCGCTTGAGGCATCAGGCACCAGCGGCATGAAAGCCGCATTCAACGGCGTACCCAACCTCTCGGTGCTCGACGGCTGGTGGATCGAAGGCTGCCTCGAAGGTGTGACCGGCTGGGCCATCGGCGACGCGACCGGCATCGCCGACGGCAATGCACGCGTACTTTACGACAAGCTGGAACAGGTGGTGCTGCCGCTGTACTACGCCCGCAGCGACGGTGGATGGCTCAAGGTGATGAAGGGGGCGATCAGCAAGAACGCCTCGTATTTCAACAGCCATCGCATGATGCGCCGCTATGCGACGGAGGCATATGCGCGGTGACTTCCTCGTTGCCGGCTACTATTTAAACAGACAGAAGACTTATGGCGCACTAAAAGGCGTCATGCCACCACCGACAATCACAAATTGCGAGCCACTCCCGGCAACGGCTTTTAGCTGACCAACGATGCTGGAGGTTCGAGGTGACCAGACGGCGCCATCCGGTGAAGAAAGGATAGTGTTGGAAGATGTGCTAGGTAGTTGATTGAAGTCATCCCCAACTGCGACAAACTGTGAGCCACTCCAAGTAACACCATGAAGCGCAACCACGGTTCCAGAGGTCCGAGCTGTCCATGCAATACCATCCAACGAGGTGAGGATGGTGCCCCCGAATCCAACAGCCACTAGTTGCGAGCCACTGCTAGCTATACCGTAAAGAGGGTTTGTAGTACCTGATGTCTGTGCCGTCCAAACAATGCCATCCGGCGAAGTGAGTAGGGTTCCTAAGTCGCCAACGGCCACCAGTTGTGAACCGCTCCAAGTAACGTCATATAGAACCTCAGTAGTAGTGGTTGTTTGAGTTGTCCAAGACACACCGTCTGACGATGTAAGGATAATATTGGTTTCAATCGGAGAGGTTGGCATTCCACCAACCGCCACGAACTGTGTGCCGGTCCATGTAATTCCATGAAGAGGTAATAAAGTACCAGATACTCGAGCAGTCCAAGTTATGCCATCAGAAGAAGTCAGGATAGTTCCGCAATAACCGACAGAAACGAACTGCATTCCGTTCCATGCAATGTCAAGTAACTCAGTAGGGCAAGGAACTGGCACACTGGTAATAGTATGGGATACTTTGATAATGCCATCAGTTGAGGTGATCACTAAGCCAAGTGGTGGGGTGCCCCCACTATTAGTACCTCCGACCGCTACATATTGCGTCCCACTCCACACAATGCCGTTTAACCATTGTAAGGTCGGGCCGCACCCAGGTTTATTATAATGACAAACAAGATCATCACTGCCTCCGCCTCCGCTCCAACAACCAGCGAGTAGTATGGAAACAAAAACAATCAAGCCAACATTGAATTGAGCTGAGCGGCAATTCTCGTTAGGAGAATCCATGAAGCACCTCCCTTCAATTACGCCTGCAATGAAAGTCAAGATGACCTCACTCACACGCAACGACGCTACCCTTCACAATATGTAGAGTCAATACGCCAGTTTTCCTATACATTCTTTGAGGTGAAATGACGCCTCATGGCCGAGTTCAGCCGTTCCCGCTTTACCGCATTTTCTCCACTGCCTCTTCCACCCGTTCCACTCAGCAAGCTAATTGCATTGAGTGTACTCGGTGCCATTCGCCTTGATGATCGGATAGCCATTGGAGTTTCTGGTCACGGTCAGTTGTACCGGCTGCATCGGCCCATTTCCCTCAGAGGTGTACAACACACCCGCGCGCACCTGCCAGCGCCCTCCCGATCCGTTTCCACCCTGCCCAACGACACTGCCGTTCGGATTGCTCGAATAGTTTTCCGAGTTGGACGACATGCTGAAGCTGCCGTTCGCAGACAAATGAAAACGCGAAGTGGAAGTGTGTCCATAACTGCCCGTCGAGCCATAGCCACCCCCACCTCCGCTGTATGAAAACGAACACCAGTCGCTGGAAGTCAACAGGCGCGCCAGAGGATCACCCTTGGTTCTTTCACCCTGCTTATTTGCGCTCTCGCGCGTTTTTCCGGTAGCGGACTGAGCAGCACGCTTAAATTGCACGACACCATTCAAATCCCCACCTTCCAGCAAGAGCCGCTCCTGCTGCAGTTGATAGTGATAGACGATGGTTCCGCCATTCATGGTCACGTACAGTTGATCGCCCTGAACCCGGTAGGCCAAAGGAACTCCGTCGAAAGACCCCTTGCCACCAGCGCCCAGCACCATCTCTGAAGCCGCAGCACCCTGCTGATATAGCCAACGCCCGGCGATGGACTTATCGGCCTTTCCCTCGGCTACAACCTATTGGCCGAACAAACCCAGGCATAGCAAAAAAGACAGAAAACAGGTACGCATTTTTTCACCCCACTCAGGATTGACCATCAATCAACGCATCTTCTCCACCGCCTCTTCCATCCGCTCCGTCGCGACGGTCTCCATGCTCGCGGTCCTGTGCTTGGGCGCGTTGGCTTTTGGTATGACTGCATGGGTGACTCTGAGCCTGGCGGCGCATTCTGCCAACAGGCAGCATGACTGTAACTGCTTTCAACATTGCTTCATGTTACTCATTCTTTTCCTCCGGCGGCCGCGCACGGCCGGGGAAGAGGCGGCGTATGACGACGAAGAACACCGGCACCAGGAATATCGCCAGCACCGTCGCGGCGATCATGCCGCCCATGACACCGGTGCCGATGGCATGACGTCCATTCGCGCCGGCGCCGGTAGAGATGGCCAGCGGCGTGACGCCCAGCACAAAGGCGATAGAAGTCATCAAGATGGGACGGAATCTCAAGCGGCAGGCTTCCAGTGTGGCCGCGATCAGGTCCTGCCCCTGGTCCTGCAAATTGCGGGCGAACTGGATGATCAGGATCGCATTCTTCGAAGCCAGACCGATGATGACGATCAGGCCGACCTTGAAATACACGTCGTCGGGCAAACCGCGCAGGGTCACGGCCAGCAACGCGCCGAGTATGCCGATGGGCACCACCAGGATCACCGCGACCGGGATGGACCAACTCTCATACAGCGCCGCAAGGCACAGGAACACGGCCACCACCGACAGGCCGAACAGCAAAGGTGCCTGGCTGCCGGAGAGCCGCTCCTCGCTGGAAGTGCCGGACCATTCGAAGCCGAATCCGGGCGGCAGTTTGGACGCGACCTCCTCCATCGCCGCCAGGGCATCGCCGCTGCTTCTGCCCGGCGCGGGGCTGCCGGCGATCTTCATCGAAGGTACGCCGTTGTAACGGTCCAGCTTCGGCAGATCCATGACCCATTGCGACGTGGCGACCTCGGACAGCGGCACCATGCCGCCCTGTGCATTGCGCAGCGGCAACTGCAGGATCTGCTCCGGTGTCGTGCGGTTGTCCGCTTCCGCCTGCATCTGCACCCGCAGGATGCGTCCCTGGCGCACGAAGTCGTTGATGTACGCGACACCGAGCGCAGACTGCAGAGTCTCGTTCAAATCGGCGATGTCCACCCCCAGCGCCCGCGTTTTCAGGCGGTCGATGTCTATCTGCAGTTGCGGCCCCGGCTCCTGCCCTTCAGGTCGCACGCCCGTCAGTGCAGGGTTCTGGCTTGCCATGCCCAGCGCCATGTTGCGCGCTTCGAGCAGCTTGGCCCGCCCCTGACCGGAACGGTCCTGCAGGCGGAAGTCGAAACCGCCGACTGCCGCCAGCTCCGGGATCGGCGGCACGTTGATGGCGAAGATCATTGCCTGCTTGATACGGAACAACGCCATGTTGGCTCGCCTCACCAATGCGGCCGCCGAACTATCGGAACTTGTCCTGTTATCCCAATCCTTCAGGCGAACAAAAGCGGTAGCGGCATTCTGCCCGCGCCCGAAGAAAGAGAAGCCGAGCACGCCGATGACGTGTTCCACCTCGGGCTGCTTGAGATAGAACTGCTCTGCTTCGGCCAGCACCTCCTGTGTGCGCTCCCGCGTGGCCCCCGGCGGCAACTGGATCAGGGTGACGAAATAGCCTTGATCCTCATCCGGAAGAAAACTGGTCGGCAGCCGCACGAACAGCCAGACCACGATGCCCAAGAGGCCAACGTAGAGCAGCAGATAGCGGCCAGTGCGCTTCAGCACGGAAGCGACGCCGCCTTTGTACGCCTGGGTGGTTCTGCCGAAGAAACGATGGAACCAGCCGAGCAGCCCTTTCTTCGGCACTGTTTCATGGCCAGGTGAGTTCTTCAACAGCGTGGCGCACAGCGCCGGGGTCAGGCTCAACGCCATCAGCACCGAGAACAGGATGGTCAGGATCAGCGTGACCGCGAACTGGCGATAGATCGCTCCGACGGTGCCGCCGAAGAGTGTCATCGGAATGAACACGGAACAGAGCACCAGCGTGATGGCGATGATCGCGCCGAAGATCTGCCCCATGGCCTTGCGCGTCGCCTCGCGCGGCGCGAGCCCTTCTTCGGCCATGATGCGCTCCACGTTCTCCACCACCACGATGGCATCGTCCACCACGATGCCGACGGCCAGCACCATGGCGAACAGCGTCAGGGTGTTGATCGAGTAACCGACGGCATAGAGTCCCACCATGCCGCCGATCAACGCGATCGGCACGACGATGGCGGGAATGAACGTGGCGCGCAGGTTACCCAGAAACAGGTAGATCACCAGGAACACCAGCAACATGGCTTCCGCCAGCGTCTTCGCCACTTCGCGCACCGATATCTCGACGAACGTGGAAGAGTCATAGGGCACGATCCAGTCCACGCCCTTGGGGAAGTACTTGGCCAGTTCCGTCATCTTGGCCTTGACTGCCTTGGCGGTCTCCAGCGCGTTGGCGGCGGGTGTCAGGCGGATGGCGATACCCGAAGCAGGTTGCCCGTCGATGCGCGCGGCGATGGAATAGTCCTGCGCCCCGAGCTCGACCCTTGCCACATCCTTGACCAGCACGGTGGAACCGTCCAGGTTGGCGCGCACGATGATGTTGCCGAATTCTTCCGGCGTGGACAGTCGGCTCTTGGTGACGATGACTGCATTCAGCTGCTGTCCGCGCGCCGCGGGCAATTGCCCGACCTCACCGATCGCGAGCTGTGTATTCTGCGCACGCACGGCCTTGGTGACGTCGCCGGGCGTCAGATTGTAGGCGTGCAGTTTCTCCGGCTTCAGCCACAAACGCATCGAATATTCGGTGCCGAACAGCAATGCCTCGCCCACGCCCGGGACACGACGGATGTTGTCCAGCACGTTGGCGGACGCGTAGCTGCCGAGCGCCACATTGTCGCGGCTCTTGTCCGGCGAGATGAGCGCGACGATCATCAGGAAATTGCGCGCCGATTTCGTCACGGTGACTGCCCACACGCCGCACATCATCCGGCAGGCGCGCTTCGGCACGCTTGACGCGGTTCTGCGTCTCGACCGAGGCGACATCCAGATCGGTACCCGCCTCAAAGGTCAGCGTGATGCTGCCGATGCCCAGCTCGGAGGATGACTCCATGTACAGCAGATGCTCGATGCCGTTCAATTCCTGCTCGACCAGGGCGACGGCGGTCTCCTCCACCACCTGCGCCGAGGCGCCCGGGATAGATTGAGCGTGATGGACAAGGCAGGCGGCGCCACCTGCCGGATAGGAGGCGACCGGCAGGTTGCGCAATGCCAGTCCGCCGCCCAGCAGGATGATCGAGGGCGATGACCCAGGCGAAGATCGGGCGGTCGATGAAGAATCTTGGCAGCATGATGCGCCTCTATTTCTTTGCAGTGGCAGCAGGCATCATTCGGAAGCGGATCGCTTCCGGCCGGAGTCCACGGCACAGGCTTCACCTGTCGCACCGGGACGCGCTTTCTGCAGGCCATTGACGATCACCTGGTCGCCGGGACTCAGGCCTTCGGCGATGATGAAATCTCCGCCCGCCATGCCGCCCGTCTTGACCGGGCGCGGCGCCACGCTTCCTGCTGCATCCACCACCATCACGAACTGTCCCTTGTGCGCCGGTTTGTACCGCGCGCTGCGGCACCTTGATGCTGTTGTCGGTGCTGCCTTCCGCGAAGCGGATGCGCGCGAACATGCCGGGCAGCAACTCATGCTTGTGGATTGGGAAATTCGGCGCGTAACGACACGCTGCCCGTGCCCGGGTCAACGGCAAGATTGGAGAACAGCAGCTTGCCGGGCTGTGGATAGACGCTGCCATCCTCAAGCACCAGTTCGACCTTGGCCGAACCGGCGCTCTTCAGCTTGCCGGACTGGAACGCCTGCTGCAGGCGCAGCATATCGGCTCCCGCCTGGGTGAAATTGGCATAGATGGGATCGACCTGTTCGATGGTGGCGAGCAAGGTAGCCTCGCCGTGCCCGACCAGCGCCCCCTCAGTCACCTGGGTGCGCCCTATATGCCCGGCGATGGGCGCAGGCACATGGGTGTTCTCCAGATCGAGCTGCGCTCTGGACAACGCGGCCTCGGCCTGCTTGAGCTTGGCTGCAACCAGGTCGTAATCCTGCTGACTGACTGCATTCGCCGCCAGCAGCGGCTTGTAGCGCTGCACTGTCAGGCGCGCCACATCCACGTCCGCCTTGGCGGAATCGTAAGCAGCCTGATAGTTGCGCGCATCGATCCGGAACAGTGTCTCGCCCGCCTTCACGTCGCTGCCTTCGGCGAACAATCGCTTCTCGATGATCCCTTCCACCCGTGCGCGCACCTGTGCCGTGCGGTATGCCTCCAGACGTCCGGGAAGGTCCTGGGTCAGCAGCACGGAACCCGTGGCAGAAACCGTCACCACATCCACCTCCAGCGGTGGCGGCATGGCTCCACTTGCGGCCGCTTGCTGGCCCGCCTCCGTCCTTGGAACCGCAAGCGGAAAGCGTGGCTAAGATCGCTATGCTGACTAGAGCAATCATGGAATGTGTTTTTGTTTTCATCGAAAATCTCCGATAGCAATCACAAACCAACTGAATGACAATTCTTGTCATTCTGCTGTTCAGGCATAGACAACCGCAAAAGTTCATCAACCACAGCATCCAAGGCGAACGCAAAAATGCAGTCAGCCAACCACTCCTGGCTGAAAAATGGTGGAGCCAGTGAGAACGTAAATGGATCGTTTTGAACCAAGCTCATTCCTCCTCAATTTGTACCTTGCCATCTGCAACTCGCACCGGAAAGGTACGTACATCCTCGTAGGCGGGCGGCCCCAGTACGGCGCCGGTCTTGATCGAGAAACGTGCGCCATGGCGCGGGCAAATGATCACCTCGCCTTCCAGCTCGCCATTGGCCAGTTCCCCGCCGTCATGGGGACACGCATCCTTGATGGCAAAGTATTCGCCGCCCAGATTGAACACCGCCACGGCGACTCCATCCACATCGATCACACGGCGGGTACCCGGAGTCAGTTCATCAATGCTTGCGACATCCAGCCAGCTGCTCATCACCTGCCTCTTTTCTTCACAACATACCGAGCTGCAAGCGTGCAGCCTCCGACATGTTCTCGCGACCCCAGGGCGGCTCCCACACCAGTTCCACCGTCACATCGCTGACGCCGTCCACCAGCCACAGCTTGGTCTGCACCATATCCGGAAAACTCTCCGCCACCGGACAGTTGGGGGCGGTCAGTGTCATGCGGACATGCACCTCGCCTGTATGCTTGCACATCCAGTTCGTAGATCAGGCCGAGGTCATAGATGTTCACCGGGATCTCGGGGTCGTAGATCGTGCGCAGCATCTCGATGACGCGCGCCTTCAGCTCCTCCTGGTCGGTCGGCGGTTCCTGCAGTTGCTCGTTCAGTTTTTTCCAGTCGATCATGAGCCACCTCCTGCAATACACCTCACTCCGTCGTCACCGGCTGCTCGATATTGTCGAGCGCGGCCTTCATGGTGTGCCAGGCCAGCGTGGCGCACTTCACGCGTTGCGGAAACTCATGCACGCCGGCCAGTACCTGAAGTTTTCCCACCTCGCCGGTCGCGGTGCCGCTGGTCACCATGCCGTGAATGTTCTCCAGCAGATGCAGTGCCTCGTCTTCGCGTTTGCCCTTGATGCTTTCCGTCATCAGCGAGGCGGATGCGGTCGCGATGGCGCAGCCGGAACCTTCAAAACTGGCGTCGCGGATCACGCCATCCTCCACCTTCAGATACAGCGTGACCTTGTCGCCGCACAGCGGGTTGTAGCCTTCGGCCTTGCGGTTGGCACCGTCCAGCCGGCCGAAGTTGCGCGGCTGGCGGTAGTGGTCGAAGATGGTCTCCTGATAGAGTTCGCGCAGATCGCTCATCGCTCGAACACCTCCTTCGCCTTATGGATCGCCGCCACCAGCGCATCCACTTCTTGCCGGGTGTTGTACAGCGCAAACGAGGCGCGCGCTGTGCCCGGTACGCCGAAACGTTCCATCAGCGGCATCGTGCAATGGTGGCCGGTACGTATCGCCACGCCCTCACCATCCAGTATCGTGCCGATGTCGTGCGGGTGCATGCCCTCCAGCACGAACGACAGGATGCCGGTCTTTTCATGCGCGCTGCCGATGATGCGCAGCCCCGGAATGTCGGCCAGCAACGGCGTCGCATAGGCCAGCAATGCCTGTTCGTGTGCGGCAAGTGCCTCAAAGCCGATGCCGGTCACATAATCCACCGCAGCTCCCAGACCGATGACGCCGGCGATGTTGGGCGTGCCGGCCTCGAACTTGTAGGGCAAGGTATTGTAGGTAGTTCCCTCGAAGCTGACGGAACTGATCATGTCGCCGCCGCCCTGATACGGCGGCATGGCTTCGAGCAGGGCGGCCTTGCCGTACAGCACACCGATCCCGGTAGGGCCATACAGTTTGTGCCCGGAAAATGCATAGAAATCGCAATCCAGCGCCTGCACATCCACCGGCAGGTGGGCGATGGCCTGTGCGCCGTCGAGCAGTACCGGCACATTGCGCGCGTGTGCATGCTCGATGATGCGCTTGACCGGGTTGATCGTGCCCAGCGCGTTGGAGACGTGCGTCACCGCCACCAGCCGGGTACGTTCATTCAGCAACGCATCAAAGGCATCCATCTGCAGCTCTCCCGTGTCGTTGATCGGGATGATGCGCAGTTTGGCGCCGGTCTGCTGGCACAGCATCTGCCAGGGAACGATATTGGAGTGGTGCTCCATCTGGCTCAGGATGATCTCGTCGCCGGCCTGCAGGCGGCTGCGTCCGTAGCTTTGCGCGACCAGGTTGATGGCCTCGGTGGTGCCGCGCACGAAAATGATCTCATTGGGGCTGGCAGCGTTGATCAGGTGCTGCACCTTGGCCCGCGCCGCCTCAAAGGCATCGGTGGCCCACTGGCTGAGGGCGTGGATGCCGCGATGCACGTTGGCGTTGTAGTCGCAGTAATACTTGCGTCTCGGCCTCTATCACCGCCAGCGGCTTCTGCGTGGTGGCCGCGTTGTCCAGATACACCAGCGGCTTGCCGTGGACTTTTGTTTTCAGGATCGGAAAGTCCGTGCGCCAGAATTGCGCCTGCAGATCGTGGTGATGGATGAGTCTGTCGAGCAGTTTCATAACAGCTCCTTGATCTGTTCGCCTTGCGGCAAACGATCCAGCACCAGATGTTCGATCCGTGCGCGCATATCCGGCACTTCGATCCGTCCGATGATGTCGTTGGCAAAACCGTAGATCAGCAGCGAGCGTGCCGAATCCGCATCGACCCCGCGCGAGCGCAGGTAGAACAGGCTCTCGTCGTCCAGCTGGCCGACCGTCGCGCCGTGCGTGCACTTCACGTCGTCCGCGAAGATCTCCAGTTGCGGCTTGGTATCCACCTCGGCTTGCCGCGACAGCAGCAGATTGCGGTTGGACTGGTGCGCATCCGTCTTGATCGCGTGGGGATGCACGATCACCTTGCCGTTGAATACGCCGTGCGACTCGCCATCCAGGATGCCGCGGTAATACTCGCGGCTGGTGCCCGACGGCGCGAGGTGATCGATGCGGGTGTGATGATCCACATGTTGTTTGCCATCCAGCAGGTACAAGCCGTCGAAGGTGCACAGGCAATCCGGCTCATTCAGACGTGACGTGATGTCGTTGCGTGCCAGGCGTCCGCCAAGCGCGAACGAATGCGAGACGAAGCGGCTGTCCGCCGCCTGTTCCGCGTGTATCCCGGCAACATGAAAAGCGGCGCTTCCCTTCCTGCTCCAACTTGCAATGCTGCAGCTCGGCACCGGCAGCGAGATCGATCTGCGTCACCGCGTCAGTGAAATTGTGCGCATCCAGCATGCCGAAATAATGTTCGATGACCGTGGCGCGCGCGCCCTCACCGGCGATGACGATATTTCGCGGATAGATCGCCGTGCCGTGCCCGCTGGCGATGAACAGCAGATAAACAGGCTTTTCCAGCACCGTCCCGGAAGCCAGATTCAGCACCGCGCCGTCGGTGGTCAACGCATTGTTCAGCGCAGCGAAGATGGTGTGTTCATGCTGCTGGTCGAAGAACGTTTCCGGCAAGTCGGCAGTCCCGTCCAGCAGGTCGGCCAGACTTTCCAGCCGCACACCGGCTGGCAGTTCCCCTAACGCAGACAACTCGTTGGAATAATGTCCGTTCACGAACACCATCAGATGAATGTTCTCCTGGGCCAATGTCCAGGCAAACAGCGCGGCTTCGGAAGAAGGATCGGGCGGAATATTGTCCGGTGCCAGCGAGCTGCGTTTGCCGATCGCCGCCACGTCGGTATATTTCCATTCCTCTTCCCGCCGCGTGGGGAAGCCATGCGCCACGAAACGCTCGAACGCGGACTGACGCGCCTTGGCTTACCCACGGCACGCCATGACCAGCCAGAAACTGCGGTACGCGTTCCAGTGCCATGTCTTCCCAGGATTCCGATTGAACGTTCATATCGATCTCGCTAAGCTACTTGTCCGCGCCTCAGTTTCAGTCTCGACCCTGCCGTAGCCGTGCTGCTCCAGTTCCTGCGCCAGTTCCGCACCGCCGGATCTGACGATGCGCCCTTGCGACAGCACGTGCACCACATCCGGCACGATATAATCCAGCAGGCGCTGGTAATGGGTGACCAGCACGATGGCGCGCTCCGGGTTGCGCATCCCGTTCACGCCGTCCGCCACCATCTTGAGCGCGTCGATATCCAGCCCGGAATCGGTCTCGTCGAGGATCGCCAGCTTCGGTTCCAGCACGGCCAGTTGCAGGATCTCGTTGCGCTTCTTCTCGCCGCCGGAGAACCCTTCGTTGACGGCGCGCGGCAGCAGCTGCCTCGTCCATGCCCAGCAGCTTCATCTTGTCGCGCATCAAATTCAGGAAATCCATCGCGTCGAGTGCAGGCAAGCCGCGCTGTTTGCGTATGCTGTTGAGGGCGGTCTTGAGGAACAGCGCGTTGCTCACGCCGGGAATCTCTACCGGGTACTGGAAAGCCAGGAACACGCCTGCGCGCGCCCTTTCTTCCGGCGGCATCGCCAACAGATCCTGCTCCAGATAACGCACCGTACCTGCCGTCACCTGATAGCCTTCGCGCCCGGCCAGCAACTGCGCCAGCGTGCTCTTGCCCGAGCCGTTCGGTCCCATGATGGCGTGCACCTCGCCGGCGCGCACCTCGAGGTCGATGCCGCGCAATATCTCCTTGCCATTGATGCCTGCATGCAGATTTTTTACGCTGAGCATGTTCATCTCCTTCGCGGGTCAGCCGGTGCTGCCTTCCAGACTCACGCCGAGCAGCTTTTGTGCTTCCACGGCGAACTCCATCGGCAGATTCTGGAACACCGCCTTGCAGAAGCCGTTGACGATCATCGACACCGCCTCCTCCGGCGCGATGCCGCGTTGCGTGCAGTAGAACAACTGGTCTTCGCCGATGCGCGAGGTGGAAGCTTCGTGTTCCACTTGGGCGCTGGGGTTCCTCACCTCGATGTAAGGCATGGTGTGCGCGCCGCATAGATCGCCCAGCAGCAGCGAATCGCACTGCGTGTAGTTGCGCGCGTTCTCGGCGCCGGGCAGCACCTTGATCAGGCCGCGATAGGTGTTCTGCCCGTGACCGGCGCTGATGCCCTTGGACAGCACCGTGCTGCTGGTGTTGCGGCCGACGTGCGTCATCTTGGTGCCGGTATCGGCCTGCTGGTAATGGTTGGTGAGCGCGACCGAATAGAACTCGCCCACCGAGTTGTCGCCGAGCAGCACCACGCTCGGATACTTCCAGGTGATGGCCGAACCGGTCTCGACCTGCGTCCAGGAAATGTGCGAATTGGCACCGCGGCACTCGCCGCGCTTGGTGACGAAATTGTAGATGCCGCCTTTGCCTTCCTTGTCGCCCGGATACCAGTTCTGCACCGTCGCATACTTGATCTGCGCGTCCTCCAGCGCGATCAGTTCCACCACGGCCGCATGCAACTGGTTCTCGTCGCGCATCGGCGCGGTGCAGCCTTCCAGATAACTGACGTAGGCACCCTTGTCGGCGATGATCAGCGTGCGCTCGAACTGTCCGGTGTTCTTTTGCATTGATGCGGAAGTAAGTGGACAACTCCATCGGGCAGCGCACACCGGGCGGGATGTAGCAGAACGAGCCGTCGCTGAACACGGCCGAATTGAGGGTGGCGAAAAAGTTGTCGGTATAGGGCACCACCGTGCCGAGGTATTGCTTTACCAGATCCGGATGTTGCTGCACCGCCTCGGAGAACGGGCAGAAGATGATGCCGAGCTCGGCCAGTTTTTCCTTGAAGGTGGTCGCCACCGAGACGCTGTCGAACACCGCATCCACCGCCACGCCTGCCAGCATTTCCTGCTCCTTGAGCGGGATGCCCAGCTTCTCGTAAGTGCGCAGCAGTTCCGGATCCAGATCCGACAAACTGCGCGGCCCGTCCTTCTCCGATTTTGGTGCGGAGTAGTAGCTGATATTTTGGTAGTCGATCACCGGATGATGGATGTTCGCCCATTGCGGCTCGGTCTTGGTCAGCCAGTGGCGATAGGCTTTCAGTCGCCATTCCAGCATGAATTCCGGCTCGTTCTTGCGCGCGGAGATCATGCGGATGATGTCTTCGTTCAGGCCGCGCGGCACCGTGTCGGTTTCCAGCGTCGTATAAAAACCGTGCCGGTATTCGCGGCCTATCAGTTCATCTAATTGTTTGGTTGCTGTAGGCATGTTCACCTCCAACCGCTTGTTGCTTTACCCCCTTATGTTTCTTGTTTTTTTTAAAGCTTGCCCCATGTTCAATCGCATTACCTCCAGCACGCTTGCTGAATCGGCTTTACTTGCCCGTTACATCATGGCCATGGTTGCAGCAAAACCGGTTCGATGGATATTTTGCTCAAATGCAGCCTGGTTTTCCGATCCGTGATTCCGTGCAGTTCTGCTTTACCACTCTTGCGGCAATTGATATCTCTCCGGCAGCAAGTTGATGATTTCCCTTTGCACCAGAATGTCGTGCTCTTCATAGAGCGCATTGCCGCATAAAGACAGAATTTCGTCAAAATTCTCCAGCACTTTTTCGCCCTGCCACACCCATTCGACAGGCAGGCATAATTCAGAATCAATCTTGGTTGGAAAATCGGACTGCACAACCCCTATTGCCTTGATATGCAGACTGGATTGTGGAGTGCAGTGCTTGATGAAAACGATGTCTTCGTTTTGGATGGGCGAAACAATACCGTGCACGTCAAATTTGCCATCCAGCGTGTGGGGGAGACACACAATGCTCTTGTCGATGAAACCTTGCGCATTGTGTTCATCAATTCCGAAAAAGGTAGTCATAGCACACTTCCTTTCTGTAGCGTTTTGTTTCCAAACCCACATGGAGTTGACTGGCACACCAACCGATCCTGACTTGCTGAATTGCTGCCATGATTTCAACGCAACTCACACAACAACTGGGAATTGCGAGATGCATGGCAGACGGAATGCCCTTGCAGGTTCTGCGCTTCCACTATACATAACCGAGCACGGCAGTCAAGTATTGATTTATCTTGGAAGACGAGTCATGGTGGCTGCCACGACCCATCGATCATATTCTGCTGCCGTGACATATCCCAGTGAGAGAGCTGCTTGTTTGAGCGTGCAGGCGTCGTGCTGTGCACGCTTTGCGATTTCGGCTGCGCGATCATACCCAATATGAGGTACCAGAGCTGTCACCAACATCAAGGATCGTTCCACCAATTCGGTCAGCCTCTGGCGATCTGCCTCTATGCCTCGCACACAATATTGCTCAAAGCTCGCCATGCCCTCGGCAAGCAAACGCAGGCTTTGCAAAAAATTATATGCAATAAGTGGTTTATAGACATTCAGTTCAAAATTGCCCGATGCGCCGCCGATAGTGATTGCCATATCGTTGCCAATGACCTGACAACACAACATGGTCAGCGCTTCGCATTGTGTAGGATTCACTTTTCCAGGCATGATCGAGCTTCCCGGCTCGTTCTCGGGAATGCTAATCTCACCCAAACCCGAGCGAGGCCCGGAAGCCATCCAGCGTATATCGTTGGCGATCTTCATCAGGGCGACGGCGAGCGTCTTGAGAGCGCCATGCGCATTGACCAGTGCGTCGTGTGCAGCCAGTGCGGCGAATTTGTTTTCAGCGCTTTTGAACGGCAAGTTCAGGCGTTTGGCCAATTCAGCAGCGACTCGCGGCCCGAATTCAGGATGAGTATTTAATCCGGTGCCCACGGCTGTTCCACCGACTGCCAATTCAAAGATCGCACCCAAGGTCGCTGTGATCGCACATTCAGCATGTTTCAATTGTGCGACGTAACCGGAGAACTCCTGCCCTAGCGTCAGCGGCGTGGCATCCTGCAAATGCGTACGCCCGACTTTAAGGATATTCGAGAACTCTTTTGACTTGTCCGCGAAAGTCGTGCGTAACTCAATCAATGCTGGAAGCACATTCCTGGTGATACCGATCGCCGCAGCAAGATGCATCGCCGTCGGGAAAATGTCATTCGACGATTGACCCAGATTGACCTCATCATTCGGGTGAACAAGCCTGTTGCGCCCGCGTTCGCCTCCCAACAACTCGGAGGCCCGATTGGCAAGCACCTCGTTCATGTTCATGTTGCTCTGCGTACCCGAACCGGTTTGCCAGACAGACAAAGGGAATTCTTCCCTGTGCAATCCCGTCAGCACCTCTTCTGCGGCCTTGATGACGGCTCGAGCTTTCTCGGCTTTCAGCAAGCCAAGATCGCGATTGACACAGGCACAAGCCAGTTTGGTTTCTGCCAGCGCAGAGATGATTTCATCCGGCATGCGTTCGGATGAAATGTGGAAATGCAAAAGTGAACGTTGTGTCTGTGCTCCCCAAAGGCGCAGGCTCGGCACTTCAATGTCGCCAAAGGAATCTCGTTCAGTTCTGGTTTCCATGATCACATCCTGTCCGAATTCCACAACTCCACTTATGTTGGAATAACGGGAGCGTTCCAATAGGTGACTAGGTAATAAGAACCCCAAATCAGCAAGGAAATCACGACGATCCACAACCAGATCGGCACGCTTCCTTCGCGTTCCGAAATTCCTGCACTTTCATAGGTATAGACAAAATGCACGTGCTCGGCAGCCGATTGCGCGCTGACAACTTCTGCAGTTGTCACTTCATTGTCGCTTTGCGATTCAGTCATGGCAGCTTGGCCTTTCTGGTGGTGACAGTGTCGATGACAGGTATCTTGGGTTGGTCGACCTGAAGAACCTGGGAATCGATCTGCTGGTGATCGGCAGCCTCGGATAAGGATGCCCATATCTTTGCCCGCGAGTCAGACAGCTGAACTTTAGCGATACTCGCTTTTGCCTCTAGCGGACCGCCAGCCGAACAGAAACTGATGATGGGCAGCACGATGTTGTTACATGCTGCGAGCAGCCAGGGCACACTGGAGGTGCAGAAACTGGCATCTTGCTCCGACTCGGTCAGCCCCGCCTGTTTCAACGATACGATTTGCGCGTTCACCCGCAACGACTGAACGTAATGGACGATGTCCCAAGTCTGTGCCGGCGTGAACGCGTCCGCAAAGGACGGCATGGGTGTGCCGCCGACACCGGTCATGATGGTTTTGAAGATATGCCGACTGTCGTGACCAAGCTTCACACCGCCATGCGTACCGGCTGCCAAAGTGAAATTGGCGGGATTGATCGGGTTGCCCCATGTATCTGAAAACGTCCCGTCCGGGACTCCGTCGCCGAGTCCACCCAGACCATGACATGCTGCACATATGGTTTCAAATTGTTGCTTCCCTTGCGCGATGGATTCCAGTGTCACCGGCGGTTCCTCCGGAATCTGTACCGCAGCACCGGGCCGCTCTGTTTTCCAGCGCGGTGAAAAAGTCTTGATGTACTGGATCACCGCAAGCCGTTCCTGGGCAGAGATCTCATACCACGGCGGCATCGCGGTGCCCCACAGTCCGTGGCTGATCGTGATGAACAGATCTTCATCGGAAGGCAACGAATTTGGATCGCCGGCGGTCGAGCGGAATTTGAATGTGCCCGAAGTAAAGTCGCGCGGTTTCGGATTCAGGAAGCGTGCTGAAGTACCGTTGCCGTCGCCCTTCACGCCGTGACAGCCGACACAGCGGCGGAGATAAACTTGTTTGCCGCGCGGCAGCAGGTCTTGATACTTTTCCATGCTGCTCGACTGCAGCGCTGATCCGGCGGTCAACCGCGTCGAGACGAAAGTCTCGCGCCAATCGCCGATCGAGGTGCCGAGCTTCTGCAAATAAGCGACCAGTGCTTGCCCGTCTTCATTGTATTCGGGAGCGCTCTTTCCATCGGATTCCTTGAACAGCCAGGGGAAGCGGGGCATGACGGAATCCGGCACGACATCGCGCGGATTCCAGTGGTGTGCAGCATGCCAATCGTTGCCGTACTTCCGGCCGACGCGCAGCAGGTCGGGACCGATGCGCCGCGTGCTGAGCAGTTGCGGCTGGTCGTACACATATTCCCCGGCTTGCGAAACCGGTCCCCAACGCACATTCTCGCCCGTCACCGGCCGCACATACTGTGAATGGCAATACCAGCAACCTTCGCGGATATAGACCTGCCTTCCTTTGCGTTCCAGCGGCGTGTAGTCGGCGACTTGTATGGTTTGGCCGGTGCTAGCGGAAGCGACCGTGGGGTTGTATGTCTGCGGCAGGATCGAGGGCAGGATGCCCTGGATCACCACCGCCAGGAAGAAGAACGCGATACCCGCGATGATGAACACCGACGACGGGCGGCTGTACCAAGTCACCTCCACCGCGGCGGGGCGCGACTCGGAAACGGCTAACGGCGAGTTATCTGCGGGTGCCACGAAGGGCTTGCCCTCGCGCGCCGTCATGACCAGATTGATCGTCATCAGCACAAAACCGGCATCCATCGTGGCGCCCGCCAACGTGCGCGCGAACCACCACGGTTTCATCTCGACCACCGTATCGACGAAGTTCGCGCCGTACTCGAGCATACTGCCCTGGATGAAACCTTGCGCTGCGAGTCCGACCAGCATCAGCGTGGTGCCAGCGATGGTCAGCCACACATGCCAGCTCGCCAGCTTTGAACTCCACAGCTGGCGTCCGGTGACGCGCGGCCAGACGTAATAGATGCTCCCCACTGCAGCCAGCACGAACGTGGCGAACACGGTGAAATGCGAATGCGAGATCACGAAGTCGGTGAAATGCGTGAGCTCCTGCACTCGGCGCAGTGCTTCGGTCGATCCTTGAAAGCATCCAATCAGATAGAAGAAAGTCGACAGCAGCAGGAACTTCGCCGCGTAGCTATCCGCATCATGCCCGCCGATGATCGCGCCCCAACGCCCCTTGGCAGTACCAAACAGATTGGTGATCACCGCCCACACCGGGATGATGAGCATCATGCTGGTGACGATCGAAATCGTCTGGTTGTGATAAGGAATCGGGCTGAACAGGTAATGGTGCGTGCCGACGAAGGGATAGAAGAAGGCGAGCGCCCAGAAACCGAGCAGCGAGAGCCGATGGCTATACAGCGGCGCTTTCACCGCCAGCGGCAGGAAGTAATACATCAGAGCCAGCCCGGCCGGCGTGATCCACAGCCCGACCACGTAGTGGATGTAAAGCCCGTGCAAAGCGGTATTGCTGATGCCGGACATCGGCACGTAAGGCAGGATGACGTTGCCGAGGATCAGATTCATCACTGTCCACACCAGCGCGGCCAGGGCGTACCACAGCGCGACGTAGAAGCCCTTTTCCTTGCGCTTGAAGATCGTGGTCAGGACCTGGACGCCGATGAGCGACAAGACCACCCAGCGCAGGAGGCTGACCGGCCACTCGTACTCACCCGCTTCGAAGCCGGAGTTGTAACCCATCATTAATGAGATCGAGCCGGCAACCAGGAAGATGTTCCAGCCCCACAGCAGCGGCCATCCCCATTGTTCCTTGAACATGGGGCGGCCGCACAAGCGCGGCACGAGGTAATACAGCAGGCCCAGCACGGGCGTAGAAAAAGCACCGAAGATGACGCCGTTGACATGCACAGGGCGCAGGCGGCCGAACGTCAGCCATGAGGTCTCGCCGAGGAAATCCGGATAGTGGAACTTGATGGATACGAGCAGGCCGACCAGCGGGAAGATCGTCAGCCAGACGATAGACCACCATAACCAGGCACGAACCAGATCCTTGTTGACGAGGTCGGCAGAACTGCCTTGAGGAGTGCCCGACCCGGTTACATCGCGGATGTCCATGTTGCGCAATCGTTGGTCAGGCATATATCCCCCTTCGAATGTTGCAATCACCACCCGGAAGTACTGCTGTGGTTATGGCAAACACCAATGCCTCGCCCCTTACGACATGCTTAACGACATCATTGTTATAGCTTGAGTGCGGTGAACCACTACAGAGATATCAAGCACAAATCCCCTGCCGACGTTCGCTGATGATGTTGCAATCATCCAGTGCGAAAACCCATAAATTGCCGACTGTATTTATCAAAAATTATTACAGTAGGGCCATGACTGAACGCCAATGTCGGCGAATCTCCGCAAGTCGCTAGCGCATCTTCTCCACCGCCTCTTCCACCCGCTCAACCGCGATGATCTCCATCCCCTCGATCTTGTGCTTGGGCGCATTGGCTTTGGGGATAATGGCGTGGGTGAAGCCGAGCTTGGCTGCTTCTTTCAGGCGCTCTTGGCCGCGTTGTACCGGGCGCACTTCACCAGCCAGCCCGACTTCGCCGAACACCACCATTTTCTCCGGTAGCGGTTTGTTGCGTAGCGAGGAAACAATGGCGAGCAGCACGGCGAGGTCGGCGCCCGGCTCGGTGATCTTCACTCCGCCCACGGCGTTGATGAACACGTCCTGATCAAAGCAGGCGATGCCTGCGTGGCGGTGCAACACGGCCAACAACATCGCCAGCCGGTTCTGTTCCAAACCCAGCGACAGGCGACGCGGGCTGGGCGAATGCGCTTCGTCGAGCAGCGCCTGTATCTCCACCAGCAAAGGCCGCGTGCCTTCCTGCGTGACCATGACGCAGGAGCCGGGGACTTGCGTGCCATGTTGCGACAGGAACAGCGCGGACGGATTGCTCACTTCGCGCAACCCCTTTTCGGTCATGGCGAACACGCCCAGCTCGTTCACGGCACCGAAGCGGTTCTTGAAGGCGCGGATCAGGCGGAAGCTGGAGTGGGTATCCCCCTCGAAATACAGCACGGTATCGACGATGTGTTCCAACACGCGCGGCCCGGCCAGAGCGCCTTCCTTGGTGACGTGGCCGACGAGGATGATGGTGACGCCGCTGCTCTTCGCCAGCCTTGTGAGTTGCGCCGCGCACTCGCGCACCTGCGCCACCGAGCCTGGTGCGGAGGTGAGCTGTTCGGAATACACGGTCTGGATGGAGTCGATCACCACCACGTCCGGCTTCTCGTGCGCGACGGTGGCCTGGATCTTTTCCAGCTGGATCTCCGGCAGCAGATGCACTTCACTTGCATCCAATGCAAGGCGCTTGGCGCGCAGCGCGATCTGCTGCGCCGATTCTTCGCCGCTGACGTACAGCACTTTTTTCGTCAATGAGAGATGCGCCAGGGCCTGCAACAGCAGGGTGGATTTGCCGATACCGGGATCGCCGCCGATCAACACCACTCCGCCTTCCACCAGCCCGCCGCCCAGCACGCGGTCGAACTCGGAGATACCCGTCGGTGTACGCGACACCTCGCTCGCTTCCACTTCGGCCAGTTGCTGCAATTTGCCGGATGCCGCCAAGGCGCTGTAGCGGTTCTTGCCCGCCGATGGCAGCGCTTCCGCCACCGTTTCCACCAGAGTGTTCCACTCTCCGCAATGCGGGCACTGGCCTTGCCACTTGGGGGATTGTCCGCCGCATTCGGTGCAGCTATAGATCGTTTTTGCTTTTGCCATGTGTATCTGTTCTGCACATCAGGATGAGGCTGGGCAATCTACCAGCAATGCCCTTTGCACACCACCGCCAAAATTGGATGGAAACTCCTGCACGCAGTTGTGCTTCGCAGTACCATTTGCACTCCACATACCTGAGTGAAAGGAGCGCGAAATGAGCGATTTTTCTGACGAGGGGATCAAGCAGGCAGCCAGCGCTGCTGTTTCTGAAGGGCAGGATATCCGCGAGCGGGTGCGCGACCTCACGCTCTCTGCCATCAAGCAGCGACGGATGGATGCCAGCGAGGTCAAGAATGTGGTGAAGGCACTGGCCGAAGGCATCACCTTGGGCCTGGACAAACGCGCGCATGATTCCAAACAGGCACTGACACAAGCATTTTCCGGGCTGGACGCGGCGCTGATGAAATCAACCGAGGCCAGCTATCTTGCCTTGAAGCAGCTCACCGGACGCAGTCAGGATTTCAGCCAGCAGGATCTTAAGGCGGCCCTCGATAACCTGAAGAAGGTGGAGCAGGATTTTCTCGACACCGTGGGCGAAGTGGCCAGTAAAAGCAAGGGCCAAGTCAAGGCGGAATTCGATGAACTGCTGACCCATGCCCGCCGCACCGGCACCGACACCGGACGCCAAGTGGCCTCCACTTTGGCCGCGTTCTCGCAGCAGATGCACGGAGTGGCGCATGACACCAAAGCGGCAGGCTCCGGAGTAGCGCACCAGCTGAGTTCGCGCTTCACCCAGTTGGCGGCCGGCATTCTGGAAGGAATCGCACAGGCTTTGCGCGACAAGAAATAGCCCCATGCTGTTCGAAACGGTAAGCGCCCTCCGCGATTTGCCGCGCCTGCACGAGATCACTTCGGTGATGATCCGTCACGGCTTCGGCGACGTGATGCGCCGCCTCGGCGTGATCTCGCTGCTGGAACGCGCCGGACAGGTGTTGCATTTGCCGCAAGCCGAAGAAAAGCATGCAGCGCTGGAGACGCCACAGCGCATCCGCCTTGCTTTCGAGGAGCTGGGTCCCACCTTCATCAAACTGAGCCAGTTGCTGGCGACCCGGGTGGATATGTTCCCGCCGGAATGGATCGCCGAATTCGAGAAGCTGCAGGATAGCGCCCCTCCGGTGCCATTCGACCAGCTACTGCCCTCGCTGGAAAAAGCGCTGGGGTGCTCGCCGTTCGAATTGTTCCGGGACTTGCAAACCGAGCCCAGCGGATCGGCCTCCATCGCCCAAGTGCATCGCGCCACACTCTTCGACGGCACGGCAGTGGTGCTGAAAATCTGCCGTCCTGATATTCGCCCGAAGATCGAAGCCGACCTGCGCATCCTCGGCCACATCGCCGCACTGATTGAGTCGGAGATACCCGAAGCGCGGCGTTACCAGCCGGTACAGATCGTCAAGGAATTCGGCCATTCCCTGTTGCGCGAACTCGATCTCGCTTTGGAAGCGCGAACTCAGGAACGCTTCCGCACAAGATTTGCTCCTGATTCTGGCATCGTAATCCCGCGCATCTACTGGGAATGGACCTGTCAGCAATTGAACGTGCAGCAATACGTCAACGGCATTGCGGGCAACGATATGGCCGCCATCGAAGCTGCCGGGCTGGATCGCAAGCTACTGGCGAAACGCGGTGCAGATGCCGTGTTGAAGATGATCCTGATCGACGGCCATTTCCACGCCGACCCGCATCCAGGCAACGTGTTCTATCTTGCCGGGAACCGCTTGGCACTGCTCGATTTCGGCATGGTAGGCAGGCTTTCCGACCAGCGCCGCAACCAGATCGTGGATCTGCTCGTCGCACTCGCCCAGCATGACGAACAGGGCATGCTGGATGTGTTGCTGGAATGGACCGAGGATAGCGACGTGGACGAAGCCAAGCTGTACCGCGACGTCAGCGAACTGGCTTCGGATTACGAATTCCGCGCGCTCAAGGATATCCGTTTGGGAGAACTGCTTGCCAGAGTCACCACCATCATGCGCGCGCACTCGATCGTGCTGCCCTCCGATCTCACGCTGCTGTTCAAGGCCCTGATCACCCTGGAAGGATTGGGTTTGAAGCTCGATCCCGACTTCCACATTACCGACCACATCGAACCGTTTCTCAAGCGCGTCATCCGCCAGCGCTACCATCCGGCCACCTTGCTCAAACGCGGACGACGCGGACTGCATGACGTATTCTCGCTGCTCAGCGGCCTGCCGCGCGATGCAGCGCGGCTATTGAAGGAGGCACGGCGCGGGCGGTTGAAGATCGATCTCGACATCAAGCGCCTCGACCATTTCGGCCAGCAGATCGACCACAGCACCAACCGCCTGACCATCGGCATTCTCACCGCAGCGCTCATCATCGGCTCCTCTATCGTCATGACCGTACAGGGCGGACCCTCCCTGTTCGGCCTGCCGCTCTTCGGATTGCTGGGCTTTATGATCGCGTTCTTCAACAGCATCTGGATCGTGCTATCGATCTGGCGTGCAAAATAAGATACGCCTTAGTTCACTGCCGCCATACAGCCGACAGCGGCCTGATTAACGGCATTACGGGGCACGACGCTACTTGGCGTCAAAAGCGAACTTGTTTTCCCTGAACAGCCTGATGCAGCTATCCACCACGAGCGGGTCATACAGCACACCGCGTTGCTTGGTGATTTCCTCCAGCGCCGCATCCAATCCCAAGCCGGGTCGATATGGCCGATCCGACGACATCGCTTCCACCACGTCGGCCACTGCCAGGATTTTCGCCTCGGACAGCATCTGCTCATCTTTCAAGTGTTGCGGATAACCCGAGCCATCCAGACGCTCATGGTGTTGCAGCACCATTTGCGCGATCGGCCAGGGAAATTGTGCGTCCTTGATGATGTCGTATCCGGTTTGGGAGTGGGTCTTGATCAGGTCGAATTCGACCGGCCTGAGCCGCGTCGGCTTGCTGAGGATTTCGGCGGGAATATGAATCTTGCCGAGATCGTGGATGGTGGCGGCCAGATAAAGCCCGCGAATCTCATCATCGGGCAGCCCCATTTCCTGGGCAATGGCGCGGGCAAGGGCAGCCACCCGCCGCTGGTGTCCGGCGGTATAAGGGTCGCGCGCCTCGACCGTGGCGGCAATGGCGCTCGATGGTTTGCAGCAGGGACTGTTCCAGCCTTTCCGCGCTGGCGAGACGCTCCCTCTCGGTCTCTTTGCGCTCGGTAATGTCGCGGTCCAATTCCGCGGTACCCGCTAAAAACCCCTTGCGCATCAAACATGGGGGCACCGCTGGTTTCCAGATAGACCTTCCGTCCATCATTGTGCAGAAAAGTATTCTCCAACAACCGGAAGTGTTTCTGCTCCGCCAGGATAGCCTTGAGCCTCGCCTTGTCTTGCTCTTTCTCGTTAGGCGGCATCAGTTCGAACGGGGTCTTGCCGATGATCTCCACAACGCTGTAACCCAGCAGGTCATGCACTTGCGGGCTGGAATACATATAAACCCAATCCTCGTCGAGCTCCCATATCCAATCGCTGGTGGATTCGACCAGCGCGCGGAACTTCGCTTCGCTCTCCTGTAACGCCTTCTCTGCCGCTTTGCGCGCACGTGCGCTCTCGCTCCGCCGCCAGCGCGCGCTGCACGGCCGGTGCCAGCCGCGCCAGCCGGTCTTTCAGCACATAATCCTTGGCTCCTGCATGGATCAACTCCACCGCCTCGATGTCGCTGAGCGCGCCGGTGACCATGACCACCGGCACTTCCGGATGATCGCGCTGCACGATTTCCAGCGCAGCCATGCCGTTGAAGTCGGGCAGTTTGTAATCAGACAGAATGATGTCCGGATGAAATTCTTCCAGCGCACGAACGAACGCATCCCGCGTATCTACACGCTGCAGGACATAAAGCGATACCGGCCTTGCGCAGTTCACGCTCTGCCAATTCCGCATCGGTGGGCGTGTCTTCCAGCATCAAGACACGCAGTTCCCGGTTCATGACCGCCTGCTCCATGATTACTTTTTCATGACCGGCGGATGGTTCACCAGCAGCCAGTAAAGTCCCAGCTCGGACACCGTCTTGGCGAATTCATCGAACTCCACCGGCTTGCTGATGTAGCTGTTGACGCCGAGCTGGTAACTCTCCGCCACATCGCGGTCCTCCTTGGAAGAGGTCAGCACCACCACGGGAATGGTCCTGGTGCGCTCATCGTTCTTGACCCGGCGCAACACTTCCATGCCGTCCACCTTGGGCAGGCGCAGATCCAGCAGGATGACCTTGGGGCCGTTCGCCACCTGGCGTCCGCTATAGGCTCCGGTGGCGAAGATGAAATCCAGCGCCTCCGCGCCGTCCTTCACCCACACCAGCTTGTTGGCGAGATTGCTTTTCTTCAGCGCCCGGATCGCCAGTTCCGCATCGGTCGGATTGTCTTCCACCAACAGGATTTCCACTTCTTTCACTGTGTCATCCATGATCTTTCTCCTTTGTCGGTAAAGCAAAATAGATCGTCGCACCTTCGTTGACCTTGCCCTCAGCCCACACCCGTCCGCCGTGGCGGGTGATGATGCGCTTGACGATGGCGAGGCCGATGCCGGTGCCTTCGAACTCGGTCACGCTGTGCAGGCGCTGGAACACACCGAACAGCTTGTCAGCATACTGCATGTCGAAACCGACGCCATTGTCCTTCACATAGTACACGGCTTCATCACCCTCGATGGCACCGCCCACCTTGATCTTGGCCGGCTCCCTGGAGCGGCTGAACTTGATGGCATTGGACAGCAGGTTGAAGAATACCTGCGTGCATCATCGCGCGGTCCCCTCTGACCGGGGGGATATGTTCGATTTCGAATTGCACCTTGCCGCCGGCGACAGGCAGGCTGAAGCTCTTCAACAACGCATGCGACCAGCCGCTCCATGTCGATTTCAGAAGAAACGATCTCCACCCGGCCGGTGCGGGAGAATTCCAGGATGTCGTCTATGAGCTGTCCCATGCGGCCGGTATTCTCCCGCACCACATTGAGCAGCCGCTTGCCTTCTTCATCCAGCTTGCCGCTGTAGTCATCCAGCAGGATGTGCGAGAACCCGTCTATGGCGCGCAACGGCGCGCGCAAGTCGTGCGAGACCGAATAGGAAAACGCTTCCAGTTCCTTGTTGGCAGCTTCGAGTTGCGCCGTCCGTGCGGCCACGCGCTGCTCCAGCTCGCTGTTGAGCTGATAAATTTCTGCTTGATATTGGTCGATCGCATCGGCTTCCCGTCTGGTGCGCCACGCCATCAAGCCGATAACGCCCACTCCAAGCAGCCAAACCACACCGTGAATCAGGCTGGCATTCAGGAATTCAGGCTTGAAAGCGGCATAGTAGGGTTCCATTGGGATCGCTGTGCTGATGCCGCCGCGAATCTCGCCAACCTTGATGCCGATATTGGCATGACATTTCAGGCATCCCTTCTCCATCTGTATCGGGCGCATCATCCGCAAATAGGGTTTGCCGTCGATCTCGGCAACGGTCACCGTTTCCTTCACGCCTTGCTGGAAAGACTTGAGCGCCGCCGTCTCCCAGGCATCCGGCTCATTGATCGGGTTGGTGAGTTTCAGGCTGGTGATATGGCCCTTGACTCCATAAAGTTCGGAATAACTCTGCATGATCTGCCGCAGCATGTACGCCGGGTTCATCAGGGTCAGTCGCTTGCCCTTATCGGTGACGATGTCCCGGTCCGGAATGTTCGCCAGATATTGATTGGGCGGCGTCTTCTCATCCGGGGGGACGTAGACACCGCCATGCGAGGTTGCCCACAGCCGGAACGACCAATCCTTGTTGATGTTGGTGGCAGCCTCGACCTTGGCGAGTTCCACCAGGCGTTGCTGGTAGGTGTTATAGCTCCACCACCACGATGCGGCCACGCAGCCGGTCCACAGCAACATAGCCAGCGCGGCATTGTGCCGCAATAGTGCGCTGGAACTACGGAGTGAAGATGATGTTGCCATAGTCCTGATCCTCCAGTTCGAGGGGCTATTGCCTTGGCGACCATTCGTTATGCATGCTCTTTCACCTTGCCCGGTAAAGCAAAATAGATCGTTGCGCCCTCGTTGACCTTGCCCTCCGCCCACACCCGCCCGCCGTGGCGGGTGATGATGCGCTTGACGATGGCGAGCCCGATGCCGGTGCCTTCGAATTCGGTCACGCTGTGCAGGCGCTGGAACACGCCGAACAGCTTGTCGGCGTACTGCATGTCGAAACCGGCGCCGTTGTCCTTCACATAGTAAACGGCTTCGTCCCCCTCGATGGAACCGCCCACCTTGATTTTGGCGGTGTCCCTGTTGCGGCTGAACTTGATGGCATTGGACAGCAGGTTGACGAACACCTGGCGCATCATGGCGCTGTCTCCCCTGGCCGGCGGGAATATGTTCGATTTCCAGTTGCAGCTTGCTGCTCGGCAACGGCAGGCTGGAGTTCTTCGAACACCGCTGCGCCAGACTTCTCCATGTCGATCTCGGAAAAGTGATTTCCAGCCGTCCGGTGCGGGAGAATTTCAGGATGTCGTCGATGAGCTGCCCCATGCGGCTGGTGTTGTCGCGCACCACGTTGAGCAGCCGCTTGCCTTCATCATCCAGCTTGTCGGCTGTAGTCTTCCAGCAGGATGTGCGAGAAGCCGTCGATGGCGCGCAACGGCGTGCGCAGGTCGTGCGAAACCGAATAGGAAAACGCCTCCAGTTCCTTGTTGGCCGCTTCCAGTTGCGCCGTGCGCTCGGCGACGCGCTGTTCCAGTTCCTGATTGAGCTTGCGGATTTCTTCTTCCGCCTGCTGCGCTCGATGCGGGTACGCAGCACCATGATGCCGAAGGCCATATCCCCCGCCAGTTCTTCCAGCAGCCGTATTTCTTCCGGCGTGAAGGCATTGGGCATGGCGGCATAGATATTGAGAATGCCGAATGTTTTTGCGCTTTCGTCCTTGAGGGGGAGAGAAATGCTGGAACGATAGCCGCGCTGCAAGGCGGCGTCGCGCCAAGGGGCGGCGTTGGGGTCAGTGATGAAATCCTGGATGCTGACACTCTCTCCGCTGCGGATGGCGGTTCCGCTGGGACCGCGCCCGCGTTCCGTGTCCGCCCAGGTGAGCTGCGCCTGTTCGAGATACCCGCTCCTCGACTCCGGCCCAGGAAACGGGACGGATGGTTTTGGCTTCGTCGTTTTCCGGATACCCCACCCAGGCCATGCGGTAGCCGGCATCGTCGCAAACGATACGGCAGATGTCGTCGAGCAGCGCCTGCTCGTCCTCGGCCCGCATCAAGGTCTGGTTGCAATTGCTGATGGCGCGCAGTTCGCGGTTCAGCCGCTGCAGCGCCTCTTCGTCCAGTTTGCGCTCGGTGATGTCATGCACCGTGCCGACGGAACGCAACGGCTTGCCGTCCTCCCCGTAATACGTCTCGCATTTTTCGTTGACGTATTTCACCCGCCCGTCCTGCATCAGCAGCCGGTGCACGATGTCATAGGGCACCTTGTCTCTTCACCGAGTCGGTGTAGGCCTTGTTCACCATCTCGCGATCATCGGGATGGATCCCGTTCAGGAAAGCCTCATAGGAAGCGCCGAATTTTTCCGGGATCGATTTCGAAGATGCGGTAGATCTCGTCCGACCAGGTCAGCACATTATTCTCCAGGTTGAGCTCCCAGTTGCCCAAGTGAGCGATGCGCTGCGCTTCGGCCAGGCCATGCTCGCTGCGCCGCAACTGCTCCTCGGCCTGCTTGCGCTCGGTAATGTCCATCACCACGCCCCGAACCCTGACAGCCGCACCACGTGCATCACGCACCAGCTCCCCGCGCGCCAACATCCACCCCCTGCCTCCATCCTTGTGCACTGTCTCCAGTTCAAGCTCATAGGGGATGCCGGTTTCCGTGGCTCGAGCTATGGCAGCTGCTCAATCTTTCCCAGCTCTCCGGGGTGAAGAGTTTCATGGATTCGGTGTAGAGCGGCGGCGGCAGTGCCGGGTCGAAACCGTACATTTTGTAGAGCTCTTCCGACCAGACAACCTCATTGGTCGCCAGATCCATATGCCAACTGCCCAAATGGGCGATGCGTTGTGCTTCTTTCAGCGCTTCCTCGCTTTGACGCAAAACAAATTCCGCCTTCTTGCGCTCGGTAATGTCACGCGCTGCGGCAAACACACCCAACACCTTCGCCTGCCTCATCGCGGTAGACGCTGGCGTTGTACAGCACGTCGGTGACATGGCCGTCGCGGTGGCGCAACGCCAGTGGGTAATCGGTAACAGAACCCTTGGCAGAAAACCTGCTGGTAGCCTTCGCGCGCCTTGTCCGGTTCGGTGAAGTAATCGGAGAAATCCGTCGCGATCAGTTCCGAACGGCTTCTGCCGGTGACTGCCTCGGTCGTCCGGTTGACGTCGGTGATCTTCCCTTCCGCACTGATGGTCACCAGCGGATCCAGGCTCGCTTCGATCAGGCTGCGGTTGTAGACGCCTGCTTGGCGCAGCTCTTCCTCCATGCGTTTTTTCTCGGTGATGTCCCGCGCAATGGTGGAAATCCCGGTGATATTGCCCGACGCGTCTCTGATGGGCGAAAGGGTGAGCGCGACCTGAATCAGGCGCCATCCTTGCGGATCCGTTCCGACTCGTGGTTTGCGACCATTTCTCCCTTGCGTACTCTTTCCAGAAATTCGCGGATCTCGGCGTGACGCGAAGGCGGCGCAAGTGTCGTGATGGGTTTGCCGATGATCTCATCGGCGGTATAGCCATATATCCTCTCGGCGCCCTTGTTCCAGCTGGTGATGATGCCGTCGGTGGTTTTGCCGATGATCGCATCGTTGGAGGATTCCACGATGGCGGCAAGCTGCGTGCGTGTCGCTTCCGCCCGCTTGCGTTCGGTGATGTCGCGCGCGGCGGCGAACACCCCCAACACCTCGCCCGCCTCGTCGCGGTAAACGCTGGCGTTGTACAACACATCGGTGACATGACCATCGCGGTGGCGCAGCGCCAGCGGATAGTCGGTAACGGAGCCCTTCGGCAAAAACCTGCTGGTAGCCCTCGCGCGCCTTGTCCGGCTCGGTGAAGTAATCGGAGAAGTCCGTCCCGATCAGTTCGGAACGGCTCCTGCCGGTGACTTTCTCGGTCGCCTGGTTGACGTCGGTGATCTTTCCTTCCGCGCTGATGGTCACCAGCGGATCCAGGCTCGCCTCGATCAGGCTGCGGTTGTAGATGCCCGCTTGGCGCAGCGCCTCCTGCGCTTCTTTGCGCTGGCTGGCCATGTCGTCAAAGGCATGGCCCAGCTCGGCCAGTTCGTCGTGGCCGCGCAGATGGACGCGTGCATCCAGATCACCGGCTGCAAAGCGTTTCGAAACCTCGACCATCTTCTCCACCCGCCGGGTAACCAGCCAGTGCAGCAGCATCGCCACAGCAATGGCGACCGCTATCATCAGGCCGCCAAACGAGGATGCCTGGACCACGGCGTTATGCCGGGCCTGGGCAAGCTGCGGGGCGAGATCATATTCGACGAACAACACCCCGATCCGGTTCACCCCCAAGCCCCCCGCCACGATCTTGAGCGTAACCGGATAATAGCCGCTCAGCAGGCTGGCATTGGGTGATACGGAACTGGCCTGGGTTTGCCTGACCTGCTGGGCGATCAAGTCGCTGTAGGCGGAAACCTGGGCCGCCTGACTCCCTTCCCAGAGGTAGCGATTGGCCAGCATCACGGTGTTGTTTTCATCGGCCAGCAGCAGGGTACGAATGCCGGGATGCAACGCGGAGACAGACAGGCTGAGCTTGGCATCCTCAAGGTTATCGGCGGCCAGCTGGGTGTTCAGCATGTTCTGCAATTGGGTCAGCGTGGTATGGAGATTGTCGATCCCCGCCTGCTGGATGCTGCGGTTGGCGACGCGTATTTCCTGCCAAAACAGCAGTGCGCTGCTCGTCACTGAAGACAGAATCAGCAGCAGCGGGATCAGGATGGAAAGACGGCCCCTTTTCATATTTATTGCAGGCAACTCGCAAAGCCGGGATCGATGCTGGCAGCGATATCCACCGGCCCCGGGATCATGTGTCCGCGCTGCATGATGTCGGCCAGCCGGCGGGCGGGAGCGAGCAGGGTCGGCGTATTGCCGCCCAGCAGCAGCTGGTTTTCCTGACGGGAGGGCACCTTAAGACCGGCCATGGCGGTGCGGAAATGCTTCCGCGTCCATACCCAGGCGCTTGCCCATGCGGGTGTAGGCATCTTGCTGGTTGGCCTGCACATAGTCGAGGGTGCGGAACCATTGCTTGGCGAGATTGCACAGATCGTCCCGCCGGGTCTGGTAAACATCTTCCCGCACCACGATCAGGTCGAAGATTTCGTTTGGAATCTGGCTGCTGTCGAGCAGCACATGGGCACCTGCCTTGGTCATCCTGGTCTTGTAGGGTTCCATGGTGATCGCGGCATCGATCTTGCCTTGAAGATAAGCCTTTTCGTGCTTGTCCTCCGGCATGGGGATGACGTCGATGTCGGTAGCCTTAAGGCCGGACATATCGAGGACTCTGCTCAATATGTACGCGCCCAGCGGGATGTTCTCCATGCCCACCCGTTTTCCCTTCAGGTCGGCGAGGGACTTGATCCCCGGCTTGGCCACCACGCCATCCGCACCGTTGGAGATGTCCATCACCAGCAGGATGCGCAGCTTTTGGCCCTTCGCCAGCAGCGTCAGGGTCTCGTCCAGGGTAAGCGTGGAAATATCGGTGGAACCGTTGCTGAACGCCTCCATGTTGATATTGGAAGAAGGCAGTTCGGTGATGCGCACCGAAGTTTCCTTCAAATAGCCGAGGTCGCGTGCCAGATAAAGAGGTTCGTAGCCCGGCCACGGGCTGCTGACGATGCGCAAAGGTTCGGGAGGTGGCTGGCACCCTGCCAGCAAGGCTGCCACCGCAAGTAGACCCAACTTGATTAACGATTTCATGACCTGTCTCCTTATGAATTCCCCGAAAGGGGTGTTTCAACCGAATCGCTCTTGTCTCTCATGCCATACGGCCTGCATCGTGCTGAAGGCGCTTAACTTAGAAAGAATAGTTAATGGATGCCACCCCTTTGTTGGCCTGGTGGACGCCAAAGCGGTTCTCGCCGCCGATGATGCCCTGCACGCTCCAACCTAGCCCCGATTTGCCGATGGGCTGCGACAAACCGAGGATCACGTGGCGGAAGCCGCTGCCGACAGGCTGGTTACCCGCATAACATCCGTTCACGACGAAGGCGGTGCCTGCGCCGCAGCTTGTACCGCTCAAGGTGTCGCGGGTGCCGAGATATTTGCCTTCCTTATGGTAGGTATACCAGCCCAGGCTTGCGTTGAAATTCAAGTCGCGCGGCAGGGCCGTGGCATAGGTGAGAGACCAGTAGGTGTCTCCCTTGTTGCCCCATACCGTATCGTTGAGCAGCGTCTGGGCATTCAGGCCGAATTCCTTGTAGCCGGCGCCAAGCTTGGTTTCCAGGCCATCGGCATGCCTGCCGTTGATATACACATAGTCGGCCAGCCCCAGGGTGTAGCTAATGTCACCGGCCTTCGCGGTATAGCCACCGTAGAAGTCGTTCTCGATCGACTTGTTGTCCTGGAAGCCGGAAACGATGGTGCGGTCGTCATAGGATGCGCCCAAACGCTGGTAGGAATAATTGACCTGCGAGCCCCAGTAGCCCGCGTACCAGCCGCTCTCGTGAATGAAATCAGCGCCCCATTGCAGCACCGGCTGGCTGGACTCGGGTGCATCCGCGCCCGCATTGCCGAGACCGGGGTAACTGTTCCCGTAGGTGGTGGTGGCTCCACGAATGTAGTAAGCGGAAACCAGATCAACGTGTCTGGTGAGGGAATAGGGTTTGGCGGGTTCCGCGGGTGGTCCTGTTCGGCCGCCGTGGCTGAACAGGACATCATCAAGGCCAGGAGGCTGGCCGTAACGGAGAAAGTGAATTTCTTGGCGGGCATTGGGTTACTCCATCAGGAGTTGCTGGATATTCTTAGCGAGCACCATTCCAGCACAAAGCAGTTTTAACTAAGGGACTCAGTACAGAAACATGTTTCCGCACCGACCGTAACATCAAAGTTCCGCACTAACCAGATGCAATAGAAAACCACGAACGCGGTTCATCATAGCGGTAAAATATCGCGCATGCTACGACTCACCGAAATCCGACTCCCGCTCGACCATCCAGCAAGACGATCTCAAGGCCGCGATACTCAAGCGGCTGGGTATCGCCGCAGCCGATTTGCTGGACTACACCCTGTTCCGGCGCGGCTATGACGCGCGCAAAAGGAATGCCATCGTGCTGGTCTATACCGTGGATGTGGAGGTAAAGAACGAAGCGGCGCTGCTCAAGAAGAACATCCCGCATGTCACCACTGCGCCGGACATGAGCTACCGCGTGGTGGCGCAGGCACCGCAAGGGCTGAGCCGAGCGCCCCGTCGTCATCGGCACCGGCCCCTGCGGCATCTTCGCCGGACTGCTGCTCGCGCAGATGGGCTTCCGCCCCATCATCCTGGAGCGCGGCAAGGAAGTGCGCGAACGCACCAAAGACACCTGGGGCTTGTGGCGCAAAGGCAAGCTCGATCCCGAATCCAACGTGCAGTTCGGCGAAGGCGGCGCGGGCACGTTCTCCGACGGCAAGCTGCACAGCCAGATCAAGGACCCGAAGTTCTACGGGCGCAAGGTGCTCACCGAGTTCGTGAAGGCGGGTGCGCCGGAAGAGATCATGTACGTGAGCAAGCCGCACATCGGCACCTTCCGCCTGGTGGGCATGGTGGAAGAGATGCGCCACAGCATCGAAGCGCTGGGCGGCGAGATCCGCTTCCAGAGCCGCGTGGCGGACATCGAGATCGAGAACGGACAAGTGTGCGGCGTGGTGCTGGCGAACGGCGAACGCATCGCGACCCGGCATGTGGTGCTCGCCGTCGGCCACAGCGCGCGCGACACCTTCGAGATGCTGCACAAGCGCGGCGTGTACATGGAAGCCAAGCCCTTCTCCATCGGCTTCCGCATCGAGCATCCGCAGTCGGTCATCGACCGCGCGCGCTTCGGTTCCAATGCGGGCAACCCGCTGCTCGGCGCGGCGGACTACAAACTGGTGCATCACGCCAGCAACGGGCGCTCGGTGTACAGCTTCTGCATGTGCCCCGGCGGCACGGTGGTGGCGGCGACTTCGGAAGAAGGCCGCGTGGTGACCAACGGCATGAGCCAGTATTCGCGCAACGAGCGCAACGCCAACAGCGGCATTGTGGTCGGCATCACGCCGGAGGATTTTCCGGGCGATGTGCTGGCGGGTGTCGAATTCCAGCGCAAGTGGGAAGCGCGCGCGTTCGAGCTGGGCGGCAAGAACTATTGCGCGCCGGGACAACGTGTCGGCGATTTCCTCGCCGGACGTCCCTCGACAAAGCTCGGCGAGGTCGCCCCTTCCTATACACCCGGCGTGACGCCGACCGACCTTTCCACTGCCCTGCCCGATTACGCCATCGCCGCCATCCGCGAAGCGCTGCCCGCGTTCGAGAAACAGATCAAAGGCTTTGCCATGGAAGATGCCGTGCTGACCGGCGTGGAGACGCGCACCTCGTCACCCGTGCGCGTCAAGCGCGGCGAAGATTTCCAGAGCATCAACATCAAGGGGCTGTATCCGGCAGGCGAAGGTGCGGGCTATGCGGGCGGCATTCTTTCCGCTGCGGTGGACGGCATCGAAGTGGCCGAAGCCGTGGCGCTGGATATGGTGAAAACAAACTAGCTGGTTTCGCGTGAAATGTAGGGGCGAGCTGGCTCCTACAACAGATAGTTCAATGTCGTGTATCGCTCACCGCCATCGCCATGATGTCAGCGAACACCGCATCGGCATCCACACGGTCGAAGACATAGCGCTGGTTGCAGAATTCGCAGTGCACCTCGATGTCGCCGCGCTCGGCGAGTATCGAATCCACCTCTTCCCGACCCAGCATGCGCAACATCTGCGCCACGTTCTCGCGCGAACAAGTGCAGCGGAACACCACAGCCTGCGCATCGAACAAACGGATGTCTTCTTCGTGATACAGCAGATGCACCAGCTCGCCTGCGGGCAAGGTCAGCAACTCTTCCGGCTTGAGCGTATCGGCAATCAGCACCGCACGTTCCCATGCATCATCGTCCTGAGATTCGCCCTGTGCGGGTAGTTTTTGCAGCAGCATACCGGCAGCGCTTTTTCCGTCTGCCGCCAACCACAAGCGTGTTTCCAGCTGTTCCGAGCGCGTCATGTAGTTTTGCAGGATCTCGGCGATGCTGTCGCCTTCCAGCGCGACGATGCCCTGGTATGCCTGATTGCCGTCCTTGGGATCGAGCGTGATGACGAAGCGACCGTCGCCGACCAGGTCTTGCAGCGTGCCGTGCGACAGGTCGCCTTCCCACTTCGCGGTGGCGCGCAGCTCCAGATCGCCGCTGCATTCCACCACCAGCAGCTTCACCGCGCCCTTGCCGTGTATCTGCAACACCATGGAGCCATGCAACTTGAGCGTCGCGGCCAACAGCACGGCAGCGGCACACAGTTCGCCCATCAGGTCGCGCAGCACCGGCGGGTAGTTATGACGTTCGATCACAGACTGCCAGACGTCGTCGAGACGCACAACCTCGCCGCGTAGCGGAGCATGTTCAAACAGGAAACGACGCAGGGAATCGGATGTGGTTTTCATGGCGCGCGATGATAACACGCAGCATCACTATGGTGATTTGGCGGGACACAACACCGCCGCACGTGCCTTCGTCGCCGGGTGGCTGGAAAGATAATCCATGACCTCATCATGCTTGGCAGCATCGGCAGCGGGTTGTTTTTCCGTTTCTTTCCGGGCGGCGAGATGCGAGGCTTCCAGCTTGTCCAGTATGCTCACCAGCAAACAAGGTGACAGCCCGTTGGCCTGCAGCGTCCGCTCGGCATATTCATCCGCCTCGCGTTCCATGTCGCGCGAATACTTGGCCTGCATGACGATCGCGGGTGCCGTCGCCAGCAGCGAACTCACATCCCCCACATACCAGGCCAGCACCAGTCCCACCACCGAGCTTTGTAGCACCATGCGCATGGCATGGCGACGCTCGACGTGGCCGCGCTCGTGCGCCAGCACGGCGATGATCTCGTTGTCGTCCTGGGTCAATGCCACCAACTCGTCCAGCATCACGATGCTGCCGTCCGGCAGCGCGAAGGCGTTAGCCCCCATGCCCGGTGAACTGCGGAACACGATACGATATTGCAGTTGCTCATCGGAGAGCGGCTTGAGTTTGGCGTAGGCATCGCTCAATTCCTGCTGGCGCGCCGCATCCAGTTTGCTCGGCTGCATCATGAAGCGATCCAGCGTTTCCAGCGTGGAGTTTCCCATCTTCTGCAGCACCGCATGCGGCACGCGCATGGCAAGGACTTCCGCTCCCCACGGCAACAGATAACGATATGCCCCCGCAAAAGCGACGACGATCAACACCACCGCCGCGAGCGCCCACGGCAGGCTGTGCTGCATTCCGTCCAGCCAGCCTCTGCCCGCACCGGCCTGCGCCAGCAACCTGTCCAATCCGGCCTGGTCATTCACCTCGCAATGTCCGCCCCCGGCATAGGTGAGCAGGCGCGGCGTATTGCCCAGACGTTCGGATACATGCACTTCGCGCAGCGGCCAGCGCAACTCGCCAGCGCCACCGAGCAACAGCAAGTCACCGCCCTCCACAGACAACAGCACCGCCTTATCGGCGGAGGTCTGCCCGTCGTAATAGGCGGCTGTTACCTGTGGGGATGCGTCAGAAGGAAATGTCGACATCGAACATCTCGGCAGTCTCTTCGCCTGCTGCAGTGGCCTGTAGCTGTTGGTCGGCGACGAACTCCGACAAGTCGCCGCTAACCGCCAAGCCCATCGACTCCAGCTTGAGGCGCAACATGCGTATGGTCGCGAATGGCATGAATAATCCCAGCGTCAGCACGACACCAAAGAAATTGGTCACGCGCATCCACAGCAGACGGCGTGCGGATACGTAGCTGAAGAAACGATGTCTCCCCAGCTCGGTGTTCCCCCACACCAGATTTTGCATATAGGCGCTGAACAGGCTGCTCACAATCAGAATGGACACCACCATAATGAGCATGATGAATGGGGCCGCAGCCTTGAAACCGGTGATGAGGCTTTGCAATCCGGTTCCTGTACCGGACAGCATCGCCAGTGCCGGAAGCAACAGCAGCGTACCGAGCATCACCGCCAGCGCGGACAGATAAAGAAGGTAGAAACTTTTCACCGACGCGCCCAATTTGAATGCAGAGCTGCCGAAACGGCTGTTGTCGAATTGATATTTCTTGATGCGCTGGTGCGCCAACGGAGCCAATGTGTACGCAGTCAGCCCCGCCAGCATGGGATATTTGATGAAAGCATCATAAGCGCCGCGCTTCTCCCCGGCGAAACCGAAACGGAGTCCCCGATAACTGGTGTTGTAGAGCTTGAAGCGTAGCGAGCGCATCAGCAGCCAAGGCATCAGCAAGGCAAGCGCCAAGGCAACCACCATGCCCAGTATCGGGTTGAATTGGAACGCGGCGTTATAGGCAAACAATAATCCCAACGCGATGAGACGTCCCTTCAGGATCGCTTTTGGCGTGCCGTGATAATCAAAACTCGCGTCCGCCAAACGCGTGTTGCGGTAAAAGTATTGCAGACGCCGCACCTTCGCCCACGCGCTGTAGATGCCCAACGTAAGGATCGTCAGCAGCAGATTGACGATCCATATCCTGAAGTATTCCCAGCCGTTGCCGGTGAATTCGAAATTCTGGTTCTGCTGCCCGAACTGCTCTTGCATGGTCACCCCTTTGCTAAATTGATGTCATATCGGCAATCCATACCACTCCTCCCAGAGTGGTCGAACTGTAGCAGCCCGATGGCCGGAATGCCATCACCATAGCAATGAAAAAGGGCAGCCGAAGCTGCCCTTGCCGGCACCCGCTCAAAGCAGGATATCAATCATCCCAGTCCGGAAAGTTTGGGATCTTCACGGTGTCAGCATCGAACACGCCCTTGTTGGCCTGAGTGTGGCACTTGTCGCAATAACTCAGCGACTTCACATCCTTGTTACCCTTGATCATCTTCTCTGGAATCTCGTGGTGCTTGCGCTTGATGTAACGCACCTCGGTGATACGCAACGGTGCATCGATACCCTCGGTAGCAACCGCAATCTTGCGTGCACGTTTCCAGTACGACTTGTCGGCGGCATTGGCCATGGCGTAATCGTAGATCACCGCCAGCACATCCTTGTCCAGTTCGGCGTTCTCGCCGAAATGGTCGGCCAGTGCTTTCTCATTCAGCAGCTTCTCCCACGACTTGCTGGGCAACAACCCAGGCTGATAGGCAAAGTGACAGGAACCGCACTCATCCTTGTATTGCTTGTTGTCCACCGGACGAACTTCTTTCTGGCGCAATGGAGTAACAATGGCCTCGATCAAGTTCTCTTCAGCCACGGCGACACCGCTCACCAGCAGCAGCCCGGTCAGCAATACCGCGATCTTCGATTTCATTTGCATCATCTCTCTCCTAATTTATTGAGCCAGCAAGAAGGTCAGGAAATCGCCTTTTTCTTGCGCAGTGCATTCACGACCCCATGCGTCCTTGCAGTTACGCTTGAACCATTTTTCCATCTTTTTTTCGTCGGTGTAGCGTTCCGCATTGACGCGTGCGGACATCGGCTCGATCACTTTCTTGGTCTTGTGGTGCTCGCCAGACTTGCTGAGGTCAGAGCCGTGGCAAGTGCTGCAAGAGATTGTTCCGTCTTCGCCCTTGACCTCTTTGGTCCAGTCTTTCTTGGCCTTCGCAGCATCGAATTTGGACGCTCCCTCGGACTTGTATTTAGCCAACAGGGCATCGCTTGCGGGCGTAGCAAAAGCCGCGGACGAAGCAAACACACCAACCACACACAACAATGCAATTATTTTCTTCATGATCTTTTCCTGAATTACCAAGTTAATTTGATTGCAACCACCATGCCGAGCGCGCCCAATTCCGCGATGCCCGCATGGCTGACTGGAACGGCAGAATTTTTCGATTTATTGACGGCATAAGCCATCAGTGCGGCACCTGTTACCCCGAGCAGGACGTGCAGATTGTCCGGATCGGACCAGCCATCCTCCAGGTGGAAATCGTCCCAGTGCACCAGCAAGCCGGTGGCAATAGTCGCTGCCGCCAAAGCAACAGTCGCTTTGGCCAGTTTGGCGTGTGTCCCGTTCACTTCACGCGGAGGCAAAGGAGTCGGGCAGTTATGCTCACAACCTTCCGGTGCAGTCACCGCAGTCAACCCTGCGGCTACGATTGTCGCCAAGCCCAGAACCATATGGGTATTGCTGCCGGTTAGCAACGGCGGTTCATATTCCTGCCTGGGTGCGGGCGCGGCAGCAGGTGCATCCTGCTTTTTCACCAGCACATCGGTTTCATTGGCAGCCAGCATGAACGCACCCGCATTTTGCACATAGGTTTGCGCAGGCAGCGACAGATCGAGCGCGTCTTGTTGCGCCTGCCCCGCGCTGGCCCAGGCCAGCATTAGCGCAGCGGCAGCCAGCATTCTGAATCGGTGATTTCCTTGCATTGAGTCCTCCAAATTAATAGATAACAAATTATTGTGGCGTTGAATTCGGTGTAACAATTTTCTTCATACCGGTCACCATCGCCCTGACCAGGTTTTCTTTGTGCTGGATAGTTCCTGCGACCACCCCCAACAGATGCAGCGGAATCAGCAACAAGGCGACATCCACGAAGAAGTCATGCGCATGGCGGAAAAAATAGCTGGTGTCATCGCTTACCCAATTGGCAAGAAACAGCAACGGGCCCTCGAAATCGATCACCGCCAACGTCACCAGCCCGGAAGTGAAGATCACAGCCAGCAACGCCAGCAGACCGAACACCATCAACGCACCTGCCGGATTATGTCCGTAATAGTGCGCCGGATGACCGCCGCGCATGGATTTCATATATGCCATTGTTTCCTGCGGAGAAAACAAGAACGATTTGAAACGTGCATATTGATTGCCAGCAAATCCCCAAAACAGGCGAAACAGCAGCAAAGCGATCAGCGCATAACCGATCAGCACATGCACCTCAAGGATATGCGCCTCGGCTGTCAGGTATGCCAGCACAAAGCCCAGCACCAATGACCAGTGGAACAGCCTGACCGGCACATCCCACACCCTCACTTGCTCGATACTTTTTTCCATTTTATTTTGCCGGATTTGAAAACGGGCGCGATTCTAACGTGATATTTAAATTTGCAAAGTTGACAGTCTTCGCCACTTCAAGTAGCCGGGACGAATCGCAATCAACGGCGACTCCGAGTCGTCGCCTGCACAAAAGTTCCAGAGGAGGTTGCACCGCACAGTCTCGCTCCGCCCAAACCTGATGACCGCCTGCACGAAACCCCGGCCCCGGCGTGGACGACATCAAGCTCAGCCCGCCATCCCGGTGAACTTGTTCGCCTTGAGCGGGCCGTGCAGCGCCTGCGCCAGCAGCACTTCAAAGTCTTTCAGCGGGACAGGTTTGCTGAAATAATGGCCTTGGTAGTTCGGGCAACCGTTGCGCTGCAATATCTCCAGTTGCTCCCCGGTTTCCACGCCTTCTGCGATCACGTTCAAACCGAAGTTGCGCGCCATGTCGATGATGGTGCGCACGATCACTTCGTCGTTCTTGTCCACCACGATGTCGCGCACGAAACTCTGGTCGATCTTGAGCTGATCGAGCGGCAGCATCTTCAGGTAGGAGAGGGAAGAATAACCTGTACCGAAATCGTCCATCGACAATTTCACCCCCAGCTTTTTCAGCGCGCCCATCTTGGCGATCGTGTCATTGATATCGACCAGCACCACACTCTCGGTCAATTCCAGTTTCAATCGGGACGGATCAAAAGCGAAGCGCCGCAATATCGCCTCCACCTGCCCGACAAAATCCGGCTGGCGGAACTGGCGTGGACTTACGTTCACCGCCAACTGCAATTGGCGCGTCCCCGCATGCTGCGACCAGACGTGCAGTTGCTGGCAGGCCGTTTCCAGCACCCAGGCGCCGATGGTCAGGATCAACCCGCTCTCCTCGGCGATCGGAATGAACTGTACGGGGGCAATGAAGCCCTGCTCGGCATTGAACCAGCGCAACAGCACTTCCGCGCCGGTGACTTGGAACTGGTCATTCACCTGCAATTGGTAATAGAGCTCCAATTCCTGGCGAGCGAGCGCATGGCGCAACCTGCCCTCCAGCTTCGCGCGTTCTTCCACGGCGATCTGCATGGCCGATTCGAAGAAGCGCACCATGTTGCGCCCGCCCTGCTTGGCCTGATACATGGCGGTATCGGCGCGCTTGAGCAGCTCCTCCAGCTTGGCATCTCTGCCGTGGAACAGGCACACGCCGATACTGACGCCGGAATGATGCTCATAGTTGTTCAGCAGATAGGGTTCGCCCAAGGTGCTGACAATTTTTTCGGCAACGGTTTCCGCCTGGTTGGCGGAATGGATCGCGCTCTCGCCCAGCTCCTGCAGGATGACCACAAACTCGTCCCCGCCCAGACGCGCCACCGTATCACTCTCGCGCACGCAATGTTTCAGGCGGGCGGACACCTCGATCAGCAACAGATCGCCGATATCGTGCCCCTGGGTGTCGTTGAGCGTCTTGAAGTTGTCCAGATCCATGAACATCAGCGCGCCGTGCGAACCGCTGCGCTGGCTGGCGGCCAATGCCTGATCGAGACGATCCATCAGCAGGCGGCGATTGGGCAGTTGCGTCAGCGTGTCGTAGAACGCCAGACGGTGTATCTCCTCCTCGGCGCGCTTGCGTTCGCTGATGTCCATGAAGATCGCCACGTAATGCGTGATCTGTCCGGCCTCGTTGCGCACTGCAGTGATGGTCAGCCACTTCGGGTAGAACGAGCCATCCTTGCGCTTGTCCCACATCTCGCCCGACCACGAGCCGTTCTCGCGCAGGCTATACCACATGGAACGGTAGAACTCGGCATCATTCCTTCCCGACTGGAGGATCTTGGGATTCTTGCCGATAGCCTCGCTCGCGCTATAGCCGGTGAGTTTCTCGAAAGAATGGTTGACGCTGATGATTTTCGCATCGGCGTCGGTGACGATGATCGCCTCCTGTGTCTCGAAAGCGATCGAGGAGATGCGCAGCTTTTCTTCGGCCAGCTTGCGCTCGGTGATGTCCTGCACCATGCCCAGCGACAGCATCGGCTTGCCTTTGCGGTCGTAGTGCGTGCTGCCGTTCTCGCTCACCCATTTGATGCGTCCGTCCGGGAACAGCAAACGATGCTCTATGGAATAACTGCGATGGTTGTCCACGGAATCTCTGAAACTGCGATCAACCAGCTCCCGGTCTTCCGGATGAATGAGCTGAAGAAAGGTCTCGTATGACGCCCCGAATTGTTCGGGGTCGATCTCGAAAATGTGGAACAGCTCTTTAGACCAAACCAGTTTATTGCTGTTCAGATCCAGTTGCCAGTGCCCCAGCTTGCCCAGCCGTTGCGCCTCTTCCAGCAGGGTTTCATGCAGCTTGGTCCGTGTGATGTCGGTGCTGATCACCACGTAATGGTGCGGCCTGGCGTCATCGTCGAGCAGCGGAACGATGGTGGTGTTCAGCCAATACAGACTGCCATCCTTGGCACGGTCGCATATCTCGCCAATCCACACCCCGCCCGCCTGGATGACGCGATACAGGGCGCGGAAAAATTCGGCATCATGAGTGCCGGAATTCAGCAAGCGGTGATTCTGTCCGATCAATTCCGCACGGGCATAGCCGCTGACGGCGCAAAATTTATCGTTGACATAGGTGATCGTGCCGCGCACATCGCTGATGGACACGATGGCATGCTCATCGAGCGCGAATTTCTGCTGCTCCAGCTCATGCAGTGCCTGATGCAACTCCGCTTCGCGTTTATCCTTGAGCAATTGCGAACGGACCAGCCGTGAACTGACCAGCAGCGCAAAACCCAACACCAAGGCTACGACCAATAGCGTTTTGTTAAACAGTGGCCGATGAATGACGGTCAGCCTGCCCGCTTCCACATGCTTGAGCAGCTTCCAGTGCAAATTCAAGACGCTGGCTTGACCTTCTTCGACAATCGCCTGATCGGGCAACACATCCTCATACAACCACCAGTCGCCCGCGCTATCCTTGAATTGCCCGGAGGATGCCGTTTGCACGGCTTGCCACGCCTGCGGATAACGCGTCGCCATACTGCGCCGATGGGTCAACTGCGCACCAAACTCGTCCGCCGCCTGCGGGCTGTGCAGCCAATAACCCTGCCGATCGACCAGCATCCATCCGCCATCCACGGAACTGGCGACGCGCTCGATGCGTTCGAACAGATCATGCGCTTCATAAGTCAGTACGATGATTCCGCGCGGGCGTCCACGCTCATCGAAAACCCGCGTCGCGGCCCGCACCACCGGATGCAATGGCTGTTCGATAACGCCCTCATCGACTTCCAAATCGAGCGGAGACAGATAGATCGCGTCTTTGGCGAGTCGCATCGCCTCCTGGAAGTAGTAGCGTTGCGCTTTGATGTCCCCTTGGTTCAGTGGCAACGCCTGCACGTGTCCCCGCTCCATTCCGACCCGCAACCGCTCCCTGCCTGTTTCGTCTATCCAGCGCGCCTTGCTGTAGATGTGCTTGCTCTCGACAAACGACATGAAATCCAGCTTGGCCTCCTGCCAGTCGGCGGCATCGGACGAATGAATGGCACGCTTCAACGAATGCAAATTGGCGAGCAACGCCGTATCGCCGGTCAGGCTCAGCCATGTCCGTTTTACATTTTCACTGGCGGCATGGATGTGATCCCGCTCGTTTTCGGCCAGCACGGTCTCATCCTCGGCTGCGGTGCTGATGTAGAAGATGACTGCCACGGTGCAAACGACCAGCGCGATGGGCAAAAATTGCCGCAACAGGCGCGGCACAAATTCAGCAGCTGGTTTACTGTCCGTATCGATGCTCATGGGGTGTGCTTCTCATTCAGTTGCTGCTCGAATTGTTCCAGCGGCATCGGCCTGCCGAACAGATTGCCCTGAAAGCTGGCGCAGCCGTAGCGATGCAGCAGGTTGAACTGGGTCTCAGTCTCCACCCCTTCGGCGATCACGTCTACCTCGAAATTCATGCCCAGATCGACCATCGTCATCACCATCACCATGTCCGCCTTGTCGGTGGAGATGTTGCGCACAAACGACTGGTCGATCTTGATCTGGTCCAGCGGCAGCCGTTTCAGGTAGGACAAGGAAGAATAACCGGTACCGAAATCGTCCATCGAGAAGCTCACGCCGAAGTCTTTCAACGCCTGCATCTTGGTGACTGTGTCATCGATGTTATCCAGCACCAGAGTTTCAGTGAGTTCCAGCTTGAGCGACATCGCGTCGATGCCGTGCCGCGCCACCGCCTCCTGCACCTGTTCGGCGAAAGCCGGCTGACGGAATTGCTTGGCGCTGACATTGACTGCCAGCACCAGATTACGGAACACCGGACTGTCCCTCCAGCGCTTGATCTGCGCGCATGCCGTATCCATCACCCAGGCACCGATGGGTACGATCAGCCCGGTCTCCTCCGCCAGCGGGATGAATTGCGCGGGCAAGACCAGGCCGCGTTGCGGATGCTGCCAACGCAGCAATACCTCCGCCCCCTGCGGCTTGCCGGCGGCATTCACCTGCACCTGATAGAACAAGCTGAATTGATGCTGTTCCAGCGCGGCATGCAGATCCGCCTCTAGCGCCGCACGGTTCTCGATGGCCGTCTGCATATCCGGGTCAAAGAAACGAATGGCATTGCGCCCCGAATCTTTCGCGCGATACATCGCCATATCGGTCCACTTGAGCAATTGCTCCATGGTTTCGTCATGCCGGCGGAACACCGATACGCCGATACTGGACGAGCAATGGTGGACGATCACCTCATTCTCCTGCATCAGCGAATAGGGCTGCGCCAAAGCCGAACGGATCTTCTCCGCCACGACTTCGGCCTGGGTGACCGCCTCGATCTGGCTCTCCGACAATCCCTCCAGCATCACCACGAATTCGTCGCCGCCGAAACGGGCCGCACTGTCCTGCTCCCGGATGCATGCCAGGATGCGATTCGCCACCTCGACCAGCAGCTTGTCACCGATGTCATGCCCGTGCAGATCGTTTATTTTCTTGAAATAATCCAGATCGAGGAACATCAATGCGCCGTAGCGGTGGGTGCGTGCGCAAGTAAGCAGCGCCTTGCCCAGCCGGTCGAGTAACAGGCGGCGGTTGGGCAACTTGGTGAGCGGGTCGTAGAAGGCCAGACCGTGCATCTGTTCCTCCAGCTGCTTGCGCTCGGTGATGTCGTGGATGATGGAGAACAGCAAGCGCCTGCCCTCCACTTCGACCGGAGAGGAATGGACCTCGACGGTGCGCTCTTCGCCATTGGCCAGCCGGTGCGGAAAGACAAAATAGTTGCGTTCCTGATTCTGCGCTTGCAGTCTTTGCTCGGCCACCTCCTGCGGCGGGCGGGTACTGATCTGCGCGATGTTCATGGTTTTCATCTGCGCGATGGAATAACCGTAAAAGCGCGCAGCCGCACGATTAGCATTCACGATGTCGCCACTGAGCGGCTCGACCAGCAACATGGGGGACGCATGGTGCTCGAACATCTGGCGAAATCTGGCCTCGCTTTGCTGCAGATCCTGCGTGCGCTTTATCACCTTCTCTTCCAGCGAGGCATTGGTCTGCTGCAACTCGTCATCCAGCCGCTTGCGCTCGCGGTAGCTGCTCTGCAAACTGCGGTTGGTACGCGCCAGATAGACCAGCGCAGACAGCACGCCGAGCAGCAATAGCAACGCTCCCCCCAGCAAGGGCATGCCGTACTTGCGCACCACATCGCGCAAATCGAACTGCTCCGCCCGGTCCGGGTTCATCTTCAGACGCAGCATCACCGCCTCCACCGCAGCGTAGTTGCCGGGCGGTGTGAAGCCGTAATAATTTCCGCTCTGCGCCGCGGCATCGTCCGGTGCGATGTTGAGCAAAGCCAGCGTCACCTTCTTGACCAGTTTTTCCGGCATATCCGGTGCAGCCGAGAAGGCCCATTCCGGATACAACTCGGTCGAAAGCAATTGCGGAAAACCGTTCCTGGGCCGCGCGTTCAACACTTTTATGTCGCCGAGTTTGAGCTTGCCCTCGCGCGCCATGCTCTCCAGCAGACCGGTGCGCACGAAGCCGACATCCGCCTGTCTGCTCAGCACCTCTTGCACCACCTTATCCTGCGGCAACCCGGTGAAACGCACCTTGTCCACATCTCCGATCTGGATACCGCGTTCGTACATAGCCCAGCGCTGCACCAGATAGGCGCCAAATGACTGTTCCCCGACCGCAGACACCACCTTGCCGCGTATGTCCTCCAGTCCCTTGATGTCGTTGCGATCAGCCCGCGCCAGAATGACCCCGCCAAAGCTGTCGACCGGATGGCCTTCCGCCAGCGGCATCAGCGTGGTCATGGCCGCCAAACCATGCTTGGCACGCATGGTGACGTAATGCTCTGGATTGGTCAGTACGAAACTGAAACGATTTTGATCGATCGCCGCGTCGAGCTCCGTGAAGAACAACGGCTCCATGCTGAAGTGATAGCCGCCCGCCACATGTGCGTTCAAATAGTCGGCTGTCGCCTGCCATTGCTGGCGCGTCTGTTCCAGCGGACGGAACGACAACACACCGATGCGTATCTCCTGCTCCGCCGCCAATGCATGCTGCATCCCTGCCGCCAGCAAAACGGCGAAGAAGGCGCGCATAAAAATGTAGAACAACCTGCCCACGAATATTGCTTCCTTGCATGAACTCACAACGATCTGATCCTGCCGGCATCGCCTATGCTCCAACGATGCACCGAATTGTCCAAGCGGTGCCAGCTTATCGGACAAGCGGAATGTTCCGGATGACAGGCACGGCTTCCTTTTCTATCGACAAGTCGTGATGCTATCCGAACCTTGACGCATTGTAAGTCAGATAAATCCCTGCAGAATCCACATTAATTCAATGTGTTTTCCATCGAGATGGCGAAGCCAAGGCCGCTTGCAGCTATAATCGCGCCTCATTTATCACGCACTTCGGAGCCTCTCTCATGCCGCATAACCTGTTCAACTCGCGTCAGACCTTCAAACTCGCCAACGGCAAACAAGCCACGCTGTATTCCCTGCCCGCGCTGGAAGCCGCAGGCGTCGGCAAGATCTCGCGCCTGCCCGTCTCCATCCGCATCGTGCTGGAATCGGTGCTGCGCAACTGCGACGGCAAGAAGGTGACCGAACAGCATGTGCGCGAACTGGCGAACTGGCAGCCGAACGCGGCGCGCACCGAAGAGATCCCGTTCGTGGTCGCGCGCATCGTGCTGCAGGACTTCACCGGCGTGCCGCTGCTGGCCGACCTCGCCGCCATGCGCGATGCCGCCGCCACACAGGGCTACGACCCGAAGGTCATCGAGCCGCTGGTGCCGGTGAACCTGGTGGTGGACCACTCGGTGCAGGTCGACTACTACAACCGCCCCGACGCGCTGAAGCTGAACATGGAGCTGGAGTTCGAGCGCAACAACGAGCGCTACCGCTTCATGAAATGGGGCATGCAGGCGTTCGACACCTTCAAGGTCGTGCCGCCCGGCATCGGCATCGTGCACCAGGTGAACCTCGAATACCTGGCGCGCGGCGTGCTGCAAAAAGACGGCGTGACCTATCCCGACACCCTGGTCGGCACTGACAGCCACACCACCATGATCAACGGCATCGGCGTGGTCGGCTGGGGCGTGGGCGGCATCGAGGCGGAAGCCGGCATGCTGGGCCAGCCCGTGTATTTCCTGACGCCTGACGTGGTCGGCGTGCACCTGAAAGGCAAGCTGCGCGAAGGCGTGACCGCGACCGACCTGGTGCTGACCGTCACCGAGTTGCTGCGCAAACAGAAAGTGGTGGGCAAGTTCGTCGAGTTCTTCGGCGAAGGCACCGCCGCCCTCACCCTGCCCGACCGCGCCACCATCGCCAACATGGCGCCGGAATACGGCGCGACCATGGGCTTCTTCCCGGTGGACGACGTGACCGTGGACTTCATGCGCAACACCGGCCGCACCGACGACGAAGTGGATGCCTTCGCAGTCCTACTTCAAGGCGCAGGGCCTGTATGGCGTGCCGAAGGCTGGCAGCATCGACTACAGCAGCGTGGTGGAACTCGACCTTTCCAGCATCGAACCTTCGCTGGCCGGACCGAAGCGTCCGCAAGACCGCATCGCGCTGTCCAAGATGAAAGAGACGTTCAACACCCTGTTCAGCAAACCCGTCGCGGAGAACGGTTTCAACAAACCCGCCGCCGAACTGGGCAAACGTTACATCACCGCCATGCCCGACCGCGGCGGCAGAATGTGCATCCCGATCTCCGGCGGCGGCAAGCAGGACAACGCCAAGTACCGCACCGAAATGGAAATGGCGGACGACCATCCGACTGCAACGTTGCGTTGCGAGACCTCGGGCGAGATGCTGCCGCCCGTCGAGATCGGCCACGGCGATGTGCTGATCGCCGCGATCACCAGCTGCACCAACACCTCCAACCCCAGCGTGCTGCTGGCCGCCGGCCTGCTGGCGAAGAAGGCCGTGGCGAAAGGCTTGCGCGTCAAACCGCACATCAAGACATCACTGGCCCCCGGCTCGCGCGTGGTGACGGAATACCTGACCAACGCAGGCCTGCTGGAACCCTTGGCACAACTGGGCTTCAGCCTCGCCGCTTACGGCTGCACCACCTGCATCGGCAACTCCGGCCCGCTGGATGCCATGCTGGAAGAAGCCATCGTCAAGAACGACCTGGTCGCGGCCGCCGTGCTGTCCGGCAACCGCAACTTCGAAGCGCGCATCCACGGCAACATCAAGGCCAACTTCCTGGCCTCGCCGCCGCTGGTGGTGGCCTACGCCATCGCTGGCAAGATGAACATCAACCTCGACACCGAGCCGCTGGGCACAGGCCGCGATGGCCAGCCGGTTTATCTGAAGGACATCTGGCCAAACAGCGCCGAAGTGCAGACCGTGATGAAGTACGCCGCCGACCCGGCCGTGTATCAGCGCCTGTACAGCGACCTGACCAAAGACCTGCCGCTGTGGAACGCCATCGCCGCACCAACCGGCGACCGCTACCAGTGGGACGACTCCACCTACATCGCCCGTCCGCCGTTCTTCGATGCCGCCACACCCAAGGTCGGCGACATCAAGGGCGCGAAGGCGCTGGCGCTGTTCGGCGATTCCGTCACCACCGACCACATCAGCCCGGCCGGCAGCTTCAAGCCCACCACGCCCGCAGGCAAGTATCTGCAAAGCAAGAACGTCGCGGTGAAGGACTTCAACAGCTACGGCGCACGCCGCGGCAACCACGAAGTGATGATGCGCGGCACCTTCGCCAACGTGCGCATCAAGAACCTGATGCTGCCACTGAACACAGACGGCAGCCGCACCGAAGGCGGCTACACCCTGTACAAGGGCGAGCAGATGGCGATCTACGACGCCGCGATGAAACACATCGCCGACGGCACACCGACCGTGATCTTCGCGGGTGAGGAATACGGCACCGGTTCGTCGCGCGACTGGGCAGCGAAAGGCACGCAGCTGCTGGGCGTGAAGGCCGTCATCGCCAAGAGCTACGAACGCATCCACCGCAGCAACCTGGTGGGCATGGGCGTGCTGCCGCTGCAATTCAAGGGCAGCGACACCCTCGCTGCACTCAACCTGACCGGCGACGAGACCTTCGACCTGATCGGCATCAACGACAACCTGAAGCCGCAGCAGGACGTGACGCTGACCATCACCCGCCGCGACGGCAGCAAGCAGAACGTCACCCTGCTGCTGCGCATCGACACGCCGATCGAAGTGGACTACTACAAGAACGGCGGCATCCTGCCGTTTGTGCTGAAGGAACTGGTGAGCAAGGCGTAAGCGTTTGGTTCACGATGCAGTAAAAGAAGAAGCCCGCGATCGCGGGCTTCTTCTTTTCCAGCTAAGCACAATAGAATAAATAGAACTTAGCTTTGCCTCAAAATCTCAGACAATTTATCAAAGCTGGTTTCCCAACCTATTGCCGTATTTCTACAAAGATCGGGCGACACAACGCCTGATTGCCTTAGTGTGATACGTACTCCAGTTTCAGTCTTTTCCAAGTAATAGGTTACAGACATTGGGAGTATCGGCGCACCGACGGGTTTCCATGTGTGTACAAGCTTGTTGGGAAACTCAATGGCTGTAAATTCCCCCTCAAGTGCAAATGGCTGAAAACCTCCGCCTCCAATGCCGGAGGCTCTCCATTTACCTCCAACACGAAGATCACCAGACCATTCCGTGGTTTCAAATATCCCAGGTCGAATCCACCATTTGGTTATTTCCGATGATGTGATTGCTTGAAAAGCTCGCTCCAGCGGCACAGGCACTTCCACGGAAGCTAAGATTTCCCCAGAAACCACATCCGCAACAGCACGGGCTTTGCATGTTGGTAATTGACTCATATTGACCTTCCTCCGATATTTTCAAATGTCGTCTGTCTATCAAACTAATAACCCTCGCCCTTCACAACTTTGCAGGTTTGCTCCTAAGTGCCCAGGCAAATATCCCGGGAAACAATCTATTGATGAACAAAACTACTCGAGCATGAATTGTCACAATTTGTTTATTTCTTCTCGCAGTTATGGCCTTTTCAATTATCTTTGCGGCTTGTGCGGGAAGCATCAGAAGAAGTTTCGGAGGCGGATCGCTGTCTCGCCCCTTTTCGGGTTCATTTTTGTTGTTCACGCGGTGAATTCCTGTATCCACAAAGCCAGGCAAAATATACGTCAGTGAAATTCCGTATTGGTTTAATTCGGCTCTTAACCCACCAGCGAGTCCTGCCAATGCGTGTTTACTCATGCAATAGGCAGTATCGTGTGGCATCGAAATTTCACTCACAACACTCCCAATAATGGCCAGCCGCCCACTTGTTTTCTTGAGTTCTGGCATGCAAGCGTAAACAGTTCTAAGAATTCCAAAGACATTGGTCTCAAATTGATTTCGATAGTCCTGAAGGGATAGGTTCTCCAGATTGCCAGCGACCGCATAACCCGCGCCAGCAACAACGACATCTATCCGACCGAATTTTTCGATTGCAACTTTGACCGCATCTTCCACTTCTCCATCTCGAGAAATATCCGCTTGGCAACAAAGAGATTCCACGCCAAATTTTTGGATATCTCTCGCCAATTGATCCAGTCTTTCCTTACGTCTTGCCACGAGAACAAGATTTGAACCCAAGGCAGCAAATCGTTTTGCCAATGCCTCTCCAATGCCGGATGAAGCTCCTGTAATTAGGACTGTTTTACCTGCGTATTGCCGATTTGAAGTAACCATTTGTTGTGAAGTTTTGTATTGAACCAATCGGTTCAGAATAAGTGAATTGCAATTCACTGTCAACCAATAAAGAACCGATTAGTTCAGTAAAAAACCATCTGTGCTAAAATAAAAAATATGGGACGTCCAAAAGGTTTTAATCGTGAAACAGTTTTAGCGAAGGCTTTAGTGGTCTTCTGGAAGAAGGGCTTTTCCGATACAACCGTACAAGACTTAGAGAAGAAGACAGGGGTAAATAAATCCGGTCTTTATTCTGAATTTTCAGGGAAAGACGATCTCTTTGTAGAGAGTTTGAAGTATTACATTAGCTCAAGTGATTCCATTGAGCGCTTATCCAATACTCCTCTTGGATGGGGAAACATAGAAAGCTATCTACTAAGCGCACTTGACCCCAAACCTGAACTAGGTTGCTTTGTAGTTAGCTCCATGCGTGAGCTGCATATCCTTCCTAAAAAATCATTGCAGGCAGTTGGTGGGCATGTTGAACGCCTTCGTGAATTGATAAAAAATAATCTTGAGGCTGAAGGATGCCACGATAGAGCTGATACCCTTCTTCAGTTAATAATGACATTCAATGCTGGGATTTGCCTTCAAGTGAATCTGTCCACAGAAGGAATAGAAAAGCAGATTCACGACTTTTTACAAATACTCAAAAAGAGTTAATGGGGTCAACATCACCACTCCAATTTTCGCTACACCTTCCCCCGATACACCATCTTCATATACACATCGCCCTGCGCCAGTTCTTCCAGCATCTGGTCGAGTCGCTTCTGCTGCGTGGCGGGAAGTTTGGCGCGCGTGATCCAGCCGATGTAGTCGTTGCGTTGATAAGGCGGACGGGCATCGTAGGCCGCGGTGAGTTTCTTCGCTGCCAATGCATCGCGGATGAAATCCGGCATGGGATAACGTTCGCGTTTCAAGCGGGATAATTTTTCCATCTCGTTCTCCTTCAACCCGGATAAAACTTTCGTCATTCCGGCGAAGGCCGGAATCCAGATAATTTATTAATCCCGCGAAGCGGAACAAAACCAAACTGCATTTTGATAAATGCGCTGGATTCCGGCCTTCGCCGGAATGACGAGCTAAAGGACAATCCGGCTTCAAGCAGGTTTCTGTTCGTCCTCGATGCCGACGATGCGCGTCAGGTAATGCTCCAGATTGCGTTCCGGATGCTGCGGATAATGTTCCGGCAGCAGCACGATGTCCTGTATGCGGTCGAAGCGGAAGTTGCGGTAGGCATCGCGCTTCTCGCACCAGGCCAGCAGCGTCCAGTGATCGCCCCAGCCCACCATGCCCAGCGGCCACACGCTGCGCGTGGACTCCTGCCCGTTCATGTCGCGGTAGGCGATGGAGACTTTCTGCCGGCCTTCGCAGGCCTTGCGCAGCAGGCGGTGGATGCCGCTCTCGGAACGTTCATACACCGGGATGCGATAGGGCAGGCGCGACACGCCGATCAGCATCTGCGGCGTGAGCGCGGCGAGTATCTTGGCCTCCGCCTGTTTCGCGGCCTGCGCCAGATCGGGATCGGTCCACGCCTGCACCATGCGGCTGCCGACCAGCAAGGCCGTGACTTCTTCCGACTGGAACATGAGCGGCGGCAGATCGAAGCCCGCGCGCAGGCGGTAGCCCACGCCCGCCTCGCCGTCGATGGGCACGCCGGAGAGGATGAGTGCCTGGATGTCGCGGTACACGGTGCGCATCGCCACGCCCAACTCTTCCGCCAGCGCCTGCGCGGTGATGGCGGTGCGCCGCCCTTGCAGCAGCGTCACCAGTTTGAAGAGTCGTTCGGATTTGCGCATGCGCTATACGTTTTAAATTTTTCTCGCCAACTCGAAAGTCCCCAACTGCTGGGTGTTCCCATTCAATAACACTTCGACCTTATGCGTACCGGTGTAATGCTTTCTCGTGCTCATTTCCGCCAAGGATATTGTTTTTTTCAGTTGTCTCGTTTCTTCCGGTGCCAGTTCAACCGTTTTCAATTTGAATACCTTGGGACTGGGTTTCCCATTCGCTTTCACGAAATGAATGCAAAGATCGACCAGTATATTTTGTGCCTGTCGGGCAGTACTGACGATCTCAAAAGAAATCGTAACGTCGTCGCCGATAACTGGCCGCTGCGGTTTGATGTCGGCTTTTGCAACAGACACGCTGGCAGGCTCACCGAAGCCCATCACTTTCAGCGCGCCCGCCTCGCCGCGTTTCACTGCCGAACGCAAGGCATGGCGGATGAGCCAGCGCCTTTCTTCCGTCACGTCCTTCAACCAACGCCGGGTAGTTTCGACCAGCACGTCCGGATGATCCTTGCCGATATCGTTCAGGTTGTTCGCCACCGAGCGCCGCACATAAAGCGAGGGATCGTCCTTGAGCAACTCCAGCAATGTCAGCACGGGCGACGGGTCTTTCTGAAAATCGCGCAGGCGGCTTGCCCAAGGCAGACGCGGGCGTGTTCCTTCAGACACCAACCGCCGCACATGCGGGCTGGGATCTTTGGCCCATGTTGCAAGCTGAGCCAGTGTAGCTTCCGGATAACGCTCCAGGAACGGTCGTATGCTGAACTCGGCAGTGAAGCGTTGCGTCAGTTCATATTGTGCACGCATCGACATTTCAAAATGGTCGATGCCGTGTTCGGCGACAAACATGGTGTGTGGCAGGTACAAAAAAGACGACATGCCAAAGTCTTCCGTTTTCATCAGCTTTGGCCCGAGCGAGGCGATCAATACTTCAGCGGCTTCTATGTAGTCGTCCGGCAAATGTTGAGACATTGCGCTGGCAATCTTTTTCCCGCGCTGCATCAGATCAAGCGCTTCGTAACCCTGAAGCGCATCGCGAATAAAGGCTTCCGCTGGAAACCGGTGAAACACCGCCGAAATCATCCCGGCGATCTTCACCGGGACGTCCGCTCCAAACTGATTTTTAAGAGGCTCCGCCAAACTGCCTCCTTTAGAGTCGCTCAGATTTACACATATGTTATCTAACCACCGCCGCTTGCATGCATCTCAGCGCCTCCACCAACGAAGCGGAAATAACCGGATGATGCACGAGATCGTCTTCTGTCATGTCAGAACCCAACAGCGGGATTGTAATGCACGCGGATTCGATGACGCGCGCAGACATCATCGTGAGTGTTTCGAGCAGTGCAGCATGCGCGTGTGTGGCACGCGCGGAGGCATTCAACAAGGCCACGGGCTTTTGCACAAAGGACTCGTTGCCCACCATCCAGTCGAGCGCATTCTTGATCACACCGGTCACTCCATGTGCATATTCCGGACTGGCGATCAGCACTGCATCTGCGGCATTGATACTGACTTTCAAATCAGCGACAGGAGGTGGGTGGGGGAACTCGATGTCGGGATTGAACAGCGGCAGCTCCCCCAAGCCCGGATAGACGACCACCCTGATGCCTTCCGGTGCCAGGCGCGCAACGGCACGCAGCAACATGGTGTTGTTCGAGGCTGCGCGCAGGCTGCCGGAAAGGGCGAGGATATTCATCTCATCCGCGCTGCATCACATGCGCTTTGCTGTGGCTCACCACGACGCTGCCGATCTCGACCAAGGGTTCGCAGGTCGGCCCCATCACCTCGCCGAACTTCGCGCCGGATGCTCGCGCTGCTTCCAGGCTCTCCCAGTACACCATGTCGATCCACTCGCCGTCGTCGGTCTCGGACAGGCTGCGGAAGCGAAAGCCGGGCTGCACCTTGATCCAGTCGTTGATCTTCTCGTTGGCCTTGAGCCAATCGGCTGCGGTCTTGTCTTGTTTCAAACGGAAGCGCACCAGTTCTATCGTGTCGGACATGTTTTTCTCCTTGGTTGTTGTGCCGGGACATCCGGCAGGAGAAACTTACGCCCCCTCTGCTGACAGCGTATTGGCAGGAGTCTTTTCTTTCAGCATCTCCGCTGCGATCAATTCGAAGTCTGCTTTTGGAATTTCCAGATGGCCGAAGCGAAACGCATAGCCCCAGCGTGTCTTGTCCTTGATGAACGAGAGGCGCTCGATCAGCGGGCGGATGGGCACATCCTTGGCATCGAAGAAGCGGATGTCCCTGCGATACGGCACAAAGCCAGGAAACATCTCGAATGGATAGACCTCGCTGCCGCTCACTACACCGATGGCGGTGAATTGTTGGCAGAGCGCATCTTCGCCAAACTTTTCCTTGGATGAGTAGTAGATGAGCCCATCGCCCACTGCCATGCGTTTAAGCGGCTGTTCCTTGCCGTGGCATAACTGGCTGAAGCCGCCCGCCACACCCGTCTTTACATGTTCTTTGGAGGCGATGCCGATCCAGTAGCGTTTATCTCTTGTGTTCATTCTCGACATCCTCCAGTTGCAGCAACAGACTCAAACGGTCGTGCTTCGCCACCTCCTGCCAATGCCGTCCGGACAGCGCGCCTTCCATCGCCCACAACAGATTCAAACTGGAACACGCACCGCAACGTTTGACCTGCACATAGGCGCGCACCGCGCCCAGTTCACGCAATTGCTCGAGGGTGTGGATACCCGCCTGTGCCAGCATCTGCTGCGACTTGGGGCCGAAGTTGGGGAGGTCGGCAATGTTCATGAGCAGAGTATGCGGGCAGACTACTGACAGCGTGGTGTCAGCAGTGTGAGTTCAAGCAAGCAGCGCAGGCAAGCCCATGAACGCCGCATAGCGTTCGGCAGCCTTGTTGAACGCGTGGCGCTCGCCTTTATTCAGCGTGGTAAATGGCGTTGCACTGATCTCGATGGCAGATTTCTTGATGGTGCGTTTCCACGTACCGACCACGCGACCATTGATGACGATGGTGGAAGCGAACACGCCGTTGCCGCCGGGGCAGACTTTTTCCGCATACGCCGCGTCAAGCACCGCGCTGCGGTCTTTGTAGCCCAGCAGGTATTCGTCGAAGCCGGGCAGCGCATAGGCACTCGCGTGCTCTTTCGGCACGGCGATGTCCGGTGACATCCAATAGGTCTGCTTGTTCAGCGTCTCTTGCTGCAGATGCGATTTGATCGATTCGAACCCGGCACGTGCCTCGCCCGCGCTCAAGCCTGACCACCAGATGAAATCCTGAATGGTGGCCGGGCCGCGGCTGGTGAAGTAGCGCAGCGCCAATTCGGCCAGCGCCTCGTCGCGTGTCTTGTCTTGGGTGGGCGCGACCCATTCGTCGAGCAAGGCGAAGGTCTGTTCTTTGCCGCTGGTGGCGGCGAAGCAGATCAGGCCGTGCAGTGCGGAGTTCCACAGGATGTGATAACCGCGCTGGCCGGCGGTGGAGATGCCCGCGCTTTCCAGTGCTGCATGCATTTCGTCGCGGGTCTTTTGTTTGCCGCCGTGCAGGACTTTGGAGAAGACTTCGCGGCAGCGTGCCAGCGTCTTGTCATCCAGCTCGAGATTCCGGCGGCGGCGCGCACTGCCCGCGATGTTCCCGGGAGAGGTCAGCGCCATGATCCAGCGCACGTCCGCTGCGGCGACGAAGTGCAAGGTGCCGCGCATCGGCCAAGTGCGCACTATCCGGCGCTCGGCTATCGCACGCTCCACATCGGCATCGGTGGCGCTGGGCAGGCGCAGGCCGATGGACCATTTCGCGCCGGCATAGTCTTGCCCCTGTATCCCGCCCAGCCAGGCGAGCACCTGTTCCGGCGTATGGAAGCGACTTTGCGAGATTTGTTGGTTGTGCAAACGATAGGTGGCGATATTCATGCGTACCCTCGTCGGCACTTGGCGTCATTCGTCCTGCACGGCCCGATCGGGGAACAGCACATCCGAAAAGCCGAATTGCGCCATGTCGCGGATGCGCATCGGATACAGGATGCCGTCGAGGTGGTCGCATTCGTGCTGCACCACGCGCGCGTGGAAGCCGCTCACCGTGCGGTCGATCAATGCGCCGTTCTCGTCGCGCCCCCGATAACGCAGATGCGTGTAGCGCGGCACCAGGCCGCGCATGCCGGGCAGGCTCAGGCAACCCTCCCAGTCTTCCTCAGTCTCTTCAGACAGAGGGGTGATGTCGGGGTTGATGAGCACGGTGTACGGCACGGTTTCCGCATCGGGATAACGCGGATTCTGTTCGACACCGAAGATGACCACGCGCAGGCCGACGCCGATCTGCGGCGCGGCCAGACCTGCACCATTGAGCGCGCGCATGGTGTCGCGCATGTCTGCCAGCAGGGCATGCAACTCGCGGCTGCCGAAATTGCTCACCGGCTCCGCGCACTGCAGCAGGCGCGGATCGCCCATGCGCAGGACTTCTTTAATCGCCATCGCGTTCCACCACACATTCGAGAATATGCCGCACACGCACCATCGCCGGTTGCGCCACCGCGCCGATCTCATCCAGCGAAATAGCCTGGACACTGCTGCCGCGTCCGGCGGCATAGTTCACCACCACCGAAATCGCGGCATAGTCCAGGCCGAGTTCGCGCGCCAGCGAGGCTTCCGGCATGCCGGTCATGCCCACCATGTCCGCACCGTCGCGCTCGTAACGATTGATCTCCGCTGCCGTTTCCAGACGCGGCCCCTGGATGGCTGCATACACACCCGAATTCACACAGGTCTCGCCTGCAAGTTGTGCCGCATCCAGTAAACTGCGGCGCAAGCTTTCGCTGTACGGCCAGGTGAAATCGATGTGCGTGACCGATTGCTCGCGACCATCGAAGAAGGTGAACGCACGTCCATAGGTGTAGTCGATGATCTGGTCCGGCACCACCAATGTGCCCGGTATCAGGTCGGCACGGATGCCGCCGACCGATGACACGGCGACCACACGTTGTGCCCCCTGGTCGCGCAACGCCCACAGATTGGCGCGGTAGTTCACCTGATGCGGCGGGATGGTGTGGCCGTAGCCGTGGCGCGCGAGGAACATCACTTCGTGCCCGTTGATGGTGCCGAAAGTCAGCGGCCCGGAAGGCTCGCCATAGGGCGTGCGCAACACTTGCCGGTGGGTGATCTTGAGATTGCCGAGTTGATTGAGGCCGGTACCGCCGATGATTGCCAACATATTATTTTTCCTTCACTGCGTAGATCGCGGGCAGGTTGCGCCACGCGCCGTGGATGTCCATGCCATAGCCGAACACAAAGCGGTCCGGCAATTCCATGCCGACGAAATCGGCCCGGATGGGTTTGGTCTTGCCATGTTTTTTGTCGGCGAACACGGCGCTGTAGAACTTGGTCGCGCCCAGTTCCATCACCCGCTGCTTGATCGCATGCAGCGTCTCGCCTTCGTCGAGGATGTCGTCCACCACCAGCACCACCTTGCCGCGCACGTTCTCGCGCGGCGCGACTTTCCAGTGCAACTCGCCGCCCTGCTTTTCATTGCCGTAACGCGAGACATGCAGGTAATCGAAGTCCAGCGGAAAATCCAGCATCGGCAGCAACTGCCCGGTGAACACCACCGCGCCGCCCATCACCGACAGCACCAGCGGATGCTGGTCGACCAGCGTCGCATTGATCTCTTGTGCCACACGCCGCAATGCCAGCTGCACCTCATCCGCGCTGAACAACAGCTCGGCATCGGCCAACACTGCGCGCGCCTGGCTATTGCTCAGCATCACGCCACCGTTTGCAGATAGGCGGCGAATTCGTCGCGCAAGTCCTTGTGCTTCAAACCGAACGCGACCTGCGCCTGCAAGTAACCCAGCTTGGAGCCGCAATCGTAGCGGATGCCGTTGAAGCGATACGCCAGCAATTGCTCCTCGCTCATCAGCGCGGCGATGCCGTCGGTCAGCTGTATCTCGCCGCCCGCACCGGGCTTGACGTTTTCCAGATGATGGAAGATGCGCGGGGTCAGGATGTAACGCCCCACCACGGCCAGCGTGGAAGGTGCGACTTCAGGTTTGGGTTTTTCCACGATGCCGTGCACGCGCTCGACATTGTGCGAGAGGTTGCTGCTGCTGACGATGCCGTATTGCTTGGTATGTGCGCGCGGCACGTCCTGCACGCCGAGGATGGAACATTGATGTTGCGCAAATACATCGACCATCTGCTTGACGATGGGCGGCTCGCCGTCGATCAAGTCGTCGGCGAGAATCACCGCGAACGGCTCGTCCTGAATGACCGGCTTGGCACACAGCACGGCATGCCCCAATCCCAGCGGCTCGGCCTGGCGGATGTAGATGCAGTTCACATGCTTGGGCACGACCGACTGCACCACGCGCAACAATTCCAGCTTGCCTTGCGCTTCCAGCGTCGCTTCCAGTTCGTAGGCCTTGTCGAAGTGATCCTCGATGGCGCGCTTGTTGCGCCCGGTGATGAACACCATGTCGGTGATGCCCGCCGCCACCGCTTCTTCCACCGCATACTGGATGAGCGGCTTATCCACGACCGGCAACATCTCCTTGGCCGTGGCCTTGGTCGCGGGCAAGAAACGGCTGCCCATGCCGGCCACCGGGAACACTGCTTTCGTGATTTTTTGTTTCATGATTGTTCGCACTCTTTCAATTGTTCCAATAACTGCTGTTCGTCCCATACCGGCACATTCAGTTCCCGCGCCTTGTCCAGCTTGCTGCCTGCCTCGGTTCCCGCCACCACACAATCGGTCTTCTTCGACACCGAACCTGCCACTTTCGCACCCAGCGCTTCCAGACGCGATTTTGCCTCATCGCGGCTCAGGCTGGCGAGTGTTCCGGTGAGGACGAAGGTCTTGCCGGACAACGGCAAAGCCTGCGTGCTCACGCCTTCATGCTCTTCCCAGTGCACACCCAGCGCACGCAACTGCTGCACCACCTCGCGGTTGTGCGCCTCGCCGAAGAAATCGACGATGCTCTGCGCCACCACCGGCCCCACATCCGGCACGGCCAGCAGTTGTTCGGTATCGGCCTGCATGATGGCATCCAGCTTGCCGAAATGCCGTGCCAAGTCCTTCGCCGTGCTTTCGCCGACATGACGGATACCGAGCGCGAACAGGAAACGGTTGAGCGTGGTGTGTTTGCTCTTCTCCAGCGCATCCACGATGTTCTGCGCGCTCTTCTCCGCCATGCGCTCCAGTGCCGCCAGCGTTGCCACATCCAGGCGATACAGATCGGGCAGCGAGTGGATGATGTTCTCATCCACCAGCTGATCCACCAGCTTGTCGCCCAAGCCCTCGACATCCATCGCGCGCCGTCCCGGCGAAATGCAGGATGGCCTGCTTGCGCTGCGCGGCGCAGAACAGGCCGCCGGTGCAGCGTGCATCCGCTTCGCCTTCCTCGCGCACCACATGGCTGCCGCATACCGGACAGGTCGTCGGCATCACGAAAGCACGCGCATGCGCAGGGCGCCGCTCCGGCAGCACGCCGACCACTTCCGGGATCACATCGCCCGCACGGCGCACGATCACCGTGTCGCCGATATGCACGTCCTTGCGGCGTATCTCGTCCTCGTTGTGCAGCGTGGCGTTGCTAACCGTGGTGCCGCCGACGAACACCGGCTCCAGCTTGGCCACCGGCGTGAGCTTGCCGGTGCGGCCGACCTGTATCTCGATGTCGCGCACGACGGTGAGCTGCTCTTCCGCCGGGAATTTGTGCGCCACCGCCCAGCGCGGTTCGCGCGAGACGAAGCCAAGTTCGCCGCTGCAAAGCGAGGCTGTTGACCTTGTACACCACGCCGTCGATGTCGAACGGCAGTGCATCGCGCTTGGCGGCGATGCGGCGATGGAAATCCGCCAGCGCCTGCGCACCTTGCACCACGGCACGCTCGTCGCATACCGGCAAGCCGAATAGCGCCAGCGCATCGAGGATGGCGCTGTGCGTGGCGGGCAATGGCCAGCCCTGCACCTCGCCCAGGCCATAGGCAAAGAACGACAGCGGACGCTTCGCCGCCAGTGCCGGATCGAGCTGGCGGATGCTGCCCGCCGCACCGTTGCGCGGATTGACCAGCGTGGGCAGACCCTGTGCGCGCTGTTTGTCGTTGTAGCGGTTGAAATCCTGGCGCGACATATACACCTCGCCGCGCACTTCCAGCACTTCTGCGTCACAGCCTTCGAGATGCAAGGGGATGCAATGGATGGTGCGCACGTTCTGCGTCACATCTTCGCCGGTCTCGCCGTCGCCGCGCGTGGCGGCCTGCACCAGCACGCCGCGCTCGTAGCGCAGGTTGATGGCAAGGCCGTCGAACTTGAGTTCGCAGGCATATTCGATCTCGTCTGTCGTGCCCAGAGCATTGCGCACGCGGGTGTCGAAATTGGATGCACCGCTGGATTCGGTATCGGTCTCGGTGCGGATGGAGAGCATGGGCACGGCATGGCGCACCGGTGCAAAGCCATCCAGCACCTTGCCGCCGACGCGTTGCGTGGGCGAATCCGGCGTCAGCAGTTCGGGATGTTGTGCTTCGAGGGCTTGCAGTTCGCGGAACAGCTTGTCGTATTCCGCATCGGGAATGGTCGGCGCATCCAGCACGTAATAGGCATGGTTGTGCCGTTCGATCTCGGCGCGAAGCTGCGCAATGCGTTGCTTTGCATCCATTAGGAAAACAACCGGAGTGCCGACGCACTGCCCGGCGCAATGCCGCCAGCCAGCATGCGCTTTTCCACGGATTCGACCTGGGCGCGAATCTGCGCGACGGCACCCTTGCCCAGCGTGACGCGCTGATCGTCCACCATGGTGGCGCGCAATGCAGTTGCGAACTCCATCGCGTGCAAAGTCATTTCATCGAAGCGGCGCACCGGCTCGTTCACGCGCGGGATATCCAGCAACAGGGTCAGACTATTCACCCGCATCTGGTCGAGGGTGTGATGCTGGAACGGTGTGCCATCGGATGCGCTCAGGGTGAACAGTGTGGCGCCGGCCTCGTCGAACTGGTGGAAAGTGCCGTCGGCCTGCAGGCTCATGCCGGCCTGCTGCACCACACGCGCCACTTCGCTGGCAAACAACACGCGCTCGCCACCGGGCAGGATGTTGATACCGATCATCTGATCGACCTCTGCACAGAATTTGTCCAGTTCGCGCGCATGCTCAACCGCCGTTTCCGCCGGGGGCAGCACGACATCGGCCTCCAGCTTGCGGCCGATATCGCCCAGCAATTCGCGGAAATCAGCCAGCCGTGTGTCGCTGACCGCACCGTCCCGATCCACCAATTGCATAGCGATCCTGAATACGCGGTAAGAAGCCGGACTTTCCGGGATAAGCCGCTCCCACACGCCGCTGGCGGCGTTGCAGCCGCATGCGTGTATGGTCTTGCCGTAATCGAAACGGCGCTGCCAGAAACCGTCCAGTACTTGCGCATTGAGCGGGAATTTGAGCGTCATGCTGACGATGTAATCGGTCTTTTCATCCAGTTGCGCGCAGGCATCCTGGACTGGGTCGGCAATGAAATGCGCCGTTTCAGATTCGGCCAACGGATCGCGCAAAGCTTGCGAAAGTTTGGAGTCGCGCTGCGTTGTTGCAGGAGCTTGCTCAAGCTGTCCGGCAAATGCCTTGCCTAGACTGCGCCGATAGCGCCACTGCTGCCAATAGCCATAGCCATAGACGGCGATGACCACGATCACACCGATGCTCAACAGGCTAATTTGGAATTCACTCATGTCGTAACGTGCTGAGGGAGAGAATCATGGGCTGCGATTATCGCAAGCGCCCTGCTAAATAGCTATAACCAGCGACTTGGACGAGGTATTTTTCGTCCGGGTCGAATGGCTATGCAAAGTTTACCAACACTTGGCGAGCGTTCCTTCACATCAAAGGCAGCACACCCTCGCTCACCCCGATTTTGCTGATGTCATGCAGATCCCTGATGAATTCGGCATCCTCATGCAACTGGGCTAGCGTCCTGGGATGGTGGTGTCCGTGCATCTGTGCCAGACGCGCCTTGCTCTGCGCGGGCATGTCCCACTTCAAACCGGCCAGCAGCTCGTCCGCAGAATCAGGCTTGTTGCACACCAGCACCATGTCGCAACCGGCATTCAGCGCCGCTTCGGCGCGCTGCACGATGCCGCCCGCGACGGTCGCGCCTTCCATGCTCAAGTCGTCGCTGAAGATGCAGCCCTCGAAACCCAGTTCGCCGCGCAGGATGTCCTTCAGCCACACCTTGGAGAAGCCCGCCGGACGCGAATCGACCTTGGGATAGATGACATGCGCGGGCATCACGGCGGTGAGACCGAAATTGACCATCTGGCGGAACGGGATGAGGTCGCACAGTTCGATGTCGGTGTAGCTGCGCTCGTCCACCGGAATCTCCAGATGCGAGTCGGCACCGACGAAACCGTGTCCGGGAAAATGCTTGCCCACGGTGGGCATGCCGCCTTGCTTCAAACCCTGCAACAGGCTGTGCGCCAGCTCGGCGATGGCTTGCGGCTCGGTGTGGAAAGCGCGGTCGCCGATCACGCTGCTCGCGCCGTAATCGATATCCAGCACCGGCGTGAAACTGAAATCCACGCCGCAGGCGCGCAGCTCAGAAGCCAGCACATACCCGACCTGTTGCGCCAGATGTTTGGCGCGTTTGGGATGCTCGTCCCACAGCTTGCCCAGTTCGCGCATCGCCGGGATCTTGGTGAACCCGTCGCGGAAGCGCTGCACCCTGCCCCCTTCGTGATCCACCGCGATCAGCAACGGCGGCGTGCGCAGTGCATGGATGCTGGCGGTCAGTTCGGCGAGCTGGCCGGGGGATTCGTAATTGCGCGCAAACAGGATGACACCGCCAACCAGCGGATGACGCAGACGCGCCTCGTCCTCGGCAGTCAGTTGCTTCCCCAACACATCCAGCATCACCGGCCCATTGCCCATCAGTCTTTCCCTTCCAGAATCACAAATGCCACTGCCGTATCGCGCTCGTCGCTCAGGCTCAGGTGATGATGCGCCACACCGAGACTGGATAAATACGCGGACAGTTCTTCATCAAACAGAAATATCGGTTTGCCCAATTCGTCATGGCTGACGGTGATGCGTTGCAGACTGACCGGATGACGCAGACCATGCCCGGTGGCTTTGGCGAGCGCTTCCTTGGCGGCAAAGCGCTTGCTCAGGAAGCGCGCCGGATGAGCCTGTGCGCTGTACTCGGGCAGCTCTTGCGCGCTCAATATCCGTTCTGCAAAAGCATCGCCGTGGCGCTGCATCGCGGCTTCGATGCGCGCGACAGTGACGATGTCGGTACCGATGCCGAAGATCATGCGACCAGCAACGCCTTCATCTTCTTCACCGCCTGCTTCGAGGCCGATGAACACCGCCTCGGAGATGATGGCGTGGCCGATGTTGAGTTCGGCGATGTTCGGGATCGCCACGATGGGGCGCACGTTGTGATAGTTCAAGCCGTGTCCGGCATTCACTTGCAGCCCCAGGGCATGGGCGTGCAATACCGCATGGTGTATGCGCGCCAGTTCATGTTCGCGTGCCGGCACACTGTCGGCATCGCCATACTTGCCGGTATGTATCTCCACCACCGGAGCGCCGGCTTTCCAGGCCGCTTCCAGTTGATGTTCGTTGGCATCCACGAATAGCGAGACGCGGATACCCGCATCCATACAACGTTGGGTGGCGCGCTGCACCGCATCGAAATGGCTCACCACGTCCAGCCCGCCTTCGGTGGTCAGCTCTTCGCGCTTTTCCGGCACCAGGCAGATGTCATGCGGCTTGATGCGCAAGGCGATGTTGATCATCTCCTCGGTCACTGCGCACTCGAGATTCATGCGCGTCTGCAACATGCCGCGCAGCATCTCGACATCGGCATCCTGGATGTGGCGGCGGTCTTCGCGCAGATGCAGGGTGATGGCATCCGCACCTGCTTCCTCGCAGATCAGCGCGGCACGGATGACGTTGGGATAACGGGAACCGCGCGCTTGGCGCAGCGTGGCAACGTGGTCGATATTCAGTCCGAGTTTGATCATAGTTTTTGCAACTCCCTCATCAGTTCGCGTGTGTGCAAGGTCTTTCCGGCAAGGTGATGGTCCAGCAGCATGCGCATCAGTTGCTTGCTCTGGCGCGCGCTGTTCACGTCGCGGTAATCGTCGGCGGCCATGTCCAGCAACGTCTTGCCGGATACCGGCATGCCTTGCGCGGCATCCGCCGTTTCAGCTATCGCGCCGCGCTCAAGTATATAGCGGTAATTCCGGGTTGGCACGATGGGCTGGCCGCTGCCCGCCTCGGTCTCCAGCAACAGCGCATAACCCAGCTCTTGCAGCAGGTGCTTCTCGAAGCAGCGCAGCGTGAACGCATGATCGTCTTCCTGCGCCAGTCGCTGCAAGGTCTGCTGGTAGTAATCGAACAGGCTCTCGTGCGGATCGTCGCGCGCCATCAGGTTGAGCAGCAATTCGTTCAGATAGAAACCGCACAACAGCGCCGTCCCCTGCAACTGCGGCTGCCCGCCCTGCCACTCCGCACTGTGCAAGGTGCGCAACTCGTGCTTGCCGAACCAGCTCAACGACAGCGGCTGGAAGCTCATCAGCAAGCCGCGCAACGCCGATCTCGGACGCCGCGCCCCGCGCGCCACCAAGGGCACGCGCCCATGCTGCCGACTGAACACTTCCAGTATCAGACTGGTCTCGCGGAACGGGTAGCTGTGCAGCACGAAGGAGGGCTCGTCCTGGATACGTTGTTTGGATGCTACGTTACTCATACCCCAGCGTTTTCAGCATATGCGCGCTATCCGCCCAGCCGCTGCGGACTTTGACGAACACTTCGAGGAATACTTTGCCATCGAACAGCTTTTCCATGTCGAGGCGAGCCTGGGTGGCGATCTCTTTGAGCTTCTCGCCTTTGCTGCCGATGAGCATGGCTTTGTGCGCTTCCTTGTCCACCAGGATGGCGGCGTGGATGCGGCGCAGCTTGCCTTCCAGCTTGAACTGCTCGATCACCACACTCACCGAGTACGGCAACTCTTCGCCGGTGAAGCGGAACACTTTTTCGCGCAGCAGTTCGGCAGCGAGAAAGCGTTCGTTGCGGTCGGTGATCTCATCGTCGCCATACAGGTGCTCACCCTCAGGAATGAACGGGCGAATGGCATCCAGCAAGGTATCGAGTTGTTTGCCTTGGCGGGCGCTGACGGGAACGATGGCGGCGAAGTGGCGCAGCGCGGATATTTGCTGGATGAACGGCAACAGCTCGTTCTTGTCTGCCAGCAAGTCCGCCTTGTTGATGACCAGGATCACCGGGCGGTCTTGCGGCAGCAGCTCCAGCACCTGCTGGTCGCGCTCGTCGAAGTGGCGCGCTTCCAGCACGAACAGCACCACGTTCACTTCGCGCAGGCTGCTGGTCACCACGCGGTTCATGCCGCGATTCAGCGCGTTGGTATGCTGCGTCTGAAAACCGGGCGTATCCACGAAGACGAATTGCGTCTTGTCTTCGGTGAGGATGCCGGTGATGCGGTGGCGCGTGGTCTGCGCTTTGCGCGAGGTGATGCTGATCTTTTGCCCGATCAGGTGATTGAGCAAGGTGGATTTGCCGACGTTGGGACGGCCGACGATGGCGATGAAGCCGCTGTGAAAGTTTTGAGATTCGGTCATGATTTTTCTTTGATTTGTTGATAGGCGCGCTCGGCGGCGATTTGTTCGGCGATGCGGCGACTTGCTCCTTCGCCTTGGGTGCTCAGACCGAGCTGTGCGACCGCACAGGAAACGACAAACGTCTGCGCATGCGCCTCGCCTTTGATCTCAGTCACATTGTATTGCGGCAATGCCAGCTTGCGGCCTTGCAGATATTCTTGCAGCATGGTCTTGGCATCTTTGCCCAGTGTTTGCAGGTCGGTCCGCGCAATGAATGGCACGTACAGCCCCAACACCACTTTTTCCGCCGCCGCAAAATCCGCATCCAGCCACACCGCGCCGAACAAGGCTTCCAGCGCATCCGCCAGAATCGACGGACGGCGGAATCCGGCACTCTTGCGCTCTCCCTCACCCAGCAACAGCTGCTCACCCAGATTCAACTGTTGCGCCAAAATCGCCAAGGTCTGCTGATTGACCAGGTTAGAGCGCAGGCGGGACAGGTCGCCTTCCGGCAAATCGGAATAAGTGTCGAAAAGATATTTGGCGATGGTGCAGTTCAACACGCTATCACCGAGGAATTCCAGTCGCTCGTTATGCGCGGCACTGTAGCTGCGATGGGTCAGCGCACGCTGCAACAGTTGCGGCTGCGCGAACTGATGGCCGAGCTGCTTACACAGTGCCGCGTGCTTCATCGAAGAGGTCAGGAACTAGACGGGTTGAATTCCAGCAACAATGTGACATTGCCAGCCAGCGGGATTTTCACGGAATAGTTCGCGCTCAGGCTCAGTGAGCCGCCCTCTTGCTCGATCGTGATATCTTCAGTCTTAAGATCGTGAATTTCGTCAATCATTGCGCGCTTGCGATAAGAAGCTTCGATCTCATTGACAGGCGCTCCGCGCATGGCCGGATCAGCGACGATCTCGCGGAATATCTGGCTGATCTGGGCGCTATGAATGTACGCGGGGATCAGCTTCATGCCTAATATCGCCACGATGATCAAAGCGACCGCCAGCATGATGAGTCCGGAGAGGCTCATGCCGCGCTGTTTGTACTTAAGTGATTTCATCTATATTTCCTTTCCCGATCTTCAATGGACAGACAAACCTATCCGCTTCAATTCCCCGAAATTCATCCAGATGAAAAATGCCTTACCCACGATCATCTCATCCGGCACGAAACCCCAGTAGCGACTGTCGCGGCTGTTGTCGCGGTTGTCGCCCATCATAAAGTAATGCCCGGCCGGGACCGTGCAACGCATTTCCTGAGCACTATAACTGCACTGCTCCCGCAACGGAAACTCATCGACGTTGCCCAAGCGAACTTGCGGCATGTCGGGATTGGTCAACACGACATGTTCCCGACCGCTCAGGGTTTCCCGGTAACGCTCGGTATGCACGAAGTTCAATCCGCTCTCGACGTAGTTGTAATCACCATCACGTTGCTGGGCCTGTTCAGCGCCGTTGACCCATAGTTTTTTGTCGCGATAGACGACGTTATCGCCCGGCAATCCGATCACACGCTTAATATAATCCGTGGAGGGATCGTTCGGGTAGTGGAACACCATCACGTCACCGTGTTGCGGCTGGCTGATCTCGACGACCTTTTTGTTGACGATGGGCAGACGCAAGCCATAGGTATAGCGATTGACCAGGATGAAATCGCCCACATGCAAGGTCGGGATCATCGAACCGGACGGGATCTTGAACGGCTCGACCACAAATGAGCGCAGCACGAACACCGCGAGAATCACCGGAAAGAAGCTCTTGGAATACTCTACCCACCAGGGTTCTTTGGCTGCCGCAGCGCGCCGGGCACGCAGCATGAAACGATCCAGCAGCCAGACCCCGCCGGTCAACAGCAACAACACAAACATGATCAAGGCAAAGGTCATTTCTTTTTTCGACTCCGCTTATTTATCGTCCACGCGCAGGATGGCGAGGAAAGCTTCCTGCGGGATTTCCACGTTGCCCACCTGCTTCATGCGCTTCTTGCCGGCTTTTTGTTTTTCCAGCAACTTGCGCTTGCGCGAGATGTCGCCGCCGTAACACTTGGCCAACACGTTCTTGCGCAGCGCTTTCACGTTCTCGCGCGAAATGATGTTGGCACCGATGGCGGCCTGGATCGCCACATCGAACATCTGGCGCGGGATCAGTTCGCGCATCTTGGCCGCCACTTCGCGTCCGCGATACTGGCTGTTGGCGCGGTGCACGATGATGGACAGCGCATCGACCTTCTCGCCGTTGATGAGCATATCGACCTTGACCACGTCCGCCGGGCGATATTCCTTGAACTCGTAATCCATCGAGGCATAGCCGCGCGACACCGACTTCAGCTTGTCGAAGAAATCCAGTCACGATCTCGCCCATCGGCATCTCGTATTGCAGCAACACTTGCTTGCCGTGATAACTCATATCGAGTTGCACGCCACGCTTGTGCGTACACAGCGTGATGACCGCGCCGACGTATTCCTGCGGCATGTACAGATTGACATGCACGATAGGTTCGCGAATCTCCTCGATCTTGGACACGTCCGGCATCTTGGACGGGTTATCCACCATCAGCACCGTGCCGTCGCGTTGCACCACTTCATAGATCACCGTCGGTGCGGTGGTAATCAAGTCCATGTCGAACTCGCGCTCCAGCCGCTCCTGCACGATCTCCATGTGCAACAGGCCGAGGAAACCGCAACGGAAACCGAAGCCCAAGGCCTGCGACACTTCCGGCTCATATTGCAGCGCAGCGTCATTCAGCTTGAGCTTTTCCAGCGAATCGCGCAGCGCTTCATATTGGTTGGACTCGACCGGGAATAATCCGGCAAACACTTGCGGCTGCACTTCTTTGAAACCCGGCAAAGCGCTGCTGGCGGGTTTCGCCACCAGAGGTGACGGTGTCGCCGACTTTGGCATCCTTCAATTCTTTGATACCGGCAATCACGAACCCCACCTGCCCGGCCGACAGCGTTTCGCGATTCTGCGATTTCGGCGTAAACACCCCGACATGCTCGGTGAGATGCTGCGCGCCGGTCGCCATGAGCAAAATCTTGTCCTTGGGCTTGAGCGTGCCGTTCACGATGCGCACCAGCATCACCACGCCGACATAGTTGTCGAACCACGAGTCGATGATCAGCGCCTGCAAGGGCGCAGCTGACATCGCCTTTGGGCGGCGGGCACTTTGACGATCAGCGCCTCCAGCACATCTTCGACGCCCAGCCCGGTCTTGGCCGAGCAGCGCACCGCATCCTGCGCATCGATGCCGATCACGTCCTCGATCTCGGCGATGGCGTTCTCCGGATTGGCGGAGGGCAGATCGATCTTGTTCAGCACCGGCACCACTTCCACGCCCAAATCCAAGGCGGTGTAGCAATTGGCCACGGTCTGCGCTTCCACGCCCTGCGAGGCATCCACCACCAGCAGCGCGCCTTCGCAGGCGGACAGCGAGCGCGACACTTCGTAAGAGAAGTCCACATGCCCGGGCGTATCGATGAGGTTCAGGTTATAGACCTGCCCGTCGCGCGCCTTATAGCTCAGCGCGGCGGTCTGTGCCTTGATGGTGATGCCGCGCTCGCGCTCGATATCCATCGAGTCCAGCACCTGCTCTTCCATCTCGCGGTCGGACAAGCCGCCGCACAAGTGGATGATGCGGTCTGCCAGCGTGGATTTGCCGTGGTCGATATGGGCGATGATGGAGAAGTTACGGATATGCTGCATGAGGCTCAAAATAAAAAATCCCGTCAAAAGCGGCGGTTACGCGAGGCGCGAATTCTAGCCGATTTTGACGGGATACGTGGCCGGACCTTGTATGAATTACTTATCGTCCAAGCGGATAGGCACATAAACGGTGCCGTCATTGCGCCGCACCAGCAACGCGATGTTGCGGCCCTGCGGGACCTTCTTCAGCACCTCGTTGAATTGTTGCACAGTCCGTATCTCGATATTGCCGATGGCAAGAATCACATCGCCGCGCTGTAATTCGCTGCGCGCCGCTGCTCCTTTGACATCCTCCACCAGCAAGCCGCCATCGATTTGCAGTTCGGCCTTCTGCGCTTCATTCAGCTCGCTTACAGCCAAACCCAGGCGATTTTCGCTCTCCGATGCGATGCCACTGCCGGGCTCCTTGCCACTGCGCTGGGCGGTCATTTCATCCTGTATCTCGCCGACCATCAGACTCACTTCCAAGGTACTGCCCTTGCGCCACAGTTGTACAGGCACCTTGTTCCCCGGCTTGGTCGCGGCCACGATGCGAGGCAGGTCCGCAGAGCTGGCAATGGATTTGCCGTCGAACTTGAGGATCACATCGCTGGGGCGCACCCCGGCCTTGTCCGCCGGCCCGGCCTTCTCCACGCCGGAGATCAGCGCGCCTGCCGCTTTGGGCAAACCAAAGGAATCAGCCAACTCACGCGTGACTTCCTGGATGCTGACACCGATGCGACCGCGCGTAACCTTGCCGGTAGCTGCGCAATTGATTCACCACATCCATCGCCACATCGATCGGGATGGAGAACGACAATCCCATATAACCGCCGGAACGACTGTATATCTGCGAGTTGATGCCGACCACCTCGCCCTTCATATTGAACAGCGGCCCACCGGAATTGCCGGGGTTGATCGCCACATCGGTCTGGATAAAGGGCACGAAATTTTCCTGCGGCAAGGAACGCCCCTTGGCGCTGACGATACCCGCAGTCACACTGCTGTCGAAGCCGAACGGAGAACCGATGGCCAGCACCCACTCGCCGACCCTGAGCTGATCCGGACTCCCCAGCACGACCTTGGGCAATCCCGCCGCCTCGATCTTGAGCAATGCCACGTCGGTGCGTTTATCCGCACCGATCACCTTGGCTTTGAATTCGCGTTTGTCGGTCAAGCGCACGGTGATCTTGTCGGCGCGATCGACGACGTGCGCGTTGGTCAGAATGTAACCGTCCCCGCTAATGATGAAACCCGACCCCAAAGATTGCGACTCCTGCTCACGCGGGAGTTGCGGCGCGAAACGCCGGAAGAATTCATAGAAGGGATCGTTCTCGGGCAGATTGGGCATGCCCTGAAAGACTTGCGGGGCGCGGACGATCTGCGTGGTGCTCACGTTTACCACGGCTGCCCCCTGTTTTTCCACCAGGTCGGTGAAATCCGGCAACTCTTTGGCGGACAAGGAATGAGTGAATAAACCACAAACGACCAGCATGAAAAATTGCTTAAGCATTTTCTCCCTCATCGAATTGAACATCAGGAATGGATACGAGTTGAAACAATGGATTGCACAACAGCTCTTGGGCTGTCGGTAGAAGACAAAAATTCTTCCCCAGGCAAACCCGGATAGCAAGCCCAGCACAGAACCGAACAAGGCAAAACTGTCGCGACTGGCCGTCTCTCCGGCGAACGATGCGCCTATCAACCCGCCACCCAGCATGAGCAACAGGGGCAACCCGTATATCCGCCAGGAACTGCGCAGCAAAACCCCGTCGGGTAACGACACATTAACCTCGTCGCCGACTTGCGCACCTGCCTGATTTCGAACCAGGAACGTGCGCGGCTGACTGCTGCAAAACATCTGAGACAACTTACCGCTGCCGCAGCCGCCCGCACTGTTGCAGTGTCCGCAGCCGCCACCCAACGGGCTGATCTCGGCTTCCTCGCCCCGGATACTCAGTACAACGGCGCGCATCTCCAGCATCTCATTCCCCCGCAAAGCGTACCGAGTCGGCTACCTGAATAACCGTACGCGGCGGCACTTCGCCAACCACGGTCACCAGATGATCCCCGACCAGGCGGCTATAGATATGCACCGCTCCCTGACTGGACAAGCCGGGGATATCCGTCCCTTCGCTGACTTTTTCAATGAATACTGAAATACCTGCCAGTCCGTCGGAATAGACGATATGCACGACAGGGAGTTTTTTACCCGCAATAGTCCGATGCATCTCGATAATCTTCTTGAACCCGGGAGGTACCGCATCGACCTGCCAACCACTCGGCGCACTTTCGAAGCTTGCCTTGGGAAGCGGAGACATCTCTTCATGCTGCGCCGAGTGCACAGTCTCAGACTCATCTGGAACGATCCATTTATGATCGATGTTCCCGCCTATGCGCAGCTGGGAAAAAGCGTACTGCTCGATCACCCGTCCACGCTCATCCAGCACCACGGCCTTGAGCAACAAACCGGATTCGCTGTGCGCCCACATTTTTCGGGAATAACGCAGGTTATCCTTGGGCTGGAAATAAACCGTATGCGCATGGAATTCGGCAACCCTATCCTCCTCGCCTTGCCTGATCAGATAGTTCTCTTTCAGCGTCTGTATCTGTTCCGGCAGCAACGCGGGAAAGGCGTGTTGCGCCCGGCGTTTCTCGATCCTGACCTTTTTATCGCCCAGGTACAGCCACACTTTGTCGTTGTTGCGTATAACTTCGCGCCGTAGTCCGTCCAGGCCTTCCAAACGCTCGTGCTCGCCGTCCTGGTCGGCAATATGGGTGATGCGGGACATTTCGACGCGCCCACCGGATTGATAGACGAAGACCCCGCTGTAATTGGTCTGGTGCGCAGCGAACGCCATGGTGCGCAACCACTCGGCGTCCTCCAAAAATGGATCAGCAGCTGGCCGTTGATACACACAGCTGAAACAGAATGAATGCCGCCCCGATTTTTTGCGCTACGACTCGCACTATTTTGCTGACACCGTGTGGATATAAGAAGCGGCGCCCTGCACATCAGCACTGGGTGAAAATTCCTGGTGCGCCATCAGGTAATCATTCGCCTGAAAAGCTGCGGGTCGCACCGCATTGTTATGTTGTGCGGCAGCCAACTGCGGTGCCGGCTCACCAGCCACCTGCATCGACAACCAAGCCACCAGCGCCAACGCCATCACCGAGGCAACGGCGGACAGCGCATAGTGCCTGACTCGCTGGGGACTGCGGGTATGTGGCGCCAGGATGATGGGTTCGACTTGCAGGCGCTCGCGGAAAGCGGGACTAATATCGCGGTGAATGTGGTCTGGTTGCCGCAAAGCATCACCGATCAAGTGATAGACAGCCCAGTCTTGACTCGCTTGCGGATGACGTTTCAACTTATCGAAGAACAATTCAGCTTCGTCCTCGAACATCTCGCCATCCATCAACACCGAAATTTCCTGTTTCATCCTCACCACCTCTTGTCTTCACTCGTTCCCAACAATGGCCGCAGGTTCGTTGCAACCACTTCACGCGCACGAAAGATACGCGACCTGACCGTGCCGATCGGGCAGTTCATCACCGCCGCGATCTCCTCATAACTCAAACCTTCGATTTCACGCAGAGTCAACGCCGTGCGCAAATCCTCGGGCAATTGCTGCAAGGATGCATTCACCACTGCCACCACTTGCTTGCTCATCAACTCGTTTTCCGGAGTCGACACCTCGTGCAACAGTGACGCATCCTCAAAAGCCTCCGCCTCTTCGGCATCGAACGGCGTGCTGGTGGGCGCTCTGCGAGCCTGTGCCAGCAAATGATTCTTGGCCGTATTGATGCCTATGCGATACAGCCACGTATAGAACGCACTGTCACCGCGAAAAGCCGGTAACGCCCGATAGGCTTTGATGAACGCTTCCTGCGTCACATCCTCAGCCTCGGCTGCATTGCGCACAAAACGCGAGATCAACCGCCCCAAACGACGCTGGTATTTGGCCACCAACAGTTCGAACGCGTGCTTATCGCCGCGTTGCGCGCGCTCCACCAACTGTTGATCGACCTCCCTGTCACCCATTCCGTTTCCCGGTTTTAATAATATTGAACCACACATGCGTGGATCGGCAGTATAACCGGACGGGTGCGCAACGTCAGCCTGCGACCGTAACGCGCGGATGGACATTGCACAAAACAATTAGTTCACTTTGCCGCTAAAACAGCTCGTTTTTGCTATAGACTTCCAGCCGTTCACATTCAATTTCTGCAACGTGTTGCGCTTTGACACCCTCATCATCGGCAGCGGATTGGCCGGTTTATCTCTGGCGCTTAAGCTCGCGGATCAACAAAAAGTAGCCATCGTCACCAAGAAATCCTTGCTGGACGGAGCCAGCGCTTGGGCTCAAGGCGGCATCGCCGCTGTCCAGAGCCCAGACGACAGCCTGGATGAACACATTAGCGATACGCTGACTGCCGGTGCCGGCCTGTGCGACCCCGTCACCACCCGATTCGTCGTCGAGCGTGGCGCTGCAGCAGTTAACTGGCTGATTGAACAGGGAGTTCCTTTCTCAAAAGATGGCAAGGATAGTAACGATTACCACCTCACCCGCGAGGGAGGGCACAGCCACCGCCGCATCATCCATGCCGCAGATGCAACCGGCAAGGCAGTACAACAAACCCTTTCCGAGAAGGTGCTCGCACATCCAAACGTGACAGTGCTTGAGCATCACATCGCAATCGACCTGATCACCGGAAAAAAAATCGGGAAATCCGATCAGCGCTGTCACGGCGCTTATGTCCTGGATACCGCCCACGGGGAAGTGCTGACTATCGCATCCGCCAATACGGTTCTCGCAACCGGTGGCGCGGGCAAAGTCTACCTCTACACCACCAATCCGGATACGGCCACCGGCGACGGGATTGCGATGGGGTGGCGCGCCGGTTGCCGCGTCGCCAATATGGAATTCATGCAGTTCCACCCGACCTGCCTTTACCACCCGCACGCCAAGTCTTTCCTGATCAGCGAAGCCGTGCGCGGCGAAGGCGGACTGCTCAAGCTGCCTGATGGCACCCGCTTCATGCCTTGGCATGATGAGCGTGCCGAATTGGCACCACGCGACGTGGTGGCGCGCGCCATCGACTATGAGATGAAAAAGCGCGGACTGGATTGCGTCTATCTGGACATCTCACACCAATCCGAGGCTTTTTTGCGCGAGCACTTCCCCACCATCTACGGTCGTTGTTTGTCGCTGGGAATCGACATCGCCAAGCAACCGATCCCAGTGGTGCCCGCCATGCACTTCACCTGTGGCGGGGTAATGACCGATCTGTCCGCTCGCACCGATGTGAAGGATTTGTATGCCATCGGGGAAACCGCTTGCACCGGATTACACGGGGCGAATCGTTTGGCCAGCAACTCGTTACTGGAGTGTTTGGTATTCGCAGACTCGGCCAGCCAGGACATTCTGAAAAAGCCAACACGCGCCATGGAAGCCTTGCCGCCCTGGGATGAAAGCCGAGTAACTGATGCAGACGAGATGGTCGTGATCTCGCACAACTGGGATGAACTGCGGCGTTTCATGTGGGACTACGTCGGCATCGTGCGCACCACCAAGCGCCTGCAACGCGCCCAACATCGTATCCGTTTGCTGCATGAGGAAATCAACGAGTACTACCGGAACTTCCATGTCAGCGCAGACTTGCTGGAGTTGCGCAATCTGGTGCAAACCGCGGACCTCATTGTTCAAAGCGCTTTGTCACGCCATGAAAGCCGGGGGCTGCACTTCAGCAAAGATTACCCGCAGACCCTTCCTGAAGCGATACCGACCATCTTATCCCCGCCCGCCTAAGCTCACCGATTCCACTTCAGCGCAACGCGCAGACGACGAAAAGCGTCGCGGTTCATGCTGTCAGACAATAGCACAAGACTCCTTCGTCCCAGCCCATCCTGCTTGATGTTGAGTAGCACCAGCAATGGCGCAACCACGCCGCCTGCGGCAATGGTTCCCGTCACATGCCGGCCATTGCGTTGAATCAGCGTAATCCCATTCTCGCTTTCCAACCTGAAGGCCACACAAGATTGTGCCAACTTCAATCTGGCATCGCGCAGGCCTACAAACAGACAGGACATAACCGCCAGCACATCGCCGGCGAAGCACCATCCAAACGCACAGGGAAGATGAAATATTACAAACAGCAGCAACAAGCAAAAAAACGCCAGCAGCCAAAGATAATTACGGGATGGGCGAAGCGTGTAATGACTTTGCAAACCCGCGCCCATCAGGAAAAGTGCCGATTAAAACAAGATGGAGGAAATCAGCCCTATCACCACCAGCGCGATGATAGCCAGCAACAAATAACCGCCGCCGTTTGACGGCGCGGGATTCGTGCTGGGAGCGCGTGGTGGCGCAAAAATTGGCTTTACCGCAACCTGTGCCCGCAGACCGGGTGCGCCACGGTTGATTTCATCTAAGCCCGGCCGCGCCATACGAAAAGTCTTGGACAGCTCCTCAACATCCTCATTGCTTGCCGTCAAAGCTGCCAGGCGCATAGTCGCCTCTGCCGAATCGAATGACGACGACAACCCCAACGTGGCAACAGATTTTGACTCATCGTTCTCCACCAATGAAGCAGCCGAAGCATCAGCCAGCGAAGTATTCGATACAGGTTGCGGCATCTCAGACAATACAGGAGATGAGCGCGGCAATGAATCGCGGCAGGCGCGCAGGTCATTCGCAAAATCACGCGCATTCTGGTAACGCGCGTCGAGATCTTTGGCCAGCGCCTTGGCTACGATGAAATTCAACATCTCCGGTATCGCCGAGTTCAAACTGCTGGGCGACGGGGGGATGGCATTCAAGGTCTGATACATGATGGCATTGACATTCTCGCCCATGAACGGTGCCTGCCCGGTCAACATCTCGTACAGCATCACACCCAAAGAGAAGATATCCGAACGCTGATCGGTAATCTTGCCCATTACCTGTTCGGGGGACATGTACTTCGGGGAGCCCAGCACCATGCCGGTCTGCGTACGCACAGCCGCAGAAGCCATGCGTGCGATACCGAAGTCGGTAATCTTCACATGACCGTCGCGCACTACCATGATATTGGATGGCTTGATGTCACGATGGACGATGCCATGCTCGTGCGCATAGGAAAGTCCAAAAGCGACCTGTGAAATGATATCTATGACCTGAGTGACTGGGAGGAGCTTGTTGTCGTTCAGGATGTCGCGAAGTTCACGCCCATGCAGATATTCCATTGCGATGTAGGCGATATCTTCGCTACGCCCTACATCGTAGATGGTCACGATATTCGGATGGCTGAGGCGACCGGCCGCTTTGGCTTCCTGATAGAAACGCGCCTCATACTCCTCGCGTTCTTCTTGTGCCAGACTCAGATTGATGGTTTTGATTGCCACTTCACGATCAATAAGCGGATCCCTGGCCTTGTAGACGACCCCCATCGCCCCTTGACCAAGTTCACTGACAACCTCATAACGCCCGAGTTGGCTAATCATAGCTCCTACCGTAAAAAATAATTACTTGCCTGGCTTGCCTTTAACACTGCGGAAAGCCGGCCCCCAAATCGGATGCCCCGCTTCTGCAGGTGACAACTCAAAGTTCGGGTTAATAGCCAGCACTTTACGGAAATAGTCCTTGCACAGCTTCTCCCTGGAGGAAATGCAATGGATGAAAGCCAGATATTTATAGGCGCTCAACTTGTCGTCCTTGTTGGCCAACTTCGTCTCCAGCACACCCTGCAAGGCATTCATCGAAGCGACGTAATTCCCTTCTTCATATTCTTTGACGCCGATATCCAACTTTTGCTCGACCGCATCCTTGCCGAAGAGACGAATCCCTCCGCCACCGTCATTGCAGGTACTCACCGTACCGCAGCCGGCCAAGACGAGCGCGCCTAAAGCCGCGATTTTCAAACGCACCAACATCTACCTCTCCTATTCGAACAGCTTATTTGAACCTATGCTTAATTATTATTTTCGCGCCAGGCTTCGCCTTGATAACCTGTTGAAATACAGGAAAAGTCGAATTCCGAATCTCCAGCTTGTGCGATCCCGCCACCACCTGCAACTCCAACAAGGGCGGGCTCACCCCCTGCCGCTTACCATCCAAATAAATTTCCCCCCACGGCACGACCGCCAAACTGACCACTGCCGGGCCGCCCGTTGTTTCTGCCAAAGTGCGCACACGCGCACTTTGCTTGACACCCTGCACCTTCTTTTCGCCCTCAGCCACTGCTGGCAGGGCCACAGGGGCAGAAACAGGAACAGGAGCGGTCACTGGCGCCTGAGATACCGAAGACACCGCCAATTGCTTGACTGAGGTGGATGCCGGGCGATGCGCCAGCTTGTAAATCCCAAAGGTCACCGAAAACAGAACAACAGCCCCCACCGCAATGGAAGCAACACGCTGCAGATTTGTGGCTTTTCTGAAAGCCTCAAGTCCCGACCTCTCCCATCCACTGACACAGCGGATAGATTCGTCCCAATAATTTCTAGCTTTTGCCAGGATGAACTCAACCCCCTTGGCATTCTCAGCCTGCTGCTTGATGGACACACTACGCTGTGTCGAGGTGAAGTCCCCGGGATAGCCGATGGCATAAACTTCGTGTTCGCGCACATGCTTGTCGGTGCGCGACCCCTGATAGTGAAACATCCCTGCATACTCTTGCGACAGGCGCGACACCGCATCGTAATAGGAACGGGAAACGAGTATCTGCCCCGGATCGGCAAAGCCCATCACACGCTGCGCCACATTGATACCGTCGCCAACGATATTTGGCTGACCGTTAATATCCTTGACCAGGCGCACCGGCCCGAGGTTTATCCCCATGCGCACCAGCAACGGCGGCTCCATGCGCACGCCTTCGCTCAACAAACTACTCCGCACGCTCAGCGCGGCTTGCAATGCGTCTTCAATATCACCCAGAAAGCTGATTGCAGCGCCGTCCCCAGTATCCAAAATAATACGATCACTGACTGGAACATCGCGAATGGCAATGGACAGGAATGCGTTGAAACGCTCCTTAAGGGAAATCTGACCCGCAACGGACTTCTTGGAATATTCGACGATATCCAAGAAAAATACACTGCAAACGATGGTTTTGTTGCCCCGTAGTTCCATTTATCCAGTCCAAAATCCCTGCTCATGCTGCACGGGTTGCACAACAACCCCATTTAACCCCGCGAATTCTAACGATTGTCAGGCATTCTAGCCAGTTCAATTTTTACGCGGGCGCACACGTTGCAGCTTATTTCGGCGTCCATCATCGACCACCTGCCTGGCCACTCCCGCAGGCAAATCGACCCACTCCAATATCGCCCGGACTTCGGCCTCGCCCAATTCGGCCATCATGCCGCGTTTGATACGCGGCGACAGACCGATCATGCCGAAACGCACCCGCATCAACCGGCTCACCGTCAACCCCAACGCCTCGAAGGTGCGGCGCACCACTCGGTTGCGGCCTTCTTTGAGCACCAGGCGATACCAATGGTTATAGCCTTCGCCCCCCTCGTCGCTAAACTGCTCGAAACGGACCAAACCATCTTCCAGCTCGACACCCTGTTGGGTCACTTGCTGCATCTGCTCCGGAGTCATCGCACCCTGCACCCGCACCGCATACTCGCGCTCCACCTCGAAACGCGGGTGCATCAATCGATTGGCCAATTCACCGGAGGTAGTGAAGATGAGCAGCCCACTGGTATTGAAATCCAGCCGCCCGATGGCGATCCATTTCTGCCCGCGCAGCTTCGGCAGCGCATCAAACACATTGGCACGCTCCTTCGGGTCATCGCGACTGACGATTTCGCCTTCCTGCTTGTGATACACCAAAACGCGCGGCAAAGCCTGTTCGGCTTCCAGATGCAGGCGCACGACACGGCCATCCACCTGTACCTTGTCGCCTTCGGAGACGCGCATCCCCAGCGTCGCCACCGTGCCGTTCACAGTCACCCGCCCGGCACTGATCCATTCCTCCATCTCGCGGCGAGAACCGATGCCCGCTTGCGCCAGCACCTTTTGCAACCGCTCCCCTTGCGGGTTTACTTCGACTTGCTCGTTCATTCTGTCACCGTTCGCCTTTCCAGCACGGCCTGTGCCAATGTCCCGCTATCTACATGTTCCAACTCGCCGCCCACCGGCAACCCGCGCGCGATGCGCGACACTTTGATGCCCTGCGCCCGTAGCAAAGTGGCGATGTAATGCGCCGTGGCTTCGCCCTCGACGGTGAAGTTGGTCGCCAGAATCACCTCGCACGACAACTCCCGCGCGCGTTTAAGCAAGCGCTCCAGCGGCAGCTCCCTAGCGCCGATCCCGTCCAGCGGCGACAGCCGCCCCATCAACACGAAATACATACCGCGATAGCACTGTGCCTGCTCCATCATCAGCAAGTCGGCGGGCATCTCCACCACACACAGCATATTTGTCTCGCGCCGCGGCGAGCGGCACAAGACGCAAACCTCTTCCTCGGAAAAATTATTGCACTTGCTGCAGTGCTTGACGCTCTCCACCGCATGGTCGAGCGAACGCGCCAGCAGCAAAGCGCCCTGCCTGTCACGTTGCAACAAATGGTAAGCCATACGCTGCGCCGACTTCGGCCCTACGCCCGGCAAACAGCGCAATGCCTTGATCAGCTCTTCCAGACTGGAAGGTGTGTTCATTTAAAACGGCAGACTCATGCCCGGCGGCAGATTCATCCCGGCAGTAAATCCGCTCATACGCTTCTGCGATGTCTCGGCGGCTTTTTTGTTGGCATCGTTCAACGCCGCCACGATCAGGTCTTCCAGCATCTCTTTGTCGTCCAGCACGCTTTGGTCCAGATTCACGCGACGCACCTCATGCCCGCAGGTCATGGTCACTTTGACCATGCCGGAACCGGACTGCCCTTCCACCTCGACGGTAGCCAGCTCGTCCTGCGCCTTCTTCATGTTCGCCTGCATCTGTTGCGCCTGCTTCATCAGCCCGGCAATTCCGCCCTTCATCATCTCTACATCCTCCGCTTATACAGGTCTGATCGACCCTTCGATTAACTGTGCACCCAACTGCGCTTGTGCTTCGCGCACGAAGGTATCTTGTTTGATGGCCGCTTCCGCCTGCTGTTGGCGCGTCTGCTTCTCATGCTGCTCGGCTGCGGCAGGCGTCGCCACGCTATGCGCCGTACCCAACTCCACGGCCAGCTTGATCGGCTTGACGAAATAGTCGCTGAGCGCGGCCTGCAACTTATCCTGCGCGATCTTGTTGCTTTGCAAATGTTTATATTGGGGCGCGAGATTCAGCACCACACGCCCCTCGGTAAAACTCGCCAGCACACTGTTCTTCGCCAGTTCGCGCGCCATGCCTTGCAGATTGAGCTGCGACAGCAAGGCATTCCAATCCAGTTCGGCGCCACTTGCCGCGCTCTGCACCGGAGCGGACTCCCTTGCCGGTGCCGGCTCGGCGGCGACCAATCTCGATGCGCTTGGCGCTACTGGCGCGGCACTCGTCATCACCGGTGCCGTGCGAGCTGCGGGCTGTCCAACATTCGCCCCGCCCCCCTGCGGCGTGAACGCCAGCATGCGCAACAGTGTCATGGTGAAACCGGCATACTCGTCCGGCGCCAGATCGATCTCGTTGCGCCCGTGGATGGCGATCTGATAGTTGAGCTGTATCTCTTCGGGAGTGAACTGCTGCGCCAACTCCAGCAAGCGCGCACGTTCCGGCTCATCTTCTGCAATAGCCTGCGGTATGGTCTGCGCCAGCGCGATGCGATGCAGCAATGTTGCCAAATCCTGCAACGCCGCCTCGAACGCCACGCTGCGTATGGCCATATCGTCGGCGATGCGCAACAGCCCGGCACCATCGGCCGCGCGCAGCGCTTGCAGCAAGTCGAACAGATAGCCTTGGTCGATCGCGCCCAGCATGGTACGCACCAGCGCCTCGTCCACTTTGCCGGAGGAATAGGCGATGGCCTGATCGAGCAGACTCAGCGCATCGCGCATGCTGCCCTGTGCGGCGCGCGCCACCAGATTCAGTGCACCGATCTCGAACGGGATGTTCTCCTGTCCCAGCACGTATTGCAGATGGGTGAGGATCAGCGCGGGCGGCAGTTGCTTGAGGTTGAACTGCAAGCAACGCGACAGCACGGTGACCGGTATCTTCTGCGGATCGGTGGTGGCAAGGATGAACTTCACATGCGACGGCGGCTCTTCCAGCGTCTTCAGCATCGCATTGAACGCCGACTTCGACAGCATGTGTACTTCGTCGATGATGTACACCTTGAAACGCCCGCTGGTCGGCGCATACAGCGCACTTTCCAGCAGCTCGCGCATGTTATCGACCTGCGTATTGGAAGCTGCATCCAGCTCGATCAGATCGACGAAACGCCCGCTGTCGATCTCGGTACAGGCACCGCACACGCCGCACGGCGTAGCGGTGATGCCGGATTCACAATTCAGGGATTTGGCGAAGATGCGCGCGATGGTGGTCTTGCCCACGCCGCGCGTGCCGGTGAACAGATAAGCGTGATGCAGGCGGTTCTGCGTAAGCGCGTTGGTCAGCGCCTGCACGACATGCTCCTGCCCCGCCAGTTGAGCGAAGTTCCGGGGACGCCACTTGCGGGCTAGTACAGAAGTCGCTGACATATCGCCTGCCAAAAAATATCGAGTGCAACACCCTCGAAAAATAGGAGGCGAGCCTTACCCCCGGCACTTGCACCGCTTGGCTGTGGCTGCTTCCTTCCGGACCTGACCAGGTTCACCAAAGTGCAATGCGGGGAGACCCGCCAAATCTTTGAAGCTTTGCTCATCATTTCCGCAAAACTTCGCAACTCTACAAACTAAATCTGTTTGACCGGAATCATCCCGATCCGCTTTTTCCACTCCGCCGGACCGATCTCGTGTACCGAGCGGCCTTGCGAGTCCACAGCCACGGTCACCGGCATGTCCTGCACCTCGAACTCGTAGATGGCTTCCATGCCGAGATCGGCGAAGGCCACCACTTTCGCGCTGCGTATCGCCTTGGACACCAGGTAGGCGGCGCCGCCTACTGCCATCAGATACACCGCAGCGTGTTTTTTGATCGCCTCAAGACCGACCTTGCCGCGCTCCGCCTTGCCGATCATGCCGATCAAGCCGGTCTGCGCCAACATGGTCTCGGTGAACTTGTCCATGCGTGTCGCCGTCGTCGGTCCGGCGGGCCCGACCACCTCGTCGCGCACCGGATCGACCGGGCCGACATAGTAAATGAATCGACCATTAAAATCCACGCCGGGCGGCAGTTTTTCGCCCTGCGCCAGCAATTCCACAATGCGTTTGTGGGCTGCATCGCGCCCGGTGAGCAATTTGCCGGAAAGCAGCAAAGTCTCTCCCGGCTGCCAGTGGGCGATATCGGCACGAGTCACCGTATCGAGATTCACGTGGCGCGCATCCTCAGCCGGATGCCAATGCACATCGGGATAGTCCTCGATCTTGGGCGGGGTAAAGGTCGCCACCCCGCTGCCATCCAGCTCAAAGTGAACATGCCGCGTCGCGGCGCAGTTCGGGATGATGGCGATGGGCTTGGAAGCCGCATGCGTCGGGTAATCCAGAATCTTCACGTCCAGCACCGTGGTCAGCCCGCCCAAGCCCTGCGCGCCGATGCCCAACGCATTCACCTTGTCGTAGATCTCGATGCGCAACTCTTCCAGATGGTTGCGCGCCCCGCGCGCCTTGAGTTCGCTCATGTCGATGTGCTGCATCAGCGCCTCTTTCGCCAGCAACACGGCCTTCTCCGCCGTGCCGCCGATGCCGATGCCCAGCATCCCCGGCGGACACCAGCCCGCGCCCATACCCGGCAACTGGTTCACCACCCACTCCACCACGTCGTCGCCAGGATTGAGCATGGCGAAGCGCGCCTTGTTCTCCGAACCGCCGCCCTTGGCCGCGATGCGCACATCCACCTTGTCGCCCGGCACGATCTCGAAATGCACCACCGCCGGCGTATTGTCGCCCGTGTTCTTGCGCTTGCCCGCCGGATCGCTCACGATGGAAGCGCGCAGCACGTTGTCCGGCAACAGATAGGCTTTGCGCACCCCCGCATTCACCATCTCGGTGATACTCATCGAAGCATTTTCCCAGCGCACATCCATGCCCACGCGCACGAAGGCCACCACGATGCCGGTGTCCTGACAGATCGGGCGGTGGCCCTGCGCGCACATACGCGAATTGGTCAGTATCTGCGCCATCGCATCCTTGGCGGCAGGCGATTCCTCGCGCCGATATGCCGCAGCAACGGCCTGCACATAGTCCTGCGGATGGTAATAGGAGATGAATTGCAGCGCGTCGGCGATGCTGTCGATGAAATCCTGTTGGCGGATGGCGGTCATGTTGAAACTCTCAAAAAGGACGCGTGGATTATGGGAGGGAGGGCTACCCGCGTCAATTAACGGTTAGAATGCGCGCCTCTTTTCAAGGACTTCACCCAAATGGCGATCCAATGGTTCCCCGGCCACATGACCTCGGCAAAGAAAAAAGCCGCCGAGACCATGGCGCGCATCGATGTCGTCATCGAGGTGCTGGATGCCCGCGTGCCAGAGGCAGGCAGCAATCCGATGATCCGTGAACTGCGCCTGCATCGCCAGCGGCCTTGTCTCAAGGTGCTGAACAAGACCGACCTCGCCGACCCGGCGGCGACACAAGCCTGGCTGGACTTCTACAACAAACAAGAAGGGGTGCAGGCCGTCGCGCTCTCCTGCAAAAAAGCGGGCGATGCCGCGAAGATCCCCAAGCTGTGTCTGCCGCTCGCCCCGCAGCGCGGCACTACCCTCAAGCCGTTGCGCATCATGATCATGGGCATTCCCAACGTCGGCAAATCCACGCTGATGAACACCCTGCTCAAGCGCCGCGCAGTCGCGGTCGGCGACGAACCCGCCATCACCAAGAACCAGCAGAGTTTCGACCTCAACGACCACGTGATCCTGATCGACACGCCCGGACTGATGTGGCCGAAGATCGAACACGAAAGCGACGGCCTGATGCTCGCCGCGAGCCACAGCATCGGACGCAATGCCATCATCGACGAAGAAGTCGCCGCTTTCCTCGGCGACATCCTGCTGGCGCGCTATCCGAACTTGCTCAAAGAGCGTTACAAATTCCCTCTGGAAGGCATGGATGGCTTCGCGCTCATCGAAGCCGTCGCCAAGCTGCGCGGCTACCGCATCCGGGGCAAGGAATTCGATCTGGAGAAGGCGGCGATGACCGTGCTGCAAGACTATCGCACCGGCGCACTGGGGCGCATCAGCCTGGAAACTCCGGCAACGCGCGCCGCGATGCTGCAAAGTGCCGAAGTTTCCCCCTATAATCTTTCCCATTCTGATTCCTGATTCCGCCCGCATGCATTTATTGCGCCTCTCGTTGCTGTTTGGCTGCCTTGCACTGACCGGATGCAGCACCATCCATCTCAGCGCATATACCCTGGAGAAAGATCCGTTCGAACCGTTCAACCGCAAGGTTTATGCGTTGAACGACACGGTGGATCAGGCTGTCCTCAAGCCGGTCGCGCAGACTTATGCCAAGGTCATGCCCGCCCCGGCCAAGATGATGGTGAACAATTTCTTTTCCAACCTAGACGATGTGGTCGTCACCGCCAACGACCTGTTGCAGCTCAAGTTCGTGCAGGCATGCAGTGACGGCACCCGTGTCATGGTCAACAGCACCATCGGAGTCTTCGGCCTGCTGGACATAGCGAATCGACTGGAGAAACACGACGAGGATTTCGGCCAGACCCTGGGGTATTGGGGCCTCAGCAGCGGGCCGTACCTCGTGATACCGTTCTGGGGGCCAAGCTCGGTGCGCGATGGCGCGGGCCTGTATGGAGACACCTTTGTCAGCGTCATCAGCAACACCCGACATGTCCCCACGCGCAACGAAGCATGGGCAGCCAAGTCGTTTAATACACGCGTCAACCTGCTGGACCAGGAAAAGGTAATGGATGATGCGATCATCGACCGCTACAGCTTCCTGCGTGATGCCTATCTGATGCACCGGCAGAACATGGTGTACGACGGCAACCCGCCGCGCAGAAAATACGACGAAGATGAGGAATAAAAAAACGGCGGGGACAACCCCGCCGTTTTCGTTTGAACCGCTCGATTTACTGACCCGCGCGTAACGCTTCGATACGCTCTTCCAGCGGCGGATGTGTCATGAACAGTCTGGAGAAACCGCCCTGGCTGGAGATTGCCATCGCCGCCATGTTCTGCGGCATCGCGGCCTGCTCGTGGTTCGCCTTCAAACGCTCCAGTGCAGCGATCATCTTCTGGCGTCCGGCCAGGTTCGCGCCGCCTGCATCGGCACGGAACTCGCGCTGACGCGAGAACCACATGACGATGATGCTAGCCAATATACCCAATACTACTTGAGCCACCATCTCGGCCACGAAAGCACCGATGCCGGGGCCGTTGCGTCCGTCGTTCTTCAGCAGCACGCGATCCACCAGAATACCGAAGAGCTTGGCGAAGAACACCACGAAGGTGTTCACCACGCCCTGGATCAGCGCCAGCGTCACCATGTCGCCGTTCGCCACGTGGCTTATTTCATGCGCCAGCACGGCTTCGGTTTCATCGCGGCTCATGCTGTGCAGCAGACCGGTGCTCACGGCCACCAGCGCGTTGTTGCGGTTCCAGCCGGTGGCAAAGGCATTCACATCCGGTGCGTCGTAGATCGCCACTTCCGGCATGCCGATGCCTGCGGCTAGTGCCTGACGATGGACGGTCTCTACCAGCCAGCGCTCGGTGGGGTCTTGCGGGTTCTCAATGACCTGCGCCCCGACAGATTGCTTCGCCATCCATTTGGACATCAGCAGCGAGACGATGGAGCCGGAAAAGCCGATCACCGCCGACAACACCATCAGCGCGCTGAAATTAATCGCGCCGCTCTCATCCAGCACCCGATCCACGCCCAGCAGACGCAAGGTGATGTTGATGACCAGCAAGACCGCGACATTGGTCAGGATGAACAAAAATATTCGTTTCATACAACTCTCTCCATAAATAAATTCTTGGTGCGCTATTTAATCAACACGCGGTTCGTTACATGGGGTGCTTGTTCGCTTTTTCAAGCGCGGCGTCTGATTCAAATCCGACGAATAAGTTCGCTTGCCTATTCTCGCACCCGGGAATAGCATTATCCGACGAATTTTATCGGGATTGGGCCATGGATACCCGCTACACCCATACCGCCGTCACCCTGCACTGGCTGATCGCCCTGCTGATCTTCGCCGCCTTCCCGCTGGGACTGTACATGCACGACCTGCCCCTGTCGCCGCACAAACTGCGGCTCTACAGCTACCACAAATGGATCGGCGTCACGGTATTCGTGCTGGCGGTGATGCGCCTGTCCTGGCGCACCACACACCGTCCGCCGCCCCTGCCCGCCACCATGCCAGCGTGGGAAAGGCTCGCTGCCGAAAGCGTGCATTACCTGCTGTACGCCCTGATCTTCATCATCCCCATCAGCGGCTGGCTGATGAGTTCAGCCAAAGGAATGCAGACCGTGTGGTTCGGCGTACTGCCGCTGCCCGACCTGATCGGCAAGGACAAGGAACTGGGCGACTTGCTGCATGAAGTGCACGAAGCGCTCAATTTCTCGCTGCTTGGCTTGCTGCTCGCCCATGCCGGCGCAGCGCTCAAGCATCACTTCATCCAGCACGACGACATCCTCGCGCGCATGATCCCTTTCCTGCGGAGAAAACCATGAAAACACTAGTCATCCTGCCGCTGCTATTGCTTGTCACCTTGGCCAATGCCGCCGAGTTCAAAGTACTGCGCCCGCAGCAAAGCAGTGTCAGCTTCGTCTCCAAACAGATGGGCGTGCCGGTCGAGGGCGAATTCAGGAAATTCACTGCCAACATCGTGATCGACCCGGCCAAACCGGAAAAAGGCAAAGCGCGCATCGACATCGACCTCAGCAGCATCGACACCGGCAACCAGGAGGCGAACGAAGAAGTGATCGGTAAAACATGGTTCGATGCCAAGACCTATCCCACCGCCAGCTTCGTTTCCACGGCAGTCAAAGCACTGGGACAAGGGCGCTATACAGCGCAGGGCAAGCTGACCATCAAGGGCAAGACCCTGGACACCCAGGCCGATTTCACCATCGAACAAAAAACCGATCTGGTCACCTTGGCAGGATCGTTCACCCTCAAACGACTGGCTTACGACATCGGCTCCGGCATCTGGAGCGATACCGATACGGTGGCCGATGAAGTGCTGGTTCGTTTTCGTTTCGTCGTAGCCAGGCAGTGATCCAAACAACCACAAGGAGAAAGACCATGACCAAGCGCTTTAGCATCCTCATCGCCGCCCTGCTCGCCGCCCCCACTTATGCGGCGGACAGCTACACCATCGACCCGACCCACACCTGGCCGATGTTCGAGGTGAACCATCTGGGCTACTCCACCCAGCGCGGACGCTTCAACAAATCCAGCGGCAAGATCACCCTCGATATCGCCGCCCGAAAAGGCAGCGTGGACATCACCATCGACACCGATTCGCTCGACATGGGCTTCGCCAAATGGGACGAGCACATGAAGTCGCAGGACTTCTTCTATGTGCAACAGAATCCCACCATGCGCTTCACCTCGGACAAACTGCTGTTCGACGGCGACAAGGTGGTCGGCGCGGAAGGAAAGTTCACCCTGCTCGGCACCACGCGCCCGCTGACGCTGACCGTCAGCAACTTCCGCTGCGCCCCGCACCCCATGACCAGGAAGATGCACTGCGGCGCGGACGTCAGCGCCACCATCCAGCGCACGCAGTACGGCATGGCGAAATACGTGCCGCTGGTCGGCGACGAAGTCAAACTCATCATTCCCGTCGAAGCCGACATCGACTGAGATTAGGCAACAGAGAAAAGGGCAAGCCGGTTGGCTTGCCCTTTGTTTTTGCGCGACCTGATCTTTCCTGCCATCAGAACCTGAACATCAGCCGGATGCCGTATTCAGTGGTTTGATTCTTCGGTTCTCGCAGGCTACCAAAGCCGGCCCAAGCGCAATCCGTCATGACTTGGTATGTCACTTCAGAATCAGCGATGTTCCAGTAGTGAATGAACGGACCGAATCCCCAGTCGTCCATCTCATACATCATGTTCAAGCGCAGCCCATAGCCGCTGTGCTGCCGGTTGCTGGTATCGGAGGCGCTGATAACCCCGTTGTGTCCGATCAGGTCGGAAAGCCTGGTCAGCTGTTCCCCCCACAGCAGATAGTCGAACTCCAGCGTGGTGGATAACACCGCCTGATCCTGCATCTCCATACGATGTGTCACGCCCAGCGGCAGATAGTAATAATTGCTCTCCCTGCGGTAGCCCGCCGAGCCGGTACTGCTGTATCCGCGCAGATCGTTGAACAGGTAGCGATAGCCGAAACCGATATAAGGCGAGAGCACCACACTGCTCACCTGAACATCTCTGCCCAGCAAGCCCCTGACTTCGCCATACCAATCCGGCGCCCCCGACTGTATCCCGGAGCCAGCGTAATCGACCTGTCCATAGGCAAAGCGCACATCCTCCTTGAGGAACCAGTCGCTGTTCAACAGCAACGTACCGGTGTGATTCATGCCGAACTTGTCGCCCGTCGTGGAAACGTTCAGGGAGGGTTCTTCATACAAGTAAGAAGAGCCTGTCAGGGCGAACTCATTGCCGTTGCGCGTATAGATGCTGGCGGATTCCGCATGGGTGGCGGATGCAACGGCCCATCCGGCGAGGACGAACAAGAGTGTGTTGATGTGCTTAACCAAGGTTGCGTGACTCCGCTAAAGTGTGCGCTGGACACCGGACATCGCCGATACAAGGCCATCATTCTAGCGTTGAATCAGTGCGCCGTTTGGCACCTTTCATATCCGATCAATAGCGAAAGGCCGTGCCACAAAAAAGAAAACCGATGCGGCGCGGGCTACGCCACATCGGCCGATTGAACCGCTGTTTCGTGACAATAGAGTCTTGAACGCTGGTAACGACAAATCAATCGGTTACGTGACATCAAATTCCATTTTGTTTCGATTAAAGTCTTGAACAGAGATACGCATTCGAAATATTCAGGCAACAGCTAAACAATATTGTCTTGAACGAACCTTACCCACCTCGGCAAATCGCGCCCATTAGCCTTTCTGAAATGATCTTCACTTCCAGTTGAATTACCTCTAAGGAATGTGCCTTCCTTATCTCAACACCCAACCTGATTGTTGGTACGGATATTGCTGAATGTATGGCTCCATCATTCATTTACGACAAGGTGCCCCATGCTATTCGACGCTTACGAACAAAAAGGTCTGTTGTTCAACATGAATTTCAAGGAAGCCAATGGCAGCTACGCCGCCTATCGCGGCGATCTGGTGCTGGAACTGGGCGAGGTCGGCGATGCGCTCGGCCACCGCAAGCCGCCCGTAGCCACCATCAAGAACACCATCGTGCTGGCCGAAAACGACAAGATCAAACTGTATGTCGGCAGCCTGGATGAACTCGCCTTGTTGCCCAAGCTGCTGGATTACTACCAGGCAGATTTTGCGGCAGATGTGCGCATCATCCTGTTCGTGGTGAACATCAACAAGCCGCTGGTGATCGAGGCAAGCGGGCTGAGTATCGCTGCCATCGGCATGCAGGAAGGTCTGATCTGGAACGAGCTGATCGACATCGCCGCATTGGACAAGGGCGACTTCAAAGGTCAATCCGCTATCGGAAAAGATCATCACCGTGTACAAGGCACTGTCCGACTACAAGCCCAAGGGCGACAAGGTGTCGTTCGAGGAAGCCCTGAAACGTACGGTAGAACTGAAGCGCGCAGGACGCGGCCCGGTCTGAATTCTTCTGTCGCATCTGCTGCCGGTTGTTGGATTCATGACAATCGGCAACATCATTGAGGAGTAGTTATGGCACGCATTGGCCTCTTCTTCGCCAGCAGCACCGGCAATACCCGCCGCATCGCCAAAGCGATCAAAAAACGCTTCGATGATGACACCATGGCCGATGCGCTCAACGTCAACAAGGCCAGCGCCGAATTGGTGGCAGGGTATTCCCATCTGATTCTCGGCACCTCCACGCTGGGCGGTGGGCAACTGCCCGGACTCTCCACCGACTGCATGGGCGGCGGCTGGGAAGAGTTTTTGCCGCAACTCAAGGATGTGGATTTCAGCGGCAAGACCGTCGCGCTGTTCGGCCTCGGCGATCAGGACAAATACCCGGATGAGTTCGTCGATGCGATGGGCATACTCTATGAGTTTGTCATTGCACGCGGCGCGAAAGTGGTCGGCACATGGCCTGCTGACGATTACGACTTCATTTCTTCAAAGGCATTGGTGGATGAGTAACTTCGTCGGCCTCGTGCTGGATCAGGAGAACCAGAAGCTGCTCACGGATGTGCGGCTGGATGCTTGGTTAAAACTGATCGCGCCGGAGTTTGGGATGACGCTTTAACCGCCATCCCGCATTTTCTGGAAGCTGGACATGGATGATAAAAAGAACGCGGATTGCGGTTGCAGTAAAGGGACCGACCGCTACGTCAGTTTCGACGGGATTGATTGCAATGGCAACGCCCACCGCGTGATGGCATTGATCGAACACCATCTGGCTGAATCCGATCAGAACGGGCCATTCTGGGAATACTTCATGAACAAACGCAAACCGCGCAGTATCCCGCCGCCTGACGACCTCTTTCTGGTGCATTGCCACATCAACCAGATACGGGAACTGTTCGAGGAGCGCGCTGACTCAGAAGCAGTGGCGTTATTGATGCTGCTCGAAGAGGAGTGTTGCTAGAGGGGCCTGCCCCGCACTGCCAGCTTGAGGGTACTGAGTTGCCGATACCGGGTTGTCAGCGTGGGCACAGAGATCTGCCCGCCTACCTTACTTCGCTCAACTCATCAGACAAACAACCGATGGGCTCGGCCAGTGTGCCTTCAGCATCCATCTCGAAGCGCACCAGATAGATTGCCTCGGTCGGCATTTCTTGCGCATGGCCTACATTGACCACCACTCCGCGCGTACCCGCTGCGGCAAGCAAGGCATCAGGCTCCACACCGGGGATGCTGCTCTCGCCCGTCTCTTCCACTGATTCGTTGAACAGATCTTGCGCCGCAAAGACCATGTCACCCATTTGAAATCTACTCATCGCTCGCCTCACAGACTTGGAATCAATGTCGCTTCGCTACGCAGCGACTCATCACGCCCCCACGCTGTGACCATCTCGACGAACCAGCGTGTGTCGCGCGGATGCGGACAGAACAGATCGTATTCAGCATAGAAACTGCCGTCGCTGTTGATAGTCAGAGCGCCGCAGCGCTCGTTGCGTGCATTGCGCCACACGCCCTCGTAGCCGGGCAGTTGATTGCCGGGATCGATGACACGGGTGAACTGAACAGCAGCCAGCTCGATCTTCGGCGTCGCCCCCGTCGCGGTAAAATTCACCGCCTCCTGTTGCAAAGCGAATACGACACGTTCAGCCAATGCTTCCAGATCGGCAGGAAGTTGTCGCGATGTGCCGAGTACTACCATATGTCGGATGGCGTCTTCAGGCGTTCAACTGGTTTGCCGCCAAGCAAATGCTCGTCGAATATCTCGCTCACATCCGCCTTGGTGACGTTGCTGTACATGATGCCTTCTGGATAAACCAAAACATTCGGCCCCAAGCCGCATGGCCCGATGCAGCCGCTCGGCGTCACCAGCACTTCGACGAAACACTGGCGCTGTTGCCATTGATGCATGAACTCGTCCACCACTTCGCTACAGCCCTTATTCCCGCAAGAGCCGCGCGGATGACCGTCGGGACGACTCTGGGAACAGACGAATACATGTCTCACCGGTTTCGCCATGGTCAAACCCTCCCTTGCGTAGCAAGACAGCGTCCCTCTCGCCCGCCATGCGGGAGAGAGCTAGGAGAGAGTGCAACGGACATGACGAATTTCATCAGAATATATATTTGTTTCATATCCGTTACGCTCCCACTGGCATGGGTTGATGGGTCTGGCACTGCTTGGGACAAACACGTCCGCAGGAACCGCAGCCGATGCAATCCAGCGCATTGGCGAGCGTCATCACCATGCTGTTGTCTTCGTCCTCGTCGTAGTTCTCGTCATCCTCGCTGCGTTCGACCAGTTCGAACACTTTGCGCGGACAGACCTTGTAGCAACGGCCGCAGCCGATGCAGTTGGCCGCATTCAACGCAGTGACAAAGGTGGGTTCGTAAGGCGTGCCGCCTCGGGTGATTCCGGTGATATTCGACATAGCTCTTCCTCTGGTTATCCTTGTGTTACTTTCTGTGCCGCGGCCAACTTCATGTTCGCCTCTTCCCACGCCTGACAAGCGTCGTAGGTGGATTGCGCAATGCGCGGGATCTCTTTGTATCCGGCAGGCAACTTATCCTCGACCAGATCGTGCAACTGCGACGCCCATTCGCTGGAGATCCGTTTAAGCTTCTTCACTTCCTTGTCGAGTACTTTCAGTTCGTCTTCGGTCATCGCCAACTCCTTACAACCCAGCCACTTCCGGATACTTGCCAATGATCTCCAGTGCCACGGACAGCAGCTTGTCGCCTTCATCCTTCATCTTGGACAGGCTTTCATAGCCATAGCGATGCACATCGCGCAGAGTGCGATCCATCACCACCAGTTTGCCCACGGTGATCAGCGCACGGCCGAATCCTTCGTGCGTGATGTTGATGCTGGGCACCGCCATCAAACCGCATTCTTTTTCGATCAGCGAGGAAATCGCGTTGTAGAAAGCCTTGATGCGCGCCAGCATGATCTCGTCCGGATCGCCGATCACCGGGATGGCGCGGCGTTGTTCTTTGGTCACCACATACGGCGCCAGGATGCGATCAGCAGGCCAACCGTCATAGGTGCCGTAACTGTCGATGGCACGCATCTGCTTGACCATCTCCTTGATGAAGTCGGTAGTCAACAGGTCTAGTTCTACTGCTTGATTCATGGTGTATCTCCTTTTGAAAAATGCTCATTTTTTTGTTGTACAACCATGTGCGGCACCCAGCCAGTGAGTCGCCCCAGTAACAATCCCAGCGCAATGCCGACCGTAGCGCCCAGCACCGCAGCCACATCGCCCTGCCCTAACGACGCGCCGATACCGGCACCGACCAGCGCCAGCACGCTGGGCAGCAGGTAGGCCAGCAATCCGGCCTTGAGCATGTCGCCCTCGCTCATGCTCAGTTGCAACTCGTCGCCTGCGCGGACACTGGCATCGCATTGCACCGGAATGGCCTTGCGGTTGCCGGAAAAATATTTGCCCAGCCCCGACACACCGCACACACTGCGCGACTGGCAACCGCCGCAGCCGGATTGCGTGGATGCTTCGACCATCACCGTGCCGTTGTCGGATGAAACCACGCGTGCCGTCGTCTCGATCATTCCTGCCACTCCTCGTCTTCGGCAAAGTTGCTGACTCGACTGCTTCTTGAGATGTTTCGCCAGCCACACCGGCGGATCGTTCACCAGATTCTTTTGCAGACCAAGCAGCAACTCGTCGATGAGCGTAGCCTTCGTCCACACGCATCGGCTGGATACCACTCGCCAGCAATTGCTGGATGGCAGAAGCGCCCACGGCGTTGCAGTACACTGCCGCGCAATCGCCCAGCAGTTCGACCTTGGCAGCCAGCTTGCCTTCGTGTCCGTCCATCGCGGTTTCGATGAACTCAGCCACCTCGATCAAGCGCGTCGCACTCTCGCCGAGTTCATAGATAGCGAAGGACTCGGCCGCACCGAAGTGCTGATTGACCGCGCGACGGTCACTGGTGGCAAAAGCGATCTTCACCGTCATGGCATTCTCCTTAGTGTCCACCAGCCGCAGATGTCGCACGACGTTCTCCTGTCCGCTGGGTATAGATGGATACATAGGGTTCCGGCTCGTGGTGTCCGTGCTCCACCAGCAGGTTCGCCAGATCGAACAGCGCCTGGCGCGTGCCGCGATAGCCGACCCACAAGCGCTGGTAGCCGCCGATCAAGTCGTACTGCGGAAAGCCTGCGCGCAGCAGCGGCACGCCGAGACGGCGCGCAGTCTCCACTGCATGCGAATTGCTGATGACGAGTTGCGCACCGTTGCGCCTGGCCGCGATCTCCAGATCTTCCAGATCGCCGATGGCGACTTGTGCCGCTACCACGTCCTGCAAGATGTTCGCGCGTGCGGGGGCGACGGCAGCCACCACCTCGCATCCCATCTCTGTCACCAGCCGCGAGAAGCCGTAGAGCAGATCGGGATCGGCAGCGATGGCCACGCGCGCGAAACCCAGCATGAAATGACTGTCCACCATCGCATCCTGCAACTGCGCGCGCTGGCGTTCGATCTTCTCCGGCACCGGTTTGCCGCTGATCTCGGCCAGTGCCGCGACAAAACTGTCCACCGCATCCAGCCCCATCAGGCAATCGAAACGGTAGTCCGGCACACCGGTTTGTTGTTTGAGGAAGTCCGCCGCCTCGAACAGCGAGTTGCCCAGCACCAGCGTGGCGATGGATTCGCCCATGCTGGAGATGTCCGACACCGGCGTGCCGCCCAGCGTCACCGGGCTGCTTTCCATTTCGGTGAGATGACCGTCGAGCGAATCGCCGATGTCCGGCAACACCAGCGGACGCAGGCCGAATGCCTCGATCAGTTCCTTGATGTGTTCGACATCGCCCGGCGTGAGGAACGATCCGGCCAGCACGTTGACCTGCTTCTTGCGCTTGCCGACCTTGTCTCACCATTCCCTGTTCCCAAGCGGAACAGTGCTGGCTTCCCCCCCTCCCGGCATGCGGGTGGGGTGAGGGCCGTGGGAAGCATCGTTTCGAGCATGGCCTTCACCGCCAGCGCATAACCGCTTTCCAGACAGCCGGTGAAATCCGGCGTGTTCACCGGCACGACCGGGATATGCGCGAACTCGGGATGCGCCGCGTAGAAATCCTTCACCAGACGTTTGATGTCCGTGCCCTGCGTCTCGGACAAGCCTGTGGTCGGCAGACCGATCAACGCGGGTTTGCTTTTCTCGCAAACCGATTTCAAACCGAGGATCACGTTCTCGTCCGCACTCATCACCGTGGAGACCTGATCCATCGCCGTGGTCTGCAACGGAATCGGCTCGCGGAAGTGGCGCACGAAATACACCTTGCCGAATGCGGTGCAGCCCTGCGAGCCGTGCATCATCGGGATGGCGCGGTTGATGCCGAGGAAGGCGAGCGATGCGCCGACCGGCTGGCTGGCCTTGAGCGGATTCACCGCGAGTGCTTTGTTGCGTTTCAGTATCTCGGCCATGTCATGCTCCCAATTCGACGCCCGGCACGGACGACTTCGCCCACGGCGACGGCTTGCGCACCGACGTGCCACACCGGGCTCTGTATGGTCAGCGCCAGCTGGCGCGCGAGTTCGATCATGCCGCTGTAACCTTCGTAACCGAATTCGCGTTCCTGATTGATGTCGAGGAAAGGGATGCGCGCCTTGAGTGCGGTGTACATGTTGCGTCCGCCCGCGATGAGGATGTCGGCCTGATATTCCTTGACCGCACCGAGCAGCGCCTTGGGGCTGCCGTCGGTGATCATCCTGGCATCCTCGCCCATGATCTCGCGGATGCGCGCCTTGTCTTCTTCGGTGGATTTGTTGGTGCCGGTGGCGACCACTTCCATGCCCAAGGTCCTGCAAGGCGGAAACAATCGACCACGACTTCACGCCGCCGGTGTAGAGCAGCACGCGACGTGCCGCGCAGCTTTTCGCGCCACGGATCGAGTGCGGCATTGATCTTGCGCTTCTTCGCGCGCGATCAACGCTTCGGTGCGTTCGGTCAGCGACGGGTCGTTGAGCAGCTTGGCGAAATCGCGGAACGCCATCGAGGTATCGGTCACGCCGTAGAAGCTGCCTTCGAAGAACGGGATCTTGTAGTCGGTCTGCAGTTTGCGCGCCACGTTGAGCAGCGCCTTGGCGCACACCACCATGTTGGCTTCGGCGCGATGCATGGTCTGCACATCGTGGAAACGCGCGTCGCCGGACAAGGTGCACAGGATGCGCAGACCGAGTTCGTCGAACAGCGGCAGCACGTTCCAGAATTCGCCCGCGATGTTGTATTCGCCGATCAGGTTCACGTCGTGCACGGTGATGCCGGGACGTTGCGCTTCGGCTGGCACCGGCAACGGTTCGGCCGTACCCACCACATACTTGAACATCGCATCGCCCGCGATGCGGTTGCCCAGATTCTTGGTGCCGTAGAAACCGGCGCAATCCACCGGCACCACCGGCACGCCGCATTTCTCGGCGGCGGCCTTGCACACCGCGCCGATGTCGTCGCCGGTCAGCGCGGGCACGCAGGTGTTGTAAACGAACACCGCTTTCGGCGAATAACTGTCCACCGCCTGTTTGATGGCATGGAACAGCCGCTTCTCGCCGCGCCCCATGATGACGTCCTGTTCGGTGAGGTCGGTGGTCATGCCGATGCGATACAACGTCGGACCGGAAGAGCGCGTGCCGCGGTTGTCCCAGGAGCTGCCCGCACAGGCGATGGGACCGTGCACGATATGCGCCACGTCGGCGATCGGCAGCAATGCGATCTGCGCACCGTCGAAAGAACAGCCGCCCGCCGTCGCGCCCGGCTTGGGACGCGCGCAGCCCGACTTCGACTTGGTGTTATGTGTACACGCCGGTTCGTTTAGCAACTCGGCGATATCCTTGGCTTGCATGGCATTCACTCACGAGTAATGACACCCTCGTATTCGCAAATGCCGTGCCAAGAACAGCGGATTGATTTATATGGGATTTATAGAGAGATGTCTTGTAGCAAACCCGACAAGACACCCAGACGCAACAAATTATCTACTGAAGAAACCGTAGCGAGCAGCTTGAGTGCAAGGCGCACGAAACGGAGCGACGAGACATACCCTTAAGGTAGGCGAGGAAGCGAGTACCACGCAACGCAGCAATCAAGACGCGCAGTAGGTTTCCCCTCCTTAAACAGAGTACGGCGCCGCCACCCAGCTTTTTATCAACGCAACTTCCGTATCCGGCAGATAGCTGAATCCTGCTTCCAGATCGCGCGCCACTGCGTAGGCGATCTTCGGCGGGGTGATGGTTCCGGCGATGAGGTGGAAATACCAGGCCGAGGGGTATCCGGCGGCGCGGTCGAATGCATGCAACTGGGCGGACATCTCCACCCCGGCCAACTCGATGTTCCAATGAAAAGGCTTGAGTTCACGCGCATGACGCGAGACCAACGAAACGGCAAGCACCGGGTTGCGGTAACGATCCTGATGTTCGCGCAACGCGACGATCCAATGGTCGCTGAAATGACCGCGTGCCGCTGCACTGCTGTGCGCCCATTCGGAAAGCATGCGCGGCAATCCGGCGTTGCGAGTATCCGCAGTCGAAACTCTGGCGATGGTCTGACGCATATCGATCAGTCGGCGAAACCGGTAGCGCGGCGCGGCGACCGCTTGCGCTTCCAGTACCGCAGGCGAGATCGGCTCGATCAGCTCCTGCAAATCCTCGGGAAAATTGTCGGCATCGATCAACTCACGATCCAGCACCTCCTGCAATTCTTCCACTTCCAACTGCAAGAAATCCGCCGGTGACGGACCATAGGAGGCCACGAAGTAATGAGTGCGTCCGGTGTGGCGTGTCACCAGCAGCCCGCTGTCGGCATGGCGCCCAACCAGATCGTGCATGTCACCGCCACAGCTTTCCAGCTCGGCTTTTGCCCACTCTCCCAGACTCTCGGCGATGCAGGCGCCGTCCGCCGCGATGACCCCGCCGGGTCGGTACCAACCACCCCGATTCAGCGCATAGCGAAAAATGCAGCCGGGTCGGATGCGATTGGCGATCTCCAGCAGCGCGCTGTGATGCGGACGCGGCGATGTCGCTTCGATCTCGCTGGCAAAGTTGCGCAGCACAGTTTCATCAGGTGTGTAGATGCTCATTTATCGTCTCCCAGCAAAAATTCATTCAAACGCTGCCGCACTGCGGCACGCACGTCCGGCTCCACGTCATCCACCAACTCGGCGATAGATTCCAGCGGTGCACGTTGCGCCGCTTCCAGACGCACTACCCAATCGCTGTCCGCCAGCATCTTCACCGCATCGTCGGGCAGCATGCGCGAGGCGACGATACGGCGCACTTCCGCATCTTCGTCTTTCAGCAACAGGCTCAAGGCAAACGGCGGCAAGCGCCGCGCCACTTCCTTGCGCACTTCTCGATCCTCGTCGTCCGCCATACGCCGCAACTGACCATGCGGCAGGCGTTTCGCCACTTGCAGGCGCACCAGATAATCCTCGTCGTTCAGCAATGCGCCCAACCCATCCGGCGCGAGACGATTCGCCGCCGTCATGCGCACCTCGCGATCAGTGTCGCCCAGATAGTCCCTCAGCTCATCGATGGGCAAACGGCTCACCACCACACGCCGCACCACTTCGTCCGCATCGCTCGGCAATAGTCGCACCACGTCCAGAGGTGCATAACGCGCGGCGATGGCACGACGCTCCCAGAAATGATCGTGCAGATACTCCTGCGCGAACTGCGGATTGCGCCGCAGAAAGCGGTCGATCTGCCGCCCGCTCTGCGCCGTCACGCAGATATCGCCCAATACGCAGCGGGCATCCTTCAGCAATGCGCGATGCGGACAAACCGAGCAATCGACAAGCACGATCTCCGCCAACGGCGACGCCTCGGTGTGGCGTTCCGACATGTTAAAAACCTTCAATGGTGACTCCGCAATGAACTCGTCAATGAAGATGAGCAACCACCGTGCCAATATGGTGAAGCGCAGGAAAAGCCTGTAATGACGGAGGGATTGAGGTCTGGCGAAAAGCGGGAGGAGGCAGTTTTGTAGCGATTGCGACAAACAATGTGGCGCTACAGCTTCCTGCGCAACACCGTCATGTTTGAAAGTTCGAAACCGAGCGTGCGGTAGAAATCCAGCGCGGCGCGATTGTCGCGGTCGGCCAGCAGGGTGACGCGCGTCATGCCCTGCCCATGCGCCCAACCCAGCACATGCTCGACCAGCCGCCGCCCGAGACCGCCGCCGCGATGCTCGCGGCGCACGATCACATCTTCCAGCAACAGCACAGGTCCGCCTTCCGCCGTGCTGATCGTGATGAGCGCATTCGCCATGCCCGCCACCTTGCCGTTCACGCGCAACACGAACAACTTGCCGAGCGCAGGACCGTCGAGGATGGCGCGCAGGCCGCGCAACTGCTGGTCTCGTTCGGGCTGAAAATCGCTCTCCAGCGTGAACAGCTCGGTGAGCAGGTCGGCGAGTTGCGGCAGATCATCCACGGTGGCGAAGTCGATCACGACAGTCATGACATCAGCGCCACGCTCTTTACCTGCGCGCAAACATACATTCCCGTGATCAGGCCAAGATGGTCGCGCGAACGGCGCGTGATGCGCGACAGCAGCATCTGCGCATCGCCCACCTGCATGCGCACGATCACCTTGTCCGGCCCCTCATCGCGTATCTCTTCGATGCGCGCGTTCAGGATGTTGTTGATACTGGTGCCCTGCGGCGCTTGCGTGGCGATGCTTACGTCGCGTGCCAGCACGCGGGCTCTCACGCGCGTGCCGAACGGTTGCTCCACTTTACCCACCCACAGGTGTCCGCCTGAAAAATCCACTCGCGTCAGGTGATAGGTCTCGTCCTGCTGCGCCACCGCTGCTTCGATCACCGCGCCCGCGTCGTCGAAATGAGCAAGAGGCAGATCGAGCCGCGCCAGCGTCTCGTGCAATGCGCCGCTGGCAATAACGCGGCCTTTTTCCAGCAATACCAGATGGTCGGCCAGCCGCGCCACTTCATCCAGCGCGTGGCTGACGTAGAACACGGGGATGTTCAACTCGCGGTGCAGCCGCTCCAGATACGGCAGGATGTCCTGCTTGCTCGTGGTGTCGAGCGCGGAAAGCGGCTCGTCCATCAGCAGGATGCGCGGGCTGGTGAGCAGCGCGCGGCCGATGGCGACGCGCTGGCGTTCGCCGCCGGAAAGTTTTGCCGGATCGCCGCGTTCAATCAGGCGACTCAAGCCCAGCCATTCCACCACTTGCTCCAATGGCACTTTGCGTTCGGTTGGCGCGATGCGTTTGTAGCCGTATTCCAGATTGGCGCGCACCGACAGATGCGGGAACAGGCTGGCTTCCTGGAACACATAACCCAACGGCCTTTTGTGCGTAGCGACAAAAGTGTTTTCGTCCTGCCAGGTTGCGCCGTTCACATGCAGCGAACCTGCGGCGCGCTCCAGACCAGCGATGCAGCGCAGCAGCGTGGTCTTGCCGGAACCGGACGGGCCGAACAGCGCGGTGACGCCTGTCGCGGGTGCATCGAATGCAGCATCGAGCGCGAAGCCTTCCAGCTGCATCTTGAATTGCGCACGGATGTCGCTCATTTCACGACCTTCGAGAGTCTGCCGCCCACGAGATAGAGCGACAGCAACACGATGAACGAGAACAGCACCATGCCGCCCGCCAAGCCAATGCGCCGCGCCGTATTCCATCGCCTCGACGTGGTTGTAGATGGCGACGGAGAGCACGCGGGTCTCGCCGGGGATGTTGCCGCCCAGCATCAGCACCACGCCGAACTCGCCCACGGTGTGCGCGAAAGCGAGGATGATCGCGGTAAGAAAACCGGGACGTGCCAGTCGGCAACGCCACGCTGACGAAACGATCCCACGCACTCGCGCGCAAGGTGGCCGCCACTTCCAGCGGACGTTTGCCCATAGCTCTCGAATGCGTTCTGGATCGGCTGCACTGCAAAGGGCAGCGAGAACAACACCGAGCCAACCACCAATCCGCGAAGGTGAACGGCAATCGTGCCGAGATTCAATGCGTTGGTGAGCTCACCCACCACACCGTGCGGCCCCATCAGCAACAACAGATAGAAACCCAGCACGGTGGGCGGCAATCACCAGCGGCAGCGCCACCAGCGCCGCCACCAGCCCCTTGTACCACTTGCCGCTGTGCGCCAGCCACCACGCCAGCGGCGTGGCGATGAGCAGCAACAAGAATGGTCGAAACGCTCGCCAGCTTGAGCGTGAGCCAGACGGCTTGCAGGTCGTTGAGGTCCAGTGTCGTCATGAATGATTAAGGTAGTTCGTATCCAAAGCTGCGAATGATCGCCTTCGCCTTTTCGCTCTTCAAAAAAGAGAGGAACGCCTGCGTCGCCGCTTTGTCCTTTGCGGCACTCAATTGCACCGCACTCTGCTTGATGGGGTTGTACAGGTGCGCTGGCACGATCCACCACGAGCCATCAGTCACCTTGCCGTCCTTGGTGATCTGCGACAGCGCGATATGCCACCACTGCAGCCACCATGCTCTTATACCACTTGCGACTGTGCGCCAACCACCATGCCAATGGCGTGGCGATCAACAACAGCAGAAGCGTGGTGACGCTTGCCAGCTTGAGCGTAAGCCATACGGCTTGCAGGTCGGCGGGAGCCAGTGTGCTCATAAATACCTAGGGTAGTTCATACCCGAAAGCGTGAATGATCGCCGCCGCTTTTTCACTTTTCAAAAACATAAGGAACGCTTGCGCCGCAGCTTGATCTTTGGCAGCACTCAACAGCACCGCACTTTGCCGAATCGGGTTGTACAGATGTGCAGGCACCACCCACCACGAGCCTGCAGTGACCTTGCCATCCTTGGTGATCTGCGACAACGCGATGAACGCCAAGTCCGCATTGCCCGTCGCCGCGAATTGATAAGCCTGAGTGATGCTTTCGCCCGTCACCAGGTTGCTTTGCACGCTGCTCCACAGATCCAGTTTTTGCAAAGCCTCTTGCGCCGCAAGTCCATAGGGCGCGAGCTTGGCATCGGCATAGGCGATCTTGTGGTACGTGCCCTTACTCAGCACCGTACCCTTGTCGTCCACCAGACCCGGCGTTGCGCTCCACAACACCAATTTGCCGAGTGCATAAACAAAACGACTATTGGCGACGGCCAAGCCTTCCTGCTCCAGCAACCTGGGGTAATTCTCGTCGGCAGCAAGAAACACATCGAACGGCGCACCTTCTTTGATCTGTGCATAGAACTTGCCGCTGGAGCCCAGACTGATTTTTACCGCATGTCCGCTTTCTTGTTGAAACAGTGCAGCGATGCGCTCTATTGGTGCAGAAAAGTTCGAAGCGACTGCAAGGCGCACCTCTCCCGCGCAGACCGGTGAACTGATTAGCGCCAGCACCCATACCATAGCGGCAACATGGCCGCGTAAATACATAGACATCTTCGGCTCCTTGTTGGAATTACTTAATGGATAACAAGCAAGATGAAGGCCAACAAAAAGATGTGGTTGTGAGTATTAATGAACGGCTGACTTTTGCAGTTTCAGCTGCGTAGCCGTTAGCGCAGCGCGCCTACGTAACGACCGCTCTCATCATCATCGTCAGCTTTCGTTTTGGCAGGCGGCACTTTGATCATTCCGAACTTGTTCATCAGGTTGATGACGATCAGTACCAGCTCGGGGTCGTCCGCGTTGCTCAGTTCTTTCAGGGTAAGTTCGGCGTAGGCCTTGTCATTGCTCATTTTGACCAGGTCGATATTGGTTCCCATTTGTTTGGCCAATATCTTTATCTTGGCAAGATATGCCATTGTCGCGACATCCAGCATGTCCAGCTCCCGATTATTTGCTTTTGTAATTATTGTTAAGCAATTCTTTTATGAAACAAAACCCTCCAAACATGCTTTTCACAACTAGTCTTCATCCACACTGGCCAGCACGACACCGATCGCCTGCAGCGGATCGTCAGTCAGGCTGAGACAGTGTTCGCTGCCGTTGACCAGATACAGGTTGAATTTCTCGTGTTTCAACGCGGGTGACAGACGTGCAGGCATGTCATCATCGTTGCAGAGGGTGAAACGCAGAGCCGGCCAGGTCTTTTTCAAAGTGGCCAGTGCCTCCTCGTTCAACTCGGCGAGCGAGGCGGCAGATCCGGCGATGTGCTCGAGCGTAGCGGTGGTGATCATTTGATCACTCTTCTTCGTCGCGCTGAATCGGCTCAGCGACTTGGCTTCCACACCGAGTATCTTGGCGAGCCAGGGCGGCGGTGCGTCAAGTACCGCTTGCAGGCGTTGCAGGGCGATGCTCGCTTTGCCGCCCTCCGGTGCCTTCACCGGATGGATATTGGCACGCACGGCTTTGGCCGCTGCCGGTCCGCCGATGGATTGCACATAGACGATCTGGCAGTCCTTGATCAGATTCGCGCGTGCGACGTTCTTGTCATCGGCATCATCGGCAAGATTGGTAGAACGTATATCGATGAGACGGATCTGCAGAGCCGACCTGATACACCAGAAAATGCGGGCAGGAGCCAAAGTGTCCGTCGAGATTCTGTTCGGTGTTGGATGCCACCGCGACACGCAGGCTGCCGGGCATATCGCCTGCGCTATACGCCTCGCTCAGCGGCAAGTTTTCATCGCTGGCGGATACACCCCACAGGTGGCGTACTGCCAGCTTGATTGAAGCACTATCCACGTCCGGGTCCACCGTCTCTTCGCCGGAGAGGATGAGTTTGATATCGGCCACGGTCACCTTGGAGAGCTTTTCTTCGGTGATAGGCAAGCCGATCTGATCGCCCAGCTTGGTCGCGAAAGCTCCCGCATTCACGTCAGCGAGAACGCGCGCAGCTTGCGCGATGCGCAGAGCGGCTGTTTTAGTGATGACGCTAGTGGTAGTCATAGTTACCTCGGTTTTGTTCGACAGCCCCAAGCCGTTCGGCCTGAGCCTGTCGAAGGCTATTTGTCCGTTCATCCTTTGACGAGCTCAGGACGAACGGGATTTCGTTGCTTATGCCTGAATGATGCAGCCCTTGATCGGGCACAACTTCACGCATTGCGGCTTGCTGAAATCACCTTCGCATTCGGTACATTCGCTTGCGTTGATGATATACAGCCCCTTCTTGACGCTGATGGAAGCTGTAGGACATTCGGGCTCACAGTCACCACAAGATGTACACAGATCCGCAAGTATCTTCATTGCCATGATAGTTCTCCTATTGGTCTATTCCGCCGCATCCAGGCGCTTGGCACGCAGGGATATCGGCAATCTGGCTGGAGCAGTTTGAGGTTCGATGTAGTAACAACCGCCGTTGTTCAGCTTGATCTCGCCACCCCACTTTTCCGGGGTGTTGAACTCCATCGAAACAATGTCGTCCTCGAGGTCACGCTTGGGCAGGTAAAACACATACTCGGTCTTGCTGCCACGCTGGATCATGATGTTTGCCATAACTACTTCCTTTCGTAACCTGCCGCTTTTAATGCGGATGAGGAGCCGTCATGAGCGCGCCGAGGGCAAGGCGGACGGAACGGAGGAACCGGAACGTACACGTAGTACGTGAGGATTCCGAGTACCGCCCAACGCCGCCATCGGTGCGCGCAATAGGCTCATCGCCGCATTAACGAATCAAATCGTAGTTATAGTCAGTTGTACCCATGCCTTTGGTTTCTTTATCCAGTTGTTCCAGCACGGCATTAACCAGGGTTGTCAGCATATAAATAGCGCCTTCATAACCCAGAGTTGTCATTCTGTGCAGGTGATGTCTGTCAAAGATCGGGAAACCGATGCGTATCAACGGCACTTCAAACTCTTCGCCCTTATAGAAAGTATCGCGTTGGATGAACTTGCCGTAAGAATTGCCGATCATGAAGTCCGGTTTGTTGGTGAATACCAATGAACGGAAATGCCATAAATCCCCGCGAATAACTGGGTTTTTTGCCATAAGGTGAATCTTTCAGCATTTTATCCATGGCTTTTTCCCACGTTTGTTGGCATGGTTGCACAATACATCGGCGGTTCAGCGCCCATTTCCAGCAGGAATTTGGTCATACCCATGACAAAATCCGCATCACCGTACAAGGAAAACTTTTTGCCGTGCAACCAGGTGTGTGAGTCAGTCATCATGTCAACCAGACGGCCGCGCTCAAGTTCCAGAGAAGCAGGAATAGGTTTGCCGGTTAAGTTCGGAGATTTTCATCAGGAATTCATCGGTCCATTCCAGACCCATCGGAATATTGATGGCGGTAGCAGGTTGATGCCAAATGGTTTCGACAAACTTTTTGGTTTTTTCCAACTGCCAGGGTTGCAGCAACAAGGTATCAATCGCATTGGGTGCGTCTTTCACTTCAGCCTGGGTAGTGCCGCCGGCATACAGGCGGAAGGTGCCGTCTGCAGGCGTATCCAAAACTTCGGAAGGATCGCTCATTAACGTGTAATCAACACCCATTTCCTTCATCATGCGGTGCATGACGCGGAAGTTGCCCAGATAGGTTTCAAAGCCGGGAACCAGGTTGATCTTGCCGTTTGAACCGACTTTCTTGTCGTCCATGTGATTCAGGGTGAAATAACGAATCATGCCTTCGAACATATTATCCCAGCCGGTGGTATGACTGCCGACAAAGCTTGGGGTATGAGCAAAAGGTGTTGGAAAATCCTGTTCGATATGTCCGGCTTTTTTGGTGTTATTGATGAAGGCATTCAAGTCGTCACCGATAACTTCAGCCATACAGGTGGTTGAGACTGCAATGATGTCCGGTTTGTACAAAGCTTTGGCGTTTTCCAGACCGGCCATCATGTTCTTCTGACCACCGAAAACCGCCGCATCTTCAGTCATGGAATCGGATACGCAGGCAACAGGCTCTTTGAAATGACGGTTGAAATAGGTACGGAAATAAGCGACGCAACCTTGTGAACCATGGACATAAGGCATGGTTTTTTCAAAACCCAAGCGCACAGTACAGCGCCTAAGGGTTGGCAGGCTTTAGCCGGGTTTACGGTTAACGCTTCACGGTTAAAATTGAGTTCCTGATATTCCTTAGTGGTCGTCCACTGAAAGACTTCATCAATTTTTTCCTGGGGGTGACGCTCTTCATAAGCTTCACGTTTGTTTGCCAGACTTTCCTTGTATTCATCGTTACGGAATAAAGGATAGCTGGGTTGTATGTTTTCGACTTCTTGACTCATGATAATCTCCTACGCGCCACTAATCTGTGGACGACGGTTGAAGTGGAAGGAGATTGCATCTTGGGCGTACGCTTAACTTTAAGCGCATTCGCCCCTTATCCCATACAGGAGAAGGTTGGATGAGGGGTAGAACTACGCTCTTATGTTAGATTTATCCCTACCTAGCCTCTCCCCTGGATGAGGCTTTTTACTGCGTAACTCGACGGGTGATCACCCTACACAAAATTAAGCGCTTGCAGCGACCGCTACGTCTGAACTTTCATCTGTTTTCCAGGGCACTTTCACCTGTTTCCAGCAAGGGTTATTCAACGTCATGTCCATATCGCGGGCAAAGATGGCAAAGCCGTCATAACCGTGATAAGGGCCGGAATAATCCCAGGAGTGCATTTGCCGGAAAGGAATACCCATTTTTTGGAAAATGTACTTTTCCTTGATGCCGGAACCGATCAAATCAGGTTGACTCTCTTAACGAACTCTTCAAATTCATAACCGGTCACGTCGTCATAAATCAACGTCGCATTGCCCATTTCCTTGATGGTACGGTCATAGTCATCGTTGTGACCGAATTCATAACCGGTACCGACCACTTCCATGCCCAAGTCTTCATACGCACCGATCACATGACGCGGACGCAAGCCGCCGACATACAGCATCACGCGTTTGCCTTGCAGACGTGGTTTGTATTTGGCGATAACCGCATCGTATTCAGCCTGATATTTGGCGATAACTTTTTCAGCGCCCGCCTGAATCGTTTCATCAAACAATGCAGCAATCTTGCGTAATGATTCGGCAATTTTGGTAGGGCCAAAGAAGTTGTACTCAATCCAGGGGATTTTGTATTTTTCTTCCATGTGCCGCGCAATGTAGTTCATTGAACGATAGCAATGGATCAAATTCAGTTTCACCTTGGGGTTTTTTCCATTTCCGCAATCGTACCGTCACCAGACCATTGGGCGACTACACGCAAGCCCATTTCTTCCAGTAAAGTACGCGAAGCCCAGGCATCGCCGCCGATGTTGTAGTCACCGATGACAGCGACATCATAAGGCGTGGTTTCAAAGCTTTCGTCACCGTCACGGTTTTCCAGTACCCAGTCCCGAATCGCATCATTGGCAATGTGATGGCCTAACGATTGGGATACGCCGCGAAAGCCTTCGCAACGAACCGGCACGACAGGTTTGCCGATTTCCTTGTTGGCTTTTTTGGCGACCGCTTCAATATCATCGCCAATCAAACCGATCGGGCATTCCGATTGAATACTGATACCTTTGTTTAGCGGAAACAATTCTTCGATTTCGTTCATGATTTTGGCGAGCTTTTTATCGCCGCCGAAAACAATATCTTTCTCCTGAAAATCAGAAGTAAAGTTCATCGTGCCGAACGTATTAACGCCGGTAGTACCGACATAATAGTTACGACGGCCTGCGCGTGAATACTGTCCACAGCCGACCGGGCCGTGCGAGATATGAATCATATCTTTAATCGGTCCCCAAACCACACCCTTGGAACCTGCGTAAGCACAACCACGAATGGTCATTACGCCAGGCTGGGATTTACGGTTTGAAGTAATACATTTATTTGATTTTTCCAGGGATTGATCGTTAACCGCCAAATGCTTGGCGCGATCTTTCCTTGCTTGTTCCGGATAGACTTCCAGCACTTCTTGAATAAGCGCTTCGGTCTCTTCTTTTGTTAGAGCTGCCATGAGTTCTCCTCTTATGCCGTGGGTAATCCCCCAACAGATTTCGGCAGGTTTTAGGACGGTAAGAATGACGGATACGACAGCAACCCGCGTTCTCTACCCTTTGCTTATTAAGCGACCGCTTCTGCAGCTGCCGTTACCAATAATAGATTCGTCTTCCTGATCGATAATGCCGAATTCCATCATCAATTCTTCCAGTTCATCCATCGTGATGGGTGTTGGAATGACGAAATTCTTGTTATCACGAATTTTTAGAGCCAATTGACGGTATTCATCCGCTTGTTTGTGGTTGGTTCGTATTCGATAACAGTCATACGACGAATTTCAGCGCGTTGTACGACGTTATCACGCGGTACAAAGTGAATCATTGTCGTGCCGATTTTTGCAGCCAGCGCCGAGATCAATTCATCTTCACGCGCAGTTTCACGTGAGTTACAAATTAAACCGGCCAAACGCACACTGCCTGAGTTAGCGTATTTCACAATACCTTTGGCAATGTTATTAGCCGCATACATCGCCATCATTTCTCCCGAACAAACGATATAAATTTCTTGCGCCTTGTTTTCACGGATCGGCATGGCAAAGCCACCACACACAACATCCCCAAGTACATCATAAAAAACGAAGTCAAGTTCATCGTCATAAGCACCTTCTTCTTCAAGGAAGTTAATCGCAGTGATTACACCGCGACCCGCACAACCAACACCAGGC
>CAVRIW010000003.1:0-306546 GCA_963721375.1 uncultured beta proteobacterium | reverse complement strand
GCCGACCCCAAGGCCGTGCGCGTGTTGCAGGCGGCCCGCATCGATGCCTGCGCACTGGCCAACAACCACATCCTCGACTTCGAAGAACGCGGCCTGTTCGACACCTTGCATGTGCTCGATGCGGCAGGCATCCGTCATGCCGGTGCCGGTGCCAATGCGGCAGAAGCCGCAGCCCCGGCCATGATCGAGGTGCAGGGCACAGCGCACTTTCGCGTGGCGCTACTCTCCTGCACCGACAACGAGCCTGTCTTTGCCGCCGAGGCCGGCCATCCCGGCACCAACTATCTGGAAGTCTCGCTGCAACCAGAAACGCTGGCTTGCGTCGCCAGCAGCATCGCGCAGGCACGCGAGCAGGGCGCCGATCTGGTGGTGTTCTCCAACCACTGGGGCGCGAATTACGTCGAACGTCCTGCGCCGGAATTCCGCAGCTTCGCCAGACGCGTGATCGAACTCGGCGCCGACATCTATTACGGCCACAGTGCGCATATCTGCCAGGGCATCGAGATATACCAGGGCAAACCCATCCTCTACGACACAGGCAATTTCATCGACGACTACGCCGTCCATCCGCTGTTGCGCAACGACCGTTCCTGTCTGTTCAAGGTGATGATGGAGCAGGGCAGGCTGCGCCGCATCGAACTGCTGCCGGTTTCGTTGGACGTGGGTTACGTGGCGCTGGCACGCGGCAAGGAATTCGAGGCGATCTGTGCGCGCATGGAAATGTTGTGCGCCGAATTGGGTACGACGCTCCTGCGTCGCGAGGACAGGCTGGTCTACGAGGCGTAGTCCATGACAGGAAGGAAGAATGCTGCGATGACGAGTAAAACGAGCGACGGCAAGCCTGGTGGCCGCCCAAAGATCGGCCTGGCGCTGGGCAGCGGCTCGGCGCGCGGGCTCGCACACCTGGGCGTGATCCGGGCCATCGAGGACGCCGGCATCAAGGTGGACTTCATCGCGGGTACCAGCATGGGGGCGCTCATCGGTGCGATCCATGCTGCCGGCAAGCTGGACGAACTGGAAACCGCCTTCCTGACCTTCGACTGGAAAATGACCGCTTCCTTCTTCGACGTCGTGCTGCCCAAATCCGGCTTGCTCGATGGTGCCAAGGTCAGCGAACTGGTGCGTGCGCATATCCATGCCGACACCATCGAAATGCTGGCTAAGCCTTTTGCTGCCGTGGCGACGGATATCGTCAGCGGCGAGGAGGTCGTCATCCGCAGCGGCGACGTGATCGAGGCGGTGCGCGCCAGCATCTCGGTACCCGGCATCTTCACGCCGGTGCGCAGCAACGGGCGCATCCTGGTGGACGGTGGCCTCACCAATCCGGTGCCGGTGAGCGCGGTCCGTGCCATGGGTGCCGACATCGTGATCGCGGTCGATCTTAACCACGAGATCATTGCCGGCAAGAACCTGAAACCGCTGCTGCCCGCAGAAAAAAATAACAGCGCAGAAAGCGATGCATCCGGCATGTTCGCACGCTGGGTGGGCGACTATCGCCTGTCGATGAAAGACATCAGGCAGAAACTGCTCGCAGGAAATGATCCTGCTACGGCGCAATTCAGGAAATGGATTTCAGCGGAGCCACTGCCCAGCATCTTCGAAGTGCTGCTGGCCTCGATCAACATCATGGAAACCAGACTCACCCAGACCCGTCTGTCCCTGGACCGGCCGGATGTGATCATCCAGCCGCCGCTGGGGCATATCCGTTTCATGGAGTTCGGCCGCGCCGAAGAGATCATTGCCATCGGCTACGAGCACACACAGCGGCAACTCGACCGTGCCGGAGTCGAATTGTTTTTGTAGCTGTTGACGCGGATGAAAATAAAATCGACCACGAGAGGTTTTATTCGCGAGGTGATGGGGCATTCCTGAAGTGCATCGAAGAGTTCAAGCGGCACGCTTCGTACTTTATGCCAGCAACACCGCCAGGAGTCCGGTGATATATACCCCGTCGAAAGTGCCGGCCCCTCCGATGGCAGCGAAGGGCACACCCAGCTTGCGGATGTCATTCAGGCGCAACAGGTCGGCGCCGATCAGAACGCCCAGGGTGCCACCGATATAGGCCAGCGGAGCACGCTGTTGCGGGTCGAGGAAAGATGCGAATAGCGCCGCGGCAATCGGCGTAAGCAGTGTCGGCATGCCGATGCCAATGCCGGGAATGGGCCAGCTGATCGCGTGAGCGATGATGGCAACTGCTGCCACTGCGATTGCGACCTGCAACAGGTTCAACGGATTGTGTGTGATCAGGTAAAGCGAGAAGGCGGCCGGCACCACTGCGCCGCCGACGTTGACGACGACTAAAATCTTATCGGTAACGGGCGGCAACTTGAAAAACGGCCATCCCATCAGTCCCATCGGCATTCCTGGCGGCACCTCGCCATCCGCCTTGAGGCTGAGCAGCGGAAGGTTGATCAGGCTGCCGACCAGCGTGCACAGCAGGAGCAGGTAGGCCGAATCCTCTGAAAGTCCCAGCTTGTCGAAGGCAACACTGATCAGCCCGATCTGGACGAAGATGATCAGGAAGGCCAAGGCCAGGATGAATAGCAGCAGGCGCAGTGGCGAGAACGGCATCGGTGACTCCTTGTCGGCAGTGTCTTACCTGTTGGCGTAAAAAGGGCCAATGATTAAAAGCCTATCTCTCTTGAGCCTGCATTCCCACATTCCAAACTGAAGCCGCATTCCGCTCCAAGAAAATTGTTGAGCCTGGCATTTTCATTTCTGAATGACCGCAACCCACAGCGGTCATACGAGATTCCAGAAAGGGGGGCAATCAACGAGGCTGTAGGATCAGGATGATTAGCCGCTGAACTTGAATTCTTTTTCATTAAAAAGCATCTGGCAGGCATCGACGACCGCAGATTCATATGCGCTACCCCGGCCGCGTTCGATCTCGCTCAGAGCGTTCAATATTCCCAAGGCCGGGCGATATGGCCGGTGCGAGGACATCGCTTCCACGACATCGGCCACCGTCAATATTTTTGCTTCGAGCAGAATCTGCTCGCCTTTGAGCCCTTGCGGGTAACCTGAACCGTCCAGCTTTTCATGATGCTGCCAGACGATTTCAGCAATCGGCCAGGGAAATTTCACATTCTTCAGAATGTCGTACCCGGCTTGCGGGTGCGTCTTGATCAGCATTAACTCGATGTCGTTGAGTTTGCCAGGTTTGGCGAGAATTTCCGCCGGAACATGGATCTTGCCCAAGTCGTGGATGATGGCGGCAAGATGGATACCTGTAATTTTATCCTCCGGCAAACCCATTTCATGTGCGATGGCCGTCGCCAGTTCACTGACGCGCCGTTGATGGCCGGCGGTATAAGGATCGCGCGCTTCCACGGTATCCGCGATGGTCTGGATGGATTGTTCCAGGCTCTGCCGCAGGATCGTGGCATGCTGCTCTTGTTCGGTGCGGGCGCGCAAGGTGACGATGCCGTAGGCCAGGTCGTTGGCCAGTTCCTCCAGCAGCCGAACTTCCTCCTCGTCGAATGCGTCCGCCTCGGATGAATAGATGCTCAAACCGCCGAAAGTCCTGCCGCCGCCAAAAAGAGGTATCGCGATGTTTGAGACAATAGCCGAGCGCAAGAGCGACTTCCTTCCAAGGCGCGAATCCTGCGGTCGCTTGAGATACCACGACAAATCTGCGTCGTTCCGCTGCGGATGGTCTTGGAGACGGGCAATTGACCCTGTTCCGTATCGGCCCAGCTAATGTGCTCTGCCCAGTAACTACTTCCCTGAATATCCCGCCCACGCCATGGGCGTAATGCTCTTTTCCGGGTTGTCGTCGGCATAGTCCACCGCTGCCAAGCGGTAGCCGCCCTGTTCCACGATGACGCTCGTGACCATCCGCAGCAACTCATCCTCGCTCTTCGCCCGCACCAGCGCCAGATTGGCCGCCGACAACGTCTTGAGCGCGCGGTTGGCGCGGCGTAGCGACTCTTCGGCTTGCTTGCGTTCGGTGATGTCTTCATAGATGCCCAGCAAGCCAATGACCTGATCGTTTGCATCACGCAGAGGCACCTTGGAGGTGCGCAGCCAGATCGTGTTGCCATCCGGTGTCGTCTGCTGGCTCTTCAAAACCCAGCTTGGGGTTGCCCGACTCCATCACCGCCTTATCGTCGGCGCGGTACAACTCGGCCTGATCCCTCCAGCCCATTTCAAAATCGGTCTTGCCGGTCAGTTCGTCCGGCTTGGTGAAGCCGGCATCTTTCGCAAATGAAGTGTTGCAGCCCAGATAGCGCAAATCGCGATCCTTCCAGAAGATGCGGAGTGGCGCGGTTTCCACGACGGACTGTAGCAAATCCTTCGATTTCCGGAGCACCTCCTCCGCCTTCTTGCGCTCGGTGATGTCTCTCACGCTAATCACATATGCTGCCTGCCCCTCCCAAGTGATGAGCGAAGAACGCAACTCAGCCCAACCTATACCACTGCGACGGATTAAATTGATGTCTTGATATGAGGCACTGGGAGAGAGAGGAATGGCCAAATCACGGCCCAGCAAATTGCCACGTTCAAAAATATGTTCGGCACTCTGATTGGCATACAACACGATGCCATGCTGATTCACCACCACGATTCCATCCGTGATAGTCGCTAAAATTAGCTCAATATTGGCTCGTGTTTCAGTCATGACGATTTAGTTAGAATAATTCCGCATTCTGGCTACAGGACTACCGTGTCCGAACTCTCTCCAGTTTTGGCAGTGATGGTGGCCAGCATGGGGTGCGTTTTGGATAGGTCGCATATCAGCTTCAAAATTGGTTCAGGTATCTCACGCACCAGCATCGGCGTGGCGAACACGTCTTTTTCCACTGCCCTTTCAGGCATGCTCAACACCTCCACCACATCCAACGCCCAGAATCCCGGCTGATAGTTTGCCGCCAACTCGCTGCTGAGTTGCGTGACGAATTGCTTAACCTCCGGATCGATGGACATGACATACAGAGTCAGTATGATTTTGCGGCGTGTCCTGGCTCACCTCGCCGAGGCCACACACAGATTTGGTGATGTACCGAATCTGTGTGGACGATAGCGGCTTGCTGGCTAACTGAAAAACCATCCCCTCGGCTTGCGCGAGCTTCAAATCGGCCAGGTATTCCTGCGAGAAGGCCGTGACGATGTAGATCTTCAACGTTTTATCCATCGCCAGTAAGCGGCGCATCGTCTCGACCCCATCAATTCCGGGCATTTTTAAGTCCAGAAAAATCAAATCAGGGCGCACAGCCTTGACCAGTTCTACCCCTTGCAAACCATCCTCTGCCACGCGCACCGCACAGCCCATCTCTTCCAGCACCAATTGGAACGAGCCGCGTACGGCGGCATCATCATCAATTACGACAATATTTTGTGTCATTTTTTTTCTCCTGTTCCAAGCTTGTTTAAGCCACTTTCAAGACCAAAAGAAAACAAGCGCCCTGCGCTTGTTTTTCACTATAACTCAGATTGCCGCCCACTTCTTCCAGCAGTTGCCGTGAAACGGCCAACCCAAGACCGGTGCCTTTACCGATCGGTTTGGTGGTAAAAAATGGATCGAATATTCTTTTACGAATTTCATCACTAATTCCGGGACCGTTGTCGCATACCGATAAAATGATTTCCTCATCCTGGTGCTGGCCCCTGATGGTAATGCGCTGCTCAGCCTGCCCCGCGATTGCATCCCGTGCGTTCAGCAACAAATTCACCAGCACCTGTTGCAAACTGCCTGCACTGCATTTTGCTTGCGGTAGATCTTCAGGCAAGTCGACCTGAAGTTGCACCGCATTTTTTCTGAATTCACCTTCAAGCAAGGCAGCGGTTTGCTTAACTGAATCATGGACGTTGCATACAGCCTGATGGGCACTGTCAGGACGAACGAATACCAGCATATGCTGCACGATTATCCTGATGCGTTCAATTTCTTGAAGTGCACTGTTCAGCACCTCGATTGATTTGGCATCGACGGCCTTGTTTCTGGCGAATTCGACATAGTTCATTACCCCCATCAACGGGTTGTTAATCTCATGTGCCACGCCGCCCACCATCGTACCCAACGAAGAAAGCTTCTCGATTTGAATCATGCGCTCGCGGGCCTCTTCCATCTGCTTGCGGGCGCTATTGTCGGTGCCGATCAACAGGTATCCGATAATAACGTTGTGAGCATCGCGCAACGCCGTGACCGATACCACCGCAGGAAAGCGACTGCCGTCCTTGCGGATCTTGGTCAGTTCGTAAATATCTTCGATGCCGCGCGATGCCTTAAACACTAGAGCCTCAAAACCTGGCGTAATCGTTGTATTAAATTCCAGGCTCAACGCCTTGGCACGCTCAATTAATTCTTGTGGATCGGAAAGATCGGCCGGGGTGACCTTGTTCATCACGTCACTGGCCGCGTAGCCCAACATGCGTTCCGCACCGACGTTGAAAATCTGAATGACACCCTTAGCATCAGTTGCAATACTCGAGAAGTTGGCGCTGTCGAAAATTGCTTTCTGCAAGGCACCAGCCTTGAGCAGCGCTTCTTCTGCCTGCTTGCGCGCGGTGTTATCGGTGCCGATCAGCAGGTATCCGATGATGGCGTTTTGAGCATCGCGCAGCGCCGTGACCGAGACCACTGCCGGAAAGCGGCTGCCGTCCTTGCGGACATAGGTCAGTTCGTAGATGTCCTCGATACCGCGCGAGGCCTTAAACACTAGTGCCTCGAAGCCAGGTGTAATTGTCGTGTCCAATTCCAGACTCAGGGCACGGGCACGCTCAATCAATTCTTGCGGATCGGAAAGATCGGCCGGGGTGACCTTGTTCATCACGTCGCTGGCCGCGTAGCCCAGCATGCGTTCCGCACCAACGTTGAAGATCTGAATCACGCCCTTGGCGTCGGTGGCGACGCTGGCGAAGACGGCGCTGTTGAAAATCGCATTTTGCAACGCGCCCGCTTTGAGCAGTGCCTCTTCCGCCTGCTTGCGGGCGGTGTTGTCGGTGCCGATCAGCAGATAGCCGATGATGGTGTTTTGGACGTCACGCAGCGCGGTAACCGAGACCACTGCCGGAAAGCGGCTGCCATCCTTGCGAATGTAGGTCAGCTCGTAGATATCTTCGATGCCGCGCGAAGCCTTAAATACCAGTGCCTCGAAGCCAGGTGTAATTGTCGTGTCCAATTCCAGACTCAGGGCACGGGCACGCTCAATCAATTCTTGCGGATCGGAAAGATCGGCCGGGGTGACCTTGTTCATCACGTCGCTGGCCGCGTAGCCCAGCATGCGTTCCGCACCAACGTTGAAGATCTGAATCACGCCCTTGGCGTCGGTGGCGACGCTGGCGAAGACGGCGCTGTCGAATATTGCTTTCTGCAAGGCACCCGCCTTGAGCAGTGCTTCTTCTGCCTGTTTGCGCGCGGTGTTATCGGTGCCGATCAGCAGGTAACCGATGATGGCGTTTTCATCGTCGTGTAGCGCGGTAACCGAGACCACTGCCGGAAAGCGGCTGCCATCCTTGCGAACGTAGGTCAGCTCGTAGATATCTTCGATGCCGCGCGAAGCCTTGAATACCAATGCCTCGAAGCCCGGCGTTATCGGGGTGCCGAGTTCGGCACTCAATGTCCCGGCACGCTCAATCAATTCTTGCGGATCGGAAAGATCGGCCGGGGTGACCTTGTTCATCACGTCGCTGGCCGCGTAGCCCAGCATACGTTCCGCACCAACGTTGAAGATCTGAATGACACCCTTGGAATCAGTAGCAATACTCGAAAAATTGGCGCTGTTAATAATCGCGCTTTGAAGGGCTCCGGTTTTAAGCAATGCCTCTTGGCGTCGAATCTCAGTGAAGTCTGAACCAGTACCTACCGCTGGATTGCGATTATTGTTGGGCATGGGAAACCTCTGTTAAAGAGCCGCAAATTAGCCTTGCGGGATTACATAACCTAATGTGTTAGCAACAATATTATGTAGCGCTGTTGAGTATGCTCCCTTTGGCATCTTGATGGTCAGACATCAATAGTTAGTGTGCCATTTGAACAGGGGAGAGCATATCTGCAATGAAACCGTAGTCCCAATTATTACTTGAGCGAAGAAAGTCCATGTCATGAAAAAAAAGGCCGTCGCGAGATGGCCTTTCTTCACTGCGTTACAACAAATACTGCATACCTTATGGAGCTGGTTGTGTCACCGCATTGGCATTCAGAGTGACCGCGGTTTGTGCCAACAGCCTGCTGTTGGCCGTTGCGCCGGTATTCAGCGTGATTGCTTTTGTAGCCAGTATCACACCCTCCATATGTGCGGTCGTTCCAATGGCCACACCCGTACCTCCGGCAACCTGCCAGAAGATATTTTTGGGCAATGCGCCACCGGCCAGTGTCACCGTTGCACCGTTGGCCACGGTAATATCTTGCGCGATCTCGAAGATCCAGACATCGTTGGGGCCGCCGTTGAGCGTGACATTTGTTGTGAGCAACACGCCAGTACTCCACTTGTAGGTACCGGCGGGAAGGGTCATCCCGCTGATATTTCCGGCCCCCACTTCAGTAAAATCAGCAGCTCGTCCGGCGGCATCGGTGTACGCAGTTCCCATGTCGAGTACCGCGTTGGCCACTAAAGTATTGTCAGCCGAGAGACCCTTAAAGCAAGTTGTAGTGCCACTACCTGTATATGCCGCATCAGCACCGTATATGAATCCAGTTATTTCTGAACAAAACACATTATCCATTGCCGCAGCAGTGATTGGACTAGCGCCAATGTTTCCGGTTATAGCTGACGTGTGGACATTCGTGATCCCTGTTTTCGATAGAATCGCAAAACTGCCCGCCCCGCCAAGAACCACCGGAGCCGGACCATGACCTAAGCCGCCCAAACCTGTGCCGGCGCCTGGAGCGGTTGGGGCAGGGATTACAGCCACTCCCCCACCGCCTCCACTCAGCCAGCAACCAGCCAGTAAATTGACCAGCAGCAATGTCATCAGCCATGTCAGCGGTTTGAAAATTATTTCAGATTTGTTCATGTTTGTTTCTCCTGAAAATAGAATCTCGAAAGAGATTCTGCAAGCCAGATGCTGATGCATTGCAGCGGCGTAACTTGGCGAATACACCAAGGTGTGACAACACCTATCCGCTTTTGCCGCTTATTGCTCTGTTCGATAGCGCACATAAGGCGCGACTATTTGATGCGCGAGCATTGCTCAAGAAAAGAATCTGGAAGCAGCATCACAATAATCAGGGACAGGTTGAATCTCCCCCGAATTACCAGACACCTTTCAGCCTAAAACCAGGAAGGAGATGCGGATGACAAAACGATGGCAAGAACCCTAACTAGCTAAAGTTCATTTATCTATTTGCCTGATGGCCTATATTATTCTGATGGGCTGCTTTGGGGAGAACTATTGAGTGGCCGGAGTTGGCTGCGAGTGCAGTCGTTGGGCGCTTAGTGTAACTCCGCCCACATGCAATACGTTGGCTGAAAGCACATATGCGCATCGAACGGAGCACTTGCTACTCGTACCGCAAAAAATCCTCTGCCGTAGCATCGGGCCCGTAGTGTTCGATCAGGCTTTCGATCTCGGCCATCAGCATGTCGGCCTCGTCATCTTCCAGAACGCCGTCGCCTAGCAGGCGGCTGGCCAGGCCACCAACGATCGCCTCCCTGACTTGTGAGAGGGTGGCCGGGTTTTCCCGGTTCTCGTCGTCCATGACGGTCTCGATCGCCCGCGACAGCGGTTCGCTGGCGCAGGCATGAACGAAGTCGATGGCTACCGCCGATTCCCCGAACTGTTCGATGAGTGCATGCAGTTCGTCGATGAGCGATTCGTCGGTGTCGAAGTGGTGCAGCTCTTCCGTTTCATCGACCTGGGCGGGCAGGTCATTGGTGATGAAAGAGCGGATCGCGGACAGCGTTATCGGTTCGTCGGATTCCAGTTGGTCGATGATGGTTTCGATGAGGCTGGACAGTTCCGGGCTGACGCGGCTGGCGATGTCGATGGGATTGCGGATCATGGCTTACCCTCCTGTTTGATGATGCGGATGAACAATAACCATTCGTGTTTCGTTCTATGTTTCGACCTGAGCGCGCGATGCCTCGTCGAGATCGACTTGCCTTGCGAGTTCGTGCAGTGCGCTGGCGATCTCCACCGGGTACTCATAAGGCTCCTGCAGTTGGCGCAACGGCTCCGGCAATCGCGCCAGGCTGGCTGCCGCATGGCTACGGATGTCTGCCAGTGGCGTGGCGGCCAGGCGGCGTCCGCCGCGCATCACCGGCACCAACAGTGGTTCGCCTGCCTGCGTGTCGCTCTCCAGGCTGATGACATCGCCCGCCATGCGACCTTGATTGTCATAACGGCGCCACACCTGTTTGCGTCCCGGCCAGGTGGCTTTGCCGATGGAGCGCTTGCGCCGCGCTTGTCCGGCGTATTCCTGCAACTTGTAGGCGCAATCGAGATAGGCCACATCGGCGGAGGTGTCGAGCCTTGTGCCGATGCCGAAGCCGTCGATGGGTGCGCCTTGCGTCAGCAACTCGCGCACGCGGTATTCGTCGAGGTCGCCGCTGGCGAAGATGGTGGTGGTTTGCAGTCCGCCGTCGTCGAGGATGCGCCGCACGCGGCGCGCCAGTTCGCCGAGGTCGCCGCTGTCGAGACGCACGCCCTTGATGGCGATGCCCTGCGCGGCCAGTTCGGGCGCCAGTGCCACCACCTTGTGTGCGGCGGCCTCGGTGTCGTAGGTGTCGATCAGCAGCACCACGTTGCCCGGCTGGGCGTGGGCGAAACTGCGGAAGGATGCAGTCTCGGAATCGTGCGCCTGCACGAAGGAGTGCGCCATGGTGCCGAACAGCGGGATGCCGAAACGCGTGCCGGCCAGCACCGTGGACGAGCCGGAAAACCCGGCGAGGTAAGTCGCGCGTGCGGCGAGCAGCCCGGCCTCGGCACCGTGCGCGCGGCGCAGGCCGAAATCCACCAGCAGCTTGCCGGGCGCCATCAGCACGGAACGCGCCGCCTTGGAGGCGATCAGCGTCTGGAAATGCAGCAGGTTGATGAGGCGGGTCTCGATCAGTTGCGCCTGCGGCAGCGGCGCCACCACGCGCAGCAGCGGTTCGTTCGGGAAGCATACCGTGCCCTCGGGCATCGCCTGCACGTCGCCTTCGAAACGCCAGGCGGCGAGCCAGTCGATGAACTCATCCGAGAAACGTTTGGTGGAGCGCAGCCAGTCCAGTTCCTGCGGCGTGAAGCGCGCTTGTTCGAGAAAATCCAGCACCTGTTCCAGTCCCGCTGCCACCAGGAAGCCGCGCCCCGGCCGCAGCTTGCGCACGAAGAATTCGAAAGCAGCGGTCTCGTTCATGCCGCGCTCGAAATAGCCTTGCAGCATGGTGAGCTGGTAGAGGTCGGTGAGCAGCAGGCTGGTTTCGGTATTCATGATGGCAAATCCGCCGAGGTGGCGAACTGCGCCCCAAGCCGGCGCATCTCCTCCATCGCTTTCTCGCCGTCGCCGGGTTTCACTTCCACCGGGCGTATCGCATCGGTGAGCACCACGACGGTATAGCCTAGCGCCAGCGCATCCTTGACTGTGTTCAGCACGCAGTAGTCGGTGGCCAGTCCGCCCACGAGCAGGCGTCGCACGTTGGTTGCCCGCAGGCGTTGATCGAAACCGGTTTCAGTGAAGTCGGAATAGGTGTTGAGTTCGGGCTTGTCGTCCTTGGAGATCACCACGGCATCCGGCGGCAAGGCAAGACTGGCGGCGAACGCTGCGCCACGGCTTCCGACCACACAGTGGGGCGGCCACGGTCCGCCTTGCGCCTTGAACGAGCAGTGGTTGGCAGGGTGCCAGTCGCGCGAGGCATAGATAGGCAGGTTCAGCTTGGTGAATAGCGCGAGACAGCGGTTGAGAGGGGGAATCACCGCATCGCCATCGGGCACCGCGAGACTGCCGCCGGGAAGGAAGTCGTTCTGCACATCGATGACGAGCAGTGCGTCACCAACACCAGGTATCAATCTGTTCATGAGGTCACCCTTTCACGCAGACTAACGGTAGCAGCTACGCCAACTTGCCCCGGGTCAGAGGCGGCGGGACGACAGGTTACGGTTGCCGGAAGGATGGTAACACGCCCCTAGTGTTCGCTAGCGGACGTGCGCCTCGTGTATCGGCTATGGATCAGTCGAGAAAGGACTCCGGCGGGTGATAGTCCAGGCCGAACGCTTCGGCGACTTTTCTGTGCGTCACTTTGCCGTTGATGATATTGAGCCCATTGAGCAGCGCCGGAGATTCCCTGAGCGCCTGCCGGTAGCCCTTGTTCGCCAACTGCAACACATAGGGCAGGGTGGCGTTGGTCAGCGCCAGGGTCGAGGTGATCGGTACGGCGCCTGGCATGTTGGCCACGCCGTAGTGCACCACCCCCTCCACGATGAACGTCGGATTCTCGTGTGTGGTCGGATGCATCGTCTCGATACAACCGCCCTGGTCGATGGAGACATCCACGATCACTGCCCCCGTACGCATCGTCTTGAGGTCTTCCCGGTGGATCAGTTTGGGGGTAACGGCACCGGGGATCAGCACTGCGCCGATGACCAGATCCGCATTGGCGATCTGCTCCAGCAGCTTATGCCGATCCGAAAAAACCAGCTGTACGTTGGCGGGCATCACATCGCTCAGATAGCGCAGTCTTTCCAGCGCAACATCGAGGATGACGACACTGGCACCCATTCCGGCGGCGATCTTTGCCGCGTTCACGCCGACCACGCCCGCGCCGAGTATCACTACTTTGGCGGGAGGCACGCCCGGTACGCCGCCCAGCAGGATGCCGCGCCCGCCATTCAATTCCTCCAGATATTTGGCACCTTCCTGCACAGCCATGCGTCCGGCCACCTCCGACATGGGGGTCAGCAACGGCAGCTCACGCGAGCCCAGTTCGACCGTTTCATACGCGATACAAACCGCACCGGATGCCATGTGCGCCTTGGTCAGCTGCAAGCTGGCGGCAAAATGGAAGTAAGTAAAAATGACTTGGCCGGGTTTGATGAGTTTCCATTCCTGCTCGATCGGCTCTTTCACTTTCACGATCAAGTCGGCTGCGGCCCAAACAGCATCGGCATCCTTGGCGATCTGCGCGCCTGCTGCCTGATATTGCGCGTCGCTGAAACCGCTGCCAAAGCCCGCGCCCGTTTCCACGACAACGGTATGCCCGGCCGCTACCAAAGCCTCCGCCCCCGCCGGAACCAGCGCGATACGGTTTTCGTTGGTTTTGATCTCTTTTGGGATGCCTATTTTCATGTGGTGGCCTCTGTAGTATGGAGTGTGAAGATCAACGCTTACCGCATAACTTCGCCAAGATATTACGAATCCGGAACGAATTGAATAGCACTTCGCTGGATATCAAACAATTCGCCGCTTATGCCGAAGGCTATGCACCAACGGTACAGGAGTCAAATTGTTTTAGCTAGCCGAGTCTCGCTCATGGAGAGCGTGTGCCGCTACAATGGTCCTATGAAGAAATCTCTGCTGATTCTCGCTTTACTATTCGCCGCAATAGCCATGCCGTCGCAAGCCGAAGACGGGGCGTCGCTTGCCATCACCTTCCAAACGGAGGTGGATCGCCGGCTCGATCTTCCGCTGGAAGCCCAGGCACGCTACGCGCAATTGCTCGATAACGCGCTGATCGTTTCCGGGATGCAAATCATGACATCCCAGTACGTGCTGGTGCTGGATCGCAACCCCAATGTGCAGGCGATCTTTGTGTACTGGCTGGACTCACAGGCAGCATCGGATCGTTTTCGCTTCATCGGCGCTGCGCCCGCATCAACCGGCAAACCCGGAAAATTCGACCATTTCATTACACCGCTTGGCGTGTTCGCCCACTCGCTGGACAACAGGGATTTTCGCGCCGAAGGCACGCGCAACAAACTGGGTGTTCGCGGCTATGGTCGCAAGGGTATGCGTGTTTTTGATTTTGGCTGGGTGCAGGCACAGCAAGGTTGGGGGCGCGGCGGCCAAGGCCCGATGCGATTGTTGCTGCACGCGACCGACCCGGACCGTCTCGAACGTCATCTGGGAAGACCCATGTCCAAAGGGTGCGTGCGCATTCCCGCGACATTGAATACTTTCATTGACCGGTATGGACTGCTGGATGCCGATTATGAGCAGGCGCTGGTGAGCGGGAAAAAGTTGTGGGTGCTGCTTCCGGATCGAATGCCTACGCCGTGGCCCGGCCGTTATCTGGTGATCGTCGATTCGGAGAGCGCAGAGCGCCCTGTGTGGTCACCCGAGCCCGCCGCAACGGTAGCCAAGACCAAGCCAAAAAAATAGTCAGGCCTGGCTGGTGAAGACGGGATGCCGACTGACAATCACAACACCTGCTTATTCGCGCAGGCTGTCGAGATGCCCGGTTTCAAATCTCTGCACGAACCGCTTCCTTCTCATTGCGCGTCGGATCGATAAGTATGCAAAAATCACCCTGGTGATACGTTCAGCCGCCCCGCATGCGAAGGGATGCGCATGGCATCCAGGGGTAGCCAGCCCGCAGTTATTACAGCTCGCTAAAATTATTAGCGTACGCTGCAATCTTACTTGCCATGGAGGTGAATCATGCGTGTCGCAATTATCGGTTCCGGGCCTGCCGGCTTCTACGCTGCAGAGGCACTGCTCAAGCGCACGGATGAGGTAGTCCATGTCGACATGTTCGACCGCCTCCCTACGCCGTACGGCCTTGTGCGTGGCGGCGTCGCACCCGACCATCAGAACATCAAAGCAGTCACCCGCGTTTACGAAAAGACCGCTGCGCGGCCTACATTCAGGTTCTTCGGCAATGTGCGTCTCGGTAGCGACATAACGGTGGAAGAGTTGCGCCAGCACTACCACCAGATCGTCTACGCAGTGGGCAATGAGGCCGACCGTCGCCTCGGCATTCCGGGGGAAGGCATTCCGCGCTGTACGCCGGCCACCGTCTTTATCGGCTGGTATAACGGGCATCCGGACTACCGTCATGCAAAGATCGATTTGTCGGTGTCGCGCGTCGCGGTGGTGGGCAACGGCAACGTCGCTATCGACGCCGCACGAATTCTGCTGCGCACGCCCGCCGAACTCGAAAAGACCGACATTGCCGCGCACGCGCTGGAGGTTCTGCGCAACAGTCAGGTACGCGAGGTTTTTATTCTTGGTCGGCGTGGTCCGGAGCAGGCATCGTTTACGCCGACTGAACTTAAAGAGCTCGGTGAGATGGAAGATGCCGAGCCGGTCGTCGATCCAAGCGAACTGGCGGGTTGCGTTGTCCCGGAATCCGCGCCGAATTCGCAGCAGGACAAGAATCTGAAGATTCTCCAGTCCTTCGCGGAGCGGCAGCCTGGTACAAAGCCGAAGAAACTCCATCTGCGTTTCCTCGTCTCGCCGACCGAGGTCATTGCCGATGCTGCCGGCAATGTGTGCGGGCTCAAACTTGAGAAGAACCGGCTTGAGCTGCAGCCGGACGGCACCACTGCCGCACGCGGGACCGGCGAGATCGAACTCCTCGAGGTCGGGATGGTGTTGCCTGCGATCGGATTCAGTCTCGAGCGGATCGCCGGTGTCCCCTACGACGAAAAAGCACGCGATCATCGCCAATGAAGACGGGCGTGTCGTCGACCCTGTCAGCCGTTCCGTGATCGCCAACGAGTACGTCGTCGGCTGGGCGCGGACTGGTGCCCAGGGGCTCATCGGTTCACACAAGGCCGCCTCCGCCCACGTTGTCGCGCACATGGTCACCGATGGCGCCGCGCTTGCAGCACGCGAGCTGCCGGAACGTGAGGCGATCGTCGCTTTGCTTCGCGGGCGTGGACTGCAAATAGTCTCTTTCGACGACTGGAAGCAGCTTGATGAGGTGGAGGTGGCACGAGGGGAGCGGCGCGACGCCCCGCGAGACAAGATTGCCGACGTTGAGTCGATGCTCGCGATTCTTGCCCAGCGCTGAGTTCTTGAAGTCGGCAGGAGCAGGCAGCAATGGCAAGGTATCAGTTTTTGCCGGGCTACCCGGACTCGGAAACTTGCGCCAATATCCAATTCCTTTTCCTCACTGGCAGCTGTTGGACGCGCTTCGCCCGTTGAGCCATCTTCTACGAACAGTCAAAAGTCGACCCATTTGAGGCGGTCTGCGTTGAAAAGAGGACGTTAGAACGTGTCGCAAAAGCGGGTGAGGCACGCGTTAACAATATTCTGACGCAGTCCGTTTAATAATACTGTCTATACCGTATTTACGGTGTTTGTGCTTTGAATGACACTTCGGAGCAATCTATCCGCAGGAGGTGCAATGGAACAGCCACAATCATTTTCACATGGACTGCTTTACTCGATTTCTCCGAGGAGCTTTACCTCGCTCCATCTACAGGACGAGGCAAAGACGGATGGGTTTGATTGGGAAGCATATGAAGCTGAGTTCCCAAGTGTCTCGATTTCGGAAGTCGTTTTTTCATTGCTGAGAAAACCGCGGCTGATTGTGGAATAGCAAAACCATAGCAATTCCGCTTGGCTAGACTTGAGTGGGTATCCCGAATTTTGTGCAAACGGGATTTCTCTACTGTTGCCGCATCCGGTCTTTGAACTGGATGGAAAACCGATTTAGCGCAGCCTTTCAATCCCGTATCGGCATCGACCATTTCTTGCTGATGTTGTTCAGGTGGCTGCTACCCTAGGGCGTTTCTGGGAATACTTACCGCCGCTTGCAGGCAATCATTACTTCACTGCGTCTGCTGCTCCATCTCCTTGCGTTGTTTTTCCGCTTGTTCCTGTTGCGCGGCATCGACTGCTTTGGCTTTGTCGAGCGCGTCGCGTTGTTGCTTGAACAGTTCGGGCGGGGGAGTCTTTTCTTCATTGCCGGGGCTGCATGCGGTGAGCAGCAGCAGTGTGCATAGTGCGGCGGTGCGATTGGTGCGGGTCATGGTGTGCTCCTTGATGGACTTAGATTTGCCGCTGTCCTGATCGTGGCCGTGCTTTCTGTAGAGCAGCCTCATGATGCCTGCCATCAGCATGCCGAACACGAGGATGATGGCGTTGATAGAGAATTCGAGTTTGTCCATCAGCGCGTACAGCGCGAGCATGAGGAAGATGCTGATGTTCTCGTTGAAATTCTGCACGGCGATGGAGCGGCCTGCGCCCATCAGCAGATGTCCGCGATGTTGCAGCAACGCGTTCATCGGCACCACGAAGAAGCCGCCCATCGCGCCGATGGCGATCAGCAGCAGAATGGCAAGCAGCGGGATGGTGACCGGGATCATGGCGAATACCATCAGACCCATGCCGATGCCGACCGGGATGACGTTCACCGCGTGTTCCAGTTTGACGAAGCGTGCCGCGAGTATCGAGCCGATGGCGATGCCGACCGCGACCCAGGCGGTGAGCTTGGCTGCCTCGCCGATGCTGTAATGCAACGCCACGGCCGCCCAGGCCAGCACCAGCAAACGCAAGGTCGCGCCTGCTCCCCAGAACAGCGTGGTCACGGCCAGCGAGACCTGACCCAATGGGTCTTTCCACAGCAACCTGAAGCAGTGCGCGAAGTCCTTGAGCAGGAACATCGGATTGCGGTTGAGCGGCTTGTGCTCGATGGGAACGAGCGGGATGTAGAGGTTGAACAATGCCGCCACCAGGTAGATGAAAAAGATGACGAAGATGGCCAGCTCGGCGGGCGTCACGACCGACGGCACATGCAGCGTTCCATGATCGAGTGGCGATGCTCGGCGTGATGAGTACGCCGCCGACCACCGCGCCGAGGATGATGGCGGCGACGGTCAGACCTTCCATCCAGCTGTTCGCCCACACCAGTCTCTCATGCGGCAGGTACTCGGTGAGGATGCCGTACTTGGCGGGCGAGTAGGCCGCCGCGCCGAAACCGGCCATGCCGTAAGCCAGCAGCGGATTCACGCCGGCCAGCATGGCGAGGCAGCCCGCCATCTTGATCGCGTTGCTGATGAACATCACGCGTCCCTTGGGTAGCGAATCGGCAAAAGCACCGACGAAAGGCGCGAGCAGGATGAAGGAAACGATGAAGGATTGCTGCAACACGGGCGTGTGCCAGCTCGGGGCATGCACCTGCTTGAGCAAGGCGATGGCGGCGAACAGCAGGGCATTGTCGGCAAGCGCGGAAAAGAACTGCGCCGCGAGAATGATGTAGAAGCCGCGGTTCATCTTCCAGTTCTTTCGGTGGAGGCTAATGCGCGCAGCGCGTTAAAGACGGCTTCATTGTCTGGCCGGAGCCAAAAGAACTGCGCTGCCAGGATAGTGTAGAAGCCGCGGTTCATATCCCAGTTCTTTCAGCGGAGGCTAATGTGCGCGTCACGTTAAAGACTGCTTTGCAGTCTGGCTGGAGCCAAAAGAACTGCGCCGCAAGAATGGTATAGAAGCCGCGATTCACGTTGTAGGGTTATTTTGATGACGGCGTTTTATAACATGAAAGTATCCGTGGCGTTCCATAAATTCGCAAGCAGTCACGCGCATTTTCGAATCGCGCAGGATGTGAGGCCTGCTATCATTCGCGGCACTTTAATTGGCACTGCCTGAACCCATGTCCCGCCCGATCCAGGCCCGCATCGACCTGTCCGCACTCAAGAACAATCTGCGCGTGGTACGCCGCCTCACCTCGTCGCGCGTGATGGCGGTGATCAAGGCGAATGCCTATGGCCACGGTTTGCTGCGCATCGCCGAGGCATTGCAGGAGGCGGATGGATTCGCCGTGCTCGATGTGCGCGATGCGGTGCATTGCGCGAAGCAGGATTCCGCCAGACCATCTTGCTGCTGGAAGGCTACTTCTCGCACGAAGAACTGGCGCTGATTGCCGAATACGAATTGACCTGCGTCATCCACAGCCCGCAACAGCTGGCATGGCTGGAAGCCTATCCGCGCCGCAACGGACTTGTCAGTGTGGCTCAAGGTCAATACCGGCATGAACCGGCTCGGCTTTATTCCGGCAGAAATGCCCGCAGTGATGGAGCGGCTCAAATCGCACCGCGCCGTAAACGAGGTCACGCTCATGAGCCACTTCGCGCAGGCCGATGAGGCCGCAGGGATAGCTACCCAGCTCGAAGTCTTCAATCGACTCGCGGCTCCCTATCGCGTGCCGCGTTCTCTGGCCAATTCGGCGACCATCCTGCGCTATCCCGCCGCACACGGCGACTGGGTGCGCCCGGGCATCATGTTGTATGGCAGTTCTCCGTTCGCCGATGTCAGCGCGCAGCAACTCGGTCTGCAACCGGCCGAGACTTTGAGCAGCGAGATCATCTCGGTGCGTAAATGCAGCCGGAGAGGCTGTCGGTTATGGAGCGACTTTCCGTGCCGATTCCGCGATGCGCATCGGCATCGTCGCCTGCGGTTACGCCGATGGCTATCCGCGCCATGCGCCGACCGGTACGCCCATCCTCGTCAGCGGGCAGCGCACGCGCACGCTAGGCCGGATCTCGATGGATATGCTGGCTGCCGATCTGACCGACATCCCGGAGGCGCAAGTGGGCGGCCGGGTCGTGTTATGGGGTGAAGGACTGCCGGTGGAAGAGGTCGCGCGTGCGGCCGGAACCATCAGCTACGAATTGTTGTGTGCCCTGGCGCAGCGCGTGCCGGTGAAGTACCTAATCCTGCTCCAGCAACATCCTGGCCATCGGCATCAGCGTCTCCATGGACAAATTGGAAAGCGGCAGGTGTTGCGCCTGTTCCAGTCGCGTGTAGTGTTTGCCCAACGCGCGCAGATAGCTTGGGTCGTAGTGTAATTCCAGCAGTTCACGCACCAGCGCATTGAACTCTCCGGCATGTATCAAGTCACTCCAGTGTTCCAGCCGTTGGTGGCCGTGAAAAGGCAACAGCACCTGCAGCTTGGATGAGCGTTTCCGGTTCATCGAGGAAGTGGCGATAGTCTTCCAGCAGCAGCGCGACGCGCGCATCCAGCGTCGTGTCCAGCAGCACGCACTCGCTGTCGTGCATGGCTGCGAACAATATCGCCGGCAGGGCGAGTGCGCCCGATCTTGTTGCTCTCCGCCTCCACGAAGACGGGCTGTTTCGGGTCGAAGCCTTGCAGCGTCTGCACCAGCGGGGTGTCGAACCTTTTCTGCGCGGGCTGTGCCTGCTGCGGCAGGCCGCCCAGCACCGAGCCGCGATGCTGGGCGAGGCCTTCGAGGTCGAGCACTTGTGCGCCGTTGGCGGCGAGTGCAGCGAGCAAACGGCTCTTGCCGGAGCCGGTCGCGCCGCAGACCACGCGGTAGTTGAAGGTGGCGGGCAGCGTGTCGAGTTTCTCCAGCACCTCGCGGCGATAGGCTTTATAGCCGCCTTCCAGCTTGTGCGCCGCCCAGCCCACCTGCGCCAGGATGATGCTCATCGCGCCGCTGCGCTGTCCGCCGCGCCAGCAATAGACCAACGGACGCCAGGATTTCGGGTGGGCGTGGAAACGCGTCTCGATATGGTGCGCGATGTTCTTCGCCACCAGCGCCGCGCCGACCTTGCGTGCCTCGAACGGCGACACCTGCTTGTACAGCGTGCCGACGGTGATGCGCTCCTCGTCCGACAATACCGGGCAGTTGATGGCGCCGGGGATGTGGTCCTCGGCGAATTCCGCGGGGGTGCGCACGTCGATGATTTCGTCAAACTCGGCGAGCTGTGATAGGTTCGCAGTCCTGAACAACATAAGCAGTGGGAGTAAATGTGTCTGAAGTGAAATTGACCCGATTGTCGCACGGTGGCGGTTGCGGCTGCAAAATAGCGCCGGCGCTGCTGCAGGAAATACTGGGCGAAGTACAGCATAAATTGCCGTTCCCCGACCTGCTGGTCGGCACCGAGACCAGCGACGATGCGGCGGTGTACCGCCTGAACGACCAGCAGGCGATCATCGCCACCACCGATTTCTTCATGCCCATCGTCGACGATCCGTTCGACTTCGGGCGTATCGCGGCCACCAATGCGATCTCCGATGTGTATGCCATGGGCGGCACGCCCATCATGGCGCTGGCCATCGTCGGCATGCCTATAGACAAGCTGGCGCCCGAGACCATCCGTTCCATCCTGCAGGGCGGCGAAGCCGTGTGCCGCGCAGCGGGCATCCCGCTGGCGGGCGGGCATTCCATCGATGCGCCGGAGCCGATCTACGGGCTGGTCGCGCTGGGCGTGGTGCATCCGGATCACGTTAAGAAGAACAGCGAGGCACAAGCAGGCGATGTGCTGATCCTCGGCAAAGGGCTGGGGGTCGGCGTGCTGGCGGCGGCCCTGAAGAAAGAGATCCTGTCCGCAGCGGGCTATGCGCAGCTCGTGGCGACCACCACGCAGTTGAACAAGGTGGGCAGTACACTGGCCGCGCTGCCCGACGTGCATGCACTGACCGACGTGACCGGTTTCGGCCTGCTCGGGCACCTGCTGGAGATGTGCCGCGGTTCCGGTTTGGGCGCAGCGGTGAAGTTCGACCAGGTGCCGGTGTTGTCAGAGGCGTTGCCCCTGGCGCAGCAGGGCATCGGTCCCGGCGCGATCGGCCGCAACCTGGCGAGCTACGGGCAGGAGGTGGATTTCGCCCCGCAACTGCCGGAGTGGCAACAGCGCTTGCTGGCCGATGCGCAGACCAGCGGCGGCCTGCTGGTGGCGGTGGCGCCGCACGCGGTGGACGACGTGCTGGCGTGTTTCCGCGAGGCGGGATTCGCACAGGCGGCCGTGATCGGTGAAATGAAGCAGGGTGCTGCGCGCGTGGCAGTGGCTTGAATCTGGTACCCCGGACGGGAATCGAACCTGTAACTAGCCCTTAGGAGGGGCTTGTTATATCCATTTAACTACCGGGGCAGCGGCGCGCATTCTAACGTAAAATCTCGCCCCTGCCCGTCAGGCATGAGGAGCGAAAAATGAAATGGTTGATCCTGTTCGGTTTGTTCGCGAGTGTGGCCTTGCTGTTGAGCCAGACGGCGCGTGCGAGTGAGTTGCCCAAAGTGGGCGAAGTTGCCCCCGATTTCAATCTGCCGGATCAGGATGGCAAGACGCATCAGCTCAAGGATTTTGCAGGCAAATGGCTGGTGCTGTATTTCTATCCCAAGGACGACACGCCGGGTTGTACGCAGGAGGCGTGTGCCTTCCGCGACGATATGCACAAGCTGACGGCGCTGGGTGCGCAGGTGGTGGGTATCAGCGTGGATGACGGAGCGAGCCATGCCGAGTTCGCCAAAAAATATCACCTGCCGTTCCCGTTGCTGGCGGATAAGTCCACCGAGGTGGCGGCACGTTATGGCGCATTGATGAATCTGGGTCTGTTCAAGTTCGCCAGGCGCTATACCTTCCTGATCGACCCGCAGGGCAGGATCGCCAAAGTTTACGAGAAGGTCGAGACCTCGAAGCACTCGACCGAGATCATCGAAGATTTGAAACAGTTGATTGAGAAAGGCAAGGCATGAGATTTCCGAATCTGAATATTTTCGCGGCATGGTTCTTCGTGCTGCAGATACTGGCCATGGGCTGGATCGCTGCGGTCGGGCGCGTCGTTCTTGAGTTGCTTGGGGCCACCACGCAGAAGGCGATGTACCCGGTCGTCTGGTCGGTGCCCTGTTGTTGATTGCGGCGATCTATATGGTGTGGCACTGTTCCGCGCTTTGCCGCCGCAGGGCAAGCCGGGTGGTAACGGTTACCTGCTGGGCCACAAACTGGTGCTGGCCGCCAATCTGCTGGGCGGCTGCCTGTTCGTGTTCCAGCTGTTCGCGACCGGCATCGAGAGCTACAACACCCATATGATTCTGGATAAATTCACCACTGCGTTCGGCTATCTGGCGATGGGCTGCATCGCGTTCGGTTTCTCCCTCATCTTCCAATCCGCACAGCCGAAAGTAGCCAAGTAAATGCCCTATATCACGCTGGACAAGGCCGCACTGGCCTTCGGTCATGTCGCACTGCTGGATCACGTGGATTTCCAACTGGATGAAGGCGAGCGCGTCGGCCTCATCGGCCGCAACGGCGGCGGCAAATCCAGCCTGCTCAAAGTGCTGGCCGGACAGGCCAATCTGGACGACGGTAAGGTGTGGCGGCAGCCCACGGCGCGTATCTGCTACGTGAGCCAGGAACCGGTGCTGGACGCGAACGCCACGGTGTACGACGAAGTGGCGCGCGGCCTGGGCGCCGTTGCACAAACTCATCACCGATTACCATCACCTGTCGCACCAACTGGGCGAGCCGGATGCCGATTACGACAAACTGCTGGAAGAGATGCAGCCGCTGCAAACCGCGCTGGAAGCGCAGAACGGCTGGGCGGTGCAGGCGCGCATCGAGACCGCCATCCAGCGGCTGGAACTCGATCCGGAAGCCCTGGTGGGTTCGCTGTCCGGCGGCGTGCGCAAGCGCGTGGCGCTGGCGCAGGCGCTGGTGGCCGAGCCGGAAGTGCTGATCCTCGACGAGCCGACCAACCACCTGGATTTCGCTTCCATCGAATGGCTGGAAGGCTTGCTCGACCAGTTTCCGCGGCAGCGTGCTGCTGGTCACCCACGACCGGCGCTTTCTGGACAACGTCGCCACGCGCATCGTCGAGCTGGACCGCGGCAAGCTGGCGAGCTTCCCCGGCAATTTCGCGGCCTACCAGAAGATCAAGGAACGCATGCTGGCGGACGAGGCGGTGGTCAACGCCAAGTTCGACAAGGTGCTGGCGCAGGAAGAAGTGTGGATACGCCAGGGCGTGAAGGCGCGCCGCACGCGCAACGAAGGTCGCGTGCTGCGCCTGGAGCAATTGCGGCGCGAACGTGCCGCGCGCCGCGAGAAGCAGGGCACGGTCGAGATGAACCTGGATGCGGGCGACCGCTCCGGCAAGCTGGTGGCGGAGCTGGAGCACGTCAGCAAGTCGTTCGGCACGCGCAAGATCGTCAACGATTTTTCCTGCCGCATCCAGCGCGGCGACAAGATCGGCCTGCTCGGCCCCAACGGCGCGGGCAAGAGCACGCTGCTCAAGATCATCCTGGGCGAACTGGAGCCGGACTCCGGCGACGTGAAGCTGGGCACCAAGTTGAGCGTGGCCTACTTCGACCAGTTGCGCGCGCAGCTCGACGACAATGCCACGCTGGCCGACACCATCAGCCAGGGCTCGGATTTCGTCGAGATCGGCGGCGCGAAGAAGCACGTCATCAGCTATCTCGGCGACTTCCTGTTCGCACCGGAACGCGCGCGTTCGCCGGTGAAGTCGCTCTCCGGCGGCGAGCGCAACCGCCTGCTGCTGGCGCGCCTGTTCACGCGCCCGGCCAACGTGCTGGTGCTGGACGAGCCGACCAACGACCTCGACATCGAGACGCTGGAGCTGCTGGAAGAACTGCTGGCGCAATACGACGGCACGCTGTTCCTGGTCAGCCATGACCGCGCTTTCCTCGACAACGTGGTGACGCAGGTGATCGCCTTCGAGGGCGACGGCAAGCTGATGGAATACGTCGGCGGTTACGAGGACTGGGTGCGCGTGAAGAAATTCGAGGCCAGCCAAAAAACGCCAGCGGCCGCACCCGCCAAACCCGCAGCCAAAGTCGAAGCGAGCCAAACCCAAAGCATCCGAGCAAGCTCAGTTTCAAAGAGCAGAAGGAACTGGACGAGATGCCGCAGCGCATCGAAGTGCTGGAGCGCGAGCAGGAAGAGATCAGCGGCAGCCTTGGGAGCGGGCGCGCTGTTCCGCGACAATCCGGCACATGCCAAACAATTGCAGCAACGCGCGAGCGAGATCGAAGAGGAGTTGTTGACACTGATGGCGCGCTGGGAGGCGCTGGAGAAGCGTTGAAGGTAGGGGCGGATGAAGTCAAAAGCAGCTTGATGTTGATCTACCGCCGGCGCGCTGTCGTCTGCCCGCCTGCACCACCCAGCAGGTGATGCAGGTGGCGCTGGCCAAAGACCCGCAGCAGGCGCTCAAGAACATGGCCGAGCGCCGCGTCAAGCCTACAAATACAATCCCGAGCTGATCATCGCCGACCTGAAGAAGGTCAAGGCCGAGTACGACCGGCTGATGGGCAAGGTGCAGAAGGAGAGCGGGGAGAAGTGGGGCAAGCGCGAATCCCGCACCCTGCCGAGCCGCACGCGCTACGTGAAGTACACCGAGAACTACAAGAACCGCGTGGTGGTGGATTACGACGCGGGCACCATCCTCATCGAGCACCTGGACGAAGACAAAGCCAAAGACAAATTGCGCAACGCGGCCGTGGTCGCGCTGCTCACGCCGGACGATCCCGGCGCGGTCGATCTGTTCTCCGACAAGGAGATCGAGCTGACCGGCAAGCCTTACCTGCAGGAGCTGGTGGTGGACCAGAACGGCACGGTGCTCAAGTCGCGCGAGGATGTCGAGCGTTATGCCGATTATCTGGTGACCAATCAGTTGCAGCAGCCGCACCATCGATGCCGACGGCGCGAGCAAGAACGTGCTCTACGTGCAGATGAACATGGTGAACGCGCACATGGACAAGCGCGCGCTGCAATATGCCGCCACGGTGCGCAAGAACTCCGACACCACGCAGGTCAGCCGCAGCCTGATCTACGCCATCATCAAGATCGAAAGTTCGTTCAATCCCTATGCGGTCTCCAGCGCACCGGCCTACGGCATGATGCAGCTGGTGCCTTCCAGCGGCGGGCGCGAGGCGTATCGCAAGGCCAAGGGCGAGGACGTGATGCCGAGCAAGGAATACCTGTTCGATGCCGGCAACAACATCGAGCTGGGTTCGACCTACCTGGGCGTGCTGCTCAACGACAGTCCGTTGCGCCAGATCCGCAATCCGGTGGCGCGCGAATACTGCGCCATCGCCGCCTACAACACCGGCCCCGGCAACGTGTTCCGCGCCTTCAGCAGTGCCAAGAAAAGCAGCGACAGGCAGAGCGACGCGCTGGACAAGATCAACGCGATGCGACCGGACGAGGTGTACGACACGCTGCGCACCAGGCTGCCCTACGAAGAGACGCGCGGCTACATCGTGAATGCGAGTCGCAGCGAAGAAACGTTACGCTGCGATGTGAGCGGGTAAGCAACATAACCTGCTTCAAAGCATGGTTGATGCGACTGATGGTCTGAGTACAATTCAAGTCGCACTCATGGGAGGTGATATGAAAACGAAGACCATCGTATTCATCCACGGCATGTACATGAACTCCTTGTGTTGGGAACACTGGGTTCGCCGCTTCCACGCTAAGGGCTACAAGTGTCTTGCTCCTGACTGGCCGGGCAGAGACCAACCCATCGCAGTCCTGCGCCAGAGACATCCCGATCCGGAACTGGGACGACTCACCTTGAGCCGGGTGGTCGAACACTACGCGGACGCCATCGGCCCCTTGAACGAGAAGCCCATCATCATCGGTCACTCGATGGGCGGGTTGGTCGTGCAGCTGTTGCTGCAACGCGACCTGGCTGCCGCTGGGTGTGGCCATCGATTCCGCACCTCCGATGGGGTGTTCTCCAGCAAATGGTCATTCCTCAAGTCCAATTGGCCGCACATCACTCCCTTCGCTGCGCAAAGCAGCCCGATCGACATGACCTTCGAGCGCTTCCAGTACACCTTCGTCAACGGCTTTCACTGGCGGAACAACGCGCGGCGTACGAGCGATACGTCGTACCGGAATCGCGCCGAGTTCCGTGTGAATCGCTGACGGCACGCATCGACTTCAAGAAACCGCATGCGCCGTTGTTGCTGGTCGCTGGTCTCGGATGATCACATCATTCCCGCTTCGATCAACAAGTCCAACCATGCGAAATACCGGTCTTCAACTTCAGTGACTGACTTCAAGGAGTTCGCCGGACGCACCCATTTCACCATCGGGCAAAAGAACTGGCAGGAAGTGGCGGACTACACCCTGTCCTGGCTGGATATACAGGCCATATAGACGGCTCGCGCTGTCCCCGCGGGAGTACATTTCGATGCGTGGCGACAGCTGTGTCGATACAGCTTGCAGGGTGCGCTGAACAGGACTAGTCTGGTATCACGTCAACGCCTGGCAAGGAGGTGTGTCATGACCAGCCATCCCCGCCCGAATCTGCAGCTGAGCAAATCTCCTGCGACAGTCTGCCATAAAGAGATTCCGCTATCCGAGCCAAGCGCTTTCGAGGCGGAGGACTATGTGGCGCACTTCTGCGGACTGGAGTGCTACTCGGCGTGGAAACAGCGCAGCGAAGTACTTGAACAGCAGGACAAGAAGCCAGCGCTGAGCCGGACGGCTTACCTTCCCGCCGTGGCAGGTCGCCAAAGCAAGCCGAACGCAGCGATCACGCAGAACACAGCGCCCGCATAGAAGGTGAACGACGCGCCGAGCGGTCCCACAGCAGGCCCGCCAGCACGCTGGCAATCAGCATCGCCAGCCCGCTCATCAGATTGAAGAAGCCGTACGCCGTGCCGCGCAGGTCGGCGGGTGTCACGTCGGCCACCATGCGTGCCAGCAGTCCCTGCGTGATGCCCATGTGCACGCCCCACAGTGCCACGCCCAGCAACACCGTCGTCCAGTGGTCGTCGGTCGCCAGCACCAGATCGGCGGCGATCAGCACCGCCAGCCCCAGCGCCAGCAGTTTGGTGTGGCTCATGCTGTCGGAGAGTTTGCCGAACGGATACGCCGACGCGGCGTAGATCACGTTCATCGCCACCATCACCAGCGGCACCAGCGCCACGGGAATGCCGCCCTGGGCTGCGCGCAGCACGAGGAACGCTTCGCTGAAACGCGCCAGCGTGAACACCGCGCCGATGCCGACCACCCACCAATAGGCAGCGCCCAGGCGCTTGCAGGTTCTCGCGGCTGATCGGATTGATCGGCTTATGCGCTTCCGTTCTTTCCGGCTCATGTACGCCGAACAGCAGCAGCGCCACCGCCAGCATGCCGGGGATCACCGCCACCCAGAACACCGCGCGAAAATCGTTGGCCCACAGCAGCATCAAGCCCACCGCCAGCAACGGCCCGAGGAAGGCACCCACCGTGTCCAGCGACTGGCGCAGACCGAATGCCGCACCGCGTATCTCGGCAGGCGTGATGTCGGCGACCAGGGCATCGCGCGGCGCGCCGCGCACGCCCTTGCCCACGCGGTCGAGGAAGCGTGCGGTGAGCACCATGCCGCACGCCTGTGGCCAGCGCGAACATCGGCTTGGTCAGTGCGCCCAGGGCATAGCCGAACACCGCCAGCCCCTTGCGCTTGCCCAGATAATCGCTCAGCACACCGGAGAACACCTTCACCAGCAAGCGCCGTGGATTCGGCGATGCCCTTCGATCACCCCCACCGTCAGCGCACTGGCGCCCAGCACCGTCGACCATGAACAACGGCAGCAGGCTGTGGATCATCTCCGAAGAGACATCCATCAGCAGGCTGACAAAGCCCAGCACCCATACGCCGTTGGGTGATCTTGGTCAATGCGTCTTTAGCGATCTTGGGCATCGATTTTATGGGTACCATGGGTGGTGAATGCCGTCATTGATGAATACAAAACAAATTTAGCCACAGCAGAACACAGAGAGTGAATGTGTTCTCCATTTTTCATTGCTTTGCCTGAAGTTAAATTGAATCTTGTTGTGAACGCAAACCGTGCCTGCTGCTTCATCGTTTGTTTTTCTCTGTGTACTCTGTGGCTAACGGTTTTTTCCTTGTTGATTGGCAAGCCAAAAGAAAAACCAAGGCGCGACAGCGACCCACAGCAGGATCAACGGCCACAACCGCCCACTCGCAACATCGTAGTTCGCCAGCAACTCCGCCCACGGATGTCCGGCGACGTAATGGAAGAACAGGAACTCGAACGCCACCGTCAGCGCCATCCAGAACAGCCCGATGAACCATGCCTGCTTGTGCCGAAGCCGGCGGCCAGCGGCGCACATACTGATGGATCACCACGGCGAACAGCAGGATGCCGCTCACGCAGGACAGCTGGTTCGCGAGCAGTTCGGGAACATGCTTGCCATAAGTGAGGTCGCGCAAGCCGCCATTGACCACGGCGACCAGCAACAGCACGAACCATGCGTTCACATAGCGCCACATATCGACCTCACGATCCTATGGTCAGTAAAAGTAATACTCTTCCACCCAGCGGTAGCCCAGCGCGCCGTCGCGTACCGCCAGCGTGACGGGCTTGCCTTCCTGCGCCAGCTGGTAGATGGCATAAGACACCTCGATCTTGTTCGGCAGGCTGCGTACGCCGTCCTGACCGCTCAGGCGCAACTCGTAATGCGTGCCGGATTTTCGCCCGCGCCACGTGCGCTTGCCGACGATGTCGGCATGCACCCTGCGTTGCACGGACTGGTCGAACGAGATGTTGATGTCGCGCACCATGACATAGCCGCCCATGAGCAAACCGATCCCGCCCGAGATGAACACCTCGGCCAGGATCACATGCGCGTAGGCACTGCCGCGCAACAAGGCGACCGTCGCCGTCAGCAACGCGAACAGCAGCGCTACCGCGCACAGCGTCGAGAACACGACCAGATCGCCCACGTCCAGCATGATCTGCGTGCGCTCCAGCAAGAGGATGCGGAAGAACTCCGCAATGCCGACGGCGAGCAGGGCGGTGGACAGCGCAGCCAGCAGCGTCGCACGCAACTCGTAGATGTCCCAGCGCGATTTGCTCTTCGCTTTCGCACTCTTCAGCGATGCGGAGAGGCCGTATAAGGCAGCGATGATCTGCTGCAGCTCTGTTTTGTTCGGTTTGTGGATGACTTCGCTCTCGACCTTCTCCTGATAGCGCGCCACCACATGCTGCCCGTGACATTCGATGCGTTTCAAGCGTGGGTCGCGAAACAGCAGGCGCACCACATCGCGCAGCGCTTTGGTCTCGGCCAGCTCCGCGCGGAATGCAGGCGCGTTGGACACCACATACAGATCATTGTCGAATTCGGGGTCGTTGAACTGGTACTCGTAGGAAAGGCCGATCTTCTTGGCGAACCGATCCCAGCGCGATTCGCGATGGATGCGCAACGAGACACCCGGTGCGCATGGCACCGCGTAGTAAAACGTCCGCAGGTTGTTTTGCGTGGTGACTTTGAATTTGTAACGCTGGTCCGCTGCCGTGAGCAGATGCCCGTTGTCATCCGGCCAGCCGATGGCCCAGGTCATCCTGCGCCACAGGCCGTAGCCGAAGAACATGGTGAATGAAACGATACCGAGAAATATCCACATGGCGTTTCCTTACTTGATCATTGCTGCCTGACACCGGGCGCTGCTTGATGAACCAGACACGAATCATCACTCATGCCATCTTCGAAGGCAGCTTGATCGTGTCGCCCCCCACCATGAACACGCCCTTGCCCTGGTGATGCAGCGTGCGCGGGTTCTTCTGAGCGGGATCGATCCAGGCCTTGACCACCTCCAGCACGAAGAAGTTGTACTTGTTCACCATGCGCGTATCGACCACCTTGCATTCGAGATTGGCGAAACACTCGGCGATGAGCGGCGCTGCCACCTGCGAGGCGGGCAGCGGCGTCAGCTTGAACTTCTCGAACTTGTCCACCTTGCTGCCCGAGCAGTTGCCCACTCTCACCACCTGCTTCGCCAGTTCCACCGACGGGATGCTGAGCACGCATTCCTTGGTCGCCACCAGCGCATCGAAACTGTAGTTGTTCCCGCTGATCACACACCCCACCAGCGGCGGCTCGAACTCCATCATCGTGTGCCACGACTGGGTCATGATGTTCGCCTTGCCCTTGTGCGCGGTGGTCACCATCACCACCGGTCCCGGCTCCAGCAGGCGATAGACTTCGGACAAGGGATAAGTCTTCTTAGCCATTTCAGTACTCCTTTCGTCAAGGAAATTCAAAACTGACCCTTTTAGGTATGTTCTGTCCAACAGAACCTGATGCCGTTGGAATCTCGCTCATCACGCTGCTCTAGTGGGCACAAATACGTCCCACTGACCATTTACTTCCAAAAGCCCACTCTCAACAGTTACCGTGGCCTTATCACCTCTTGCATTGCAGGCAGGGACAACTCAGGTAAGTAACACGAGTTGCATAAGTGACCTCCGCTAATTCGGGATACGCGTTCTCTAAAGTAGCGTCCACGTCTGTTCATCGGTTCTTTTACTGAAATGGTTTGCCTGTCGCTATTACTGGAGCCGCCATTTTTTGGCCCTCCTGCGCGAGCCTCATCAACTCGTTCATATTGACCGCGCTTTTTCGCTTCCTTGATTTTCATTTCTGAGATTAAGTCCAGTGCCTTTTAATCGCTGCCGATCGCTCTTTTTGGCAGACTGGGTTATGGCTTCCGTAACAAGCCCAGACAGAATCCCAAGAGCTTTTCAATTCGCGTCGAAAAATACATTCCATTTTATTATTGCCGCCCCAATGGTTTGTGCATCGGAGAACCGACCTGAAATACCCTAAGTCCGATCGAATCACCATTTAGCTCTGTGTTAGAACGCCGTTCTTTCCTGCTGGTGCATGACCGGTACGACTCGCATGGTCCCCTCAACTGAAATAGCCAATTTGTCTCCACCCGCTGTCGTCCTTTAAATCAATCTCCAGTAACTTTCCACTGGGAACATTACGAATTGCTATTATCGCCAAATATGGCACTCAGTTTTTCACTTGAAGTTCAACGCCCGATGCGGAAGCATTTAGCTTGCTGTGTTCCTTCCGGTTCGCGTAGCAATATGTTTGGCATGCTTCTCATGCTCTCCTTGCAATTTGCCGGGAGATCTCAAACAAAAATTGCTTAATTCGAGCTCATATTCATTTTTCAAGCAGCTAATATCTTCGCAGTTGTTGCGCTTTTTGAGCCACGTCCTTTGTTTTCGCCGAATGGCATCTTCGTCGACGGTCGTCCTGGAATTTCGCGCTCTGTAGATTTGCGGTATTAAGTCGTCAATGTCGTCTAGAGTGGAGACGTACATTCCGAACAAATTATTTCAACTTTGTTGAGGCTTGTAACAAGGAAAACTCGCAGCATGTGCTGAAATTCCTAGCGAAAGCCATCCCAGAAAAGCCAAGTTTTCCTTTCATGATTTCCCTTTTCAATGCTCGTTCTTCTTTCGATGACAATCGCGACGTCCTGACATGGGCTGATTTTGATGCCCGATATTGCCTATCCACCCAATGCGATTCGAATTGACGGTTTGTATAGCCCAATCAGTTACATTTCGAGCCCATCGAAATCCTAATGCACATCACACCATCGCGTAAAATCCCCACCGCACTATAACGCCGCCCCCGGCGAATAACCATATACCGTTTGGCCTATATACCCATCCCCGCCGTGACCGTCGAAGTAGAACGTTTCTTTTCCGAACAAAGCCCGCTTGCCACCGAGGTCGCGTCGTTCCGTCCGCGCGCGCAGCAGCGCGAGATGGCGCTGGCTGTGGCGGAGGCGATACGCGACAACGCCATCCTGGTGGCCGAGGCGGGCACGGGCACCGGCAAGACCTTCGCCTATCTGGTGCCGGCGCTGCTGGCGGGCGGCAAGGTGGTGGTCTCCACCGGCACCAAGAACCTGCAGGACCAGCTGTTCCAGAAAGACCTGCCGATGGTGCGCGATGCGTTGAAGGCGCCGGTGTCGGTGGCGCTGCTCAAGGGGCGCTCGAACTATGTGTGCCACTACCACCTGTCGCTGGCGCAATCGAACGGGCTGTTCAAGACGCGCGAGGATGTGAAGCATCTGGCGAAGATCGTGAACTATGCCAAGGTGACGCAGAGCGGCGACAAGAGCGGGCTGGCGGATGTGCCGGAGAACGCGCCGATCTGGATGCATGTGACTTCGACGCGCGACAACTGCCTCGGCCAGGAATGCCCGAATCATTCGGAATGCTTCGTACTCAAGGCGCGCAAGGAGGCGATGGAGGCCGATGTGGTGGTGGTGAACCATCACCTGTTCTTCGCCGATGTGATGCTGCGCGACGAAGGTGTGGCCGAACTGCTGCCCGCCTGCAACACGGTGATCTTCGACGAGGCGCACCAGCTGCCGGAGACGGCGAGCCTGTTCTTCGGCGAGAGCCTTTCCTCTTCGCAGCTGTTCGACCTGTCGCAGGATTCCCGCATCGAGGCGCTGAGTGGCGCCAAGGATTTTGCGGCGCTGCCGGTGGCGTGCGACGAGATGGAGAAGGCCGCGCGCGACCTGCGGCTGGTGTTCAAGAGGGAAGGGCGCATGGCGGCGGATGCGACCGAGAGTTTCAAGGATTTTGCGCCGGCGCTGAAGACGCTGTCTGAGAAGCTGACCAAGCTCTCGGGCTTGCTGGAGAAGCAGGCGGAGCGCAGCGAAGGGCTGGACAACTGCTGGCAGCGTGCAAAGGCGCTGGTGGCGCAACTGAAGCACTGGCAGGACGGCGATGTGCCGGAGACGGTGCGCTGGCTGGAAGTCTTCCACCACTCGCTGCAACTCAACACCACGCCGCTGTCCATCGCCGACATCTTCGCCAAGCAGATCAGCGGCCATCCGCGCGCCTGGATATTCACCTCCGCCACGCTGGCGGTGAAGCAGAATTTCTCGCACTACCAGACCGAGATGGGGCTGCTGGAAGCGCGCACCGCGTGCTGGGACAGCCCGTTCAACTATCAGGAGCAGGCGCTGCTGTATGTGCCGCAGAACCTGCCGGAGCCGAACACCGAGGGTTACACCGATGCGGTGGTGCAGGCCGCATTGCCGTTGATCGAGGCCAGCCAGGGGCGCGCGTTCCTGCTGTTCACCAGCCTGCGCGCGATGCAGCGCGCCTACGAGATCCTGCAGGCCGAGTTCGACCGCAAGAACCTGAAGTATCCGCTGCTGATCCAGGGCGAAGGCTCGCGCAACGAGTTGCTCACGCGCTTCCGCGACCACGGCAACGCGGTGCTGCTGGGCAGCCAGTCGTTCTGGGAAGGGGTGGACGTGCGCGGCGAGGCGTTGTCGCTGGTCATCATCGACAAGCTGCCGTTCGCGCCGCCGGACGATCCGGTGCTGGCGGCGCGCATCGCCGAGCTGAACAAACAGGGGCGCAACGCCTTCATGGAATTCCAGTTGCCGCGCGCCATCATCAACCTCAAGCAGGGGGCAGGGCGGCTGATCCGCGACGAGACTGACCGCGGCGTGCTGATGATCTGCGACCCGCGCCTCATCAGCAAACACTACGGCAAGCGCATCTGGCAGAGCCTGCCGCCGTTCAAGCGCACGCGCGACGAGGCGGAGGCGGTGGCTTTCTTCACCGCGCCGCGCGACATGGCATCCAGTACCGGAGAGTAGTCGGATTTAACATTTACCCATGTCGTTACCAGGGCTGTACAATGAAACTGTTGTCAGACTACGGGGGTGAAGGTTCATGAATCCGAAACTACTCAATCTACTAGGCGGTAACGAGGCGATCTACCCGCATGTGCTGGAGGCCAGATTCCCGCGAGTCTTCAACCAACTGCTCGAATTGTGGGAGACCCCGCAAATCGATGCCTACCTGCAAGACCTGCTCCTGAATTCGCGCGACGGCGATCGCGCAGGCTTCCCGCCCGAGGCGGCGAAGGAGATATTCCGCCTCGGCAATCTGGCCAGCGAGTTGCACCGCCTGGACCAGGAGATCAACGTGTGGGGCGATGACAAGGAAAGCCAGCGCAAGCAGGTTGTTCAGTCCGGTTACGAATTTACCCCCCTTGGTTTCCTGAAGGCGGTGGGGGACGGCAATCTGCCGGTGGTGCAAAAAATCCTCGCTTGCGGCGTGAACCTGGAAGTGCGCGACGAACGCCATTGGACCGCCCTGATGGTCGCGTCGTCCAATGGCGCGGAAGAATTGGCGCTGCAGCTGATCAAGAGCGGCGCAAGAATCGACGCGCGGGATACGAAAGGTTACACGGCGTTGCATTGGGCCGCCTTCAACGGCCATGCCAGCGTGGTGAAGATGCTGCTGGAGCAGGGGCTGGATGCCAACACGCAAAGCCAGTTCGGCTGGACTGCGTTGATCCAGGCAGCGACCCGCGGCCATCTGATCGCCTGCGCTTATCTGATCGCCAAAGGTGCCGATGTCAATCTGGCGGGTTCCGACGGCAGCATGGCACACCATAAAGCCGCCAACAGCGGACATGTCGAGGTGGTCAAGCTGCTGCTCGATAAAGGTGCCAATCGCCATGCGGCACAGAAAGACGGCAGCACGCCGCTCGATCTTGCCCTCAAAAGCGGGTACCTGAGCATCGTCGCGCTGTTGCAGCAGCCCGCCTGAAGCGCGCGACTACAGATCCCGATCCATATGTTTGCCGCCCGGCAGTGCCTGCCGGGCGGCTTTTCATTTCTGGTCCGGATCTTCTGTTCGACAAAATTCCCTGCCTGCAATAAAATACTTAGCTTGCAAACTATTAGTCAGCCAACGAATGAAGTCGGTGAACGAACAATTCTCGGAGTCGCTGTTTCTGGTCATGCATGCCTGGCGCAACGAGCTGGACCGGCGGCTGCGGCCATTGGGTTTTTCGCATTCGCGCTGGATGCTGTTGCTGCAACTCTCGCGCCACGACGGCTGCACGCATCGTGAACTGGCGCAGCATATCGGCATTGAAGCCGCGACACTGGTGCGGCTGGTCGATCACATGGAGCGGGAAGGATTGCTCCAACGCCGCGGCAGCGAGACCGACCGCCGGGTGAAGCATCTGCACTTGTCCGATGACGGGAAAAAAGTGGTGGAGAACATCCGCTCCTATGCCGCCGACCTGCGCAGGGAGATCCTGTCCGGCACAAGCAAGGAAGACATCGGCATCGCACTCAACGTATTGCAGAACATCCGCAACAAACTCGTACCGTAGTCAAGGAAACATACATGCAACGTCTCAACGCTCACAAAAAGAAGATCATCATCACAGTGTCGCTCGTCGCAGTGGCCGTCATCCTTGTGGCAACCTATTTCGCCGGGCGTTCGCGCAGCACCGAGAACGCCTATATCAACGCGGATGTGGTGAATGTGGCTTCGCTGATCGGCGGCCGCGTGGTTGCCGTGCATGTCAAAGACAACCAGTTCGTGCACAAGGGCGATGCGCTGTTCGATATTGATCCTGAACCGTTTGCCATCGCGCTGACCCGTGCCCAGGCCGACCTGGCGCTGGCGAAACAAAACGCGCGTCAGGACAACGCAGAGATCGGCGCAGCGCGTGCCCAGGTCCGGCAGATCGAGGGTGACTTCGCCAGCGCGCGCGCCAGTTATGCGCGTGACAAGGAACTGGTGGCCCAGCATTTCCAGTCACAGCAAGCGCTCGAAGATGCGCAGAGCCGCATGCAGGCCTTGCAGGCAGCGCTGGATCAGGCACGAGCCAAACTGACCAAGGCGCTCTCGGCACCGGAGAAGACCGAAGAGCGCGGCGATGTGTTGAAGGCGCAAGCCGCTATCGCACAAGCCAAGCTCGATCTGGAACACACTCGCCTCACTGCGATGCAGGACGGGCAGATCAGCAACATCTCGCTCACGGCGGGGTCGCTGGTCGGCGCCGGCCATGCCGCTGTTCGCACTCATTGCAGATAACAGTTTCCATATCGACGCCAATTACAAAGAGACCGAATTGGCGGGCATCCATCCCGGACAGGGCGTGGACATCCAGATCGACATGTACCCCGGGCAGCATTTCAAGGGCACTGTGGAAAGTCTGAGCGGCGGCACCGGCACAGCCTTCTCGCTGCTGCCGCCGCAGAACGCCACCGGCAACTGGGTGAAGATCGCGCAGCGTGTGCCGGTGCGCATCAAGTTCGCGCCTACCGATGCCGAGCATCCGCTGCGCATCGGCGCCACGGCGACCGTGAGCGTGCAACTGAAATAAAAAAACCAGAATTTAGCCACAGAGAACACAGAGCACACAGAGAAAATCAAAACCGTCCGCTTCTCTCTCTGTGATCTCTGTGTTCTCTGTGGCAAATCGCCTTTAACCCAAACAACCAGATGAATACCAATCGCGTACTGACCAGCATCGCCGTGATGGCAGCGACCATCATGCAGGTGCTGGACACCACCATCATCAACGTCGCGCTGCCGAGCATGGCGGGGCAGCTCGACGCCACGCCGGACAACATCAGCTGGGTGCTCACTTCCTACCTGATCGCCTCCGCCATCTTCATGCCGCTCACCGGCTTCTTCACCGACCGTCTGGGACAGAAACGCTTCCTGCTGATCAGCATCGCCGGCTTCGTCATCACCTCGATGCTGTGCGGCATGGCGACCAGCCTGGCGCAGATGGTGGCGTTCCGCTTCCTGCAAGGCGTGTTCGGCGCGGCGCTGGTGCCGCTGTCGCAATCCATCATGCTGCAAACTTACCCCAGCGAGCAGCGCGGCAAGGCGATGGCGATCTGGGCGATGGGCGTGATGGTCGCGCCCATTCTGGGGCCGACGCTGGGCGGCTGGCTCACCGAAGTCATCAGCTGGCGCTGGACGTTCTACATCAACCTGCCGGTCGGTATCGTGTCCTTCATTCTCGCGGTGCGCTATGTCCCCGACACCGCTACGCGCGAACGGCGCATGGACTGGCTGGGCTTCGCTTCGCTGGCCGTGGGTATCGGCGCGCTGCAACTGGTGCTGGATCGCGGCAACCAGGACGACTGGTTCAGCTCGCAGAGCCTGATCTTCGCCGCCATCGTCGCCGTGCTCTCCTTCGTCTTCTTCATCGTTTACACGCTCACCGGCAAACACCATCCGTTGTTCGATCTGCGCATCTTTCGCGACCGCAACTTTCTGGTCGCCTGCCTGATCATGACCACCATCGGTGTCGGCTTCTTCGGCGGCATGCTGCTGCAGTCGCTGTTCCTGCAAAACTTCCTCGGCTATCCGACCTTCGATGCCGGGCTGTACATGGCACCGCGCGGTCTGGCTTCGCTGCTGGTGATGATCTTCGTGGGCAAGTTCTCGGGCAGATTCCCGCCGCGCAACTTCGTGCTGGTCGGCATCGCCTGCAGCGTCGCGGGTAACTACCTGATGACGGGATTCACCGGCGACATCACGGCGAGCGATCTGATGCTGCCGATGATCCTGCAGGGTATGGGCATGGGACTGATCTTCGTGCCGATCTCCACACTGGCGTTCACCACGCTGCCTAAAGAGCTCGCCGCCGAAGCTGCCGGTATCTACAGCCTGATCCGCACCGTCGGTTCCGCGCTGGGCATTTCCGTACTCGCCACTTACTTCTCGCGCAGCACGCAGCAGAGCTGGAGTCTGTTACGCGGCGAGATCACGCCGTATAGCGATGCGCTGCAAGCCTATCTGGCCCCGCTGCATCTCGGCACGCAGGATGCGCAGGGCATCGCGCTCGCCGCCAAGGCCGTCATGCATCAGGCGCAGAACATCGCCTACATCGACAGCTTCTGGTTCGCCACGCTCAACTTCGTGCTGATGCTGCCGCTGATATTGCTGGTGCGCACTCCGGCCAAGGGCGCGAACGCACCGGTTCAGGTAAGTCCGGACTAGCCAAGTGGTGCAGTCTTGCGGCAGGCGTTCGCCTTGCCGCACGAAGTGATTGACTGCCCGAAACGTTTGTTGTCCACTGCACGTTATCCAAGCCACATCGGAATACGACGAGCGATGGTTGCCCAGAGCACCTTCTTTGACGACCTGAGATTCCACATCGACGAGAGCAATCTCTCCGTGCGAGCGGAGCTGTTGCGCGCGCGACTGAAGTTGTACCCTGCCATGTTGTCCATACAGATGCTGGTCGAGCCGCTGTTCGTTCTGCTGATGTGGAACCTCCCGGCGCACAACACGCATCTGTATCTGTTGTTGTGGCTGACCTGCATCTATCTGCTGCATCTGGCGGAACTGGTGAGCTGGATCACCGACCGCGAACATACCAACACCGTTGCGGAGTGCAAGAATTGGAGCCGCCAGTTTTTCTCGTTCGCGCTGGTCATCGGCATGATGTGGGGCTTTGGCACGCTGTTCTTCTTTCCGCACGACCTACTGATGCAAGTGCTGCTGGTGTGCGTGATGCTTGGCCTCGCGGCTGGCGCCAGCAGCATGGATGCGATGCACCCGCCTGCCTTCTACGCTTATGTGCTTGGACTGATGTTGCCGCTCATCTTTCGCGTGATGGTGGAGCAGGACGAGACACACCTGGCGCTGGGTATCATGCTGTTGTTGTTTCTTGCGGTGATGCTGGTTTCGGGGCAATTCCTGAGCAAACTTATCATGCTGTCGCTGCACCAGCGTTTCGAGAACCAATCGCTGGCACAACAACTTGCCGCAATGAACGACGTGCTGGAACACAAAGTGGAGGAACGCACCGCGCAGTTGCAGCACAAGACCGAGGAGGTTTCGCAGGTACGCGATGTGACCATCATGGCGATGGCGTCGCTCACCGAGACGCGCGACAACGAGACGGGCAACCACATCAAGCGCACACAGAACTACATTCGCGCGCTGGCGCTCAAGCTGCGCGACCATCCGCGCTTCAAGGACTTCCTCACCGAAGACAACATCGAGTCGCTGTACAAATTCGCTCCCCTGCACGACATCGGCAAGGTCGGCATTCCGGATGCCATCCTGCGCAAGCGGGGCAAGCTCACGCCGGAAGAGTTCGAGATCATGAAGCAGCATCCGCTGCTCGGCGGCAACGCCATCGCGATGGCAGAGCGCGGACTGCCGACGCCGAACCGCTTCCTGCACATCGCCCGCGAGATCGCCAATGGTCATCACGAGAAATGGGACGGCAGTGGTTATCCGAAAGGGCTTAGGGGCGACGAGATTCCCGTTTCCGCGCGACTGATGGCCGTGGCCGATGTGTATGACGCCCTCATCAGCAGCCGCATCTACAAGCAACCCTACACGCACGAAGAGGCTGTGGCGCAAATCGCCCAGGGAAGCGGCACGCATTTCGATCCCGACGTGGCCGAGGCATTTCTGGCGATCCAGGATGAATTCCGGCAGATCGCAAATCAGTACCAGGACTGATGGATCCGCGACTGCTCAAACTGCTGGGCAGTAAAGAAGACATCTACCCCCATGGGCTGGAAGACAGATTTCCTCGTGTCTTCAACAAACTTATCGAGCTGTTGGATACGCCGCACATTGATGCCTTTCTGCAAGACTTGTTGATGGATAAGCGCGGCGGGGAGCGTGCCGGATTTCCTCCTGACGTGGCCAGGGAGATATTCCGTCTCCTCAATTTCTTCCATGAGGCGAAAGAGCAGGTCAAAGAGATCAATGCATGGGACGCAGTCCCGCAATACAAACGCGAGGAGGTCGAGCGATGCGGCTACGATTTTACGCCGCAGGGGCTGCTGAAATCGGTGGAGGACGGCAATCAGAATGCCGTGCAGCTGTTCCTGTCCTGCGGCGTGGATCTGGAAGTGCGCGACGAACGCGACTGGACGCCGTTGATGATCTCCTCGTTCAACGGCAACGAGGAATTCGCATTGCTGCTGATCAAGTGTGGCGCAAAGATCTCCACGCGCGACAAGGCCGGATATGCGCCTTTGCATTGGGCTGCTTATAACGGCTATGCCAATGTGGTGAAGATACTGCTGGAGAAGGGCGCCGACCCGAATGTGCAAAGCCAGTTCGGCTGGACGGCCCTGATGCAGGCCGCGACACGTGGTCATCTGCTGGCCTGCGCCTATCTGCTCGCCCAGGGGGCCGATGTGAATCTGTCCAGCGTCGATGGCTGGACGGCGCTACATAAAGCATCCAACAACGGGCATACCCAGATCGTCAAACTGCTGCTTGAAAAAGGGGCAGATCGTTTTGCGAAGTATCAGGATGGCAATACGCCGCTAGATCTCGCCGTCAAGGCGGGACATCAGGACATCATTACTCTGTTGAGCTCCGGGCGGCGCGTTCAGCTGAACGAAACATTCTGCGATCCAGCGGAACATGGCGGTGGTAAGTCGTTCGGAATTCGAACCAGCTAGTTCGCAGGAGATTGCAGCAACCAGGCGATGCCGCCCAACGCCCCGAAAAAGATCGCCAGGTGCAGCCAGGTCCACAGCGCGTAGCGGCCCGCAAGTTTATCCGGCGACAGGTTGCTGAGCAGATACAAGCGTCCATCGTGCGGTTGCAGCATGAAGTTGGTGTCCGGCTCGGCGCGCGCTTCAGCCAGTCGTTTGTTGGCTTCGCGTTTTGCTGCTTGCCGTGCCAGCATCCATTCCTGCATGTCGAGCAGGCCGTTGTTGTCCAGGTCGAAACGTTTGAGCAGATTCTCGTTGTCCGACTTCCATTCGATCAGTACTTGTTTCACCAGATCGCTGTGGGTGAGCGTGCTGGTGCTGCCGCCGACGGTCTTGAATTCGCCCAGCGCATACACTTCATCCCGCTCCAGCAGTTTCCATTCGGTGTAACGGTGGTCGGCGACCTGCCAGGTGTCTTTGTGCCGGGTGATGATCTCGGCGCCTTGCGGGTCGATCACGCATTGTCCGCTGCCATCATGGACGAGAAAAGGAGCAGCGCTTTCGCCGGTGGACTCGGTGCGCCACTGGTTCTTGTGGTTCTTTTTTTCGACCTGGTAGCGGTACCACAGGCAGGGCAGGTTGGAATATTTTCCCAGAATGGCTGATCCAAACGGCTTGGCATCGCCCAGCAGTTCGACATAGCCCTGTGCGGCGGAAGCGATACGCGAGGTGGGGGTGCCGCTGATGAGGCGCAGGCGGTGCAGCACGGAATACCAGGCGAACAGGCTGATGATGGCCATGCTGCCCAGGCACCAGAACCAGGCTGTGCGGGAGTCCAAATGAAATCCGGCGAACAGCAATAAAAGCTGTCCGCCGGAAGTGATGAGTTGCGTGTAACTGCGCCGCAAGGAGGTGAGCATCGCTAGCCTCGTTGCGGCATGAGCGTCGCTTGGTTAGAAGCGGAAGCCCAGCTTGACGCTGATGGACTTGGCTGCGCCGGTCTTGTCGTATTCGGCAGCCAGGTTGGTCAAGCCCAGATTCAGGTTGCCGCCCACGAACATCTTGCCTTGCGTGAAGCTTTCCTTGGCCAGACCGGTGCTTGCGGTGGGGTTGCTGTTGGTCCATACCTGACCGATGCCGGCGTAGGGAGTGAACATGGCGAAACCCTTGGAGATCGAGATATCCAGTCCTTTGGTGTCCAATGCCAGTTGGTTCACACCGGTCAGCTTGGTGAGCGATCCGCGCACGGCCACAGCGGGCATGACCATGCTGCCGGGCAGGAATGCCCAGCGCAATTCGCCGCCATACAGGTTGATGCCGGTGGTGGGGATGGTGGAGATGAATGCGCCGATGTCGATGTCCAGCGGCAGGCCTTTGGTGACATGCAGCTTGGGTACGTACAGGTTGCTGACGTTGCCCGTGCCGACCTTGTTCCACAGCGAAGCGCTCTTGGCCAGCGAAGTCTGTGTGACTTCCAGGCCGACGTCGAAGCCGGTCACGCCGAGAGCTTCGGCGGGTGTGACACCTTTGTAGCTCAAAGCCGAGCCCAGGTCTTCGGAGAAGTTGCGGAATTCGCCTTGTGCCAGATTCTGCAGGGTGTTGATGTTGCCGGCCATTGCGGGTTGAGCGATGCCCAGGGTGCAGGCCAATACGAGCAGTTTCTTCATGGTGTGTTTCCTTCTATGCAAAGTTACGGAAGTGTCCAACAAACATCCCCCTGTCGTTGTATCTGCCGGGGGCTAGGCTAGGAGTGTCACTGCCGTTAATGGTTCCTAGCCGAACAACGACTTGATATCGACATCAGTCTTTTCTGCGGCGGCGAATTCTAGCAGGGGTTTTGGCGTATAGGCGAACATGTTGGCGATCAGCACCGCAGGGAATTGTTCGATGCCCACGTTGTAGATGTTCACCGATTCGTTGTACAGCTCGCGGCGGTCGGCGATGCCGTTCTCCAGGCCAGTGATGCGCGTCTGCAGCTGCATGAACTGCTCGTTGGTCTTGAGCTCAGGGTAGGCTTCCGCCACGGCGAACAGGCTGCCCAGGCCGGTGCGCATCATGCCTTCCGCCTTGCCCAGCGCCTCGATGTCCTGCCCCTCGCGCGCCGCTTGCACTTGCGAACGCGCGGAGATGACGAGCTGCAAAGTGGTCTGCTCGAACTGTTTGTATTGCTTGCACACCTCGACCAGCTTGGGCAGCTCGTCATGACGCTGCTTGAGCAACACGTCGATGTTCGCCCAGGCTTTGGCAACACCGTGCTTGAGACTCACCAGAGTGTTGTACAGGGTGATGCCGTAGATCAGGACGACGATGCAGATGCCGAGAAGGATAAGGGTGCTGCCCATGACGATGCTCCTTGTGCGGGGTGGACGACGCGGCGAATCATAAATCAATTCGCCGCGCCGTTGCACAAGTGCTACCAATTACTACTGCCCGAAGAAATCCTTCACCTTGCCCATCCACGATTTGGCGCGCGGACTGTGACGTGCAGTGTCTTGCTGGCTGATCGTTTCGAACTCGCGCAGCAGTTCTTTCTGGCGCTCGGTCAGGCTGGACGGGGTCTCCACCACCACGTGGCAATGCAGGTCGCCGTGGGTGTGGGTGCGCATGCCTTTGATGCCTTTGCCGCGCAGACGGAAGATCTTGCCGCTCTGTGTCTCGGCCGGGATCTTGATGCGTGCCGAGCCGTCCAGCGTGGGGATCTCGATCTCGCCACCCAAGTGCGGCGGTGGCGAAACTGATCGGCATCTCGCAATGCAGGTCGTCGCCGTCGCGCTGGAACACGCTGTGCGCCTTGATGTGGATCTCCACATACAGATCGCCGTGCGGTGCGCCGTGGCTGCCTGCTTCGCCGTGGCCGCTGTGACGCAGACGCATGCCGCTGTCGATACCCGCCGGTATCTTGATCTCCAGCGTCTTCTGTTTCTTCACGCGACCCGTGCCTTGGCAATCCTTGCACGGTGAGCTGATCTGTTTGCCGCTGCCATGACAACGCGGGCAGGTCTGCTGCACGGAGAAGAAACCCTGCTGCATGCGCACCTGGCCGTGACCGGCGCAGGTCTGGCAGGTGGTGGCCGAAGTGCCGGGCTTGGCACCGGAGCCGTTACAAGTTCCGCACTCATCCATGACCGGGATGCGGATCTGTTTTTCCGCGCCGCGCGCCGCTTCTTCCAGCGTGATCTCCATGTTGTAGCGCAGGTCTGCGCCGCGATGTGCCTGGCTGCGCCCGCCGCGTCCGCCGCCGAAGATGTCGCCGAAGATGTCGCCGAAATCGAAGCCTTGCGCACCCGCGCCGCCCGCACCGAACGGATTGCCGCCGCCCATGCCGCCCGCTTCGAAGGCGGCGTGGCCATACTGGTCGTAAGCCGCGCGCTTCTGCCCGTCGGACAAAGTCTCGTAAGCTTCCTTCGCTTCCTTGAACTGCTCCTCCGACTTCGGATTGTCCGGATTGCGGTCGGGGTGGTGCTTCATCGCCAGTTTGCGATAAGCCTTCTTGATCTCTTCCTCGGAGGCGTCGCGGTTGACGCCGAGGACTTCGTAATAGTCGCGCTTGCTCATGTTTTTTCCATGTGACGATGGGGCGCATGCGCCCCACCGATTACAACATCAAGAAATATCCGGCTTACTTCTTGTCTTTGACTTCGGTGAACTCCGCATCCACCACGTCGCCTTCGTCGGCCTTGGCTTCAGGCTGAGCACCACCTTGCGCAGCTTGTGCCTTGGCGGCTTCGGCGGCATACATCTTTTCGCCCAGCTTCTGTGCGGCAGTGGCCAGCGCTTCGGCCTTGGCGTCGATAGCGGCTTTGTCGTCGCCCTTCACCACTTCTTCGGCTTCCTTCATTGCGGCTTCGATGGCGGACTTCTCATCAGCCGTCAGTTGCTCGCCGTATTCCTTCAGCGACTTGTTGCGTGGAGTGGATCAGCGCGTCCAGTTGGTTGCGCGAGGTCACCAGCTCCACCGACTTCTTGTCTTCGTCGGCGTGCGCTTCGGCATCCGCCACCATGCGCTGGATCTCTTCTTCGGAGAGGCCGGAGCTGGCCTTGATGGTGATGTTGGCTTCCTTGCCGGTGGCCTTGTCTTTCGCGCCGACATGCAAGATGCCGTTGGCGTCGATGTTGAAGGTCACTTCGATCTGCGGCATGCCGCGCGGTGCGGGCGGGATGTCGGCCAGATTGAATTGCCCCAGGCTCTTGTTGCCGGAGGACACTTCACGCTCGCCTTGCAGCACATGGATGGTCACCGCGGACTGGTTGTCATCGGCAGTGGAGAACACTTGCGATGCCTTGGTCGGGATGGTGGTGTTCTTCTTGATGAGCTTGGTCATCACGCCGCCCATGGTCTCGATACCCAGAGACAACGGGGTCACGTCCAGCAACAGCACGTCCTTCACTTCGCCTTGCAGCACGCCGCCCTGGATCGCCGCGCCAACTGCCACGGCTTCGTCCGGGTTCACGTCCTTGCGTGCTTCCTTGCCGAAGAATTCCTTCACCTTTTCTTGCACCATAGGCATACGGGTCTGACCGCCGACCAGGATCACGTCGGCGATGTCGGCGTTGGACACGCCCGCATCCTTCATGGCGATACGGCATGGCTCGATGGTGCGTGCGACCAGGTCTTCCACCAGGCTTTCCAGCTTGGCGCGGGTGATCTTCACGGCCAGGTGTTTCGGGCCGGTGGCATCTGCGGTGATGTAGGGCAGATTCACTTCGGTCTGTTGTGCGGAGGACAATTCGATCTTGGCTTTCTCAGCAGCGTCTTTCAGGCGTTGCAGCGCGAGCATGTCCTTCTTCAGGTCAACGCCGCTTTCCTTCTTGAATTCATCCACCAGGAACTCGATCACGCGCATGTCGAAGTCTTCACCGCCGAGGAAGGTGTCGCCGTTGGTGGACAACACTTCGAACTGGTGCTCGCCGTCGATCTCGGCGATGTCGATGATGGAGATGTCGAACGTACCGCCACCCAGGTCATACACCGCGATCTTGCGGTCGCCTTCCTGCTTGTCCATACCGAAAGCCAGCGCGGCGGCGGTCGGTTCGTTGATGATGCGCTTCACATCCAGACCGGCGATGCGGCCCGCATCCTTGGTGGCCTGGCGTTGCGAGTCGTTGAAGTAAGCAGGCACGGTGATGACCGCCTCGGTGACGGGTTCGCCCAGGTAGTCTTCGGCGGTCTTCTTCATCTTCATCAACACTTCGGCGGAGATTTCCGGTGCCGAAATTTCCTTGTCGCGCACCTTCACCCATGCGTCGCCGTTCTTGGCTTTGACGATGGAGTAGGGAACCATGTTGATGTCTTTCTGCACCATCGGCTCCTCGAAACGGCGGCCGATCAGGCGCTTCACGCCGTACAGGGTGTTCTTCGGATTGGTCACGGCCTGACGCTTGGCGGGCGCGCCCACCAGCACTTCACCATCTTCCATATAGGCGATGATGGAAGGCGTCGTGCGCGTACCTTCCGCGTTCTCGATCACCTTGGTCTTGCCGTTTTCCATGATGGCCACGCAAGAGTTCGTCGTGCCCAGGTCGATACCGATGATTTTTCCCATGATGCTTTCCTTTCAGTTGAATGCTTAAAGATTGAATGCTGTTGTTGCCTTGCCGCCCTACATCAGGGCGGCGCTGGATATTTCAAGTCGTCTTGGGATTCTTTGGCCTTGGCCACCATCACCAGCGCCGGGCGCAACACGCGGTCGTTGAGGGAGTAGCCCTTCTGCATCACGCTGACCACGGTGTTGGCAGGCTGCTCGCTCTCCATCATGCCGATGGCCTGATGTTTGTGCGGGTCCAGCTTTTCGCCGACCGGGTTGATCTCGCTGATGTTGAACTTCTCGAACACGCTGGAGAGCTGTTTCAGCGTCAGTTCCATGCCGCTCTTGAAGCTTTCGATGGTTGCAGTCTGCACGGCGAGGCCGGCTTCCAGGCTGTCCTTCACCGCCAGCATCTCGTTGGAGAAGCGTTCCACGGCGAATTTCTGTGCCTTGCTCACGTCTTCCATGGCGCGGCGGCGGATGTTCTCGCTCTCTGCCTTGGCGTACATCCAGGCGTCGTAGTGTTCCTGTGCCTTGCGCTCGGCCTCTTTCAGCATCTCTTCCAGGCTGGGCATCGCCTCTACTGGTGTTTCGGTGCTGGCTTGTGGCTGCTCGTTCTGCGGGGTGTTTTCTTTTTGTTCCATGCTGCTCTCCTGATTTCGACTGGTGGGTAATTGGGGCGGGGTTTTCGATTTCAAGTGCAAAGTGAAAATAATTTTCGGCGTGAGATAATGTGCCCCGTTCCCGAGTCCTGTCCTTATGTCCGCCTCCAAGAACTACCACTGGCGCATCGCCGGATTCTATTTTTTCTATTACGCCTTCGTGGGGTTGGTCTCGCCCTACTGGAGCCTGTACCTGCAATCCATCCACTTCGATGCCATCGAGATCTCCGTCCTGATGTCGATCTCGCCGGTGATGCGCATGATCGCGCCGAACATCTGGGGCTGGCTGGCCGATCGCACCGGCAAGCGCTTGCTGGTGGTGCAGGCGGCGGCGACCTTGAGTGCGCTGTTCTATCTGGGGGTGTTCGTCACCACCAGTTTCTGGGGGTTGTTCCTGGTGCTGGTGCTGATGAACTTCTTCTGGAGCGCCTCGATGCCGCTGGTGGAGGCGACCACGCTGACTTATCTGGGCAAGAACACCGCGCATTATGGGCGAATCCGTTCCTGGGGCTCCATCGGCTTCATCGCCTCGGTGGTGGGGCTGGGCTATGCCTTCGACTACATCGCCATCGCCTGGCTGCTGTGGGCGGGGCTGGTGTGCGAGGTCGGCATCCTGATCTTTTCGCGGCAGATCCCGAAGACCGAGGTGCTGGCGCATCACACCGATAGCCAGCCAATCAGGCAGATCGTATTGCAGCCGCGCGTGCTGGCTTTGTTTGGCGCATGTTTCCTGATGTCGGTGGCGCACGGCCCTTACTACACCTTCTTTTCCATCTATCTGGTCGAGCACGGCTATGCCAAGAGCGCAGTGGGCGGCCTGTGGGCGCTGGGGGTGATCTGCGAGATCGGCGTGTTCTTTGTGATGCCTGCGCTGGTGCGCCGTTTCGGCTTTACGCGCATCCTGCTCATCAGCTTCAGTGCGGCGGTGCTGCGCTTCCTGCTGATCGGCTGGACGGTGGATGTGGTCGTCCTGTTGCTGTTCGCGCAGGTGCTGCATGCACTGACCTTTGGCGCGTATCACGCCGCCTCGGTGGGTCTGGTGCACCAATTCTTTCAAGGGCGGCATCAATCCAAGGGGCAGGCTTTGTTCGGTAGCCTCACCTATGGCGCGGGCGGCATGCTGGGTGGATTGGCTAGCGGGCCGATCTGGCAGCACTGGGGGCCGTCCGCCCTGTATTCGTTCAGCGCTGGCATGGCGCTGTTGGGCTTGTTATTGATGTGGTGGAAACTGCGCAACATGGCGGATAGCCGCGCTGCTGTGGCATAATTGCCCGCTCAATCGAGGTGCAACAATGAGCGCAAAAACTTTATACGACAAACTCTGGGATTCTCACGTGGTGCGGCAGGAAGCCGACGGCACCGCGCTGCTATACATCGACCGTCATCTGGTGCATGAAGTCACCAGTCCGCAGGCGTTCGAGGGGCTGAAACTGGCTCATCGCAAGCTGTGGCGCACGGCGTCGATCTTGGCGGTAGCCGACCACAACGTGCCGACCACCAATCGCAGCGGCGGTATCGCCGATCCGATCGCGCGTCTGCAGGTGGAAACGCTGGATGCCAACTGCGCCGAGTATGGCATCACTGAATTCAAAATGAACGATATCCGTCAGGGCATCGTGCATGTGATCGGCCCGGAGCAGGGTGCGACCTTGCCCGGCATGACCGTGGTGTGCGGCGATTCGCACACCAGCACGCACGGCGCGTTCGCGGCGCTGGCGCACGGCATCGGCACGTCCGAGGTCGAGCATGTGATGGCTACACAGTGCCTGATGGCGAAGAAATCCAGGGCCATGCAGGTGAAGGTCGAGGGAGCGCTGGGCCGTGGCGTGACGGCCAAGGATATCGCGCTGGCGGTGATCGGCCAGATCGGCACGGCGGGCGGCACCGGCTATGCCATCGAATTCGCAGGCAGTGCGATCCGCGCCCTGAGCATGGAAGGCCGCATGACCTTGTGCAACATGGCCATCGAGGCGGGGGCGCGCGCCGGCATGGTGGCGGCGGACGAAACGACGTTCAATTACATCAAGGGCCGTCCGTTCGCACCGCAGGCAGATCAATGGGAAAAAGCGGTGGCGTACTGGCGCACCTTGCACAGCGATGTAGGAGCGAAGTTCGATGCGCTGGTGGAGCTGGATGCGTCACAGATCAAGCCGCAAGTGACTTGGGGTACCTCGCCGGAAATGGTGGTGGCGGTGGACGGGCGCGTGCCCGATCCGGCTTCCGCATCCGATGCTGTGAAGCGCGGAGACTGGGAGCGTGCCTTGCAGTATATGGGCTTGCAGGCAAACACTCCGATCACCGAGATCAGGATCGACAAGGTGTTCATCGGTTCCTGCACCAACGGGCGCATCGAGGATATGCGTGCGGCGGCAGCGGTGGCCAAGGGCAAGAAGGTCGCAGCGAATGTGAAGCTGGCGATGGTGGTTCCGGGCTCCGGTCTGGTGAAGCAACAGGCCGAGCAGGAGGGGCTGGATCAGATATTCATCGCGGCGGGTTTCGAGTGGCGTGATCCGGGTTGCTCCATGTGTCTGGCGATGAACGATGATCGTCTTTCCCCGGGTGAGCGTTGTGCAGCGACATCCAATCGCAACTTCGAGGGACGGCAGGGGCAGGGCGGACGCACGCACCTGGTGAGTCCAGAGATGGCTGCGGCTGCGGCGATCGCGGGGCACTTCGTGGATGTCAGCAAGCCATGAAAAAACTGTCTGCTGTGTTGTTTGTCCTGCTGAGCGTTTCTGCCTGCAATACCTACAAGGCGGCGCAGGGCAACACTACCAGCAACCGTGTGGTGGGTGGGGTGAAGCAGGACGCCAAGGCGACAGGTGAGACGATCGAACGGGGCGTGCAAGGTGTTGGTGATGCCCTTGGCAAGGCGCTGAAATAGAGAACAGGTAGGTAACGATGAAAAAATTCACAAAATTTGATGGATTGGTGGTGCCGTTGGATAGGGCCAACGTGGATACCGACGCGATCATTCCCAAGCAGTTTCTGAAGTCGATCAAGCGTAGCGGCTTCGGTCCCAATGCGTTCGACGAATGGCGCTATCTCGACCACGGCGAGCCGGGCATGGACAACAGCAAGCGTCCACTCAACCAGGATTTCGTGCTGAACCAGGCACGCTATCAGGGGGCGCAAGTTTTGCTGGCGCGCGAAAATTTCGGTTGCGGCTCGTCGCGCGAGCATGCGCCGTGGGCGCTCGAAGACTACGGTTTTCGCGTCATCATCGCACCTAGCTTTGCCGACATCTTCTTCAACAACTGCTTCAAGAACGGTCTGTTGCCGATCAGGCTGGATGCGGTGAAAGTGGATGCGCTGTTCAAGGCGGTGGAAGCCAACGCGGGTTACAAGTTGAAGGTCGATCTGGAGCAGCAGAGCATCGCCACACCGGACGGCACAGTCTATAAGTTTGAAGTGGATGCTTTCCGCAAGCATTGCTTGTTGAACGGGCTGGACGACATCGGTCTGACTTTGCAGCATGTGGATGACATCAAAGCGTATGAGGCAAAGCATCGCGCGGCGCAGCCGTGGTTGTTTGCGTAATTTGTTAAGGATAATGAAATGAAGATCGCAGTATTGCCGGGTGACGGCATCGGACCGGAGATCGTCGCGCAGGCGGTGAAAGTATTGGAAGCGTTGCGCAGCGACGGTATGAAAATTGAGCTGGAACACGCTCACATCGGCGGCGCGGGTTACGACGCGGCGAAAGATCCTCTGCCGGAAGCGACGTTGAATTTGGCCAAGGCATCCGATGCGGTGCTGCTTGGTGCCGTGGGCGGTTACCAGTACGACAATTTGCCGCGTGCTATGCGCCCTGAGCAAGGTCTGCTACGCATCCGCAAAGGCTTGGGCTTGTTCGCCAACCTGCGTCCGGCGATGGTGTATCCCGAACTGGTGAATGCTTCGACGTTGCGTTCGGATATCGTGTCCGGCCTGGACATCATGATCCTGCGCGAGCTGACCGGCGACATCTACTTCGGCCAGCCGCGCGGCATCCGCACGCTGGAGAACGGCGAACGCCAGGGCTTCGACACCATGCACTACAGCGAATCGGAAATCCGCCGCGTGGCGCATGTCGGTTTCCAGATCGCCATGAAGCGCAACAAGAAATTGTGCTCGGTGGACAAGGCCAATGTGCTTGATACCAGCATGTTCTGGCGCGAGATCGTCACGGAAGTGGCGAAGGAGTATCCAGAGGTTGCACTGTCGCACATGTATGTGGACAACGCCGCGATGCAATTGGTGCGCGCACCCAAGCAGTTCGACGTGATCCTCACCGGGAACATCTTCGGCGACATCCTGTCGGACGAGGCATCCATGCTGACCGGTTCCATCGGCATGCTGCCATCCGCTTCGCTGGATGCGAACAACAAAGGGCTGTACGAGCCGTGCCACGGCTCCGCACCGGACATCGCCGGCAAGGATATCGCCAATCCGCTGGCGACCATCCTGTCGGTGGCGATGATGATGCAATACACCTTCGGTCGCGCCGACATCGCGCAACGTATCGAAGCGGCAGTGCGCAAGGTGTTGCAGCAGGGGCTGCGCACGGGCGATATCTACGAGGCCGGCATGCAGAAGGTCGGCTGTGCGGCGATGGGCGATGCGGTCGTCACAGCCCTTTAATCAGGAAATCAAGGAAGAATCATGAAAGTAGGTTTGATCGGCTGGCGCGGTATGGTGGGCTCTGTACTCATGCAACGCATGCGTGAAGAGAAGGACTTCGATCTGATCGATGCGGTGTTCTTTACCACCTCGAACGTCGGCGGCGAAGCTCCTGCCGAAGGACGCGGCGTGCCACTGAAAGACGCGCACGATCTAAACGAGTTGAAGGTGATGGATGCCATCATCTCCTGTCAGGGCGGCGATTACACTACCGAAATCTTCCCCAAGTTGCGTGCAGCAGGCTGGCAGGGTTACTGGATCGATGCGGCCTCGACGCTGCGCATGGAAGATGACGCGGTCATCATCCTCGATCCGGTGAATCTTGATCTTATCAAAAAGTCGCTGGCGAACGGTGGCAAGAATTTCATCGGCGGCAACTGCACTAACAGCATTTTGCTGATGGGCTTGGGCGGCTTGTTCCATGCAGGGCTGGTGGAGTGGGTATCGTCCATGACCTATCAGGCCGCCTCCGGCGCGGGGGCGCAGAACATGCGCGAGCTGCTGAACCAGATGGGCGCGGCCTATAACTCGGTTGCCGATCTGCTGGCCGACCCGAAGTCGGCCATCCTGGAGATCGATCGCCGCTTGGCCGAGAAGATGCGCTCTGCCGACATGCCGACCGAGCATTTCGGCGCACCGCTGGCGGGCAGCCTGATCCCATGGATCGACAAGCAGCTCGATAACGGCCAGTCCAAGGAGGAATGGAAAGGTTGCGCTGAGGTCAACAAGATACTGGGAACGGAGAAGCGTATTCCGGTGGATGGCCTGTGCGTGCGTATTGGAGCGATGCGTTGCCACAGCCTGGCGCTGACTCTCAAGCTGAAGAAGGATGTGCCGCTGGGCGAGATCGAAGCGCTCATCAAGGGCGGCAATCCCTGGGTTAAGTTCGTGCCCAACCAGCGCGAAATTTCCGTACGTGAACTGACCCCGGTCGCCGTGACCGGCAAATTGGACATCGCGGTCGGGCGTGTGCGCAAGATGGAATTGGGGCCGGAGTATGTAAGCGCTTTCGTCTGCGGCGACCAGTTGTTGTGGGGTGCGGCGGAACCGTTGCGGCGCATGTTGCGCATTCTGTTGAACAAATAGAATGTATTAAAAAATCGGTTGATTACCGTTGCTTAGTGCATGTACTTAGAGGGTTAGTGAGCTTGCATCACTAACCCTCTGATGTTAGTCTGAATAACGTATGGAATAGAAAAGGGTGGCAGCGTGCTGAAATCGATTTTAAAAATGTCTGGTTATATTGCCTGTTTGGCGTGGTCCGGCATGGTCTGTGCTACAGGTTTGGGTGGAATCAATGTCAGCTCCAATCTGGGGCAGCCGCTCAAAGCAGAAATCGAGTTGGTTTCTGTCGATAAAGCCGACAAATCAAGCATTTCAGCAAGATTGGCCTCTGCCGAAGCATTCAAGAATTCGGGCATCGATTACCCCTACGCGCTCCCCAAGCTGAAGTTTGAAGTTGTCAATCGCGACAGCGGCGAACCCTATGTCAAAGTAACTTCGGCCCAAGCGGTCAATGAGCCTTTCGTTACTTTGCTGATTGAAGTCACTTGGTCCTCCGGCAAGTTGTTGCGCGAATACACTTTCCTGCTCGACCCGGTGGATTTCAAAGTTCAGGAACCGAAAGCGGAAGTGATTAAGCCGATAGCGCCGGTTGTAGCTACACCGGCGGTTCCTGCACCACCGGTTGTCCCAGCAGCTCCCTTGGTTTCAGAAGCTCCGGCAACTCCAGTGGTTCCGGCAACATCTGAGGCTCCATTAGCTCCGGCGAGTGAACCTGCTCCGATAGCGCAAGAGCCTGTGCCGCAAACCCAACCCTCCGAGCAGCCTGTGGCTGCGCAGCTTGAAGAAAAGAGTGTTGTACCTGCTGAAGAGCAGCCGCCAGTGGCAGAACAAGAAGCCGCTCCACTTGCTGCGGAAGTGCCGAGTGCAGCAGCGGATGTCGTCAGTGAAGAAGCTGCGGCGCCCGAAGTTAGTGCAGAAGAAAATCCGTTTATGGTGGTGCGCGGGGATACCTTGAGCGAAATCGCACTCACGGTCAAACCCTCTGATGTCAGCCTGGAACGCATGCTGGTGGCGCTGTACCGTGCCAATACCGATCTGTTCGTGGGCAAGAACATGAATCGCCTGAAGACAGGCAAAATCATCCGCATTCCTGACGCGACCGAGCTGGAGGCTGTCCAGCAAGGTGAGGCGGTAAAAGTGGTTCGCGCGCATGTGGCCGATTGGAATGCCTATCGTCAGCAACTCGCGGCGATACATGGCGAGCCAGCTGGTCAGGAAGGGCGTCAGGAATCTTCAGGCAAGGTGACTGCGGCTGTTGCGGAAAAAACGGCTACAGGCAAGGAAGCTCCCAAGGAAATACTGAAGCTATCCAAAGGTGAAGCGCCGAGCGGCAAGACAGTCGGCGGCGGCAAGTCCACTGCCAAAGACCAAGCGAACGCCCAGGCAGAAGAGGCTATCGCCAAGAGCAAGGCGCTGAAGGACGCGCAGGAGCGTACGGCGCTGCTGGAGAAAAACGTAAAAGACTTGAAGCGCTTGGCCGATCTGAAGAAGCCGGAAGCTGCAGGGCAATCCGCTGTGAATGCAGCATCTGCTGCGGCCGCTGCCGGTACGGCCTCTGCAAGCCAGGTGGCTGCGGCAAGTGCTCCCAAGAAGGTGGCGGTGCCTGCACCTGTGGCTGTAGCAGAACCATCTTTGTTGGACAGTGTGTTGGCGGATCCAATTATGCTGGCTGGCGGGGCCGCCTTGCTGCTGGCTTTGGGAGGCGCCGGTTTTGTGCTGGCGCGTCGCGGCAAAAAAACTGGCAGCGGAGAAACCGCTAAGCAAGAAACGGTTGGTCAAGAAGATGAGGGCAGTGCGACGGGACGTATCGCCGCACCGACCATGCCTTCTCCGGAGACGGGTGACTTTACTTCTCAACCGGCTGTTGCCGAGATGGCCACTCAGGGCGGCGGCGATGAAGTCGATCCTATCGGTGAGGCAGACCTGTTCCTTACTTTCGGGCGCGATGCGCAAGCCGAGGAGGTATTGAAAGAGGCGCTGAAAATCAACCCTGCCCATGTTCCGGTCAAGCTCAAGCTGTTGTCCATCTACGCGAATCGGAAAGATACTAATTCCTTCTTTACTTACGCTCGCGAGATCAAGGATTCCGGCGACGACGCAGCCTGGAAGCAGGCCGCTGCGATGGGGCGTGAATTGGAGCCCGGTAATCCGCTTTATGGCGGGAGCGGCAGTAGTGCTGCGTCGGCGGCTGAACCTAAAGTGGATACCGCAGCGCCTTCCGTCGATTTCGATTTGGGCTTCGGAGCGCCAGTTGCGGCGACCCCGGAATCCTCTTTCCAGAATACGGTACTGATGGAACCGTCGCAGCACGAAAGTACACACCGTTCTCTCGCATGAAGAGTTGCGCTCCGTGCAAGAAACGCCCATGGATTTTGATGTGACTGGAACGAATCCGAAATTGCCCGCAGCCAAAGCTGCAGACGCGACTTCATCGGTCAACATGGATGAAATGGTGTTCGATGTGACCACGACCCATACCGGGGCGGCTGCGATGGGTGCAGCTTCAAGCGCAGCAGCGAAAGCACCCGCCGAGTCTGTCCTCGGCGATTTGATCTTTGATATCACCGCGAACCATCCGGGGATGCCTGCGACAGCAGCACCAGCTGCGCCAACCCCGGCTGCCGATGAGGGCTTGGCGTTTACGCTGGATTTCCCAACCGACTTTACAGCAGGGTCGGCGCAGAAGTCCGAGAAGCCGGTTGATATCGGCTTGGGAGATATCAGCTTGAACCTGGATAGTCTGGCTCCGGCTGCGGCATCTTTGTCCGGCGAAGCAAAAGACGAGCATTGGCAAGAAGTGGCGACCAAGCTCGATCTGGCCAAGGCCTATCAGGAGATGGGTGACTGCTGCGGGTGCCAAGGAGATTCTGGACGAGGTGCTGCGCGACGGCGATGAGCAGCAACGTGCGAGTGCACAAGCCATGATTCAGCAGTTGTAAGAAATTCTGGCTTAACCGAACGGCAGCCTGTGCGGCTGCCGTTTTCATTTGAACGATATGAAACTGATCCCGCATCCCGCTGTGCAGATACTTGTTTGGGTGTTGCTCGCCTTGCTGACGCAGCGCTTGCAGCCGCTGGCTTTGCTGGTGCTGAGTTTTGTTTTGTTCGGCATAGCGTTGAGGCTGTGCGCGAAGCAATTGCTGAGTTTGCTGCGGCGCACGCGCTGGATATTGTTCTCCCTGCTGGTGATCTACGCCTATACGACACCGGGTGCGGCGCTGTTTCCAGCGCTCGGCATGGTTTCGCCCACGCGGGAAGGTGTGCTGGACGGACTGCTGCAACTGGGGCGGTTGTTGAGTGTGCTGTCCGGGCTGGCGATCTTGCTGGAACTGCTGCCGCAGACACAACTTATCAGCGGGCTATACACCCTGGCCTATCCGTTGCGCTGGTTCGGTCTGTCGCGTGAACGTATCGCCGTGCGTTTGGCGTTGACGCTGGAATACGCCGAGAACTGCCATGCGCGATACGGCGAGCGATTGGCGCTCGACTATCCGCGATGCTTTGCGGCCCGGCATCTCTGGCGCGACACATATCGAGCTGCGACTGCAAGCCTTCGGTGTCATGGATGTCGTGCTGCTGGCAGCATGCGCGGCAGTGCTGATAGGAGTGTGGCGATGAGGATCGCGCTCGGCGTGGAATACGACGGCAGCGGCTACAACGGTTGGCAGAGCCAGCCGGATGTGCCGAATGTGCAGGACGCACTGCAACTCGCATTGAGCGGGATCGCGGGCGAAAGCATTGCCATCCTGGCTGCCGGACGCACCGACACCGGCGTGCATGCGCTGGAGCAAGTGGTGCATTTCGATACCAATACCGACCGGCCGCTCAGCGCCTGGGTGCGTGGCACCAATGCGTTGCTGCCGAAGGACATCGCCGTGTTGTGGGCGCATGCGGTGTCTGACGAATTCCATGCGCGCTTCTCGGCTCAGGCGCGCAGTTACCAGTATGTGCTCATCAGCCGCCCGTCGCGCAGTGCCGTGCACCACGGCAAGGTGGGCTGGTTCCACCTGCCGCTGGATGTGGCAGCGATGCGCGAAGCCGCGCAATATCTGTTGGGTGAGCACGACTTCAGCGCTTTCCGCTCCTCGCAATGCCAGGCCAAGACGCCTATGAAAAACCTCGCGCAGCTCGATATTCTGCAGCAGGGCGACACCATCATCTTCAATCTGACTGCCAATGCTTTCCTGCACCATATGGTGCGCAACATCCTTGGCTGTCTGTTGTATGTCGGCAAAGGCAAGCACCCGCCACAATGGATACGCGAAGTGCTGGAAGGTCGTGAGCGCAAGTGGGCAGCACCGACCTTTATGCCGGATGGCTTGTATCTGCGCCACATCACCTACGATGCGAAGTGGGGCTTGCCGCAAGGTACAATGCCACCTCGTTTTTGAACTGAAGCGTCCAGATGACCCGAATCACCAGAACACGGATAAAAATCTGCGGCATTACCCGCGAGCAGGATGTGCTGGCCGTCGCTAATGGCGGTGCGGATGCGCTCGGTTTGGTGTTCTATGAAAAAAGCCCGCGCCATGTGAGCGTGCAGCAGGCCGAGAAGTTGGCGCGTGTCGTGCCGCCATTCGTGACCGTGGTGGGGCTGTTCGTTAATCCTTCAGTGGAATACGTGCGCGAAGTGTTGGCAAAAGTCTCTCTGGATGTGTTGCAGTTCCATGGTGAGGAGTCGCCGGAGTTTTGCCAGCAATTCGGCAAGCCATATCTCAAGGCGATCCGGGTCAAGCCGGGGGTGGATTTGCTACAATGCGCGTCCCGTTACGCCAGTGCCCAGGGTTTGCTGCTGGATGCTTACGTTGAAGGTACGCAAGGCGGTACGGGCGAGTCGTTCGACTGGGCGCTGATCCCGCGTGATTTGCCGCTGCCGGTGATCCTGTCCGGCGGGCTGCATGCGGGCAATGTGGCAGCAGCGATAAAACAAGTGCGACCTTACGCGGTGGACGTGTCCAGCGGCGTAGAGGCGGCAAAAGGAATCAAGGATGCGGCGAAGGTCGCCGCGTTCATCAACGAGGTTAAACGAGCAGATGTACAACTATCCAGATAGCACCGGTCACTTCGGCCAATTCGGCGGCATCTACATGGCCGAGACGCTGATTCCGGCGGTGGAGGAGCTGCGCCAGCAGTATCTGCGCTTCCGCGATGACCCAGAATTCAAGGCAGAGTTCGCCTACGAACTGAAGCACTACGTCGGACGTCCCAGCCCCATCTATCACGCCAAGCGGTTGTCCGAGAGCTTGGGCGGCGCGCAGATCTACCTGAAACGCGAAGACCTGAATCACACCGGCGCGCACAAGATCAACAACGCCATCGGCCAAGCCTTGCTGGCCAAGCGCATGGGCAAGAAACGCGTCATCGCCGAGACCGGCGCGGGCATGCACGGCGTGGCGACGGCGACGGTGGCGGCGCGTTTCGGTATGGAGTGCGTGGTGTATATGGGCGCGGAAGACATTCAGCGCCAGGCACCCAACGTGTTCCGCATGAAGCTGCTGGGCGCGACCGTCGTGCCGGTGGAGAGCGGCTCCAAGACACTGAAAGACGCTTGCAACGAAGCGATCCGCGACTGGGTCACCAACGTCGAAAGCACCTTCTACATCTTCGGTACGGCGGCAGGCCCGCATCCGTATCCGATGATGGTGCGCGATTTCCAGTGCGTCATCGGCAACGAAGCCCGTGTGCAGATGCCTGAGATGATCGGCCGTCAGCCGGATGCGGTGATCGCCTGTGTCGGTGGCGGTTCCAACGCCATCGGCATGTTCTATCCCTACATCGAAGAAACAGCGGTGCAGCTGATCGGCGTGGAAGCGGGCGGTCACGGCATCGGCAGCGGGCAGCATGCCGCGCCGCTCACCGCGAATGCCAAGGTCGGCGTGCTGCACGGCAACAAGGTCTATCTGATGCAGGACGAGAACGGGCAGATCATCGAGACGCACTCCATCTCGGCCGGACTGGATTATCCCGGCGTCGGCCCCGAGCATTGCCTGTTGAAGGATATGGGGCGCGCGCAATATGTCGCCATCAACGACGACGAAGCGCTGGCTGCATTCGATGCGCTGTGCCGTTTCGAAGGCATCATTCCCGCGCTGGAATCCAGTCACGCCCTGGCGCACGCGATGAAACTGGCGCCGACGCTGTGCAAAGACAAGGTGTTGCTGGTGAACCTGTCCGGTCGCGGCGACAAGGATATGAACACCGTGGCGCGTATCAAGGGGATCACGCTATGAGCCGCATCCAGACCACTTTCGACAAGCTCAAGCAACAACAGCGCAAGGCGCTCATTCCGTTCATCACTGCCGGCGATCCGTCGCCGCAACTCACAGTGTCGCTGATGCATGGGCTGGTGCAGGCAGGGGCGGATGTGCTCGAGCTGGGCGTGCCGTTCTCCGATCCGATGGCGGATGGTCCGGTGATCCAGCGCGCTTCCGAACGCGCGCTCAAACATGGCACATCGCTGCGCGGCGTGCTGATGATGGTGGCGGAGTTCCGCAAGCAGGACACGACCACCCCGGTGGTGCTGATGGGCTATGGCAATCCGATCGAAGCGATGGGCTGGGAAGTGTTTGCCCAGCGTTGCGAGGAGGTCGGCGTGGATGGCGTACTGACGGTGGACTTCCCGCCGGAAGAAAGCCATGAAGCATTCGAGCATCTGCAACGCCACAACATCGCACCCATCTTCCTGTTGGCACCGACCACCAACGAAGCGCGTATCGAACAAGTCGCCAAACTGGCGCGCGGCTATGTGTATTACGTCTCGCTCAAGGGCGTGACCGGCGCGGGAAACCTCGACCTGTCCGCCATCGAGCAGAAAATTCCGCAACTGCGCAAACACATCAAACTGCCCATCGGTGTCGGCTTCGGCATCCGCGATGCCGCGACAGCCAAGGCCGTGTCCAAGCTGTGCGACGGTGTGGTGGTAGGTAGCCGCATCGTGCAGGAAGTCGAGAACTCAACCGAACAGAACGTGGTCGCCAACGTGGGCAAGTTGGTGAAAGAATTGCGCGTAGCGATAGATCAATAAAGAGGAGAGCACTATGAGCTGGTTCCAAAAACTGTTACCCCCGAAGATCAAGCGCCGCGAGAGCGCCGACGTCAAGAAGAGCGTGCCGGATGGTTTGTGGCACAAATGCCCGTCCTGTCAGGCGGTGCTGTATCACGCCGATCTGGAGAAGAACCACAGCGTCTGCCCCAAGTGCAACCATCATCACCGCATCACCGCGCGTACCCGTCTGGATTGGCTGCTGGATAGTGAAGGCCGTTTCGAGATCGGCGCGGAAGTGCTGCCGGTCGATACCCTGAAATTCAAAGACCAGAAAAAATATAGCGACCGTCTGGTCGATGCCAAGCGCAACACCGGCGAAGACGATTCCATGGTGGTGTTGCAAGGCAGCATCCACGCGCTGCCCGTCGTGGCGGCGGCATTTGAATTCACCTTCATGGGTGGCTCGATGGGTTCGGTGACAGGTGAGCGTTTCGTGCGCGGTGTGCAAGTCGCGCTGGAACAGAAATGCCCGTTCATCTGTTTCGCTGCCAGCGGCGGCGCGCGTATGCAGGAAGGCCTGCTGTCGCTGATGCAGATGGCCAAGACCAGCGCCGCGCTCACGCAACTGAGCGAGGCCAGACTGCCCTTCATCTCCGTGCTGACCGACCCGACCATGGGCGGTGTTTCCGCCAGCTTCGCCTTTCTGGGCGACGTGGTCATCGCCGAACCCGGCGCGCTGATCGGCTTTGCCGGAGCGCGCGTGATCCAGCAGACCGTGCGCGAGACCTTGCCGGATGGCTTCCAGCGTGCGGAGTTCCTGCTGGAGCACGGCGCGATTGACATGATCGTGGATAGACGCGAGATGCGCGACCAGCTGGCTACGCTCATCACGCTGCTGACCAAGCAGGATGCGGTGGCGAAGCTGGAGGCGGCTTAACGCCGTGCTTTACTTCGCGCTCAAGGTCGGCATCTCCGCAATCGTCATCGTGGCGATAGCGGAGGTCGTCAAGCGGAGTAGCGGCTTCGCCGCACTGCTCGCGGCATTACCGCTCACTTCGTTGCTGGCGTTCATGTGGATGCGCTTCGAGGGTGCAGAGCCTGCGCGCATTGCCGAGCTTTCCAGCCAGATATTCTGGCTGGTGCTGCCGTCCCTGGTTCTATTCCTGCTCCTGCCGCTGCTGATCAAGCAGGGGCTTGGGTTCTGGCTGAGCCTCGCGATTTCCGTTGCAGCTACCGCAGGCTGTTACCTGGCGATGCTGCCCGTGTTGCGCAAACTCGGGGTGCAGTTGTAATACCTGAATCTCAGAAATGCCCAACACCCTAGCCGACTGGCTAACCTACCTCGAATCCCTGCATCCCAAAACCATCGCGCTCGGTCTGGAGCGCGTGGCGCAAGTCAAACAGCGGCTGAATCTCCAACCTGATTTTCCCGTCATCATCGTCGGCGGCACCAACGGCAAGGGCTCGGTGTGCGCGATGCTGGAATCCATCCTGCATGCCGCCGGATACCGCGTCGGCTGCTATACCTCGCCGCATCTGCTGGATTACAACGAACGGGTGCGCATCGGCAAGCAGCAGGTGAGCGATGCGGAGTTGTGTGCTTCGTTCGAACAGATCGAGCAGGTGCGCGGCGATATTCCTCTGACCTATTTCGAGTTCGGCACGCTGGCCGCCATGCAGTGCTTCATCGCGCACAAGGTGGATGTCGCCATCCTCGAAGTCGGGCTGGGCGGCAGGCTGGATGCGGTGAACGTGTTCGATGCGGATTGTGCGGTGGTGGCCAGTGTGGACATCGATCACGTCGATTATCTGGGCGATACGCGCGAGCAGATCGCGTTCGAGAAGGCGGGTATCTTCCGCCAAGGTCGCGTGGCGATCTGTGCGGATAGCGATGTGCCGCAGGCGCTGCGCAACCATGCACAAGAGATCGGCGCAGAACTGTGGTGCATCGGCAGTGAATTCGGGTTCACTACGCATCAGGGGCAGTGGGACTACCGCAGCAAAATAGGCTCACGCAGTGCCTTGCCGCATCCCGCCTTGCGCGGTGCGTTCCAGTTGCACAACGCGAGTGCGGTGCTGGCGGCGCTGGATGCGCTGAAAGAACAATTGCCGGTGAGCATGGAAGCGGTACGGCGCGGGCTGGTGGAGGTGCAACTCGCGGGGCGCTTCCAGTTCGTGCCGGGCAGGCCGCAATTGATCCTGGATGTGGCGCATAACCCGCATGCGGCACGTTCGCTGGCGCAGAATCTGGCCAATCTGCCGCCTGCTAAAACCTTTGCGGTGTTCGCCATGCTCAAGGACAAGGATATGGCGGGGGTGGTGCGGGCGCTGGATGCGCAGATCGATGTGTGGCTGGTCTCCGGCATCGATGCGCCGCGCGGTGCGACAGCCGCCGAACTGGCGCAGGTGCTGCAGAATGTGCCGGTTCGCGGTGAGGTTAAAACCTGCGCATCCATCGCCGATGCCCTGCATGAGGCCAGCAATCGGGCGGGTGAAAATGATAGAATCGCGGCCTTCGGATCATTCTATACAGTGGCGGAAGTGATGCGGGCGCGCGGTTTGCGCGGCGGCTGATCTGCCCGAAATTCGCGATGGCAAAACAAATTACGACAGAAGAAGAATCCAGCTTGCGGCGTCAGGCTCGCCGCCGCCTGATCGGTGCGGTGGCCTTGGTGCTGGCCATCGTGGTCATCCTGCCCATGGTGTTCGACAGCGATCCTGCGCCGACGACTGCGAACGACATCGAATTGCGCATCCCGGACAAAGATGGTGCACCTGCATTCCAGCCGCAAGCGGCAAGTGCCCCGGTTGCTGAAATCGCTGCGGCTCTGAGCATTGCCCCGGGCGCGGCTTCGGCAGTAACGAGTGCTGCAGTCTCGGCTGTCAGCGCGGCGCCTGTGGCAGCGCAGCCGATCAAGGTTGCCCAAGCCGAGAGCAAACCCAAGGCGGAAGCCAAACCCAAAGTCGAAACCAAATCCATTGCCAAGCCCGTACCGCAATCCGGCTGGGTGGTTCAGGTAGGCGCTTATTCCAACGCGGATACCGCCAAACAATTGCAGGCCAAGTTGAGCAAGCAGGGTTACCACGCTTATACCGAAAAGGCGGGCGGCCATGTGCGCGTGCGCGTCGGCAGCTATCCGACCCGCGAGGCGGCGGAGAAGATCAGGCACAAGCTGGAAGCGCAAGGGCTGCATCCGAACGTCGTCAATCTGGAGTAAAGAACGATGACTGCGTTTGATTTTGTTGTAATCGCCATCATCGCGCTTTCGGCCTTGCTGGGCTGGTGGCGCGGATTCATGTATGAGCTGTTCTCGCTGATCGGCTGGATCGCGGCCTACGTCGTGGCGCGCACTTTTTCAGCGCAGGCGCTGCCGTATATCCCTGAAGCTGTGGGCGCGGTCAACGTCCGCTCGGTGGTGGCATTCGCGGTCTTGTTCATCGTGACGCTGATCGTCGCTGCCATTGCCGCCTGGCTATTGGCCAGATTGGCCAAGTTTGCCGGACTGGGCGGGATGGATGGGAAATTCGGCGCGATGTTCGGTGTGTTGCGCGGGGTGTTGGTAGCTGCTTGCTTTGGTGTGGCTGGGCGGGCTGACCAGCATGCCGCAAAAACCATGGTGGCGCGATGCGATGTCGAGCAAGCCGCTACTGCAAGCAGCGCTGTATGCCAAAGACTATGTGCCGGAAAACGCAGTGCGGAAATAACAGACTAACTTCACGGAAAAGCGGAAAAAATTATGTGCGGGATTCTAGGTGTGATTGCGACTACCCCGGTGAACCAGTTGCTGTATGACGGTTTGCAGGTGTTGCAACATCGCGGGCAGGATGCGGCGGGCATCGCCACGCTGGATGGCAGGTCGTTCCATCTGCACAAGGGCAACGGTCTGGTGCGCGATGTGTTCCGCACCCGCAACATGCGCGCGTTGCAGGGCAATGCAGGCATCGCCCATGTGCGTTATCCCACTGCCGGGTCGTCGGTGGATCACAACGAGGCACAGCCGTTCTATGTGAACTCGCCGTTCGGCATCGTGCTGGGGCACAACGGCAACCTGACCAATACCGACGAACTGCGCAGCGTCATGTATCAGCAGGACTTGCGCCACATCAATACCGGTTCCGATTCGGAAGTGCTGCTCAACGTGTTGGCGCATGAGCTGCAAGCCAATGCCACCGGCTTCAAGCTCGATCCGCAGAAGATATTCGCTGCCGTATCCGGTGTGCATCGCCGTTGCAAAGGCGCTTACGCGGTGGTGGCGATGATCGCCGGTTATGGTCTGCTCGCCTTCCGCGATCCCAACGGTATCCGTCCTCTGGTGGTCGGCAGTCATCAAACCGAGGCCGGGGTGGAGTATCTGGTTGCCTCGGAGTCGGTGGCGCTGGATACGCTGGGCTTCAAGTTCCTGCGCGACATCGCGCCGGGCGAGGCGGTGTTCATCGATCTCCACGCGAATTTCCACAGCCAGCAATGTGCCGAGCAGACCAGGCTCAATCCGTGCATCTTCGAATACGTGTATTTCGCCCGTCCCGACTCGGTGATGGACGGCATCTCGGTGTATGCCACGCGGCTGTACATGGGCGAGTTTCTGGCGGACAAGATACGCCGCGAGTGGAAGGATCACGATATCGACGTGGTGATCCCGATCCCCGATTCCAGCCGCCCCAGCGCTTTGCAGCTGGCCAATCATCTGGGCATCCCGTTCCGCGAAGGCTTCGTGAAGAACCGCTACATCGGTCGCACCTTCATCATGCCGGGGCAGGCGATGCGCAAGAAATCGGTGCGCCAGAAACTGAATGCCATCGCTATCGAGTTCAAAGGCAAGAACGTGCTGCTGGTGGATGACTCCATCGTGCGCGGCACCACCAGCCGCGAGATCGTGCAGATGGCGCGCGATGCCGGTGCGCGCAAAGTGTATTTCGCCTCCGCCGCGCCCCCTGTCAAATTCCCCAACGTGTACGGCATCGACATGCCGACCCGGCGCGAACTCATCGCCACCGGACGCACGGACGATGAGATATGCCGCGAGATCAGCGCCGACCGTTTGATCTATCAGGATCTCGAGGATCTTAAATTGGCTGTCATCAAAGCCAACCCGACTCTGAGCGATTTCGATACTTCCTGTTTTGACGGCCGTTACATCACGGGCGACATCACGCCGGAATATCTGGATGCGGTGGAAGCGGCGCGCAGTGGCAAGCCCAAAGAGCAGGAGCCCAGCGATGACCAGATGGAGTTGGATCTGGCGATGAGTGCTTCATCGATGTAGGTTGACGGTTTGCAGTGGGCGGTGCTATTTTCCGTCTGCGCCGATTTGAGGAACAGCTTGCGGGCGCATTACAAATACAGCTAAAGCGGGGGAGACCCGGTTTAGCGCTAAGCTTTCCGGGTTTTTTATTGGTGGCGCTGTCGGCGTGGACAGGCCGCAAGGACGAAGACAATGACTGAATCATATCAAGCAGAAACGCTGGCGGTGCGCGCGGGCAGCGTGCACAGCCAGTTCCATGAGCACAGTGAAGCGCTGTTCCTCACTTCCAGCTTTACCTTCGACAGTGCGGAGCAAGCGGCGAAACGCTTCATCGGCGAGGAGCCCGGCAATATCTACGCGCGTTTCACCAACCCCACCGTTACCATGTTCGAGCAGCGTCTCGCGGCGCTGGAAGGTGCCGAGCAATGCGTGGCGACGTCATCCGGCATGGCTGCCATCCTCTCGACTTGTATGGGGCTGCTGAAAGCGGGCGATCATGTGGTTGCCTCGCAGAGCATCTTCGGTTCGACGGTGAATATGTTCAACAACGTGTTCAAGAAATTCGGTGTGGACACGACCTTCGTTTCCGCCACCGATGTCGCGCAATGGCAGGCAGCGGTGCGTCCCAACACCAAGCTGTTCTTTCTGGAGACGCCATCCAATCCCGCTCACCGAGATCTCCGACATCGCGGCTATCGCTGCCGTGGCGAAGGCTTGCGGTGCGTTGCTGGCAGTGGACAACTGTTTCTGCACGCCTATCCTGCAACGCCCGCTGGACTTGGGCGCGGACATCGTGATCCATTCCGCCACCAAGTACATCGACGGCCAAGGTCGTGTGCTGGGCGGCGCGGTGCTGGGCAGCAAGAAGCTGATGGAGCCGGTGTATGGCTTCCTGCGCACCACCGGCCCGACCATGAGCGCGTTCAACGCCTGGATATTTTTGAAGGGCCTTGAGACGCTCAAGCTGCGCATGGACGCGCACAGCGCCAATGCCCTGCAACTGGCGCAATGGCTGGAGCAGCAGCCCAACGTGGCGCGCGTGTTCTATCCCGGACTGCCGTCGCATCCGCAACATGCGCTGGCGATGAAGCAGCAGAAGACCGGCGGCGGCATCGTGGCGTTCGAGGTGAAGGGCGGCAAGGCTGCGGCATGGCGCGTCATCGACAACACCAAGATGCTGTCCATCACCGCCAATCTGGGCGACACCAAGACCACCATCACCCATCCGGCCACCACCACCCATGCGCGCATCTCGCCGGAAGCACGTGCGGCAGCCGGCATCAGCGAAGGCTTGATCCGCATCGCGGTGGGGCTGGAGGCGGTGGTGGACATCCAGAACGATCTCGCACGCGGGCTATGAGCGTACGGCTGGCAAAACAGGTCGGCGCGGTGCTCAAAGCGCACGGCATGATGCTGGCGACGGCGGAGTCCTGCACGGGCGGCGGCATCGCGCAGGCCATCACCAGGGTGTCGGGCAGTTCCGCCTGGTTCGATCGCGGTTTCGTGACTTATTCCAATATTTCAAAAGAAGAGATGCTGGGCGTTTCGCTGGAGACATTGCAGCGGCATGGAGCAGTGAGCGAGGAGACGGTGCGCGAAATGGTGGATGGCGTCCTGCAATTTAGCCGCGCTCAGGTGGCGCTGTCCGTGAGCGGTATCGCCGGCCCTACAGGTGGCACGCCGGAGAAGCCGGTCGGCACCGTATGGTTCGCCTGGGCGACCAACGATGCAGTGCGCACGGCCTGCCATCAGCTTGACGGCGACCGGGATGCCATTCGTGTGAAAGCGGTGCATATTGCCTTGCAAGGCGTGATCAACCTGTTGAATAGCCGTACAAAAATAGCCTAGCGCACAAAGAGAACGAACGTTCTGTACAACTGCGAAATTGTTGTGCCACAATCCGTCCCATCATTTTTTCAAAGGGGAATCACCATGGACGACAACAAAAGCAAGGCACTCGCGGCGGCACTGAGCCAGATCGAAAAACAATTCGGCAAGGGCTCCATCATGCGCCTGGCCGAGGGCGAAGCGATCAAGGATATCGATGTCGTGTCCACCGGTTCGCTGGGCCTGGACATCGCGTTGGGCGTCGGCGGATTGCCGCGCGGTCGCGTGATCGAGATCTACGGCCCGGAATCCTCCGGCAAGACCACGCTCACCCTGCAAGTCATCGCCGAGATGCAAAAGCTGGGCGGCACCGCCGCCTTCATCGACGCGGAACACGCGCTCGATCCGCAGTATGCGCAGAAGCTGGGCGTGCGGGTGGAAGACCTGCTGATCTCGCAGCCGGACAACGGCGAACAGGCGCTGGAGATCGTCGATATGCTGGTGCGCTCCGGTTCGGTGGATATCGTGGTGGTGGACTCCGTTGCCGCGCTGACACCGAAGGCCGAAATCGAAGGCGAGATGGGCGACTCGCAGATGGGATTGCATGCGCGTCTGATGTCGCAAGCCTTGCGCAAACTGACTGCCAACATCAATCGTTCCAACACCATGGTCATCTTCATCAACCAGATCCGCATGAAGATCGGCGTGATGTTCGGCAACCCCGAAACCACCACCGGCGGCAACGCGCTCAAGTTCTATGCCTCGGTGCGTCTCGACATCCGCCGCATCGGCGCGATCAAGAAAGGCGACGAAGTGATCGGCAACGAGACCCGCGTCAAGATCGTGAAGAACAAAGTCGCCCCGCCGTTCCGCGAGGCCTTGTTCGATATCCTGTACGGCGAAGGCATCTCGCGCGAAGGCGAGATCATCGAGCTGGGCGTGCAGCACAAACTGGTGGAAAAAGCCGGTGCCTGGTACGCCTACAAGGGCGACAAGATCGGCCAAGGCAAGGACAACGCACGCGAATATTTGCGTGAACATCCCGAGATCGCACGGGAGATCGAAAACAAGGTGCGTGCCGCAGTCGGCGTGGCTTTACTCGAGCCCGTTGTAAAAGCGCCCGCAAAAGCAGCTGAAAAAGCCAGCGAAAAAGCCGGTGCAAAAGCAGGCAAAGCATCCGAAAAACTTCTGGCCGGGATCCCGGATGAGGAAAAAGCCTGAGTTAAGCCTGCGTGCGCGAGCCTTGCAATGCTTGGCTCGCCGCGAATACAGCCGCGCCGAGTTGCGCGCCAAGCTGTTGCCGCATGTGCAGACGGAGGAAGACTTCGAGCAGTTGCCGACGGACGATCTGGATGCGTTGCTGGATGACCTGACAGCACGCGGCTGGCTCTCAGATGCACGCGCCACCACGCAGTTGGTACACGTCAAGCGTAGCCGTTTCGGCACTCAACGTATCACCCATGAATTACGCCAAAAAGGCATAGCCGAAGAGCTGATCGATGCCGCGTTGCCGGCATTGAAAGAAACCGAACTGGATACAGCACGCGAGGTATGGCAAAGGAAGTACGGTGCAGCTCCTCAGGATGCCAAAGAAAAAGCCAGGCAAATGCGTTTTCTGCAATCGCGTGGATTCTCCATGGATATTATTTTCAAAGTATTGCGTAGCGCCGGGGTGACAGAGGAGGAATGAACCTACCCACCGTGTGAGCTGCAATGCCTGTCATGGTATGATGCGCGCCTTGTCCAGCCGGTCTGGAACGTGACTTTAGAGTTCAGGGTGCATCATGAAAAGCAGTGAAATCCGCCAGAAATTCCTAGATTATTTCGCCTCCAAAGGCCACACCGTGGTCGCTTCCAGTTCGCTGGTGCCGCATGAAGACCCGACGCTGTTGTTCACCAACGCGGGCATGAACCAGTTCAAGGACGTGTTCCTCGGTTTCGACAAGCGCCCCTATACCCGCGCCACTTCATCGCAGAAATGCGTGCGTGCCGGCGGCAAGCACAACGATCTGGAGAACGTCGGCTACACCGCGCGTCACCACACCTTCTTCGAGATGCTGGGCAACTTCAGCTTCGGCGATTACTTCAAGCGCGATGCGATCAACTATGCGTGGGAACTGCTCACGGTGGTGTTCAAGCTGCCCAAGGACAAGCTCACCGTCACCGTGTATGCCGAGGACGACGAGGCCTACGACATCTGGACCAAGGAGATCGGCGTGCCGGCCGAGCGCGTGATCCGCATCGGCGACAACAAGGGCGCGCGCTACGCCTCCGACAACTTCTGGATGATGGGCGACACCGGCCCCTGCGGCCCCTGCACCGAGATCTTCTACGACCACGGCGAGCACATCCCCGGCGGCCCGCCCGGCAGTCCCGGCGAAGACGGCGACCGCTTCATCGAAATCTGGAACAACGTGTTCATGCAGTTCAACCGCGACGAAGCGGGGGTGATGCATCCGCTGCCCAAGCCCTCGGTGGATACCGGCATGGGGCTGGAGCGCATCTCGGCGGTGTTGCAGCATGTGCATGCCAACTACGAGATCGACCTGTTCCAGGCGCTGATCAAGGCGGCGGCGCGCGAGACCAATTGCAGCCGACCTGGATTCGCCTTCGCTCAAAGTGCTGGCCGACCACATCCGCGCCTGTTCCTTCCTGATCGCCGACGGCGTGATCCCCGGCAACGAAGGTCGCGGCTATGTGCTGCGCCGCATCATCCGCCGCGCGATCCGCCACGGCTACAAGCTGGGCGCGCGCGACGCGTTCTTCTACAAGATGGTGCCCGATCTGGTGGAGCAGATGGGCAGTGGCCTATCCCGAACTGGCTGCAGAACAGGTGCGCGTGAAGGGGATTCTCAAGCTGGAAGAGGAGCGCTTCTTCGCCACCATCGAGCATGGCATGGCGATCCTCGAAGCCGATCTGGCCGAGATGGCCAAGGCGGGCAATAAGGTGTTCAACGGCGAGACCGCGTTCAAGCTGCACGACACCTACGGCTTCCCGCTCGACCTGACGCAGGACGTGTGCCGCGAGCATGGCGTGACGGTGGATGCTGCGGCCTTCGACAAGGCGATGGCGCAACAGAAAGAACAGGCGCGCGCGGCGGGCAAGTTCAAGATGGCGGCCAACCTCGAATACGCCGGTCCGGCCACGACTTTCCACGGTTACGACACGCTGGAACACAAGGGCAACATCCTCGCCCTGTACAAGGACGGCGTTGAGGTGAACGAACTGAACGAAGGCGACATGGGCGTGGTGGTGCTGGACGACACACCGTTCTACGCCGAGTCCGGCGGCCAGGTCGGCGACTGCGGCGAATTGCGCAGCGTGCACGGCATCTTCGCGGTGGAAGACACGCAGAAGATACAGGCCACGGTGTTCGGTCATCACGGCGTGGTGAAGACCGGCAAGCTGACCGTGGGTAACGGTGTCACTGCCACGGTGGATGTCGCGGCGCGCAGCCGCACCATGCGCAACCACTCGCCACGCACCTGATGCACAAGGCGTTGCGCGAAGTGCTGGGCACGCATGTGCAGCAAAAAGGTTCGCAGGTGGATGCGGACAAAACGCGCTTCGACTTCGTGCAAACGCAGCCGATGACGGATGCGGAAATCCGCAAAGTGGAAGCGATCGTGAATGCCGAGATTCTGGCGAATGCCGAATGTCAGTCGCGCGTGATGGCGATCGACGATGCGCAGAAGACCGGCGCGATGATGCTGTTCGGCGAGAAGTACGGCGACGTGGTGCGCGTGCTGAACATCGGTTCCTCCATCGAGCTGTGCGGCGGTACGCATGTGAAGCGCACCGGCGACATCGGCCTGTTCAAGATCGTGGCCGAGAGCGGCGTGGCAGCGGGCGTGCGTCGCGTGGAAGCGGTGACGGGCGAGGGCGCGCTGGCGCTGGTGCAACAGCAGGAACAGCAGTTGCAGCAAGTGGCCGATGCGGTGAAGTCACAGCCGCAGGAAGCCGCCGCACGCATCGTGCAGATCCTCGACAACGTGAAGTCGCTGGAAAAAGAACTGGCGGCATTGAAATCCAAACTCGCTTCCGCGCAGGGCGACGAGTTGCTGGCGCAGGCGCAGGACATCAACGGCGTGAAGGTGCTGGCGGCCAAGCTGGACGGCGCAGACGCGGCGGTGTTGCGCGAGACGCTGGACAAGCTGAAAGACAAACTCAAATCCGCCGTGATCCTGCTGGCTGCGGTGAACGACGGCAAAGTGAGTCTGATCGCGGGCGTGACAGCCGATGCCACTGCCAAGGTGAAAGCGGGAGAGCTGGTCAACTTCGTCGCGCAGCAGGTCGGCGGCAAAGGCGGCGGACGACCGGACATGGCGCAGGCAGGCGGCACGCAACCGGAGCATCTGGCGGCTGCGCTGGCTTCGGTTCAGGACTGGGTGAAGTCCAAGCTGTAGCCTGGAAATACATTGGAAGAAGTTCCGGTGTATGCGGCGCGCTGCTGGTTTGCCAAAGCGCGCGCCGTTGTAGTACTGTACCAATAACAATAATAAGAAATATCAGGGGGAGTACGTTTTCTTAGGCAGCCGATGGTTGCCTCCTTCTGGGGGAATAAGAACAATGCTCAAGCAACCTGGCGATACGATTTTGCTGGTGGAAGATGAAGAGGCCGCGATTCTGTTGGTGCAGCAAGCGGTGGCGAGTTGTCCCGGTGAGTTGCATCTGGCGGTTGTGCCGAATGGCGTGGCGGCGCTGGACTGGTTAAACGTCGAGGCTGAACAAGGCCGTCCCGTGCCGCGCCTGATTTTGATCGATCTCAAGCTGCCCAAGCTGATCGGACTGGCGGTGTTGCGTACTTTGCGTATGGATGAGCGCTCACAGCATGTCCCCATCGTCGTGTATTCACAAATCCATGAACCTTCCGATGTCGTGCTGAGCTATCAGATTGGAGCCAACAGCTTCGTGAAAAAGCCGGAGAGTCTTCCGGAGTTCAGTCAGTTATTGCACGAGCTGCTCAATCTTGGCGGGTTAAATGGGGGCGGATATCAGCAAGGACCTCCAGCAACCAGTCGCGCTATGAATCGAATTCCGCGTAGCGCTTGGGCGGTGCGGAACTACGCCTGAATCCTACCTCGGAAAAACCTGGTTATTCCATCAGTAGTTTCATCAGAACGGCAAAGACAATTCCGGTGCCGCTTTCAGCAACACGCGGCGGAAATCATCCTGTATGCGTTTGCAATGCCGGGCATCATCCGCTTCGAAGCGCAGCACGATCACCGGCGTGGTGTTGGACGGGCGCATCAGGCCGAAGCCATCGGCGTATTCCACGCGCAGGCCATCGATGGTGATGATGTCTTTGGCATCGGTGAAGCGCGCTTCTGTTTGCAGTCGCGCGATCAAGGCGTGGTTCACGCCTTCTGCCGTGTGGATGTGCAGTTCCGGCGTGCACACCGCATCCGGCAAGGCATTCAGCGTGGCACTCGAATCGGCTCACCTTGCTCAATATCTCCAGCAGGCGCGCGCCGGCATACAGGCCGTCGTCAAAGCCGTACCAGCGTTCCTTGAAGAACACATGGCCGCTCATCTCGCCCGCCAGCAAGGCGCCGGTCTCACGCATCTTGGCCTTGACCAGCGAGTGGCCGGTCTTCCACAGCGTCGGCTTGCCGCCGTGCTCGCGTATCCAGCCGAACAGATTGCGCGTGGACTTCACGTCGAAGATGATCTCCGCACCCGCATTGCGGCTCAACACATCGGCGGCGAACAGCATCAGCTGGCGGTCGGGGAAGATGATCTTGCCGTCCTTGGTGACCACACCCAGGCGGTCGCCGTCGCCGTCGAATGCCAGTCCCAGTTCGCTGTCGTTGTCGCGCAAAGCGGCGATCAGGTCTTGCAGATTATGCGGGTCGGACGGGTCGGGATGATGGTTGGGGAAGTTGCCATCCACTTCGCAGAACAATTCGGTGACGGTGCAGCCGATGCCGCGATAGAGCTTGGCGGCGAAATCGCCTGCCACGCCGTTGCCGCAATCCACGGTGATGTTGAGCGGCCGGGCCAGCTTGATGTCGCCGATGATGCGCGCGAGATATTCCGGAGCGATGTCGTATTGCGAGTAGCTGCCCGCACCGTGGGTGAGGTCGTTCTGTTCGATGCGCTGACGCAGCTTCTGTATCGTTTCGCCGGACAAGGTTTCGCCCGCGAGCACCATCTTCAGGCCGTTGTAATCCGGCGGGTTGTGGCTGCCGGTGATCATCACTGCACAATCGGTCTTGAGCTGGAAGGCGGCGAAGTAAGTCATCGGCGTAGCGACCATGCCCACATCGATCACATTGATGCCGCTCTTCTGGATGCCGCGCGCCAGTGCTTGTGCGAACTCGGGGCCGGACAAACGTCCGTCGCGTCCGATGGCGATGCTGTGCTGTTTGCGTGCCACAGCTTCCGAGCCGATGGCATGCCCGATGGCCTCTACGATGTCGGAGGTCAGTGTTTTGCCGACGATGCCGCGGATGTCGTAAGCCTTGAAGATTTCTTTGGGAACGTTCGCCATGATTTATTTCTTCGTGTGAATGGGGATGTAGCGCGCCACCAGTTTCGGGGACAGTTTGAGCATGCAGTTGAAATGACCGAGCGGGCACTCGCGCTGGAAACAGGGGCTGCACGGCAGGTCGAGCTTGAGCACCTGTGCCTTGTCCGACAGCGGCGGGGTGAACTGCGGACTGCTGGAACCGAAGATCGCCAGCATCGGTCGGTCCAGCGCGGCAGCGATATGCATCAATCCCGAATCGTTGCTGATCACCAGATCGGCGCAGGCCAGCAACGCGATCACCTCGGACAGGTCGGTTACGCCGCACAGGTTGCGGCACGGCTCGTTACCTAGAGCGACGATCTTGTCCGCGACCTCTTTATCTTTGGACGAGCCAACCAGCCACACCGCATAACCCTGTCCGCGCAGATGCTGCGCCAATTCGGCGTAGTAGTGCGCAGGCCAGCGTTTGGCCGGACCGTATTCCGCGCCCGGGCAGAACACGGCGACCGGCTTGTCCAGCGTCAGTCCGAACTTGTCCAGAGCCTGGGTGCGCTGTGCTTCGCTTACCTGCAATTGCGGAGAGGGGACGGGGCGTGCGACTTCGGCGCGGGGTGCTTCGGCCAGTTGCGCGAAGCGTTCCACCATCAGCGGCAGTTTCTTCTTGTTCAGCTTGCGCGCATCGTTGAGCAAGCCATAGCGAAACTCGCCGACGAAGCCGGTACGCAGCGGGATGTTGGCAAAGAAGGGAAGCAGCGCGGATTTCCACGAGTTGGGCAACACGATGGCCTGGTCGTATCGGGAATCGCGTAATTGCTTGCCGAGGCGGCGGCGCTCGGAAAATCCGAAAGCGCCATGCGGGAAGGGGTTGATGATGACATCGTTCACTTCCGGCAACTGGCGCAGCAGCTTTTCGGTCCAAGGAGGAGCCAATATGTCGATTTTCGCTCCGGGATGACGCTGCAGCAGGCGAGCCAGCATGGGCTGCATCAGCATGCAGTCGCCTACCCAGCTGGGCGCGATAACGAGAATTTTTTGCATCAGGGGTGCGCGGCGGATCAGTGATGCCCGTGCGGCAGCTCACCCTTGAACTTGTAGCGGGTGCCGCAATACGGACATACGGCTTCGCCCAATTTCTCCACCGGGATGGCGACGCGCGGATGCGCGCTCCACAGGCTCACTGCCGGAGTCGGGCAGAACAGGGGCAGCGCCTCCGCGCTGACCTCGACATAACGCTGCGTGATGTTCTCGTTGGACATGCTCTCCCCTTGTTTGTCGTTGTTATACGTGTGCCAGCCAGCTTGCGTATTTCGGGTTCTTGCCGCTGACGATGTCGAAGAATGCCGACTGCAACTTGGTGGTGACCGGGCCGCGCTTGCCGATGCCGATGGTGCGTGTGTCCAGCTCGCGGATAGGCGTCACTTCGGCTGCTGTGCCGGTGAAGAACGCCTCTTCGGCGCAATACACTTCGTCGCGCGTGATGCGTTTCTCGATCAGCTCCAGTCCCAGATCTTTGGCCAGCGTAACGATGGAGTCGCGCGTGATACCTTCCAGGCAGGAGGTCAGGTCGGGTGTATAGAGCTTGCCTTTCTTCACGATGAAGATGTTCTCGCCCGCGCCTTCGGCCACGTAACCGTCCACGTCCAGCAACAGCGCCTCGTCGTATCCGTCCTGTGCCACTTCCTGATGCGCCAAGATGGAGTTGGTATAGGTGCCGACCGATTTTGAGCGACACATGTTGATGTTCACATGGTGGCGGGTGAAGCTGGAGGTCTTCACGCGGATGCCATTTGCCATGCCTTCTTCGCCCAGATAAGCGCCCCACGGCCAAGCGGCGACGGCGACATGCACGCTCAGGGTGGTGGCGGCGATGCCCATCGCTTCCGAACCGTAGAACACGATGGGGCGGAGGTAGCAGGATTCCAGCTTGTTGGCGCGCACCACTTCCTTCTGCGCTTCCATCAGCGTTTCCTTGTCGAACGGCATCTTCATCTTGAAGATGAAGGCCGAGTTGAACAGGCGGTCGGTGTGCTCCTGCAGGCGGAAGATCGCCGTGCCCTGCGTCGTCTTGTATGCCCGCACCCCCTCGAACACGCCCATGCCGTAATGCAGGGTATGGGTCAGCACGTGGGTGGTGGCTTCGCGCCAGGGTACGAGTTTGCCGTCGTACCAGATAAAGCCGTCGCGGTCGGACATGGACATGGTGATTTCCTTAAATTCGTTGGTGTTGTTGCGAGGGCAGCGATTCTAGCTGTTTCTGCAACGATAATGAAGGGTGTGGACGAGAAGAAGGCCAGCGAGCTGGGCGGAAGTCTATATATCCTGGCGTATTCCTTTTGCGGCCTGTTCATGTAATCATCGTGACCGTTGGAGGCGTTATCCGGGGGCAGCATGGCGCAGCATATTAGTTCGAATGAAATCAAGCCGGACATGATGGAGACGCAGGAAGACAAGCTGCGCAAGAGCCTGCTTATCTTTGCCGCAGCCTTCATGACTTTTGCGGTCATGTTCTGGCTTTTCATCTACTGGATGATGGGGTCGAGCTTCTCCAGCAATGTTCCCTTGGGCTATCAGGCGATCTCGGTTGCATCGCTGGTGTATTACATGAAGACGCGCAATTTTGCGGTCTTTCGTTTCGTGCAACTCTCCTTGTTTCTGTTTGCTCCGTTCATCATGCAGTGGAGCCTCGGCAGTTCGGTCACTTCCAGCGGCGTGACCTTATGGGCGTTGCTGGCGCCGATCGGTGCGCTGGTGGCCTCCGGCTGGCGCGAGTCCATCCCCTGGTTCTTCACTTACATCGTGCTGACGGTGGTGTCTGGTTTCTTCGATTTTTATCTGGGCACTGGCACGAGCAGCGGCATCCCGATGACCACCATCGGTGTGTTCTTTGCGCTCAACTTCACCGCGATGTCCGCCATCCTGTACTTGCTGGTGCGCCATTTCGTGATCGAAACGGAAAAGATCAAAACCCAGCTCGATCAGCAGCATGCCCTGCTGGCGGAAGAGCAGAAGCGCTCCGAGCGCGTGTTGTTCAATGTGTTGCCGTCCAGTATCGCCGAGCGCCTGAAGAGCAACGAAGGGCTGATCGCCGATGGCTACGCGGATGTGACGGTGATGTTCGCGGACATCGTCAATTTCACCCAGCTCACCGAACAGATGTCGCCGGAACAGATGGTGGGTCTGCTCAATACCGTGTTCTCCGGTTTCGACGAGATGTCGGCAAAATACGGCTTGGAGAAGATCAAGACCATAGGCGATGCCTACATGGTGGTGGGCGGTTTGGCGCGCGAGCGGCAGGATTATGCGGCGGATGTGGCGGAGATGGCGCTGGAGATGAACGACTACGTGGCCAACCATCCGCAATTGGCCAAGCGCAATCTGGGCGTGCACATAGGCATCGCCACCGGCCCGGTGGTGGCCGGGGTGATCGGCACCAAACGTTTCATCTATGACCTGTGGGGCGACACGGTGAATGTCGCCAGCCGATTGACCGACGACGCCGAACATGGGCAGATACTGACCGACAAGGTTACCTACAACCGCTTGTGCCACGAATACCTGTTCGAGCCCCCCAATGTGATAAACGTCAAGGGCAAGGGCGAGATCACCTGTTATCGCCTGCTCGGACGTGCCGATGCGGCGGGAGCTTCCGGCAAGAAATCCATCCAACAGTCACCCGTTCAGGGTGGTACCGTTTAACTCATTCCGTCAGCAAATGTTGCCATAGCGCCAGCACTGGTGCGGTATCCAGCATGCCCTGTTCGATGCGGCACGGGGATTGGTTGTTCAAACGCATCTGGTGCTGGATTCCGCGCAATTTGCGGTACACGTTGCGCACCGCTTCGCTCAGTCCGCTTTCGATCAAACCCAGCTTGGCGGCCTGCTCCAGCAGGGCCAGATTGCCGCTGTTCGCCGTCAGTTGCGGGTGCTGTGCGGCATAAGCCAGCACCAGGAATTGCACCATGAACTCGATATCGACCATCCCGCCGCTGTCGTGTTTGATGTCGAACAGGTGGCTAGCGTTCGGGTGTCCGTCGTGCATCTTCTGCCGCATCTCGACGACTGCGCCGCGCAACTGGGCAAGGTCGCGTTGCTGGCGCAGCACGTCGATGCGGATACGCTCGAACTGTGCGCCTACCGCCGTATCGCCGGCGCAGAAGCGGGCGCGCGTCAGCGCCTGATGCTCCCACACCCACGCATGGTTGCGCTGGTAGTCCTCGAAGGCCTCGATGGAACTGACCAGCAAGCCACTCTCCCCGTTCGGACGCAGGCGCAGGTCGACTTCATACAGGCGTCCGGCTGCGGTATAGCTGGACAGCAGGGTGTTGATGCGTTGCGCCAGACGCGAATAGATCTGTCCGGCATCGGGGTGCGGATCGTCATACAGGAACACCAGATCCAGGTCGGAGGCGTAACCCAGCTCGCGTCCGCCCAGCTTGCCGTAGGCGACGATGGCGAACTGCGCGTGCTCCTGGTGTTTCTTGCGTGCATCGCGCCAGCACAGGCGCAACACATGGCGCAACAGCAGGTCGGCCAGGTCGGAAAGATGGTCGCTGAGTTTTTCCAGCGGCAGCACGCCTTGCAGATCCATCGCCAGCAAGTGGAAGGTCTGCGCCTGCTGGAACTGGCGCAGCGCATCCATTTCGCGCTCGGCATCGCCGCTGTGTTCATCGAGTTGGGTGGTCAGTTGCGCGTCCAGTGCCGGCCAGTCCGGTGCGACATACAGCTCGCGCGTGTCGAGCAGCTCGTCGAGCAGGATGGGATGCTGCGTCAGGTAGTCGCCCGCCCAGGCGCTGGCGGCCAGGATGCGCACCAGACCCGGCAAGGCCTGCGGATATTCGGCGAGGAAGGCGAGGTAAGCGGCGCGGCGCGCGATGGCTTCCAGCAGATGGAGTGCGCGGCGCAGTGCCTCGTCGCGGTTTTGTTCCGTGGCGCAAAGCGTAAGGAAGCGCGGTATCAGCGAGTCCAATCGCTGGCGGCTGATCTCCGGCAATTGGCGGTAGCGGCTGCCCGTGCGTAATTGCAGCAGGTTCTCAGCCAGCGTTGGCACGTCGCCGTAGTGCAGCTTGGAAAGTGCCGCGCTCAATTCTTCGCTGTTGCTGTCTTCATGCCACCAACTGCTTTCGCTGGTTTCCTGCTTGGCGCCGAACACAGCCTCGAACTGTGCGCTGACGAATTCGCGCAGCGGGTCGAGATCGGCCAGCAAGGCGGGGTAGTCGGCATAGCCCATCGCTGTGGCGATGATCGCCCGGGTGGCAGGCTCTTCGGGTAGCGCCTGCGTTTGCTGGTCATTCACGTATTGCAGGCGGTGTTCCAGGTTGCGCAGGAAGATATAGCTGCTGTCCAGTCGTGCCACCACGTCGGCGCCCAATTCGCCGTCCTGCGCCAGCCGCTGCAACACCTGTTGTGTGGGGCGGATGCGCAGGTGGGCATCGCGCCCGCCGCGTATCAGCTGAAAGACCTGGGCGATGAATTCGATCTCGCGGATGCCGCCGCGGCCCAGCTTGATGTTGTGATGGCGGTCACGGCGCGCCACTTCGGCGCGGATCTGCGCGTGCAGTTTGCGCATGGAATCGAAAGCGCCGAAGTCCAGATATTTGCGGAACACAAACGGCTGCGCCAGTTTCTCCAGCTCGACACTGTGCTTGCTCTCCTGCGGCGAGATGACGCGTGCCTTGATCCAGGCATAGCGTTCCCACTCGCGGCCCTGTGCCACCAGATATTCTTCCAGTGCGGCGAAACTCATTGCCAGTGGGCCGCTGTCGCCGTAGGGGCGCAAGCGCATATCCACGCGGAACACGAAGCCGTCGGCGGTGAGGTCGTTGATGAGTGCGATCAGTTTGCGTCCGAGGCGGCTGAAGAACTCGTGGTTGGATAAGCTGCGCGCACCGCTGGTTGCGCCGTCTTCGGGATAGACGAAGATCAGGTCGATGTCGGAGGAGACATTCAATTCCCCGCCGCCCAGCTTGCCCATGCCGATCACCAGCAGTTCCTGCGGCGTGCCGCTTTCCTCGCCGACAGGCTGTCCGTACTGGGCGACCAGGGCCTGCATGGTGAAAGAGTGGGCACGACGCACGGCCAGTTCCGCCAATGCGGTCATGCCGCTCATCACTTCGGACAGATCACCCAGGCCGCCCAGGTCGCGGCTGATCAGGTGCAGCATCACGCGCTTGCGCAGGCTGCGCAGGGCGCGTGCCAGCTGATGTTCATCGTCGGCGGGAAACTCGTCCAGCCAGCGCTGCATCTGCGCTGCATCGCAAGCGGCTAGCAGATTCGCGCGCAGCCAGCTTTCCAGTTCCGGTTCGGCATCCAGCAGGCGACTCAGGTAGTGGCTGCACTGTCTGGCATGGAGCAGCAGTGCATTTATGTCGGGGATGGGGTCTCGCGGCGAGATATTCATGGCTGGATTCGGTTAAAATGCGTGCACTCGATTGGCTTCACATTATAGATTTTCCATGTCTCTCCGCTCGTCTTTCCATATCCATCTTAGTCGTTTCCAGGCGCGATGCTGAAACTCGCGCTCCGTCACACTGCGCGCGGTCTCAAGCATCTGCTGCGTCTTGCTCTGTTGTTCGCTTTGGCACTGGCAGCTATCGGCGTTGGCGTACTGTTGGCTTTGCGTTACTGGGTGTTGCCGGATGTCGAGCGTTACCACGCGGATATCACGGCGGCGGCCACGGTCGCTATCGGACGCCCGGTGACCATTGAGCGCATTGAGGCCGACTGGAGCGGCTTGCGGCCGCGCTTGCTGTTGTCCGATGTGAAGATACTGGACGAGCGCGGCCAAACTGCGCTGGAATTTCCCCGTCTGCGCAACACCATTGCGTGGACCACTCTGTTCACCGGCGAGTTGCGTTTCTACAGCCTGGAACTGGACAGTCCGAACCTGCTGGTTCGCCGCGATGTGCAAGGGCGGCGCTATGTGGCGGGCATCTTGTCCGGCGAACAGACCGGCGTGCAATCGGACGATGCCAGTTTGGATTGGTTGTTGCATCAATCGCGCATCGTCGTACACAACGGGAACATCGTCTGGCAGGACGACATGCGCCACGCGCCCGCAATCAGTTTCGGGCAAGTCGAGCTGGTCATCGATAACCGTGGCGACCATCACCGTTTCGCCTTGCGTGCTTCGCCGCCGACCGGCCTTGCTGCGCCCATCGACCTGCGGGGTGACCTCTATGGCGCGAGCTTTACCGCCCCGGGTGAATGGCGCGGCGCACTGTTCGCGCAACTCGAACAGATGGATGCACTGGCCTGGAACAAATGGTTCACTTTGCCCGATGCACTCAAGAGTGGCAAAGGTGCGGCAAGAGTCTGGTTGGGTATGGAGCATGGGCAGGTCAATCAGGTCGATGCGGATGTCGCCATGCATGAGCTGCGTGTGCAATTGGCCGATGATCTGCCGCAACTGGAGTTGCCCAGGCTAAGCGGGCGTCTCGGATGGCGACAGTCTGATGGCGGCTTTGAGGTCTCGACACGGCAGTTGTCGTTGCGCATGCGCAATGGATTTGTGCTCAAGCCTACGGATTTGTTGCTGCGCGTTTCTCCCAGGGAGAGTTACCGTTCGGCCTCCGGGGAGGTGCGCGCCAATGCCATCGATCTCGCCGACATCAATATCCTGCTGGAATATTTTCCGCTCGGGGGCGAGCTGAAAAAACGCCTGCTCGAACTATCCCCGCAAGGCCACGTGAGCAATCTGCAGGCAAGCTGGCAGGGCGATGTGGAGCGCCTTGCGCAGTATCGCGTGCGAGCCCGCTTTGAGAATATCGGCTTGAGTCAGGTGGGTAGCCAGCCCGGCTTTTCCGGTTTGAGCGGTGAGGTGGACGGTAGCGATAGTGACGGCACGTTGCAGTTGGATAGTCACGGCTTGAATGTGAGGGCCCCGAATTTTCTGTCGGAACCTTTGGCGTTCGACCATCTCGCGGCGCGACTGGACTGGCAGCGCAACGGGCGCGGCTGGGATCTGAAACTGAACAATGCCCAGGTGCGCAATGCCGATCTGGAAGGCACGCTCTATGGCGGTTATCAGATCGATGACGGTCCCGGTGTGGCCGACATCTCGATCAACTTGACGCGTGCCTCGGTGAAGCATGTCGCGCGCTATATCCCCATGCACGCTTTCAATGAGGCGACTTATCGCTGGCTGCAAACCGGCTTGCAGGACGGTGTGGCAAGTTCGTTCCAGATGCGTGTACGCGGCGATCTGCGGAACTTTCCTTTCCCGGACGGCAAGAACGGCCTGTTCAAGATCGAGGCCAAAGCTGCCAACGTTGCCATCGAATTTGATCCGGGCTGGCCGCGCATCGAGCGCGCGGCGGCAAGTCTGCTGATTCAGGGCAGGCGGCTGGAAGTGCACGCGCCCACCGCCATGACTGGCGGGGCGGCATTGCAGAACGTGAGCGTGGTGCTGCCGGACACCCTGGCCAATGAATTGGTGATGCAGATCAAGGGTGAAGCGGCGGATGCCACGCAACGCTGCCTCGATTACATCCGCATGAGTCCGGTGCGCGGCTATCTGGACGGCTACACCGATGAAATCCATGCGCGCGGCGAAGGTCTGCTGAAACTGCAACTCGACATCCCGCTGAGCGGCAATACGCCGGTCAGGGTGGCAGGCAGTTACCGCTTTTCCGACAACGAAGTCGATCTGGGCGAACATGTGCCGCTGCTGAGCAACGTGAATGGCAGTTTGTCGTTCACCGGCGATGCCTTGCAGGCGAACGACATCAAAGCGCAGGTACTGGGCGGCCCGGCGCGTATTTCGCTGCACAGCGAGAACGGCATATTGCTGACCCAGGCTTCCGGCAAGCTGAATGCCGACAGCCTGCACACAACCTACGGCTATCCCCTGTTGCGGCGTCTGCATGGCACGGCGGAGTGGAAGACCGAGGTCAAAGTGAAGGATAAATTGGCAGATGTGCTGGTGACTTCGGATTTGCTGGGATTGGTCTCCGAGCTGCCGCAGCCGTTTGCCAAAGCGGCTGCGGAGCGGGTGCAGTTGCGATTCGAGCAAAAAGACATCAGCCCGAGGCAGGATGTGTTCAGGCTGCATTATGGCGAAGTGGTCCGCGCTGATCTGACGCGCAGCGCGGTAGCGCAGGGCGGCTGGGCAATCAAGCGCGGCGCGATTGTCATCGGCAAAGCCGACGTGAAGGCAGGCAAGGACGGTATCTGGGTGTCGGGCAGCCTGCCGCAGTTCGCACTGGAAGGATGGAGTGGTTGGTCCGAGTTGCCGAACCGCGAAGGTGTGCTGCCCAACATCGCCGGCATCAACGTGACAGTGGGCAAAGTCTATGGTTACGGCAACACCGTGCATCAACTGAACATCAGCGGCAGCGGGCGCAACGGGCTGATCAGCACCCGTTTGTCTTCCCGGGAATTGAACGGCGATCTGATCTGGCAGCCGCAAGAGGAAGGCAAGCTGCTGGTGCGGCTGAAGAATGCCATGCTGGGGGAAGGTGCTGAGGAAAGCTCGGCGCCGAAGACTGCACGGAGCATCGATGCAAGGGAGAAAACGGCCAGTTTGTCGTTGCCTGCAATCGATGTGGCGATCGATAAGCTGGTCTGGAAAGGCCGGCAATTGGGCAAGCTGGAGCTGCTGCTGAACAGCAGGAATGGCGAGGTGGTGCTGGACAATCTGCGGCTGACCAACCCGGACGGCGTGTTCAGCGCCAGCGGAAAATGGAGCCTCGCACCGGAACAGACGCATCTCAATACGAGGATAGAAATCGCCAATGCAGGCAGGATATTGACGCGCTCCGGTTATCCCGAAAGCCTGAAGGACGGCAGCGGCACGCTGGAATGCGATCTGGTCTGGAATGGTGCGCCGGACGAATTCAACTACGGCAGCTTGAACGGGAAGCTGCGCTTGAAGACCGGCAAGGGGCGCTTCCTGCAGGTTGATCCGGGAGCGGCCAAACTGCTCGGTGTGCTGAGCTTGCAATCGCTGCCCAAGCGCATCTCGCTGGACTTCAACGATGTGCTCAGTCCGGGTTTCGAGTTCGACAGCATCACGGGCGAGGCGATGATCGAGCACGGCTTGCTCAAGACCTCCGATTTCATGATGACCGGGGCTGCAGCCAGGATTACCCTGAGCGGGCAAGTCGATCTGGAGCGCGAAACGCAGAACCTCAAAGTGCGAGTGTTCCCGGCCATCGGGGATAACGTGTCGCTGCTTGTCATTTGCCGCTGGCCCGGCGGTTGGGGTGAGCGTGTTGCTGGCCAACAAATTGTTGCGCGATCCGCTCGATAAGCTGGTGGCGTTTGACTACAATGTCAGCGGCAGTTGGGTCAACCCCAAGGTCGAAAGAGCCGGGCAGGTCAAGGCGGCACTTGAAAGCCTCAATCCCGCCCAGCAGTGATCCGGTCCATAACGAATTTTTTGAGAAACGAAACATAGAAAGCTGCCGAATATGTCCTCACTCGATAACACCCAAACCCGCATCGCGGCACAACTCAGCGCCTTCAAGGTCGCCGCCATCCAGATGGCATCCGGCCCCAAGGTCGAGGGCAATCTGAGCGAGGCGCGGCGCCTGATCGCCAAGGCGGCCGAACAGGGGGCGAAGCTGGTGGTGCTGCCGGAGTTCTTCGCCATCATGGGCATGAACGAACAGGACAAGGTGAAGGTGCGCGAACAGCCGGGACAGGGGCCTATCCAAAGTTTTCTCAGCGAAATGGCGCGCAAGCACCAGATATGGCTGATGGGTTCGCTGCCGTTGGTGGCGAATGCGCCGGACAAGGTGCGCAACAGCCTGCTGGTGTTTGATGAGACCGGTGCGCAAGTGGCGCGTTACGACAAGATCCATCTGTTCAATCTCACGCTGGGCAACGAGAGTTACAACGAAGCGCAGACCATCGAGGCGGGTGATCAGGTGGTGGTGGTCGACAGCCCGTTCGGCCGCATCGGCCTGGCGGTGTGTTACGACCTGCGTTTCCCCGAGCTGTTCCGTGCCATGAAGGATGTGGACATCCTTGTGCTGCCTTCCGCCTTTACCGCGACAACCGGCAAGGTGCACTGGGAGCCGCTGATACGCGCGCGTGCCATCGAAAACCTGTCCTATGTCATCGCCGCAGCACAAGGCGGCTACCACGTGAGCGGACGCGAGACGCACGGCCACAGCATGATCGTCGATCCCTGGGGGCGTATCGTGGACGAGCTGCAACGCGGTTCCGGCGTGGTCATCGCCGATGTGAACCCATCGTATCAAGCCAGCTTGCGCAAAAGTCTGCCCGCTTTGTCGCATCGCACCATTGCTTGCACTTGCTGCGACAAGACATGAGCGCCACCTCTGCCATGCAATTGGCGCAAGGCGCACTGCTTACCGCGCACGGTCTGGAGCCTCGTCACCTGGAACAGGTGTTCGGCAACATGCTGGCGCACCGCGTGGACTATGCCGACCTCTATTTTCAGTACAGCCGCGCCGAGAGTTGGTCGCTGGAAGAAGGTATCGTCAAATCCGGCAGCTTCAACATCGACCAGGGTGTCGGTGTGCGCGCAGTGAGCGGCGAGAAGACCGCTTTCGCCTATTCCGACGACATCACGCTTGAGTGCCTTGCAAGATGCCGCACTGGCGACGCGTGCCATCGCGCGTCAGGGCGGCAAGCAGAAGGCAGCACATCTGCATGCGGGCAAGGCGCACGAACTCTATCTGCCGCACGATCCCATCGCCACCCTGAAAGCCGACGAGAAAGTCGCGCTGCTGGAACGGTTGGAGCGACTTGCGCGCGCACTCGATCCGCGCGTCACACAGGTGATGGCCAACCTGTCCGGCGAATACGATGTGGTGCTGGTGGCGCGCAATGACGGGCTGATGAACGCCGACATCCGCCCGCTGGTGCGCCTCTCGCTGCAAGTGATCGTCGAAGGCAATGGCCGCCGCGAGCAAGGATCGTCCGGTGGCGGCGGACGTTTCGGCTACGACTATTTCAACGACGAGATGCTGCAACGCTATGCGCAGGAAGCGGTGCATCAGGCCGTCATCAACCTCGATGCGCGTCCTGCACCGGCGGGCAACATGACTGTGGTGCTGGGCAGCGGCTGGCCCGGTATCCTGTTGCACGAAGCGGTGGGGCACGGCCTCGAAGGCGACTTCAACCGCAAGGGCAGCTCGACCTTCTCCGGCCGCGTCGGCGAGCGCGTCGCGGCGAAGGGTGTGACTGTAGTGGACGACGGCACCATCAAGGACCGGCGCGGCTCGCTCAACATGGACGACGAAGGCAACTCCACGCAGCGCACCGTGCTGATCGAGGACGGCATCCTGCGCGGCTATCTGCAGGACACCATGAATGCGCGGCTGATGGGTGTGCCGGTGACCGGCAACGCGCGGCGCGAATCGTTCGCGCACCTGCCCATCCCGCGCATGACCAACACCATGATGCTGAACGGCGACAAGACGCGCGACGAGATCATCGCTTCGGTCAAACACGGCCTGTATGCGGCGAACTTCGGCGGCGGCCAGGTGGACATCACCAGCGGCAAGTTCGTGTTCTCCACCACCGAAGCCTACATGATCGAGAACGGCAAGATCACCTACCCGGTGAAAGGCGCGACGCTGATCGGCAACGGCCCGGATGCCCTGACCCGCATCAGCATGATAGGCAACGATATGGCGCTGGATCCCGGCGTCGGCACCTGCGGTAAGGAAGGCCAGAGCGTGCCGGTCGGCGTGGGACAGCCGACGGTGCGCATCGACGGGCTGACGGTGGGCGGAACAGCCTAGTGTGACGAAGGCTGTTCGTTGCCGGTCTGTTGTGGCAACGAGAGGTGTCGCGCCGTGACGAAGTCGCGAATGTTCACATGGCTGACGAACCACTCCGTCAGCTCGTTCTCCACATAATCAAGTAAACTCCTGCGGTCGCGTGCCTGTTGCCATTGCGCGATGCGTTGTGTCAGCTTGTCCAGCGCGTGGTCGTGATGCTTCTTGTGGGCCGCCGTGGCGTGGAAGTTGGCCGCCTGCATGGCTTGTTCTTCGGCGGTAAATTGTTGCTGCAAGTGGTGCTGCAGGCGTTGCAGTTGCACGTCGATCTCGGCTTCCGGGGCCTGGTTATCGAGCAGGTCGAGCAGGGCGGCGTGCAGTTCGACGAAAGCGGTGTGGTCGAACAAGCGTGCGGTGTCGATGCTGGTAGTTGTTTGTGCTGACATGTTCAGCCCTTTCCTTGTGCCTTAATGAAGTGCGCAGTGATGAGATCCATGGTGCTGACGTGATTGACGAACCAGTCGCCCGCGCCACGATCCAGCCATTCCTGTAGTGCGTCGCTATCGTGCGCCTGCTTCCAGCTCTCGACCTTTGCGGCCATATCCGCCAGTACCCTGTCGTGCTCTCCTTTGTGCATGGGGTAGGGCGGGAAGTGAGCCTCCAGCATCAGCTGCTCTTCCTCGGCGAAGTGGTGGCGGGTGTGTTCCAGCAGTTCATCGAGCAGGGTATCCACCTCGGCATTGGGGGCGGGGGCGGACAGCAGGCCTAGCAGTTTTTCGCGCAAGGCGATGAATTCGGCATGGTCGCGGTTCATGAATTCGAGAGCGACCTTCGGGTAGTCCAGCATGGTTTTTCCTAATGTCCGGTGGGTGTCAACGGGGCATCTCACGGTATAATCCCCGACCTATGCAGATTCTACGCGGACTTCATTCTTCCGACACAGCTCACGTCGCGCTCACCATCGGTAATTTCGACGGTGTGCATCTGGGTCATCAGGCGTTGCTGAACGAGTTGCGTGCGGTGGGACAGCAGCGCGGACTGCAAACTGCGGTGGTGATCTTCGAGCCGCATCCGCGTGAGTTCTTCACGCCGCAACAGGCTCCGGCACGGCTCACCAGTCTGCGCGAGAAGTTGGAGTTGTTCCGCACCATGGGTGTGGATCGCGTGCATGTGTGCCGTTTCGATGCGCTGTTCGCGCAGAAGTCTGCGGCGGATTTCATCCATGCGCTGCATGAGAAGTTGCATGCGAAGTTCGTGCTGATCGGCGACGATTTTCGCTTCGGCAGCGGGCGCGCGGGCGATTTCGCCTTGATGCAGAAGATCGGTGCGCAGCTCGATTTTGCGGTGCAGGCAGTGCATAGCGTGTTGCATGACGGCGTGCGCATCTCCAGCACGGCGATACGCGCGGCGCTGGCTGACGGGCAGATACGCACGGCGCGCGAATATCTGGGGCGGCCCTACAGCATCAGCGGGCGCGTGGTGCATGGCGACGGCATGGGGCGAAAGCTGGGTTTCCCCACGGCGAACATCCAGCTGAAACACAACCTGCCGCCGCTCAAGGGCGTCTATGTGGTCTTGGCGCATGCCGAGGGGCTGGGCGTATTGGAGGGAGTGGCGAGTCTGGGCATCCGCCCGACGCTGAAACAGGATGCCAAGCCGGTGCTGGAAGTGCATCTGTTCGAGTTCGCGCAGCAGATATACGGCAAGCATCTGCGCGTGGAGTTCTTGCAGAAATTGCGCGACGAAAAGAAATTTCCGAATCTGGAAGCGCTGACGCGGCAGATCGCGTTGGATGTAGAGAATGCTAAGCAATGGTTTATCGAACATGAGTGAAGACAAAAAGAAATATCCGCTGAATCTCCCCGACACAACTTTCCCCATGCGCGGCGACCTGGCCAAGCGCGAGCCGCTGATGCTGGCGCAATGGCAGGCGCAGCAGCGCTACCAGCGCATCCGTGCGGCGAGTAAAGGGCGCAAGCAATTCATCCTGCACGACGGTCCGCCTTACGCGAACGGCGACATCCACATCGGTCACGCGGTGAACAAGGTGTTGAAAGACATCATCATCAAGAGCAAGACGCTGAGCGGCTTCGATGCACCCTATGTTCCGGGCTGGGATTGCCACGGCCTGCCTATCGAGTTGCAAGTGGAAAAGAAACACGGCAAGGCGATTCCCGCTTCGCAGTTCCGCGAACTGTGCCGCGAATACGCGAAGGAACAGATCGAGCGCCAGAAGAAGGACTTCATCCGCCTCGGTGTGCTGGGCGACTGGGATCGCCCGTACCTGACCATGGATTTCCAGATCGAGGCCGACATCATCCGCGCGCTCGGCAAGATCAATGAACGCGGTTATCTGTACCAGGGCCGCAAGCCGGTGAACTGGTGTCTGGATTGCCAGTCGGCATTGGCCGAGGCCGAAGTGGAGTACGAAGACAAAGTCTCGCCCGCCATCGACGTCGGCTTCGAGGTGAAAGACAAGCACGCCGTGGAAAAGGCGTTCGGCGTGTCGCTGCCGGGTTCTGCCCGCGTGTATGCGGTGATCTGGACCACCACGCCGTGGACGCTGCCCGCCAATCAGGCGGTGAGCGTGCATCCGGAATTGCAGTACGACCTGATCAGCACCGAGAAGGGTTATCTGATCCTGGCGTTCGATCTGGCGACCGCCTGCTTGAGCCGTTACCAACTGGGTGGTAGCAATGACCGTGGCGACGGCATCGCCGCCACCTGTTACGGCAAGGCGCTGGAAGGCTTGCCTTTGCAGCATCCGTTCTATGAGCGCATCGTACCCGTCATCTGCGGCGAGCATGTCACGCTGGAAGCGGGTACCGGTCTGGTGCATACGGCGCCGGCGCACGGCGTGGACGACTATGTGGTCGGTCAGCGCTACAACCTGCCGAACGAGAATCCGGTGGGCGATGACGGCAAGTTCATCTCCACCACGCCTGCTGTTGGCGAAGTGCCATTGGCCGGGGTGTTCGTGTGGAAGGCCAACGACATCGTGCTGCAAGCGATGGAAGCGAGCGGGCACTTGCTGCATCAGGAAAAAGTGAAGCACAGCTACCCGCATTGCTGGCGTCACAAGACACCGATCATCTTCCGTTCCACGCCGCAGTGGTTCATCGGTATGGAGCAGGGCGATGAACAAAAGTTGCGCACCCTGGCGAACAGGGCCGTCGAACAAACGCAGTTCTTCCCAACATGGGGACGTGCGCGCCTCGAAGCGATGATCAAGAACCGTCCGGACTGGTGCGTGTCGCGCCAGCGCAACTGGGGTGTGCCGATGCCGTTCTTCGTGCACAAGGAGACCATGGCCTTGCATCCGCGCACGCCGCAGCTGCTGGAGCAGGTCGCCAAACTGGTGGAGAAATCCGGCATCGAAGCATGGTTCTCGCTGAACAGCGCCGAGCTGCTGGGCGACGATGCGGCGCATTACCGCAAACTGTCCGACACGCTGGATGTATGGTTCGATTCCGGTGTTACGCACTACTCTGTGTTGGCCAAGCGCGAAGGGCTGCGTGTGCCCGCCGATCTGTATCTGGAAGGTTCCGACCAGCATCGCGGCTGGTTCCAGTCCTCGCTGCTCACCGGCTGCGCCATCAATGATCGTGCACCATATGATGCACTGCTCACACACGGCTTCGTGGTGGACGGCAGCGGCCACAAGATGTCGAAATCCAAAGGTAACGTGGTCGCTCCGCAAAAGATCTTCGACACCATGGGGGCGGATATCCTGCGCCTGTGGACGGCATCGACCGACTATTCCGGCGAACTGACCATCTCCGACGAGATCCTGAAGCGCGTGGTGGAAAGCTACCGCCGCATCCGCAACACGCTGCGTTTCCTGCTGGCGAACATCGCCGACTTCGACGCCAAGCGCGATGCGATGCCGGTCGAGCAATGGCTGGAGATCGACCGCTATGCACTGGCGCTGACACAGAAGTTGCAAGACGAGTTGCGCGGCGATTACGAGCGTTACGAGTTCCACTTTGCGGTGCAGAAGCTGCTGGGTTTCTGCTCGGAAGACCTGGGCGGTTTCTATCTGGATATCCTGAAAGACCGGCTGTACACCGCAGGCGAGAATTCCAAAGCACGCCGCTCGGCACAGAACGCGCTGCATCACATCACCCAAGCGTTGGCACGTCTGATCGCACCGATCCTGAGCTTCACCGGCGAAGAGGTGTGGGCGGTACTGAACGGCAAGGACGACGTCAGCGTGTTCGAGCAGCTGTGGTATGAGTTGCCGGATTCCGGATTGGATGGTGCGGCAGTGAGCGCCTGGAGTGACATCCGTGCGGTACGCGAACAAGTGAACAAGAAGCTGGAAGAACAGCGTACCACCAGCGCCATCGGTTCCGCATTGCAGGCCGAAGTGGATGTGTACGCAGCGAAAGCGACTTACGAACTGCTGTCGCGTCTGGGCGACGATCTGCGGCTGGTGTTCATCACCTCGCGTGCCAATGTGCATCTGCGTGAAGGCGAGTTGGAGATCAAGGTCGTTCCGAGCGCCCACGCCAAGTGCGAGCGCTGCTGGCACTACCGGGAAGACGTGGGCAGCGATGCCAATCATCCGACGTTGTGCGGACGCTGCGTGAGCAACCTGTTCGGTGCTGGTGAGGCACGCCGCTATGCTTAATCGCTGGTTGCTGGTTTCAGTTGTCGTCATCGTGCTCGACCAGTTGAGCAAGGCGGCGATCAGCAGTCATCTGATTTTCAATGAAAGCCTCGCTGTGACGCCTTTCTTCAATCTGGTGCTGGCGCACAACACGGGCGCGGCGTTCAATTTTCTGAGTGATGCGGGCGGGATGCAGCGCTGGTTGTTCAGCGCCATCGCCGTCATCGCTTCGGTGTGGATCGTCTGGCTGTTGCGCAAACATCAAACTCAAATGCTGTTCTGCTTCGCTCTGGCATTCATTCTGGGCGGAGCATTGGGCAATCTGATCGACCGCATCGCGTACGGTTACGTGGTGGACTTCCTCGATTTCTATTGGGGTGGCTATCACTTCGCGGCCTTCAATCTGGCCGACTCCGCCATCACCTGCGGTGCGGCGTTGCTGATTCTGGATAGCTTCAAAGGAAAAGAACATGGAACTGCTACTCGCTAACCCGCGCGGCTTCTGTGCCGGGGTGGATCGCGCCATCGAGATCGTGGAGCGCGCGCTGGCTTTGCACGGCGCACCGATCTACGTGCGACACGAAGTGGTGCACAACAAATTCGTGGTGGAAGGTTTAAAGGCCAAGGGCGCGATCTTCATCGAAAATCTGGCCGATGTGCCGCCCGGCAGCATCCTCATCTTCAGCGCACACGGCGTGTCGCAATCGGTGCGGCGCGAAGCCGAGGCGCGCAACCTCACCGTGTTCGATGCGACCTGCCCGCTGGTGACCAAGGTGCACATCGAAGTCTCGCGTATGCGCGAGCAGGGAAAAGAGATCGTGATGATCGGCCACAAAGGTCACCCCGAAGTGGAAGGCACCATGGGGCAGAGCAACGGCGGCATGTATCTGGTCGAAACGCCAGCCGACGTGCAAACCCTGCAAGTGCAGGATGAACAGAATCTGGCCTATGTGACGCAGACCACGCTGTCGATGGACGATGCCGGCACCATCATCGCCGCGCTTAAGAATCGCTTCCCGTTCATCACCGGGCCGAGGAAGGACGACATCTGCTACGCCACGCAGAACCGCCAGGACTCGGTGAAGATGCTGGCAAAACAGTGCGATCTGGTGATCGTGGTCGGTTCGCCGAACAGCTCCAACTCCAACCGTCTGCGCGAAGTGGCGAGAAACCTCAACGTCCCGGCCTATCTGGTCGATAACGCCAGCGAACTCAAAGCCGAATGGCTACAGGGCAAGCAATGCGTGGGGATCACCGCCGGTGCCTCCGCACCCGAGGTGCTGGTGCAGGAAGTCATTGCGCGGTTGAAAGAGCTGGGCGCGATCAGTGTGCGCGAAGTGGAAGGTATTCAGGAGAACGTTGTGTTTCCGTTGCCGAAAGCCTTAAGTGAGAACGTTCTCCATTGAGGGGTAAACGTTGATGCCTAGTCAGCACTGACTGGATAAATTTTAGCGATCAGTTCTCCATTCTTTTCCCCAATTTGGTATTCCCAAAACTGTGCATGTGTTTCGCCAGTTTTGTGGATATCCATATTCCTGATCATGTGATTCATCGCTTCAAGATCAAGCTGAAATGATTCAGTCGTCTTCGTGAGCAATTTCCACGTATGGATAAAACCAGCCGGATTGATGGTGAGCTGAATTCGAACGGGCGAACCTTGAATTTTTACACCTCGCCAATAGCTCGGATTCAGCTGCTGACCGGTTCTCAGGTTAATCAGTTTGGGTAACGTCGAGTGACGAGTTTCTGATGATCCTTGTGCAACGTCGGGAAGATGGCTTAGGGTAGCGAGTGGCTTTTCGATTTGCTGCTTATGTTCGAACTGTGATTTCGCCAAAGGGGCTTGCTGGGTTTGCGGGGGAATCAAGCGCACTTCGATAGGGGGGGGGGCGTGAGCCCAACGCCAGAGTGACAGAGGCATCATTGGCGGCATCCCGTGCCAAAAAAAATAGAACCGTTCCATGTAAAAACAGTGAGAGGGCGAAAGAAAAATACAAAGCTCTATTCTTTCGCCCTACACCATCAATCCTGTACATGCCACAAAGAATCGTTCACTTACTGCGTAAAGATTTCACGCCAGCCCACTCGTTTTGTTACGGTGCCAGGGGGCGGGGCGGGTACCGGATCGGCAAAATATTTCTTGTCTGAGGTAGTGATCAGAGAAAACACTTTGTCTCCAATGCGAACTACGGTTAGTCCGACAGCCAAGGCATTGGTTGATTGATCGGCCTTGATGACGGCACCTGTCAGGTAGTTCAGATAATAAGTCCATGAATATCCCCCGGCGTTGCAGTCGCTTGAAGTGGGAGTGTTTGACACAACGGTCAACACGCCCAACTGTAGCGACGGGTCAATATTGTTCCGTTCCGAGCCGACGCTCTGATCAGGCATATCAACATACCATCCCCTCTTTTTGCTAGCTCCCAAGCCGATGACGGGGGCATTGGCTATCGGGGCGGTATCGCGGTAAGTGGTCGGCGGGGTGTAACCAGTGATGCCAGTACACCCGGCTGGCTGAGTTGCAAAACCCTGGCCGCACAGTGTTTGTTTTACGAAATCCGTCGTTTTGACGGGAACTGCGGTGGTGGATGTCACTGCGTCGTCATCATACAGTCCGTATATGGTTTGCTGAGTCAGATCTGTTTTGTCAGCGAGACTCAAGTAGCGTCCGGTGCCAAAAAAGACCATGCGATGAACGTCAGTGCCGTCCGTACTGCCGACCTCCGGTTTGACGGTGATCATTTGCCCTACTGGCGCAGTGAAGAGGTTCAGCACGGTTGTAGTGCCGGAGAGCACAGAGCCTGTGGTGGGCGTGGTGACCGGCAGGGTAACGCGCCACAGATTGCCATGCATGTCTCCGGCATACAGGAAGAGCGTGGTGTTGTTGTGCAGAGCATCGGTAACCCAATTGGATATCCTGCCGAGGTTGCTGGGGTCCGTGACTGCACCGTCTCCTGTATCAATGCGATACAGCATGGAGCCGGATGCAATATCGATGACATAAATATGACCTTTGCCGTCGCCGGAGGGGGCATTGCCACCGTTCGCGGCAGGAACGTTGTCGTAGCCCGAGGTCACAATGGCTACCCATGTGCCATCAGCCAGTTTGGTGATCAACGGGTTGCCATAGGTGTAGCCCATCTTGCTGTCGGTGAATTCCCACAGTACTACTGGGGTGGTGGGGTCGGTGACATCCAGCGCGAAATAGCCATTTCCGCCTTTGCCCAAACCGCCAATCAGGACCGTACGCCATGTGCTATTGATAAACACATCGCCAGCAGTGAGCGGTCCATCGACAAAGTACTTATGGTGAGCTGCGTAGTTTGAGTCTGCGATCTGCCACAGATTGGGCAACACAAAGCTTGGCACGTAAGTCCATTGTTCCGTACCCCCCGTTGTTCCGGTGCCATCAAAGGCATGCAACATGCCATCGTTGCCGGAAACGTAAACCATCTTGGTTCTGGTGGTGGATTTGTAAGCCGAGTAATCCGTGTCGGTATAACTGAATGAGGGCGTGCCGACAAAAGTTGGTTGCGTATCTACGATGTCGCCGAGGAGGTGGGCCCGGTTCCGGAAGGCTGCCGCAGTGCCGGTGGATGCGCCCGTCAAATAGTCGAGCAGCGCACTGCATTCAGTGGGTTTGTTGCCTGAGAGGGTTGTGTTGCACCCCGCAGTGACAGGCAAGGTACCTCCGGCAACGTAACTGGACATCGGCGTGATGTCGAAATACGTTTTCTCGGCGGCGGTGAGGTTAGCCCAAGTGAGGGCTTTGGCTTTTCCGTTGGTTCCCGTTCCTGTGCCGTCATAGGTATAGATCACACGGGGCGAGGTTGAAAGATCGCGGGTATCCAATATTGCCTGGGCTGACCACAGTGCACTGGCGGAAACCTGACCTGCCGTGGTGGTGGCGACGCTGATGGTTCTGGCCTCCAGATCTCCCGACCACTCTTGTGTAGTGTAACTGGCGGCATAGAGGTAGTTGTCTCCGGCTACCGGCTCCATGTTCGAGGTGGCGGAGGCCGAAGCTGCGCCCAACACGCCGCCAATCGTGGTCAGTGCGGTACTCAGAGAGTTGACCAACTGGTTGGGGTCTCGTGCGCTGAAGTATTGGCCGTGGCCATTCACGGCAGCATGCCACAAGTCATCCACGTTTTCCTGCTTGCCCGAACCAGGAACTCCCCATGACTTGGTTTCGGCTTTAAGTGCCTCATAATCTGCCGAAGCGCCGGTGAGGTAATTCGGGTCGTAATGCAGCAAGCCATCCATGCCCAGGCCCAGAGTGAAGGTCACCATGTGTTGCCACTTCGCCGGGTCGGTATCCGTGGAGTGGACATCGATATTGCTGTAGTGCGCTTGTGCGGTCCCGGGTACCGTTCCCCAGCCGTTTGCGGCATCGTTGACGGAATCCGGCCCGTTGCGCAGGTCATGGTCGTAATACCACTTGGCCACGTCCGCCAGGGTACCCGCAGTGGCTGCGCTGTCCCGGTAGGCAGCTTTGGGTTTGTTCGGGCTGATGTTGACGGTGTTGATGCCTGTCGTGCTGTCCACGTCGCCGATGGTGCCGCCATTCGCATCCATCGGCGTGTTGGTCATGTTGTTGTTCCAGTAACCGTCCGTCGAGAGAATGGTGAAATTCTTCTGGCAGGAATACTGCATTGGGTCAGTGGTAGTGTGTACCTTGCCGGCGTAATACCGCCCGGCAGTGGAAAGTCCCTTTTGCAGTGGCGTGCCGCCTACGCCACAGGTTTTTGCCTTCAGTCTCGCATACCACGTCTGCTTGTTAGACAGGGTGAAGTCGGCGATATCCAGATGGTCGTTATCGTAGATGTCGTTGAAGCCCACCCGGAAATCGGAATTGATGGGCGCGAACGCCCTGAAGACGCCGGTCTTCATCATGTCGCAACGGGTGCGGTAATAGGCGTACCAGTTGGCGAAGTTGGTCATCTCTTCGGCATAGGTGCACGTGCTGCCGAGACAGTCGGCGCGTTCAGCTGCTTTAACGTAGGTGCGCCCGTCGTTGACGATGTCGATGCGGTTGAATTTGCCCACATCCGTGCGCTGCTTGGCATCGGTGCCACCGGTGAAAGGGGTCGTGGTCGTGGCCAGTTCGCCAGTGGCGGTGTCGGTGAAGCCGTTCAGCGCGGTCTGTCCGGTGACCGGGATGGCGCCGTCAGAGCCAAGAGTGTCGAAGTTGATCGGGGTGGTGATCGCCGGAAGCAGATCGTCGGTAGGAGTCGAAGACCCGGCAGTGAAGGTAGCAGGGCTGGGCGAGATGGAGATGCCGCTCCCCGAAGTGGACTTTACGGTCACGTTGCAGGGCGAGGTGCTGGCCGGAGCAGTGATCGTGCATGATTGCCCCGAGCAGACGACGGAGTAGCCATTCGTTCCCTTGCCATTCACTGCCGAGGCCAAATTGGTCGCTCGAGTGGTGGCATTGGATGTGTTTCCGGTGTAATAATTTGACGTAGAGGCGGGATGACATTGGTCGTTCCGCACATGAGTCCTGTCAGGTTTTGCTTATTGGTAGACGAACTGAAGGTGATCGTAGTCGTGGCTTTATTCGATATGCTCGTGCCGGGATTGACGGTGATGGCCTTGCCGTTATAGGTTGAACCGGCGGGCGCCGTGATGATGATGTTGCCGGTGGTACCACCGATAGAGAAACCGGCAGAGGTCGCAGCGGATGTCCATTTAGTGCGCAGCCCCGCGTCAATGCTGGTTTGCGAGTTGCTGTCGGATACGGTCGTGGTGTCTGAAGTCGGGATGCTGTCGAACAGCGTAGTAGTCCCCCCGTTCGTCACCGTGATCGTACCCAGATTGCCGGGACGTGTTCCTGCGATGAATTGATTCCCGAAATGGGGATCGTGGCCGAGGCCGACGGGATGCGGGGCCGGAGACGCTGATGGTCTTGCCATTCTCGCTGACGTTGTTGATCAGACTCTGAATCTCTACATAGATGGCACCCGTTGCCGCTGTGCAAGCGGATGCACCTCCCCAGGTGGGTGTGGCCGAGCCCAGCGTGCTGACCACGCGCGCCCGATACTGGCTGGAAGCGGTGTTGGCGTTGATGGCAGTACAGAATGCGCTGGCGGTGGTGTTTTGCGCTGCCGTGGCAGTCACCGTGGTGGCCAGCAACTGGGTAGTCCCCACCAGTATGCTATTGGCTTTCATCGTGGTGTTCACCGGGGTGCCGACCTGGAAAGATCCCACTGCCTGCGTGTAGATGTGCGAACTGCTGGCAGGTCCCTGTACGACGACAGTGCCGTTGTAAGCCGAGCCTGTTGTGGTCGCACTCAGATAGGCTGTCGCACCTGTGGGTGTCGTGGGGCAGCTATAACCCGAGGTGGCTGTATTGGCATTGACTGCAGCGCAGATGGCGATCGCCAAAGAGTTGGCTGTATCCACATTGGTGCCGGTAATCGTTGAAGTGATCAGCTGCGTTCCTGCCACGCTGATGCCGACGATCTGCAGGCCAAGGTACGAGGCGGCATTGCTTACTGTGACGCTGCCGCCCGTTGCGGTGGTAGCGGTCGTGGTGATGGTTTTGCCAAGCAGCGTCGGTACGGCATGGGTGCTGTCGCGCAGTGACTGGCAACTGGAATAGGTTTTGGTTGTCGATGAGTAGCTGCTGCACCATAAATAGTCGAAGGGGACGGTATGGCTGGCATCGGCCGTACTGGTGCAACTGGTACCGGTGTAGTCGCTGCAATAAAACGACGGCGACATGGTGTAGTAATAGGCCGAACCGGTGATCGAATGTGCCGTGGTGTATTTGACCAGGTCGGGATATCGATAGCCGTCGGTGTTGGTGCGGCAGTCAGTGTAAGTGGTGTCGCTGCACCATTGCTTGTCCGGATATCCGGTCACCAGATTGGTGGTGCCGGTACTCACGATGCCGAATGCATCTTTGGGGACTACCGTCCAGCCAGTGGTATTGGTGCTGTCCATGGAGTGATAAACGGTGTTGGTGCCGTCGTAGTCGGTCGCCGGCAAGTAGCGGATGCTGGGGTTGTACGCTACAAAATTGAAACTGGCGGCGTTGTAGGGAGGGGTCGCTGAAGGCACACTGCGCGATATCATTGCTGCCACTGCTGTTGATGTTGCCGCTGCTGGTGGTGAGATTGCCAAACAAGACTTTCCCTGTGCCAAAGCAATAGTCGCTTTTGACGTGGTCGGGAAGGTAATCCCAGCCCATACTGCCGGAATCGTCGAACACAAAATACACATTCGGTTTGACGGCGACCCCGGTTCCCGTTCCCAGCGGCTCATCAGAGATTGCGCTGTTGGAGGGTACGGCGGCATTAGCGAGCATCGGGGTAGCGCAAAGTAGCAAGGCTGTCAGTGACAAAGTGAATGATGTCTTTAGCATGATTGCTCCTTTAGATAAGCACAAAGGCCTGCGAATAACTGACCGTGTTGTGTGGGCCGACCACCTTGACGGTGATTCGGTAATAAACCTGCGAGGTGCCGGTGAGAGGCTTGTTGTCCGTAAGCGATACCCGATTTGGTGCTTCCGGTCGCTGCAGCCAGGGTGGTGCTGGTGGCGCAGGCTGTGCCAACGGAGTTGGGAGACCCCGGTGTGTCGCATAGGCGGCTGATGATGTAGTAGGCGCGATTGCCGGAGGCGTCCGTTGTGGAGCCATTCGGGAAAGTGACGGGTCTGCCTTTGGTTGCGATAGTTCCGTTTGTGCTATCCCAATCTACGTCGTCGGCGGTTGTGGTGGTGTTTTGTCCGCTCCAGTCGAAGGTGGTGAGATCCGTGGCAAATACCCCACTTGCGGCATTGTCAGCGACTAGAGTATTTGCCGCCAACCAGGTGGTGGCTGCATTGATCGCGCTGTCGGAAGAAATGATCGCTGCTTGTCTATATCCGATATTGCCGGCGATTAATGTACTGCTATCGACCGCACGCATTAACGCCAGGCCTGCGATGCTCATGAGTACCATGATCATCAGCGTCATGAATAGAACAAAACCATTTTGTTTGTGAAGGGTGCTCATCATGAATGCCAAATCATGTTGCGTAATGGAACAACAACGTTATAGGTTCGATACCGGTAATGCTGTTCTTCAGTAGACAGGGTGACCGAGGGGCCATTCGGCCAGAGGGAAAGCGGCGATGCCGTAACGAGGCCCGCTTCGCGCCGTGGATTTTTTACCGCCAATCCCATGCGTATGTTGGTTGTGGCCCACCATCCGGCGGGGGTGGTGGGGATCACCGTATCCCAGGTGTCTATGGTTCCATCGCTGTTGCTGTCATGGCCATAACGAGCCTTGAATGCCAGCACATTGTCGGCTATGACTAATGAATCTCCCGTTAACTCAGAGTATTGGATGAGTTTTTTGCTGGCGTTGACCGAGTAGGTGTTGTAATTGAACGCCTTTCCCAAATCATAAAATTCGCCCTTGGCAGTGTTGAAAGATATGCCTAGTCCGCTGCTTTTGTTGAAGCGATAAGTGCCCGCGTGTGAAACGGCGGTAGCACTGGTCGCTGGAAGGGCGCTGATTTGACCTAATATGCAATTCGTTGCCGGTTGCCCCATTATGAAATAATCCCCAACAAAAACACCGAAGCGGTTTTGGACATCAATGTCGGTACTGCCTCCGCCATAGGCCGTTGTTAAGGTTATCGGCCCCATGCGCATTTCACTGGTTCCATAAGCGATGGTGATTGTGTCCGAGTCGTTGGCTGAGGCCGGTGCCGTGATTTCTACCGGATAGAGCGTTTTGGAAATGAGTGTCGCTCGGGTGTTGTCATAACCATTTAACTGACAGCCAAGCAGCGTTTGGTTGGCTATTCCAAAACCAGCCTGTTTGAGTTCTCGCTCAATTGAGTAAAGTGATAAATTGCCAATGGTCTGCGCTTCTCCAGAGGCAGTGATGGTTGCATTGTAATTGCCGCTTATGCTCAATACCTTGGAGACGATCAGCATGCCGATCATTCCCAGGGTGAGACCAACCATGAGCTCTATCAGGGAAAAACCCCGAGATGTCGCGTTAGTAGGATACATATGTTGACACCGTATGTTGATGGCGGGTTGCCTCTGCCGGAGCTTGCCAGGAAACGGTTACCGTCATGGTTGAGCTGGCGCTACTTACCGCCACCGCGGCGCTGGCATTGGGAAGGGCGGCCGCCACTTCGGAAGCCCAGGGATCGACTTTTGCGTTCGTTACAGCCCAAGTGTATTGATAGTCAGCCAAATGGTTGATGTCGCCTTGTGCGCTGCCGATCAATTGGCTGGCCAGATATACAGCTGTGGCCCGATAGTTGGACTGTGACATGTTCTTTAATGCCACAGATTGCATGCCAAATAGTGCCAATACGCCGAAAGCAAAGATCAGTATGGAAATCAACGCTTCCAGCATGACAGAGCCACTTTGACGGTTTTTTTTCATGGTGTTCAGCATGCCTTCGCGTTGCCTGCAGGTAAGGAGGGGTCGCACATTCTGCTATTGCCTGTTGGAGTTATGACGACCCGGTAAGCTTTGCTGGTTAAAGCTGAGCTAAAGTCAATGGTGGTAACTTCATCTGTGCCATCCGGATTCTGCAAGGCCGCAGTGGCATTGGTATATTGGCGCCCCAGTCCGGTAAAAGTGGTCATGGTCGAGCCGGTAGGGGTTGCGGCAATGGCAACGTTCTGACTGCCTTCAGTGGAGCGTTTTGTTTGAATGCGGTCGGCACTAGGGCAGGTGTAGCTCGTCGAGGTCGACCATGATGTGCATATTTCCCAACTACCAGTGGTGTCCCCATTGGCGGGAAATTTGAACGAAATACGGGAGTTTCTCTTGATGGCTTCTGAGCGGGCGAACTGCAGCCCCTGATTGAAGGACTCCGCCGTCGAGCGCACGCGCACACCAGCCATCAAATCTTGAAAGGAGGGGATGGCCAAAGAGGCCAAAATCCCGACGATGACGATAGCGACGATGAGCTCGATCAGAGTAAACCCCTGCAGCTTGTTCATTTAGCAACTTCCCCCGCTCTTGGTTATCCAGCAGGTTGTGCTGGAAGCTCCATCTACACCGCTTGATGCGCGGTTTCCGGTTTGGTCGATTGAATAAGTCCAACCCGCAATATTGCTACCGGCAATTCCCGTCGCGGTGATTGTGAAAGTGTTTTGTGCAAGGTTAGAACATGCATAGGTAAAATATTTGGCGGACGCTAGTGTTGTACATGGGTAATTGGCGTAGCCAGTAGAGGGGTAGTCGGCATAATGCTGCTCTGCTTGGGTCTTCATCGCCAGCAGGTTGCTTGGAGCTTCTTGCGCACTACCGCTTTTCATGTAATTGGTATAAGAAGGAATGGCGATGCTCGCCAATAGTCCAACAATGACAATCGCAATCATCAATTCGACCAGGCTGAATCCTTCTTGAAATTTCATGTTGCGCTCCGATTAGATTTATGTGGTGCAGGTTAAACAGATTTTTGGAAGAACGGTAGATTCTCCCGACAAATGGTGTCAGTGGCGGATGAACGGATATGCCGGGCAAAATAAAGACAAGCGTCGAATTTTAAAAGGCTGATAGCATGAAGGCTGCGAGAATATAGAAGCTAGGCACTATGTGGCGCCTGGATCGGGTGGGATTTGATTTTGAACACATATTTAATCATTGGTGGCGGTGCGCTGGGTTTGGCAACAGCCGAGGCCTTGCTACGTCAGGGTGCTTCCGTGACCGTATTGGAGCGGGGTTTTGTCGGGCAGGAATCCTCTTGGGCGGGTGGCGGGATTCTGTCGCCGCTGTGCCCGTGGGATTATTCCGATGAGGTGAATCGCCTGGCGTTGCGCGGAGCTGCTTTGTTCGGCGATTGGGCGGAGGAGTTGCACCGGGCGACGGGTATCGATCCCGAGTATCAACGCTGTGGCATGCTGGTGTTGCCCCCGTTCGATGCGCAGGTCGCCCAGCAATGGTGTGCCTCGCACGACGTGAAGGTGGAACAGCGTGGTGACGGATTGTTGTTGCCGGAGGTCGCGCAAGCACGCAACCCGCGTTTGCTGCAAGCCTTGCGCGCCAAGGTCGATCAGCTTGGCGGGCGCATCGTCGAGCAATGCGAAGTGCAGCGCATCGTTGCGGAAAATGGACGGGTTCGGCATCTGGCGACGACGCAGGGGGACTTCAGCGCGGATACCTACGTCGTGACCGCAGGCGCATGGAGCAAGGTGCTTTTGGGCGAACATGCCTTGCAGCTCGATGTGAAGCCGATACGCGGGCAGATGTTGCTGTTCAAGTTCGATGCGCCGCCCTTGCCGCATATCGTGCTGCAAAAAGACCTGTACCTCATTCCACGCCGCGACGGCCACTTGCTGGCGGGTAGCACCCTGGAAGATGTCGGCTTCGACAAAAGCACCACAGACGAAGCGCGCGCGATGTTGTTGCAACGCGCGGTTGCACTGTTGCCGGCATTGCGCGATATGCCCATCGTTAAACATTGGGCGGGACTGCGTCCGGCCTCTCCCGGCAACATTCCGACCATCGGACAGCATCCGCATCTGCCCAACCTTTACCTCAACAGCGGACATTTCCGTTATGGCGTAACCATGGCACCGGCGAGCGTGGAAGTGCTGCTGAATACCATGAATGGGACAGCGCAACCGTTCGACGTTTCGCCCTATCTTTGGCGTTAAGCGTTGCCGCAATGCGGGCTCTCCGCATATAATCCGCGCCGGTATGCCGATGTAGCTCAGTTGGTAGAGCAACGCACTCGTAACGCGTAGGTCACCAGTTCGATTCCGGTCATCGGCACCATTTTCTTCTCGCCATTCAGCAGCGAACAGTCAGGAGCAGCAATGACTTTCCCGCAATTCAGCAAGCTCTCCTCGCGCTTTAAAAAACTCTCAATCATCGTTCTGGTCGCCATCGCGCTAGTGGCTGCGTTTGGCTATTCCACGCGCAGCAAACCGCTGCCGGTGGTGCTGCAAAAAGTGGAGCGCGGCGATGTCGAGGCATCGGTGAGCAACACCCGCGCCGGGACGGTGATGGCTTGTCGCCGCGCCAAGATGTCTCCCCCGGCAGGCGGGCAGATCGCGCATCTGCGCGTGAAGAAAGGCGAGCGTGTGCGCAAGGGGCAAGTGTTGCTGGAGCTGTGGGACGAAGACCTGCATGCGCAGGAACAGTTGTCGCAGGAACAACTTAAAGGTCTCGCGGACGAGAGTGCAAGAGGTGTGTACCCAGGCCGAAGCAGCGCAGCGGGAGGCGGTGCGCTCGCAGGAATTGCGCGACAAGGGATTCATCTCGGCGCAGCAGCTGGACCGTGCGTTGACCGATGCGGCCTCACGCCAGGCGGCCTGTGCCTCGGCGCGCGGCGACATCGACCAGAGCAAATCGCGCATCACGTTGGCGCGCGCCACGATGGAACGCATGACACTGCGCGCGCCATTCGACGGTGTAGTGGCGGACATCAGCGGCGAGCTGGGTGAATACGCCACCCCGTCGCCGCCCGGCATCCCCACCTTGCCCGCCATCGACCTGATCGACGACAGCTGCCTGTATGTGAGTGCGCCGATCGACGAGGTGGATGCGTCCAAACTCAAGATCGGCCAGCGCAGCCGCATCACGCTGGATGCCATCAAAGGCCGCACCTTCGCCGGCAAGGTGCGCCGCATCGCGCCCTATGTGCTCGACCTGGAAAAGCAGGCGCGCACGGTGGAGGTGGAAGTCGAATTCGACAAGCTGGCCAAGAGCGAGAACCTGCTTGGTGGGCTACAGCGCCGATGTCGAGATCGTGCATGACATGCGCAAACAGGTGCTGCGCATCCCCACGCAGACGCTGCTGGAAGGCAACCGCGTGCTGCTGTATGGCAGCAACGGCGTGCTGGAAGAGCGCAAGGTGGAGACCGGCCTCTCCAACTGGGAATATGCAGAAGTGGTCTCCGGATTGGAGCAGGGCGACCAGATCGTGTCCTCGCTGGATCGTGCCGGCGTGAAGGCCGGCGTGCGCGTCATGCCGGAAGCAGCCAAGACCGCGCAATGATCGAACTGCAAAACGTCAGCCGTACCTTTATCGTCGGCGATCAGCAAGTCGCCGCGCTGCGCGACATCAACCTGCAGCTGGGGGCGGCCGAGTATCTCTCCATCATGGGGCCATCCGGTTCCGGCAAGTCCACCTTGCTCAATCTGCTCGGACTGCTGGACCGTCCTTCGTCCGGCAACTATCTGCTGGATGGCGGCAACGTCACCGACCTAAACGACGAGCAGCAGGCGCGCGTGCGCCGCGAAAAGATCGGCTTCGTGTTCCAGTCCTTCCATCTGGTGCCGCGCCTGACCGCCGCGCAGAACGTCGAGTTGCCGATGATCCTGGCGGGCATCCCGGTCGAAGAGCGCAAGGCGCGCGTGCAAGTCTTGCTGGAGGGATATGGCTTGGCGGATCGTGCCGACCATCGCCCCGATCAGCTCTCCGGCGGGCAGCGCCAGCGCGTGGCCATCGCGCGTGCCACGGTCATGCAGCCCCGCGTGCTGCTGGCCGACGAGCCGACCGGCAATCTGGACCGCACCACCGGCTGGGAAGTGCTGAAGCTGCTGGAAGGCTTGCTGGAGCAGGGCATCACGCTGGTGGTGGTCACCCATGATGCCGAGATCGGTGCGCGTGCCAAGCGCCAGATCCACATGCTGGACGGGCACATCCTTTCCGACGAACAGCGCGCACCATGAAACTCAGCGACACGCTGCAATTCGCTTCCGGCAGTCTGCGCGGCAGCCCGACGCGCACGCTGTTGATGATGCTGGCGATGTCCATCGGTGTGGCGGCGGTGGTGGTGCTCACCGCATTGGGCGAAGGGCGCGCGCCGCTATGTCGTCGATCAATTCTCCTCGCTGGGCACCAATCTGGTCATCGTGTTGCCCGGTCGTACCGAAACAGCAGGTATCGGTCCCGGCCTGATGTCCGGGCAGACGCCGCGCGATATCACGCTGGACGATGCGCAGGCATTGTTGCGCAGCCGCGCCATCAAGCGTCATCGCGCCGCTGACCGTCGGTTCCGCCACCATCTCGCGCGGCGCGCTGAACCGCGAAGTGGTGGTGGCCGGCTCTTCCGCCGACATGCTCGGGATACGCCACATGAGCATGGCGGATCGGTCGATTCCTGCCGGCGGGCGACATCAACGAGAGTGCCTCGGTGTGCGTGCTGGGCAACACGATCAAGCGCGAACTGTTCGGCAACGAGCAAGCCGTGGGGCAATGGGTGCGGCTGGGCGACCGGCGTTTCCGCGTGATCGGCGTGACTGGCTTCGCAGGGCGAATCCATGGGCATGCGTACCGATGACCTGGTCATCGTGCCGGTCGCTACTGCGCACCAGCTGTTCAACACCACCAGTCTGTTCCGCATCCTCATCGAAGCGAAGAGCCGTGACTATATCGAACAAGCCAAGCGCGATGCCGAAGAGATCATGGTGTTGCGCCACAGCGGCGAGCGCGATGTCACGGTCATCACCCAGGACGCGGTGCTGCAGACCTTCGACCGCATCCTCACCGCGCTGACCATGGCAGTGGGCGGCATCGCCGCGATCAGCCTGGCCGTGGCCGGTGTGCTCATCATGAACGTGATGCTGATCGCCGTGGCGCAGCGCGTGAAAGAGATCGGCCTGCTCAAGGCGCTGGGTGCGCCGGGCAAACAGATACGCAACCTGTTCTTTGCCGAGGCGGTGTTGCTGTCCAGTGTGGGCAGCGTGGCTGGCCTGGTGCTGGGCTACATCGGCAGCACCATCATCGGCCATATCTATCCGAGCCTGCCGGTCTCGCCGCCCTGGTGGGCGGTGCTGGCGGCCTGCGGCACGGCGCTGGGCACGGGCATACTGTTCAGCGTGTGGCCGGCGCGCCGTGCGGCGCGGCTCGATCCGGTGGCCGCTTTGGCCGGGAAGTGACGCCATGTTATCTGCGCGACCTGATCACACTTACGTCCTCCAGTTTCCTCACCTACCGCATGCGCAGCTTCCTCACCGGGCTGGGCATCGCCATCGGCATCGCCGCCGTGATCCTGCTCACTTCCATCGGCGAGGGCCTGCACCAGTTCATGCTGTCCGAGTTTTCGCAGTTCGGTACCAACATCATCAGCGTGCAACCCGGCAAGACACAGACGCAGGGCGGCAACGTCGGCATCTTCGGCTCGGTGCGGCAGCTGACGCTGGAGGATGCCGATGCCTTGCGCCGCCTGCCCTATGTGGAGCATGTCGTCCCCGGCCTGGTGGGTAACGCCGAGGTGCGATACCAGGGCAGAACCCGGCGCACCATGGTGCTGGGCGAGGGGCGCGATTTCGGCCATGCGTTCACCATGAAGGTGCAGAGCGGCAGCTTCTGGACCGATGCGGACAACGAGCAGGCGCGCGCGCAGGCGGTGATCGGTGCCAAGATACAGCAGGAACTTTTTGCCGGAATGAACCCGCTTGGGCAGTATCTGCGCATCGGCGGGCAGCGCTATCGCGTGGTCGGCGTGATGGAATCGAAAGGACAGATCCTCGGCATGGATATGGACGATACGGTGTTCATCCCGGCGGCGCGCGCGATGGAGTTGTTCAACCGTCCCGGCCTGATGGAGGTCAACGTCAGTTACCGTGCCGATGTCGATGCGACACGATGATCCGCCTGATCACGGAGCGCATGGTCGAGCGGCACGGGCGCGAGGATTTCACCATCATCTCGCAGGAGCAGGCGCTGGAAGTGCTGAGTTCGGTGCTCGACATCCTCACCTTCGCCGTCGGTGCGCTGGGCGGCATCTCGCTGCTGGTCGGCGCAGTCGGCATCCTCACCATCATGACCATGGCGGTCACCGAACGCACTGCCGAGATCGGCCTGCTGCGCGCGCTCGGCGCTCGCGAGCAGCAGGTGCTGGTGTTGTTCCTCAGTGAAGCCATGTTTCTTTCTGCGCTGGGCGGCATACTCGGGCTGCTCATCGGTGTCGGCATCGCGCAAGGCCTGCACCTGTTGTTCCCGGCGCTGCCGGTGCACACGCCGTGGCTGTATGCCGTGCTGGCCGAACTGACTGCCGTCACCATCGGCCTTGCGGCAGGGGTGGCGCCTGCCATGCGTGCGGCGCGGCTCGATCCGGTGGAGGCGCTGCATGCGGAGTGAGCGTACGACCTTAGTGGGGAGTTGCGACATCTTCTGCGCCGTAGTCGATAACTACGGCGACATCGGCGTGAGCTGGCGCTTGGCGCGGCAGTTGTCTAATGAACACAGCATGGCGGTGCGGCTGTGGGTGGATGACCTGCGCAGTTTCGGCAAACTGTGCCCGGAGTTGGATGCGGGGCTGGATGAGCAGCGGTGTCGCGGGGTGGAGGTGCGGCGCTGGTCGCGTGATTTTCCTGCTGTCGAGCCTGCCGAGTTGGTGATCGAGGCGTTCGCCTGCGAGTTGCCGCAGTCTTACGTCGAAGCGATGGCGGCACGAGAGCCCAAGCCGGTGTGGCTGAACCTCGAATATCTCTCCGCCGAAGACTGGGTGGAGGGCTGTCACAAGCTGCCTTCGCCGCATCCGAGCTTGCCGTTGACCAAGTATTTCTTCTTCCCCGGTTTCACTGAAAAGACAGGTGGTTTGTTGCTGGAGCGCGATCTGTTGGCGCGGCGTGATGCGTTCCAGTCCGATGTCGGGGCGCAGGAGAGCTACTGGCGCAACTTGGGTGTGCCGGAGCGCGTGGCGGGCGAATTGCGCGTGTCTTTGTTCGGTTACGAGAACGAGGCGATGGAGGCGCTGCTCCGTGGCTGGGAGCAGGGTACACAGCCTGTCACCTGCCTGCTGCCGGAAGGCCGCTCTTTGCCGCAGGTAGGTAGGCACTTCGGTCAACAGGCTGGCAAGGCAGGCGATATCTGGCGGCGCGGTCAGCTGCGTGTGCATGTGCTGCCCTTCGTCGAACAGGAGCGCTACGACGAGTTGCTGTGGGCGTGCGATGTCAATTTCGTGCGCGGCGAGGATTCCTGTGTGCGGGCGCAATGGGCGGCGCGGCCTTTCATCTGGCAGATATATCCGCAGCACGACGGGGTGCATCTGGAGAAGTTGGAAGCATTGCGGGTGCGCTATACGGCGGGTTTGCCGCCGGAAACCGCGCAGGCAGTGCGGGATTTGTGGCTGGCCTGGAACGGTGGGCAGGACATCGCCGCAGCTTGGCAGCGCTTTGCGGCACAGCGCGGGGTGCTGACCCGGCATGGCGCGGAATGGGCGCGGCAGCTGTCGGCCAATAACCTTGCATTGAATTTGCTGGATTTTTCCCGCCAAGTTGCATAGAATGCCCGCCTTCGAAATCTAGCTTTAGGCAGAATGTTATGAAAATCGCTCAAGAACTCCGCGCCGGTAACGTCATCATGGTTGGTGCCGACCCTATGGTCATCCTTAAGGCCGAATACAGCCGCTCTGGTCGTAACGGCTCTGTGGTCAAGATGAAGATGAAGAATCTGCTGACTGAATCCGCAAAAGAAACGGTGTACGCAGCGGACGATAAGTTCGAACAGGTCATGCTGGATCGCAAGGAAGTGACCTATTCCTACTTCGCCGATCCGATGTATGTGTTCATGGATGGCGAATACAACCAGTACGAGATCGAAGCAGAATGCATGGGCGATGCGCTGAACTACATCGAGGACGGCATGCCTTGCGAAGTGGTGTTCTACAACGAGAAGGCAATCTCGGTCGAATTGCCCAACACCATCGTGCGCGAAGTGATCTACACCGAGCCAGCTGTGCGTGGCGACACTTCAGGCAAGGTGATGAAGCCTGCCAAGACTCAACACAGGTTTTGAGTTGCCCGTAGCGGCGTTCATCGAGATCGGCGACAAGATCGAAATCGACACCCGCACCAACGAGTTCAAGAGACGCGCGAACTAAGTCTGGTTCCCGCGCAAACAAAAAGAGCCGCTTTTGCGGCTCTTTTTGTTTGTCGCACCGGCGAAGGCCGGTGCCCAGTTGATTAACAACACTGGATTCCGGCTTTCGCCGGATAACCAGCGACTTGCCCGCTTGCGGGCTTAGTCGAATGGCTAGTAGTCCTATCAATGACTGGCAGTTACAGCTTTTCCACGCTATATATTGCCACCAAGCGATGCGTCTCGCCCGCTGCCAGGGTGATGACGTTCTCCAGTGCGTTGCCGCTTTCCACGCACACCATGCCGCGATGTCCGTCTTGGCCGAAGTCGCCCATCTTGTCGGCCTTCTCCGTCCACGGGTTCCACACCACGGTGGAGTGGCTGCCTTGTTTGGCGATGCGGATGGCGCGCTTCAGGCCTTTGTCCTCGATGATACAGTCGGCTGGCGTGTTGACGTAGACGCGATCCACTTCGCTCTCGATGACGATGCCGTCCTGTTGCGTGAAGCGGGCGAAGTCTTTTACCTTGTCCAGATATTCGCAGTTCTCCAGACCACGGATGGTCATCTGCGCGACATCGCTGATGTGGAAGTAGGTGTGCAGTGCTTCGCCGAGTTGGAAAGACTGCATTGCCGGTGTTGGTGGTGACGAGTTCCACGCGCAGGGCTTTGCCCACGGTGACTTCCAGTTGCACGGTGGAAGGATGCGGCCATTGCGCACGGGTGGCTGTCGCTTTCGATGAGGCCGAAGCGCAGGAAGGTCGAGCCGTCCGCCAGTGCTTTGGTTTCCAGCACTTCCCACATGACGGTACGCGCATAGCCGTGCCCCGGCAGTTTGCTGTCCGTCGCGTGCGGGCCGAACCATGGCCAGCAGATCGGCACGCCGCCGCGTATGGATTTGCCCGGAACGAACTTGGCGCAGTTTGGACAGCCAGATCACCGGCTCTTCACCCTTGGGTTGAAAGGTGGCGATGTGCGCGCCTTGCATTGCGATGCTGGCAGTGGCGTGTGCGTTGTTGATCTCTGCGAACACCAGTCCGCCATCCACTTCGATGAATTGGAGATGATCCGCGATGGCAAAATGTTGATTGAGTGAGTTCAAAGTCATGTTGGCTTCCTTGGTGAAAAATTGGTATCAGTCGGAGGGAGGGGAGGTCTTCATCACCTCTTCCAGAGTGGTGAGTCCGGCGGCGATCTTCTGTGCGCCGGAGATGCGCAGCGGTTTCATGCCTTCGCGGCTGGCTTGGTCGCGCAGTGCGGCGATGTTGGTCTCGGCAGTGATGATTTTGCGCAGCTCCGGCGACATGAGCAGGATCTCGTAGATGCCGATGCGCCCGGAGTAGCCTGTCATGCGGCATTCCAGGCAGCCTTGCGGACGCTGCAATTGGGTGGGGCGTGCGGCTTTCCACGGTGCGACCAGATTGTCCCACAGCTCGTTATCGCTCTCCTGCATGGCTTGCGGCTGCTTGCAGTGCGGGCACAGGGTGCGCACCAGGCGCTGCGCCATGATGCCCAGCAGCGTGGCATTCAGCAGATAGGACGGCACGCCGAGATCGAGCAAGCGCGTGATGGCGGAAGGCGCGTCGTTGGTGTGCAATGTGGAGAGCACCAGGTGGCCGGTGAGGGCCGCCTGGATCGCCATGTCGGCGGTCTCCAGGTCGCGTATCTCGCCCACCATGATGATGTCCGGATCTTGCCGCATCAGTGCGCGCACGCCGTCGGCGAAAGCTCAAGGTCGATGCCCTGCTGTATCTGCATCTGGTTGAACGAAGGCTCCACCATTTCGATGGGGTCTTCCAGCGTGCATACGTTCACCTCCGGCGTCGCCAGATGTTTGAGCGTGGAATACAGCGTGGTGGTCTTGCCGGAGCCGGTGGGGCCGGTGACGAGAATGATGCCGTTGGGCTTGGTGGTCATCATGCTCCCAGCGCGCACGGTCATCATCGGAGAAACCGAGTTCGGAAAAGTCGCGCACCAGCACTTCCGGGTCGAAGATACGCATCACCAGTTTTTCGCCGAAGGCGGTGGGCAGCGTGGAGAGCCGCAGTTCGATCTCCTGCCCGTCTTCGGTGCGCGTCTTGACGCGCCCGTCCTGCGGGCGGCGCTTCTCCATCAGGTCCATGCGTCCGAGCAGCTTGATGCGGCTGGTCATCGCGGTGACCACCGACATCGGCAATTGATGCACCTGATGCAGCACGCCGTCGATGCGGAAGCGCACGATGCCGAATTCGCGGCGCGGCTCGATGTGGATGTCCGATGCGCGCTGGTCGAAGGCGTACTGCCACAGCCAATCCACGATATGCACGATGTGCTGGTCGTTGGCATCGAACTGTTTATTGGTCTTGCCCAGCTCGACCAGTTGCTCGAACGAAGCGAGGTTAGGAGAATCCGGGGAGGCTTTGGTGGCGCTCTTCACCGAGCGCGCCAGGTTGTAGAACTCGACCAGATAACGGCTGATGTCGGTGGGCGAGGAAACGACGCGGCGGATGCTCTTGCGCGAAGTCTGTTTGAGCGTGGTCTCCCAATCGCGCAGGAAAGGTTCGGCGGTCGCCACGACCAGCTCGTTGCCATCGATGCGAATCGGCATGATGGAAAAACGGTTCGCATAATCGATCGACATCAGGTCGGTCAGATTGGAAAAATCGACCTTCAGCGGGTCGATATGGAAATATTCCAGGCCGACTTTCTTTGCCAGCCATTCGGTGAGCGTATCCAGCGTCAGGATGCGATGGGGGGAGAGTTGCGATTTCCAGCTTTTCTCGCCGATGACCGCCAGCGGATGCACATCATTCCGATGGATACGGCGTTCAGCGATGAGTGCATCGGCATCGGCTTTGCCGATCATCTTGTCGGCGACCAGCATGTCCAGCACTTCAGCCAGTTTCAGTTTGTGTTCTGGAACGTCTTGAGCAGCCATCGCTTTTCCGCAACGATGCTTTGGGAGCACCGTTTAGTGTGTTGGTGGAGGCGGCGGGAATTGAACCCGCGTCCGCAAGCCCTCTACAGGCAGTTCTACATACTTAGTCTGGTTATTTAATTTTATCCGGCAGACGCCAACCGACAGGCTGCTACTGGACGAGTCACCTTAGTTTTAGCTTCGTACAAAGTAACCCTGCACGACACGATTCCATGTAAATGACCTCACTCATCTCGGCCTTACGGCCTTGAGCCCCTCCATGGACAGCAGGGTGTGAGGTCTAACCGGTTAAGCGGCTAGAGCGTACTTTTCGTCGTTTGCGACTATTGGTTTTCCAGCTGATTTACGAGGTGGCGGGTCCTCGGTATGCCCTACGCTGCTTTGTAACCCACGTCGAAGCCAGGTCGCCCCCGGTTCGGTTTGCTACTAGCACTGCGGAGTATAGCAAACAACTCAGTGAGCGGTCGTGCCATGAAGATTCTGTACGGGGGCGTTCATTTGCGTGTTTTGCAGGTAGCGTCCCAAGTGCCGGTCAGTCTTGGCGATGTGGCCGGTGAACCAATCGAACAGCAGCAGCTGGGTGCGGAATGAAAGGTATGGCAGGTCGCATTTTCCCTCATCGGCTTCTTCCTTGAGTGCCACGAAATTGTCGATAAAGCGCTTATGCTCCTGCAAATGGCTGTCGAGGAAGGGGTAGTCGTAGCGCCGCATCAGTTCTTCTTCTTCGCTCTCACTTTCCATGTAGTGGCTGGCAAGGTAGGCGAATGTTTCACGTATCGACTGGCAGTCCCGATTGGCGAGGGTCGGAGATGAACTCATTGACCTTGCCGAACAATCGCTTGTGCGACTGCGTCAATTTCTTCGATGCCGATCTGGAATTCTTCCCGCCATTCCAGATGATTGTTCAGTTCGCCCGTGGTGAAGTGCTGCCCGCTGGCCAGATATTCTTCACAGCGCGCCAGGTAGATGCGGGCGGGGACATCTTTGGGGGTGATTTCGAGGCATTGGTTAAGCAGTTCCATCGCACGCGGAATTTCTTTCAAGTGATAGTAGGCTATCGCTTCTTCAAACTTGTCCTTGGTGGCACGCTTGCCGTCTCTCAGCTTGACCGGGTCATTGTCGAAAACCTCATAGATGGAAAGCGGTTGCGTTTTGCCCTTGACGCGGATGCGATCCAGAAAACGGATGTCGTATTTTGACGGATTGGCAAGGTCATACAGGGTGTTCTGGCTGATCAACAGCGGGGTGTGATAAGTCTTGGTGGCTTCTTCGATGCGGGAAGTCAGGTTGACGGCATCACCGATGACGGTGCTTTCCATGCGGTTCGCCCCGCCGACCGTGCCTATCATGACGATGCCGGTGTTGAGTCCGAAACCGATCTGGATCGGCGCATAGCCGGCACGCGTGCGTCCGCTATTGTATTCGTCCAGTTTTTCGATCATGTGGATGGCGCCGCTTACGGCATCGTCGGCGCCCTGGGTGAACAGCGCCATGATGGCATCGCCCATATATTTGTCGATGATGCCGCGATGCATGCCGATGACCGGTTCCATCTGTTTGAGATAGGAATTGAGGAAGTTGAAGTTTTCCTGCGGGGTCATGCTCTCGGATAGCGTGGTGAAGTGGCGGATATCGGAGAACATGACGGTCAGCTTGCGTTCAACCTGGTCTCCCAGCTTGACGTCGAGGATGCTGTCTCTTTCCAGAAGCGTAAGCAATTGGTGCGGGATCAGGCGCGCGAAGGCCTGTTCGGTCTGTTGCAGCTTTGAACAGGGCTTGCTGGTAATTGGTGACGGCACTGTTGCGGAGCTGCGTTTCCTGTTCCAGCTTGTCCTTCAGGGATTTTACCTGTGTCGTGCGGCGCGTAATGATCCACTCTGCGCGCGATGAGCGGCTGACCATGGCAAGTATCGAGGCGATCAGGATGCCCGTCAGGAACGTGACCCATTGCAGGCCGAGTTCGGTGAAATAGATGGTAAACACCAGCATCCCGATTACAACAATCACCGCAAAGGCGGAGATGTATGGCCGGACGCTGCGAAATATTTTTCGGGTAAGCATTGTTGTTATCCCCCTGTGAATCTCAGGCCGGTTCGGGATGTTTTCCTCTTCTTGGCCACTTCATCTACAACTCTAACAGACAAATGCTCAATGTCTCAATTCTGCGGCAGCACTGAATAAGTACCCGCATGCAGAGCTGATGGTTTGGATGTAAGCGAATGGTTGAAGCGGCGGGGATTGTTTAGCGCTGCCCCAGATACTTCAACAGTTCAAAGGGGGAATTCACGCTGCCGGAGGAGGGCCAGGTGCCAGTGTCGGCGCTGGGGTCGATATAGCCATAAGCCGCGATGATGCCCGTCATGCCTGCCGCCTGTGCAGCTTCCATGTCGCGCAGATCGTCGCCCAAATAAAGGCAATTCTCCGGCGCGACCCCCGTCAGCTTGGCTGCATGCAACAGCGGCATCGGGTGCGGCTTGGCCTGTGCGCAGGTGTCGCCGCTCACCAGACAGGCGGCGCGCAGGGCATAGCCGAGCTTTTCCATCAGCGGCACGGTATAGCGCTGCGGCTTGTTGGTCACGATACCCCAGGGTAGGTCGCGCTGATCGAGCTCGGCGACCAACGCCGCCATGCCGGGGAACAGGCGTGTGCGGTCGCAGATGTGCGCCTCGTAGTGCTGCAAAAAGGCATCGCGAACCTCATCGTAGCCGGGCGCATCCGGTTTGATGCCCAGCCCCAGATGGAGCAGACCGGGCGAACCGTGCGAAGCCTGCAGACGGATGGTCTCCAGCGGCAGCGCAGGCAGGCCGCGCAGACTCAATACATGGTTGAGCGCAGCGCCCAGATCGGGCGCGGTATCGGCGAACGTGCCGTCGAGATCGAGGAGGACAGCTTCAATCACGTTGGCACGCCACCATGTAATTGACGCTGGTGTCGCGTCCCAGGGAGTAGGTCTTGTGCAGCGGGTTGTAGCTCATGCCGGTCACGTCCGTCACGTTCAGTCCCGCAATGCGGCACCGTTGCGCCAGTTCGGAAGGCTTGATGAACTTGGCGAAATCATGTGTGCCGCGCGGCAGCAGATTGAGTACATATTCCGCGCCGAGGATGGCGAACAGGTACGACTTCGGATTGCGGTTGATGGTGGAGAAGAATACATGCCCGTCCGGCTTTACCAGCCGGGCGCAGGCGGCGACCACGGCAGCGGGATCGGGCACATGCTCCAGCATCTCCATGCAGGTCACCACGTCGTAGTGCGCGGGACGCTCGGCAGCCAGTTGCTCTACTGTCACCTTGCGATATTCCACCTGCTGGCCGCTTTCCAGCAGATGCAGTCTGGCCACTTGCAGCGACTTGTCGGCGAGGTCGATACCCGTCACCTTTGCGCCCGATCCCGCCATGCTCTCGCTCAGGATGCCGCCGCCGCAACCCACATCCAGCACCGTCTTGCCTGAAAGCTGCGCGATGCGGTCGATATAACCCAGGCGCAGCGGGTTGATCTCGTGCAGCGGCTTGAACTCGCTGTTCATATCCCACCACTTGTGAGCGAGTTGCGAGAATTTTTCCAGTTCGATGGGGTCGGCGTTGGACATGATGTTTGACCGTATTGGGTGAAGGAGTGCGTGGAATGTAGCAAAACCACGGGCAATTAAAAAGGGCTGCGCAACCAATCTGATTCAATTGTTGCATAATGGACGGGCAATGCGGGGCTTCAGTAGTTGCCGCCTGCCCGCCTCATCCCGCTGACGAAATGAGCTGTTCTGCTTCAGTCATACAGGAGTGTCATCATGGAACAATCGGATCACGAACCCTCCTCGCTGCCGTGGTTTCGGGATGAGCTCAAAAGAAAGATGGCCGCGCTGGAGCAGGAGATCGCCGCGCACCGATACACACTCGATCTGCTGCGCCAGACCGAGAATGCCTACGGGCGCTTCGTGCCTCATCAGCTGCTGCGGCTGCTGAACGCGGAAAGCATACTCGACCTGGAGCTGGGCGAGCAGACCGAGAAGAGCATGACGATCTTGTTTTCGGACATCCGCGATTTCACCTCCCTGTCCGAATCCATGTCGCCGCAGCAGACGTTCGCTTTTATCAACTCCTTTCTGGGTGAGATGGAGCCAGTCATCAGCCGGCATGGCGGCATCATTGACAAGTACATCGGCGATGCCATCATGGCGCTGTTCCCGTCGGGTGCGGACGAAGGTTTGCATAGCGCGATCGCGATGCTGGCGCAGCTGCAGACCTACAACGAGGGACGTGCACGGGCCGGTTACCCGCCGGTTCGTATCGGCATCGGCCTTAATACAGGCATCGTCATGCTCGGCACCGTAGGCGGCACGCAGCGCATGGAAGGCACGGTAATCAGCGATGCGGTGAACCTCGCCTCGCGCCTGGAAGAAATCACCAAGGTCTATCAGACTCCGCTGTTGATCAGCGAACATACCCTGTACGCGCTGGGCGATGAGTCGAAATACTGCATCCGTTATCTTGACCGGATACGCGTCAAGGGCAAAGCCCAGCCGCAATCCGTCTATGAAGTCTTCGAAAATGATTCCGCGCAAACGCAGGCAGGCAAGCTGGCGACACGAACCCGGTTCGAGGAGGCGGTGGCCTACTATCACCTGAAGGCCGTGGATAGGGCCATCCCATTGTTCGAGACCTGTCTGTGCGACGTTCCAGAGGACAGGCCCGCGCAGATTTACCTGGAGCGATGCCGGGATTTTCTGAAAACCGGACATCACGCCGGAACCGGAGAAATCGGCGTCCATCTCGAATGGCGTAAGGAATTTCTGGTAGGTGTTGATGAAATCGACAACCAGCACCGCGAGTTGCTCACCAACATAAACCAACTTGCCACCATGATAGCCAGCGGAGATACCTCAGGGGTCGATGGCATACTGACATTTCTGGCGGGCTATGTGCAGTTCCACTTCGGCAGCGAAGAGAGAATCATGCGCGAGGTGGCTTATCCCCTGATGAGCGACCATGTGCGCGAGCACCAGAAACTCATCGAGAAGTTCATCCGCTTGAAGGGTGAAATCACCAGCGGCACACACGACCCGCTTTATCTCGGCTTCCGGGTGCAGCTGTTCCTGTTCGACTGGTTCGCCAACCACACCACCAAGACGGACCGCCACCTCGGCAGATTCATCCGTTCCATCGCGAACAAAAACGGCGCATCGTAGGCACTGTGCGGCCTTGCATCGTATGTTTCTTATGAGTAGCGATGCGGTAACCCTGCTGTATCTGAATCAAACCTTGCTGCAGTAAGCTCCTCCAAGCTGCTCGTCTTTGCTTCTGCCCATTCCCGCGGTCATTCCGGTTGACCTGAGCGGGTAGTCGGCACGGTAAGTGGCTGTGCTAGAATGCGGACTTCGATTTTGTACCACTTCAGCTCATTTAATAGGTCGCTCATGGAACAACAATTCGCCAAAGAAACCCTGCCGGTCAGCCTTGAAGAAGAGATGCGCAAGTCCTATCTGGACTACGCGATGAGTGTGATTGTGGGCCGTGCGCTGCCGGATGTGCGCGACGGTCTGAAGCCGGTGCACAGGCGCGCGCTGTTCGCGATGCACGAGCTTTCCAACGACTGGAACAAGGCTTACAAGAAATCGGCGCGTATCGTCGGCGATGTGATCGGTAAGTACCACCCGCACGGCGACACGGCGGTGTACGACACCATCGTGCGTATGGCGCAGCCTTTTTCGTTGCGCTACACGCTGGTGGACGGTCAGGGTAACTTCGGTTCGGTGGACGGCGATAACGCGGCGGCGATGCGTTATACCGAGATCCGCATGGCGAAGATCGCGCATGAGTTGCTGGCCGATCTGGATAAAGAGACGGTGGATTTCGGGCCGAACTACGACGGTTCGGAGAACGAGCCGCTGGTGTTCCCGGCGCGCTTCCCAAATCTGTTGGTGAACGGCTCTTCCGGCATCGCGGTGGGCATGGCGACCAACATCCCGCCGCACAACATGAGCGAAGTGGTGGATGCCTGCCTGGCTTTGCTGCGCGATCCCGAGATGGACATCGAACAGTTGATCGAGCTGGTGCCCGCGCCCGACTTCCCCACCGCCGGTTTCATCTACGGCTTGGCCGGTGTGAAGGAAGGCTACCGCACCGGACGCGGTCGCGTGGTGATGCGTGGACGTACCCACTTCGAGGACATCGGCAAGGGTGATCGTCAGGCCATCATCATCGACGAGCTGCCGTACCAGGTGAACAAGGCCAATCTGCTGGTCAAGATCGGCGAGTTGGTGCGCGAGAAGAAGATCGAGGGCATCACCGAGATTCGCGACGAATCGGACAAGTCCGGCATGCGCGCGGTGATCGAGTTGCGTCGCGGCGAGATGCCGGAAGTCGTGCTCAATCATCTGTTCAAGCAAACCCAGTTGCAGGACAGCTTCGGCATGAACATGGTGGCCATCGTCGATGGTCAGCCCAAGCTGCTCAACCTCAAGCAAATCATCGAGGCGTTCCTGCGCCACCGCCGTGAAGTCGTCACGCGCCGCACCATATTCGAACTGCGCAAAGCACGTGAACGCGGCCATATCCTGGAAGGCTTGGCGGTCGCGCTGTCCAACGTGGACGAGATCATCGCGCTGATCAAAGCCGCGCCGACTCCCGCCGATGCCAAACGCGAACTGATGGCGCGCTGCTGGCGCTCGTCGCTGGTGGAAGACATGCTTTCGCCGCGTCAGCGATGCGTCGCGTCCCGGATGGTTTGGCTCCTGAGTTCGGCTTGGTGGGCAAGGGCAATGAGCGTGGCTACTTCCTGTCCGATGCGCAAACCCAGGCCATTCTGGAACTGCGTCTGCAACGCCTGACCGGGCTGGAACAGGACAAGATCGTCGGCGAATACCGCGAAGTGATGGACAAGATCACCGACCTGCTGGACATCCTGGCGAAGCCGGCGCGCGTGACGCAGATCATCAGCGACGAGCTGGTGACGATCCGCTCGCAGTTCGGCGACAAGCGCCGCAGCGAGATCATCACCCACACGCAAGACATGAGCATGGAAGACCTGATCGCGCCGGAAGATGTGGTGGTCACCATGTCGCACGGCGGCTACATGAAGGCGCAGAAGCTGGACGAATACCGCGCGCAGAAGCGCGGCGGACGCGGCAAGCAAGCTGCCTCCACCAAGGAAGACGATTTCGTCGACAACCTGTTCATCGCCAACACCCACGATTACATCCTGTGCTTCTCCAATCGCGGTCGCGTGTATTGGCTCAAGGTGTACGACGTGCCGCAAGGGACGCGCATCAGCCGCGGCAAGCCCATCGTCAACCTGCTGCCGCTGGAGGCGGGCGAGAAGATCAACGCCATCCTGCCGGTCAAGCAATTCGCCGACGACCAGTTCGTGTTCTTCGCCACCACCGACGGTACCGTGAAGAAGACGCCGCTGTCCGACTTCGCCAATCCGCGCAAGGCCGGCATCATCGCCATCAATCTGGACGAGGGCGATTTCCTCATCGGCGTGGCGCTCACCGACGGCAAGCATGATGTGATGCTGTTCTCGGACGAAGGCAAGGCAGTGCGCTTCGACGAGAACGATGTGCGTTCGATGGGGCGTGTGACGCGCGGTGTGCGCGGCATGAACCTGGCCAAGGGCGGCAAAGTGATCGCGCTGCTGGTGGCCGAGAACGAGCAGCAGAGCGTGCTGACTGCGACCGAGAACGGCTTACGGCAAACGCACGCCGATCGCCGAATACACCCGCCACGGACGCGGCACGCAGGGCATGATCGCGATCCAGACCTCCGAACGTAACGGCAAGGTGGTGGCGGCGACGCTGGTGCAGCCGGAAGACGAGATCATGCTGATCGGCACCAACGGCGTGCTGATCCGCACCCGCGTCAACGAGATCCGCGAGATGAGCCGCGCCACCCAGGGCGTGACGCTGATCAATCTGGAGAAGGGCGAGAAGCTGGCCGGTTTGAGCCGCATCGCCGAAACGGAAGAAGAATCTGAGTAATCTCTAAGGAGTGCACGACATGACGATCTACAACTTCAGCGCAGGCCCGGCAGTATTGCCGAAGGAAGTGTTGCAGCAGGCGCAGGCGGAACTGCTCGACTGGCACGGCAGCGGCATGTCGGTGATGGAGATGTCGCATCGCGGCAAGGAATACATGGGCATCCATGCCCAGGCCGAAGCCGATCTGCGCGAGTTGATGGGCATCCCCGCCAACTACAAGGTGCTGTTCCTGCAAGGCGGCGGGCACCTGCAATTCTCGATGATCCCGCTGAACCTGCTGCGCGGCAAACTCTCCGCCGACTACGTGAACACCGGCGAATGGTCGAAGAAGGCCATCAACGAGGCGAAGAAATTCAGCTACGTGAATGTGGTGGCGGACAACGCCGACAAGAACTGCACTTATGTGCCGGCGTTCGATAGCTGGAAGCTGGATAAGGATGCGGCCTACGTGCACTACACGCCGAACGAGACCATCGGCGGCGTCGAGTTCAACTGGATTCCCAATACCGGCGAGGTGCCGCTGGTGGCGGACATGTCGTCCAACATCCTGTCGCGTCCGGTAGATGTATGGAAGTTCGGCCTGATCTACGCCGGTGCGCAAAAGAACATCGGCCCGGCCGGCCTGACGCTGGTGATCGTGCGCGAAGATCTGCTGGGTCATGCGCCGTCCGGTTTGCCGACCATGCTGGACTACAAGACGCACGCCGATAACGACTCCATGTACAACACACCGCCCACCTATCGCCATCTACATGGCCGGGCTGGTGTTCCAGTGGCTGAAGAAGAACGGCGGCATCGGCGCGATGGAGACGCGCCAACATCGCCAAGGCCGAGCTGCTGTATGCGGCCATCGATGCCAGCAACGGTTTCTACAACTGTCCGGTGAACAAGGCGGACCGCTCGCGCATGAACGTGCCGTTCAAAACCCGCAGATGCGGCAACCGATGCCGAGTTCCTCAAGCAGGCGGAAGCGCGCGGCATGCTGCAACTCAAGGGCCACAAGCTGGCGGGCGGCATGCGCGCTTCCATTTACAACGCCATGCCATTCGAGGGTGTCAAAGCACTCGCCGATTTCATGAACGAGTTCGCCCGGCAGCATGGCTAAGGCTTTCCAGGTCCTCACCCTGAACAAGATCGCGCAGGCAGGCTTGAACCGCCTGCCTGCCGCGCGCTATGTCACCGGCTCCGAGATCGCGGAACCGGATGCGATCCTGGTGCGCTCGCACAACATGCTGGAGATGCATATCCCGCATAGCGTGCTGGCCATCGCGCGCGCGGGGGCGGGGACCAACAACGTGCCGGTGCAGAAGATGAGCGAACGCGGTGTGCCGGTGTTCAATGCGCCGGGCGCGAACGCCAACGCGGTGAAGGAGCTGGTGATCACCGGCATGCTGCTGGCATCGCGCAACATCGTGCCCGCGCTGCATTTCACCGCGAGCCTGCACGGCGACGATGCGACGTTGCACAGGCTGGTCGAGGACGGCAAGAAACACTATGCGGGCACCGAGCTGCGCGGACGCACGGTAGGCATCGTCGGCTTGGGCGCGGTCGGTCGTCTGGTGGCCGATGCCGCCATCGGCCTCGGCATGCAGGTGATCGGTTACGACCCCAATATCACCGTGGATGCGGCATGGAGTCTGTCTGCGCAAGTGAAGAAAGCGCACAGCGTGGAAGACTTGCTCAGGCATAGCGATTTCGTCACGCTGCATGTGCCGCTGCTGGACGCGACGCGCAACCTGATCGACGACAAGCGTGTGGCAGCGATGAAGGCGGGGGCGGTGCTGCTGAATTTCTCGCGCGACGCCATCGTCAATGAGGATGCGGTGCTGGCCGGCCTGGCGAGCAAACACCTGCGCTGCTATGTATGTGACTTCCCCACGCACAAGACACAGGGCCATCCCGGCGTGGTTGCGCTGCCGCATCTGGGTGCTTCCACGCAGGAGGCGGAAGAGAATTGCGCAGTGATGGTGGTGGAGCAATTGCGCGATTATCTGGAGCACGGCAACGTGGTCAATACGGTGAATTTCCCCAACCTCACCATGCCGCGCGAATCGGCGTTCCGCCTGGCGGTCGCCAATGCCAACGTGCCCAATATGCTGGGACAGATTTCCACTGCGCTGGCGGCAGCGGGCATCAATATTCATAACATGACCAACAAGTCGCGCGGCGAAATGGCTTACACCCTGGCCGATATCAACACCGCGCTGACTGATGCATTGATCGCGCAGATCGCCGCCATTCCCGGCGTGCTGATGGTGCGCGCGTTGCCGCTGGAGGCGGACGAATGAGCGATAAGTTGAAGAAATACCGCGAGCAGATCGACCTCATTGACGACGAGCTGCTCAATCTGTTCAACCAGCGCGCGTCACTGGCGCAACAGATCGGCCACGTCAAAGGAAACGGTGCGGTGCTGCGTCCCGAGCGCGAGGCACAAGTGCTGCAACGCATGGCGCAGGCGAACAGCGGCCCGTTGTCCAATCAGGGCGTGACAGCTTTGTTCACCGAGGTCATGTCGCAATGCCGCGCGCTGGAAGCGCCGCTGCGCGTGGCCTATCTGGGGCCGCACGGCACGTTCAGCGAAGCGGCGGTGTTCCAGCGTTTCGGTCAGGCGTGCGAGGGATTGCCCGCAGATTCCATCGACGGTGTGTTCACTGCGGTGGAGAGCGGGGCGGCGAACTACGGTCTGGTGCCGGTGGAGAATTCCACCGAGGGCGCAGTGGGGCGTACGCTCGATCTGCTGCTGAACAGCAATCTCAAGATCTGCGGCGAGGTGATGTTGCAGGTGCATCAGTGCCTGATGTCGAACGAGAACGACCTGTCGCTTATTCGCAAGGTCTATTCGCATCCGCAATCGTTCGGGCAATGCCAGGGCTGGTTGAATGCGCATCTGCCGCATGCCGAACGCATCACTGCCTCCAGCAATGCCGACGCGGCGCGTCTGGCAGCGGAAGAATCGTTTGCGGCGGCGATCGCCGGTGCGCAGGCGGCGGAACATTTCAAGCTGAAAGTGCTGGCCCCGAACATCGAGGATGATGCGCGCAACACCACGCGCTTCCTGGTCATCGGCAAACAGGATGTGGCGCCGTCCGGCCGCGACAAGACTTCGCTGGCGATGTCCGCCGCGAACCGTCCGGGCGCGATGCACGACCTGCTCACCCCGTTTGCGAGCAACGGTGTCTCCATGACCAAGCTGGAGTCGCGTCCAAGCCGTACCGGGCTGTGGGAATACGTGTTCTACGTCGATATCGAAGGCCATCAATCCGATGCCAAGGTTGCCGCTGCACTGGTGCAACTCAAGCAGATCGCCGCCTTCGTCAAGGTGCTGGGTTCTTACCCGGTGGCCGTCTAATAGTTTCGTTCAGAAAGTTTCAAATGAATTACTGTGATTTAGCACCCTCTTACATTCGCTCGATTGCGCCTTATCAGCCGGGCAAGCCGATCTCCGAGCTGGAGCGCGAACTGGGCATCACCGGCATCATCAAGCTGGCCTCCAACGAGAACCCGCTGGGCGCGAGTCCGGCCTCGGTCGCCGCAATGCAGGAAGCGATCAAGACCATCTCTCTGTATCCCGACGGCAACGGTTTCGAGCTGAAGGATGCATTGGTGAAGCGCTATGGTGTGGCGCATGCCAATGTGATTTTGGGTAATGGTAGTAACGATCTGCTGGAACTGGCCGCGCGTGCTTTCCTGACGCCCGGCGACAAGGTGGTGTATTCGGATCATGCCTTCTCGGTGTATGCACTGGCCACACAGGCGGTGGGTGCGACCGGCATCAGCGTGCCGGCGACCAAGGGTTACGGTCACGACCTGCCCGCGATGCTGAAGGCCGCCAAGGACAACAAGGTGAAGATCGTGTTCATCGCCAACCCCAATAATCCGACCGGCACCTTCCTGAGCGCGGACGAATTGTTGGCGTTCATGCGCGGACTGCCGCCCGAGATTCTGGTGATGCTGGACGAGGCGTACAACGAATACCTGCCGGAAGACAAACGCTACGACAGCGTGAGCTGGCTGAAGGAATTCCCCAATCTCATCATCTCGCGCACCTTCTCCAAGGCTTACGGGCTGGCGGGGCTGCGCGTGGGGTATGCGCTGGCGCACGAGCAGATAACGGACATGATGAATCGCGTGCGCCAGCCGTTCAATGTGAACAGCGTGGCACAGGCGGCGGCCGTGGCAGCGTTGCGCGATGTGTCCTTCGTGAAGAAGACCTTCGAGCTGAACCGGCGCGGCATGCTGCAGATCACCGAAGGCCTGACCAAGCTGGGGCTGGAATACATCCCGTCGTTCGGCAACTTCGTGGCGTTCCGCATCGGCGGCGCCACGGCGATGTACCGACGCTTACTCGAACTGGGCGTGATCGTGCGCCCGATAGCCAACTACGACATGCCGGACTGGCTGCGCGTGAGCATCGGTCTGGAAAGTGAGAATGCAAAATTTTTGTCTGCACTGGAAAAATGTATCAGTCAGCAAGCTAACGGAGAAAACAAATGATTATCGTGATGGGAAGAGAAGTCACCGACGAACAGATCGGCGCAGTGGTCAGGAAGCTGGAAGCGGCAGGTTTGAAGGCCAATATCTCGCGCGGTATCGAGCGCACCGTGATCGGCGCCATCGGCGACGAACGACAGTTGAGCGAGGAGATGTTCACACCGTTGCCGGGTGTGGAATCGGCGATGCATATCGCCAAGCAATACAAGATCGTGTCGCGCGAATCGCACAAGGAGAACACCGTCATCGACATCGCCGGCGTACCGCTGGGCGGCAAGCAGATCCAGATCATCGCCGGCCCGTGCTCGGTGGAAACACAGGAACAGATGGACCTGTCGGCGAAGTTCGTGCATGAGGCCGGTTGCCGCCTGATGCGCGGCGGCGCGTTCAAGCCGCGTACCAGTCCCTATGCCTTCCAGGGCCACGGCGTGGAAGGGTTGGACATGTTCCGTAAGGCGGCGGACAAGTTCAAGCTCCCCATCGTCACCGAGCTGATGGACGCGCGCCAGTTGGATGCCTTCCTCGAATACGACGTGGATGTGATCCAGATCGGCACACGCAACATGCAGAACTTCGACCTGCTCAAGGAAGTCGGGCGCACCAACAAGCCTGTCATCCTCAAGCGCGGTATGTCGGCGACCATCAGCGAATGGCTGATGGCGGCGGAATACATCGCGGCAGGCGGCAACCACAACATCATCTTCTGCGAGCGCGGCATCCGCACCTTCGAGACCGCCTACCGCAACGTGCTGGACGTGACCGCCATCCCGGTGCTGAAGAAAGAGACCCATCTGCCGGTGATCGTCGATCCTTCGCACGCAGGCGGCAAGGCATGGATGGTACCGGCGCTGTCGCAAGCGGCCATCGCTGCCGGTGCCGACGGCCTGCTGGTCGAGATGCACCCCAGTCCGTGCGACGCATGGTGCGATGCCGATCAGGCGCTGACCCCGGATGAGTTGAAGAAGCTGATGGGCACGCTGGACGGTATCGCCAAGGCGATCGGACGTACGCTTTAAGTCATGCAACCCGCCTTTCGTAAAGTCGTCATCTTTGGCGTCGGGCTGATCGGCGGGTCGTTCGCGTTGGCGTTGCGCAAGGCCAACGCGGTCGGCGAGGTGGTTGGTTTTGGACGCAGTGCTGCGACGCTGGAGCAAGCCAGGCAACTCGGCATCCTCGACCGCATCGGCAACGATGTGGCGAGTGAAGTTCGCGATGCAGACCTAGTCTTGCTCGCTACGCCCGTGGCGCAGATGGCGGAAATTTTCACACGCATCGCGCCGCATCTCGGCGCGCACACGTTGGTCACCGACGGTGGCAGTACCAAGTGCGACGTGGTGGCATCAGCGCGTGCGAATCTGGGCGACAAGCTTGGGCAGTTCATTCCTGCACATCCCATCGCAGGAGCGGAAAAGAGCGGTGCTGCTGCGGCACAAGCCGATCTGTATCAAGGCAAGAAAGTCGTACTCACTCCGTTGCCGGAAAACTCGAAAGAATCCGTGGCGAGCGTGCGCAAGCATGGGAGCTGTGCGGTGCCGTGGTGAGCGAACTGACGGCGCAGCAGCACGACGAGGTGTTCGCCGCGGTGAGCCATCTGCCGCATCTGCTGTCGTTCGCGCTGGTGCACGATCTGGCGCAACGCGACAACCGCGATCAGTTGCTGTCTTTTGCTGCCAGCGGTTTTCGCGATTTCACCCGCATTGCTGCCAGTTCGCCCGAGATGTGGCGCGACATCTGTATGGCCAACCGCGAGGCACTGATGCGCGAATTGCAGCAATACGCCGCCGAACTCTACGTCCTGCATCAGGCGCTGGAAAACAACGACGCCGCCAAGCTGGAAGAGATTTTCAGCCTGGCGCGCGAAGTGCGCAGCGCCTGGACGCAACAATAACTTTAATTAATTTATCGCATGTCTCAGCACGAATTCCTCGAACTACCTCCATTGATGTCTGCGCACGGTACCGTGCGCTTGCCCGGCTCCAAGAGCATCTCCAATCGCGTGTTGCTGCTGGCGGCGCTGGCACAAGGCACGACGACAGTGCGCGACCTGCTGCACTCGGACGACACCGAACGCATGCTGGATGCCTTGCGCACCTTGGGTGTGAAGGTGGAATCGCTGGGTGATAACGCCTATCGCGTCACGGGTTGCGGCGGCAATTTCCCCAACAAGCAAGCCAAGCTGTTCCTTGGCAATGCGGGCACGGCGTTCCGTCCGTTGACGGCGGCGCTGGCATTGTCTGGTGGCAGCTATGAATTGTCCGGTGTGCCGCGCATGCACGAGCGTCCTATTGGCGATCTGGTGGATGCGTTGCGCCAGCTTGGGGCGGACATCCGCTATCTGGGCAATGAAGGTTTTCCGCCGTTGCAGATTTCTCCGGCCAAGCTGGCGGGCGATACGGTGCAGGTGCGCGGCGATGTGTCCAGCCAGTTCCTGACCGGTTTGCTGATGGCGTTGCCGTTGCTGAACCGCTCGGTGAAGGTCGAGGTGGTCGGCGAATTGATCTCCAAGCCTTATATTGAAATTACGCTGCAATGATGTGGCGTTTTGGTGTGTCAGTGGCGAGAAATAATAATGACTGGAATCATTATGGAGTGATGGCTGGTAGTCGTTATATACCCCCCGTTTCCACGGAAGTATATGTGGAGGGTGATGCGTCATCCGCCTCGTATTTCCTCGCAGCCGGGGCCATCGGTAGAGGCCCAGTGCGTGTGGTAGGGATTAATAAAGATAGCGTGCAGGGCGATGTGCGATTTGCCTACGAGCTGGAGAAAATGGGTGCCCAAATTCAGTGGCATAACAATGCGATTGTGGCGAGCCAGCCTGCCAGTGGCAAACTCAAGGCCATCGACCTCGACTGCAACCATATTCCCGACGCCGCGATGACGCTAGCAGTAGTCGCACTGTTCGCTGACGGTACGACTACGCTGCGCAACATCGCCAGCTGGCGCGTGAAAGAGACCGACCGCATCGCGGCCATGGCGACCGAGCTGCGCAAGGTGGGCGCGACGGTGGAAGAGGGCGCGGATTACATACGCATCACTCCTCCAGTTTCTCGATCCTCGATCCTTAATCCTGCCGAAGGCATAAACACCTACGACGATCACCGTATGGCGATGTGTTTCTCGCTGGCCGCGTTCGGTGGTGTGGGTATCCGTATCAACGATCCAAAGTGCGTGGCAAAAACTTTCCCGGACTATTTCAATATGTTTAAGCAAGTCACCCAAGCCGTTCCTGTCATCGCCATCGACGGCCCCTCCGCTTCCGGCAAAGGCACGGTGGCTCAGCGCGTGGCGACGGCGCTGGGTATGCATTATCTCGATAGCGGCGCGCTATACCGTTTGCTGGGGCTGGCAGCGCAGCGGCGCGGAATCGCGCTGGAGGCGGAAGACCGATTGGCGGAACTGGCAGGGCAGGTCGATATTCGTTTTGAGGGTGCGGACATCTGGCTGGATGGCGCGTTGGTGGGCGACGAGCTGCGCACCGAGGAGGCGGGCTCTGCTGCCTCCAAAATCGCGGCCTTGCCCAAGGTGCGTGCGGCCTTGATGGACAAGCAGCGCGCTTTCCGCCAGGCGCCGGGGCTGGTGTCCGACGGGCGCGATATGGCTTCGGTGGTGTTTCCGGATTCGGTGTTGAAGATATTCCTGACCGCCAGCGCCGAGGCTAGGGCCGAGCGTCGTTATAAGCAGTTGAAAGAGAAAGGGATAGGTGCTAATATCGCCGCCCTTTTGCAGGATATACAGGCACGCGACGAGCGGGATACTCAACGTAGCGTGGCTCCCCTGCAACAGGCGCAAGGTGCGAGCTTGCTGGACACGACTCCTCTGAACATCGAGCAGGCGGTGCAGGAAGTGCTAGATCGTTATCGTGCGTTGGAGTCCAAATAGAAGCCTTTCTGTTTGGGTTTTATAACTAACCCCCGCTCACCCGGGATTGCCTTGAAAGTAAATCAAATGACCGAAGTTGTTGATATGGAAAGTTTTGCCTCCCTGTTTGAAGAGAGTTTGACGCGTAAAGAAATGCGCGCAGGTGAATTGATCACCGCACAAGTCGTTCGCGTTGAGCAGAACGTTGTGGTGGTAAATGCCGGACTGAAGTCCGAAAGTTTTATTCCCGTTGAAGAATTCAAAGACGCATCGGGCGCAATCGAAGTAAAGGCCGGTGATTTCGTCACCGTCGCCATCGAGTCGCTGGAAAACGGCTACGGCGAAACGCGCTTGTCGCGTGAGAAGGCCAAGCGTTTGGCTGCCTGGATCGATCTGGAACAAGCGATGGAAGAAGGCCGTATCGTTGAAGGTTACGTCAGCGGCAAGGTCAAGGGCGGTCTGACTGCCATGGTGAACGGCATCCGTGCCTTCCTGCCCGGTTCGCTGGTGGATACCCGCCCGGTCAAGGACACCACTCCGTACGAAAACAAGACCATGGAGCTGAAGGTCATCAAGCTGGATCGCAAGCGCAACAACGTGGTGGTGTCCCGCCGCGCTGTGCTGGAAGCGACGCAAGGTGCTGACCGCGAATCTCTGCTGGAAAACCTGAAAGAAGGCGCGATCGTCAAGGGTATCGTCAAGAACATCACCGACTACGGTGCGTTCGTTGACTTGGGCGGTATCGACGGTCTGTTGCACATCACCGACTTGGCATGGCGTCGTGTGAAGCATCCGTCCGAAGTGTTGACAGTCGGCGACGAAGTCGAAGCCAAGATCCTCAAGTTCGACCAAGAGAAGAACCGTGTTTCCTTGGGCATCAAGCAAATGGGCGACGATCCTTGGAATGGTTTGGCACGTCGTTACCCGCAAGGCACACGTCTGTTCGGTAAGGTGACTAACCTGACCGACTACGGTTCGTTCGTGGAGATCGAGCAAGGTATCGAAGGTCTGGTACACGTGTCCGAAATGGATTGGACAAACAAGAACGTGCATCCGTCCAAGGTGGTTTCTCTGGGCGACGAAGTAGAAGTGATGATCCTCGAGATCGACGAGCAACGCCGCCGTATCTCTCTGGGTATGAAGCAGTGCAAGTCCAATCCTTGGGACGACTTCGCGGCTAACCATCAGAAGGGCGACAAAGTTAAGGGCGCGATCAAGTCCATCACCGACTTCGGCGTGTTCATCGGTCTGGATGGCGGCATCGACGGTCTGGTTCACCTGTCCGATCTCTCCTGGTCGGTCCCCGGCGAAGAGGCCGTGCGCAACTACAAGAAGGGCGACGAACTGGAAGCAACCGTTCTGGCTATCGACGTCGAGCGCGAGCGCATCTCTCTGGGCGTGAAGCAACTGGAAGGTGATCCTTTCGGTGGCTACGTTACCGGACATGACAAGGGTGCCATCGTCACCGGTACAGTGAAGTCGCTGGATGCCAAGGGTGCTGTGATCGCATTGGAAGGCGATGTGGAAGCCTATCTGAAGGCCTCCGAAGTTTCCGCCGACCGCGTGGAAGACATCCGCAACCACCTGAAAGAAGGCGACACCGTCAAGGCCGTCATCATCAACGTGGACCGCAAGAACCGTGGCATCAACCTGTCCATCAAGGCGTTGGATAAGGCGGATACGGCAGCTGCGATGCAGAAGTTCGCATCGGAGAACACCAGTATCGCCGGCACCACCAACCTGGGCGCATTGCTCAAGGCCAAGATGGATTCCAGCAAGGCTGATGCGCAATAAGGGGAGTGGGCATCATGACTCGTTCTGATCTTATTGCCAGACTTGCAGAGCGTCACACGCAGCTGTTGGGCAAAGACGCGGAGCTGGCGGTCAAGGTGATCTTGGACAGCATGTCGGCGACCTTGTCGCGCGGCGGGCGTATCGAGATCCGTGGCTTCGGCAGCTTTGCGTTGAACTATCGTCCGCCGCGTTTGGGGCGCAACCCCAAATCCGGCGACAAGGTTCAAGTGCCAGCCAAGTATGTGCCGCACTTCAAAGCAGGCAAAGAGCTGCGCGAGCGGGTTGACTGTCCGCAATCCTGAAGCAGTTAAGCAGTAGATAAATTGGCGGCCATCGCAAGATGTGCCGCCAATTTTTTGTCTGTTCATGCTATCTTTGCAGCCCTATTCGGTAACAAAATAAAGACAATGCGATACTTGATCTGGATGTTGCGGGCGGCACTGTTTGTTGTCCTGCTGGGCTTTGCAGTAAAGAACGATCAGCCCGTTACACTGCGCTACTTCTTCGGTTACGAATGGAGCGCATCGCTGGTGGTCGTGCTGTTGTGTTTCTTTGCCATCGGTGCCGGCATCGGCATCCTGGCGATGTTGGGCGCGATGCTGCGCCAGCGCCGCGAACTGGCTGCCGTCAAACGTGAATTGCAATTGAAGAACAAGCTGGATCAAGCCGACCAAACTCGGCGCTTCCCCATACAACCTTCCTGAATGAATCACTAATGGATTTCGAACCGTGGATGCTGCTGGTGTTCCCTTTGTTTTTTGGCATGGGGTGGCTGGCGGCGCGTATTGACATCAAAGAGTTGCTCACCGAGTCCAGCGCCTTGCCGCGCTCGTACTTTCAGGGGCTTAATTTCCTGCTCAACGAACAGCAAGACCAGGCCATCGAGGCGTTCATCGAGGTGGTCAAGGTCGACCCGCAAACCATCGAGCTGCATTTCGCTTTGGGCAGTCTGTTCCGCCGTCGCGGCGAAGTGGATCGCGCCATTCGTATGCACCTTAATCTGGTCGAGCGCGCCGACCTGGACGAAGACAAGAAACAGCAGGCGCTGTTCGAGTTGGCACAGGATTACCTGAAGGCGGGCATACTGGACAGAGCCGAGTCGGCTTTTCACGGTCTGCACGGTACGTCTTACGAAAAATCAGCACTCGAATTCCTGCTGGAAATCTATCAAAAAGAAAAAGACTGGCTCAAGGCCATCGACATCAGCCAGCGTCTCACCGCGCTGACCGGGGAATCGCACGGCAAGCTGGCGGCGTTCTTTTTCTGCGAGTTGGCCGCGAGCGAACTGGTGCGCAAACAGACCGAGGCCGCCGTGGTGCATCTGGAACAGGCGCTGAATACCAATCCGCAAGGCGTGCGCGCCAGCATCATGCTGGGCGACATAGAACTGGCGGCAGGACATGCGCAGCGTGCCATCGAAATCTGGAAAAAAGTCGAACAGCAGGATGCGCAATATCTGCCGCTGGTGGCAGAGCGCCTGCTGCAGGCTTATCGCCAGGGCGGCGATGAGGCGGCTGGCGTAACGCTGCTGCAAGCTTATCTGCAAAAATATCCCTCGCTGGATCTGATGAACGTGCTGTTCAGTGTCGTGGTGCAACGCGACGGAGCGGAAGCGGCCTACAAGCTGGTGCGCAACGAACTGAAACGCAACCCGACTTTGCTCGGTCTGGATAAATTGCTGGAAGCGCAGTTGCTGGAGACGGTCAGCGAACGCCGCGCCGACATCGAGTTGGTAAAGAACCTGATCCACAATCGCACGCGCGGCCTGGCGATGTACCGCTGCAAACACTGCGGCTTCAAGGCGCGCCAGTTCTATTGGCATTGCCCGGCCTGCCACAGTTGGGAGAGCTATTCGCCGAAGCGCAGTGAAGAGAACGGGCTGACCATATGAACGATCCCAAGATCATCGTCGCACTCGATTACCCGCAAGCAGCGCCCGCATTGGCCCTGGCGCAGCGCTTGGAGCCGTCGTTGTGCCGCCTCAAAGTGGGCAAGGAACTGTTCACCGCCGCCGGGCCGCAACTGGTCGAGCAGTTGCAGCAGCGCGGATTCGAGGTGTTCCTCGATCTGAAATTCCACGACATCCCCAACACCACGGCGCAAGCCTGCAAGGCGGCAGCGGCGTTGGGGGTGTGGATGGTGAACGTGCATGCACTGGGCGGCAAACGCATGCTGGACGCGGCGCGCGAAGCGTTGGCGAATGTGGCGCACCGCCCGCAGCTGATCGCCGTCACCGTGCTCACCAGCATGGCGCAGGAAGACCTGCTTGGCATCGGTATCCATGACAGCCCGGCACAGATGGTTGCCCGTCTCGCGCAACTGGCGCACGACAGCGGCCTGGATGGCGTGGTGTGTTCCGCACAGGAAGCACCCGCGTTGCGTCAGCAATGCGGTAAGGGTTTCTGTCTGGTCACGCCCGGCATCCGCCCGGCGAATGCGGCAGCGAACGACCAGTCGCGCATCATGACGCCGCGTGCGGCGCTGGAGAACGGCTCCAGCTATCTGGTCATCGGACGCCCGATCACGCAAGCGCCCGATCCGTTGCTGGCATTGCAGGAAATTTCACAAGACATAGGAGGTGCAGCATGAAGCTGCCATCTTTCGACAAGGCAAGAATATTGGTAGTGGGCGATGTGATGCTGGATCGCTACTGGTTCGGCGACGTGACACGCATCTCGCCGGAAGCACCGGTGCCGGTGTTGAAGGTAAGCAAAGTGGAAGAGCGTCCTGGCGGCGCGGCCAACGTGGCGCGCAACATCGCCTCATTGGGCGCGCATTGCACCTTGCTGTCGGTGGTCGGCGCGGACGAGGCGGGCGATTGCCTGCAACGTTTGCTCACCGAGCAGGGCGGCGTGGAGGCTATGCTGCACCGTGATGACAGCATCTCCACCATCGTCAAGCTGCGCGCCATCGCGCGCCATCAGCAATTGCTGCGCATCGATTTCGAGACGCCACCCAGCCATGAGGTGTTGCAAGCCAAACTGGCAGATTTCCATGCCAAGTTGCCGCTGGCCGATGTGGTGATCCTGTCGGACTACGGCAAGGGCGGGCTGGCGCATATCGCCGAAATGATCAAATCGGCGCGCGCGGCGGGCAAACCGGTGCTGGTCGATCCCAAGGGCGACGACTACGCGCGTTATCAGGGCGCGACCCTGCTCACACCGAACCGCAGCGAGTTCCGCGATGTGGCCGGTGGCTGGAAAGACGAGGCAGAGCTGAACGCCAAGGCGCAACAGCTGCGCGCCGAATTGAAACTGGATGCGTTGCTGGTGACGCGCAGCGAAGAGGGCATGACCCTGTTCCGCGAACATGCCGTGCTGCATGAGCCGACTCATGCACGCGAGGTGTACGATGTGAGCGGTGCGGGCGATACCGTCATCGCCACCCTGGCGGTGATGCTGGCCAGCGGCGCGGACCTGGCCGATGCCGTGCGCATCGCCAACCGCGCGGCGGGCGTGGTGGTGGGCAAGCTGGGCACCGCCGTGGTGTCGCGCGAAGAGATACTTGAGGATATGAGGAGCTGATATGTACTACGTTGTGACAGGAGCCGCTGGCTTCATCGGATCGAACATCGTCAAGGCGCTCAACGAGCGCGGCGAGAACAACATCATCGCGGTCGATAACCTGAAGAAGGCCGACAAGTTCAAGAATCTCACCGATTGCGAAGTCGCCGACTACATGGACAAGGAAGACTTCATCGAGCGTCTGCAAGGCGGCGACTTCGACGGCATCCTCAGGGCGGTGCTGCATGAGGGCGCTTGTTCCGACACCATGGAGACCGACGGGCGCTACATGATGGAGAACAACTACCGCTACTCGCTGGAGATCCTGAACCATTGCCAGAACGAGGAAGTGCCTTTGCTGTATGCCTCTTCCGCCTCGGTGTACGGCGGCGGCGGTGTGTTCAAAGAGAGCCGCGAATTCGAATCGCCGCTCAACGTCTATGCCTATTCCAAATTCCTGTTCGACCAGGTGGTGCGCCGCCGCTGGTCGCACCGCACTTCGCAGATCGCCGGTTTCCGCTACTTCAACGTGTATGGACAGCGCGAGCAGCACAAGGGGCGCATGGCTTCGGTGGCCTATCACTTCTTCAACCAGTATCGCGCCGACGGCTATGTGAAGCTGTTCGAGGGTTGCGACGGTTATGTCAACGGCGGCCAGCTGCGCGACTTCGTTTCGGTGGAAGACGTGGTCAAGATCAACATGTACTTCCTCGACCATCCGGGCAAGTCCGGCATCTTCAATCTCGGCACCGGCAAGGCGCAAAGCTTCAACGACGTGGCGGTGGCGACCATCAACACCCTGCGCGCCGCCAAGGGCGAGAGCGCGCTGACGCTGGAGCAGATGCATCAGCAGCAACTCGTTCGCTACATTCCGTTCCCGGATGCGCTGCGCGGAAAATATCAAAGCTACACGCAGGCCGACATCACAGCCTTGCGCGATGTGGGTTATGCTGCGCCATTGCTGACGGTGGAACAGGGCACCGCGCGCTATGTGAATTATTTGCTGGAGCAGTAAATCAGGGGAGAGAGTGTGAATTTGCGACACCAGTCGCTTAACTTTGTGAAAGGGAATGAACATGAAGAAGATTCTGTTGGTTTTGATCGCATTTTTCGCATTCAGCGGTTTTGCTTTTGCTGCAGTCGATTTGAATTCCGCCACCGTAGATGAGTTGCAATCGGTGAAGGGTATCGGTGCCAAAAAGGCGCAAGCCATCGTCGAGTATCGCCAGGCTAATGGTCCGTTCAAGAGCGTGAGCGACCTGAAGAACGTCAAAGGGTTCGGCGAAAAGAGCGTCAAGAAGCTGAAGAAAGATGTGACCGTGGGCGGTGCTACTGCGTCTGACAAGAAAGAAGAGAAGGCCGACAAGAAGAAAATGACCAAGGCAGAAAAGAAGGCAGCCAAGAAAGCCGAAAAAGAAGCCAAGGCAGCCAAGAAAGACGCCGGTAAACCAGCGAAGACCAAGGAAGAAAAGAAGGCTGAAAAGCCGGATGCCGCAAGAAAATAAGTTGCAGTCGATACATGAAACCCGCCGCGATGTCTCCGGCGGGTTTTTTATTTTGCCGGAGTGTTATATCTTTTTGTTCATTGCTTATGACAAGTGGTTAGTTCGTCGCCGGCCAGTCCTTCGATAAACTGCCGCCATCACGAATCCACTTGAAGGAGAGAATCATGTCGAACCAGTTTACAGATAACTCGCTGTCCATCGGTCACACGCCGCTGATCAAACTGAACCGCGTCGGCGACGGTGCCAAGGCGACCATCCTGGCCAAGATCGAAGGGCGCAATCCGGCCTACTCGGTGAAGGATCGTATCGGCGTGGCCATGATCGACGATGCCGAGAAGCGCGGCCTGCTGGGGCCGGGCAAGGAACTGGTCGAACCTACCAGCGGCAACACCGGCATCGCGCTGGCCTTCGTCGCTGCTGCGCGCGGCATCCCGCTCACGCTGACCATGCCCGAGACCATGAGCATCGAGCGGCGCAAACTGCTGGTCGCCTATGGTGCCAAACTGGTGCTGACCGAAGGTGCGAAGGGCATGAGCGGCGCCATCGCCAAGGCCAAGGAGATCGCCGCCTCCGATGCCAAATACGTGCTGCTGCAACAGTTCGAGAATCCCGCCAATCCGGCCATCCACGAAGCAACCACCGGCCCGGAAATCTGGAACGACACCGACGGCAAGATCGACATCTTCGTGTCCGGCGTGGGCACCGGCGGCACCATCACCGGCGTGTCGCGCTACATCAAGAAGACCAAGGGCAAGGCGATACGCTCGGTTGCGGTGGAACCTTCCGCCAGCCCGGTGCTGACGCAGAAGCGCAATGGCGAAGAACTCAAACCCGGGCCGCACAAGATCCAGGGCATCGGTGCAGGCTTCGTGCCCGGCGCGCTGGATTTGTCGCTGGTGGACGACATCGAGCAAGTGAGCAACGAAGATGCGGTGCTGTACGCCCGTCGTCTGGCGCGCGAGGAAGGCATCATCTCCGGCATCTCCAGCGGTGCGGCGGTGGCAGTCGCGGTGCGCTTGGCACAGAAGGCCGAGAACGCGGGCAAGACCATCGTCGTGGTGCTGCCGGATTCCGGCGAACGCTACCTCAGCTCTGTCCTGTTCGAGGGCTTGTTCGACGCATCGGGCATCGCGATCTAAAGCAAGCAGTGCAAAAGGGAACGCCAGCATTTATCATGCTGGCGTTTTCCTTTTGTGGAACTGCACATGTACAAGACGCTAGACGACTATGTCGGCAACACGCCGCTGGTCAGACTCAAACGCATCCCCGGCGACACCTCCAATGTCATTCTCGCGAAACTGGAAGGCAACAACCCGGCCGGTTCGGTGAAGGACAGGCCCGCGCTGTCGATGATCACGCCATGCCGAGGAGCGCGGCGACATCAAGCCGGGCGACACACTGATCGAAGCGACCAGCGGCAACACCGGCATCGCGCTGGCGATGGCGGCAGCGATGCGCGGCTACCAGATGATCCTGGTGATGCCGGAGAACCAGAGCGTGGAGCGGCGCCAGACCATGCGTGCGTTCGGTGCGGAACTGGTGCTCACGCCGAAAGAAGGCAGCATGGAACTGGCGCGCGACACGGCGGAGAAGCTGCGCGACGCAGGACGCGGCATCATCCTCGACCAGTTCGCCAATCCCGATAATCCGCTGGCGCATTACGAAGGCACCGCGCCCGAGATCTGGCGCGACACGCAGGGCAAGATCACGCACTTCGTCAGCAGCATGGGCACCACCGGCACCATCATGGGCTGCTCGCGTTTCTTCAAGGAAAAGAACCCCGCCATCCAGGTCATCGGCGCGCAGCCGGAAGAGGGCGCGCAGATTCCCGGTATCCGCAAATGGCCCGAGGCTTATCTGCCGAAGATATACAACCCGCAGAACGTGGATCGCATCGAGTATGTCGGCCAACAGGACGCGGAAGAGATGACGCGTCGTCTGGCGCGCGAGGAGGGCATCTTCTGCGGCATCTCTTCCGGCGGCGCGCTGAGCGTGGCGCTGCGCATCTCGCAACAAGTGCAGAACGCCACCATCGTGTTCATCGTGTGCGACCGCGGCGACCGCTATCTTTCCACTGGGGTGTTCCCCGCCTGAAACAAAAAGGGCGATCCGCAGATCGCCCTTTGCTATGAGTTACTTCCCTTAGAAGCGGTGATTGATGCCGACGGTCAGCGACTTGCTGGCGGTGAGTTGTTCGCCGTTGACCGATTGGTAGAGTGGCAATTGCAGCAGTGCATACACATTGCTTCTGGGCGTGACTGCATAACTCAAGCCCGGTGTGAGCGAAACGATCTTTGCCGCCGCTGCTGGCATCGCCATGACCGCCGTTAGCGCGGCATTGCCGCCAGACGTCGAGTCGCGTTCCATTGTGCGTTCAATTGCAGCAAGCCGTTCAGGCCGCTGCCGAAGTCGTAGCGCAAGCCGCCATCCAGGTTGATCTGGTTGCCGGGACGGTATGCCACATCGTGCTTGATCGAGCTTTGCAGCGTAGCCTTGTGCGAACCAGCTCAACGCCTTGCCCGGTGTGGCCTGATTCCAGAACGCGCCCAGGATCAGGTCGGTGCTGCCGTTGCCCGGCTGCAGCGTGACTTCGTTGGGGACGACGCCCGTGTTCAGGGTAAAGTCTTTGCGTCCCGCTGGCTAGTTTCAAACCGAATTTGATCCCGATGCTGGAATGATTTTCTTCGTTCATTGTCGTGCGGTAACGCCCGACCAGCTTGATGTCGCCCAGTGCTTTCGCATTGAAGCTTTCTACGCCTGCGGAAACGTTGCCGACGTAGGGGCCGAGGTTGTGGTTGTGGTCGCGCGACACATAGGGCAGCTGAGCTGTGATGCCGAAATTTTGGTCGAGAGTGTAGTCGGCTGTCAGCGTGGTGATCCTGGTGATGGTGCGCAGGTTCTCGACTTCGCCGGCAAAGGTCGTATCGGCTGCGATCTTGTTGCTGCCGGAGCGCAACTGGTCGGCGCGGGCGAAGCTCTGGCGCAGATCCAGACTCAATCCCGGCTGGCTGGTGCTGTGTTCATCCCAGTTGGTGTTCACGGCACAGGCACCGCTGCCGCAACTGGCATAAGCGCCGGATGCAGACAGGATGCCGAAGCAGACGGCGCTGAGACGCAGATGATGGTGGCGCATTATTTTTATTCTCCCTTGAAGTGGAGGCAGGATTGTAGTGCGCAGAAAAATGTCAGCGGTGCGACATATTGTCGCAGTGCGCCTACTCGGTCTGCGCCAAACTGGGTTTCGACAATGCCGGGTTCTGCGCGAAGTAGCGCTTGATGCCGCCCAGCACGGCGTGCGCCATCTTCTCCTGATAGGCATCATCCTTCAGCCGTTGCTCTTCGCTCGGGTTGCTGATGAAGGCGGTCTCGACCAGTATCGACGGCGTATCCGGCGATTTCAGTACGGCGAAACCCGCCTGCTCGACATGGCCGCGATGTAGTGTGTTGATGCCGCCCAGTTCCCTCAGCACATGTTTGGCCAGCTTCAGGCTGTCGTTGATGGTGGCGGTCTGCGACAGGTCGAGCAGGGTGCGCGCGAGGTAGGGGTCTTTCACCGCGAGGTTCACGCCGCCGATCAGGTCTGCCTCGTTTTCCTTTTTCGCCAGCCAGCGCGCGCTGGCACTGGTCGCGCCGTGTTCGGACAACGCGAACACCGACGAACCGCGTGCATGCGATTTGACGAAGGCATCGGCATGGATGGAGACGAACAGGTCGGCATGCGCCTTGCGCGCTTTTTCCACACGCCCGCCCAGCGGGATGAAGTAGTCGCCGTCGCGGATGAGGATGGCGCGCATGCCAGGTATGTCGTCGATCTGTGCTTTCAGCCTGCGCGCGATGGCCAGCGTCACATCTTTTTCCATGCGTGCCGCGACGACCGTGTGCGCCGGGGTCTTCGCCGCCGTGCCCGGCATCCACGGCGACGAGCAACACGCGGTTGCTAAGTTCGGCTGCGCGCCAGCGGCATGGGTTTGGCGATGGGCGCGACAGGTAATTCAACGCTCGGTTTGAGTTCGAAAGCGGGCTCTTCGGCGACGCTCTGGGCAGCCACAGGTTCACTTGGCGCGAGCTTGGTCTCGCCTTGCTGTGCCAGCGCCATCAGCGGATCGACGGCAACCAGCGGATACACGTCCAGCACCAGCCGATGGCCGTATTCGCCGACCGGCTTCAGGTTGAACAACTGCGGTTTGACCTCGGCCTTGAGGTCGAGCACCAGACGCACCACGCCGGGTTTGAAGCGACCGATGCGCACGCTCTTGATGTAGGGATCGTTGTTGCCGATCTTGCCGACCAGTTCGTTCAACGCCGCGTTGATCTCGACCTCTTCAAGATCGATCACCAGACGTTCCGGATTCTTGATGGTGAACAGGTTGTAGCGGATGGGCTGTTTCGATTCCAGCGTGAGGCGCGTGTAATCCTGCGCCGGCCAGATACGCGCCGAGCTGATGGCGATCTCGGCGTAGGCGGAGGGCAGCCACAGCAGCGATGCGATGAGTATCAGGCGGGTAGCGCGTTCAAACATTGCTGGCCTGCATCGGTATAGGCGTGGAGCAAGACTTCGCGTCCGTCCTGCAGTATCTCGAACGTGAGGCTGACATCCGCAGGGGGCAGCAGTCCCGTAGCCTGTTCCGGCCACTCCACCAGACAAACATTGTGTCCGTCGAACTCATCGCGAAATCCGGAACCTCTCCCATTCTTCGGCATCGCGGAAGCGATACAGATCGAAGTGGCGCAAGTGTAACCCGCCTGCTTCGTAGCGCTCAACCAAAGTGTAGGTCGGGCTTTTTACGCGCCCAGCAAAGCCCAGCGCCTGCAGCAGCGCAGCGCACCAATGTCGTCTTGCCCGCACCCAGATTGCCGCGCAGATAGATCACCAGCCCCGGCCGCAAGGTGCGTGCGAGTCGCACCGCAAAGGCTGCGGTCGCTGCCTCATCGGGCAAGGCTATTCGGCTATGATTCGGTTCATGCAAAACGGGACACCTCAAATGGATTACGACTCACTCGCCTTGAGCATCAAGGCGTGGGGCAACGCGCTCGGTTTTCAGGCGGTGGGCATCAGCGACACGCGCCTCGATACAGCCGAAGCTCATCTGATGCAATGGCTCGCGGACGGCCATCACGGCGCGATGGATTATATGGCAAAACATGGTGCCAAACGCGCGCGTCCGGCGGAGCTGGTGCCGGGCACCCTGCGCGTCATCTCGGTGCGCATGAACTACTACCCGGAGCATGCCAAAGACACGCACGAGGTGCTGGCAGACGGCAGCCGCGCCTTCATTTCGCGCTACGCCCTGGGGCGCGACTACCACAAGGTGCTGCGCAACCGGCTGGAGAAACTGGCGCAGCAGATACGCGATGAAGTCGACTGCCAGTGCCGCGTGTTCACCGACAGCGCGCCCGTGCTGGAAGTGGAGCTGGCGCAGAAGGCGCATCTGGGCTGGCGCGGCAAGCACACGCTGCTGCTGTCGCGCGAGCAGGGCTCATGGTTCTTTCTGGGCGAGATATACATCGACCTGCCGTTGCCGGTGGATGCGCCGCAAGACAACCACTGCGGCACCTGCCACGCCTGCATCGCCATCTGCCCCACGCAGGCCATCACCGCGCCGTACCAACTGGACGCGCGGCGCTGCATCTCCTACCTCACCATCGAACTCAAGGGCAGCATCCCCATCGAGCTGCGCCCGCTCATCGGCAACCGCATCTACGGCTGCGACGATTGCCAACTGGTCTGCCCGTGGAACCGTTTCGCGCACAAGACCGTCGAGCCGGATTTCGCCGTGCGCAACGGTTTGGACGATGCGTCACTCAGCGAACTGTTCGCGTGGGACGAGGCGACTTTCCACACCAGGCTGGCAGGCAGCGCCATCCATCGCATCGGCCACGAACAATGGCTGCGCAACATCGCCGTGGCGTTGGGCAATGCGCCCACCACGCCGGAAGTGGTGACGGCATTGCAGACGCACGCGCAACACCCATCCGTATTGGTGCGCGAGCACGTCGCATGGGCGTTGCAGTGTCACGCCTTATCGTGATTTTCGGCACAAATTCCTTGACAATTTTTGGCGCTCCCCTAAAATGCGCGCCTCTTCCGGGTCGTTAGCTCAGCTGGTAGAGCAGCGGACTCTTAATCCGTTTGTCGCAGGTTCGATCCCCGCACGACCCACCAAATAAAACAAGGCGGCTTAAGGTTGACTCCTTAAGCCGCTTTTGTTTTGAGCGTGACTAAAACGTGACAACGTGACCACGTTCCCTCCACGATCAGACTCGATGCGGCTTGCCGCTGCTGCCAAGTGTTCCGTAGCAAACTTGGCATAACGGTCTACCATACTGCGGCTTTTCCAACCTCCCAGCTCTTTCAACTCGTCGCACGATGTTCCCGTTCTGACGATGCCATGATGCCCAAGTGTGCCTGAGATCATGGAAGCGAAGGTCGCCCAATCCTGCTTTCTCAACTGCGTTGCGCCATGCGGTGTTGGTGATTGCACCGCTGATAGGCTCGCCGTGATAAGTGAAGCAGAATTGCTCGTGCTTTCCAATCTGCTCTTCCAGCACGACTACCGCATCATGGTTTAACGGGACACCTCGCGGCGTGCCATTTTTGGTGTGGTTCAGCCAAGCAGTACGCCTGTCCAAATCCACCCGGTTCCACTCCAATCCGGTTATCTCGCTTGCCCGACAACCTGTTGCCATCGCATAGCGGGCTAACGCTTGCAGATGAGGAGGGCAGAACGACAACAACCGATCTGCTTCCTCTCGCGTTAACCAGCGATCACGTTCAACTTCGCCGGACAGAAGCCTAATCTTGGGAATGGAATCTACCCATTGCCACTCATCACGAGCCATACGCAGAACCGCACGCATCACCGCCAGATGCCGATTGACGGTTGCAACCTTGATGCCGCGTTTCATCTCGCGCTGAATGACCTGCCATACAACATCGCCGTTGATCTGGTTCAGCATCATGTCACCTAGGTAAACATGGAGCTGCCGACACTAGGCCGCGATAATTTTTGGCATCCTTCAGATGCGACTTCACTTCGAGGAACCGCACCACAGCTTCTTGCCATGAGCGTTCAGGCTTGATCCCGAAATGTTGCTCCCTGTATGCCTCCAACGTGAGCTTGGCTAACAGGGCTTCTGCTTCATTCCGGTCTTCAGTCCCAGCACTCTGGCGTATTCTCTTGCCGTTTGGGAGCGTTGCAGCTAATCCACCAGTATCGAGAATCCGACCTCCGGTAGATTCCGGTTTCACGGGCCATATAGTTTCCTTTCCGGCCCGCCCTCGCTGCTTATACTCGTTGAGCCACTCATCCAAGTCAACTTTGTCGTACACACAGCGGCGGCCCATCTTGAGGAAACGGCACGTCCAGCTCGGTTAAGAAGCGTGACGCCGATTCCCAGATATTCCGCAGCCTGTTCCTTGGACAGACAACGCACCGCAGGCAGGGGCAGGACAGTTTCTTCCATGATTTAGTCCGCTCGAAGCCTTGCGGTAAGCCGCTGCTGCTCTCTCTAGCGCTTGGCGCTTTTCCTCTTCCTCATCTATGTTCAGGATCGTGTTGAACTCCTTGGCGCGCAGACGGACTTTTTCGAGCAAGAAATCTTCCGCGGAAAGCCCCATGAACTCTCCGCTCGTTTGCAGGTAGCCATAGAGATCGAACAGGAAGCGATCAAGGCCGTCGCCATAGTCCGTAAGGCCATGCTTTGCCATGTAGGAAGCGATTGAACTCGCGCCCAGTGAAAATATCCGTTTGTCCTCCGGCAATCGTGTGGCCTTGAATGACCTTGAAAGCGGCCCTCCGTCCGTTTCCCAGTCAATTGAGGATAGATACCCCCACAGAGGATGGATAGGCCAGCGAGAGCGCGTCTGGTCGTCTGGGTTGGGTATGGTCAGGCGTAGCCATTCAGTTGAGGCATAACTCCATAAACCGTTCAGATTCGACAGCACATCATCGAGACGGATCAGGTTATGCTGTGCCAGCACTTCACGCCTGAATTGAAACTCTACGCGCCAGATCGGTTCGCCAGACTGCCACCCTGCGGCCTGCCACAATGGGAGTAGATCAGTACGACCGCTCTCAAATATCTCCAGCAGCTTGTTATACAAGCGGCAGGCAATGATCACCACCTAGGCCAACCGTCCAGCCAGTGAACTTCTCGGCAACCGCGTAAGCGGCAATATTTTTGCCGCGTGTTACCCATGCCTCACGTCCCCAAGACTCCATGTCCTCGTTTGATACAAAATCAGCACATAGGTCGAGGCGGCTAACGTGGCTGGATCTGCGAGCGTGCCTAACTCGTTCAAAATCTCGCGCAGATGGGCTTCTGCCTCTTTGGGGTGACGCTGGACAGATAACGCGAGGACAGCTTCACATAGGCCATAGGCAGCTTCTTGGAGGCTCTAGACAGCTGAATACGAAATGCGCCATCTTCCAGCACGTAGGGAACACAAAAAAGGCCTCGCGTTTTCGCGGGGCCTTTTGCATTTTCCTGGTTCAACCTTGGAACAAGTTACCAAAACAGGCCTTGGTGCTTTTGTCCTGCTCTTCCCTCTTTGAGAATCGCTCGTGCCAATTTATTGCGGGGATATTTCTTTAAGACTGCCTTGGATAATCTGATGGCATCCGCGTAATTTTTTTCCTCCAACATCTTTTTTGCTTTTTTCAGATTTGCACGGGCTTCGGCATCGTGTCGCAGGGATGGCGGCTTGGTCACACTTCCGGCGACATTCGGATTGTCGTCGGATAATTGCGTCGTTTCCGCTACCGCCACTGGTTCCATGGTTTGAACGAACGGCACCACGGCCCACAGGAGCGCCACAATCAATACCGAAGGCGAGACGGCCAGCAAAATAGCCCGCACGTTTTGCCTGGACCATATCGCGATGGCGAACTTCGATTTGCCGGCATCTTCTTCGGGCAGATTCCCAGTGAAAGATTTGTGCATCATGCGGATGAGATTGAGCCCACCTAGAATCGAGGTGGACAGTCCCAAACCGACACTCCAGGCCGCACTCCCGAAAACCCATCCGGCACAAGCTGCCCCCATCGTTGCCAGGACGAGCTTCCACCAATAAGTATTTCCCTGGGACGCGATATAGGTCTCGCGTATCGCATCGCGGATGCGGATCCTGATCCGGCTCACAAAAATCATCGCATCGGGAATACGCGCTTTGATCCGGTTTGCCACATTAATCCGGACATGGCCTGCGCGCCTCGCTATCCTGCCTGCCAACTCGCGCCAAGGACTTGCCCTGTCACGGCCAGCATACAAAGGCATCGTCATCGTTTTGTCGCCATGTCTTTCGATGACACTACCCGATCTGGCAACGTGGTGCTCAGGGCTCCGATCCCGTTTGTTGCGCAGCCCCCCGAGATATCCGAGAGGTTGCGCGCGTGGGGCAGTGCGCTCCTCGCCCAGCGATGCTTGCAGATGACGGCGAAGCTCAGCCACGTTCTGGGGACGGTGCGCTTCTTCCGGGCTGAGCGCCCAGTCGATCGACTCTAGCAGCGGCTCGTCGAACCGTCCTTTATGGTCGCTCTGTATCGCCGGCATCATCGAGTCCTGCTTCTGCCGAGAGAGAGAATCCAAAGGCTTTACGCCGGAAACAAGCCAGTACATCACTGCGGCGAGCGAATATAGATCCGTCCACGGCCCCTGTTTTCCTTTGCTGTGATATTGCTCGAAAGGCGCAAAACCCGGACTGACGATATTCGTCGGATCACGATCCGAATTGATGCTGCGCGCCGAACCGAAATCGATCAGCACCGGCGTGCCGTCTTCCCGAACATAGATGTTGTCCGGCTTGATATCGCGATGCAGAAAGTTTGCCGCGTGTATCACCTCCAGGCTATCCAGCAGGGGAAACAGCAGTCTCAGCAGGGACGCCTGGGTCAAAATCCCCTGACGTGGGAACCAATGCTTCAGAGACTCGCCCGATTCGTACTCCATCACGATGTAGGCAGTCCCGTTGGCGAAAAAGTAACGCAACACACGGACAATATTGGGATGGCGGAAAGAGGCCAACACCCGCGCTTCCGCGAGGAAGCGTTCCAGTCCCCACTGGAACTGCTCCTTGAATGCATCCCCCAACGCATGGACGCCGTTGTCTGCGGTGCGCAGCGCCAGATCGCTCGGCAAATATTCCTTAACTGCCACCGGCATATCCAGATTTTCGTCGCGCGCCAGATAGGTGATCCCGAAACTGCCGCCGCCAAGAGTGCGTTCGATCACGTACTCCATGATGGAGTCGCCGGGTTTAAGCGCATGCGCAACCTGAATCGGTTCCGGAGAAGGTGAAGCAGGCTTGCTTTGGTCGCTCATCGAAAATATGCTCCAGAATGTCTCTTTGGCCGGTTATCGCCCCTTCACGCTGCCGCCTGTCAGTGCGATCCCAGGCGGTCATGGCAACTTCCCCAAAGGCGGACTTGTGAATGCCGTTAACGACACATTTCTATGCTCATTCGTTTGTATCAGCTACTGATGACAAGTAAAACCGATGAACGATGAACGGTAAGCTCGCCAGATAAATGGAAGCGCACTGTCTGCTATAGATGTAGTGGAGAATACCTGATCGAAAACCAATTAAATCAACCATGTATCCGTTTGTCGCAGGTTCGATCCCCGCACGACCCACCAAGGAATCCAAAGGCTTGCAGCGATGCAGGCCTTTTTTAATTCCTGCCAAGCAGGAACATCCCCACTACGCGACAATCTGTAGTGCAAATTACCAGCAAACCCTAATTCCCTACGCCACGGCTTTGCCGATATAAAGACGCTGTGACAAAACTGCGCACTGCATGCGTGCCATCGCTACCTAATTTTTACGGGAGTCCATAAACATGCGTAAATCCTTAGCGTTCATTCTTCTTGCATTCGCTTCTTTATTGGTTGAGGGAGGTTGTACTTTGAGCTTCGCGGCGGAAGTGGCAAACACGGAGGAGTTCGCTTCGCCTGAATCGGCACAGCCACAACCCTCGCAACGAATGATGCATCGTACGCAGCAAGCCAATATCGAAGAGAAACAGAAGACCGATTCCGAGAAAGATCAGGTTCAGGATGAAGATACGGTCCAAGGGCAAGTAGAGGCAGTGCCGAACCCGTCACAGCGCAACATGCGGCAACAGATTAGGGATGCTCAGCGCAACCAGGCGCCCATAACCGTTAATCCTTAACGCGCAGATGTCGGCCCCACGCCTTTGCGAGCTGGCCGGCATTTTGCGTAGCGCGTTGTTCGGTGTTGCCGCCGCCCTGTTTCTTTCCATTGCAGTGCCAGCGGCGGCGGATACCGGCCGTCTGGCCGAACTTGGGCGCCGCATCTATGTCGACGGTATCCTTCCCGATGGTACTCAACTAACGGCGAGCCGCTTCGAAGGAGCCTCTGCGGTCGCAGGTGCAGAGGCAGCCTGCGTCAACTGCCACCGCCCCAGCGGCTACGGCTCGATCGAAGGCAGAATCCTCGTTCCGCCCGTAGCCGGTGCGGTGCTGTTTGCGCCGGGCGTCTTTGCGTCCGGCGGCGCCAAGGGTCAGTGCGCATTCCGCCGTTTCCGCAGTAGAGCGTTTTCGTGGTCGCTCGGCTTATAACGAACGTAAACTGATGCGCGCGCTGCGCGACGGCGTCGACCCCGACGGTGCGCCGTTGCAGCCGCCGATGGCGCGCTACAGGCTCGATGCCCGCGCGATTGCGGCATTGTCGGCGTACCTGCGCCAGCTTTCATCCGAAACGGTTCCGGGCATCGCCGGGGAAACGCTGCACCTGGGCACGGTGATCACCCCTGATGTGCCGCCCCCACAGCGCGAGGCGCTGCTGGAGGTACTGCGCGCCTACACCGCGACGCGCAATTCACCGGGCATGCGTTGGCAATTGCACGTATGGCAACTGAACGGTGCGCCACAGGAATGGGAAGCACAGCTTGAAGAGTTTTACCGGCAGACAACCTGTGTTTGCGCTGCTATCGGGTGCCGGCACGGTCGAATGGCAACCGGTCCATCGCTTTTGCGAGCGCCTCGACGTGGCTTGCGTGCTGCCCTCCGTGGAGATGGCGCCGGATAACGATCGAGACTATTACTCGCTCTATTTTTCGTCCGGCCTCGCCCTTGAGGCGCGACTGCTGGTTCATCACCTGACATCAGAACCGGTTCCGCCGCGACGACTGTTCCAGGTTGTCGACGATGACGCCGGCGAGCGCGCCGCCAAGGCGGTTCAACTGGTGCTCGAGCGTGCCGGTAGTCAGATCAAAGTACAGCAAGTGAACAGCGAAGAATATGCGGTCATAGCGCCGATTCCTGCTCAGGATGCCATGGTCTGGTGGCTGCGCCCCCGGCAGATCGCCAGGCTGACCACTGCGTCGCACGAGGCGACGCAGTCGATGCCGATCTACCTGTCCGCGTTGCTCGCCCCGCCGGAAGAGTTGGTGATGCCAGATGGATGGAAGCAGTCGCTGCGCTATGTCTCGTTTTTCGACACGATGGCTGCGCGACGATCGCAGATCACGCTGATTCCGTGGCTGGTGCGGCATGGCATCGCCGAGACGGATCTGCGGCTGCGCGGAGATGCTTACGCAGCCTGCAACTTCTTCAATAGCGCAATATCTGCGGTGCAGATGCAGACAGCGAGCGGTATCAAGGGGCAGCTGACGCGCGAACGCCTGCTCGAAGCTCTCGAGTCCAGCATGACCGTGTTCCGCGATGATGGTGCGCCTTATTACTGGCAGATGAGCCTGGGGCCGGGCGCAGCGCTTTCTGGTCAAGGGGGGCATGTTGTACAGCCACGCCAACGCCGATACAGCAGAGTGGATAGCGGCCACGGCACGCATCGTGCCGTGAGCGCCGGTGGGGGTGTTACGGGTTGACGGCGACGAGCTCGACGTCGAATACCGTGACCTTGCGATAGAGCGGCGTGCTGGCATCGAAGCCGAGTTGGGGCGGAACGAATACCTGCCATTTGGCGCCCTCATTCATATGCGAGATCGCCTCGCGCATGCCGGGTACCAGAGAGGTGAGGGGAAAAGTTTTCGGCACCGGCTTGCCTTCCTGGTCGGTGTTGCCGAATTCGTTGCCGTTGATGAAGGAGCCGCGGTAGATCAATGCGACCTTGTCGGTTTCCTGCGGTTGCTTGCCGGTCCCGTCCTTGAGCACCCTGTACTGAACTCCGCTCGGAAGCGTCACCACCCCTTGTCTGCTTGCGCGTTCTTATCGAGAAACTCCCTGGCACCTTCGGTCGTTTTGGCCGCCGAGCGCCGTGCATGGGGCAATACCTTCGCAGCGTTTCCGTTCGCGCTTTCCTCGGCATCTGCTGCGGCTGCTACGTTGGCGGAACTCCTGACGATCTGCGGCATGGCTGCTCGCTCTTGTTCCACGACTTTGCGCTTGAGCTCGATCAGCGTGCTGCGCATGGATTCTTCGCTCATGAGCGAAGCTGCGCCCGTCCGTGCATCGGCGATGCCTCGCACTACCGCCGCTTCGTTCAGATCCATCCTCTGACGTTTGAAATCGCCGCCGATCTGATAGCCAAGCGCGTAGCTTGTCTTGTCGGTTTCCGATTTCAATTCCATTCCGTTATCGGCTGCCCACACGCAGGCTGAAACGCATGCGCCCAGTGCCAGCGCGATTGATTGCTGCAAATATTGCATTCTTCATTTCTTCATCTCCTGTCTGAAATCTATTTCGCCATGGCATCTGCCACGCGATAGTCAAATCGGCTTGAATCCTGATTATTGAAGTGGCCGCCGGCGATTGCCGGCGGCCACTTATCCTGCGCTGACTATCAGTAGGCCAAACCAGCACCGCCATTCACGATCGGCCAAGGAGTACCCACCCGGCGCGGCGTTGCACGCCGTGTCGGTCGCGGCCCCCTTGATGCAGATCGGCACCATCATTTCGTTATCCTCGTGCTCGACGATATGGCAGTGCCATACATAGAGCCCCGCGATCTCGAATGTCGCCTTGATGCGGGTGACGGTACCCGGGTCGGCGATGACGATATCCTTGTAGCCGGTTTCCGTCAGTCGTGGCGAGTGCACCACGCCGGTCGTGGCGGCCGGAATGACCGGGATGCCGGTGAGCGGGTCGAGTACCAAAGGCTCGCGGTTGACCACCTGCATCCGGGCACCGTGAAGGTGCATCGGATGGGCGTCTACCGAGTAGTTGTACATCTCGAAGATCTCGGTATCACCCTTGGTCGGAGCCTCTGTGACAGGATCAGCCCACGCCTGCTGTTTCGGAATGCCGCCCACCATGGTGCCGACGAAGACCTCCGTCGGTCCGAAGGGGATGGCAGCCACATTGATCATTGAGCATGCCGTGGCGACATCTGCTTGTGGCGTGGCAAACTGCCCTACCACGGTAAGCACCCCGGCCGCATCCACAGTCACGCAGATCTTTTTCGAATCGTTCTCGATCAGAGCAGCGCGACGTGTCGCTTTCACCGGAGCGGTGTTCGCCGGCTCGCTACTCAGCACCAGGTTCGCGGGTGGGGTACTGGTCTCGGGCGGCGTGTTCGCATTGGGCGCGGCCACGTTGAACTCCATGATCTGCCCTGTGCCGGCGGGGTTGGCGATGTCGGCTGGGAAGAACGTGTCGTTGAACGGAACGTCCGGCCCGGTGTTGATCATGCGCACCTTGGTGCCCGGCAGCAGCCCTGTGAAGTCCACGATCACGTCCGCGCGTTCGGCAGGGGCCATCAGCAGTGCTTCCTTGCAGCCGGGATCTGCCGGGTTGCTGCCTGGAATGGCGGGTGTCGTTGCCGTAGCGGCGACCGCTGGGGTGCAAACAGCGGCGGGTTCGGTGCCGTTACCGGGCAATTGGACTGCGGTGCCGGTCATCACCTTCACCACCTTGGGCAAGAAACCCTGCTCGGCACCGATCTGGTAGAACGGGATCTCCTTCACGCCGGGGATCGCCTTGAGATCGGCCGTATAAGTGGGCGAATTCTGGTTGGGCGGAGTCACGCCGGGCGGAATGGCCCACATGGACAGGTTGAAGGTGCGCGAGTCGGCGCCGGCCAGCAGACGCAGGCGATAGCGCTGAGGCACTACGTCCAGGGTTGGCCATACCGTGCCGTTGACCACGATCATGTTGCCGAAAAACTCCGGGTTGTGGATCGGCGATACGTCGGAGTTGGACGCCGGCAGGTAGGGGACCGTATTTCCGCCATCGAAATAGGCGCGAGTCTGCGGATAGAACAACGAGCCGTCCGCGTTGAAGGAACGGTCCTGGATAGCGATCGGGATCTCGCGGATCTTGGCGCGGCAGACCGGGTCGAAGTTCGGATCGCAGCCGGCCCGCCCGACGTAGGTTCCCTTCGGGTTGGTCGGTCGTCCGAACGGCGACGTACTGCCGGGCAGCGTTCCTCTGGCCGGCCTTTCCTTGATCTGCGTACCATTGGGTGCCGTGTAATCGCCACGGATCAGCCAGAATCCGGCCGGTCCCGCATACACGTTGTTGGCAGTCATGCCCAGGGTGTGGTCGTGGTACCAGAGGGTCGTCGCCGGCTGGCTGTTGCCATACTTGAAGGCTGCGGAGCCGGGGTACTGGTTACTCCGGAAGATTGGCTCCTGGTCGTAGTGACTGCCGCGAGTGGCATAACTGGCGGCAAGCGGACTGCCGGTCTTCGGGTCGAAGCCGGACGGCAACCACCATGCTTCGGGGAAGCCGTCGCTATAGGGGCTGACCTCGGCACCATGCACGTGGACGTCCATCGGCACCGGTCCGTCATAAGGCTTGGCCGAGGCGCGCATCCGGAGTCACAGGATTGATGTAAGGACGGCAGTCCGGCGCGCCCGGCAACTGGTTGCCCGTGGTGGGGTCGGCGCAGGGCAGCCGTTCTGGATTGGCGAAATGCAGTGTCCGGTCGATGGCGAACAGGTGCTGCAGCGAGGTACGGCGCTTGTCCGTGAGACGGTAGGGCTTGCCGGTGAGCGGATCCAGTGAGACGAGTTCGTTGATCCAGCGGACGGTGTTCGGATCCTGGGATCTGTTTTCGATCGTGAAGGATGGATAGTTGAACGAAGACTGCGCTGCAGGTACCGGTGCAACGCCGACTGGCTGCACTTGTGCCCCGTTCAGCGTGAGGCCATTCGGGATCGGGTCTGTGGCAGAGCCGTAGCCCCAGACGGTCGTCGCGCCGAAGCTGTCGGTACGCCCGTTGAGTGCATTCCAGATACCGCCCGGCAGGATCTGCTGCTGGAACTGCCGCTCCGCGATGTTGTATATCGTTTCCGGACATTTGACGCCAGCCGGGCAAGCTTCCGTGGTCTTGGCGCTTTTCGGCATCTCGGGCGGGATGACCAGGGGGATCACATACTTCGGCACATTGGATATGACCGGATCGATCGGTCCTGCGCCTTGCACAGCATATGCGCCCGTCGACAGGATGCTGCTGATCGCAGCGCTTAACACTTTCTCTCGAAATATCGGCGTACGAAACGCCTTCCACACGTTATTGGGTTCCATTGTATTTCTCCCTAGAATTGCGCTGCGATTATGAAAACAGAGATGCCACATCACACCCTGCGACTGACGAAGATTCCTCAACTGATTTCTTGTGCTGCGAGGCTGGATTTATATCGACCAATTGGTTTCAGGTCATTGGGCTGTCAACCGCATTTGGAGCTAAGACTTCACCTTAGTCTTGGCATGCGGGTGGTAGGGTTTGTGGAGGCGCACCACCAATAAAAAAGGCCCCGCTTTTTCGCGGAGCCTTGTTTGTCTTCAGTGCAACGAATGCAAGCTTAAGGAGTGCAGGAATTCCAGCGGTGTTTATCCTGCCAGCGGTCGCGGTCGCGAGATGCCAAAACCCTGCGCAAAGTCGATGCCGACATCTCTTAGTTTGGCGATGGTTTCTTCGCTCTCCACCAATTCTGCGACGGTTTTTACCCCGACCGATTGGGCCACCCGGTTGATGGCCGTTATCTTGGCCAGCGCCACGGGGTCGCGAAGGATGTCGAAAATGATGCTGCCGTCAATTTTTAAAAACTCCACCTGAAAGCCGCGAATCAGGTCGAATGAAATCCGGTCCTTGCCGAAGCCGCTGATCGCAACACGACAGCCGCACAGTCTGACGCGCTGCGCGAATTCGGCAACAACCGGGGGGCACAAGGCGAGTTCCGTGTTCGGTATTTCAAAGCACAGCACGGCACCGGGCACGCCGTATTCCAGCAGGGTCATTTGCAGGAATTCCGGGAAGCTGGGGTCGTTAATCGTTGCGCTCGACACGTTGATGAAGAACATCGAGTTTTTCTTTTGCTCATCCGGTGAGTTTCGATGGGAGGCCCATTCCGTGACGTGTTGCACCACCCACCGGTCCAGATGCGGCATGAGGCCGTATTTTTCGGCCAGCGGGAAAAACGCCCCGGGCGGCATCATGTCTTCCTCTTCTTCAATTAAGCGAACCAGAATTTCAAAGTGCTCGGCTTCACTGGAATCAGCGGCTACGGGGGTAATGAGTTGGCAGAACAAACGGAAATCGCCCTTCTCGATGGCGGCTTTGATATGGTTTGCATCCTTCTGTCCTGCAATTTGTTCAGAGAAGGAATCAACAAAGGTGTTCTGATTAGTGACCCCGTCAGGAACATAAACAGGAATATTGGCATCGTGGTCGGCAACAGCCGTTGTTGCGGTTCCCAGCTGGGTTGACATGTGCACATCGCCGAATGAGGTGATGTCATTGATCAACATAAAGAACCCGGTGACTTTGCCATTCTCGGCAAACTGGGGGATGTGCTCGACCAGCAGCCTGTATATCGCGCCATCCGCCATCAGCTGCGTCCGTTCATAGTGCACGGGGTGCCCATCCAGCGACTGATGGACGGAAGTCGCTGTTTCCTGATAGACCCTGGAACCCAGTACTTTGCGTATGTGTTGTAAATGGACCTCATCCGGCCGCAGATGCAACCAGTTGAGAAATGCCCGATTGTGATATTGGCAGCGACCTTCGGCATCGAAGAAGGCAATCATGGTCGGCAACACCTCGTCGATCAAATGCAATCGCGGCTTGCCGGCGGCCAGCGCTTCTTCGGCTCTTTTGCGCAGTTGTGTCTCGCGGTCTAGCTTGTTCTTTACTGCGGCCAATTGTGCCGTGCGACGCATCACGACCCACTCCGAGCGCGACATGCGGGTGGCTTCCGCCAGTATCGCTGCCACCAGCACCCCGCCCAAAAACATAGTCCACTTCGTGTCAAACTCGGTGTAGTAGATCGTAATTACGAGTGTCGCTGCGGTAGCAATGACAGCGACGGCCGAGATGAATGGTCGAACAACACGAAAGATATTGCGGACTTGCATTTGCCATCCCTCTCTATGCAGCGTGTGGAGCTAGTTCGTCAGCCGCGTCGGCCTTATGCCCGCGGTGAAACCCGCAGCCTGATGTTTCGGCATATCGAAATATGCGGAATTCTTGCGCCAAAACAGGCTTTGAATTTTGCCTGTGCTTAGTTTATCCCTGAACTGTTCAGGTTGTGGATGGTTTTCGGTGTGTAGCCGATTCTCCATATCAATATCCGTCGTACAGCCCGTCAAAGTCTTTGCGGAAGTGCTCCAGTACCTTGGCGCGTTTGACCTTCAGCGTGGGCGTCAGCAAGCCATTGTCGGTGCTCCATGCTTCGCTCAGCAGCGCGATGCGGCGGATGCGCGCGTAGCCGGGGAAGGCTTGGATCTGTTGTGTCACGCGTTGCAAGGCGTAAGCCTTGGCTTGCGCGGAGTGCAGGCTTTCCGGCCAGGCGGCGGGCAGGCCGCGTTCGTGCATGGCGGCGACCCAGCGCTCGCGGTTCACCACGGCCAGCAGGCCGAGGTAGGCACGGCCTTCACCCACCACCATCAGCTTGCTCGAACAGGTGATCGGCGAGGATGGCGGCTTCCATGTCGCTGGGCGGCACCTTCTCGCCGTTGGAGAGCACGATGATCTCTTTGATGCGTCCGGTGATGGTGATGTGCCCTTGTTCGTCGATGCGCGCCACGTCGCCGGTGTTGAGCCAACCGTCGGCGCTGAACATGCTCCTGGTTGCTTCCTCGTTGTTCCAGTAGCCCAGCATCACGCTGGGGCCGCGCACTTCCAGCGCGTTGTGTTCGCCCAGGCGCACTTCCAGATTCGGCAGCGCTTGTCCGATGCTGCTGGGCAGGTTGTTGGCGATGCGGTTGACGCCGATGACCGGGCTGGTTTCGGAAAGACCGTAGCCCTGCAGGATGTGCAGGCCGAGGCCGATGAAGGTGCGCGCGTTATCGGCGGAAAGCGCCGCACCGCCCGATAGCGCCAGGCGCAATCTGCCGCCGAGGCGCGCGATCAGTTTGTCGGCCACCAGCGTTTTGAGCAGCGGCCACAGCAGCAACTGCGGATGCCACGCGGCGCGTCCCTGGCTGTGTTCGAAATGGCGATTGCCGACATTGACCGCCAGTTCGAACAGGCGGCGGGTCGAGGCCGGGCCTTTGTCCAGCTTGCTGCGTATCCCGGCCTGGATGCGCTCGAAGATGCGCGGCACGGTGATGAGTATGGTGGGGCGGATATGTGCCAGGTCTTCCTGCAACTGCTGTACCGAGCGCGCGTAAGCCACCGTCGCTCCGGCCATCACCGGCACGTAATAACCCGCCATACGTTCCAGCGCATGCGACAGCGGCAGGAAAGAAAGGAAGGTGTCGCCGGGATACACATCGAAGCATTGCAGTGCGCCGGACGCATTGCTCAGCAGGTTGCGGTGGCTCAGCATCACGCCTTTGGATTTGCCGGTGGTGCCGGAGGTATAGACGATGGTGGCGAGCGTGTCGGGATCGCTGAGCAGATGACGGAAGCCGTCGTGGGCATCCGGCAGCCATTCGTCCACACCGCGCAGGCGTACGTCGCTGTCGCCTTCCGGCGGGGTGCGCAGGGTGACGATGCGGGTGAGCGTGGCGATGCCGGAGCAGGCTTCATGCAGCGGATGCCAGTGCGTCGCGTTGTCGATCAGCAACATCTTCGCGCCGGAATCCTGCAACACATGCGCCACGTTTTCCGGGCGGTCGGCGACATACAGCGGCACCGTGACCAGCCCCATGCCCAAGGCGGCCTGATCGAACACCACCCATTGCGGCGCATTCTTCAGCATGATGGCCACCCGGTCGCCGGGTTGCAGTCCCTCATGCGCCATGGCGGCTTGCCAGCGCGCGATCTCGTGTTCCATCGCCCGCCAGGTCAGCTCGCGCCATTCGCATTGATGATCGTCGAAATAGCGATAGGCCGTTTTATCCGGCATGCGGCGCGCCCGCTCATGGAACAGGCCATCCAAGGTGACGGCGACATCAAGCGTGATGAGATCGGTTCTGGTGCTCATGGTGTGTCCCCTGATTGACGATGTGATGCGCCGCATCTGCGTGCGGTCAGTTTCTCAAAATTCGATGGACGGACGAATGACCAGCAACAGTCTGTTGGCCTTGGTATCCCTGAGCGCGCCCGCATATTCGTCCGGGCTGGTCCAGATGAAACCGGCGCTCACGGTCGGGACGTAGTCTTTGCCAGCCAGGGGTATTTTCTTTCCGGCGATCAATTCCGAGCGAACCAGCTTGCCGCCATGCTGCATGAAGTGCAGACGGAAATCGAAGTTGGTGTTTTCCAGCCAGGCCAGGTAGGAAGAAAACAGATTGGTGTTGCTGCGATGCAGGTTGAGGAAGAACACGTTGTTCACGTCGTGGTTCTGGTTGAATTTGCCGCCGAAGCGAAAGCTCCAGGAAAGTTTTTCGTCCGGGTGATCGATCCTGCCTTTGATCTTCCATTCCAGTTCGGCCCAATTGTCCTCGACCATGATGTTGTTCTTGATGTGTTTTGCGCCCACGCTGATCAGATAGCCGGTGTAGCCGTAGTTGTTTTCGTGCAGCTTGTCGTCGGGGCGCTTGAGTTTGGCCACGTTGCCGAAGAAAGCCGAGACCGCCCATGGTTCCTGAAAACCCGCAGTGAGCGATTCGATGATATTGAAATTGCCGCCGAGGATATCGGCCTGTTTGTAAAAGCCGGGCGTATGTGTCTTGAGATAGGTCCCGAGCACCGGCATCGGATACACACTGGCTTCGAGCAACATGTATCGCGGGATCAGCGAGTCTTTGAGGAGATCGCGGTAGATCACCGCTTCGTTGCTGGACTCGATGGTGGGGACAGGTTTGCTGGTGAGCGGGATGTTGTAGCCCACATCCGAGTAGTAGGGGTCAAGCTCAATCACCAGTTCCGGCTTGGCGGCAGTTTCTTCTTCCGCGCAAACTGCCTCGACGCAGTTGAGCGCCATGCAGCACACGATGGCAAAAAAGAGGGAAGGGCGCGCGCGCGCCTGAAGCAACAAGCTGGGCATGGAGCGGCATTTTATATGTTGTCGCGCATCGAGCGTAGCGAGTTTCTGTAGAATACGAGCAGTTTACTGGGAGAATATTTTGAAGAGAATCACCGCCACCGATCTGACCTCGCTGGGTCAGCAAGCCATACAGTCGCCGCGCCTGCGCGCCAACGCCAATCTGCACCAGGAGTTGAGCGATCCCGTCCAGCGCCTCGCCATCGCCATGGAGCCGGGCACGCTCATCCTGCCGCATCGCCACCCGCATACCTGGGAAGTGCTGACCGCCTTGCGCGGGCGCTTTACCGTGCTGGTGTTCGACGATGCGGGCAAGGTCATCGAGCGCGCAGAATTGGGCGAAGACACCAGCGTGGTGGAGATACCCGCGGGCGGCTGGCATGCGGTGCTGTCGCGCGATGCGGGCGCGGTGATCTTCGAAGTGAAGCATGGACCGTATGCGCCTATCGCCGAAGCCGATGTCGCGGCTTGGGGCAAGGGTCGTTCTGCTGCCGAATTGAACGCCTGGTACGCGGTGGCACAGTTGGGGGATCGCATCGCATAGAGTTCGCGCCGCTACCGCTTTGCGGTAAGCTACCCCCAAATACAGGCACGGCGATCATGGGGGGTTAAGCATGGCTCGACTCGAACTCAGGAACATCACGCGCCGCTTCGGTGATTTCGTCGCCGTGGATGATGTCAGCCTGACCATCGAGTCGGGCGAGTTCTTCACCCTGCTCGGGCCATCCGGCTGCGGCAAGACCACCATCCTGCGCATGATCGCGGGTTTCGATCTGCCGGATGCCGGCCAGGTCTTGCTCGATGGACAAGACCTGGCCGATACGCCGCCGGAAAAGCGTTCCATCCATACCGTGTTCCAGAATTTCGCCTTGTTCCCGCACATGACCGTGGCGGAGAACATCGCTTTTCCGTTGAAGATGGCACGCCGTCCCGAAGCGGAGATGCGCGGCATGCTGCGCGATGCGCTGGAGCAGGTGCATCTCACCGACAAGGCGAACGCCTATCCGCATGAACTTTCCGGCGGGCAGAAGCAGCGCGTGGCGCTGGCGCGTGGTCTGGTCAACCGTCCGCACCTGTTGCTGCTGGATGAGCCGTTGGGGTCGCTGGATGCCAAGCTGCGCGAGGAGATGCAGATCGACCTGATCAATCTGCAGCGCGACGTCGGCATCACCTTCGTGTTCGTCACGCATGCGCAGGTGGAAGCACTTGCTCTGTCGCATCGCATCGCCGTGATGAATAACGGCAAGGTCATGCAGGTGGATGAACCCGCCAAACTGTACAGTTCGCCGAAGACCCGTTTCGTTGCCGATTTCATCGGGAACATCAATCAGCTGAATGCACAGGTGGTGGAAGCCGCACACGGACATCTGCGTCTGTCGGTGGCCGGGCTGGGCGAGATCATCGCGCCGCCGCTGCCGGGTGCAGCAGCCGGCGACCAGGGGGTGTATGCGATCCGTCCGGAGCAGGTGCGTATCGGCGTGCATGACGAGGTAAGCGAACTGAAGAACCATTTCGACGGCGAAGTGCACAGCCTGCTGTTTCAGGGTGATGTCTCCGTGTACAAGGTCGTGCTTCCGAATGGCGCGATGATCGAGGCGCTGTTGCCGAATTCCGCGTCGGGGCGTGCGCAACTGTTTGAAGTCGGCGACTCGGTCAAGCTGGGCTGGCGCCACGATGCCGGGATGTTCCTTCGTGAGTAAGGAACCCAAGCTGTCGCGTGCAGTGCGCCTTGGCAAGTGGCTGGTGAGCGGCCCGCCGTTCGTTTTCCTGCTGCTGTTCTTCGTCGCCCCCAGCCTGATCATGGTGCTCGCCTCGTTCCGCTACCCCGGCGAGTTCGGCGGACTGGCGCCGCTCGTTGCCTCCGATCCGAACATCTTGCAGGGCGTGACGCTGGAAACCTACCGGTTCTTTTTCAGCGACTTCATCTACAGCTATGTCTTTCTCAAGTCGTTCCTGGTTGCACTCGCCACCACGCTGATCTGCCTGCTGATGGCTTATCCGCTCGCCTTGCTCATCGCGCGCAGCCCGAAGAAGAGCCGCGACCTGATGGTGCTGCTGGTGATCCTGCCCTTCGCCAGCAACTTCCTGATCCGCGTCTATGCCTGGATGATCATCCTCGGTCCGCAAGCCGCGTTCAGCCAGGTGGTCAACGGCCTGCTGGCAGTGCTCGGCATCGCGCCGGTACACCTGCTGTTCTCGCCGTTCGCCGTGCTGGTCGGCATGGTGTACGTGCACCTGCCGTTCATGGTGCTGCCGCTGTACACCAATCTGGAGAAGCACGACCCTGCGCTGCTCGACGCGGCGCAAGACCTCGGCGCGAACGCGTGGCATCGCTTCTGGCGCGTGACCTTCCCGCTGTCGCTGCCGGGCATCTTCTCGGGCTCCGCGCTGGTGTTCATTCCGGTGCTGGGCATGTTCGCCATTCCCGACATCCTCGGCGGCACCGGCGACATGCTGATCGGCAACCTGATCAAGGAGCAGTTCCTCAGCACGCGCGACTGGCCGTTCGGCTCCACGCTATCCATCATGCTGACCATCGCAGTGCTGCTGATCGTCTGGCTCACTGCGCGACTGGGCGGGCGCGGGAGGCATTATGCGTAGGGGCTGGAGCTTATGGGTGGCGGCGCTGGCGGTATATGCCTTTCTGTACTTGCCGCTCACCATCGTCGTCGTGTATTCGTTCAACGATTCGCGCCTGAATGCGGAATGGGTGGGTTTCACCTGGCACTGGTATCAGGTGTTGTTGCACGACGAAGAGATGCTGCTCGCCGCCGGTAATTCGCTGTTCATCGCATTGGTATCCAGTCTGGTGGCCACGTTGCTCGGCACCATGGCGGGCATCGCCATGCACCGCTATCAACTCAAGTCGCTTACCTTCATGGTGATGACGCCGGTGGCGATGCCGGAGATACTGTTGGGCGTATCGCTGCTGCTGTTCTTTATCCAAGTGCTCAACCTCACGCTCGGCTTGTTGTCCATCGTGTTCGCTCACATCACCTTTTCCATCGGCTTCGTCGCAGTGATCGTGCGCGCGCGGCTGGCGGGGATGGACGAAAGTCTGTTCGAAGCAGCGCGCGACCTTGGCGCTTCGCCGTGGGAGACTTTCCGCTACATCACCTTTCCGCTGATCCTGCCGGCGGTGATCGCGGGTGGGCTGATGGCGTTCACCCTGTCGATCGACGATTTCGTCATCACCTTCTTCACTGCGGGTGTCGGCGTGCAGACGTTGCCGCTGCGCATCTACTCGATGATCAAGATCGCAGTGACGCCGGAGGTGAACGCGGTGTCCACGCTGCTGATGCTGCTCACGCTCACCATGATCGTGTTGGCGTCGCGATTCGCGCCGGATGTGCTGAAAGGGAAAGACGTGATGATTCTATGCCACGCTGATCTCAGAGAATTTCTCCAGATCGATCACTGAGAACCGTGCACTCTGAAGGATGAACTCGTGATTATCTGTGTTCTCTGTGGCTTATGGCCTGTTGTTGTGCTCTGTCCAGTGCCCAGCCGAAGACGTGCTGCACCTGTACAACTGGAACAACTACATCTCGGCGCAGACCATCGCGCGTTTCGAGGCGCAGTGTGCCTGCCGCGTGGTGCAGGACTACTATTCCGACAACGAGGAGATGCTGGCCAAGCTGGCCGCCGGGGCGAGCGGTTACGACCTCATCGTGCCGACCGGCAATGCGGTGGAATCGCTGATCCGCCAGCGCGCGCTGCGTCCGCTCGACAAGAGTCTGCTGCCGAATCTGAAGAACATCGCTCCCGCCTACCTGAACACCGCGTTCGATCCCGGCAACCAGTACTCGGTGCCGTATGCCTACACCCTTACGCTGATCGGCTACAACAGCGAGAAGCTGCGCGAACTGAAGTTGCCCATCGACAGCTGGGCGGTGATCTTCGAGCCGCGCTATCTGGAGAAACTGAAAGGGCGCGTCACCGTGCTCGACAGCCAGCGCGAACTGCTGGCGGCCGCGCTGAAATACCTCGGCTACTCGGCCAACGACACCGACGAGATGCACTGGAAGCAGGCGCGCGACCTGATCATCCGCGCCAAGCCGTACTGGGCTGCGTTCAATGCCTCCAGCTACATCAAGGAACTGACGGTCGGCAACATCTGGCTGGTGCACGGCTATTCCAACGACATCTTCCAGGCCGACCTCGACGCGCAGAAGGCCGCGCGCGGTTTCCGCATTCTTGCCAGCATCCCGAAGGAAGGCGCGGTGCTGGCGCTGGATTCGATGGTGCTTCACAAGAGCGGCCCGCGTCCCGACCTCGCGCATCGTTTCATCGACTTCATGCTCGACGGACGCAATTCATCCGAACTGACCAACCTGATCGGCTCCGGCAACCCCAACCTTGATGCACGTCAATACATCAAGCCGGAGATCGCGCAAAACCCGGCGGTGTTCCCCGATCGCGCGCAACAGGCTCGGCTGGAGATGCTGCGCGACTTGGATCGCCACCAGCGCCGCGTGCTGTCGCGCATCTGGACCGAGATCAAACTGCGATGAGTTGAGCAATAGCTGGTTCAGAATCTGAAAGCAAATCGCCAGAAAACGATGAATTATTTTCAGATGGCAGTAGAATAGCCATAGTGTGTCTGGAGCGGTAATCGCTGCTCCAAGTGAAATACGGATCGTGAGGACATCATGGCCATCATCGGTATTGATCTAGGCACTTCTAATTCGGCTGCCGCCGTGCTGCGCGGCGGACGTCCCGTCATCATCCCCAGCGCCGAAGGCATCAGCATAGGCGGCAAGGCTTTCCCCAGTTATGTCGCACTCACCGCCGACGGACAGGTGCTGGTGGGCGAACCGGCGCGGCGCCAGGCAACGTCAAATCCCGAGGGCACGGCCAGCGCGTTCAAGCGCAAGATGGGCAAGCGCGAGAACTACCGCCTGAGAGACAAAGACTATTCGCCGGAACAACTTTCGGCGTTCCTGCTGCAGAAGATCAAGCGCGATGCCGAAGCCTTCCTCGGCGAACCGGTGGAAAAAGCCGTGGTGACGGTGCCGGCCTATTTCGACGATAACCAGCGTGCTGCTACCAAGGATGCCTGCCGCATCGCCGGCCTCGAAGTGGTGCGTCTGGTCAACGAGCCTACCGCCGCCTCGCTGGCCTACGGTCTCGACCGCCTGGCGCAGGAACTGCGCATCGTGGTGATCGACTTGGGCGGCGGCACGCTGGATGTCACCATCATGGAATTCGGCAAGGGCGTGTTCGAGGTCAAGGCTACCAGCGGTGATACCCAGCTCGGCGGCACCGACATGAACCAGCGCATCTACGAGCACCTCGCAGAACGTTTCCAGATGTCCACCGGCGTGGATGTGCGCAACGACCCCAAGGCCGCCGCGCGGCTGATCGAAGCGGCCGAGAACGCCAAGATCGAACTCACCGCCAGCGTCACCACCCACCTCAGTCTGCCTTATCTCGCCGCCGTCAACGGCGAGCCGCGCCATCTTGAACTGGACCTGAACCGCACCGAGCTGGAACGTCTGGTACGCCCTGTGATCGAGCGCTGCAAAGGTCCGGTAGAACAGGCGCTGCACGATGCGGGCATCACACCGAAGGATGTGGACCGCGTGGTGTTCGTCGGCGGGCCGACGCGCATGCCGGTGGTGCGCGCCTATTTCGAGGAGCTGTTCGGGCGCAAGGCCGAGATGGGCGTGGACCCGATGGAGTGCGTGGCCGCCGGTGCGGCGATCCAGGCCGGAGTGCTGGCGGGCGAGGTCGGCGGCATCGTGTTGGTGGACGTGACGCCGCTCACGCTTGGTGTCGAAACGCTGGGCGGTATCGCCACGCCGCTGATCGCGCGCAACACGCCGATCCCGGTCAAGCGCAGCGAGACCTTCACCACCGCCGCCGACATGCAGACCAGCGTCACCATCCATGTGTTCCAGGGCGAACGGCCGATGTCAGGCGACAACACCAGCCTCGGTGAATTCAACCTCGACGGCCTGCCGCCAGCGCCGCGCGGCATCCCCAAGGTCGAGGTGACTTTCGATATCGATTCCAACGGCATACTGAGTGTGTCGGCCAAAGACACTGCCAGCGGCAAGACGCAGTCCATCAGCATCACCGGTTCCACGCGGCTGTCGGAAGACGACAAGAAACGCATGGTGGAAGATGCTGCGAAGTACGCCGATGCCGACAAGAAACGGCGCGACGACGCGGAGAAGCTCAATACCGCCGATGCCGGCTGCTACGAGGCCGAGAAGACTGCTGGCCAACTTCGCCGACAAGATCACCGACGACTTGAAGAAACGCATCGAGACTGCCTTGCGCGAGACCAAGGAAGCGCTGTTCAAGAAAGATGCACCGCTTGCCACCACGCGTGCGGAAGCGCTGAAGAAAGTGCTGCAGGAAGCCGGTGCGGTGCTGTACGCGCAGACGGGTCAGGCACCGAAAGGGGGGCCTTACACGGAAACGCGCTGGGAAGGGCCGGAGCCTGCTCCTAACGTAGGGGCGGCGACGGGCGAGCCGCGCCCGAGTGGAGCCGGACCGCGCGGCAAGGTGGTGGATGCCGAGTACAAGGAAAACAAGTGATCCAAAGGCGGACCGGTATTTCCGCCTGACGCGATGGTTTCGAAATATCCAGCGACAGTGCCGTCTGCACTGCGGGCGTCAATGCGGTTGATGGCACTGCTACGCAAAACAAGAGGGAGCAACTTTCATGAATAAAAAAATGAACATTCATTCCCCGCTGCCGCCGCCACAACTTTACCACCCATGCGAATCCGGCCAATTCGGATTTCAGACCACGGCCGACCTGGAGGATCTGACGGAGGTCATCGGCCAGATGCGTGCCATGGACGCGATCCGCTTCGGCACCGGCATCCGTCACGACGGCTACAATCTTTTCGTGCTGGGTCCCTCGGGCATCGGCAAGAACAGCGTGGTGCGCCAGTTCCTCGAGAAAAAGGCGGGCGGCGAGCATAAGCCGGACGACTGGTGCTACATCAACAACTTCGCGCAACCGCACAAACCCCAAGTGCTCAGGCTGCCCTCCGGCAGAGGGGAGGAACTGCGCCAGCGCATGGAGCAGTTGGTGGATTATCTGCGCAGCGCGATCCCCGCATTGTTCGAGGGCGACGAATACCGCGCCAAGGCTGGCGCGATCCAGGAAGAGTTCAGCAAGCGACAGGATCAAATATTCAAGGAATTGAGCGACGATGCCGAGAAGCGGCAAATCGCATTGCTGCGCACCCCCGAGGGATTTGCCTTTGCGCCGATCCGCGACCATGAAGTGATCCCGCCCGGCGAATACGAGAAGCTGCCGGACGACGAGAAAAAAAAGGTGGAGGCAGCGATCATCGAGTTGCAGGCGCGGCTGGAAAAGATCATGCGGCAGATGCCGCAATGGCGCAGGGAGCGGCACGAACGGATCAAGCAACTTGAGCGTGAAACCATACTGTCTGCGGTCGATCACCTGGTGAACGAGATCAAGGAGTCCTACGCCGATCTGCCCGAGGTGCTGAAATACCTCGATCTGGTGCGGCAGGACATGGTCGACAACGGGGACGCTTTCCGCAAACAGGAAGAATCCGCTACGTTCGGCGGCATGACCATGGTCGCCCACCAGAGCTTCCACCACTATCAGGTGAACGTGCTGGTGACCAACGGCAAGAAGCCGGGCGCGCCCATCGTCAGCGAAGACAGCCCGACGTACAGCAATCTGGTCGGGCGGGTAGAACACATCGCCCAGCTTGGCGCGCTGGTCACGGATTTCACTCTGATCAAACCGGGTGCGCTGCACAAGGCGAACGGCGGCTATCTGCTGCTGGATATCCGCAAGGTGCTGGTGCAACCGTTCGCCTGGGAAGGCCTGAAACGCGCGCTGCAGACGCGCGAGATACGCATCGAATCGCTTGGCCAGATGTACAGCCTGGTCAGTACTGTATCGTTGGAGCCGGAACCCATCCCGCTGGAGACCAAGGTCATCCTGTTCGGCGACCGCATGTTCTATTACCTGCTGCAGCAATACGACCCTGAGTTCGGCGAGCTGTTCAAGGTGGCGGCGGATTTCGAGGAGCGCATAGAGCGCAATGCCGATTCCCACCAGCTGTATGCGCGGCTGATCGCCACGCAGACTCGCAAGGAAAAGTTATTACCGTTCGATCGTGGCGCGGTGGCCAGGGTGATCGAACACAGCGCACGTCTGGTCGAAGACGCGGAAAGACTGTCCACCCACATGCGCAGCATCGTGGATCTGTTGCGCGAGGCCGATTACTGTTCACGCGAGTCAGGCCGCAGCGTGGTGGAAGCTGCCGATGTGCAGTGTGCGATCGACGCCCAGATACGGCGCCAGGACAGGCTGCGAGACCGGCTATACGAGGCGATCCTGCGCGATACCCTGGTGATTGCCACGCAAGGGGAGGTGACGGGCCAGATCAACGGGCTTTCCGTGATCGACTTGGGCGAATTCGCCTTTGCCCAGCCGACCCGGATCACAGCGACCACAAGGCTGGGCGATGGCGAGATGGTCAACATCGAGCGCGAAGTTAAGCTCTCCGGCGCCATCCATTCCAAGGGCGTATTGATCCTGTCATCCTTCCTTGCTTCGCGTTATGCGAAGAACCAGCCGCTGGCGTTCTCCGCCAGTCTGGTGTTCGAACAGTCCTACGGTATGGTCGATGGCGATAGCGCCTCGCTGGCCGAATTGTGCGTACTGCTTTCCAATCTGGCGAATGTGCCGATCAGGCAATCGCTGGCGATCACCGGCTCGGTGAATCAGCATGGACAGGCGCAGGCGATCGGCGCGGTCAACGAAAAGATCGAGGGCTTTTTCGATATCTGTGCGGCACGCGGCTTGACCGGCGAGCAAGGCGTGCTGATCCCCGCTGCGAACATCAAGCACCTGATGCTGCGCCACGATGTGGTGGCGGCTGCCGCAGCCGGACAGTTCAGGATATATGCCGTGGAGAATGTCGATCAGGCGATCGCTTTGTTGACCGGTTTGCCAGCCGGAGAAGCCGATGCCAAAGGCGACTATCCGGAAGGCAGCGTCAATCGCAAAGTCGCTGCTCGGCTGGCAGAACTGACCGAGATCAGGAAATCGTTCGCAAAACAGTCTTCGAAGAAAATAGGCGCGAAGAAAAAAGCGGATTGAGACGAAACCGAAGATCAAGCCACAGAGATCACAGAGGACACAGAGAAAGACGAGGAATCCTGACTTTCTGCTGTTGTAGCGAAGTGTGCATTACTGCCCGGCAATACGAACGGGTGTTGGTGCGAATTGAGTAATAAGCCGCTCATCCAAGAGCGTCACCGCTATCTCTGTGAACTCTGTGTTCTCTGTGGCTAATTGTTTTTTTCCCAGATCAACATAAAAGGCGAACGATCATTACTGCCCAACGTGATTACTACGAGGTGCTCGGCGTTGCCAAGGATGCCGACCAGAAGGCGATCAAGGACGCCTTCCGTACCCTCGCGATGAAATTCCACCCCGACCGTAACAAGGAGCCGGGGGCCGAGGAGCACTTCAAGGAAATTGCTGAAGCCTATGCCATCCTGTCTGACCCGAAGAAACGCGCCGAATACGACTCGCGCGGATTCGCCGGGGTGGAGGGCTTCAGTCAGGAGGACCTGTTCGGTGGTATCAATTTCGAGGATATCTTTGGCGGGCTCAATTTCGATTTTGGCGGCGGCAATCCCTTCGAGGGATTCTTTCAACGCCGCCGTCATGCAGGGCCTGCGCGCGGCGCGAACATCGAGGTGGAGCTGTCCATTCCGCTGCAACGTGTGGCGAGCGGGGGCGAGGAAAAAGTTCGCCTGGGCCGACCGGCGCCCTGTCATGCCTGCCACGGCACCGGCAGCGAGGGCGGAGTCGCGCCCAAGACCTGCGCGACATGCAAAGGCACTGGGCGTATCACGCGCAGCAGCCGTCAGGAAAAGGAACATGTGCTGATCCAGCAGATCAGCATCTGCCCGGCCTGCCACGGGCGCGGCAGCATCATCGAACACCCGTGTCCCGTATGCCGAGGCAGCGGTAATGAGGAACAGGAGGAGACGTTGACCGTGAAGATCCCGCAGGGGGTGGAAGAGGGCATGGTGTTGCGCATCCCCGGCAAGGGCATGCCGAGCCATGACGCGGGCGGCGAGAGCGGAGATTTGTTCGTGGTGGTGCGTACGCAGGCTGACCCGCGTTTCGAGCGCGCAGGGGCCGATCTGCTGCGCCAGGAAATCATCAGCCTGACCGATGCCGTGCTCGGTGCCAAGCTGGAAGTGCCGACGCTGGACGGGACGGCCAGCGTGACCATTCCGCCCGGCACGCAGCCAGATGCGGTGTTGCGTCTCAAGGGAAAAGGCCTGCCGGAATTCGGCAACGGGCGCCATGGCGAAATGTATTTGCGCATCGCAGTGCATGTGCCGGACCAGCTGTCGCACGAGGAACGGGAACTGTATGAGCAGTTGCGCGAGATCGGCGGCAAGCAGAGTTGGAGCTTCAAGAAGATGTGGAAATAAGCTGGCGGTTGGAACTTTTGCAGCAAAGGTAGCTACCGGGAGCAAATCATGAAACGCCATTTTGTCTTGGGTGCTTTGGTTTTTTTCTGCACCACTCTTCCAGCGCAAGGCGGAGTATTCGACACGGTGCGCCATGGAATGGTGGAGGAGGTGGCGGCCGATGTTGCTGCAACATCCATATACACCGGCAGCGCCGCGCTAAGTCCACAAGTCATCGCGGCGATGGAAAAAGTGGAGCGCCACCGTTTCGTGCCTGTAGGACTGGTTGCGCTCGCCTACCTTAATCGTCCCCTGCCGATCGGCCACGGGCAGACGATCTCGCAACCGTATATCGTGGCGCTGATGAGCGATCTGATGAAGGTCAAGCCTGGCGACAAGGTGCTGGAGATCGGCACGGGTTCCGGCTACCAGGCGGCGATCCTCGCGGAAATGGTTGGCTCGGTTTACAGCATCGAGATCATCGAGCCGCTGGGCAAGGAGGCGGACGAGCGGCTGCGATCGCTCGGTTACCGCAATGTGCAAACAAAAGTGGGCGACGGTTACTACGGCTGGCCGGAAGCGGCGCCGTTCGACGCCATCATGGTGACGGCTGCAGCCAGCCATGTGCCGCCGCCCTTGATCAAACAGCTGAAACCGGGCGGACGCATGGTGATCCCGCTAGGTACGCATTTCATGACCCAGTCCCTGATGCTGGTGGAGAAACAGCAGGACGGTTCGGTGACCACCCGCCAGATCCTGCCGGTGCGTTTCGTCCCGCTGACCGGCGGGCACTATGAAAATCGCGCAGCGATTCCTTATCCCCCTCGCCCGCTGGGAGAGGGCGGGGAGGGAATCATTGCACGCCCGCCGTTATCGCGATCGGCCTGCTTGCAGCCTGTGTGCTGGCGTACGAGGTGCTGCTGACGCGTTTGTTCAGCATCGTGTTGTGGCATCACTTCGCCTACATGATCATCAGCGCGGCGATGCTGGGTTACGGCGCGAGTGGCACGGCGCTGACCTTGCTGAAGGAAAAGATCGCTGCGCATTTCGGCGCGGTGTACGTGATGGCTGCGGCGGCGTTGGCTGTGCTGATGCCTGTGGCCTTCCTGCTGGCGCAACAGATCCCTTTCAATCCGCTCGAACTGCTGTGGGACCCGACCCAGCCGGTCAAACTGCTCGCTGTTTATCTGCTGATGATGTTGCCGTTTTTTAGCGGGGGCTTTGGCATCGGCCTGGTCTTTGCACACTTCGGCCATCAGTCATCCCGCGTCTATGCCTGCGACATCCTCGGCGCAGGCGCAGGCAGCCTGGGCGTCATCGGTGTGCTGTTCCTGGTGCCGCCGCCACAGGTGCTCACCGCCCTCAGCGCATTGGCGTTGCTGGCTGCCGCCATCGCAGTCGTCGAACTGAAGCTGCGGCCGAAATGGCTGATGGAATTGTTCATCGGGCTCGCGGTGCTGGCGGTGGCGCTGCCAACCATCCCGCTGCATCCCTCTCCTTACAAGGACTTGAGCCAGGCTCTGGACATCGTTGGCGCGCGAGTAGTTGAGGAACGCAGCAGTCCCTTGGGGCAGGTCACGGTGGTGGAGAACACGCGTGTGCCGTTGCGTGATGCGCCGGGGATGAGTCTCAACGCTTCGACCGAGCCGCCGCCCCAAATGGGCGTGTTCGTGGATGGCAACGGCCCGTCTGCGCTGACAAAATTCGATGGCATGCTTGCACCACTGGCCTATCTCGACCAGCTCACCTCGGCGCTGCCCTATCATGTGTTGGAACGGCCGCGTGTGCTGGTGCTGGGCGCCGGAGCCGGCAGCGATGTGTTGCAGGCCCTGTATCACGGCAGCTCTGCGATCGATGCGGTGGAGTTGGACCGCAACGTCACAGGCTTGGTCAGCCAACGCTTCAATGACTATGCCGGCGACCTTTACACAAGGCCAGGTGTGCATGTGTACTCAGCCGAGGCGCGCGGCTTCGTCAATGCCAGCCGTGAACGCTATGACCTGATCCAGGTGGCGCTGCTGGATTCGTTCGGCACTGCTTCGGCCGGGCTGTATGGCCTGAGCGAGAACTATCTCTACACAGTGGAGGCGATGCAGGCGTATCTCGACCGCCTCACGCCGGGCGGTATGCTGGCTGTCACGCGCTGGCTCACGCTGCCGCCGCGCGATGCGCTGAAACTGTTCGCCACGGCGGTGTCCGCGCTGGAGCAGAGCGGCGTGTCCGATCCCTGCAGCGCGGTTGGTGATGATACGCGGCTGGAAGACTGTCACCTTGCTGGTGAAGAACAGCGATTTCAGCGCGAGCGAGATCGCTGCGATCAAGGAATTCAGCCGCACGCATTCCTTCGATCAGGCGTATTACCCGGGCATGCGCGCCATTGAGGCGAACCGCTATAACCAGCTGGCGCAGCCCGATTTCTACAATGGGGCAGTGGCGTTGTTAGGGGCACAGCGGCAGGAGTTCATCGACCAGTACAAGTTCTACATCGAACCGGCGACCGATGATCGACCACATTTTTTTCGCTTCTTCAAATGGAATGCCGCCGCGGAAATATTTGCATTGCGCGAGCAGGGCGGCATGCCGCTGCTCGACTGGAGCTACCCGCTGCTGGTGGCGACGTTGCTGCAGGCGATCGCGGCAAGCGTGCTGCTGATCCTGGTGCCGCTGGCCTTGTCACGTCGCCGGCGTACCTTGCCCGGCGCGCCGGTGGCCCTGTATTTCCTCGCCATCGGCTTTGCCTTCATGTTCATGGAGATCGCCTTCATCCAGAAATTCGTGCTGTTTCTGGCACACCCGCTGTATGCAGTGGCGGTCGTGTTGTGCGCCTTCCTGGTGTTTGCCGCTGTGGGCGGTTGGCTGGCCGGACGCTCGCAACTCGCCAACAAGGTCACGTTGGCGGTGATCGCGATGGGGGTGATATCGTTGCTCTATCTCGCCATTTTGCCCAGCCTGTTCCAGGCGCTGATCCAATTGCCCGATGCGGCAAAGATATTCCATTTCCGCGCTGCTGATCGCACCGCTGGCGATGTGCATGGGAGTGCCGTTCCCTACCGGCATGCTGCGGCTGGCGGACACGCGTGAGGAGGCCATTCCCTGGGCGTGGGCGATCAACGGCTTCGCCTCGGTGGTGGGTGCCGTCCTTGCCACGCTGCTGGCGATCCATATGGGTTTCGCCGCAGTGATCCTGCTGGCGGTTTTGATCTACGCGCGTGGCCTGCGCCGCCTTGAGGAGGTTCGCATGATGAGTTCGGGTGAGCGATGGGTAACCGATACAACACTGAGGCTGAAACTGGTGGCGGGGTGCGCCTGATGTGGCACGTGTCGGGTATTCTGGCGGCGGTTTATGGCGGGGTCACGCTGCTGCTGTTTGCTTTCCAGTCGCAGCTGGTCTTCGTTCCGGAAGCCGGGCGCGAGATCATCGCCACTCCGGCTCAGCTTGGCATGCCCTATGAAGACATCAAGCTGAATACAGACGACGGCATCAGCTTGCATGGCTGGTATGTCCCGGTCGCGCAGCCGCGCGGCACGGTGCTGTTCCTGCATGGAAACGGGGGCAACATTTCCCACCGGCTCGATTCAGTGCTGATGTTCCATCGCCTGGGCTACAGCACGCTGATCTTCGACTATCGCGGCTATGGCAACAACGGTGGCACGCCCAGTGAAGAAGGAACCTATCGCGATGCCGATGCCGCTTGGCGCTACCTGGTCGAACAGCGGCATGTCCCTGGATGCCGCATCGTGCTGTTCGGCGAATCGATGGGCGCTGCCATCGCTGCAGAGTTGGCCACTCGTGAAAAGCCGGCTGCCTTGGTGATCTCTTCCGGTTTTACTTCCGTGCCCGATATGGCGCAGCACCTCTATCCCTATCTCCCCGCAAGGTGGCTGGCGGTCATCCACTACGACACAAAGGAATACCTGCGGAAGGTGACCGCGCCGGTGCTGGTTGCCCACAGCCCGCAGGACGACATCGTTCCGTTCGAACAAGGACAAGCGCTGTATGCTGTGGCCAATCCGCCCAAGCAGTTCCTCGAACTGGCCGGCGGCCACAACGACGGTTTCATCTTCATGCGTCAAGCATGGGTCAACGCGCTGGGAGATTTTCTCGGCAAGCAGATGGAGGCGAGCTGTGTTCCATGAAGCATGGAACAATCGTCAAACATCGTTGGTAGAAGGAGTGAAATCATGTTGAGAAAACCGCATATCCGTCGTCCCGTGGTGGTGTTGCTGATGTTGCTGGGCGCGGCAATGATATTCCTGGCATCCGAAACATGGGCGGGCGCATTGCTGTTCGCTCTCGGCGTGTCTGTCGAACTGCTCGGTATCGCCTTCAAGCGCAAGGAGTGATCCGGGGAGGTTGCCGAAGATCGCAAACTATCTTGGACGATCATGGAATATCCGAAAGCGCGCACATGCAAAATCAGAAGGCGAGGATCACCACGCCTTGGCACGACGCCGGCAATCGTCGCCTCTATAATGAGTATCGAACCTGGGATCGAGCCATGCGGTTTTTCACACTATGCCTGTTCTTGTTGCTGACTCTGCCCTCGGGCTGGGCTGGGGCATCATCAGCTTCGACTCAGGATACATCCACCCAGGCCGCCGATATCGAAGTCTTCGTGCGCGATGGCTGTCCGCACTGTGCCAAGGCCGAAGAATTCCTGGCCAGATTGCAGCAGGAACAACCGGGATTGCGCATCGTGATACGCGATGTGGGCCGCGAACCGGAAGCGCTGGAACGCTTGCGGCGCATCGCACAAAGCCACAGCGATGCGGTGGTGCGAGTGCCTGCGTTCGTGCTGGACGGACAACTGCACGTCGGCTATTCGGATGAGGCGACAACAGGCCGACTGATACGCGACAGTCTGGCGCGGATGCAACGTCAACAAATCAGCGGGTCATCTCCTGAGGCAAAGCAGGAGGCCTTCGCGGTCGATTTCCTGGGCCGCACGGTATCGCTCGATCAGGTGGGGCTGCCGCTGTTCACCGTGGCGCTGGGGCTGCTGGACGGTTTCAATCCATGTTCCATGTGGGTGCTGATCCTGATGATCTCGCTGCTGGCTCCCTTGAATAACCGGCCCAGAATGCTCGCCATCGCCGGCACTTTCGTCGCAGTCGAAGGCATCGCCTATTTCATGTTCATGGCGGCCTGGCTCAACCTGTTTTTGCTGATCGGCCTCTCGCGCATCTCCGAGATCGTCATCGCCGCCCTGGCGCTGCTGGCGGGTGCGATCCACCTCAAGGACTTCTGGCGTCTTGGCTGGGGCGTTTCGCTGTCGATCCCTGCTGCCGCCAAGCCAGGCATCTACATGCGCATGCGGCGCATCCTGCAAGCCGAGAACCTGACTGCCGCATTGCTCGGCACCGTGGTGCTGGCTGTGCTGGTGCAGATCGTCGAGCTCATGTGCACCTCGGGTTTTCCCGCGCTGTTCACGCGCATACTCACGCTGCAACAACTGGATCGCCTGAGCTACTACGGTTACCTGCTGCTCTACGATGCGGCCTACATGCTGGACGATGTGATCGTGCTGGCCATCGGTGTCATCACGCTCAGCCAGCATCGCCTGCAGGAGAAGGAAGGACGCTGGCTCAAGCTGATGAGCGGCGTGGTCATGGTGGGGCTGGGCGTTTACCTGCTGGTTCCGCATTGAGCAGAGATGGACGTGATGTACGAAGGAGGCAAGGATGAACGCAGAGCCTGACACCATCGCCATATTCGGCGGCAGCGGCGCGACCGGGAAGGCGCTGATCTCGCGCGCCTTGGGCGCAGAGTTGAGAGTGCGGGCCCTGGCGAGAAGGTCGGGCAGTATCGATCCCGGCCGGCTCGGCATCGAGGTGCTGCAAGGAGAGCTGACGAGTGCTGACGATGTGCTGTCCACCCTGCAAGGCTGCCGCGCAGCGATCTGCGTATTCGGGCCGCGTCCGCCTTTTACGGATATCTTCTGCGAGGATGCCACTTCCACCATCGTCGCTGCCATGCATCAGCTCGGCATACGGCGTCTGGTATGCCAGACGGGTGGAATGATAGGTGACTATCCTACCAACCGGACTCTGCCCTTCCAGCTTATGGCTAACCTGTCCGGGCAACGGTGGCCTCGGCAGAACCTGGACCGGGAGGGGCAGGAGAAAGTCGTCATCCGTAGCGGGCTGGAGTGGACCATCGTGAAACCGCCCAGGCTTACCGATGGGGCGGCGAAGGGAAAGTGTTCGGCGGGTCTGGATGTTCGCGTCGGCATGCTGTCATCGATCTCACGCGACGATCTGGCCGACTTCCTGCTGGCAGAAACGCAGAGACCGCAGTACCTCAATCAGATCGTATTCATCCGGAACTGAGCGCACATCATGCACCCGCACCGCCATGACATCGAAAGACTCTACGCGCATCTGCACAGCAGCGCGCAGGGCTTGTCGCAGGCCGAAGCAATGCAGCGGCTGGCAAGATACGGTGCCAACCGCATCGAGAAGATCGCCGAGCAATCGTTGCTCGGCAAGCTGCTCAAGGAATTCACCCACTTCTTCGCGCTGATCCTGTGGCTGGCCGCGGCGCTGGCGTTCTTCGCCGAATGGCGCGAACCGGGGCAGGGCATGGCCACGCTGGGCTATGCCGTGCTCGGCGTCATCATCGTCAACGGCCTGTTCTCGTTCTGGCAGGAATACCGCGCAGAGAAGGCGCTGGCCGCGTTGCGCAATCTGCTGCCGCGCCACACCACCGCGCTGCGCGACGGCAAGGCCGTGCAACTGCCGGTAGCGGAACTGGTGCCGGGCGACGTGGTGCTGCTCGCGGCGGGCGACGACGTGCCTGCCGACTGCCGCCTGATCGAGGCGTTCGGCGTGCGCGTCAACACCGCCACGCTCACCGGCGAATCGCGCCCCAAGGCGCGCGACACCAGCGCGACCGGCGAAGAGCAGGTGGCACTGCGGCGCGACATCCTGCATGCGGGCACTTCGCTGATCTCGGGCGAAGCGAAAGCCATGGTGTACGCCACCGGCATGCACACCGAGTTCGGCAACATCGCGCGCCTCACGCAGACCCTGCACGAGCCGCTGTCGCCGCTGCAGATCGAGATCGCGCGCCTGTCGCGACTAGTGGCGCTGTTCTCCATCCTGCTCGGTACGGTGTTCTTCCTCATCGGGCATTGGGTCGGCCTGTCGTTCTGGGCGAACCTGGTGTTTGCCATCGGCATCATCGTCGCCAACGTGCCGGAAGGCCTGCTGCCCACCGTCACGCTGTCGCTGGCGATGGCGACCCAGCGCATGGCGAAGAAGAACGCACTGGTACGCCACCTGCCGGCAGTGGAGACGCTTGGCGCGGCGACGGTGATCTGCAGCGACAAGACCGGCACGCTGACGCAGAACCGCATGAGCATCCGCCAGGTGTTCTATTCCGGCGCAGTTGCATGAGCCTGGCGAGATGGTCGCTGCCGAACCGTTGTTCGACATCATGCGCCACTGCCATGACCTGCGCCGCGTCGAACAGAACGGACAGACTGTATGGCAGGGCGACCCGATGGAAGTGGCGCTGCTGCAAGGTGCGCCGGCCGGCGCAGTATTTTCGCGTGTGGACGAGATCCCGTTCGACACCGAGCGCAAGCGCATGTCGGTGATCTGCGACACGCCGCAGGGACACATGCTGTATTGCAAGGGCGCACCGGAGACGGTGCTGCCGCTGTGCAGCGCAATGCTGCTGCAAGGGAAAACATTGCCGCTGGATGATGCCAGCCGCGCCGGTCTGCTGAGCACACAGGAGCAGATGACGGAGCAGGGGCTGCGCGTGATCGCCCTCGCTTACCGCGCCTTGCCGCAACACGCACACCGCGCGAGAGCGAACTGATCTTCGCCGGACTGGTCGGCCTGGTCGATCCGCCGCGCCCCGGCGTGAGTGAGGCGATCGCCACCTGTCATGTGGCCGGGGTACGCGTGATCATGATCACCGGCGACCATCCGCGCACCGCCAGCGCATTGGCGCGCGAGATCGGGCTGGCGCAGAACCCGCAGGCCGTGACCGGCGACAAGCTGCTCACCCTGTCGGATGCCGACCTGCAACTGCTGCTCGACGAGCCCGAGCTGATCTTCGCGCGCACCAGTGCCGAACAGAAGATGCGCATCGTGCAGGCCCTGCAGCGCCGCGGCGAGATCGTCGCGGTGACGGGCGACGGCGTGAACGATGCACCGGCGTTGAGGTGCGCGGATGTGGGGATCGCGATGGGCATCAGCGGCACCGATGTCGCCAAGGAAGCGGCCGACATCATCCTGCTCGACGACCACTTCGCCACTATCGTCGCCGCCATCGAAGAAGGGCGCGCGGTGTACGACAACCTGCGCAAGTTCCTCACCTATATCCTCACCCACAATGTCGCAGAGCTGGTGCCTTATCTTGCCTTCGCGCTGTTCAAGGTCCCGCTGCCGCTCACGGTGATCCAGATCCTCGCCATTGACCTCGGCACTGACACCTTGCCTGCGCTCGCGCTTGGCGCGGAAAAGCCCGACCCGGACATCATGCGCAGACCACCCCGGCTGCCCAGCGAACGGCTGCTCAGCTGGGGCCTGCTGATGCGTGTGTACCTGTACCTTGGATTGTTGGAAGCTGCAGCGGCAATGGCGGCGTTCTTCTTTGTGCTGCAGGGCGGCGGCTGGCAGTTCGGGACGATGTTGGGCTTGCACGACAACTTGTACCTGCAAGCCACCACCGCCTGCCTGTCGGCCATTGTCGTGATGCAAATGGTCAATATATTCCTGTGCCGCCATCCCACCCTGTCCGCGTTCAGGCGCGGCCACCGCTTCAATCGCATGATCGCCTACGGCATCGTCTTCGAGCTGGTGGTGATATTGCTGATCGACTACACCCCGTGGGGCAACGTGCTGTTCGGCACGGCACCACTCGCGTTCGAAGTATGGCTGTTCATCATTCCATTCGGGCTGGGCATGCTGCTGCTGGAGGAGTTGCGCAAGGCGCTGGTGCGCAAGCGGGATGTGTAGTGCCGTGCCGGAAGCTGGCGGTTCAAAACTTACCTCCGGTCATGCACTGACGTATGATGCCTACGCGCTCTTGGACAGTGATACTAAATCGACAACAGTTCACCAGAGGCTCATGTGGAATTAAAAAATACACTGCATAAGTTGGCCCCGGTCATCAGCCTGGTCCTGTTCACGGTGGCCATCCTGGTCGTTTACCACGAGATCGAGGTCTATCACTGGCGGGACATCCGGCAAGCGTTGCATGACTTTCCCGTGTCGCTGATGGCGATGTGCGGCGGGGCCACGTTTTTGAGCTATATCGCCCTGAGTTTTTATGATTACCTGGCGCTGGAATACGCAGGTGAAAAACTGCCTTACCGTCGCGTGCTGTTCACGTCTTTCCTGAGTTACGCCATCAGCAACAATGTCGGTCATGCCTGGCTGTCGGGCGGATCGATGCGTTACCGCCTCTATTCCGGCTGGGGGATACCGGGGATTGCCATCGCCAAGGTGGTGCTGTTCTGCACCGTTTCCTACCTTCTGGGCGCAGTGACCATCATGGTGGGCGGTTATGCGTTCTCTCCGGACCATAACCTCATCACCGACAGCCTTCCTGCAGGCTCGGTGCAGACGGCGATCATGGTGGGTTCTGTGTTGCTCATCGCATGGTGGTCTATCGTCGCCTTGTATCGGAAGCCCGTAACCATCAAAGGCTTCAGCCTGTCCGTCCCCGCATTTTCGCTAGCGCTGCGCCAACTGCTGGCAGCCCTGCTCGATCTGTTGCTGGCTTCATTGGTGATGTATATCCCGTTGTTGCATTTCACGGGCATGCCGTTCGGTGACTTTCTGGTGCTGTACATTTTTGCGCAACTCGCCGGGCTCATCAGCATGGTGCCGGGCGGGATCGGTATCTTCGAAGGCAGCTTCATCTTCCTGGCCTCCAGCCAATACTCGGCTCCCCATATCATCGCTGCGCTGATCATCTATCGCGTGGTCTATTACTTCATGCCGCTGCTGCTCGCCAGTTTCATGCTGGCGGCTTATGAACTGCCGCTGTACCGGATCGTCCGCCACAGGCTGGTAAGCACTGTAATCAATGTCGTCGAATCCGCCATCCCGCAGATCTTCGCTGTGCTGCTGATGCTGGGAGGCGGTGTGTTGCTGTTGTCAGGCGCTACTCCCGCGCTGAAGGATCGACTGGGATGGCTGGAGTACCTCATACCCTTGCCCGTGGTTGAGCTTTCCCATCTGCTCGGCAGCGTTGCCGGCGTAGCCCTGCTGCTGCTCGCCCAGGCGGTGCGGCGGCGTATCGATGCCGCCTACTTTGTCACCATCGCGATGCTGGTGCTGGGGATCATTGCCTCGCTGGGCAAAGGACTGGATTACGAAGAGGCGATCGTTCCTGGGCGTGATGCTGGTGTTGTTCATTCCGGTCAGGAAGCATTTCTACCGCAAGTCGGCCTTGTTGCAGTTTGACCTTTCTCCGCAATGGTTGCTGCTGGCGGCGATAGTGGTGCTGGGCTCGACGTGGCTGGGCTTCTTTTCCTACAAGCATGTGGAATATTCCAGCGAGCTCTGGTGGCAGTTCGCGCTGCATGGAGATGCCTCGCGCTTCCTGCGTTCTCTGGTGGTTATCCTGATCGTCGTTACCGGGCTTGTCGGGCTACCGGCTGCTGACCCGCACCTCCATTACTCTTGCATTGCCTACTCCAGCTGAACTCGACAAGGCCGAGACCATAGCCAGGCAGTCGGGTGAGACTGCTGCTCACCTGGCATTGACGGGGGATAAATATCTGCTGTGGAGTCAAAGCGGCCACAGCTTCCTGATGTTCGCCGTCACGGACCGATACTGGGTGGCGATGGGAGACCCGATAGGGATGCCGGAAGAGCATGAAGAGCTGGCATGGGAGCTGCGCACGCTGGCCGACCGGCACGATGCAAAAGTGGCCTTTTACCAGGTGGGCACGCATCACATCCCGCTCTATCTCGATCTTGGACTGGCACTCCTCAAGTTGGGCGAGGAAGCCAGGGTGCCGCTCGACTCCTTTACCCTGAGCGGAAGCAAGCGGGCGAGCCTGCGCCATTCCTATAACCGGCTGCAACGCGAAGGCCTGTCGTTCGAGATCGTGCCGGCCGCAGGCGTAGACGCCATACTCCCTGAGCTGCAAACCGTTTCCGACCGCTGGCTGGAGGACAAGAAGACGCGCGAGAAACGTTTCTCGATCGGGTTCTTTGACGCGGGCTATCTGCGTCGCTGCACGATTGCGCTGGTCAGGAAGGAGGGGCGCATCATCGCCTTCGCCAATCTATGGGAGCTGGAAAACAAGCACGAGCTTTCGATGGATCTGATGCGCTACGAACCGGGTGCCGCCAATGGCTTGATGGAGTATCTGATCGTTTCACTTCTGTTCTGGGGCAAGGAGCAGGGGTACCAATGGTTCAATCTCGGCATGGCACCTCTTTCCGGGCTGGAGCTGCGTCCTCTTGCACCGCTGTGGAACAAGATCGGCAACACCATATTCCGCTTTGGCAACGAGTTCTATAACTTCGACGGTTTGTATCAATACAAAAACAAATTCGACCCGGTCTGGCAGCCGCGCTATCTGGCAGCGCCTGCCGGCCTGTCGATGGCATCTGCGTTGTTGTCGGTGACGACGCTGATCTCGGGAAAGCTGAAAGGTGTGTTCTCAAAATGACCAAAACACTTACTGCGGCCATGCTGCTATTTTTGACAACGAGCCATGCACTGGCAGCCAAGGTGCAGGAGAGCACCGAAAGCTTCGGACCTTTTGGCACGCTGCATATCTATCAAACCTCCGCGCAGCCCAAGCACATGACGCTGTTCATCTCCGGCGATGGCGGCTGGAATCTGGGCGTGATCGATATGGCCAGGTCATTGGCTGAACTGGACAGCATGGTGGTCGGTATCGACATCACGCACTACATCAGGCAACTCAATGCCGGACGTGAAAAATGCGCTTACCCTGCTGCGCATTTCGAGGAGCTCAGTCAGTATCTGCAGAAGAAATACCATTTCCCGCATTACACATTGCCGGTGCTGGCAGGCTATTCGTCCGGCGCGACGCTGGTCTATGCCACACTCGTACAGTCACCGCCCAACACATTCGCCGGCGGGATCAGCATGGGCTTCTGCCCCGATCTGAAAACCGTCAAGCCGCTGTGCAAAGGCAGCGGCGCGTTGACCGGCAGGCATGATCCGAAACTTGGCTATATTTACGACCCCGCTCTTGTCCTTGCAGCCAAGCTTTACGTGCTGCAAGGCGATGTCGATCGCGTATGCAGCACGCCCGACACGAAAACTTTTTTCAGCAAGGTCGAGGATGCAGAATTGATCGAGATGGCAAAAGTCGGGCATGGTTTTTCTGTGGAAAAAAACTGGATGCCGCAGTTCAAGGAGATCTTCCAGAAGATTGCCAGCTCGCAACAAACACAGCCGCTATCAGCACTCGCGGCTGACAAGCTCAGCGACCTGCCGTTGGTCGAACTTCCTGCTGCCGGCGGGAACGATACCCTGGCGGTGATGGTCTCCGGAGATGGCGGCTGGGCCGGCATCGACAAACAGGTCGCCGAAGCATTGAACAGGGATGGCATTGGAGTGGTTGGCCTGAACTCCCTGCAATATTTCTGGGAGAAGAAAGATCCGGATACCACCGGCAAGGACCTCGCGCGCATTCTTGAGCATTACAGCAAGGCATGGGGCGCCGGGAAGTTTATTCTGGTCGGATACTCGTCAGGGGCGGACACGCTGCCGTTCATGGTCAGCCGCCTGCCGGAAGCGCTGAGGTCCCGGGTGCAGGTCGTCGCGTTGCTGGGGCTGGGACAGGAAGCCAATTTCGAGTTTCATGTGTCCGAGTGGCTGTTCGATGGCGGGGTATACCAGGTCGTGCCCGAGGTGCAGAAGCTGAAAGGCTTGAATGTGCTGTGCATCTACGGCGAGGATGAAGACGATAGCGCATGCGAGCTGCTGGACAGGAATGCAGTCACCGTCGTCGAGATGAAAGGCGGTCATCATTTCTCGGGGGATTATGCGAAGCTGGCCGATATTATCCTCAGTCATGCAAGAGAGAACCTGCACAAGGACCCCAGAAGACAGAGCCTTCGTGATTGAACATCTGCCGTTGCCATCGTGCGACGGCAGATGTTTAGAGTCGATTCCCGCTATTTTGCCAGCGCGTTGACGATGTCGCGCTTGTGCTCTTCTTCCTGGATCAGGATGTCCTCCAGCACGCGCCGCAAACCGAATTCCTTGAGCTCCTCAGCTTGTTCGATGCGCAGCTTGTAGCGTTTGATGGCGTTGTCCTCGCCCCACAGGTCCTGTTTGAGCATCTCCACGCCGTCATCCGAAATTTCGCGTTTCTCCACGTCCACGGTGGGCACGCCGCCGAGGAAGTCGATCTGGTCGGCCAGCATGACGGCATGCGCCATCTCTTCCTGCGAGTGCAGCAGCAGCTCCTTCTGGATGGAATCGAACTTGGCGCCGTTGATCGTGGCGGCATGTTGCAGATATTGGATGGCAGCCGAGTATTCCCACTCCAGATCCTTGTTGAGTTCCACTAGTAGCTTCTTCATGGTGATTTTCATTTTGCCTCTCCTGTCGTCGAGTGAAAAAAGAAGGCTCCATCTTAACCATTAGTTTATCTGGGCGCACTAGAGTCGGACAGGGAACGGCGCATGACCCGCGGTACTTAGCCGGGAATGCGTCTGACCTCCCAAAGACCAATGCACTAGATTAAGCTGGTGCCTATTCTGAAATCCCTGCACAAACACTATGGCTCAGCAACGTAATGCCGATGCTCCGTGTGAGCAAGCTCGTTTCACTATGCGCCGCAAGCCGCTTGGGTGGTTTGTATTTACTGCGCGCAAGGTGAGGCCATCAACCTTGGCATGAGCGAGCGACATGTATGATATTGTAAGTTCGGTGTGTAAAAAATTGACATGCAAGCTTATTCAGCGTGAAATAACACTGTATTGTCGTTTGCATCCAAAATGCATGATAAGCGGCAGGGGTAACAGAATATAGTCTTTGCGTTGCATGTACGGCTTCTGAGTAAAACTGAGGAGAATGCAATTGCAGTTGGATTTTTCTACACATTTCTGAAATGAATTTCAGAACACGCCTTTTCAGCCTTCACGCGATTCCTTTCGCGCTTTCTTTCTTGTTGTGCATTGTTTTTTTTCCTGTCCTTTCTTCGGCGGAAGCAGACTGGTCTGATGACATAGTGTATTTCGTGCTCATTGATCGATTCGCCGATGGAGATAGCACGAATAATCGTGGTGTAGAACGCAGCAATCCCGGCGGTTTTCATGGTGGCGACCTGAAGGGGCTGACCGAGCATCTGGATGAACTCGCCGACCTGGGTGTTACCGCGCTGTGGATCAATCCGGTCCAGAAACAAATCTCGCAAAGTTTCTACGCCAGCGCCCCGGCGAAGCTGGGCATTCCGGAGTTCAGGCATTTCGCTTTCCACGGCTACTGGATCGACGACTTCACCGCGACTAGATCCACATTTCGGCACTCTCGACGACCTGAAGAAACTGGTGGAGGAAGCGCACAAGCGGCATATCAAGGTGTTGCTTGATGTGGTCTACAACCATGCCGGTTACGGCTCAAGCTATGAATCGCGCCGAACCTCGGACGGGCAGAGCTGGCTGCGCTCCGGCGAAGGCAATTGCGAAGTCGATCCGATCACCTGCCGGGTAGGCGGTCTGCCCGACTTCAAGACCGAATTGCCCGAGGTCAGGGATTACCTGCTGCAAGGCCAACATCAACCTGGCCAAACAGGCCGGTGTGGACGGTTTTCGCCTGGACACTTTCAAGCATGTCGAGACGGATTTCTGGCTGGAGCATCGTCGCCGCACGCGTGCCGAACTCGGCAAGGATTTCTTTCTGCTGGCCGAGTACTGGGGCGGTACTGCCAGTTCGCTCGATCCGTTTTTTGAAAAGGATGAAATCGATGCCGGCTTCGATTTCAGTTTCAAGGGCAGCTGCGAAGCGTTCGCGAACGGTCGCGGTCGCGCGGTGGCCTACGGCAGCTATCTCGGCTCCAGGCACAAAGTGCGCAAAGGCTATCTGCTGGCACATTACCTTTCCAGCCATGACGAGCCGATGGCGCTGTACGACCTGAACAACGACAAGGACAAATTCCGCATTTGCGCGGCCATCCAGATGACTTCGATCGGATTGCCGGTGATCTATTACGGTGAAGAAGTTGCGCGCGCCGGCAGCGAATGGCCGCTCAACCGCACCGACATGCCGTGGGGTGATCGCGACATCAAACCGGGCAAAGGTCTGGCTCGCGACGAAGCCATGCGCGACTACTACAAACAACTGTTGCATATCCGGCGCCATCACTCCCGCATTGACGCCGCGGCGACTACACGCTGCTGTCGGGGCCGCAGGACGCCGTGCTTGCCTTCTTGCGGCATGACGCAGCGAGCGACGATAACGTGATGGTTCTGGTCAATCGGGAAGACAAGGAATTCGACGGCGGATTTCATGCTGCCGGCACCTGGAACGAAAAACCGGTTGCGGATGAATTGAACAATAAGCCGCTAACGATTTCTGCAGGGCGTATAACGTTAAGCATGGCACCGAAGTCGGTGCGCATTCTAAGTGTGAGTTCAGGAAAGGCAGAGCACTGATGGCTTCAATTCGATTCGACAACATCGGCAAGAGTTTCGGCGAAACCGAGATCATCAAGAACCTGAATTTTTCGGTGAACGACGGCGAGTTCATGGTGTTCGTCGGCCCGTCCGGATGCGGCAAATCCACGGTGTTGCGCATGATCGCCGGGCTGGAAACCATCAGCTACCGGCGAGCTCTCGATCGGCGATCGCGTCGTCAACAATGTCCATCCCAAGGATCGCGACATTGCCATGGTGTTCCAGAGCTACGCGCTGTATCCGCACATGAACGTGTATGACAACATCGCCTTCGGCCTGAAGATCCGCAAGATGCCCGATGCCGAGATCCGCAAACGAGTCAAGGATGCGGCCGACTTGCTGGGGCTGGAGAAATTTCTCGATCGCAAGCCCAAGGCGCTGTCCGGCGGACAGCGTCAGCGCGTCGCGCTTGGGCGCGCCATCGTGCGCAATCCCTCGGTGTTTCTGTTCGACGAGCCCTTGTCCAATCTGGATGCCGAACTGCGCGTGCAGATGCGCGCCGAGATCAGCAAGCTGCAGCGCCGGCTCAACACCACGACCGTCTATGTGACGCACGACCAGGTCGAAGCCATGACCATGGGCCAGCGCATCGCCGTGCTGAGCGCGTGCGACAAGAACGAAGCCGCGCGACACCAACCTGATGCAATGCGGTTCGCCGATGGATCTGTACGACCGGCCCGACAATATCTTCGTGGCGCGCTTCATCGGCACGCCCAATATGAACATCGTGCCGGCGCGGCTGAGCGACGACGGCGCTACTGTGAATTCGCTGGGCGGCAGCATGCCGGTCAGCGCGCAATTCAAAGCAGGCTGCACGGGCGATGAGAGGACGCGAAGTGATGCTGGGCATTCGTCCCGAACATATCGGTGCCGCGCATGAAGTCGATTGGCAGCAGACACAGGCAGTGCAGGGGCAAGTCGAAATGGTGGAGCTGTTGGGTCACGAAGCCATTCTGCATTTCAAGGTCGGCGAACAAATCATGACCGGCCGCCTGCACAGTCACGGCCGCCTGCCGGCTCCCGGCGACACGGTCACCATGCAATTGAAATGTGAAGCGATCCATTTGTTTGACCCGGTTACAGAGCTGCGCTTGCGTTAACTGTTTTTCGAGGAGAAAAAAATGAAACAACCATTGCGGACCATTCTGGTAATCGGCACGTTGCTCATGGCCGGTATCTTCACTGCGGCACAGGCAGCCGAACTGGTGCTGTGGCATGCCTATCGCGGTGCGGAGAAGACCGCCATCGAAAAAGTCGCCAAGCTGTATGAAACGAAGAAGCGGGAATCAAGGTGACCACGCTGGCCATTCCCTATGACGCCTACGCGGACAAGATCACCGCATCCGTCCCCAGGGGCAAAGGGCCGGATGTGTTTATCTATGCGCAGGACCGGCTGGGCGGCTGGATCGAATCCGGCAAGACGGTCGAGCCCATCGGCTTCTACATGGACGAGGCGACGCAGAAGCAGTTCCTGCCGGGCATGATGGATGCGATGACCTACAAGGGCACGGTCTACGGCCTGCCGCTGAACTACAAGAGCATCACGCTGATCTACAACAAGGCGCTGGTGAAGAACCCGCCGAAGACTTCGACCGAACTGGTCAAGCTCGCCAAGTCGCTGACCAATGCCGATTCGGGCCGCTACGGCCTGGCCTACTGGTACACCAACTTCTATTTCCATGCCGCGCTGATGAACGCCTTCGGCGGCCGCGTGTTCGACAAGGACGGCAAGCTGGTGCTGAATTCGCCAGCAGACGATCGCTTCCATCAAGCAGATGATGAAGTGGTACAAGCAGGACGGCATCATGCCGACGGAGCCTTCCGAAACGCTGGTGTCCTCGATGTTCAACGAGGGCAAGGTGGCCATGGTGTTCAACGGCCCGTGGTTCATCGGCGAGATTTCTCCCTCCATCGATTTCGGTCTGGCGGTGCTGCCGGTGATCGATGAAGCCGGCAAGAAACCGATGCGTCCGTGGCTGACCATCGAAGGGGCTTATGTCTCGGCCAGTTCCAAGCAGAAAGAGATGGCTTACGACTTTGCCAAATTCCTGGCTTCGGAAGAGGCCGGCCTGATCCTGGCGCTGGAAGGCCGCCAGTTGCATACCAACGCCGCGATCTACAAGGACAAGCGCGTCACCAGCGATGTCGTGCTCAACGCTTTTCACGACCAGTTGAGCAGTGCCGAACCGATGCCCAACCGCGCGGAAATGACCATGGTGTGGTCGCCGGCAACCACCGCGATGAACAAAGTCGTGAAGGGCAATGCCACGCCGGAAGCTGCGCTCAAGGAAGCGACGAAGCACGATGCAGGACAGCATCACCGCATTGCACAAAGGACGCTGATCACTTGCCGACACGCTAACGCGACACGACCATGAACATTGCCGAACATCTGAAGCGATCCGCCATCCTGGGCTTGGGCATCAGCATGCTGCTCGCGCTGGTGCTGAGCACCTGGGTGTTTCGCGCGGAAGAGAGCGATCTGCGCTTGCAGCAACGGCAGCGCACTGGCCGTGCTTGCAGGCCAACGCGCTGGTGCTGGCGGTAGCCAACGCCGATGCCGAAGCGACGCGCAATCGGGTGCGGGAGATGCAGCAGCTGAATCCGCAGATCGAGTCCGTCATCATCGTGGCAGGTACGCAGCTGCTGGCATCGACCCGTGCCGAGGATGCAGCACCTCGCGCGCTCAGGCGGGAAGAAAAACCGTTGTTCGATCTGAGCAACCTGATCCGTACCGCGCGCGAGACCAATCGCGGTGAAGAGGTCGTGCGCAAGAAAACCATCCAGATCGAAGAAAAGCCCATAGGCCATCTCGTGGTGACGTTGCCTTACCTGTCGGGCGGTGAGTTTGCGGGAATTATGCAGATGAAGTTCAACATCGCGTTGGCGGATACTCGCGGTGATACGGCGGATTCAATTTCTTTGCCTTTGCTGATGTTGTTGGCCGCAGTGCTGGCCGGTGCGCTGCTGCGCTTGAATACAGAGAGAAAGATCGATCTGGCCAAGCTGCTCGCGCTCGGTGCATTTCTGCTGATTGCGCTGTTTTATCAGCAGCAGCGGATAGAACGGCTTGAGCAGATCGAGATGCGGGACAACAAATCCGTTGCCGCGAATTACCTTGCAGCAGCGGAACAGTTCGACCAGCTGGGTTATCTGCCGCTGGTGCGTGACCCGGCGACTGTGAACCTGTGGGACACCGATCATTACCAGCGGCCGCGCGGCCTGATCGCTGCCGACGGCAGTATTGTCTGCTGAAGCGCAAACCAGACAACTGGCCAAACGCGCCGACTTCGTCCAGCCGATTCTGTGGGCGATCAATCTGCTGACGGTTGCGGTGTTGCTGATGTTCATCTACGGCTATGCGGCGCGTGGATACGCCGCATTCAAGAAGAATATCGATGCCTACATTTACGTGGCGCCCGCCATGATCGGCATGCTGGTGCTGGTGTTCTTCCCGTTCATGTACGGCATCACGCTGTCGTTCACCGATACCACGCTTGTTCAACGAATCGTTGCCGTTCCAGGATCGCCTGATCGGATTCGAGAACTTCAAGAACATACTCGGCGATTTCAATGTGTACCAGCGCACTGCCGAAGGCGTATCAGCTGGAACTACCAGAATTTCTACTGGACATTGATGGTCACCGTGATCTGGACGATCACCAATGTCACCGTCGGCGTCACCGTTGGATTTCTGCTGGCGATGGCGCTGAATACCGATGGCTTGCGCGGCAAGGCCATCTACCGCGTGCTGCTGATTCTTCCCTGGGCCATCCCCAACTACATCACCGCGCTGGTCTGGCGCGGCATGTTCCATCCGCAGTTTGGCGTCATCAACCAGGTGCTGCAGATGTTCGGCCTGGAGCCGGTCGCGTGGTTCGACGGCGTCGTCAGCTCATTTTTCACCGGATTGGCGACCAACGGCTGGCTGAGTTTCCCGTTCATGATGGTGGTGATACTGGGTGCGCTGCAATCCATACCCAAAGAAATGTATGAAGCAGCCGAAGTCGAGGGAGCGAGCCGCTGGCAGCGCCTGCGTTACATCACCTTGCCGCTGTTGAAACCCACGCTGATCCCGGCCATCGTGCTGTCGGTGGTGTGGACCTTCAACATGTTCAACATCATCTTCCTGGTTTCCGGCGGCGAACCGTCCGGCGCCAACGAGATTCTCGTTACCAAGGCATACAAGATCGCCTTCGAGAATTACCAGTATGCCTATGCCGCCGCCTACTCGACCGTGATCTTCATGATCCTGCTGGTGTACGGTTTCTTCCAGACCCGCATCACCAAAGCGACGGAGTCGTTCTGACATGGCCGATCCAAAAACCAAAAATCATATCTGGCTGCATCTGGCGCTCATCAGCTTCACCGTGCTGGCGCTCTATCCGGTGCTGTGGGTGCTGGCGCTGTCGTTTTCCGGCCAGCAAAGCGTGGGGCTCATCGACCTGCCGATCGACCCCAGTTTCTGCGAACGCTTCAGAGGCGATATTGCCGTTGCCGGCACACTGGTCGGTCAAGAATTTCGCCGAGGTCTGGACGGACCAGCAGTTCGGACGCTGGCTGTGGAACAGCGTAGTCATCTCGCTGATGACGACTTTGCTGGGCGTGTTCCTCGCCTGCACAGCGGCGTACGCGTTCTCGCGCTTTCGTTTCCCGGGGCGGAACACGGGCATGCTGATGTTCCTGGTATCGCAGATGTTTCCCGGCACGCTGATGCTGATCCCGCTGTTCATCATCATCGTGAAGCAGCTGCAATTGGGCAATACCTACCTGGGTCTGGTCATCGTGTATGCGACCACATCGATCCCGTTCTGTGTCTGGATGCTCAAAGGATACTTCGACACCATCCCCTACGATATCGAGGAATCGGCGCTGATCGATGGTGCATCAAGGCTCACGATCTTCTGGCGCATCATCCTGCCGCTGGCCAAACCGGCCATCGCCATCACCGCGCTGTTCTCGTTCATGACAGCATGGAATGAATTCATCCTTGCCTCCGTCTTTATGGAATCGGAAGCGAACTACACAGCGCCGGTCGGGCTGCGCTTTTTTGTTGGCGGATTCTCGTCGCAATGGGGATACTTCGCTGCCGGTTCAGTGATCGTCTCACTGCCGGTGGTGGCGTTGTTCTTGCAGCTGCAAAAGTATCTGATTTCAGGGTTAACTGCAGGAAGTGTGAAATAGAGACAGAAGTGTTAAATAGCTACAAAAAATTTTAATTGTAGGATTAAACTAAACAAATCGCGGTTGGCTGCATTTCATTGCCTTAGATGACTTCGCTGCCAGCTCGGTGATTACCTTGCTTCCGATGGTGATGTAGTTGCAATTGTTGTAGTTGTATAAGTATCTGATCTCGGAATTACCACAGGAAGTTTTTGCTAACTGTAACGTTCGATAGAGAGAAGGAGAAAGCATATGATGAATAACAAGACTTCACTCGCGATTTGCCTCGCGTCCTTGCTGGCACTCGGTGCCACCGCTTCCCAAGCTGTTACGTTCGACGACCCCAAAGGCGACGACAAAGGCCCGGGCAATTATGTCTATCCCACCGACAGTGTCTATAAACCCGGTTCATTCGACCTCACCAAACTCGTCGGTCAAGAAGAACGGCGACCAGGCCGAATTCGCCGTCGACGTGAACAGCTCGCTGGAAGATCCGTGGGGCATGGGCAACGGCTTCTCCGTGCAGATGGTATTCATCTTTATCAAGAACAACGCAGGCGGTCACACCGAAGGTCTGCCCGGCCTCAACGTGCAATTTGCTCCAGGCAGCGAATGGAACAAAGTGGTGATCCTGTCTCCCCAGAAAAAAGCGCGTGTGCTTGGCGAAGCACAGACCAAAGCACCCAAGCTGGTGGCTGACATCGTGGTTCCCAACACCACCCGCGGCAGCAATCGCACCATCAAGGGTTCAGTCCCCTTGAGCGAGTTGGGTGGCGATGGCAACGTCGATGGCTGGTCGTATCAGGTGGTCATGCAATCCAATGAAGGCTTTCCTGCGGCAACCGATCTGCTGACGCGCAAGGTCAATGAGTATGAAGGTCAACACCGTTTTGGCGGCGGCAATGATGGCGAATGCGATCCGCATGTGATGGATGTGCTGGAATCCGCCGATGCCAAACAAGCCGACATGCTGGCATACACCTGCGGCCCCAATGGCGAGTCGGTCAAGCCGGCCACACTGAAAATGATCAAGAAGTAACCGTCGTCATTCACCCACCAGAAAGGGAGTAAAAAATGAAAAAATACACATTGAAACCATTGTGCCTGGCAATCGGATTGGCTCTGGCTGGTTCTGCCTCTGCCGTAACGTTTGATTTCAGCGAGTCGAATTTCTACATGAAGTTTCTCGACGGCAATATGCGCAAGGCATCCACCGGAAGTATTGATACCGCCAGCGGTAGCGATCAAGGACAGTTCACCGAGATTGAACCTCGATGTTCAAGGCGACGATCTCGCCCAAAGTCGAGGCGGGCGGTCGCATCCAGAGCCGCAGCAGTGCATCCTACTGGACTGACTATGGCGGTTTCGGCAAAGAGAATTCAGTGGTAACAACAATGTCAATCACCAGAAGTTCATGAAACTGCGCGGTGCCTATGTTGAGCTGAGCCCGGGCTACAACTGGTTAAGCCAGGTTCGCATCGGCACCAGTGACTGGGGCATGTTCGATCCGTTCACCGTGGGCAAGATCCGCTACATCGACCGCGACAATTACAATGGTCTGTATTTCAAGGGGCCAATGGCAGCAGGCAGCACTTGGGAATTGGCGCGCGTTTCCTTGCCGAACTATTTGCAGTTTAACTAGGGCAGGGTCCGGTGTGTTGCAGCACTGATAGCACGCAATACAATGAAGCGGTCTATATCGCGCAATTCAAAGTGCCGGTGGGCGATGCAAAACTTGCTGCGAGCTATCAATCATTCGTCGATCATACACTGGGTGCTACCACCAATGCGTTCTACGGGTGTGAATACGATGAGCTGTATCTACAAAAATACTGTTCTCGCACTTAAGGCGGACGGCAATGTTTCTGACAGTGCACTTGAATTGCGCGGCGCGTTCTACAGGTCGTTGTCTGACCCACTACTGGCTTGACGTCGGTGAAATTGGGGCAATACACCCAAAGGCAGCAGTAAGCGACAACGCCATCAAGCTTGACGCAGATTTGAACCCTGCTGATGGTCTGAGCTTTAACTTCCAGTACTTCAATATCGGTGCCGGATACTTCAGTGTCACGGCTGCGCGTCGCGAATCCGACGTGTTGCTCACCGAAGGCTCCGAGTCGGCCTGGTACAACTGGGGGAATGCGCTCTGGTCTGGCGGTGCGACGGCCGACTATACCCAGGGCAGCATCCCGACGGACGTCCCGGTGTGCCGAATGAACGCAAATGGCTGACCGACAATGCCTTCATGGACTTTAACGAGTCACCCGCCGAGTCAGTGGTGGGCTGGAAGGGGCTTACCGCACTGGGCAAGCTGGATGTGGCCAACACGCCGATGTCGCTTGAAGTCACCCGCGTAGGCTACAACAACAACTGGCAGAATTATCCTGCCACCGGGCCATTGTCTAAGTACTTTGCTATGCCGCGAATCAGGATCGTTCCACCAATATCTTTGCGTTCAAACTCAATCACAATCTTCCTGTGATGGGTGGCTTGGATACCAACCTCAAGCTCAAGAGGGTGGACGACAAGGATAAGGTGAACGCCACCTTGGCGACGGATGATCGTGCCGTGCTGGATAACGGCGTAACTGTCAGTGTGGGCAATCAGTTGGCCAGCGACCTGTATGGCACCCTCTCGTATGGTCGTTATATCCGCGACATTACCGTGGGGGCCAATGCTTTCAACAATTCCAAGAGCATCTACAGTCTGAAATTCGCCTACAACCTGCCCGGATTTGAAATGGGCTTGTTGACGCAATGGATCCAGGGCAATGGCAATCCGACCGAAGCCGCTACTGGTCAATGTGAAGATTCAGCAATATCGCTTGAAGGCTTTTGCCCAAGTCAATTTCTAAGGCTTAAGCATTCAGCCGCTTGTTTAGTGGCAAAACCCTCCCGTAGTTTGGGAGGGTTTTTTATTGCGTGTGGCCAGTAGCTGATTCGGCTAGCATGTCGCCCGTGCGCACTCTGCCCGTATTGATGCTGACATGGGCAGGCGGAAGTTGGTTTTGCAGACATTGGAAAAGTGAAGGAACATCATATGAAATCGTCACTACTCTTTATTGCCCTGTTGTTGCAGGCACTGACTGCCGGAGCCGACCAGCAGCCCTTGGCGACCATCAGCGATCCGCTCGGTGATGATAACGGCGCAGGGACGCTGACCTATCCACGGCGCACCGATTTCCAGGTAGGCGATCTCGATCTGCGCCAGTTGCAGATCAGCCGTGATGAAGAAGGATTCTGGTTCGCGGCGACGTTCAAGAACAATATCCGCAATCCCAATGACGTCCCTTATACGGTCGGGGCGGAATCCCTGGCAAACTTTGCGCGCAAGGGCTTCTACCAATTCAATGTCGATATCTATGTCGATACCGATCGCGTGCCGGGTTCAGGCAACACCTTCACTTTGCCCGGTCGCCAAGTCAGCATCGATCCGCGCTTTGCCTGGGAACGAGCCGTGATCCTCACGCCGCGTCCTGAAGTCATACGCCAGCAATTACTGGACGTACTGGCCGAGCAGTTTCCCGAGCGAGCCAGTGTCGAGATCGCAGCCAGCGTCGACCAATCGCTTATCTTTCCGACGCGCATCCGGGTTCACGGCAAGTCGATAGAGTTTTTCGTTCCGGCCAGCTTCTTTGGCGGAAGCGATGGAACGGCGTGGGCAGTCACCGCCATGGTCACCGGCGCGCTCACCACGATCCCATTTGATGTGTCGCTGTCCAATACCACAACAAAACCGCTCGATCGGCTGCAGTTGGGGGTCATGCAACCCGCGCTCGGCCAGCCGAAAGACACCTTCGGCTACAGCGGCGCCATCCCCAGCCCGGTGGTGGACTTGCTGGCTGCTACCGTTGAACAACAGACACAACAGCTTGCTGCGAAGCATGACCTGACCGGGGTGGCCTGGGGCACCGACACCGCCAATGTCACAAGTGCGTTGCCGGCCGCGAGTCCGGCAACGGCCAGCTCAGTCATCCCCATCGGCAGATTCTTCCAGCCGGAAACCCAAGCCGCTGCCCAGCCTGCGCAAGCGGCCACGACACAGGCCAGCCCGCTGACCGAACCCTCCATCGTCCAGCGCCTGCAGACCTTGCAGCAGCTGTTCGATCAAAAGCTCATCGACGAAGCGGAATACAAGCAGCAGAAGCAGCGCATCCTGCAGAATCTGTAAGCCGCAGCGGACGGTGGCGGTCTGCCGTGGGCAGTGCTTCTGATTACTCAGTCGCACGCACTTTGCGGTAAGCTACGCCCCTTCACGTCCCACACCCAAGAAAGCGCAATAAAATGGCACAAGGTCAATATGTAATGTCCATGCTCCGCGTGAGCAAGATCGTTCCCCCCAAGCGTCAAATCATCAAAGACATCTCCCTCAGCTTCTTCCCCGGCGCCAAGATCGGCCTGCTGGGTCTGAACGGCTCGGGTAAATCCACCGTGCTGCGCATCATGGCGGGCGTGGACAAGGAATACGACGGCGAAGTGCAGCACCTGCCCAACATCCGCATCGGCTATCTGGAGCAGGAGCCGAAGCTCAATCCCGATAACACCGTGCGCCAGGAAGTGGAATCCGCGCTGGGCGAAGTGATGCAGGCGCAGAAGAAGCTGGACGAAGTGTATGCCGCCTATGCCGAAGAGAACGCCGACTTCGACGCACTCGCCGCCGAGCAGGCGCGCCTCGAAGCCATCATCGCCGCCTCCGGCAGCGATGCCGAACACCAGATGGAGATCGCCGCCGATGCGCTGCGCCTGCCCGAATGGGATGCCGTGATCAAGAACCTCTCCGGCGGTGAAAAGCGCCGCGTGGCGCTGTGCAAGCTGCTGCTGGAAAAGCCCGACATGCTGCTGCTGGACGAACCGACCAACCACCTCGATGCCGAATCGGTGGAATGGCTGGAACAATTCCTGGTGCGCTTCCCCGGCACCGTGGTCGCCGTCACCCACGACCGCTACTTCCTCGACAACGCCGCCGAATGGATACTGGAACTCGACCGCGGCCACGGCATCCCGTGGAAGGGCAACTACTCAAGCTGGCTGGAGCAGAAGGGCGAGCGTCTGGCGCAGGAGCAGAAGCAACTCGACGCACATTCAAAAGCGATGAAGCAGGAACTGGAATGGGTGCGCCAGAATCCCAAGGCGCGTCAGGCCAAATCCAAGGCGCGTATCGCAAGATTCGAAGAACTGAATTCGCAGGAACACCAGGCGCGCAACGAAACGCAGGAAATCTTCATCCCCGTCGGCGAACGTCTGGGCAACGAAGTCATCGAATTCGACGGCGTGAGCAAAGCCTATGGCGACCGCCTGCTGATCGACAACCTCAGCTTCAAGATTCCGCCCGGCGCCATCGTCGGCATCATCGGCCCCAACGGCGCGGGTAAATCCACCCTGTTCCGCATGATCACCGGCAAGGAACAACCGGACAGCGGCACCGTGAAGATCGGCTCCACCGTCAAGATCGCGCACGTCGACCAGTCGCGCGATTCGCTGGACAACGACAAGACCGTGTTCGACGCCATCTCCGGCGGCAACGACATCCTCACCGTGGGCAAATACGAAACCCCGGCGCGCGCCTACATCGGCCGCTTCAACTTCAAGGGCGCGGACCAGGGCAAGATCGTCGGCCAACTCTCCGGCGGCGAGCGCGGCCGTCTGCATCTGGCGCAGACCCTCATCTCCGGCGGCAACGTACTGATGCTCGACGAACCGACCAACGACCTCGACGTGGAAACCCTGCGCGCGCTGGAAGATGCGCTGCTCGAATTCGCCGGCTGCGTCGCCGTCATCTCCCACGACCGCTGGTTCCTCGACCGCATCGCCACCCACATCCTCGCCTGCGAAGGCGATTCCAAGTGGACGTTCTTCGACGGCAACTATCAGGAATACGAAGCGGACAAGAAGAAGCGTCTGGGTGAAGAGGGCGCGAAGCCTAAGCGGATTCGGTATAAGCCGATTAGTCGGTAACGATCTGCCATTCATTGGAAATCTTCATGTCTCCACTGCGAGTGTTCGTTAGTTATAGCCATCAAGACGAGTTGTACTTGGTGGAGCTTGAAAAACATTTAACAACGCTCAAGAGAGAAAAACTAATTTCCACTTGGCACGACAGAAAAATAGTCCCCGGACAGGAGTGGGAGAAGGCAATCGATGGGGCACTTCAAGAGTCTGATGTGTATGTTTTCTTAATTAGCCCAGATTTTGTAGCTTCTGAATATTGCATTGAAAAGGAGGTGTCTGTTGCTCTTGAGAAGCACAATTCCGGACAGGCAATTGCTATCCCAATTGTTGTGCGTTCAGTTGATTGGCTTTCGACGCCATTGGGAAGAATTCAGGCCTTGCCGAAGGATGCTAACCCAATCGCTGCTTGGGACGATAAGGATCAGGCCTGGTTGGAGGTAGTGAGAGGTATCCGTTTAGCGATTTCCGACTTGGGACGAAATCGGGAAGAAGAGCCAAAAGTACTTCTTACGCATATTACTCAAGCCCTAACCTCCGAAATCGAACGACTAGAGATTCGATATCAGCTCAACAAGCATGTCGGTGGTATTCCTACAGGCTTGCATGATCTGGACTATCTGATTGATGGTATTCATCCAGGCGACTTAATCTGCGTGGCGGCTGCTCCCGTTATGGATCGTATGGCATTGCTCATTTCTATAATGAACGGTGCGCTTGTGGAGAATTCGTTTTCTGGGCTGGTGATTACTCTTAGACAATCAAGGGATCAGGTCACAAGACGTATGTGTGCGGCTCTTGGGAAGATATCCGTCCAGTCGCTTCAACGAGGTGAACTTGAGGATGAAGATTGGGCAAGCCTAACTCACGCATTGGGGATGCTTAATGATGCAAAGATTGGTTTTGTAGAGCAGTCGTCTATCGATATCGATACGTTGATTTCCCAGATTGACAAATTTCGAGACCTGAATGACTCGTGCGACTTGGTCGTGATTGATCAATTCGAGCACGTTACTGGTGGAAGCAAATCGAATTTGCTTGCCGCTCTTGGACGTTATGCCCGAGCTAATAAGGTGGCAATCATTGTAGCCACCGGATTGGAAAACGACCCCTCTTCTCGGCCAAATAAACGACCAGTCGTCAGTGACATTGGGGAATGGGCGGCTCTAAGTGAAGATTTGGATATTGTGATTCTTGTCTATCAAGATGAGCAATATTATCCAGATAGTTCAGATAGTGAGATTGCAGAGTTGATTGTTGCGAGAAACTCGAGGGGGGCGTTGTCCACTATAGCCACTGTCCGCTTAAGGAAAGGGCAGGTATTAGTGAGTGCCGCACGCCAACTTCGAAAGGAATAAAAAGAAGACCACTAAGGGCTACATCTAAACTCAAGCTCAATTAGTCCATATGAGGTAGTTATGTCGTGCTATATGTGCAACAGCAAAGCAACCAGCGTAGAGCATGTGCCGCCACGGTGTTTGTTCCCTGAAAAGAAAGATTTGCCTCCAAATATCGACTTGAGAAAGGAATTGATTACGGTTCCAGCGTGTGACGTACACAACAGTCAAAAATCAATGGACGATGAGTACCTTCTGTATTTGTTGGTCTTTGGCATTACTGCAAACCAAGTGGGGAAGGACCATTTCTTGATGAAGGTAATGCGCTCGATAGTGCGTAATTCTGGGCTTGTAAAGAAGTTTACAAATGAGGTTGTGCCTGTGACTGCGGTGGATATTCAAAACGGCCAGAGTCAGAAAACAGTCGCGATGAATATTGATTCCAAACGGCTTTATTCTTCGTTCGACCACATAGCTAGGGGTTTGTACTTCCACCACTACAATGAGCAGTGGCTAAGTGACTTGAAAACTGTTCCTGAATTCATATTGACATCTCTTGATCCCCAAGACCCTCGGAATCAGAACGCCACGTTAGAGGAAATTTCAAAAGGGGCTGATGAGTTGTTTGCACCATGCGCATTTCTTGGGAAAAACCCGGAGGTGTTCAAATATCAGGTTCGTGAACTAAATTCGGAAAAGTACATGCGACTGCATTTCTACGAGGGTTGCAGAGTGGTCGTATTCTTTGGGCGTGAGAGCTAATTGAACAAAAAACTAATGGGTCAGTATCGCAATAGTTTTCGAGGAATCAATGGTGAGGAATCGTGAGGAATCAAAGGGGTCAGCTTGAGGTAACCCCGTTTGGTTACGGGGGAGGGAAAGTTGGAATCAGCACAAGACAAGCATACTGGCGAGATTGTTGACGCCGAGCAGCTCTGGATCATCGATCCGGTCGATCCCTTAGGCTACGAATGTCGAGGCTGCGGCACCCTTGCCACCCCTTGCTCGTATCTGATGAAATGGGGACAGAGCCCAAATAGTAAAGAATGAGGCTCCGTCCCCAAGTTGTGCCAAGTTGTGCATTCTGCGACCGGGGATTGTGATTTTAATTTGTGCACTGCTGAAATAATAAGAAAGCTGTACCGGAGGATGAAGTCAACGTAGTGAAGGGCAGTTTCGCACCATGCTTCAGAAACAACGCGAAGCTGCCATTTTTCGGTTCTTGTAATTGATTCACACTCATTTGAGAGGGAATGACTATGGGAAACAAAGTGGCTTTTTCTGTACCGATGCAGAGCAAGAAGGAAGTGCTTGGTGAAGGCCCAACCTTCCACGAAGCGATATGCAGCATGCTGCAAACCGCCAAGGTCTTCGAAGGCTTCGAGAAGCCTGAGCTCATGTACCTTGCCAAGCACATGCGGGCCTATCAAGTGCCTGCGGGCGGGACGATCTACCATGAAGGCGAAAGGGCCGGCTATTTCAGTGTGCTGATAGAAGGGCGCATCTCTGTCTACAAGGAGGATAGTGATAGCCTGGTCAAATTCCTCAACGTCATTCCCCCGGGAAGCATTTTCGGGGAGATCTCCGTTATCGATAACCGCCCCACCTCGGCGAGCCTGGTTGCCGAGTCCGATGTGGTCATCGTGGACATGAGCCGTGAGAGTTTTCAGCAGTGCGTGAACGAGAATCCGACCATCGGCGTGCACCTGCTGAATCTTGTGGCTCGCATACTGTGTGCGCGGCTGCGTTCCGTCAGTGGTCGGCTGGTGGATTACATCGACGTCTGGGGTTGATGGAAGGATGCGACCGGCGGCGATGGGAATGAAATGGGGACGGAGCCCAATTAGTTTTTAGTTTTAAAGAATGAGGCGCCTTCCCCCACGTTTGCTTACTACATGGGGAGACAAAGATGGATATAAGAACATTGAACGGTTTGATGGCTGCGGTAGTGCTGTTGGGCTCGAATGCAGCGATGGCAGATGGCATGGCGGTGGAGCAGCCGCCTCGCGGCATGGAAGTGGTCCGGGCTCCCGGCATGGCGGTGGAGCAGCCGCCTCGTGGCATGGAAGTCGTCCGGGCTCCCGGCATGGCGGTAGAGCAGCCGCCTCGTGGCATGGAAGTCGTCCGGGCTCCCGGCATGGCAGTGGAGCAGCCGCCTCGCGGCATGGAAGCTGCCAAGGCTCCCGGTATGGCAACGGCGCAGCCACTTCGTGGTGAGGCAGCCCTCAGGGCCCGTGGATTGTCGGTGGCGCCGCCCCCGCCTCCCATGCCGGCCGCGAAGCCTCAGGGGAAGCAGAACGCCTCCAATACCGAAGGTGGCGGGCGCGGTCGCGCCATCGATCCGAACGGTCAGGGGTTGAGCCAGGCGCAGATCGATGCTATGGAAGCGCAGAGGCGGATCATGTGGAATGCGACCGGCGCCGGCATGGTGTATCGCTAGCGCTAATGGGCTCAGCATCGCATTAGTTTCTATACATCGCCCGCAAGGGCGATGTTCTTTTCTGAATCACAAAGGGCGGGATCACCATGAAGTTGACCGAACTTGGTTTGGATAGCGGGCTTGCGGAGCAGGCAAGCCAGCTGTGTGGATCAGGCCAGCGCCTGGCGCGGGTGACTGCTGTCGATCGCGGGCGCTATGTCGTCCGCGATGAACAGGGCGAAGTGCCTGCCGAGCTGACGGGCAAGTTCCTTCACACCGCCGCATCCTCGGTGGATATGCCTTGTGTGGGCGATTGGGTGTGTGTGCAGTATCACGATGCGGATTCGCATGCGAGCATCCATGATGTGGTGCCCAGAAGGTCTTTCCTGCGGCGCAAGTCTCCCGGCAAGAACATCGATTTCCAGATGATCGCGGCGAACATCGATGTGGCGTTCATCGTGCAGTCGTGCCATTTCGATTTCAATGTGCGCAGGCTGGAGCGCTACCTGGTGATGGTGAACGAGGGGCATATCGAGCCGGTGCTGCTGCTGACCAAGACGGATCTGGTGAGCGCGGCAGAGCTGGACCGCATGCTCGCCCATATCCGCGCGGCAGGCATCACGGCCCGGATCATCACGCTCAGCAACGTGACGGGCGAGGGCGTAGATCAGGTGAGGCAACTCATGGTGCCGGGCAAGACTTATTGCCTGCTCGGCTCTTCTGGCGTGGGCAAGACGACGCTGATCAACCATCTGTTAGGCCGTGACGCGCTGGAGACCGGGGCCGTCAGCGGCACGGGCGAGGGCAGGCACACCACCACGCGCCGCCACCTTGGTCGTGCTCGACAACGGCGCGCTGCTGATCGATATGCCGGGCATGCGCGAGCTGGGCATCCTGAGTACAGGCGATGGGATAGACGACAGTTTTGCCGAAATCAAGGCGCTCGCCGCCAGTTGCCGTTTCGCCGATTGCAGTCACAACAACGAGCCGGGCTGCGCGATCCGCAAGGCCATCGAAAGCGGCGAGCTGAACCCGGAGCATTACCAGAGTTACCTGAAGCTCAAGGCCGAGTCCGATTTCAACGAGATGTCGTATGTGGACAAACGGAAGAAGGACAAGGCGTTCGGGAAGATGGTGAAGACGGTGTTGAAGGAGAAGAGCAAGTGAATCGAGCAAAGGGCGAATAAAAGGGGAGCAGTTGCCCCCTCTTAGTTCGCGCTTAGTTCCATTGGTGCTTCGTTTTCTTGACTCACAAAGACGATTCAGTCTTGCCGTCTTTCTTGTGCTTCAACAGTGCCTCGGCCTCCTCCGCCGTAAGGGATTTCCAGGGCAGCGGTATCAGGCCGGGAACGCGCGCCATATAGCGGCGATAAGTGTCGCCGTGATAGACCAGCAATTTCTTCTCCTCCAGGCGCGATCCGATGACGAAATAAAGCGTAATGATCACGCTGGATAACAGCGTCGTCACGCTCATGTCGCGCGTCCAGATCACGACCAGGCCGAAGAAATACCAGGGGTGCCGCACGAAGCGGTGAAACGGGGAAAGATGGAAGTGCTCCTGATCCTCGACCTTCCGCACGTGGAACTGCAACTGGCGAAGGCCGAGGAATTCCTGCATGTCGTAGCTCTTGAGACTCAGCCAAAAGCCGAAGATCGCGGCCAGCGCCAGCCCATTTGCCAGCCACGCGGCGATTCCCTGCCAGCGCCACAACATCGGCTCGGGATCGTGAAAGGTGAGCCATAAGATCGGCAGTATCAGGAGCACCGCCAGCGTGTTGAACATCAGCCGGTAATACGGCATCAGGTTCGGCCAGGCTGCGGCAACCCTGCGCTTTACCACCAGCGACGCCAATGCGGAGTGCAGGGCGAAGTACCCGATCCAGCAAAATGACAGCAACACAATGTCCCGCCAGGCGGATTCAGTCATGCGATATCACTGCCTTTCTTCTTTTCCTGGAACTAATGGGGACTCAGCATCGGATTATTTCTAACCTTCGGCTCTCCGACCGGGAACACAGATCACGTTTTGTCTTCACCGAAAAACGTGATCGGCTCCTTTGCCTTTTGTTCTAGAACGGTATGGCTAGTTCATTCGAGGGAGTACTTTCCCCGGCAGCCGATACTGAAGTCGCCCTGTAGTAGTAAGTCGTGCCTGCCGTAAGTCCGGCGTCATCGAAGCAATGGCTCAGCCAGACCGTTCCGTTATTGGTCACGAGATTCGCCGACGTGGCTATCACTCCAGGAGTCACGGACCTGTAGACGTTCCATCCGGCAGCCAGGCCGCCAGACAGATCGGTCAGGCAGACATGCACTATCGATCCACCTATGGATGGCTGCTTCGTCAAGGTATCGAGCCTGGGCACCATAGGATCATAGGGGATCACGCTGACTTGAGCCGATTCCGCCGATTCGCCTGCGCTGTTGACCGCCGTGACCACCATGTAATAAGTGATGCCGTTTGTCAGGCCGTTGACACGCTGGCCACTGTTCAGGTTGGCTATTAGGGTGCCGTTCAGTTTCGTGACGCCAGGTGTCGTTGACCAATAAGCGTTATAGGAAGTCGCTCCCGCTTGAGCGGCCCAGCTCAGGGTGGCGCTGGAATTTCCTGGCGTAGGCGTATAGACGGTAGGAGCGGAAGGCGTCACAGTGACTACACTTGTTGGCCCACCCTCTGCCGACAACACCGACTCTCCGCAAGGGGTCGCAACTGTCATCGCTCCGTAATACGTTCCCAAAGGCACATTGGTCAGGGTGTAGCTCGCCTGCCCCTGGGCATTGGTCTGCCAGGTAGTGATGGAATTCTTGGAACTCGCTGTGGTCACTCCCGGGAGTCCCTTGGGAATACAGGGTATAGGAAGTAGCCCCGGCAGAAGGCTGCCAGGTAAACGTCACCGTGCCGAACGCCGTTTGCGATGCCGCAAACGCCGTGGGCGCGCTTGGTGGCGCAGTACATATCGGTGTTGCCGTTACTCCTGCTCCTTGCTCCAGCAGGTAAGTGAACGAGATGCTGCTGTATGAATACCACGCAGGTCCCGAAGTAACGGAATCGATGCGCAACTTCGCATGCCTGCCGTTCCGCAACACGATCACGAACACATCCCCTGCGCCGGTAATGCGTAAGTTCGTCCCGTAGGTGAGAGCAGGTTCGGGCGTGGTGTTGAAACCGGCTTGCGAGCGGGCAACGCCCACGGCGCCGATCTTTCCATAATTATCGAATACGATGTCCGCAGTGGAGCCTGCAGTGGTCCATGTTTTTGTCGCAAGGTTCCACCCCCCTGTCTGGTCATCAGGAGGGCCAGCCACGACCCCGGTATAGAGAGAAGGGTCAGTCGTCCCGTAAACTGGCTGCGTCCATGATATGGCCGTGGTGACATTTGCACCTCCCCCGCCTGCGCCCGCCCCACCGCCGCAGCCTGACAGCATCAGAGACAAGGACAACACGCAACATACCTGTTTAAAAAAATTAGCGTACATATCACTTCCTTAATAAGAAAAGAAAACTAGAGCAGATCGGGAAAGGTCACATTCTATTTCTTTAAATTCTAAAAGCACATAGGCGATAGGGTCAAGCCTGGCCCCCGCAATTTGCTGATTCAATCTTGAACCGATAATGCCTCGCCGATGACGTAGAACTGGCCGCCCGCGGCGTAATGGGTGCTGCGCAAGGATGGATCGGCATCCTCAAAATGCCAGCGGACGTTCTCAAACACCCGCGTGTCCGAGCAATCGGGGCATCACAATAATTTTATTTATGACAAACGATTCGCCTTGCCTTTATTTCCCCTCCCGGTAAATTAATGGGGTCGTTCGAATATTTCTTTCAAACTATTTTCCTCGGTTATTCATAAAAAACAGTCGGGGGCGGCGGTTTTCTGATGACGAGCAAGCCAAGTGTTTTTGGTCTTCATTTTTGATGCCCGCTTGACAATACTGTCGCGCGGCGAGAGTATTGCATCCCATGATTACGGATTTCCACGACGAAGAAACCCTCAAGGTCTGGCACGGTGAGTTTTCTCGCCGTTTGCCTAACCAGATTCAGGACGTGGCGCGGCGCAAGTTGCGTATGTTGCACAACGCGCAGCGCATCGAGGACTTGCGTATTCCACCTAATAATCGGCTGGAGGCATTGAAGGGCAACCGCGCCGGACAGTGGAGTATTCGCATCAACGATCAATGGCGCGTGTGCTTTGAATGGAATGAAGGGCAAGCTAGTCGCGTGGAAATCTGCGACTATCACTGAGGAGTGCAGGCTATGAGCAAGACAACCAAACTGCGTAACATCCATCCCGGCGAAGTGCTGCGGGAAGAATTTCTGATTCCGCTAGGCGTTACCCAATATCGTTTGGCAAAAGAGATCGGCGTGACCGAAGCGCGCATCTCGGCGATCTGCTCCGGCAAGCGTTCGATCACGGCGGATACGGCTTTGCGCTTGGCCGCATTCTTCGGCACTTCGAGCGGTTTCTGGCTGGGCTTGCAGGCGGATTACGATACCGAAGAGGCGGCAAAAGAATTGTCCGATGTGCTGGCACAGATACATCGTTTTGAACCGCTGGCGGCTTGATTCGCCATTACTCCCAGCACATGCTAGGAGCAGCTTCACAATCTTTCCAATCCAGCAAAGCGATGCCTCCTGACTCACCTCATCACACCGAATTAAGACACGCCGCACTGCACTGGCTGGTCGAGTGCGATGCCGTGCAGAAGGCTGCGGGTGTGCGCCGCTTGGCGCAGGCGTGGGCGGTGGGCGAGATTGGGCTGGATGTCGAGGCGGCATTGAGTGCAACGCTGGCCATCCCCGGGCATCCTGCCAAGCCCGAGCTAGTTTCTCCCCTTACTGTGCAACGCCGCGCGATGAACACGCCGGAAGGCCGCGCCGCGATGATCCATGCGCTGGTGCATATCGAATTCAACGCGATCAATCTGGCGCTGGATGCGCTGTGGCGTTTTGCCGGCATGCCGCGCGCCTATTACGCCGATTGGCTGCAAGTGGCCGATGAGGAAGCGTTGCACTTCACGCTGCTGGCCGATCATCTGCTGAAGCAGGGTTTTGCTTACGGAGATTTCTCCGGGCACAACGGGCTGTGGGATATGGCGGTGAGGACGCAGCATGATGTGCTGGTGCGCATGGCTTTGCTTCCCCGGACGATGGAGGCGCGCGGGCTGGATGTGACGCCGGGTTCGCGCGCCAAGCTGGTGCAGGCGGGCGATAGCGAGGTCGGCCCGATCCTGGACATCATCCTGCGCGATGAGATCGGCCATGTCTCCTTCGGCAACCGCTGGTTCAACTATCTGTGCGAACAGCGCGGGCTGGAGCCGGCCGCCACCTATGCCGCTCTGGTCGCCGAACATAATGCTGTGCCGCGACGCGGCCCGTTCAATCTGGAGGCGCGACGTGCGGCGGGATTCAGCGAACAGGAATTGGCTGGGCTGGGGTTGAAATAGAGCAGTGAACTATTGGCAGGAGTAATAGGGGTGGCATCACATTTTTTTCCATAATTGACGCCAACATGCATAACCCGCTACAACGTCATTCCGGCGAAGGCCGGAATCCAGTTTATCCAACAGCGCCGCGCAGCGGGCAAAGCCGTATTTTGTGTGTTGTCCCACTGATAGAACTACTAGCCATTCGACTAGGCTGTCAAAGTACGCCAGCCAAGTCGCTGGTTACACGTGGGGTCTGTCAATTGTCTGGATTCCGGCCTTCGCCGGATAACCAGCGACTTGCCCGCTTGCGGGCTTAGTCGAATGGCTAGTAGTTTCATCAATGACGACTCCTGAAGATGTTGTAATGAATTACGGAAGAATCAATAATTCTGTCGTTATTTTGTTTTCGAGTTCGATATGAGGAGAAACGAATGTTTTGTTCCAAGTGCGGAAGTGCAAACGATGATGCTGCGAAATTCTGTGTTAGCTGTGGCAGTGCGCTCACTCTGACAGACAAGGTTGCTTCAATGCCTCCTGCGCAGGCCGAGGAACCGGCAAGTGATGAGGAGTATTACAAGGCCGTTCTGGGACCCAAGAATCAGGACTATTACCTGGATCATTTTTCCCGCTTCGATGACGAAGGAAAGATCAGCCCCACCTGGAACTGGTCCGCTTTCCTGGTGACGTTCTACTGGTTGCTCTATCGCAAGATGTGGGTCAACGCTGCGATCTATTTCGCTCTCCCTTACATTCTGATGCTCCTGTTCTGGGTCGTTGGCGCTGTGGCTGGCGCCGCCGTCGGCATCGTGGTCAGTTTGGGTTATTTCGCGTATGTGGGCGCAGTCTTTATTGCGATGCCGATGTATGCGAATGCGCTTTACTACAAACAATGCAGGCAGACGATAGCGACTGTGCGTGCGACGACGCAAGGTACGCAGCGGCAGTTGGGCGAGCTTGCCGGAAAAGGCGGCACCAGCCATGCGGCATATATCGTCATATTGATAATCAACTTCGTTGCGATCATCGGGGTCCTGGCTGCCATCGCCATTCCCGCCTACCAGGATTACACGACCAGGGCGCGCATGACCCAAGCGGCGACTGTAGGCAGAGCCGCAACGGCATATGTCGATCATTACTACACTCAGTATCGTTCGATCCCGCGCAATCTGGATGCCGCGGACTTCATGTCATCGTTGCCGCCTTCCGTGAAGGAGGTCAGCGTCGACAACCAGGCTGGCACGATCAGCATCACGATGAAAGGCGCTGCGGCGATTGAAGGCAAATCGCTCAAGTTCTTTGCCGCGCTCGAAGGGGGCGATCATCTGAGCTGGAGTTGTATGAGCGAGCAGATCCAGGACCGGTATCTGCCGCAGGAATGCAGGCGGACGAGATGAATCGACGCATAGGCAGGCTGGGCCAGCATCGCATTCCTGCGCGAATCGTCTACAGGCTAGAAACAGAGAACTGACCCAGTCTGTGTCCAATATGGATTTTTCAATCGACATTCGGGAAAAAGATGGCCTGCGTACGCTGCACTTCGAGTCGGGGTCGGCGCAGGGCGCGATGCGGATAGCGCGGCCGTGGGATCTGGCACTGGAATACACGCGCGTGATGATGGCGTGTCTGCTGATGCGCGATGAAAAACGCTTCCCCGACAATGTGCTGTTGGTTGGCCTGGGCGCGGGCTCCATTGCCAAATTCCTGTATCACCACTACCCGCTGACTCGCCTGACCGTCGTGGAGATCGAGCCGCGCGTGGTGGAGGTGGCTCGAAAGTCTTTCCATCTGCCGCACGATCCGGATCGTCTGGACATCGTGATCGGCGACGGAGCTGAATATATGCAGACCACCAGCGAGACCTACGACCTGATCATGGTGGATGGCTTCAATGAGTACGGACACGCAGGCGATCTCAATGCGCTGCCGTTCTATCAGGCCTGCCGCTCACGATTGGACGATCAGGGCATGCTGGTGGTAAATCTCATCGGTGTGAGTGATGGCGCCAAAGGTGGTTTCGCGCATATCGAGTCGGCCTTTGGCAACCGTGCCGTGACATTCCCGAGGTGCAAAAGCGGCAACACCATCGCTTTCGCCGCGACCGGCGAAGCCATCGACCTGACACTGGATGAGTTGAGAAGCAGAGCAGAGGCGCTCGATGCGCGAACCGGCCTTGTACTGATGCCGACCTTGCGCAAACTGGATGAAGCACCTGTTTGCATGGACGGTAAGCTGACTTTCTGATGCGTTGAGTCGAGGCTAGTGCGGATGGAATTCGCAGGCTAGAGTTTCAACTGAATTGCAGATTTCCGAATTGGCGAGCAGCATGTCGCCAGCGGCCGGCATTGCGGCCGGACTTTCATTGCCGGGCATAGAGCCAGACAAGGAGTACCCAATGGCAACAATCAGTGCAGCAGGCTCCGTCGCTATTCTTGCAGTCCTTGTCGTTGTCGGGCTGTTCGTCTGGATCTATCCCCGTTATCGACGCGATATTCGCCAGGCACGCAAGCGCGTCTCGACGGGGAGCCGGATCATCGAGACGCCCTGCGGGCAGATCGAGTATGCGGTAGCTGGAGAAGGCGCTCCGGTGCTGGTGGTGCATGGGGCCGGTGGCGGATATGACCAGGGTATGGATATTGCCGCACCGCTGATCGAGAGCGGATTTCGTGTCATTGCGATGTCACGTTTCGGCTATCTGCGCACGCCTCTGCCTGCCGATGCCTCGCCCGTCGCCCAGGCGGATGCGTACGCGTGTCTGCTCGATGCACTTAACATACAGCAGGCGGTGGTCTTCGGCGCTTCCGCTGGGGGGCCTTCAGCGATGCAGTTCGCATTGCGGCATCCGGAACGCACCGCCGCGCTGATCCTGATGGTTCCGGCTGCCTATGCACCCCAGCCGGTGGACAGGCGTTCGAAGCGGATGCCGCCCGGGGCCGAGTTCCTGATCGAGACTGCGCTCAAGTCGGACTTTCTGTTCTGGGCACTGATGCGCTTCGCACGGCAAACCGCGATGCGAAGCATACTCGGCACGCCGCCTGAGTTGTTGCAGGGCGCAAGCGCCAAGGAGCGTGCACAGGTCGCACTTGTGCTTGATCATGTTCTGCCTGTCAGTCCGCGCCGCCTCGGGCTGCTCAACGATGCGGCGATCTGCTCCGACTTGCCGCGCTACGAGCTGGAGAAGATTTTCGCACCCACGCTGATCATGAGCACGGCTGACGACTTGTACGAAACCTTCGATGGTTCCCGCTATAGCGCCGAGCAGATTCCGCACGCGCGCTTCGTCGGTTACCCGAGCGGCGGGCATATGGGGGTAGGCCATCAGAAAGAAGTCGACCTGGAGATATCAACCTTCCTGCGAGAAGTGGAGGCTCAAGCGAGGGAGCCGGAGTGCGACAGGGTGGCGTGAGCTTGCGACAAGCCATGTGGCGAATGATCATATGGAGCTACCCATGAAGGCGATTGCATACACAAGATACGGACCTCCGGATGTTCTGCAGCTCAAGGAGGTAGACAAACCCGAGCCTGCGGGACGATGAAGTCTTGATACGAGTGCATGCGGCCGAGGCGACCAAGTCCGACGTTGAGATGCGACGTTCCCGTTTCGCAGTGAAGTGGTTCTGGCTGCCCATGCGAATTGCGATGGGGGTCACAAAGCCGAGGAAACAGATACTGGGAGGATACTTTGCCGGTGAGGTCGAATCCGTCGGCAAAGACGTTACGAAGTTTAAGACGGGAGATCAGGTCTTCGGGTCTGCGGGACTTCGGCTGGGGGCCTATGGCGAATACATGTGCCTGCCGGCCAGCTACACGATCGTGCCGAAGCCATCCAATGTGAGCTTTGAAGAGGCGGCCGCGGTACCTATGGGCGGGCTGAATGCGCTTCACTTCATGAGAAAGGCGAACATCCAAAACGGAGAGAAGGTCTTGATCAACGGCGCAGGCGGAAGCATCGGCACCTTTGCGGTGCAGATCGCCAAAGCGATGGGGGCAGAGGTGACGGCGGTCGACTGCACCATCAAGGAGGCGATGCTGCGCCGGATCGGTGCAGATCATTTCGTTGACTACACCAAAGAGGACTTCGCAAAAAGCGGCCGGACCTATGACGTGATCTTTAGCATGGTTGCCCGAACTTCCTTTACCGGATGCGTTAAGGCACTCAATCCCGGCGGGCGCTACCTGATGGGGAATCCCCGTCTGTCCGACATGCTGCGGTCTGTCCTGACATCCCGCTTTACCGATAAGGCAGCGATCTTTGCCTTTGCCGGAGAGAAGGAGGAAGAGCTGCTCGCACTCAAGCAGATGATCGAAGAGGGCAAGATAAAGTCGCTCGTCGATAGAACCTATCCGATGGAGCAGGCTGCTGAGGCTCATCGCAGGGTAGAGACTGAACAAAGACTGGGGCCTGTCGTGATCTCCATGGGAAAGGCATAAGCGATGAAAGCGATTGGAAAGCAATTGTGTATACCGAGTACGGACCACCGGATGTTCTCCAACTCAAGGAGGTGGATAAACCTGCTCCTGCGGATGACGAAGTTCTGGTGAAGGTTCATTCGGCGTCCGTGAATGCCGCCGACTGGCGGATGATGAGGGCGGATCCGTTCCTGGCCCGTCTGTACGGCGGGCTTTTCAGGCCCACAAGATTCCAGATACTCGGTTGCGACATAGCGGGGCGGGTCGAAGCGGTGGGCAGGAACGTCCGCCAGTTCAAACCTGGTGACGAAGTGTTCGGGGATACATTCGCAAGTGATTTTGGCGGATTCGCCGAATACAAGTGTGCACGTGAAAACGAGTTGGTGCCGAAGCCGGCGAATCTATCGTTCGAGGAAGCGGCGGCCGTGCCGTTGGCTGCAATGACCGCCTTGCATGGTCTGCGTGACAAGGGGCAGATACGGCCGGGACAAAAGGTCTTGATCAACGGTGCATCCGGCGGTGTGGGCACGTTTGCCGTGCAGCTCGCCAGGTACTTCGGGGCGGAAGTCACTGCCGTGTGCAGCACGGGGAACGTGGAGATGGCGCGCTGCTCTGGGTGGCGAACATGTCATCGATTACACGCAGGAAGATTTCACCCGGAGCGGGCGGCAATACGACCTGATCCTTGCGGTGAACGGGTTTCATTCGATCTTCGATTACAGGCGAGCCTTAAGTCCCCGCGGGATATATGTCATGGTCGGAGGCAATACAGCCCAGCTCTTTCAGGCCCTGCTGCTGGGGCCATGGCTGTCCATGGTCGGGAGCAAGAAGATGGGAGCACTGACGTCGACACCGAACCAGAAGGACCTGCTCTTGCTGAAGGAACTTCTTGAGTCCGGCAAAATAAGACCCGTCATCGACAGACGTTACCCGCTGAGTGAAGTGCCTGCAGCGATCCGGTATGTTGAAACAGGACACGCCAAAGGAAAGGTAGTCATAAGCCTGTAGGCAGAAAAGAGTGAACAGGGTTCCTCCAACCCACATTCGTGACTACAGGTTTGACCGGATGGCGGATCGGGGAGCCTGCGAGCAGTATGCTGTTTGACAGACGACATTCCACCGGTCGTGCATTCACTTTGGAAAGGAGCGACAAATGTTCAAACCGTGGCTATTGAAACTGATCGCTTTGTTCTTGATCGTTGTTCCGGAATTTGGCTTTGCCAAAGCGCCAGCAACGCCGCCCGCCGAGGAGCATGCGCAGAGCCTGCTGTCTGCGTTCGTCTCTTACACCGACCTGCGCATGCGATCCATCCAGCAAAGCCTTGAGATCCTGGCCTCCACGACCGAGGCTAGGTCGGCCAGGTGGAAGAAGATGCAGCCGCTGTTGGGCGGATATCAGAGCATGGATGGCGGTCTCATCGTCTGGTTCTTGCGGCCGGATGGCACCTATTACACTGTGGACAAGGGGCTGATGGATCTGAAGTTGAGCGACAGAAGCTACTTCCCCACGCTGATGTCAGGCCGGAAAGTCGTCGGCGAGCTGGTCATCAGCAAGAGTACCGGGCGGCGTTCTGCGGTGATCGCGGTTCCCATCAGCGATGGCGGCAAGGTGGTCGGAGCGATTGGCGCCTCGCTGTTCCTGGACGGGCTTTCCGATGAGGTGGCTGCAGCGCTGGCGCTCCCGGCGGATGCAGCCTACTTTCGCTCTCGCACCGGATGGTCTGACGGGAGTGCACAAGAAGACGGAGCGTCACCTTGTGGACCCGCGCGAGATGGGAAGCGCATCGCTCACCAAGGCCGTGAACGAGATGCTGGCGAAACCGGCCGGGATCACCAGCTACGAGTTCGATGGGGTAAGGAAGAGGGCGGTCTACCGGACGTCTCCGCTGACGCAATGGAAGTTCGCCATCACGTTCGAGTAGGAGTCGCGGGGGATGATTACCTGCAGAAGAAAACGACGTGACCCTACCCTCTAGCAATGATTGTGACGCTGACGCCATTTGCTCTACGTAATGAAGGCGTTCTGGAAAAACAATCGAAGCTGACCTGTTTAGAGGATCAGCTTCGACTTTGTTTTTCTCTGGAAAGACCGCAAGGCGACTAAAGGAGCCTTGCTGCCTGATGAGTCAGCGGGAGGCCCTTAGCTGCTTGCCTGTGGCGCTGTACCAGGAGCTATTTGGATAATCTTTCTTTCGATCGCTGACTGCCTCCGATATGTCTTCAGATACATCTTTCAGCTCGGCGCTACTTGCATTAGCGAGAAAGTCGAGGGCAGGCTCCTCAATCAGCACGAGAGTCTTTTTTGCCGCCGATATGTCGATATTTTCCACAGCGGCCTTGATCACGTCCTTGTTCTGGAAGTAGGCCAGGTCGATAGGACGCATCGTGCCGCCCTTCTTCACGATTTCCCTGATCGGTTCCATGATGCGTTTCATGGCTTCGAAAGCGTTCTCCCTGGTTTCCTTGTCCGTTGAGCTCGCGAAGGGAAGGATCTTCACGATGTCATCGATCTTGTGCAGATCATCGAAAATCTTCTGGAGGATGTCGCGCGAGGACTCGACGACCGCAGGCTTGTCGCTAGAATTGACAAGGAATTGAACGCTTTTTAGATCGTCGACGTTCGCCTTCTCAATAAGGACGTCATAAAGCGACTGGTATTCGTCGTCGAATTTTCCCTGCTTTGTGAAGTTATACAGTTGGTAATTGCTGTATGCCAACAGCATGACATTGCTGCGTTGCTTCCTGAAATCGGGAAGTGATTTCACTCTGTGTATGCACTCGTCATATTGCCCGTTATCAAAGAGTTTCTTCGCTGCTTCATCAAACGCATAAAGGCTGCTTGATGAAAATAACATGGAGATGAACAACGTCAAACCTACCGCAAGATTCTTCTTCATAAAGTGCTCCGATATGTTTTCAAACACTAGCCATACTGCTTATGTAGTTAGCTATCACCAGGTGAAACAATTACGTTGGATTTTGTGTAATGTTATTTCGTCGACGTCAACACTGCACGCGTTCCATTTTAGCTTAAATGGGGTGAGCTCAGAGTAGGGTTTCTGGACGGGCCTGTGAAGTTTGTGGATCTGCGGTCGAAACAATTTCAGAGATCTCTGATGCAGCAGGTTTTTCGCTTCTGTGGCCCCGAATGGGCTGACCACCCTTCATAAAAAGACAGACCGCTACTTTCTGGATCCGTGGGAACTGGGAAACGAGTCGCTCAAACAGGCCACGAACGAGATGCTGGCAAATCCTGCGGGAGAAACGACCTACGAGTTTGATAATGTCACGAAGAAGGCGATATAACGGACATCCCCGCTGACGCAGTGGAAGTTTGTAATCACGTATCAGTGATACTCAGTAGAAATATCCAGGAGTAAAAATACGGAGTCGAATTGCTTGGGGGAGGAGGTTGAAATGACGAATTCAAAAAACATCGCAGGACTGGTCGGCCCCTCTCTTGTTGCGATTACGATATCCGAAACGGTGAATATCCATATCTGGGCTGGCAATACGGCTGCCGGTGTTAATTTCAATGGCGCAGTGCTGTTTGTCACCGGTCTTGCGATCGTCCGCGCGCATAATTTTTGGGTACGCGGCTGGCCGGTGTTGGTTACTCTCGTGGGCTGGTGCCTTATGCTTCTGGGGCTGTTCCGGATGTTCTTTCCGGAACCGCAACTCGAGGGCGCCAGGAGTACTTTTGCCGTGATCGTGGGGACGATGCCTGTTCTTGCGGTCGGCATTTTTCTGACTTTCAAAGCCTATAGTCGGGAATAATCAGGAACGTATCGCGTTGTTATAATCGTCCCGATTACAATTCATCTCTCAACTTCATCTTCGCCCGCAAGGGCGATTCTTTTTAGGTGTACTTCGATGGCAACGACCGGCAATCTGGAAACTCTGCAACCGCGCTCCGTCTGGGCGCACTTCGCCACGCTGTGCGCGATACCGCGTCCCTCGCTGCACGAGGCGGCGCTGCGCGAACATCTGATCGAGTGGGCGCAGGCGCGCGACATCGCCGCCGTCGTGGATGACGTTGGCAACCTGATCCTGAAGAAGCCAGCCAGCCCCGGCTGCGAGGCGATGCCCGGCGTGATCCTGCAAGGCCATCTCGACATGGTGTGCCAGGCCAATGCCGGAACGCAGCACGACTTCGAACGCGACCCGATCAACGCTGTGGTGCGCGATGGCTGGGTGGTGGCGGAGGGCACCACGCTGGGCGCGGACAACGGCATCGGCGTCGCGCTGGCGCTGGCCGCGCTGGAAGAGCCGGGCCTGATCCATCCGCCGCTGGAGGTGCTGCTCACCGTCAACGAGGAATCCGGCATGGACGGCGCGCGCGGGCTGGCGGCCGGCACCTTGCACGGCAAGACGCTGATCAATCTGGATACCGAGGAGTGGGGGCATTTCTATCTGGGCTGCGCGGGCGGCGTGGATGTGGAGGTGCGCCACGATTGCGAACAGCAAGAACTGCCGCCGGACTTTGTGATCCTGCGTTTCGATGTGTCCGGTCTGCGCGGCGGCCATTCCGGCATCGACATCCATCTCGGGCGCGGCAATGCCATCAAGCTGCTGGCGGAAGCGCTGCGTGACCTTTCCGCTCACACCGACATGCGTCTGATCGAGATGAAGGGCGGCACGGCGCGCAACGCCATTCCGCGCGAGGCGTTTGCCGTGTGTGCGCTGCCTGCCGCCGCTGTGTCTGGGATCGATGCCTGGGTGGAACATCGGCTTGCGGCATGGCGGACACGCTTTGCAGAGGCGGATGCGAACGTGTCGTTCAGGTACGAACTGGACGAGATGCCGGTGGGCAAGGCCATCCATCACGCGGAGCGAGATCGGTTGCTCACATTCCTCGATATCGCCGCGAACGGTGTCGCGCGCATGAGCGATGCCTTCCCCGGCGTGGTGGATACTTCGGACAATCTCGGTGTGGTGCGCCTGGCGCAGGGTGCGTTCCACGCCACCTTCAAGGTGCGCTCGCTGCATGACGGCCGGGCGGATGCGCTGGCCGACAAGCTGATCTCCCATGCCGCCGGTTATGCCCTGCGCGCCTGGAAGGACGGCGCGTATCCGGGCTGGACGCCGAACCCGTCGTCCAACCTGCTCGCGTTGTGCCAGCAGGTGTACACGACGCAATTCGGCCAGCCTGCATCCTTGCAGGTGATCCACGCCGGACTGGAATGCGGCCTGCTCGCCGCCAGCCATCCGCAGCTGGACATGATCTCCTTCGGTCCCGACATCCGCGGCGCGCACGCGCCCGGCGAACGGGTGGAGATCGAATCGGTCGCGCGCTGCTGGCAGTTGCTGAAGGCGGTGTTGCAGGCGCTGGCAAAGGCTTAGGGCAGCGCGCACCAAATGCAGCATGAAAGGACAGCCATGAATGCATCCGCTCTTATTCTTCCGGGGATCGGCAACTCTGGCCCCGGCCACTGGCAGAGCTTGTGGGAAGCGGCGCATCCCTCGTTTGTGCGAGTAGAACAACGCGATTGGAACAGTCCGGTCTGTGAAGATTGGATCGAGTCCCTCGAAAAATACGCGGTTGCGAGTGGGGCCGATGTCGTCCTGGTTGCACATAGTCTCGCGTGCCTTGTTGTGGCTCACTGGGCTGCGCGGACAAATCTCAGGGTAAAGGGGGCGTTGCTAGTGGCGCCGCCAAATCCTGAGGGCTCCAATTTTCCAAAAGAAGCGACCGGGTTCTCGCCTGTCCCCGTCAATTCGTTCACATTCCCGAGTATCGTTGTGGCAAGCTCCAATGACCCCTATGGGAGTCTTGAGTTTGCGCAGTCGTGTGCGTCCGCATGGGGCAGTCGTTTTGTAAACGTCGGGGCTGTCGGCCACATCAATTCAGACAGTGGTCTTGGAGAGTGGCGCGAAGGTTTTGTCTTGCTGCAACAGCTTGCCGTATGAGGGGTGAGTTTCAATCGTTTTGCGGTTAGACATTCCGGCTTACGCGCACAGCAAGGAGGGAATACATGATTCCGCTGCACGAATTGCTTAGCCGCATCTACTGGGACCCGGAGTTCGGGCGCGGCGAGTTCAAGATCGGCTACCTCGACCATCTGCGCGATGAGCTGGTGTATGTGCCGCTTGGTGAGGCGCGCCCGGAAGCGGACAGCCACTACTGCTTCGAGGTGATGGATGAGAACGATGTAGTGCACAGCGTTCCCTACCACCGCGTGAAGGAAGTGTGGAAAGATGGCGCGCTGATATGGCATCGGGAACACTGAGGCAGAAGTTGGCTCTACCTATTGTGTAGCAGCAACCGTGGACAGGAGGGCGCTCCATGATTCGATTCGACAAATCATTACATGCCTGGGGAACGCCTGATTTTTCGGTTGTCCTCAAACAGGAGATCGAGCAGTTGGGTGCCGACCAACTGCCACTGCAGCAGGGATTGGCCACCGGCAACTATGTGACTGCTGCACCTATCACCGTGGTAATCAACAGCGTCACCGAGATGGAAGAGGTGATCCGCGTCAAAGCAGGGATCTTTTATCAGAGCGTGATCGGCGGTTGCAGTTGCGAGGGCGACCCGACTCCCACCAGCGAAAATACTGAGTACTGCGAAGTGCAGTTGGATATTGATAAAGCCACCGCCGTCACATTGGTAGCGGTCGTGGCGTAATCAGACCAGTCAGCATTCGCCCCTGACTGGAATGCATGCTGACCGATAGACTCAGGAATCGAATTCTTCTTTGTAATCGTCGGGGTTGATGCCGCATTGGCGCAGCGGCTCGATCAGGCGGTCGCGCTTGATTTTGGCGCTGGACATGATGTAGCCGCGGATCACGTGTTTGCGCGTGACGGCGGAATGGTCGTAGCCCGCGAGTTCCTCGATGATCCTGGTGACCTTGCGCCGCGCCATGCCACGGAACAGGGCAGGGACGAAGGCGAGCAGGTCGTTGAACAACTTCTCCGCATCCGGATGCCATTCGCCCTGCTTAGGCAGTTCCGGCACAAAGCCGTATTCATCCTCGTTCAGTTCGCGCCAGACGATGACGGTATTGCCATCGGGGTCGGCGACATGCGCTTCCAGTTCCAGTGCCGGAGTGCGTTGGGCTTCGTAGAGGGCGCGCCCGCCGGATTGGTTCAGCAGGTCGAATGCTCGCTGCACGTCAGGCACGCTCACACGCACCGTCACCGGGCGGGAGACTTGTTGCACTTGCATCAGGCGCAGGATGACCGAGCCTGAATCGAGGTCGATGAAGCCTTCGCCGCGCTTGACCTCTTTCAGACCGATCAGCTTGCCCCAGAAGGCTTCGGCACGGGCAAAGTCGGTGACGGGTACATCGAGATGGGTTACGCCAAAAAACATTCGGGACTCCTCAAAGGGTATAGCGCAGGATGATAACGCACTGCGGCGTTTGCGAATGCCGGAGGATGGACGGTTCTCTCATCTGGTCAAAGGCGCATCACGGATCTCGTCGCCCCGTCGCCATTATTGGCGACGGCATCGTTGCCATGTTGCGGGCTAGATGGGCCTGACTCGAAACGCTTTTCGAAGTGGATTTTATGTTGTAGATATTAAAGCAGCCTCTGATCAAGTCCCTTGCGGGGGAATGATCAGAGGTTCATCGGGATGGAGATTAATTAGCGGCGCTTCTTGCAGGTGACGGCGACGATGTTGATGGTGTCGCTGTCAGGGGCGGTGCTGATGGAGTCGATCTCGCATCGCTGTCCGGCCGGTGTCGTCTTGATGGCGACTCGGTAGTCGCTGCCATCGGGCAGGCGGGTGTCGGGGAAGACGAAATTGCCGTTCTTGGCGATCGTGACTTCCTTCACACCCTTGAGTTCGAGCACCAGTCCTTTGCCGGAAAGTCCTTTGACCGTGCCTCCGATGGCATAGCTGTTGGTGGTGCAGGCGACAGCGACATTATTGACTGCTTTGCCGGCCATGCTGCCATCACCCTGGCTGACCGCGCAGGTCTGCTTGACAGGCGAGGAAGGAGAGGTGAGGACGGTGACGGAATAAGCGCTGCCATTGCCTAATGGCTTGGGAAACTTGAATCTGCCGTTGGCCTTGACGGTCAGATCGTCCGTGCCGTTCAGCTGGAGTACCACTTCGCCACCGGCAAGCCCGGAGACTGAACCGCCGACGGTGGGAGGGGCGGGCGGTGGCGGCGGTGGTGGTGGAGCCTGTTTTTCCTCACCGCAACCGGACAGCCCGGCAATCATGGTCGCCATCAATACTGTACGCACTGCCTGTGTGAACTTGGTCATCATTTGCTCCTTGTTGTTGATTGCACCGGGCTGCGATTGAAGTTTGTTATTCAGGCGGCCATTAATGCCTTGAGATAACGCCGTAATTTCATCTCCGGCATGATTGTACACAATTTGTGCAGGCAGGCTAATTGGGCCAGGCAATGGCTTCTGAAGCAAAAGATATTGGCTCTTCCAAGTTCTTGGATATTCTGCCCCGGCCTGCGCAGGCTTCCCTCATCAAGCGATGCGGCACGCTTCATCGAACGCCAGTCGCGGGCTGCGCGGATAGATGCCTTTGACGTCGCCATAGCCGAGGTTGCAGATGAAGTTCGATTTCACGTTCGTGCCTGCGAAGAACAGTTGATCTACCGCTGCATTGTCGAAGCCGGACATCGGCCCGCAGTCGAGGCCGAGTGCGCGTGCGGCGAGGATGAGGTATGCGCCTTGCAGCGTGCCGTTGCGGAAGGCGGTGAGGTCGGAGAGCGTGGCGTTGCTTTCGAACATGTCGCGCGCATTGGGATTGGGCGGGAAGAGCTTGGGCAGTTGCTCGAAGAAGCGTGTGTCGTAGCCGATGATGGCGGTGACGGGCGCAGCCATGGTCTTGGCGCGGTTGCCTTCCATCAATGCCTGGGTGAGCTTTTCTTTCGCGGCTTTGGTTTTGACGAACACGATGCGTGCCGGACTGCAGTTCATCGAGGTGGGTGCCATGCGCAGGTTGTCGTAGAGGCGGTGCAGCAGTTCGTCCGGCACTGCCTTGTCTTGCCATGCGTTGAGGGTGTGTGCTGCCAGGAATAATTGGTCGAGGACGGCTTGGTTCAACGGCGTATTGGGCATCACGAACTCCTGCTGGATGGTTGCGATTTAAAAGAAACAACGCGCGCAGTTTATATCAGGCATAGGGGCACAGCATCGACATGGTTTTTAAAATGAAAAATTATGTACGATGATGGAAGCATCTACGGGATAATCACGGGCAGGCTAGGATTTCAAATCGCAGACAGATCCGGCACGGCATTTGTCCCCAACTTAGAGTCAAGCTATCGAAAATCATGAGGAAGGCAATATGAATTTGGCTGAGTTGTTTCGTCACGAGACTGATCTACAGACGCTCCCTGCGGGTCAGACTTTGTTCAAGGAAGGTGAGCCGGGCGAGGTGATGTATGTCCTCATGTCGGGCACTGCCGAGATCAGCGTTCACAACCGGGTGGTGGAGACGGCAGAGGCAGGCGCTATCATGGGTGAGATGGCGATGATCGACGAGGGCACTCGTTCGGCGACGGTCGTGGCGAAGAGCGACTGCAAGTTGCTGATGATCAATCGCAGGCGCTTCAATTTCCTCATTCAGCAAACGCCCAACGTCGCGCTGCATGTCATGCGCGTGATCGCTGATCGCTTGCGCAGGACTGATGCGATTTTGTGATCGGAAAGTTTGCAGCCAAATCGCATTTCAATGGATCGGGGACTTAGATGAAGGTGACACCGGAAAACGTCAAGGCGTACATCCAGCAGGGTCTGGAGTGCGAGCACATCGAGGTTACAGGCGATGGCCGCCATTTCGAGGCGGTGATCGTAAGCAAGGCATTCGAGGGCAAGGGGATGTTGCAGCAGCAACGGTTGGTGTTTCAGTTGTTGGGCGACAAGATGGAGATCATCCATGCGTTGTCGATGAAGACTTTCACCCCCGCACAGTGGGCAAACAAAAAGTAAGGCTAGGAGGAAACATGGACGAGAAGCAAATCGCGCTGGAAAAGATCAGGAAGACTGTCACCGAAAATCCCGTTGTGCTGTACATGAAAGGCACGCCGCAGTTCCCGCAATGCGGTTTCTCCGGGCGGGCGGCGCAAGTGCTCAAGGCATGCGATGTGAAATTCGTCGCGGTGAACGTGCTGGAGGACAAAGGGGCGTAGGATTACCTGAAGTTCTACGCCGATTTCCCGACCTTCCCCCAGCTCTATATCAAGGGCGAGTTGATCGGCGGTTCCGACATCATGGTGGCGATGTATGAGCAGGGCGAATTGCAGAAGCTGATTGCGGGCGCTAGCGCCCAATAGAAGTCGTGGTCATGGCGAATGATGTTCCTGCTGAAGCCTGGCAACATGCGCGCCTGATCAAGGCTAACTAAATAGCCTGTGAGTTGGCTGAAAGCCCGTCGGTGCGAATGTGTCGCCGACGGGCTTTTTCTTTGATGCGCCGCCGATTGATCAAGATCGACTTAGGCGACGGGATCGCCACCGGCCTACTGGCCGAAGGAGTAAGGGCAGTAAATTGGATCCCACCCTTTGGAGTAATTGACCAGTTTCATCGGGTAAGATTGAATGCCTCGCTCTTCTCCCTGAATTGAAAGGTGCTGACCATGCAAATCCCGAAACGTGATGGTGATGGCTATCTCGTCGATATGAGCGACTGGACGCCGGAGATCGGCCGTGCGATGGCCGAGGCGGATGGCTATGAGTTGAACGACAAGAAGTGGGAGCAGATCATGAAGGCGCGCGAATACTTCGAGGAGTTCGCCTCGGTGCCGCCGATACGCAAGTTCGCCAAATACATCGACGAGGATCAGAAGGACGTATTCGAGCTGTGGATGACCGGCCCGATGAAACCCATCACCAAATACGGCGGCATGCCCAAGCCAACCGGTTGCGTCTGAGTAGCCGGTGCGCAGCCTGCTGCTCTGCGTTGTGCTGGCGCTCTGCGTACTACGCGGAGCCGATGCATTGGCCGCGCCGGACGAGATTCAGGTTTATACCGAGGAACTGAACGCTCCCGGCGAGTTCGGGCTGGAGCAGCACCTGAACTACGTCATCAAAGGGCGGCAGACAGCGGATTATCAGGGGCAGATGACTTCGCATCACGTCACGCAAATCACGCCCGAGTTTTCCTACGGCCTCACCCAAAATCTGGAGGCGGGGTTGTATGTGCCGCTCGCCATCAACTCTGCGGGCGACACTTTTCTCAATGGCCTGCGTTTGCGCCTGAAATACATTGTGCCCCGGCAGCACAATGAAGCAGTCTTCTACGGTTTGAATGTGGAGGTCGGTCGCGATTCATCGCGCATCTCAGACAGTATCTCCGGGATGGAGCTCAGGCCGATCATCGGTTACCGCGATGTCCGCTGGCTGCTGAGTTTCAATCCCATCCTGAATGTGGGGCTCGCCACCAATGTGAGCCATCAGCCGCAGTTCGAGCCTGCGTTGAAATTGACGTACAGCGTAGATGCTGGGGCGCGTGCGGGTCTGGAGTATTACGGTGCATACGGTTCACTGAGTCATATGTCGCCAAGTAATCAGCGCAGTCACACGCTGTTCGCAGTGGCAGATGTCGAGATACACGGATTCGGCATCAACTTCGGCCTCGGGCGCGGTTTCGTGAATGCCGGCGATACCTGGGTGATGAAGGCGATCATCGCGCTGCCGCTTGAATAGAGCGCGTCGCTCATCAGCAGTGTCCGTTGAGTATCGTTGCGGCATGCCTCATCATGTGGCCCCACAACTTTTCCATTCTTCAATACAAATGAACTCGTCAATGCCGGCCCTTGAGGCGCGGCAGGCGAGCTGCCAGATACTCATGCTGAACATCCATCAATCACAGCAACTCGTCCGCCTGCGCTGGACTGCCTTCGTCATCGTCGGGCTGGCCTATGTGCTGTCGTTCTTTCATCGCTTCGCGCCGGCCGCGATCTCGGCCGATCTGCAACAGACTTTCCATGCCAGCGCGGCGGAGCTGGGCGGATTGGCAGCGACATATTTCTACGTGTACATGGTGATGCAGATACCCACCGGCATCATGGTCGACACGCTGGGACCGCGCCGGGTGGTGGCCATCGGCGGGTTGATCGGCGGTATCGGTTCGCTGTTGTTCGGCATGGCGGATACGCTCGCCGTCGCATCGGCCGGACGTCTGCTGGTCGGGTTGGGGGTGTCGGTCACCTTCATCGCGCTGCTCAAGCTCAATGCCGCGTGGTTCCATGACCGGCATTTCGCCACCATGACGGGCGCGACCATTCTGCTGGGCAATGTCGGTTCGCTGCTGGCCGCAGCTCCCTTGGCTTGGGCGCTGACGTATATGTCGTGGCGCAGCGCGTTCGTCGCGGTGGGTTTGTTCTCGCTGTTGCTGGCAGCGCTGGCATGGTGGCTGGTGCGCGAGCATCCGGGTGAGGCCAACTTGCCCAGTCTGCGTGAACTGGATGGCAAAGCCGCGCATCCCCCACACGAAGGGCACTGGTACGACGGGTTGCTGGTCGTTTTGAAGAATCGCGCGACCTGGCCGGGGCTGTGGGTGAACATGGGCCTGGCAGGTTCGCTGTTCGCCTTTGGCGGATTGTGGGCGGTGCCGTTTCTGCGCGATGTGTATGGCATGGATCGCGTAGCGGCCACCAATCACACCACCTTGCTGCTGGCGGGCTTCGCCATCGGCGCGTTCTTCATTGGCACGCTGTCGGATCGTCTCGGACGGCGCAAGCCTGTGATGATCGCGGGAGCGCTGGGCTATTGCCTGTGCTGGCTGCCCATGCTGTTCGGTATGCCGCTGAGTGGCTTCGTCGGTTACGCGCTGTTCCTGGTGATGGGCTTGTGCGCGCCGAGTTTTACGCTGAGTTGGTCATGCGCCAAGGAAGTGAACCCGCATGCACTGTCAGGCATGGCCACCAGCGTGGTGAACATCGGCGGCTTCCTCGGCACGGCGATCATGCAGCCGCTGGTGGGCTGGGCCATCGATCGTGCCCATGCTGGCAGCGGCGATGTGGCGTTCGGCCTGGCCGACTATCAGGCAGGAATAGGCATCCTGCTGGGATTTTCGTTGCTGGGATTGATCGCCACGCTGTTCATCCGCGAGACCTATTGCCGTTATGTAAAGGTGAAATAGGCGCCGGCCTCAAATCGTCTCCGTCGGCTTGAGCAGTGCCAGTTGCTCCGCTTCCAGATAACACCACTCCCCCTCCGCCAGTCCCAGCACATCCAGTGTGAGCTCGCCGATCTGTGTGCGGCAGCAGTGCCGTGCAGTGGTTACCGGCGGCGGCTAGCATGCGTTTCACCTGATGGTATTTGCCTTGCTCCAGCACGATCTTCAGTTGATGCATGCCTAGCATCTCGCAGATGACGGCGGCCAGCGGTGCGGGTTCGTCGTGCAGTTTTACGCCGTCCAGCAACAGCTTGACCAGTTGCGGCGTCACCGGCTCATGCGTGGTGGCGACATACACCTTGGGGATGTGGCGCTTGGGCGAGGATTGCGCGTGGATGAACGAGCCGTCGTCGGACATCAGCAGCAGGCCGGTGGTGTCGTGGTCGAGGCGGCCGACGGGTTGCACGTCGCGCCGCGCGAACTGTTCCGGCAGCAAAGAAAGCACGCCGGGATGGTGGCTGGGCTTGCGCGAGCATTCGTAGTTGGCAGGTTTGTTCAGCGCGATATAGACATGCTCTCGGTATTGCCACGGTTCGCCATACACGCTGAATTCGAGGCCGTCGGTCTCGATGGCGCTGCGCTGGTCGGTGACGACTGCGCCGTTGATACTGACTTCGCCATCGGCGATCAATTCGGCACACCACTTGCGGCTGCCGAAGCCTTGCGATTGCAGGATGCGTTCTAGTGTCTGTTTGCTCATGGTGGAACTGTAGCAGAAGCGGGCGGGGTGGATAAACGGTCGCGATGTTTTATGTCATAGAAATGTCGGTTGACACTGCCGCATTCGCGCCGCGATAATCCGGCACATGATCACTTTGCATTCCATTCGTCACGTCCGAGCCGTCCCCTGCGCCTTCATGCGCAAGGCGTGGCATCGCGTGCAGGGTGGTCTGGAGAGTTAGCGTATAGTTTTTTGCAGCAGCAACTTTCAAAGGCCACGGATTATTTCTGTGGCCTTTTTGTTTTTGGCCGTTCCACCTCAAGGCTCAGTGGAATGGTGGATGTATGTCGAGCCAAGGAGAAGCATCATGTCGCTTCCAGCAGCATTCGTATCGGTCATCCTGATCTGGTCCACCACGCCGCTCGCCATCAAGTGGAGCTCGCTGGGTGTCGGCTTCAGCTTCGCGGTGTTCTCGCGTATGGCCATCGGTATGTTGCTGTGTGCGCTGCTGCTGGCGGCGTTCCGCGTCCGCCGTGCCGCTGCACCGCAAGGCGCTGCTGGCCTATGCGGCGGGCGGCTTGAGCATGTTCGGCGCCATGGCGCTCACCTACTGGTCGGCGCAATTCGTCAGCTCCGGCATGATCGCGGTGCTGTTCGGCATGTCGCCGTTGATCACCAGTCTGGGCGCGATGCTGTGGCTGAAGGAAGAGGCACTCACGCCGAGCAAACTGTCCGGCATGATGATGGGCGTGCTGGGGCTGTGGCTGGTGTTTCGCGGCAATCTCGATCTGGGGGCAGGCGCAGGCATCGGTCTGGCCGCGTTGTTCGTGGCAGTGGCGACGCAATCGTTGGGCCTGGTGTGGCTCAAGCGTATCGACGATGACAGCCCGCCGCTGGCGATGACGCTGGGCACCCTGGCGGTGGCGCTACCGCTGTTCTTTGCCGCATGGTGGTTGGTCGATGGGCATGTGCCAACGGCCATACCGGAGCGCGCCGTGGCAGCCACGGTGTATCTCGGCGTGTTCGGCTCGGTGCTGGGGTTCGCGCTGTATTACTACCTCATCCAGAATATGGAGGCGGGACGCATCGCGCTCATCACCCTGATCACGCCGGTGATGGCCTTGCTGCTGGGACATGGGCTGAACGACGAGGCAGTGCTGCCGCAGGTGTGGCTGGGCACGGCGAGCATTGTGTCCGGTCTGTGCCTGCATCGCTGGGGCGAGCACTGGGCGAAGGCCTTGTTGTCGCTGCGCGCCTAGGCGTGCAGGGAATATGGCAAGTCAGTTGCGATTCCCGGAATCTGGTGAGGCAGGCTTGAGGATGAGTTGGAGGTGACCGAACGGGACGAGTCGTTGCATTGACTCGCCCCGTTGTTGAATCCTCTGTATCAGAACTCGTAGGTGAAATTCATGCCCAGATGAGAACCGCTGATCGGGAGCATGATCCCGCCAAGAGAGAAACTGCTGCCGCCTCCAGATGGTACGGGTTTTGGCTTGGTATTTTTCAGATACGAAGCGGAAGTTGAGCCAACCTTGATGTGTCAATTGATAACCGATCTCGGCAACCATGCCGATGGCATTATCAAAGGTGATTTTATTCCCGTTTATCGTGGCAGTTGTATTCAGGCGAATTGACGATGCGCATTCCTCCGCCGATACGGAAACGTTCTTTGCCGGTGTAGTAGGCCAACGCCTCAACCGGGTAAACGGCTGAAAGTGAGATCTGCCATTGCTGCCGGACGCAGTATCGAAGTGGTAATTGGCGCTCAACATCAGGGCGAGAGGATTGTTTTCGAATTGATACAGCCCACCGATTCCCAGTTGCATTAGTGAGCCGCCCTTGATGCTCGTTGTGGTGCCGTCGGTATAGCATGGCGGTGGCAATCGTATCGCCACCGTAAGTCAGGCCGCCGTTCAGCACGAGGTGAAGACCTGGCTTGGTCGGGGTGATTTGCGGCAGCGGCTACGGGTTGTTCTGCTGTTGGCTGATCGGACAGCGCATGCGCGCTAAGGGCGAATGAAAACAGGGCAATGGCAGAGAGAATTTTGATTAGTGCGTTCACGACATTACCTTTCAGTTAATTTGAAAAAAGATGACTTGCTGCGAGATTATAACCAGAGATTTCAATATGGTTTCTCGCCGATGAAGTTTCCTGCTGGCAGATAGTTGCATACCCACACCTCGTCATTGCCGCATGACGCTCTGCCGCAGCCGACCTCGGTGGTGTTGTGCCACACCAGTTGTGTGTAATGGCCGCATGCGCCGCCTTTGCATTGCCCCGTTGCGTGATCGTAAAACTCCACCTCGCTGCCCCAGGCATCTACCGCCTCCTCCGGGGTGTAGATGTAACCTTTTTCCGGCTTTGGGTCTTGCCAAGTCCAAGCCAGGTTTTCCCCGGTCACTTTTCCATTGAGATTACGCTCGGCTCCGTCACGGTGCTGCATACCGCAAGCGTTGGTCTGTTGCAGATGGTTTGCCCAGGACTGTGCGAATCAGCCAGTTCGGCTGACCATTTGAGCGGAGGGACGTGAACTTTGCTACGCCATGCGTTGTGAGCGGCAACGAACCGCTCTGCAAAATCATCCGCAGTGCAGGAGGCGATAGGGGAGAGGACTAACGCGGCAGCGATCATTGCCGATGCCAGGATTCTTTGGATGAGGCGTGAAGTTTTCATGGATGCTGAGGCATGGCACGAATTGAATTGGTGCAAATGCTACCACGCAGATTCGTTACGGAAGGATAGGTCAGAGCATACATAAGCGTCTTGAAAGTGATGTATCTTTGCCCTGCCGTGGATGGCGGAAACGCTATAATCATCGGCGTAGCGAGGGGCTCGCTATACCAATTGCTCAATCAACTCTGGAGAACTAGAACATGCGTAATCTGATCGTTGCTGCTATCGCCACTTTGTTTGTCGCCAATACCGCATTTGCTGCATCCTGCGCAGATCAGGCCGCCGAGAAGAAATTGGCCGGCGCTGCCAAGAACAGCTTTGTGAAGAAATGCGAAGCGGGCACCGCTGCCGCAGCTCCGGCTCCTTCTGCATGCGATGCCAAGGCCGCCGAGAAGAAACTGGCCGGCGCAGCCAAGAATAGTTTTGTGAAAAAATGTGAAGCCGATGCCAAAGCTCCCGCTGCCGCTCCTGCTTGCGACGCACAAGCTGCCGAAAAGAAACTGGCCGGTGCTGCCAAGAACAGCTTTGTGAAAAAGTGCGAAGCGGATGCCAAGAAGTAAGTTGAAATAATTTGATGCGATTGATTCCGGCGGGTAACTCCCGCCGGAATCATTTTGAGACCATGCTAGCCTGGAAAGACGGACAACCATTTTCCAATCGCTACGGCGATGTGTACTTCTCCACCGATTCCGGTCTGGAAGAGACGCGCCATGTGTTTCTGCAAGGCAACCGTTTGGCAGAGCGCTTTGCAGCATTGTCGGCGGGCGAGAGTTTTTGCATCGGCGAGACGGGCTTCGGCACCGGGCTGAATTTCCTCTGTGCCTGGCAGTTGTTCGAACAGGTCGCACCGGAAGGTGCGAGTCTGGATTTTTTCAGTGTCGAAAAATTCCCGTTGAGCGATGACGAGTTGCGCGCCGCATTGGCGCTGTGGCCGGAGTTGCATGCGCAAGCCGAAACACTGTTGGCGCGCTGGCAGCGCCGCGTGCCGGGCTGGAACCGCTGGAGTTTCGCCGGCGGTCGGGTGCGCCTGACGCTGGTAATCAGCGATGTGGCAGAAGCGTTGCCGCAATTGCCAGCGGGTAGTGTGGATGCCTGGTTCCTTGATGGCTTCTCGCCCGCGAAGAATCCCGAGATGTGGAGCGAAGCCGTGCTGGCGAACATCGCACGCGCCTCGCGCGAGGGGGCGACCTTGGCGACCTATACCAGCGCAGGCTGGGTGCGGCGCGGCTTGCAGCAGGCGGGGTTTGTCGTGGAAAGAGTGCCGGGGTTCGGGCATAAGTGGGAGATGGTGCAGGGGCAAATCAATCGCCCCGTAGGAGCCAGCTTGCTGGCGAATGACCTTCGCCAGCAAGCTGGCTCCTACAAAACTCCACAGTACCGCCCTCGTCATCGGCGGCGGCATCGCCGGTTGCGCCGCTGCCCATGCATTGGCACAACGCGGCATATCGGTCACCTTGATCGATCGCGCCCCGCAACTCGCCAGCGCCGCCTCCGGCAATCCGCGCGGCATCCTGCATGCGCGTTTCGGCGCCGGCGTCAACCCGTTACATCGCTTCGTGCTGGCTGCTTACGGACATGCGCTGGCCTTGTTCGACGACGTAGTGCCGGTGGATGGAGCAAGCCGCGCCGAATGTGGCCTGCTGCAACTGGCATGCAACGAGGTGGAACAGAAACGCATCGCGCGTCTGGCCGAACAGGAATGGCCGGCGCATCTGATGCAGTTCGTGGATGCGGCGCAAGCCTCACAACTGGCGGGTGTCGAGATGACGCTATGGTGGCCTGTGGTTCCCCGCAGGTGGCTGGGTGGTGCCGCCCAAGGTGTGCGCGGCATCTGGCGAACGATGCACACATCACCCAATGCCTGGGGCATGACGTCGAGACATTGGAAAAAACAGAAACAGGTTGGCGCGTGAGCGGGCACGATGCGCAGGGCGAGGCATGGGGCGCAGAGGCCGAAGTCGTGCTGGTGTGCTGCGCGCATGCGGCGAAGAAGCTTGCCCCGTTCGCGCACTTCCCGCTCACTCCGGTGCGCGGGCAGATCACCGTCGTGCCGGAAACTGCAGCCAGCCAGGCATTGCAGTCCGTGGTGTGCGGCGACGGCTATTGCGCCCCGGCAGTGGAGGGCGTGCATGTCACGGGTGCGACGCATGCCTTCGAGGATGAATCGACCGAAGTGCGTGCTGCCGACCATGCGGAGAATCTGGCGAACCTCGCGGAATATGCGCCGCAGCTGCGTCAGGCATTGGGCGAGGTGGAAGCAGAAAAACTGAGCGGCAGGGCATCGGTGCGCTGCTCCGCACCGGGCGCGATGCCGCTGGTAGGCGAAGTGCAACAAGGACTGTATTGCAGCCTCGCGCACGGCACGCGCGGCCTGCTCAGCGCCGGGCTGGCGGGCGAAGTGCTGGCGGCGCAGATATGCGGACAGTTGCCGCCGCTGCCTGCATCCATCCTCGCCGCGCTCGAGCCGTTGCCAAGAGTTAGAAATAAAGGTTAAGGTACAGCATGAAAAAAACACCACCCCCTGAATACCCCGAAATCCGTCCCGGCCAATCCATCGAGCTGCTGAAGGCGCTGCACATCCTGACGCGCGACGGCAAGATGAACCAGGATTCGCGCCGCAAGCTGAAGCAGGTGTATCACCTGTACCAGTTCATCGAGCCGTTGCTGGAAGAGGTGCGCAATGAGCGTAGAGAAATCACGCTGGTGGATCACGGTGCGGGCAAGTCGTATCTGGGATTCATCCTGTACGACCTGTTCTTCAAGGCGTTGAAGGATGCCTCGCACATCTACGGCATCGAGACGCGCGAGGAACTGGTCACGCATTCGCGCGAACTGGCGCAGCAGCTGGGTTTCGGCGGCATGTCGTTCCTGAATCTGTCGGTGGCGGAATCCATCGTCTCGGACAAGTTGCCCGCCAAAGTGGATGTGGTGACGGCGCTGCATGCCTGCAACACCGCGACCGATGATGCGATCCACTTTGCGTTGAAGAAGCAGGCACAGCACATCGTGCTGGTGCCGTGCTGTCAGGCCGAGGTGGCGACGGTGTTGCGCAAGAACAAGGGCAAGCAGTTGGCGAAGGATGCGCTGGTCGAACTGTGGCGGCATCCCATCCACACGCGCGAATTCGGCAGCCACCTCACCAACGTGCTGCGCTGTCTGCAACTGGAGGCGCACGGCTACCAGGTGACGGTGACGGAGCTGGTGGGCTGGGAGCATTCGATGAAGAACGAGCTCATCGTCGCCAGCTTCAAGGATCTGCCGCGCAAGCGTGCGGCGGAGCGGTTGCATGAAGTGCTGCACAGCGTGGGGCTGGAAGAGATGAGTGCACGCTTTTTTACGGAGTAGGACTATGCAGATCAGCAATGACACACGTTCACACTACGAGCGCATCGGCGGCGAAGCGAAAGTGCGCCAACTGGTGCAGCGCTTCTATCAACTGATGGACGAGTTGCCGGAGGCGCAGCGCCTGCGCAAGATGCATCACATCAGCCTGAAGAGTGCCGAAGACAAGTTGTTCATGTTCCTCTCCGGCTGGATGGGCGGGCCGCAGCTGTTCGTGGAGAAGTTCGGCCATCCGCAGGTTGCGCCAGCGCCACATGCCGTTCGCCATCGGCGATGCCGAGCGCGACCAGTGGATGCTGTGCATGACGCAGGCGCTGCAGGAGGTGGTGGAGGATGAAGCCTTGCGCCGGGAATTGATCGCTGCCTTGCAGAAGGTGGCCGATTTCATGCGCAATCAATCAGCGCAGTAAGTCCGCGAGCTGTTGTCAGGTCTTGGCGGGCGGTTCCAGATCGCCAGTGTGTAACTTGAATTCGCCGGTCTTGCGGTCGGCGAAGAAATGTTGCAGCGCGTACTTCACCGGGCGGAACGCCAGCGTATCCCACGGTATCTCTTCTTCGGCGAACAGCTGCACTTCCAGGCTTTCGACGCCGGGTGAAAAATCCAGATCGAGCAGCGTGGCGCGGAACAGCAGCTGCACCTGGTTGATGTAGGGCAGGTTATACAGCGCGTACAGGTCGTGGATCTTCACGCGGGCATTGGCTTCTTCCAGCGTCTCGCGCGCCGCGCCTTGCCAGGTGGTCTCGTCGTTCTCCATGAAACCGGCGGGCAGTGTCCACAGGCCGTGACGCGGCTCGATGGCGCGGCGGCAGAGCAGGATGCGCCCGTCTTCCCATTCCGGGATGGCGCCGACGATGATCTTGGGGTTCTGGTAGTGGATGGTGGAGCAGGCGGTGCAGATGTGGCGCACGCGATGGTCGTCCTGCGGCATGCGCAGTTCCAGGGGGGCGCCGCAATCCGGGCAGAATTTCATCTCATTAATTCCAGATTTGCCACCACGGGGTTTCGTGTTCCGGGAAGTAGGAGCGAGAGGGTTTGATGCCGTCCTTGGCGATGTTCTGGTCGAGTATGCGTTGCGTGTCGCGGCTCAAATCAGTCAGGCCGAGTTCTGTGTAGGCTTGCACCATGATCTGCAGGGCATCGCGCGTCTGCGGGGTGTTCGGGTAATTGATCAGCACACTTTGCGCGCGATTGACGGACGCCACATAAGCGCCGCGCCGCAGGTAATAGCTCGCCACGTGGATGTCGGAGTTGGCAAGGGTGATCAGCAGGTATTGCATGCGCAGCCGCGCGTCAGGCGTGTATTTGCTGCCCGGGAAGCGGGTGGCCAGTTCTTTGAATGCCTCGAACGATTCGCGCAATGCGGCCGGATCGCGTTCCGACGGGTCTTGCTTGAACAGCGTGCCGAACAGGCTGTTGATGTTCTCGTTGAAGTTGATCAGCCCTTTCAGGTACAGCACGTAATCCAGACGCTCGCTGTTCGGGAACTGTTTGACGAAGCGATCCAGTGCGGCCAAAGCGGGGGCGGCTTCGCCCTGTTTGTAGTAAGCGTAGGCGACTTCCATCTGCGCCTGTTGCGCATAGCGGCCGTAGGGGTAACGCGATTGCAGGGTTTCCAGCCGTTTGATGGCGCGCTCGTAGCTGTGGTCGTCCATTGCCTCCTTCGCTTGCGTGTAAAGCTCGTCGGCGGAGACGCTTTTATCGTCTTTTTGTGGGGCGGAGCTACAAGCGGCTAACGTGAACAGGAGGAAAACGGCTAAACTATGGCGCATGATAGAACCCGATGATGATTTACCCGATTATAGCAAAGACGACGTGTCTGCCGACCTGCTTGAGATGCGGGTGCCGATGGAACACGGCGGACTGCGCCTCGACCAAGCCTTGGTCAAACTGTTGCCGGAGTATTCGCGCAGCCGCCTGCAAGACTGGATAACGCAGGGGCTGGTCACGGTCAACGGCAACGTGGGCAGCGTCAAGCAAAAAGTGTGGGGCGGCGAAAATATCCGCGTGTCGCCGCAGATGCATCCTTCCGAACAACCTTACCAGTCCGAGGACATTCCGCTCGACATCGTCTATGAAGACGATGCCATCCTGGTCATCAACAAGCCCGTCGGGCTGGTGGTGCATCCGGGCAGCGGCAACTGGCAAGGCACACTGCTCAACGCCTTGCTGCACCACGCACCGCAGCTCGCCAACGTGCCGCGTGCGGGCATCGTGCATCGCCTGGACAAGGACACCAGCGGCTTGATGGTGGTGGCCAAGACTCTCGTCGCACAGACCGCGCTGGTGCGCCAGATGCAGGCACGCAGTGTGAAGCGTGAATACCTCGCGCTGGTGTGGGGCGAGCTGGACTATGGCGGTGTGGTGAACAAGCCCATCGGCCGTCATCCCTCGCAACGCGTCAAGATGTCGGTGATCGAGGGCGGCAAAGAAGCCGTCACGCATTACAGCATCGAAGCCAATTTCCCCAGTTGTACGCTGCTGCGCTGCCGTCTGGAGACCGGGCGCACGCACCAGATCCGCGTGCATCTGACTCACCTCGGTCATCCGCTGGTCGGCGATACCGTGTACCAAAAAGGCGTACAGAAATGTGCGCCGCAGTTGCGCGAATTGCTGAACGGCTTCCCGCGCCAGGCGCTGCACGCCACGCAACTGGCACTGGAACATCCGCTGACGGGCGAATGGATGGAATGGCATGCGCCGCTGCCGGAGGATATGGAAGAGCTGCTGGATAAGATCGACGAGGCGGGCGATGGGGTTGCTTGAGCAATGCATCGTTCCCGACTGGCCCGCACCTGAAAATGTGAAGGCGCTACAGACCACGCGCCACGGCGGCATCAGCGCCGCACCTTACGACAGCTTCAACCTCGGTATGCATGTGGGCGATGTGCCGCTTGCTGTTGCGCACAACCGCCAGTTGCTGGCGCCGCTCATGCCGAGCGAGCCGGTGTGGCTGGAACAGGTGCACGGCACGGTCGTCGCCAATGCGGATGCCGCAGGCTGCCGGATACAGGCCGATGCCTGCATCGCGCGCCAGCGCGGCTCGGTGTGCGTGGTGATGACGGCGGATTGTCTGCCGGTGTTGCTGTGCGACGAGGCGGGTACGCGTGGTCGGTGCGGTACATGCGGGCTGGAAAGGGCTGGCGGCAGGCGTGATCGAAGCGACCGTCAAAGAGATGGGGGTCGCGCCGCACAAGTTGATGGCCTGGTTCGGGCCGGCCATCGGGCAGCTGGCATTCGAGGTGGGCAGCGAAGTCCGCGCTGCTTTCATCGCGCATCAGGCACAAGCAGATCAGGCCTTCGTTGCGCATGGCGATCAAGGCAAGTACCACGCCGACATCTATCTGCTGGCGCGCCAGCGCCTCAACGCACTCGGCATCACCCGCATCTACGGCGGCGACTACTGCACCTATCACCAGCACAGCCAATTTTTTTCCTACCGCCGCGATGGCGTGACCGGACGCATGGGCACGTTCATCTGGCTGGCCTGATACATCTAAATCAACAATAAAAAACGCGCTAGCAAGTTTCGCTAGCGCGTTTCTCGGTACGCTCACTCCTGATCCTGAGTAGAGTAGGTTACATGGACAGTCTAGTTGCCTGTCAAAGTTCCTGTAAATGGACCATTCGACCAAGATCCCTGGATTTTGGTTGCCGCTGCCGGCGAGTAGTTGGCTATAAAGACAGCCCCGCATAACCCACCTGTGCCATGATCGAGCTCGTCGAGGTTACTACGCCATTATTGTTGATCACCCCGCTGACTTTGCAAACGGTGCCAGTACGTGCAGATGTGGTAGTTCCGGAAATCACGCCATTGGATGAAGCGGTGATTTGCCAGGTTCCGCTGTCAGCAGTCCAGCAAAAGTCCCGCTATGAGTGGTCCTGCGAAACCGGCAACAGCATCCCGCTTTGCGCCAGTGATTGTGCCCGTTGCTGTTCCAGGGCTGCCGGATAGTCCAAGTTCCTGAAATACTGCCGGTACGAGTTACCGTAGTCGTAAAGCTTGCGCTCCCGTGGTGGTGTTTCCAAATGTCGCAGTTCCATCAGGTAAAACAGTTCCTGTTACGGCGAAACCTGGATTACCTGTGATGCTGGATGTGCCGGAACCTGTCAACACTCCGCTTGCGGACACAGTAACATTCCAGGTTCCGGAATCTGGTCCCGCCATAAGTGCCAGAGTAACTATCCGCCCAAAACGGCGTTCGCTGCCACGGCGGAGGCTGCGGCAACGGCGGATGCATTCAGTGCTGCATTCACGGTCAAAGGTGCTGTGGTTGCGGACGCCGGCAGGGTAACCAATACGGTGTTTGCTGGCAGCCCGGTAATGGTATTTGCCACAACATCAAAACTGGTTGGGGTGGCTGTCGCCTTCACATTAATTGCATCCAACAAGACATCAATTGGGGACTGTGCTGCAACGGTACCCGCTACAAAAGTTGAAGTAACAAGATTGAGGCCTGTTGTGGGGACGCCAAATTGCGCAAATAGATTCCCCAGGCTGCCGTTGACTGCCGCTTCAGCTGTATTTATCTGTGTAGTCGAAGGCGAGACACAAGATGCCGCACAATTGGCATAAAGCGTTGCTGGAGATTGGCCAGCTGCTTGTGCAACAACCATTTCCGTCAGTGGTGTGATGTTGATGTTTCCGACAAGGCTGGTGTTGTCCGCAATGGAATGATAAGACGCCGGTTTGCCTGAGCCAGCTGTGACACCGGTTGCCTGGAGAATAAATGGAGCAACGCCGCCAGTTACGTTGAGGGTGTATGCACCTGATGCATTGATCGTTGCCGGGCCGAAAATTGTTCCCTTGCTATCCTTGGCAGTGACTACACCCACGATCGGTGCGCCTGCCGCCGCGGTACCGCTGATCGTTGTTGTGGTGATGTTGTTGTTGCCTCCAGCAGTTGTGCTACCGCCTCCACCGCAAGCAGCTAACGTACTTGCCAGCAGCAACCCCAAAGCCAATCTGCAAAATTGTATCTGTCGCATTATTGCGTTCTCCAAGTAATTGATAAATATCACATCGGCTGATGTTTGACCGCGCGCCCATTCATGTACCACGAGTGGGCTATCAATTCATCATCTCCACCTAGGTAGTTGGCCGGTAGACCGACCTTATTTTGACTGAATGGCAATCGTATCACGCGAGTAAACCGGTTGAAATGGTACCTGTAGTAGGTGCATTCCAATTGGGATCGAAGAGCCAGCTAGAGGACTGGTATTCCAATTATCTTCATCGCCGATGGTGCTGCAGAAGTCAAGCCAGCAGAAATTGCGGTGAACGCTTTGGGGGCGAGTTCGCACATGGTGCCTGCACAGATCAGGCAGATATATTGCGTGATGAGAGTAGATACTTGCATTCGATTTGTTAAACTGCCGCTTGGTTCAGCAACTCATCGTCACTAAGTTCATGCAAGATATTTCTCCGGTTCAACGCAAAGTCGTCATCGCCGCCTGCTTCGGCACCTTCCTCGAGTGGTACGACTTCCTCACCTTCGCCTCGCTGGCGACGTATTTCAGCGTGCTGTTCTTCCCGCCGGAGAATCCGACAGCGGCGCTGCTGATGAGTCTGGCCACCTTCGGCGTAGGCATGGTGGTACGGCCATTGGGTTCGGCGCTGTTCGGTTCGCTGGCGGATAAACATGGTCGCCGTCCCATCTTCATCGCCACCATCTCGCTGATGGGGGTGACGACGTTCCTGGTCGGCCTGTTGCCGACCTATGCGCAGATCGGCATCTTCGCTCCAGTGTTGCTGCTGCTGTTGCGTCTGTTGCAGGGCTTTGCGGTGGGCGGCGAGATCGGCGGCGTGGCGGTGTATCTCACCGAGCATGCGCCGCACGGCAAGCGCGGTGTTTACACCAGCGTGCTGCAACTGATGGGGCCGCTGGGCATTCTGGTCTCCACCTTGCAGATCGTGCTGCTGCTGGCGTTTCTCAGCGATGCCGATTTTCACGCGTGGGGCTGGCGCATACCGTTCCTGTTCTCCGCCGTGCTGCTGTTCATCTCGATCAAGAGCCGCATGAGTCTGGAAGAGTCGCCCGTGTTCCGCCAGATGGAGGCGGAGGGCACGCTATCCAAGGCGCCGCTGCGCGAATGCCTGAGCGACCGCCGCACCTTGGGGCGCATGGCCTTGCTGTTCTTCTGCATCTCGGCGGGCGGCTCGCTGCTGTTCTTCTCCTCGCAGGTGTACGCCAACGTGTTCCTGAAGAGCGTGGTGCGGCTCGATGCGCAACTCGCCAGCACGCTGGTGATGACCAGCACCTTGCTGCTGTTCCCGCTCACCATCTTCTGCGGCTGGCTGTCGGACCGGGTAGGGCGCAGGCCGATCTTGCTGGCTGGCTTGTTGCTCGGTGCGGTCACCATCCTGCCCGTGTTCAAGGCTTTGCAGCATTACGGCAATCCGCAGCTGGAGCGCTTCAATAGCGAAGTCACGGTGACGCTGTACGGAACGGACTGCGACTACAGTCCGTTCCGCAAGGCGGCCAACGATTGCGAACGCAATCAGGAATTCCTCACCAAGAACGGTGTGTCGTATGCACTCATGCCTCTGGGTGTAAGACCCGATGTGACGGTGAACATCGGCGGCGATGCCGATGTAGCCAATTTCCATCCGGACCAGTTGACCGCCGCGTTAAAGGCCAAGGGCTGGGCGGAGAAAGCGGACAGCGCACAGGTGAACCGCTTCATGCTGTTCCTGCTGCTGATCGTTCCGGTCATCGCCGTGGCGCTCATCACCGGGCCGCAGACGGCGGTGCTGGCGGAACTGTTCACCGCGCGCACGCGCTACACCGCCGCTGCCTTGCCGCATAACCTGAGTGCGGGTTGGATCGGCGGCCTGTCGCCGTTCATGGTCACGCTGCTCTCGGTGCAGGCGGGCGATGCGCTGGCGGGGCTGTGGTATCCGGTGGGCATGCTGATCTTGGCTTCCGTCGTCGGGCTGCTGTTCCTGCCGGAGACGAAAGACGTCGCCCTGGACGCGTAAGTTACAATGCGCGCCCTGAAATGATTTGACCCACTATGACCATTCTCGCCTGGATCATCCTTGCCAGCCTGCTGGGCGGCGTATTGAGCGTAATAGCAGCGGCATTGTTCGCGCTCAATGCCCGCGCGCAATACCTTGGCGGGCTGGTGAGCTACGCCATCGGAGCGCTGCTCGGCGCGGTGTTCCTCGACATCCTGCCCGAAGCGATCCAGCTGACGCCCAATGTGGCCGCAGTGAGCGGCACGGTGCTGCTCGGCATCCTGATGTTCTTCACGCTGGAGAAGGTGCTGATCTGGCGTCACTGTCACCATGAGCATTGCGAAGCGCATGAGCCGCACGAGCCTGCCGAGCATGATCACGGCCGCAGCGGCACGATGGTCATCGTCGGCGACACCTTCCACAACTTCATCGATGGCATCATCATCGCGGCGGCCTTCCTGGTCGATGTGCATCTCGGCGTGGTCACCGCGCTGGCCATCATCGCGCACGAGATCCCGCAGGAAGTCGGCGATTTCGCCGTGCTGCTGAATTCCGGTTACAGCAAACTGCGCGCTTTCCAGCTCAATCTCATTTCCAGTTTTGCCACGCTGGTCGGCGGCGTGCTGGGCTATGTCGCCTTGCAGGACATGCAGTCGCTGGTGCCGTATCTTGTTGGCGTTGGCCGCTGCCAGCATGATCTACGTCGCGGTGGCCGATCTGATTCCCGGACTGCACAAACGCACCCAGATGCGCGACACCGTGCAGCAAGTGGTGCTGATCGTGCTGGGTGTGGGGACGGTCGCACTGCTGAGTTCTATCGCTCCCGCTTGAAGGTAAATTTCTAAATGATGACCGGAAAATTAAAACGCTATGCATGGCTTTCCATCGCGGCTGCCATCGCCACCATCCTGCTCAAGGGCGTGGCGTGGTGGCTGACCGGCTCGGTCGGCCTGCTGTCCGATGCGCTGGAATCGTTCGTCAATCTGGCCGGGGCGCTGATGGCGCTGGCCATGCTGACCCTGGCGGCGGCACCGGCGGACGACAAGCATGCCTACGGCCACGGCAAGGCGGAGTATTTCTCCAGCGCATTCGAGGGCTTCCTCATCCTGCTGGCCGCAGCCAGCATCGCCTACACCGCGATCGAGCGCTTCCTGCATCCGCAAGCGATGGAAGCGGTCGGTGTCGGCCTGCTGGTGTCGGTGGTCGCATCGCTCATCAATCTGTTTGCCGCGCGCGAACTGCTCAAAGCGGGACGCGAGCACAACTCGATCACGCTGGAAGCCGACGCCAAGCATCTGATGACCGATGTGTGGACATCGGTCGGCGTCATCATCGGCGTGGGCCTGGTATGGCTCAGCGGCTGGCTGTGGCTGGACCCGCTGATCGCGTTGCTGGTGGCGGCGAACATCGTGTGGACAGGATGGCAGTTGATGCATCGTTCCGCCTCCGGTTTGATGGACGAAGCCATCCCCAAGGAACAGCTCGATGCGGTGGAAGCGGTGCTGAACAACTATCGCCGGCAAGGGCTGGATTTTCACGCGCTGCGCACCCGTCAGGCAGGCAGGCAGGCTTTCATCTCCATGCATGTGCTGGTGCCCGGCGAATGGACGGTGCAGCGCGGGCATGATCTGGTGGAGCAGATCGAGGCCGAGATCAGGGCGGCAGTGCCGTTCAGCCATCTGACCACGCACCTGGAGCCGATCGAAGATCCACTGTCACTTATTGATGAAGTGTTGGAGCGGCGTGACGGTGTGAATGAACAAAGGAATGAATCATGAGTAAAGCATCACCCAAGATCGGTTTTGTCTCGCTGGGTTGCCCCAAGGCGACGGTGGATTCCGAACACATCCTCACGCGCATGCGCGCCGAGGGCTACATCATCACGCCGAGTTATCAGGAAGCGGATCTGGTGGTGGTCAACACCTGCGGCTTCATCGACAGCGCGGTGGCGGAATCGCTGGAAGCCATCGGCGAAGCGTTGCAGGAGAACGGCAAGGTCATCGTCACCGGCTGTCTCGGCGCCAAGGGCGACATCGTGCAGAAGACGCATCCCAAGGTGCTCGCCGTCACCGGCCCGCATGAGACCGATGCCGTGATGAATGCGGTGCATCAGCACTTGCCGAGACTGCATGATCCCTACACCGACCTGGTGCCGCCGCAGGGCGTGCGCCTCACGCCGCAGCATTTTGCCTATCTGAAGATCTCCGAGGGCTGCAACCATCGTTGCTCCTTCTGCATCATCCCCGCGCTGCGCGGCGACCTGGTGAGCCGTCCGATCCATGAGGTCATGCATGAGGCGGAGAAGCTGGTCGAGTCCGGTGTGAAGGAGTTGCTGGTCATCTCGCAGGACACCTCGGCCTACGGCGTGGACGTGAAATACCGCACCGGCTTCTGGAACGGCAAGCCGCTCAAGACGCGCATGACCGAACTGGCGGGTGCGCTGGGCAGCCTCGGCGTGTGGACGCGATTGCATTACGTCTATCCCTATCCCAGCGTGGACGAAGTCATCCCGCTGATGGCGGAAGGCAAGATCCTGCCGTACCTCGACATCCCGTTCCAGCATGCCAACGAGCGCATCCTCAAACTGATGAAGCGCCCGGCCAGCAGCGAGAACGTGCTCAAGCGCATCCAGCAGTGGCGCAGCGTGTGCCCGGACATCGCGCTGCGCAGCACCTTCATCGTCGGCTTCCCCGGCGAGACGGAAGAAGAATTCGAAGAGCTGCTCGACTTCGTCGAAGAGGCGCAACTGGATCGCGTCGGCGCATTCAAGTATTCGCCGGTGGAAGGCGCTGCGGCGAACGAACTGCCGGACCACGTCGATCCGTATGAGCAGGAAGACCGCCTCGCGCGCCTGATGTACCTGCAGGAAGAGATCAGCGCCGCGAAGCTGGCGAAGAAGGTCGGCACGACCATGACCGTGCTGGTGGACGATGTGGATGAGAACGGCTCGGTCGCGCGCAGTGCAGCCGATGCGCCGGAGATCGACGGCCTGGTGTATATCGATGGCGAAGACCTGGAAGTCGGCGAGTTCGTCACGGTGCGCATCACCGATTCCGACGAACATGATCTGTGGGGAGAAGTGGTCGAAGCATGAGCGAGGAGAATCCTTGTCTGACCTGCGGCGCCTGCTGCGCCTATTTCCGCGTCTCGTTCTACTGGGGCGAATCCAATGAGACGCCGGGCGGCATCGTCCCCGCCGAACTCACCGAGCAAGTGCACCAGCATCTGCTGTGCATGAAAGGCACCAACGACCAGCCGCCGCGCTGTGTCGCGCTGCGCGGCGAAGTCGGCAAGCAGGTCTCCTGTGCCATCTACGAACAACGTCCCACGCCCTGCCGCGAGTTCAATGAATACGAGTTGGACGGTTCGCCGAACATGCGCTGCTTCAAGCTGCGCGGCATTACTCCCCCTGCTACAATCGGCGCATGACGCTCTTCGCCTTCCTTGCCATCGGTCTCGGCGCTGCCATCGGCGCATGGCTGCGCTGGGGTCTGGGCCTGTGGCTTAACCCGGTCACGCCCGAGCTGCCGCTGGGCACGCTCTCCGCCAACCTCGTCGGCGGTTATCTGGTCGGGCTCGCAGTCGCCTTCTTCATGCACTATCCCAGCCTGTCGCCGGAATGGCGCTTGTTCATCATCACCGGATTCCTCGGCGGCCTCACCACTTTTTCCACCTTCTCGGCTGAGACTGTCACGCTGCTGCTGCGCGGACAATATGCGTGGTGCACGGCGATCATCGCGGCGCATCTGGGCGGTTCGTTGCTGATGACGGTGTTGGGGATGCAGACGTTCAAATGGATGCAGCAATAGGGGAGGGGATATGCAAAACGTCGTGATCAGATTCTATGTCGCCGAGAAACAACATCACCAGGGCGAGTTGCTGTACGAGTGGCTGCTGCGTCTGGCGCAACGCCTGGAACTGCCCGGCGGCTCGGCCTTTCGCGCCATCGCCGGATTCGGCAAGCATGGCAAGATGCATGAAGAGACCTTCTTCGAACTGGCAGGCGAACTATCGGTAGCCGTTGAATTCGTGTTGAGTCCGGCGGATGCAGACAAGCTCATCGCGGCGATCCGCGATGAGAAACTCAACCTGCACTACGTGCGTTTTGCCGTGGAATCGGGTGCGACAGGAAGCTGACGAGCCGGCCTTGGCTCGCCAGCAGTTCGGCGAGGATTATTTGCCGGACAAGAACTCGTTGATCTCGATCTCTGCCGCGATCCAGTAATCCATCGCACCACCCCTGAAGTTGTTCTTCTCAGCCAGGTAATACGCGGCATCCTGAATCATGCGGTAGCGTTCTTCTGCGGTCGCTGCAGGGGAGGTCTTGCGTGGAGCGGCTTTGCGGGCAGGTGCAGCAGCCGTCTTTGGCTCAACTGCTTTGCTTGCCGGTTTGGCGACGGTCTTGGCGACCGTTTTTGCAACGGGTGCGGTTGGCATCTTCGCCGTTATCGTCTTGGCGGTTACCTTGCTGCCTGGTGCCGCTTGTTTTTCCGTTGCTGTTTTGGTGGTTGCCTTGGCGCGAATCGTTGCGGGCTTTTTGGCTGTTGCAGCCGGAGTCTTGGAGGTTGCCATGATCGTTCCCTTTCAAGAAAAGTGCATCAGTGCTTGGGCGTGGGCTTCAGGATGTGATTGCACTATCCCCTTTTTCCCCCATGCTTGCAGCGAGCGATGTTACACGCGTCAAGCCTCGGATTCTATAAATTATTTGTTAAGGATTAAAGCGTGAAGATGCCGCCGGGGCAAGACTGTGCCTCTTCCAGGCGCGCCAGCGTAGGCAGCAAGTTAAGTCCGGATCTTTCTTTCAATTCGAGCGCCTGAACTTTCAGTTCATCCAATCTGATCTCGATCTTATCGCCTGTCGCCGCGAGCGCGATCACGTTGCCGCTCTCGCAGGAAGGAAAGGCCAGCGCGCGATCGTCGAACGACGAACGGATGCGCTCCAGGCTGGTCTTGTAACCGCGACTGCGTCCCAGCAAATTCACCCCGAGAATGCCGTTGTTGGTCAATCTTGCGCGGCACATCTGGTAGAAAGGCAGCGTGTCCAGCGCGCCTGGACGCGCGTTTTCATCGAAGCCATCCAACAGGATCAGGTCGTAGGATTTGTTGTGCTCGGCGATGTAATGTGCGCCGTCCGCGATCACGATGTTCAGCCGCAACGGGTCGTCCGGCAGCTTGAAGAATTGCCGTGCTGCGGCCACCACGCGCGGCTCGATCTCCACCACGGTCAGCTTCGCCTGCGGACAGTTGCGGTACAAAAATTTGGTGAGCGAGGCCGCACCGAGGCCGATGAGCAACACCTTGCGCGGGAAGCGCGCATCGTCGCGCAGCAGCAGGCTGGCCATCATCTCCTTGGTGTAGTCGAGCTCCAGATTCCAGGGGCGCGCGATGCGCATCGCGCCCTGTATCCAGCTGGAACCGAAATGAAGATAGCGGACGCCAGCTTCCTCGCTGATATCGATAGAAAAACTCATTGTGCTTTGGTCGGGGTGGAGGGGTGAACTAAACGAAAAATCTTTGCGCTGGCGAGACGCACCAGCGCGAGCAACAGTTCCATCAGCAGCAGGATGACGAGGGCGGCACCTGCACCGAAAATGAGCGCATCCTGATTCAGCGGAACCGTGTAGCTGTATTGCCCCAGCGCTTCATCACGCATCTCCCGGTCGCCGCGGAGCAGCACATGCAGTACCTTCAGCGGCAGGTTGGTCTGCAGCGCGGCCAGATCGGCCTCGAAACGCAGTTTGCGCTCGACCATCTTTTGTATCGCCGCGCCTTCCTCCTGGAACGGTTTGAGGTCGCTGTTGCGGTGCAGCTCGATCAGCTTGCCGAGGTCGCCGTTGAAATACTTGTTGGCGATGTCCTGGAACGGTTGCAGATTGACGGTCACCTCGCGCAGATGCGCATCGACCCGCTTCTGGTACTGATCGACGAAGTTGGGAACCTGCAAGCCGATCAACAGCGAGATGCAGGCCACGATGACGAACAGATAGCGATAGAGGATGGATGTCATGTCGTTATTGCGGGGCGATGCGGTTCAGCAGCCAGCGCGCCCACTCGGTCACTTCGGTCGCGCTCATGCCGAGGGTGGCTTGCTGTTTGGCCAACTCGTCGCCCGCCGCGCCGTGCAGATGCACCGCCAGCAGCAGTGCCTCATCCGCGCTGAGTCCCTGTGCGATGAAGGCGGCGATCATGCCCGCCAGTACATCGCCCATGCCCGCCGAGCTCATGCCGGGGTTGCCGGTCTGGTTCAGGTGCAGCTTGCCGTCGCTGGTGGCGCAGATACTGCCAGCGCCTTTCAGCACCACGCTGCCGTTTAGCTTCTTGGCGAGCGCAATCGCTGCACCGGCACGATCCGCCTGGATGTCTTCGGTTTTGCATGCCAGCAGGTGCGCGGCTTCGCCGGGGTGGGGGGTGAATACGGACGGTGCTTTGCGTGTGTGCAGCATGCCGCGCAGGTCCGGGCGCAGGGCGATGATATTCAGCGCATCGGCATCCAGCACCAGCGGCAGTTCGAGCAGCAGCGCGTCATACAGCAGTTTTTGCGCCGCAAGGCTTTTTCCCAGACCGCAGCCGACCACCAGTACATCCGGCTTGGATGACTTCAGCGCATCGCTGGCGGAATGCAGCATCAGCTCCGGATAATTCACATCCACCCCCGGGGCATTGTCCGCCAGCAGGCCGACATGCACGCAGCCCGCGCCCAGCTTCAGCGCCGCGCGTCCGGCCAGCAGCGGCGCACCGACCATGCCGTTGGCGCCGCCGATGACGGTGACCGTGCCGAACAGGCCTTTATGGCTGTCCTTGGGGCGCGGCTTGAGGAAGGCGGCGACTTGCTTTTGGGTGATAGGGGTGGGGCGTAAGGCCTTCATGCTGTTTTCCCTGAGTTTGTGATGTCGGCTGCATTATAATTGCATCCTGTTTTCAACGCCTTTTATCCATGCCATGTTCCGCACTTCGATAGGTAAAGCCGCTCTCTCTTCCTTCCGTCTCGAAAAACTGCGCACCGCGCTGAACGCCACTGTATCAGGCGTCACCCTCGAAGACACCCGCCACTGCTATTTCACCGAGCTGTCGTCCGACGCTGTCTGCGGCCGAAGTCGTCCTGCTGGATCGTCTGCTCGGCCTGGATACGGGAGCGGGAGAGCCGGAGAGCGCGGGTAAAGCACACAGCCTGCTGGTCGTGCCGCGCCTCGGCACCATCTCACCGTGGTCGTCCAAAGCCACCGACATCGCCCGCCATTGCGCATTGCCGCAAGTCACGCGCATCGAGCGCGGCGTGGTGTATTACCTCAAGAGCAACAGCGGCAAGCCGCTGACCGACACAGAATTGAAAGCCGTGCTGCCGTTGCTGCACGACCGCATGACCGAATCGGTGACCAGCGACATCGCCGGCATCGAAGACAAGATATTCAAACACGGTACACCGCAGCCGCTGTCCAGCGTGGACATCCTCAAGGGCGGCAACAAAGCGCTGGAAGCCGCGAACCGTGAGTTGGGACTGGCGCTTTCCGCCGACGAGATCGACTACCTGGTGGAGAACTTCAGCAAGCTGGGCGCAACCCCACCGACGTCGAACTGATGATGTTCGCGCAGGCCAACTCCGAGCATTGCCGCCACAAGATATTCAACGCCGACTGGGTCATCGACGACGAACAGCAGGCCATCTCGCTGTTCGGCATGATACGCAACACGCACAAGCTGCATCCCCAAGGCACGGTGGTGGCGTATTCCGACAACTCCTCCGTGATCGAGGGGGCCGAGATCGAGCGCTTCTATCCGCGCGAAGGTGGGGCTTATAGTTTCAGCAAAGAACTCACGCATACCCTGATGAAGGTGGAGACGCACAACCACCCGACCGCCATCGCGCCGTTTGCCGGCGCGGCCACAGGCTCCGGCGGCGAGATACGCGACGAAGGCGCGACCGGCTCCGGTTCCAAACCCAAGGCGGGCCTGGTCGGCTTCTCGGTGTCCAACCTCAACATTCCCGGCTTCGAGCAACCGTGGGAAACCAATCCCTACGGCAAGCCGGGGCGCATCGCCAATGCCTTGCAGATCATGATCGACGGCCCCCTCGGCGGCGCGGCGTTCAACAACGAATTCGGTCGTCCCAATCTGACGGGCTACTTCCGTACTTTCGAAGAGCAAGTGAACGGCGAGATGCGCGGCTACCACAAGCCCATCATGCTGGCGGGCGGCGTAGGCAGCATCGCGGCGCAGCACACACACAAACACGACCTGCCGGAAGGCGCAGTGCTGATCCAGCTGGGCGGCCCCGGCATGCTGATCGGCCTGGGCGGCGGTGCGGCATCCAGCATGGATACCGGCGCCAACGCGGAGAACCTCGACTTCGATTCCGTGCAACGCGGCAACCCCGAGATGCAGCGCCGCGCGCAGGAAGTCATCGACCGCTGCTGGCAGATGGGCGACAACAATCCCATCCTGAGCATCCACGACGTGGGCGCGGGCGGTATCTCCAACGCGCTGCCGGAGCTGGTGCATGGTGGCGGCAAGGGTGCGCACTTCGAATTGCGCTCCGTTCCCAACGAAGAACGCGGCATGTCGCCGATGCAGATCTGGAGCAACGAAGCGCAGGAGCGTTACGTGCTGGCGATCCCGGCACAACGCCTGGACGAATTCAAAGCCATGTGCGAACGCGAGCGCTGCCCGTTCGCCGTGCTGGGCCGTGCCATCAGCGAAGACCAACTCATCGTGCACGACACCGAATTCGACAACAACGCGGTGGACATGCCGCTGTCCGTGTTGCTCGGCAAGCCGCCCAAGATGACGCGCAAAGTGAAGCGCGAGCAAGTGAAGTTGCCTGCGTTCGACACCGGCAACATCGTGTTGAAAGACGCCATAGCCCGCGTGCTGCGCCTGCCTTCCGTGGCGGACAAGACCTTCCTCATCTCCATCGGCGACCGCACCGTGGGCGGCATGACCGCACGCGACCAGATGGTCGGCCCGTGGCAAGTGCCGGTGGCGGATGTGGCCGTTACGCTGATGGGCTACAACACCAATCTGGGCGAAGCCTTCGCCCTCGGCGAACGCACACCCATCGCCGTGCTCAATGCACCGGCATCGGGCCGCATGGCCATCGGCGAGGCGATCACCAATATCGCCGCCGCGCGCATCGACAAGATCGGCGACATCAAACTCTCCGCCAACTGGATGGCTGCTGCCGGACACCACGGCGAAGACGCCGCGCTGTTCGACACCGTCAAAGCCGTGGGCATGGAGCTGTGCCCGCAGCTCGGTATCAGCATCCCGGTGGGCAAGGATTCGATGTCGATGAAGACCACGTGGAAAGAGGGCGAGCAGAACAAAGCTGTCACTGCGCCGCTGTCGCTCATCGTCACCGCTTTCGCACCCTGCAGCGATGCACGCCAGACACTCACCCCGCAACTCGCGGCCGACACCGACACCGTAGTGCTGCTGCTCGACCTGGGCTTGCGGCCAGAACCGCATGGGCGGCTCGGCATTGGCGCAGGTGTACAAACAAATCGGCGATGTGGCACCGGACGTGGACAGCGCCAAGAAGCTGAAAGCCTTCTTCGACCTCATCCAGCGCTTCAACCGCGAGGGCAAGCTGCTGGCCTATCACGACCGTTCCGACGGCGGCATGCTGGCGGCCTGTGCGAGATGAGCTTCGCTTCGCACATCGGTCTGGATATCCGTCTGGACGAATGCCAAGGCGACGACCTCGGCATCCTGTTCAACGAAGAACTCGGCGCACTGGTGCAAGTGCGCCGCGCCGATCTGGCCGACATCTTCGTGCAGTGCGATGACGCAGGCCTGAGCAGCGTGCACGAAGTGGCGCGCCTCAACACCAGCGGCAGCATCAACATCACACGCGGCAAGACGACATTGTTCAGCGAGAACGCCATCGCCTTGCGCCGCATCTGGTCCGAGACCACTTACCAGATGCAGAAGCTGCGCGACAACCCGGCCTGCGCGCAACAGGAATACGACCGCACGCTGGATGCGAAGGATGCCGGGCTGCACGCCAAGCTCACCTACGACCTCAACGAGAACGTCGCGCCTGCCTTGCTGAAGTCGCGCCCCAAGATGGCCATCCTGCGCGAGCAGGGCGTGAACGGCCAGGTGGAGATGGCCGCCGCCTTCGACCGCGCCGGATTCGCCGCTGTGGACGTGCACATGAGCGACATCATCAGCGGACGTGTGAAGCTGGCCGACTTCAAAGGCGTGGCAGCCTGCGGCGGCTTCTCCTACGGCGACGTGCTGGGCGCGGGCGAGGGCTGGGCGAAATCCATCCTGTTCAACCCCAGAGCGCGCGACGAATTCGAAGCCTTCTTCAAACGCGACGATACCTTCGCACTCGGCGTGTGCAACGGCTGCCAGATGATGAGCAACCTGCACGAGATCATCCCCGGCGCGGAACATTGGGCGCACTTCGCGCGCAACCAGTCGGAACAGTTCGAAGCGCGCTTCGTCATGGTGGAAGTGCAGCAAACGCCTTCCATCCTGTTCGACGGCATGGCCGGCAGCCGCATGCCCATCGTCGTGTCGCACGGCGAAGGCTATGCCGATTTCGGCAACAGCAAGAAACTCAAAGCCGCGCAACCCTTGGTCACGCTACGCTATGTCGATCACGCTGGCAAAGCCACCGAGACCTATCCGCTCAACCCCAACGGCTCGCCGCAAGGCATCACCGGACTCACCACCCCGGACGGTCGCTTTTCGATCATGATGCCGCACCCAGAGCGCGTGATCCGTGCCGTGCAGAACTCCTGGTATCCGCGAGAGTGGCAAGAGAACGGCGCATGGCTGCGCATGTTCCAGAATGCGCGGAAGTGGGTGGGGTAATCCGTGCTTGATGCAGCTCTGTGGCACATTATCAATGGAAGGAGTTTCCCTGCTATGAAAGCGTTGTTGGCGATTTGCATGTTTGTTACCGCATCATTGGCTTGGGCTGCTGAAGGCAATGCGCCGCACTCGACAGCCGGTAACGCTGTTGAAGGTAAAGTCCTTGAAATTAAGAACGTCGATAATTTCACCTACCTTCGTCTTAACACCAGTGCCGGAGAATACTGGGCAGCAGTTATCAAGGCACAGGTCAAGAAAGGCGATACCGTCACGATCGAGAACGCGATCGTCATGGAAAACTTCGAGAGCAGATCGTTGAAGCGGACTTTCAAGAAGATATTGTTCGGCACCTTGGGCGGTGCGAGCAAAAGCGCAGCAAGTTCATCCACACTGGGTGCTTCTTTTGCCGCCATTCCCGGCAAGAAGCTGGAGAAGATCAACGATGCGCCCATTTCCAAAGCCAGCGGCGCGAATGCGATGACGGTTGAGGAGATCGTGACCCAGGCTGCCAAACTTAAGGGCAAGCCGGTTGTCGTTCGCGGCAGGGTCGTGAAATTCAACGCAGAGATCATGGGCAAGAACTGGATCCATCTGCGCGATGGTTCTGCGGCAGGCGACACCGGCGACATCCTCGTGACGACCACGAGCAAGGCAAACGTGGGGGATGTCGTGACGGTCAAGGGCGTCGTCAATGTAGACCAGGACTTCGGTGCGGGCTATGCCTATAAGGTACTCATCGAAGAAGCGACGCTGCAGTAACAGCCAGCGGAAAGAGAACGGCGCATGACTGCGCATGTTCCAGAATGCGAGGACGTGGGTGGGGCAGTAGTTCCGCCAATGGGAAAGCAAAAGGCGACCGAGTGGTCGCCTTTTTTATTGGGGTTGCGCGCTCACAATCAGGGGGAGGTTCATGCGTGCTGCATGATCCTGGCGAGTGCGGTGCGCAGCACTTCGGCATTCACGGGTTTATAGAGCAATGGCAGATCGGCCCTGCTGGCTGCTTCGTGGGTTTCCTTGGTGGTGTCTCCGGTGATGAGCATCGCAGGCAGCGTGTCGCCATATCGCTGCCGCAGTGCGGTGATGGCGTCGATGCCGTTCTGGGTTTCGGTCAAACCGAAGTCGGAGAGGATGGCGGCGATGGGGGTGTGGCTGCGTTCGATCATCGGGATGGCAGCTTCCATCGAGGCTGCGGAGACGACTTCGCAGCCCCAGTTCAGCAGCAGGTTGTGCAAGCCGATGCGTATCTCTTCTTCGTTCTCGATGACGACGATGAGCTTGCCGCTCGCGTTGAAGACGGATAGAGATGTTTCCGGGCGGAAGGTGTAGCGATCAAGCAGCTCGTTGGCGAGCGGAACGGTGACGGCGAAGCAGGAACCTTTGCCCACCGTAGAGTGCAGGCTGATGTCGTGTCCGAGCAGTTGCGCGGTGCGCTTGACGATGGCGAGTCCCAGCCCCAGCCCTTTTTGCCGGTCGCGTTCCTTGTTCCCCACCTGAAAGAACTCGGTGAAGATGAGCTGGTGCTGGTCGGCGGGGATGCCGATGCCGGTGTCGTGCACTTCGATGGCGAGCTGGCCGTCGCGGTGACGGCAGCCGACGAGGATGCGGCCGGACGGGGTATAGCGCAGTGCATTGGTGATGAGGTTGCGCAAGATCTGGCCGAGCAGGATGGGGTCGCTGTCCACCAGCGCGGAGCTGGGAACGAAAGTCAGCCGGATGTCCTTGCGCTTGGCCAGCTGCATGAATTCGCTTTCCAGTTCCTTGAACAGGAGCTGGATGGCGAAGGCGGTTCGCTTGGGCTGGGTGATCTGCGCATCGAGCTTGGAGATGTCCAGCAGCGCATCCAGCAGGCCACTCAAAGAACCCGATGCTTGCTGTGCACGCTCCAGCATGTCCCGGCTGCGAGGCGAGAGCTGTCGGTCTGCTTGCAGCAGTTCAAGGAACAGCATCAGGGCGGAGAGGGGCTGGCGCAGGTCGTGGCTGGCCGAGGCGAGGAAGCGCGTCTTGGCGGCGCTGGCCTGTTCCACCAGATCGCGCTGTTGCGCCAGGTCTTTTGCCAGTTGCTCGTTCTGGAAGCGCAGCTCCAGCGCATGGGTGAATACCCGGTTCCGTTTGGCTCCTTGCCACAACGTCATCGGAAGGAAGATCAGCAACAGGAGGAACAGGACGGTATGGAGCTGGTCGCCGACGGTTGCCAGCCAGATGGTCAGCGGTACCATCAGGGGGATGATGAAGGCGCGCGATGGCCCGGTATATGCGAACCCCTCGGCGGCCGAGGACGCCGCGGAAACGGCGCTGACCGCCAGGATGAGGATCTGGTATTCCGTCGGCAACAGCGGCAGCATCAGGATGAAGCTTGCGCTCCACGCCGCTCCGGCCAGCACAGAGAGCATGGTTTGTATCTCTCCCCAGCGCGCATGACTCTTTAATTCCGGGTGACGGTGAAACTGCCGGATCTGGTGGGCGCGCACGATGGTGACCGCATAGACGGTCAGCAAGGCGGGAGCCCAGTGCCAAACGGGGACGAACTGGTAGGTTGCCAGGTAAACCAGAGTGAGGACTGCAGCACCAGCCAGATTTTGTGCGTTGATCTCGGCGTATATCCCCCTGATCTGTTCGGCCAGGATGGCGTCGTCCGGTTGTTTCAGTGGTTCTATCATGCGTGGCTGCTTATGTTTCGATTGCTATGAACGGACGGCATCGCCATATTGCGGTGGGGCGTCGGCGCTGTCAAATCGCGGACATCATGGATGGCGAGAGGCTGCTTCGCATTTAACTCCTGGCTTAGTGCAAAACTCTTGGTATCTGCGCGAGTGGCAGGAGAACGGCGCATGGCTGCGCATGTTCCAGAATGCCAGGAAGTGGGTGGGATAGGGGTAGTTTGAAGTGGAATGACAACGAAGTTGCAGTGCAGATTCACATGCGCAGCATGTTATGCAGAAACTAAAAAGGCGACCAACCGGTCGCCTTTTTATTGGTGGTTCATCCCTAATTATTGTGCATGATCCTGCCGCCATATCCGACGGCCACATACCTCGTCCCCGAGTAGGCAACGCTGTATAGGTTGGTATACATGCCTACGTACGAAGCCCCACCCGATGTCTCTTCAGTCCATGTGGAACCGTTAGGGGAAGACAAGACGCGCCACCACCAGCCAACTCCGACAAACTTGTTCCCGGCCCATATGATGCTGTTGCCGAAATCAATGGTTCCATAAGGACCGACGAGAGCTATCTTTGTCCAGTTGATGCCGTCGGTGGTCGTGTAAACATCACTCCCTGTGTTTCCCGGCGACGTAACCACATAGGTGGTGCCGTTGTACGCGACGCTCTGAAGATTTGCAGTTGTCGGCAACGTGACCAATTGCCACGTGATGCCGTCCAGGGATGAGGCCGCTGTCGCAGTCGAACCGCTGACCTTGTTTCCGACCGCAACATACTTATTGCCATCCCATATCACGGAATGGAATGTGGTCGCGGTAGTGTTCGCATTCGCTGTCCACGTAATACCGTCATTGGAGATGTAACTGGTGGTCGCCCCAGTCGCGTCCTTCCCCAAGGCAAAGAATTTGTTGTTCGCCCAAATCAGGTTGGAGTCGATGGTGCCGCCAGTGCTTCCCACATTCAGGCTGTCCGTCCAGGTTATTCCGTCGTTTGACGTGCGAATGATATAAGTACCCCATACTGTATCTCTGGTTAGGCCGACAAACTTGGTTCCGTCCCATACCGCGGAGTCAATCACGATCGTGGTCGCTTGCGCTGCCCAGTTCACGCCGTCCGTGGATGATGCTTTCACCCGGTCGCCAAATGCGACAAAGCTGCTTCCGGTCCACACCACGCTATACAGGCTGTTTGTTGTTGGCGAGCTTGCAGCCGACCACGTTACTACTCCTGTAACTGTACCTGCGCCAGCTGTTCCGGCTTTACTTCCACCGCCTCCACAACCGCTTAATGCAAACAAAGCAAAGAGCAAAGCAACTGACAATGTGTTTCTCATTTGGTTTCCCACTTGAATATTTACAAAAACTTTAAATTATAAAATATTCGAGTCGAGTTTTGAAGTGAACGGATTCAAAACTTTGAACGGGCTAAGTTCGAGTTGTTTTTGATAGATAAATATTGGGAGACTGACCACGATCTTCTTTGAATCAAACAGGTCGGCATTGAACGATAAAAGAATCAGCTTCGCATTTAACTCAGAACCGTCATACACGTCGCCCACGAAACAATATTACGAAGCTGAACCAATTAGTAAGAATTAGGTGGTGTTTGCGCACCTGTGTGCAGGGTCACGCGCAGTATCTCGGCGGGATGCCAGAGGCGCATGCGCGGCCCCCAAGTTCCCGTACCGCGAGAAACGATGGCCGTCATGCCCTCAAGTTCATAACTCCCTTCGAACAGCGGAAACCGATCACTGACCAGATAGCCGAAGGGCCATAACTGCCCCCCGTGCGTATGACCGCTGAGCATCAGATCCACTCCCTTGCCGGTGACAACGTTCGGCGGCAAGGGCGCATGGGACAATAGGATGGTGGCACCCGCAGGCCGCCCCGCGAGTGCCTTTGCCAGGAATGGCCCGCCATTGCCTGCGTTGTTGCCGGAAGAGAGGTCATCCACACCCGCCAGCACGAGGCCTGGGTGCAGCTCGACCCAAGTGTTGCTCAACAGGTGGACACCGGCTTTTTCGAACAGGGCCATGTTGTCCGTGCGACTGCCGTGAGACTCATGGTTGCCTAGTACGGCCCAGATGCCCAGCGGCGCCGACAAGCGCCGCAAGGTCGCCAGCAGTTCCGGTTCCGGCAGACCGTGCCCTTCGAAAACATCGCCGAGCAACACCACAACATCCGGCCGCTCCGCCTGAACCTGCTCGACGCGTGCCGCAAGCCAGCGTTCGCCGAGCACGGACCCAAGATGCAGATCGGACAAAGCAACCATCACCGTGCCATCGAGCTTTGCGGGAAGACCATCAAGGTAAACGTCATAGCTCTGCACCACCGGCGCCCGCAGCCCCTGAATGAGCGCAAGCACGGAAAGCACGCCACCGGCGACAAGCGCAGCCCCGCGCAGGACAGGCACGAACCTTGTCAGAAAGAAACCAAAGCCGGTAGCAACCTCCACCGCGAGCAGGCACACGGACAACAGGAACAGCATGGCCATCCAGGTCATGCCCAGAAATTCCAGCATTGCCGCCATGCTCCCCGTATCCTCCGGGCGCATGGCACGGCCAAGCAGAAAGAGAATCCACAAGGCGATGCCGAGACCGATCAGGCGTCTGCGCGAAATGTGCCGCGTGACAAACGGCACCGAAGCGGCACGCCAGAATACGTAGCCTTGCATCAGCGTGACGGCAACAGTAAGAATGACACCAAACACATCGGCCTCCGATGCTGAGAACGTTTATGGTTCAGCTTCGAGTTTAACGCTGAACCGAGATGCTACGGGACCAACGAAGAAAATTGCGGAGGTGGCACTTGTGGTCATGGTTATAGCCACTCGGATATAGAAAGAAAAAGGCGACCTTGGTCACCTTTTTCTTAATAACAGCTTCGCTGTTTCTAATTCCCCATTTTGGCGCAGGCTGGCGGAAGTTGTGCTGTTGTCAGTCCTTCACCACTGGCACAGACCCAGAATACGCGGCCTTGCTTATCGATTTTGGGCGTAAAGACGAGTGCGCCCAGTTTGGTATTGACAGTGAGTGCCATGCTGTCAGGGTCAAGAGACAGTTGGCTGCCATCGGCCAGTTGCGAAGGAAGATTGGCGTCATTCAGCGTGGGCGGAACCTTTTGGGTGGAAAGATAGTAGTTGGCCAGCCCTTCACGCACTGGCGTCGAAGCAGTAACAGCGGAGGTGAGCTTGGCTGCGTTGACGTAGCCCTGGTACGCCGGAATTGAGACTGCCGCCAAAATTCCAATGTACACCAGCATCAGGAATCCGAAGCCAGCCCCCAGGCGTCCGGCATAAGGAATGAACATGGCAAAGAGGTAGGCAAAACCATTGCGCTTGGGCATGGCGGTATTGGTGTCCATCACCCGTGCGACGCGCTTGGTCACCCAGGGATAACCCGCCAGCAGTTCATGGAACGACATCCAGAAGCCGGAAGAATGGTTCGCCTGGTCTCGATAGGCGGCAACATCCAGATGTTCCCAGCGCTTTGCGCCAGCGGAGAGCGCAGCCAGTGCGCGTGCAGCGCCTTCGGGCGAGCTGCTGCAGGCGAGGCCGTGGCGATCACAGGTGCTTTCGCGTGCACGGGAATAGGCCGCGCCAAGCAGAGGCAACCAAAGCACAGGCCAGCGCAGCAGATGGCCGCTCAGGTGTTTCATGCGCAGATGGCCAAGCTCGTGGCCGATGTAGAAGCGCACGCCGTCAGCATGTTTAGCCATCGCATCCGCAACGTCGGAGAACAACACAACGAACTGAACGCCGAGAAATTTGGTGGCGAACGCATTGAAGCCGCCATGACCGTTCAAGATATAGGCTTGTGGACGCTTCTTGATTTGCAGCTGATCGCAGCAGGCAGTGAATTGCGTGTACAGATCAGGAAACTGCGCTTCCGACAGCTCGACGCCATTACCCTTGATGTGTGCAATAAGGGCGGATTGCGCGAAGAGATACAGTACGAAGCCAGCCAGCAGGGCGAGCAAAGCGGTGCCAAAGGTACCGATGATCAGACCGAGCCAAACCAGAAGGCCGAGTACGAGAGTAATTGTGCCGAGCGTGCGTTCGCGCGGATAAACGAGTTCATTCATTATTGATTCCCTTTGAATAGTTAAGAGGTGTACACATCATCGAAATTACCTACAGACAACGTAGATGAAACCTAAGGAAAATATATTCCTTTTTTGTGTCAGCTTAGTTATATCCACTGCTCGTTTATTTCTCCCCACAATTAAACGGGCCAGCATCGCAATTAATTCTGAACCGGCTGCTATACCGCCCTCGAAACAATAATGCGATGCAGCCCCTTTTAGCTCATCAGATTAAACGGGTCAGCATCGCAATTATTTTTTACCGAACAGATCATCAAGCGGGATCTTCCCGTTAGGTGGGCTTCCTGAAACTCGCTTAGCGGTGAATTCCTCTTCGATGTTGTCGCGATAAAAGCTCCAGGCTGCACCGGAGCTGCTGAGTCGGCGCCAGACATCCTCGCCGACGCCGCTGTATTGGAGCGTGCTGCCGTTGTCGAGCTGCACCTGCAGGATGCGTACTCGCGCGTCGTAGCCGATGGTGCGCAACTTGCCGGAATTGATCTGCTTCATTTCCATGGTGAATTGCGGTTCAGCATCGTATTTGTTTCCAATCGTAAATCTTTACCTGCTCAGGTAAAGAAATATCGGGTGAGGTGGAAGAAGATCGGTGCAGCAAAGCTAACCGAGTCCATTCTGTCCATCATGCCGCCGTGTCCTTTGATCATGGTTCCCCAGTCCTTGGCGCCCAGGCTGCGCTTTACCGCAGACAGCGATAATCCGCCGAGGAATCCCATCAGTACGATGATGAATGCCATGCCCGCCGACTGTAGCGGTGTGAAGGGTGTGATCCACCACATGGCGGCGCCGATCAATGTCGCACTGGCTGCGCCACCGACAAAACCTTCGACGGTCTTTGATGGGCTGACGACGGGTGCGATCTTGGTCTTGCCAAATAGTTTGCCGAAGACGTATTGCAATACGTCGCTGAGCTGTACGACCAGTATCAAGTAGAACAAGAGCAGGGCGTTCTGTCCGGTGTAGCCGGGGATGTCGAGCAACAACAAGGCGGGGACATGGCTGATGCAGTAGATCGTGATCATGATGCCCCATTGGATCTTTGCGGTGCGCTCGAGGAAGTTTTCCGCATCATGGGCTAAGGCGGAGAACGAAGGCAGGAGTAGGAAGCCATAAACCGGGATGAAGATGGAGAAGAGTGCGTACCAATGCGCGCTGATCAGCCAATATTGAACCGGAATGAGCACGAAGAAAGCCAATGACAGTGCGCGGTGGTCGCCTGCACGGGTCGGGGTGAGGGTGATGAATTCGCGCAAGGCAAAGAACGAGATGAAGGCGAACATGATGATGGTCGCGGTCGTCCCGATAACGAATGCCGCAGAAAAGATGATCACCATGGACCACCAGGCGCGTACCCGTGCATTGAGGTTGTCGATCACGGCGATGGCGCTTTCGCTGCTTGCACGGCGGCGCAATACCCAGCCGATGAGCGATGCAACGACCAGCAGGGTGACGATACCGCCGATCAGCCAATAGAACTTTTGTTGGGGATTCATTGTGCAGCTCCTATGACGGCATCACGTGCGCGGGTAAGAAACGATGGTTTGTCTTCATCGGCGATTCGAGCCAAAGGCGTGCCGAAGCGTACGGTGCAGATGATGGGCACAGGAAAGAATGTCCCCTTCGGCATGCAGCGATTCAGGTTTTCGAGATACACCGGAACAAGCTCGACATGCGGATAGCGTTCCGCGAGATGGAACAATCCCGATTTGAAAGCTCCCGGCATAGGTTGCTGTTGGCGCGTGCCTTCGGGGAAGAGGATGAGCGAATCGCCCTGATCGAGTGCTTCGAATAGAGGGCTCAGGGGGTTGGCACCCGTTTCCGTTCTGTTTCTATTGATTAGCACTGCATTCAAACCCTTCAAGGCGACATAGCGCTTGAGTCGGCTAGTCCCCCAATAATCCGCTGCCGCTACGGGGCGTGTTCTAGTTCTCAGTTCGTGAGGAAGGGCTGACCATAGCGCCACGGTATCGATGTGGCTGGAATGATTGGCAAAGTAGATGCGTTGAGTGTTCGTTGGGGTCGAGCCGGTCCAGCGCGGGGTTGCGCCGACCAGCAGACGGACGATTCCGATAAGCAAATTTGATAGCCACATGTTTTATATCCGCTGCAATTGGTCGGCAATGGCTTTGGTGCGAGTGATGCAAGTAGCCGCCGATCCCAATGCGACAACGACTGACGCGGTGATGAGTGCAAACTGAGTTTCGTTGAATGCTTGCTCAAACGCACCAAACAGGCAGGCGATGGTGATTACGGCCATCCGGTGTTGTTTGGCCATCGGGCCGCGAAAGTCCTGTGGCAATCCCAGCGAACCACCAAACACCCTCACGTAAGCCGTTAATGCAGCCGCTAATGCGCCGAACCAACCTGCTGCGGGCAGGCCGATGCAATAGCCCAATGCGATGATGAGAACTGAATCGGCGATGCGGTCTGGAAACTCGTTGTAGATTTGGCCGAGCGGCGATTTCTTTCCGCCTTCGACCGCGACCATGCCGTCGAGCAGGTTGCACACGAGTCTGGCCTGGATCGCCAGTGCGCAGCCGATGAGCCCCGCCGGATTGGGATAGAGCATCAGCAAGCCAGCTCCGATTGCGGCAAAAATCACGCTTGCCACGGATATCTGATTCGGTGAGATATTAGTATTCGCTAGAAATTGCGCGGATTTTTGCGCCCAGTTTGCCGAGCGCGCCTCGATCGGGCGACGGTTCGTCTCTATTTTTTCCATCAAGTGATTCCCCTTGGTTGAACAAGCTGTGTTGCTGGCGATGTTTCCCGTCGGCGCGGGAATCGATCCTTGCGCCAGCCGTCCTGTTCTGGGGATTCCGCTGTGAGCCTCTCACCGTGCGTGCGGTGCGATGTGCGTGTGGCGGATTTGCAAGTGGGGCGAACTGTAGGCGAGTTCGTCGGAGGATGTCAATGAGCTATGTGAGACGTGGCCTGCCAGCAATCGGTTGCTGGCCGCTCATCCTGTCTGGAACAAGTTTTTCAAATCTTGGGGCCGTTGCGGACGAAGTGTTTTTCTGCGCGAGACCCGACCTTGGGTCCGCACTTGGTTCCGATTACTGCCGTGCACTCACAATTATTTTTAGCAATTCAGCGTATTTATTATCAGGCGTTTCAGGCTCAGGATACTGGTGGGATACGTTGAGAAATTTGACTCGGACATTGGCTGGTCTGCTTCCAACCGCTAAGGAGAGATTTCCATGATGCCGCGAATCAAAGTCATTACTTTGGGGGTGAGCGATTTGCAGAAGTCTCTGGCCTTTTACCGAGACGGCTTGGGTTTGAGCACGGAAGTGATCATCGGAACCGAGTGCGAGGACGGTGCGGTCGTCTTCTTCAATATGAACGACGATCTGATTTTGGCTTTATACCCAAAGGCTGCATTGGCCAAGGATGCAATGGTTCCAGTGAGCACATCGAGCCCGGCAGGATTTTCGATCCGTCACAACGTCAATTCCAGGCAGGAAGTCGATGCCGTCATGCATCAGGCGGAAAATGCGGGAGCCCGCATCATCGACCCGGCGCATGATCGTTTCTGGGGCGGGTACTCCGGATATTTCCAGGATCTGGACGGCCATCTTTGGGAGACTGCCTGGAACCCCGTATGGGTAGTCAAGGAATAGTGAATAAATGAGCACCCGGAAATGGCAATTGCCAACGAGAATATGAAAAGGGAGGAAACCTGCAAGTCTTAATCAGGCTTCCGCGTATCAATGGTGAGCAAAGGCTCGCGCGCGATGTCATGGGCCCTTCATTTGGAGACCTGGTAGCCAGGTGCTCAATTTAGTGTGCCATCGCCGGGGGGGCGAAGTTTGCTCGTTTGAAGATGGGGGTTGCGGTGGAGCGGAGGAACAGTAGTTGAGGCAGTCGTCGTAGGCAGCCCGGTTGCCCTTCATGCACTGGGCGTGCCCATCCCCGGAATCTGAAGCTTCGTAGGGCGAGGGGCAGTTCATGTTACGGGACTCCTTTTCAGAAGCACATATGGACTGGCAGTCCTGGTAGTCGTCGGCAAGACCGGCACTGGGCACAAGGATCATGGCCATTGCAGTGAAGAGAATATTGAACTGACGCATATGACCTCCTCGTTAAGTCCTATGTGAGGGCGCATCCACTTCACTTTTCAACAAGGCATCTTGAGCTTGTCGTCGGTGCTCGCGATCAATGTGCGAATCACATCGGCGGCTTCATGCCGTTCTTTCCCACGACGATGCGTTGCGCAATCAGGCTGTCATCGGCGGTGTGCTGTGTGACACAGAAGATCTGCGCACCCACTTTGAGCAGCGATTTGTCCGCGGGCTTGAACGCGACGATGGGTACGTCCTTCGTCACAACGATCTTCTGGCTGCCGCCCTTGTAGCTGAGCGTCAGCTTCTTACCATCGTTGGTGTTCACGATTGCGTCAACGTTGGCGTTGGTCATGCTGGAACCGGGCTCGAGATCCCAGTCGTAATGCCCTTCGCCGGTGCCGCGTTGCGCTTCCGGGAATAGGTGCACTTCGCGCGCCCGTAACGGTGTTCCCGGACCTTGCTGGATCGCGGTTACGCCAACGAAACTGTTTTTCTTGATGTCTCTCAGCTTTATCGATGTCAGAACGCTGATCTTGGTGTAGTCATTGATGGCTATCCTCAGATCATTGCCGTCACGCGTCTTCACCTGTAGCTCTTGGCTGTCAACATGGGTTATGGTGCCGCGCACTCTCACGTTGGATAGTGGCTCTGCTTGCGCATTCACCACGGCAAACAATATTGTTCCCGCTATAAGCAGTACTTTGATTTTGTTCATGACGTACTCCTCGTCTTGAATATGCGTTCAATGTGATACGTCCACGCTGGATTATCAATACGTGCTTCCTTGTATTGTTCGTCTACATTGCGCCAGCTCCTGCTCTGGGGCGGGTTGTCCCGGATTGCCGCAAATCGCCATTTCTTTTGAAGGTGCCGATTTGTGTAGTGCCGAAAGCCGGTTGTCCATGGCTTTGGACCTATAGTTAGAGTAGGGTTTGTGGGTAGTGCGTTGTCGTACTGATTTGAACTATAGTTTTGCCACGTCGTATAGACCATGACTTCCGTTCCAGCTGATGCTGGGGCAAGCCTAGTTAAGGGAGAGTGCTATGAGCATATCCAAAACAGTCCAAGCCCTCGGTATCGCTATCGGTCTCGGCATTTTCGTTGCCAGTGGCTTGTTCGTCACCATTGCAGCCAACAAGCCTCAACCAAGCAACTCTCCTTCAACTGGCGACATTCCGGAATCCGTCATTGCCCCGGCCGAGCAATTGGGAAGAGCCTTTGCAGCAGTGGCGGCCCATGTCAAACCGGCAGTGGTCAGCGTCTATTCCGAAAAGACAGTGCGGCTCCAATCTCCAGACCTGGAGTTTCCGTTCGGCGATGATTTCTTCAATCAGTTCTTTGGCGGGCAATTCCAGTTACCGAAGGGGCCTGGGCATCAGAAAGAATTCAAAGTGCCGCAGCATGGCATGGGTACCGGCATGCTGCTCGACAAGCAGGGGCACATCCTGACCAACTACCATGTGGTGCAGGACGTGGATGAGATCAAAGTGCAGCTGGCCGACAAGCGCACGTTCAAGGCGAATATCGTCGGTGCGGACCGGAAGACGGATGTGGCGATCCTTCAGATGAAGGGCTCCATCCCAGATGACCTGCCGACAGTGCAACTGGGTGATTCCGATATCCTGGAAGTCGGGAACCTGGTGATGGCGATCGGTGCGCCGTTCGGGCTGACGCAAACGGTGACCACCGGCATCATCAGTGCCGAGGGGCGTTCGGATGTCGGCATCGCAGACTATGAGGATTTCCTGCAGACCGATGCGCCGATCAACCCGGGCAACTCCGGAGGACCGTTGATCAATATGCGCGGCGAAATCATCGGCATGAACAGCGCCATCGCGACGAACGTTGGACAATTCTCGGGAGTGGGGTTTGCCATTCCCGTGAATATGATCAAAAACATGCTGCCCACTTTGCTCAAGGGTGGGCAGATAACCCGTGGCATGCTCGGGGTCTCAATTCAGGATGTCACCAAGGAATTGGCCGAGCAGTTTCATCTTCCCGGTCACGGGGGGGCGATCATCTCGCAGGTCAATAAGGATTCCCCGGCTGAAAAGGCCGGGATGAAGGCTGGAGACGTCATTGTGCGTTTTAACGGCAGGGCGGTGAGTGATTCAGGGCAATTGCGCAACCTCGTCGCGGCAACAACACCGGGCTCTGACGCGAATATCGCTGTGATACGGAACGGCAACGAGAAAACCTTAAAAGTGACGATCGGGAAATTGAGCGCAGAAACCTTTGCGTCTGCGAAGACAAGCCGAAAGGCGGAAAGCCAATTAGCCGGCCTCGGCTTGACAGTGCAGACGCTGACCGAGGATTTGGCAAAGCAATTTGGCGTGGAAGAGAAAGAGGGCGTGCTCATCACTGGCGTCGAAGATGGAAGTCTCGCAGCCATGTCCGACCTGCAGGTAGGCGACCTCATCCTGGAAGCTGATCGCAAACCGGTCTCCGATGTCGAGGACCTTCAATCCATCCTTAACAAGGGCAAGGACCAGATTCTGCTATTGATCAAGCGCAAGAGCGGAAGCATCTTCCTCGTATTCCGGCTCAAATAAAGGCGCCAGGATCGCGTAAAAAAACTAAAGGTGTTCAGACTCGAACCGTTCTTTCATTCATCACGATCCGGTACCTGCGGTTAAAACCATCGAAGAAAGGAGATTCAAATGACCCGGCATAAACTGAACAGGAATGAATTTCGTCTTGGGAATGGAGCTACAGTGAATATCGAGTATTGGACAGACTCGACAGCAGTTCACGTAGCTGCATTCGACCCCGATAAACATCAGGTCTCGCTGGCCGAATACCATGCCTCGGTTCCCGCTGCCGATGATCTCACTCCCAAGCTGCAAGAGGCTTTGATCGACAGCCTGGCCAATGCGCTCGAATACGCTCTCATCCGGAATCCTGAGCTGCATGTTCGGAAACGGTAACCAGCTACCGTTTCCGAAGTTGTTCATGGCCGCAGGGATGTCGGTCGAGTAGCGTCTGACGTGAGGGACATGGTTGCGTTTTGATACTGGCTCCTCACGACATTACCCCCGCCTCAATCTGTTTTCCCTGCTTTCAGATCTTTCGCGCGGAGCGCCAGTTCCTGTTGTATTTCGGACAGCTTGTTTTTTACGATCTTCATGTTTTTGCTGCCCAGGCGAAGCATGATCTTCTGACCGACAGATCGCGCTTCTATCTCAGGGTCGGCGTACAGGTAGAAATACTTGGGCTGGACCAGTTGGATCGGTTCCTTGATGTCCGGTGTATCCAGCAGATCGTCTATCGTGTCGTTGAGTTGGTCATTGAAACTGTCATTCGGGTAGCCAATCTCTTCGTATGACTGCTGAAACAGGGGGTAGAGGCGGACATAAAGCTCGACCAGTTTCTTCGCATCGATGGCCCCGGCAATTCTCACATAGCCTGTATAGCGACTCGCGTTCTTTGGACTGATGGTCAAATTGTCTTCAGGGCCGTCAGTGAGAAAATGTCCCGATGGCGGTTTGAACGGCATTATTTTAACGGGCACGCGCTGCAGCGGCAGATTATCGACAGTGACGACGATGTTGTGAATGATTCGTTGGGTCTGAAATAACTTCATCAACGATTGATTCCCCAGCAAACCGGCCAAGGCATCGAATACAAAACTGTCGCTCTGTTTCAACTGCGGTAAGGGAGGTTGTGGTGGTGGGGGGAGGGGGTGTTTCGACCACCTGGCTTGCGACAGGTGCAGGCGGAGGCGGAGGGTGCCGGTAGAGACTGCGGAATAATCTTTGCTTGAACGATTTCAGGTTTTGGCTGGTTACCTTGCCAGAACTCATAAGCCGCATACGCAGCACCCAACAGAATGATGGTAGCAATTACGAACAAAATTTTCTTATTCATTTTCATTCTCCACTTTGGAATACGCAAATGTAAATTTCAACCCACTCCCACAAGCAAACCTGAGCAACTATCGTATGTTCATCATAGATCAATATTAATTAAACGGGTCAGCATCGCAATCTCTTGCACACGGCTCTGGTTGTCGCGTGCGCTCGCGGTATCGGCGAGATAGGCTTGTGTTTCTTGCACGCCGAGTGTGGCCATTTGCACCTGGCACTGCATGTTGGATTTGGCGAGTTCGTTGTCGAGCTGTTTTCTTTCCTCGTCGGAGGTGACGTTCTTGTCGATGGCGTCACCTACTGCGGTGACAAGAGAGCTTGCGCCGCTGCTGAATAAATCGGTGAAGAAGTTCATGATCAGAGTGCCTCCAATGTGCGTTTAACCCATCCGTAGAAGAATTTCTTGCTGTCTTGCCGCTTTTCGCAGATGTGCACGTAGCGTGCGATCTTGTTCAGGGCGAAGAGGGCGATGAAATGTGCGTGGATCGTATGTGTTGATCTTTTCCAAAGTGACGCTGCCGATGACCCCGTCCGGTTCAGTACCGACTGTAAACTGCGCCAGCTTTGCGCTGGCGATGGTGCCTGCGTTGACGGCGAAATCAAAGATGGATGCGGCGATCTCCTGGTCTTTGATCTCGTCGCAGCGTGTCTTGTCCCAATAGTTGATTTCGTAAAAGTTTTTGATCTTGTTTTGCAGTTGGGCGTTGCCGTCGAGATTGGCTGGAAAGTTATTTTCCTTCTTTGCCATGTCGATGAATGTCCAGCCGTCCCATTTGGAATTCATTTTGCGGGCGATGCCTTTGTAAGTTTCGCCGCCGGGGTCTTGCGGGTCGTTTACATACCCGCCCTCGGCTTTCATGGTTGCAGCGAATGCAGATGCGAAGTCAGCCATAGTGCCTCCTGTATCAGGTTTAACAGACGTGGTTCGTTAGATGAAGCGTGTAGCGATGAGGGGATGACGCGCCGGAACGGCGAACGAGAAGTGGTGCAGCATTGGTTCATGTGATTCCCCTTTTGAACAAGTCGAGCTGCTGGCCATGCTTCCCGTCTTCTGCGGGAATCGATCCTTGCGCCAGCTCCTGTTCTGGGGATGCCGCTGTGGGCCTCTCACCGTGCGTGCGGTGAGATGTGCGTGTGGCGGATTTGCAAGTGGAACGAACTGTAGGTGAGTGGGGCGGGTGGTGTCAATCACGATGTGAGGGTTATCGCAGCACGTTCGTTTCGACATGTCCTTTGAGCGTTGTACTGGGTCAATGCCCGCCGCCGCGACTGGCGACGAACGGAGGTCTTGCCCACCAGATCAGCGTGACCAGCGTCAGCATGAGCGTGGCGGAAATGGTCAGGATGCGGTCGGTGGCGAGGGTGTATGACTGGGTGGTGATCATGCGCTCCAGGTAGGCAAACGCGACATCGTCCGGCATACCGAGCTGGTGCAAGCGGTTCAGGTAATCGGTCGCCTGCGGATTGTAGGTCTGGATGTTTTCCATCAGTCGGGCGTGGTATGCGGCAGCCTGGCTATTCCAAAGCCAAACGGTGATAGCGGTGCCGAAACTGGCGCCCAGATTGCGCATGAAGTTGGTGAGGCCGGAGGCTGCCGCGATCTTTTCTGCAGGTAGTCCCGACAGGCTGATGGTGACCAGCGGCAGGAAGAAGCAACTGATGCCGATGCCCATGAACAGACGGCTCAGCGCAATCGACCAGTAGTCGATGTCCGGGGTGAAGTTGGCGCTCCAGTAACCCACCAGTGCGAAGACGATGAAGCCGAAGGTGGTGATGGCGCGCGCATCGACGCGGTTGATGTTGGCGCCGATGATCGGCCCGAGCACGAATGCCAACACGCCGCCGAAAGCCACGGCTTTGCCTGCCCACAGCGAGGTGTAGCCCTGAAAGGTTTGCAGCCACAACGGGACGATCACGACCACGCCGAAGAAGGCCATCGAACCCAGCAGCAGGCAGACTGACCCGACCATAAAATTGCGCCGCGTGAACAGACGCAGATCAACCAGCGGGGCGGGCTCGTCCAGTTCCCACACCACGAACATCAGCAGCGCGACTGCTGCCGACACCGCCAGCGTGATGATAGTGGCGGAGCTGAACCAATCCAGTTCGTTGCCCTTGTCGAGCAGGATCTGCAGCGAGCCGATGCCGACGATCAGCAAGGACAGGCCGACCCAATCCATCTTCTGCTCGCGTTTGCCGGGCTGGATCACATCGCGCCCCGCCAGCAACACGGCCACGGAAATGCCGACCAGCAGACCGACCGGAAGGTTGACCAGAAATATCCAGTGCCACGAAGCGTTATCGGTCAGCCAACCGCCCGCCAGCGGTCCGGCGATCGGCGCGATCACGGTGGTCATGGCCCAGATGCCGAGCGCCAGCCCGCGTTGGTGCGGCGGATAGATGGTGGTGAGCAGCGTTTGCGACAGCGGGATCATGGATGCCCCGAACACGCCTTGCAGCACCCGGGCCGTAAGCAGCATCGGAAAGCTGATAGACAGTGCGCACAACAGCGACGCCAGTGTGAACAGAAAAGTGGCGGCAACGAAGCTGCGCACTTCGCCAAAACGTCCGGCGAGGAAGCCCGCCAGCGGCAGCATGATGGCCTCGGCCACCGAGTAGGAGGTGATGATCCAGGTGCCTTGTGTCGGAGTGACTGCGAAATCGCCAGCCATGGTGGGTACGGCCACATTGACGATGGTCAGGTCCAGCACGTTCATGAACGAGCCCAAGCCGAGCGCCACGGTCGCGGCCACCAGCTTGATGCCTTTCAATATGCCCGGTTGAGCAGGATTCATTTTTCAACACCCCGCAAAAGCAATTGATATCGTCGTTCTGCCCGTTCGATGTAAGCGCTACTTGCGTTCCAGATTGTCGGCGATGATCTGTGCAACCCGCGCATCGGCGGCCTTGATGTTCTGTACATAGATCGCAGTCGCGGCGATCGCCTGTGCGTCGGGCAAGGTGGTCAGTGCTGCACCGCTGCGATCATGCGTGTCGATGGTCGTGTCCATGGATAGCCCGATGCGTAATGGATGTGCCTGCAACTCCATGGCATCCAGTGCGATGCGCACCGGCAAGCGCTGTACGATCTTGACCCAGTTGCCGGTGGCATTCTGCGCGGGCAGCAAGGAAAAGGCGGAACCGGTGCCCGGCACCAAGCCCAGTACCTTGCCGTGAAAGATGACCGAGTTGCCGTAGAAGTCTGAAGTCAGTTCGGCTGTCTGGCCGATGCGCACATCGCGCAATTCGGTCTCCTTGAAATTGGCATCCAGCCACACCTTGTCCAGAGGCACTATGGCCATCAATGCGGCACCGGATGCGACACGTTCGCCGATCTGTACCGAGCGCCGAGCTACCTGTCCGCTGACCGGAGCCAGCACGCGGGTGCGCGCCAGCGCGAGTGCAGCTTCACGCACATGGACTGCGGCGCTGCGCACATTGGGGTGATTTTCCAGCGAAGTGTGATCCACGCGCGCACGGGAAACGCTGGCCTGATCCATGGTCTGCTCGATGGCAGCGCTGCTGGCTTTCACTGCGTTGGCGGCTGCATTGTGCTGTGCTCGTGCCGCGTCCCGTGCCGTGAGTGCGATCTGCACATTCTCCGGCGAGACGAAATTTTGCCTGGAGAGTTCGACACGGCGGTTGTATTCGGATTCGGCTTGTGCCAATGCTGCATCGCTGCTGGCCAGCTCTGCCTGCGCCCGAGCCAGATCGGCACGCCGTTGCGCGAGCAGCGGCAGATTGCCGTGGCTGGTCGCATACAGGCCGCGCACTTCGCGCACCGCCGCCGCCAGCGCTGCTTCAGCTGCATCCAGTTGCAGGCGCGCATCGCTGTCGTCCAGCTGCACCAGCAACTGGCCTTCGATCACGGCCTGGGTGGTGTCGCCATAGATGGCGATCACCGTGCCGCCGGTCTGCGGCATCACCGCGACGATGTTGCCGCCCACATAAGCGTCATCGGTGTTGGTGCGCCACTGCCCGATAAAGAACCACCAGACAAGAACGGACAGCAGGCCCAATAGCAGTACTGCACTGATGAGCAGCAGAATCTTGCGGCGTTTGCTGGGTGTGGCAGAAGGGGGCGTGCTGTCCTGGTCGTTCATACTGTCCTCCTAGACTTGCGCAAGGATTCAATTCTGAAGAGCAACAGCCAATGACGGTTTCAGTTTAGCGCAGCGCCACAGTTTGCGAAATACTCTGGGAAAGGGACCAAGCTCGAAATGGTTTCGAGACATGCGTCGCACGGTGGTTCGGCGAGACGCGAGAGCAAGTGATTCCTCTTTCAGAGCAAGTTACGCTACCAGGAGAATCCCGGTTTCTTGGCTTCGCCCGTCTTGTACATTTCTTCCAATTTAGCTTTGGCGCCTTCATGTTTCTGATCGGCCGCTTTTTTGTACCACTCTGCCGCTTTCTTGGAATCCTGTTTTGTGCCCGTACCTTTTCGGTACATCCCTGCCACGGTGTATTGGGCGGTAGCATCGCCCTGCGCGGCGGCCTTCATGTACCACTCAAAGGCGGTGACAAAATCCGGCAGGAAAGCCACGCCGTCGCTATACATCAGTCCGAGTGCAAGGTAGGCGGCGGTGTATTCTTTTTCGGCCGCTTTCTGGTACCACGCCAAGGCTTCGGCATCATCCAGCGGCACGCCATTGCCCTTGGCGTAGATGCTCCCCAGGTTATACATGGCCCAGGCGTCGCCTTTGGCGGCCAAAAAACGATAGAGGGTGGTCTTTTGCGGGCAGGTCGTTTTCATGAGGTTATCCAGCACCTCGGCGTAATCGTGATCGATCTTTTCGGCGATGTTTTTGTAATTTCCGCGCCAATCGCCTGCTTTGTATTTTTCCAGCTGCATGAGCGCTGAATAGACGGCACTGCACATATGCTGATACTCGCCTTTTGCTTGTGCTTTGCTGGCATCCTGAAAATAGTCTGCTGCTATTTTCAATGCTTTCTTCGCACAGTTCGATTCGTTATTGCTGACGATCTGGCTGTCCACGCCCGTCGGCTGGTTCGGGTCGCAGGAGGATGCCTGTACGCTCAAGGCGGCAAGCGACAGGGTGGCGGCGAGGGCTAGATTGCGACTGATTCGAGACATGGTGCGGCTCCCTTGGTCATGTTCGTTTCTAGAACCATGCGGCAAATGCGATGTGTGCGGTGGATGTGCATGTCTGCTGCACTCTAGGTGAGTTGGTTGGGGGATGTCAATGGTGGTGCGAGGGTATAATGCGCGCCTTTGTCGGCGGCTGGTTGCCGCGTAATTTTTTTCTGGAGTTACCTTGTTTAAACTTATCGGTGTCATTGCTGGATATTACTTCTGGGGATTCTGGGGCGCGCTGCTCGGTCTGTTCGCCGGGTCGTTTATCGATCGCGTGCGGGTATATGGCTCAGGGGGCATGAACCCTTTGCATAATGCGCTGCGCCAGGCGGTGTTCCTGGAGACGATTTTCATCCTGATGGGCAAGCTGGCCAAGGCCGACGGGCAGGTCTCGCAAAACGAGATCGATCACACCGAACAGTTCATGCAAAAGCTGGGCATGTCTGCGGAGCATCGCCAGTTGGCCATCGGCTGGTTCAAGAAAGGAGCGGCTGCGGATTTTGACATCGAGCCGACCCTGAAAAGATTCATGGCCGTTTGCGGGCACACCAAGAATCTGAAGGATGTGTTGCTGGTCTATCTCATCGTGATGGCGCTGGCGGACGGCCATTTCCATCCGGCTGAAGAAGCGTTGCTCACCGACATCGCCGGTCGTCTTGGCTACGGCCCGGACGCGTTCAAGCAGATGATGAACATGGTGCTGAACCAATCCCACTTCGGCGGGCAGCAAGTCAGTTCGGCCGCAGCATTGGAAGATGCCTATAAGGCCCTGGGTGTAAGCAAGGACAGCACCGACGCAGAGATCAAGCGTGCCTACCGCAAACTGATGAGCCAATACCACCCCGACAAGCTGATGGGGCAGGGCGTGCCGGAAGACATGATCGCCATGGCCACCGAACAGGCCAAAGAGATTCAAGTGGCTTACGACATGATCAAGAAAAACAGGAATGTTTGAGTTGTTGCAGGTGGTGGAATCCGCTAAGTTTCATTGTCATCTGCGGAATCATTCCAGGTAATCGTTAGTAATCCGTCATTCCTGCTTTCGCGGAATGACGAAATCTGAAATTTCGAACGTTCCCCGTTAACCGTTTTCCCTAACCGATACCAATAATGTCCACCACGCTCCCCATCCTCTCCCTCCTTGAAACCCGCGTCCTCGGCGTGCTCGCCGAGAAACAGCGCACGGTGCCGGACAGCTATCCGCTGACGCTGAACTCGCTGGTTTCCGGCTGCAACCAGAAGAGCAGCCGCGATCCGGTGATCGAGGCATCCGAATCGGAGGTGTTAGTGGCGCTGGATAGTCTGCGGGGATTGTCGCTGATCGTGGAAAGCAGCGGCGGTAGGTCATCGCGTTATGCGCACAACATCGAGCGCGTGCTGCACATTCCCACGCAGTCCACCGCTTTGCTGGCCCTGTTGATGTTGCGTGGCCCGCAGACGGCGGGGGAGTTGCGTCTCAATTGCGAAAGGTTGCACAAGTTCGCCGACATTTCTTCGGTCGAAAGTTTTCTGGTCGAGCTGGCCGAACGTGCGGCGGGCGGATTGGTGGTGGAGTTGCCGCGCCAGCCCGGCGCGCGCGAGAACCGCTGGATGCATCTGCTCTCCGGTGCTCCTGTCATTGAGGAGCGCGTATCCGCCGGAGCGGCATCCGTCACTCACGCAGGCGATGTGACGGTGGGCGAGATCGCAGCGCTCAAGGCCAATGTCGCCAAGCTCGAAACAGAGGTCGGCGAGCTGCGGGCGATGATGGGCAAGCTGTATGCGGAGCTGGGTATTTCAGCGTCATAACTGCCCCGAGTGCGTGTCGAAGCAGCAGGACGAATCGTTTTCATATCCTGTCCACGTAGTTGACCGGGGCGTGGTCGGCCAGAAACTTGGGCGGGCTGCACCAGCCACCCAAGTATGAAGTGATGGAATTACGTGATGCCGGCTCGGTCAGTGTGTGCAGCGTGCCGACGTGCTGGAAGCCGAGCGCTTCGGGTGGCAGGTGGGTGACGCCGTCTTTGTCGTCCACGACACGGTGGATGGTGTGAGCGATGCCCTGGAGTGAGGCCACGAAGTCCGCATCCCCCACGCGTGGCGAGCCGAAGGTGTACAGCGCGGTCGGTGTTCGGCGCGCTGCGGCCAAGGTGGCCAAGGCTGCGCCCAGGCTGTGTCCGGTGAAATAGACCGGGCAGTTCAGCTGTTGCAGCACTTTTTCGATTTCGTCCCACACCGAATCCAATGCCTTCCTGAATCCTTCGTGTACATCGATCTTGCCTTCCCGCTGGCGCAGTTTGCCGATGGTGAGATCGGCGATGTAGTCCTTGGGTTCTTGTTCGGTGCCGCGAAATACCAATACGGAGAAGGGGGTTGCGCCATTGAACTCGGCGACTATGGCCTGTGCACCCGTGTCCTGCGAATAAAAAAATTGCCTTCTGGTGCATCCGGCTTTTTCCAGAAAACTGGTTTGCGTTGGTTGCGGTGGCGGGTCGATTTCTTCTTTGTCGTGCCGATACACCAGCCGGCTCAGTTCGGCGAGCCAAAGCGCGTTGCCGGGACTGTATGCGCTGCTTGCCGGGTCGAATGGCGGGAAGGGGCGGCGGGCGAAGAAGTCGGTGGCCTTGCCCGGATAAAGCAGGTCGTCCATTGTCGTCATTGTTGCTCCTTGAGTTGCGATGTTGGTTTCGGTCGCGTTGTCATTCCATCACGCCGCACAGATGCCGTACTTGGGCAGGATGTTGTAAACCACATTGAAACGGTGCGCCTGCAGAGCGTCATGGAACAGTTTCCACTGGCTCTTCAGGAAATGGGCTTTGTATTGATGCACGGGCAGATCGAAACTGGTGCCGAGTGCGTCCGCTTTCCACGAGTCGTTGCCGCGGGCGAAATAGTCGTTGATGTCCACCTTGCCGCAGGCGGTGAATTCACCGTTGCGGATCGCGGCCAGCCAAGATTGATGGCGCTGGTCGCCGTCCTCGAAGATGGTGGTGAGGAACATTCTTTCTATCTGTTTGCGGGTGTCGCTGCCGAGCCCTTTCACTTTGGCGTTCGGATTGCCTTTGAGGTAACGCCGCATGGCGATGCACATCTGTTCGGCGGCTTCGAGGAAGTCGCTGGTGTTGTCCCTCGAGATCGTCTCCCCCCGACCATTCTGGTATGTCCATTTGAGGAACGGCATGTCGGGAAAAGTCTGCGCGCGACCATGCCCCAGCGGCGGAATGGTGTCGTCCAGTACGTCTCTGAGAATGTCGGCCAGGCCTTTGGCATAGACTCCTGAATCATCGGTTTCTTCCGCGTCCTCGACTTCGTTCACGTCGTGCATCACTCCGGCAAATCCCTGATGCGCCCAAGTGTCGGCATAGACATGCATGGTGACGCCGAGCCGATGCAGGCTGTAGTCGCGGTCATTTTCCAGAATGGCATCGCGCACCATTTCCTGAGCGACCGGGCTGTTGGGTTTGCAGATGATCTTTTCGATGAAGCTGCCGTTCGGATTTTGATCTGCTGCTAGTCCGCCGTTGCCGGGCAGAAAGTGGAACGGCATCCAAACGTAATGATTGGCCAGCTCCTCGGTGTTGCGCAGGTCGAGCATCTTGTGCGCGGAGCTGAAGCGGTTATATACGGCGCGATTGTCGAAATAGACGGTGCCGCTAGTGGTGGCGTCGTCCACATACTGCGCGGCGTAAGCGATGATGTCCGCATCGTCATGACTGAACCCGGCTTCGCGGGCGACGACATAGGTGGTGGCGTGGTGAAAATCAATCTGCAAGGCGATTCCCCTTTGGAACAAGTAGTGCTGCTGGCGATGATTCCCTGGTGCGTGGGAATTTCGACTTGCGCCAGCCTCCTGTTCCGGGGATTCCATCGGTTGCTACGCGCCGTACTTTGCGGGTCGTATGCCTGCCGATGGATTTGCAAGTGGGGCGAACTTTAGGGGAAGTTGTCGGTGGCTGTCAATCCGTATGCATGGGGGCGGCTGTGCAGGTATCTTCATGAGCGGAAGATGATGTGTTTGAAATGAAAGAGGCGATCAGTGATCGCCTCTTTGTGAATCGCTGGAGCGCACCTCGTGCCTCAAGGAGGACTTTGCTACGGGATTAAGCCGACTGTTCCAGTCCCAACAGTTGTATTGCCCGTCAGTGTGGCTGTTATGGAATGTCATGGTAAAAAAAAGGACATCGCAGGGATGTCCTTTTTGTCTGGCTGTATATGCTGAATTACTCGATCTTGGCTTTTTCGCGCAGTTCAGTGATCGCTTTTTGAATGGCTTCCTGCTGTTTACGCTTTTCCAGATTGGGCTTCACTTCTTCGAAGGCGGGCACTTTCAGTTCGCGGGTATCTTCCAGCTTGATGATATGCCAGCCGTATTGGGTTTGCACCGGCTCGCTGATCTGACCCTTGTTCAGCTTGAGCACGGCTTCGCCGAAGGGTTGTACGAAGTTGGAAGGAACGGTCCAGCCCAGATCGCCGCCATTGTCCTTGGAACCGGGGTCTTTGGTTTTTTCCTTGGCGACCTTGGCGAATTTTTCTTTCTTCACACGCTTGGCGACGGCTTGGGCTTCGTCTTCAGAGCTAACCAGGATATGCGAGATCTTGTACTCCTTGTTGCCGACGCGCGCCTTCAATGCTTCGTAATCCTGCTTCAGTGCCTCTTCGCTGACCGGGTGTGTCTTGGCGTAGTCCTGCACGAAAGCTCCCGCCAGTACGGATTGTTTCGCCAGTTCGATCTGCTGGGCGGTCTCCGCTTGTTTGTCCATGCCGTTCTTGATCGCGGCTTGCGAGATGACTTCCAGATTGATGAGGTCGTCGCGCACAGCCTTGCGCAGTTCTGGAGTGTCAGTCTGACCGCCCTGTGTGGTGGCGACCTTGATGCGCAGATCAACGCGCGCTTGCGGGATGGAAACCCCGTTCACCAACGCGGCAGATTTTTCAGCAGCCGATTTTTCTTCGGCAGCCTGTGCGGTTGCAGTGAAAGCAAGCAGCGCGGACAGCAAAGCGAATTTGGAAAATTTCAGCATGTTTCTTTCCTTTGAAAGTTGAAGTAGGGGTGGTTGGAAAATGACCCGACGCGCAATATAGCACGCCTTGTGTTTAGGCCGGAAAGACCTTCTTGAATGGCCTTACAGCGACCTGTGTATACACGCCGGCGGCGACATAAGGGTCGGCATCAGCCCATGCTTGCGCCGCTGTGAGCGTGGCGAATTCGGCCACGATCAGGCTGCCGCTGAAACCCGCAGCACCCGGATCGGTGGCATCCACGGCAGGGAAAGGGCCGGCCAGCAGCAGGCGGCCTTCGTCCTGCAATGCCTGCAAGCGCGCCAGATGCGCGGGGCGCGCAGCTTTGCGGTTTTCCAGACTGTCAGGGACATCGTTGCCGAATATGGCGTACAGCATTACTGGTTTTCCTTTTTATCTTCTTCCACATACTTCGCCAGTATCGCCGATTGCGCGATGATGAACACCAGCATGATGCCGGTGGCGCCGAACAGCTTGAAGTTGACCCAGGCGTCGGTGGAGTAGTTGAACGCGACATACAGATTGAGTACGCCTAGCACGGCGAAGAAAGCGCTCCACGCCAGATTGAGGTTGCTCCACACCGGATCGGGCAGCGTCATCTTCTCTTGCAGCAGCGCGCGCATCAGGTTCTTCTTGAACAGGATGGGCGAGAGCAGCAGGGCAGCGGCGAAGAACCAGTACAGCACAGTTGGTTTCCATTTGATGAAAGTCTCGTCGTGCAGCAGCAGGGTGGCGCCGCCGAACAGGGTGATGATGCCCAAGCTCACCCACAGCATGGTATCGACTTTGCCATGGTGATATTTCACCCAGGCGACTTGTACGAAGGTGGCGACGATGGCGGTAGCGGTGGCGGCAAACACACCGAAGAATTTGAAGACACCAAAGAACAGGATGACGGGGAACAGGTCGAACAGCAGTTTCATTATTATTTTCTATCCAGAGCAAGTGAAGCAGAGTTGATGCAAAAGCGCAGTCCGGTCGGTTTCGGGCCGTCTTCGAACACGTGGCCGAGATGTGCATCGCACGCGGCGCAGCAGACTTCGATGCGCTCCATGCCGGTCGGGTCTCCCTCGCGGTATTCGACCGCGTCTTCGCTGATCGGTTGCCAGAAGCTCGGCCAGCCGGTGCCCGATTCGTATTTGGTTTCCGAATCGAACAGCGGTGCGCCGCAACATACGCAGCGATAGATGCCGAAGTCATGGCAGTCCCAGTATTCGCCGGAAAAAGCTGGCTCAGTGCCGCATTCGCGGCAGATCTCGTACTGTTCCGGTGTCAGTTCTTCGCGCCATTCTTCGTCTGTTTTATCGCGTATGTTCATATTTATCCTGCCAATGCGGTTTGCACGCTGGGGCGTGCGTTGAGTCGGTTGAAAAATGCAGCCAGATTGGGATGCGCGCCGCGCCAGTTGCGTTCCGCCTGGCGCAGGTCGAGATAGACCAGCGCGCTCACCAGCGCCAGATCGGCCAGCGTGATGCTGTCGCCCTCGCACCATGCGCGCTGTCCCAGTTGCCCGGCGATATATGCCAGCGTGCGCGTGACGGCGAGGTTGTGCATGTCGATGTTGCCTGCTTCCTGTTTTTCGACCGGGCGCACGCGCTCGTTGCGCACCACGATGGCGGAATCCATGATGCCGTCCGCCAGCGCTTCCCAGCGTTTGACGCGCATTCTTGCCAGCGCATCGTGGCGCGGGATCAGGATGGGGTCGTCGTTCAGCGTATCGGCGTATTCGGCGATCACCGGCGAGTCGAACACGCAGGTCCCGTCGTCGAGGATCAGCGCCGGGATGCGTCCCAGCGGATTGACGCGCGCCACCTGACTGTCCTGCTCGCTGGGCGGATCGACGACGTAGGTGTGCGGGATGTTCTTCTCCAGCAGCACCAGACGTGCCTTGCGCACGTAGGGGCTGGTGTTGGTGCCGAGCAGTTTCACAATACTTCCGCAGCGTGGTCGGCCAAACGCGAACGTTCACCGCGTTGCAGCGTGACGTGACCGCTGTGTTCCCAACCCTTGAAACGATCCACCACGTAGGTCAGGCCGGAACTGCCCTCGGTGAGGTAGGGCGTGTCGATCTGCGCGATGTTGCCCATGCACACCACTTTGGTGCCGGGGCCGGCGCGCGTGATGAGCGTCTTCATCTGCTTTGGCGTCAGGTTTTGCGCCTCGTCGATGATCAGGTATTTGTTGAGGAAGGTACGGCCGCGCATGAAGTTGAGCGACTTGATCTTGATGCGGCTGCGGATCAGGTCGCGCGTGGCGGCACGTCCCCATTCGCCGCCTTCTTCGGTGGACTGGTTGAGCACGTCGAGGTTGTCGTCCAGCGCGCCCATCCACGGCGACATCTTCTCTTCCTCGGTGCCAGGCAGGAAGCCGATATCCTCGCCCACAGGCACGGTGACGCGGGTCATGATGATCTCGGAATAGAGTTTGGATTCCAGCGTCTGCATCAGGCCGGCTGCCAGCGTGAGCAGGGTCTTGCCGGTGCCCGCCTGCCCCAGCAGCGTGACAAAATCGATCTCCGGGTTCATCAGCAGATTGAGCACGAAGTTCTGCTCGCGGTTGCGCGCGGTGATGCCCCAGATGGCATTCTTGCTGTGCGTGTAGTCGGTGAGCGTGCGCAGGGTGGCGGTGCTGTCGTCCTGTGCGGTGACCACCGCGTAAAAAGGATTGCTGGCATCGTCCTGATACATGAACTCGTTCACCAGCAGGTCGCGGCAATCCGGCCCTTTGATGTTGTAGAAGGTATGCCCCGCCTGGGTGCCGGACACCATATCCTTGCCGTTCTTGTCCCAGAAGTCGGCGGTCAATTCGCGCACGCCGGCGTAGAGCAGGTCGGTGTCTTCCAGCACCTTGTCGTTGAAATAGTCCTGTGCCGACAAGCCCAAGGCACGCGACTTGATGCGCATGTTGATGTCTTTGCTGACCAGTGTGACCTGGCGCTTGATATGCTGCGCGTGCAGGTAGGCAACCACGCCGAGGATGGCGTTGTCTGCTTTGCCGTGTGCCAGCGTATCCGGCAGCGGGTTGCTGATGAACTCGGTCTGCAGGTACAAGCGCCCGGTCGCGTTCTTGTTGCCCAAGGCGTCCAGTGGCACGCCTTCATCGATATGCGACTCGCTTTCGCTGACCAGATTATCGAGGAAGCGGCTGGCCTGGCGCGCGTTGCGGGCGACTTCCGTCATGCCCTTCTTGTTGTTGTCCAGTTCCTCCAGCACGAACATCGGCAGATAGACATCGTGTTCCTCGAAGCGGAACAGGCTGGTCGGGTCGTGCATCAGCACGTTGGTATCCAGCACGAAGAGTTTGGTGGTCTTCTCGGATAATGCTTTGCGTGCGTTCATATCGTTCCTTACAGGGTTTGAACAAAGGGGAGTACTTCTTGCGCGTGGCCGTCCGCCTTGAGGCCGCGCCATTCCTTGCGGATGATGCCTTTCTGGTCGAGTACGAAAGTGCTGCGCTCGATGCCGCGTACCTGCTTGCCGTACAGCATCTTCTGCTTCATCACGCCGAACAGATTGCATACCACTTCGTCCGCATCGGAGAGCAGCGCGAAGGGCAGCGTGAATTTGCTTTTGAAACCCTCGTGCGACTTGATGCTGTCGCGCGAGATGCCGACGATGTCGCTGCCCGCCTGCTGGAATTCGGCATACAGATCGCGGAACTGCTGCGCCTCGCTGGTGCAGCCCGGCGTGTTGTCCTTGGGATAGAAGTAGATCACCAACGATTTGCTGCGGATGGGATAGAGCGTGAAATCGACACCGCCAGTGGCGGGCAGGGTGAAATCGGCGACAACTTGGTTTGACATTGATTACTCCGGTGACTGGCTTGCATTGTTGTCAAAATCATCCGGCAAGGCAAGCGCAAATTCGCGGCGCTCAGGCGGCATACCAGTACACCGCGAAAAAATGGCATGCGGTGCCCGTGATCACGAACAAATGCCAGATGAAGTGGCTGTATTTCAGGCGTGAATCGGCAATGAAGAAGGCCACGCCTGTCGTGTAAGCCAGGCCGCCGGCGACCAGCCAGGTCAGGCCGGCTGCGGGGAGCAGGGTATACAAGGGATCGGCCGCGATCAGGACGCTCCATCCCATGAGCAGATAAAGGATGGTGGAGGCGATGGGGTGGGACGTGCCATTGATAATCTTCAGCGTCACTCCGATCGCCGCCAGCCCCCAGATCAGCCCAAACAGCGTCCATCCCCATGCGCCATGCAGGACTCCGAGCGCGAACGGCGTGTAGGTGCCCGCGATGAGCAGAAAGATCGCTGAGTGCTCGATGATACGGAACACCTGCTTGAGCCTGCCGGGCTGAAGTGCGTGATAGAAGGTGGAGGCAAGGTAAAGCATGACCATGGTGGCGGCGAAGACGCTCGCGCCGACAAGGTATCCGGCATCGCCGAGCTGTACTGCACGCAGGATCAGGTACGGAGTCGCCACGATGGCCGCAACCAAGCCCGCACCATGGCTGAGGCTATTGGCGAGTTCTTCCCCGCGCGTTTGCGCACGATCTTGCCTCGTTTGAGGTTTGCTTTCCAAGCTAGATGTGAGGTCTTGCATGATGGGGCGAAGTGTCTCACGCGATGAGCCTAATTTGCCATGCCTTATGCGCAGTGAACTGCAAGAAGTGTAGCGCAAGACTAACTCTACGCGCTGGATGAAATAGCAGTATTTGAAAAGAAGAAAACAAAAAATGCGCGGTGAGACCACGCATTTTTTTGTGACTGACTTTGGTTTGAAAAAGGGTTTTTCTACAGCGTCAACGTGGAGCTAAGGGGCGCGCCGCTTGCGGCGCGTCCAGCGACTGAAAGGAGCGACCTTGACCGGAATGTTAGCGTTCAAGGGATACCTCGATGAAAGGAAATGTGTCGCGAAAGCGCTTTTGAATGCCCGCCGAATTTTTAAGTTTCGCGAGAGCCGCTTCTTGAGGTGGCCCGTCTAAATGGCTGCGGCCCCGCAAATAGGTAATGCCGAAGAGGGCGATGTCTTCAGCCTGACTTGTGACCGATGATGGATTAAAGCCAATTGTGCGGTAAATGTGAAAGCCCGGCTCATCGAAGTAGAGTAGATCAAGAATGTAAGAAGGGTAATTGTCGCGTGTTGCGATGATATGTTCAGCCCACTTGTTAAGGTCATTGTTGTCGATAGCGTTACGGAAATAGCAGGCCACAACAAAACCAATTAAAGAGGAGTCTTCTTGGGTCAATCCGTCCATGGCTCAGTTGCTGAACGCTAACGTGTAGCTAAGGGGCGCGCCGAAGGCGCGTCCCAGCGACCGGAGGGAGCGAACTTGAGCGTAGGGTTAGACATTTGCACTCTCCAGAAAAGTAACAACTTCACTTTGTAGTTCAGCCGGAACATTGTGCCATTTTGTTTTTGACGAAAAGCATAGTTCGCAGCCTTGCTCCTTCGCGGCAGAAAGTATTCTTTGAAACCACCAAATAGGCGCTGCCAATTGAGCTCGTGGCGGAGGCGGCGCGAAAAGATAATGGGCTGTTTCATCCCAATGAATTTCCATAGCTTCACGATAGATGTACGGAAATGCCTTTGCTTCAGGCGCAACGTAAAGCCGCCCTTCGTCGTCAATGCCAATTTCGGAGATTGCGTCACGTTCCATTCGTAATGTCTAACGTTTGAGCTCAGGGCCGTCGACCCTGCAGCGAATTGTTAGGCATGAACCTACAGAAGCTTGATGACTTCATATAGAGCCTGCCCGTGATGATGCCCGTTCGTCGATGGGTACAACTTACCGAGCACATTTACGTCGGTAAGGACTATGGCCTGATTTTCTGCATAGAACTCAGAGGGCACGAGCAACTGCAACTTACTGATGCCATCCACCCGATAGGTGTCTCCGTGCTCAGGCGAGCACACCAAGAGCGAAATTGGCCTCTTTAGGATGAACATCCAGTACGTCTCCTTCTCATCTGTATCGAAGGATTCGTAGTTCGGCCTTCCAGGAAAGCTCTCTCTCCAAACGTAACCCCGAAGGGAAACCTCCTGCCCCTCATAGACCTCAACGGGCTGTTCTGGAGTGCTGTTATTTTGCTCGAATTCGTTAAGCCTGAGTTGGGAAGTCAGCGCATACCACTGATCTCTATGGCCCTTCAGCTCCCCCGGAGTGTACTTCTTTCCTTTCGGGTGCCGAGGATTGTAGTGGCCAACATCCGCATGGCAGTCAAAGCAAAGCGGTATGCAGTTGTCAAAGTCCGATAGCCCGCCGTCGGCTTCTTGCCAAATGTGATGGAGTTCCATTTTGACGCCGCAGAAACGATGGCATATGCAGCACTTTCTGCCGCATGCGATTAGAGCCTTTTCTTGAACTTCTTTCGGCCACATATGAATGCCTAACGTAAAGGTAAGGGGCTGCGCGGTAGCGCAGTCCCAGCGCAGCGAACTTGACCGTAGGGTTAGGCAATCCCATATGAACCTAGCACCTGTGAAAGCCAATTTACTATTACCACAAGTAACTTCGCAAACGCTATGACAGCGAACAGCACGATGATAAACCGGATGACATGGGGTAGCCCCGAAGTAAGCCGATGAAAAACAGTTGAACCGAAAATAAACCAGAAAAGTGGTGTGCCAACGAGTAAAGCGCAAACCGCGAGTAGTAGTGAGGCGGGCCAAATTACGTAAAGAGACAAGAGCGCACTTGCCAAGATGAAGAAACGCTGAGACTCCCAACGATACGCGGAAGTGGGCAGCGGGATATTCAAAGATTCGGGCTCAGGCTTCATGTACGGAGTATGCCTAACGTGCAGCTAAGGGGCGCGCTGCAGGCGCGTCCCAGCGACCGGAGGGAGCGAGCTTGAGCGTAGGGTTAGAACTCATTGCCACGCTTTAACCTTTCTCCACTTTCAAATAGTAGTTCTTGGCGTTCCTTGAAATCTAGGATCCTCATTCGCTTTCCAGAGGCGAGGTTCTTGAGGAAGTACACCACATCTTCTTGATTGAACCAAGTCTTTGCAACAAGTTTTGGTGGAGTTGGCTCCATATCAATTGCAACGTACCGACTGGCAGAGTGGCGATAGAAACCAGCCGGTATGTCGATACCAGTTGAATCACAATACTCTTTGATTCTGTCTGTATATTTTTCGGCCATATTCGGGGTTGAGTTCTAACGTGAAGGTAAGGGGCTGCGCTTTAGCGCAGTCCCAGCCCGAAGGGCGAACTTGACCGTAGGGTTAGGCATGAAGCCACCTCCAGAAAAAGAGCGCGATGCCTACTACACCTATTGAGCCAAGGAAAAATAGGTTGAAGAGAAGATCAAGCCTGCGTGGGGGTAAATCATGTTCGGGATAGGTAAGTAGCCACGAGTGGGCATTTGCACTTTGCAGGAGTAACCCAGGGGTTATGGGGATACGCTTGACTCTTGAATATGGCGGCTTAAACAAAAGCCCTCCAATGTTGAAGCTGCCCTCTTCTCCATGGTGGAAGTACCAGCGGTAGGTGGACATGTCTACGGAAAACCTTTTTCCAAATTCAACTTCCAGTTCAAAGAAGTCATCACCGTCAATGCCTATATCTCTGTAGAGATCCGTATCAGGCGTGAGCTTGTCAGTTTTAACACCCGAGTTCTCAGCAATGAAATTGTAGATGTCACTCAACGATGTCATGGTAATGCCTAACGTGGAGCTAAGGGGCGCGCCGAAGGCGCGTCCCAGCGACCGGAGGGAGCGAACTTGAGCGCAGGGTTAGGGCTTGCGAAAGGCACATGATAGCCACCACAAATAAACGGCACCAATGGTGAGTTGGAAAAACGCTGACACAACAATCGAGCGCGTGAAGGGGGTATGTGTCGCCACGTCAGAAAATCCTCCGCCGCATGGTATAAAAACCGCAGTCGCAACGGGTGCAAAAATCCCCTGCAATCCGCCTAATGAAAATATGGCTGTAACGAGATAGAGCCATGGGCGCGAAATGGAACGCCAACAAAGCGCGGACGCAAGAACAGCCAAAATGACCGGCAAGAAAATCAAGATGACGAGTAGCGGTTCGTTCACGATTGAGCCCTAACGTGAAGCTAAGGGGCGCGCCGAAGGCGCGTCCCAGCGACCAAAGGGAGCGAACTTGAGCGCAGGGTTAGAGATTCTTGTCATTATGTTTCACCTCGAGAATGAAGCGTCTTGCCCCAACAACACCAAGAACCAATGATATGGGAATTATCCATAGTGGTTGAAGGTTACCTTTCAAGTACAGCAGGATCATCGAAACGGCAACGGCAGCCAAGCCATGATACATGGGAAAATTCGGGCGCGCCTTAGCAGCAAGATAACTCGTGAATAAGGGGGCAAGTAAAACAAAATATATCAGGACGAGTAGTCCATATGTGTCAAGTAACACCTGATGCTCGAACTCGCGTAACAGCAAGGCCAAGCAGCCACACAGAATGCTAAAAGGGAATGCACATATCCTGGTACGATAATTGCGACGATTACAGCCTTTGTACTTTGTAGCCACATGTTCTTGGTCTCTCTAACGTAAAAGTAAGGGGCTGCGCGAGGGTTTATTTGCGCAGTCCCGCTTGACTGACGGGTTGGGCATCATGGCATCAGAAGAATTTAACCAGCCCTGCGTCCTCGCGGAATTCCTTCCCGGAATCCAAGTCAGTGCGCCATATGGTGTCGTGGACCGACAAAAAACCGCGAATCGACGGTGCCGCTTTTCGGCAAGTCTTCCATGCGGCAGAAAACCACGCAACGTACAGTTCCGTCATCAAGGAGTTGAGAGCCTCCCTCATGGAGTCTTTTTCTGAGGCGGGTGCGGATTCAAGTGCCGCCAACTCAACCTCCTCAGAAAACAACTGATCGTTGTTGCCTAAGAGTAGGTGAAGGGACTCCCCGGAACCACAATAGCCAGTTGTTGTGTTCAGCGGGCAGGCAACCGGAAGAAACGATGACCAGTCATATACGAAATGGACTGCGTTGACCGATGACTTTTCGACGCCACGATTTAGCGAGAACGGTTGATCGACGATCATCCTCTCAATTTCGGAGACCAAGACCGCCGTCTTTGCATTCAAAGCGGCGACAAATGATTCCCTTGCGTCGTCAATGGTCATCGTGCAGTGATCCTCATCTTATGATGCCCAACGTGCAGCTAAGGGGCGCGCCGAAGGCGCGTCCCAGCGACCGGAGGGAGCGAACTTGAGCGTAGGGTTAGAGATTGTGACCATATTGACCAATTTCTTTTGCCCGTATTTTCAATGATACCCAACCCATGAAGTCATCACCGTTTTTGCGATGTGCATTACATTCGCCCAGCCATTAAATGATTTGTACACCGTAAGAACATCGCCATCGATATAATAAACACAACTTTCATTTTGCATAGATCACTTGGCGCACTGTAAAAATAGAGTCTGCCTTTTCCAATAACAGCAGCTTCCAGAGGACGGCCGATAATTATTTTCGGACCGCTAACTCGGGCATCTAGCTTGATCATTCTGCTTCATCACCAACACTTGCTGAAGCAAATATAGCAGAAGCAGTACAAGACAATTTGCACGCGGCATAGCAATCCCTAACGTGATAGCTAAGAGCGCGCCGAAGGCGCGTCCCAGCGACCTAAGGGAGCGAACTTGAGCGCAGGGTTAGAAATCTCAGATTATTTACATAGCCATTTCGGAGCACATCGTTGTTCTGCCGCATTTCAACGCGTTCCGGAATTGCCCGAAACTAGCCATCTTTCCGCGTACAAAAGTTTTCTTATTCCAACTTTTATATCAGTTAGTTCTCAAATTTTTGTTTTTCTTTCCTATAGCAGCATTGTATTTCATAATTACTATTAACCGTCAGCCCACGTAAAGTATTTCTTTCTTATCAACTTTCCTTTTCATATATTCCAAAGATGGTGTGTAAAACATAAGTGCCGTTAATTCGTGCTGAGCGACGAGCTCATCAGAGTTTCGTGACGCAATAAAATAACCGGCAAAGGCTAGCATTGAAACGATCCAAGATCTCGCAACGATTCGCCGCATATGACTTCTAACGTGCAGCTAAGGGGCGCGCCGAAGGCGCGTCCCAGCGACCGCAGGGAGCGAACTTGAGCGTAGGGTTAGAAGCGATACCAAGCATCACCTTTGTACCTTTCTGGAATCTCCTGATCAAGCAGCGGCTCATCGAAACCAAGCGCCTCAAGCTCACTAAACCAGCGGTCACGCTTAGACTCAGGAAGTTTGGAACCGCACCAAGGGCAATAAGAAATTGCAATTGAACTTCCCCCACCATCATGAACAATGAGTCCATATTCATCAAACTTTGGCGAGTACTGAATCAACATATCAGGGCACTCCAAAGGATCATGCACGGAGCACACCTGAGTAAGTTGATGTTGCATCTGATTGCAGCAAAATTGTGGCATAGCTTCTAACGTGTAGCTAAGGGGCGCGCCGAAGGCGCGTCCCGCTTGAGCGTAGGTTGCAGCATCCTTGAGCATGCTCCCTTCCGATCCAGAACAACTAATACGCGGCAATCGCTCACTTCCTCACCGACAAACCACTAAAACATGCTGACCTTAACTTTAGTTCTTTTCTTCCAAAGCCACTACATTCAGTAAATCCAAGTTCCGTTTCATTCTTCACAGCGGATGAGTTTTGACTTCTGCCCTTCAGCACTATGACATGATAATGACTGCAATCACCCCTGCGTTGACTGAGAGAAAGCTCGACGTCTCACTCACGGCAGCACACAAGCTGTATGCCTGCTCTGCCGCAAACAGAAAAGATAATAACGCTGCAATGACGATAAACGCTTCATAAATTTTCATGATCCCAACGTGCAGCTAAGGGGCGCGCCGAAGGCGCGTCCCAGCGACCAGAGGGAGCGAACTTGAGCGTAGGGTTAGCATGCCATGCGGCAAAAAACCTGTTTAGCGGCAGCAAGCTGGGACGTCTCGAGTAGCGGAGCCACTGAAACATGCGTGGCCCCAGTAGGTTCGTGAATCACACTCCACGGTAGCGGAATAACCATGTCGAGGACGACCTCAGCTCTACGTACTGACCTCGGGTGACGTGCCATGCGATAGGCGAGCAAATGCTTGTTTACCTTCTCAAAAAGGGGCTCAACCTGATCAAGTGAAACATTTAGATTCACGTACTGCACCGTTCCTGGGTAGAAGCCCTGAACTACAGCGGGCAGTAGTGCCGCCGATTCAGGATCTGGCACAAACTTATTAAAGTTGATTTCGCCATTGGCACGATCAGGCGCCTCCATATCGAATATCAGGAAAAGAGTGCCTGTGAGTCTGATCTTTCCGCGAAATTTGTGGGTATGGGTTTGCTCGTCGTAGGACGCGAGCTGTAATGCAGAGCTGTGCTTGGAGAATGTTACGTTTCCTCCAGCTTTGTCACCCTGAGCCAGAGCGCTGAAGGCTACTAACATGATTAAAAGAAATGCGATCTTGTTCATGGTTGCTAACGTGAAGCTAAGGGGCGCGCCGAAGGCGCGTCCCAGCGACCGTAGGGAGCGAACTTGAGCGCAGGGTTAGGCATCTATCTTTTTTCCAAGAGTGATCATAATCAGGCGCCCTCCTTTGAACTGATAGTGAGCCGTGTACAAGCCAAAGTCGAGTTTGATCCACCACTTGTAGCTAGAGGAGCCTGGTTCTCCTGGACTGGACTTGAAAGGAATATTCTTCGTTAAGCAAGCCTGCTGAGCTTCATCAAATGACTCAAATACCGGAACATCCAGAAGGGTTCGATCAATTGCCTCAAATCCTTCCCGTCACCATTTACAAAAACACGACGTCAAGTTTTTGCTCTTTATTGAATCTAAACTGAAAGCCGCCATCTTTGGATGCAGCCCAATACATGTCATCAATGTTTTCATGGGTTCGATCGAAATCGTATGTGACAGTAATGTCGTAGCGCTCAAGGACTTCGAGCGTGTCGTCGTCCTTCATCGATTTTCCAAGTAGCTGTATGAATTGCATGTTGGTTAAATGCCTAACGTGTAGCTAAGGGGCGCGCCGAAGGCGCGTCCCAGCGACCAAAGGGAGCGAACTTGAGCGTAGGGTTAGATGCTCTCATGGTTTAACCTTAACGTGTCCGTCCAAGTAGTCACTAATCTGTTTGCCAGCAATCTCATCGAGACCGGAATTTTGAATTCTCTTCAGCATCAGCTTGCGCCAATATGTTGGTTTCCAATCCGCAAGCACAGCTTCATTGTGGCCCTTCAGTGATTCCAAACCATGCAGGATGCTCCATTCAACACCATGGAGGTCTTCTTCTCCAATCTATCTAGGAAAGAAATCATTGCCATCTGGTGCGCTTGGGGATATCCATTTGTCCATTCTGCATCAAGCCTTCTCTGCAGTTCTTTCAGACCCCCATCCGTCATATCGTATTCATTCAGGTAGTCAGTAAGGCTCATAGTTAGTGTTCCATCCCCTGGCATCTAACGTAAAGTTAAGGGCGCTGCGCCTGCGCGGCGTCCAGCTTGAACGACAGGTTATACGATACCGTCACAATAAATCGCCCAGTTCTGAATGTCGGTCTTGCCACTCTAACGCAACGCCCTGCTGTAAAAATATGGCCCTTATACGTTCAAGAAATTCGTTTGTTAATGCATTTCCATTTTCAAACAAATCGATTGATATGATTACCGGCAAACCTTTTGTATTTGGTTCAACTTCGTACAACTGTCCATTCTGGACGAAGGATAGGTAGTTATTTAATTTCTCCTGCAAACCAAGTAGCAGATCGTCAGTCAATGGATCTGTTTGAACGATTATCAACTTAACGTAGCTATCGCTGGAAGAGATTAAATCTACTTTATCTGCATGCGCTGCCCCGTTATTTGCCATATGCGCGAATCGTATAACGTGTAGCTAATGCGCCGAAGGCGCGTCCCAGCGACCGGAGGGAGCGACTTGAGCGTAGGGTTAGGCGAATTTTGCATCAGCTTGATTGCCGCACTGCATAGATTAAACTCGCCGTTTCTAGAGATTTCCTTGAACATTCTTTTTCTTGATTTCTTCTAAACAAGAAGTACATATAACTTGGACGTTTGCATGTTTTTCTGACGTTTCATTCCAGTCGCCTTCACGCAATAATACGGCATCGCATTCTTCACACCAAACACACTCTTCTTCGACGCGCAAATTATCGCCAGGGTCGCTTTCACCGCAATAGTACTTTACTGGCTTGTCATCTGGCTTCTGCCTTGCCAAATGCACACAAACGAGTGCATATGAAGTTTTGCCATGCGTTTTGCATTCGATGATGCTCATAAAATTTCCTGTGCATTGCCTAACGTGAAGGTAAGGGGCTGCGCTTTAGCGCAGTCCCAGCGCAGCGAAGCGGAGCGAACTTGACCGCAGGGTTAGGCATCAGATGAACCATGGTAACTCGAAGCCTAAATGCGCCACGACCTTGGGCGGTAGAGCAAGGCCGAGCCACACAAGAACAATTCCGCCACCAAGAACAAATGATGCGAGAAACACTTGGTCATGTGGGTTGTGATAAGAAAACCACCCGCCGATACCAAGCAGAACTGTACCAACTAAACACAAGACAGCGCGCCCAAAGCGCACTGCACGCACCGCGGGTTCCTTGGGTTCGGGCCAGTCGGTCTCTGCCATATTGAATGCCTAACGTGGAGCTAAGGGGCGCGCCGAAGGCGCGTCCCAGCGACCGGAGGGAGCGAACTTGAGCGCAGGGTTAGGGCACTATTTGTTGCCATACGACATCGCCTTTTGAGCGATATACCCGCCAAACAGAGAGACACTGGCCGCGATAAAAAGCAAGATTGGGTAGGTCCACCACAACCCTCTGCCCATGGTGATAAATAGCAGAATGCAGCCACTGATTAATCCCGAAAGAACTGATGCAATCCTCCAGTATTCCTTGCCAATGACTGCGGAGGTTCCTCCAGATACGAGAAGAGATGGGAGCACCATGGCAAACAGAAACCATTGGGCAATAAAATCAGAAACTGCTTCGGGGTCAGAAACAAAGAATAAGGGGAAGTAACCCGCCCCGTACCACAGTAAGAAGGTTATCAATCCAGCCGGCACTGCTTTCCATAATGGGTGTATACGCATAGTGCCCTAACGTAAAGTTAAGGGGCGCCGCGCTTGCGCGGCGTCCCGCTTGAACGACGGGTTGGGCAGCATATTTACCTACGCTCCTTATTTCATTTACGCACAAGCGGTGAATATTCCTGAGGGTTCTCTCTCAGTTGTCTTTCAAATCCTTTGACTAGCACTCCATCGTCAGGGATTTGTGCCCAATACTGTTTATCGAATACTGCTTCAAGAGTGTCTAGGTCTTGCTCAAGCTGGATCGCTTTTTCAGCCTCACCAATTAGGACGGCGACAGACTCGAAACCAAAATGTCTATACCCATCCAGAGCTGCCACCAATTGATCTGGAGATAGGCACTCAACAGCATGTAGTACGCCGCCATTCATGGCCGGGCCATGAAATAGAAGCAGTGCAGCCAATGCTCGATCTCCGGCGCGTGGTGAGTCACCGCCACCTTCACAAGCACGATTCCAAAGTTCATCCGCGTCTGTTATCTCATGCATGAGGTGATGCCCAACGTGCAGCTAAGGGGCGCGCCGAAGGCGCGTCCCAGCGACCAAAGGGAGCGAACTTGAGCGTAGGGTTATGCCTCATTTTTGTATGTACTCCGGCCTGTAGACCAACGAACTCAAAACCGCTTTGAATTTATTAAGGTCTATTTCGCGAAGACTCTTTTTTGGGGCGGAGTAAACAATATATGCAACCGCGCTGGGAAGTTGGATATATGCAGTTAACTCATAAACAGGGTAGGAGGGTCTGTCGTATTCTTGAACCGTGTATTGGTATCCTTCTTTTGTTTTTGCCTCTTCAATATTTCTGAACTGGAAGCCAGCATCTTTGCTTTGAAAGAAATCTACTGTGAATTTGATAAATTCACTTTTGGTGGGGTAACTAGGCGAAGCAATTTTTGCGTACATGATCGTCGGGCTTTTTGCCCAACTTTCACCGACAGGATGAGAACACAAGGTTGACCATCTGAAATTCCGCTGTGGTTATCGTAGAACCCATCCAGCAGGCGCCGATATTTGAAACGCTGCTTTCGGGCCATAGACGATGCCCGCAGGATATGTACCCGCCACGTCGCCAGCAAACGACAGCTTTGCTGAGAAGAACACGAGCAGAAAAAATAATGTCCGCATATTAGGAATCCTAGCTTGAGGCATAACGTGCAGCTAAGGGGCGCGCCGAAGTCGCGTCCCAGCGACCGAAGGGAGCGAACTTGAGCGTAGGGTTAGGCATATCAATCTCCGATGACAAGTCGGTGAGGCTGGTTACCATTGAATTCAACCCCAACGACTGCTTCGAATTCATGTTCTGTGTCGAAATATACACTCCATTCTTTGCCTGAGTTACATAAAAACATTCCGGTCCGTCAGCGACTCTGCTTCGAGTTTATAGTCGAACCGGCGTAGTTCCACGTAGGCCAAACTTTGCCTGACGACGGCTGTCCAATTCGAACATATGAACTGAGCTCGCCCTTTCTTGTTCGGTGACTGAACATTTCAGCGCGATTCGAGATTTCGCAGTCGACTCGCGAAGTGCTAGTGGTCGCCATTCCCAATCGTTCTGAACACATCTGCGAATGTGCACCTACAGCCATTCGCACTTATCGCCTCCGTGTTGTAAATGCCCTAACTAAAAATAGAAAACAGTTTCATAGAGCGGCAATGTCGCCTATGACTGCCTGCGTTGTCAATACCATGCGCATGGTTTTCATATATTCATGTAGTTAACATAATCTGGCATGCTGGACTTTCATTTTAGGGCAACCTAAAATTCCGCGGATGGAAGCTAAAGTCGTTTCTCAGGATTCGCCCAAGCTGCTCGACCGGATGCGCGCAGAGATTCGTGTGCGCCATTATAGTATCCGCACCGAGGAAACCTACCTTGACTGGGCGCGCCGCTATATTCTGTTTCACGACAAACGTCACCCCAAGGATATGGGGGCTGATGAAGTTCAACGCTTTCCTGAGCTATCTGGCGGTGGAGCGCAATGTTTCTGCTTCTACCCAGAATCAGGCCAAGTCCGCGCTTGTTGTTTTTGTACCGCGATGTGCTGCATATCGAGTTGCCCTGGCTGGATGAGGTGATTGCCGCAAAGATGGGCAAGCGTTTGCCGGTCGTGTTAACCCAAACCGAAATGCGATCATTGCTGAATGCCATGTCTGGAACGATGGGGTTGGTGGCATCCTTGTTGTACGGCACGGGCATGCGCTTGCTGGAAGGTTTGCGGCTGCGGGTGAAGGATGTTGAATTTGAAAGGCGCGAAATTGTTGTGCGCGAAGGGAAGGGGTAACAAGGACAGGGTGACCGTGCTTCCCGAGAATTTGATTCTGCCTTTGCAAGCGCATCTGGTAAAAGTGAAAGCCTTGCATGAGCGCGATATTGAAGCCGGTTTCGGCGAGGTGTATCTGCCCAATGCGCTTGCGGTTAAATATCCGAAAGCGGCGCGCACTTGGGGTTGGCAATTCGTTTTTCCGTCGTACCGTGCGCTCGATCGATCCGCGCTCCGGTATCGAGCGCCGCCATCATCTGTATGAAGCAAGTGTGCAACGAGCTGTGCGCGAGGCGGCGAAGATCGCAGAGATTCACAAGCCTGTTACCCCGCATGTCTTGCGCCATTCTTTCGCCACTCATCTGTTGCAGGCCGGCTACGACATCCGCACCGTGCAGGAGCTGCTCGGCCATTCCGATGTTTCCACCACGATGATTTACACCCACGTACTCAACAAAGGCGGCAGCGGCGTGGTCAGCCCGCTGGACAGATGACGAGGACGATGAAAAATTTATGCGCGCGGCGCTCGACTTGGCGCGTCAGGCAGCGCTGGCAGGCGAAGTGCCGGTCGGTGCGGTGGTGGTGAAGGATGGCGAGATCGTCGGGCGAGGCAGCAACGCGCCCATTTCGCGCCATGACCCTTCCGCGCATGCCGAGATGGTGGCCTTGCGCGATGCGGCGCAGCGGCTGGGCAATTACCGTCTGGTGGGCTGCGAACTGTTCGTCACGCTGGAGCCCTGCGTGATGTGCGTCGGAGCGATGTTCCATGCGCGCATCGGTCGTGTGGTGTTCGGCGCGCATGATCCGAAGACGGGGGCGGCGGGCAGCGTGTTCAACCTGTTCGCCGAGACGCGCCTGAACCATCACGCGCGTACCCACGGCGGTGTGCTGGCGGATGAGTGCGGCAAAGTGTTGAGCGATTTCTTTGCGATGCGCCGCGCGCAACAGAAGGCACAATGAAGATCACCATCCATATACCGACACAGACGCTGGAGCTGTTCGACGACAGCGGCAAGTTGCTGCGCCGCTATCGGGTGTCCACGGGGGCGAACGGCGTGGGCGAAGAGAACGGCAGTTTCTGCACGCCGCGCGGCAAGCATGTCATCCGCGCCAGGATCGGGGCCGGGCAGCCGGAGAATGCGGTGTTCGTGAAACGCCGCCCGACCGGCGAGGTCTATACGCCGGAGCTGGGGGCGGCGCATCCGGGGCGCGACTGGATATTGACGCGTATCCTGTGGCTGTCCGGTTGCGAGCGCGGCTACAACCGTTTGGGCACTTGCGATACCATGCGCCGCTACGTTTATATCCACGGCACGCCGGACAGCACGCCGTTGGGCAAGCCCGGCTCGCGCGGTTGTGTGCGCATGCGCAATGCGGAGTTGGTGGAGTTGTTCGAATTGGTAAAGGCAGGAACGGAAGTCCAGATCGTCGCATGAACTGAAGGAGGGCTTTAATGAGTAATCCTTTCACAGTCAGTTTGGTCAGTTGGCACGATGGCGAACCCTTGCTGCGTGCCATACGCGAGGCGGTATTCATCCGTGAGCAGAATGTTCCCGAAAACCTGGAGTGGGATGGCAAGGATGACGATTGCCGCCATGCCTTGGCCTTGAGCCTGAACGGCGATGCCATCGGTTGCGGACGTTTGTTGCCGAACGGGCACATCGGACGCGTCGCGGTGTTGCCGCCATGGCGCAGGCAGAAGGTGGGTACGGCGATGATGGAGGCGCTGCTCGACGAGGCGCGTTCGCGCGGCTATAAACAAGTGGATGTGGATGCGCAGACCTACGCTATTCCGTTCTATCTCAAATTCGGTTTCGTCAAGCACGGCAAGGAGTTTATGGATGCCGGATTGCCGCACGTAAAGATGACGTTGCGGTTGTAGGAAACTGCCCAAGCTGCCAGAATTGCCAAGTGATGCCGGTTAAGCACGGCATTGGACGGTCGGTTGGATAGCTGTTTCACTCGGATATATCTTCTAAATTTCAGAAGGGACAGAGATGCGCAAGGATCTAAATGTGAGGGTTTTCGTTGCAGGTGTTTTGCTGTCTGTCGCGTCCGTTGCCGGTGCGGTCGATATTCTCGAGATCGCCAAAAAAGACGGTTGTATGGTCTGCCACAGAATGGACGTAAAGTATCTCGGCCCCTCATTTCAGGATATAGCGGACAGATACCGGGATGATCCCGATGCCTTCAAGAAGATGGTGGACAAGACGACCAATGGCGGTTTCGGCGGGTGGGGCAGAATGCCCATGCCGCCAAGCGAACCTAAATATGTGAGCCCGGAAGACGTGAGGCTGATGGTGGATTTCATCCTGAAAATGCCGCCGCTTCCTGAAACTCCTCCTGCCAAGAAACGATAAACAGTATCAAATGAAGTGCCCTCGAATCGAGGGAGATCGCCGGATTAGTGCCGATCAACTTTGCGGCAGCGCATATGGCAGCGGTAAAAACTGCAATGCTGCGTCCTGTAACGATTTGCAGTGCACGATCTGTGTTTCCTGACTGGCGATCTGTACCACGGCCAGCAGGTCGAAGCCGCCATCCGGCGCAGCTTGTGCGTTGACCACCATGCCGCAAGCCTGTCCTTCCATCTCCGCGCTGAACAATTCGTCGCCCGCTTGCGGTGCCACGTCGCCATCGACATGCGCCAGATACATGCGGCGTTTTGTTTTGCCGAGGTATTGCATGCGCGCCACGATCTCCTGCCCCGGATAGCAACCCTTCTTGAAATTCACCGCGCCGATGAGGTCGAGGTTCGCCATCTGCGGCACGAACTCTTCCTGTGTCTGCGGCAGGATGACGGGGATGCCCGCACGGATGTTGAGCCAGTCCCAGCAGGGTGAACCGACCGGGCGTGCATCAGTGCTAAGCTTTTGCCACAGTTCGGGCGCATGCTGCGGTGCCGCTGCAATTTGAAAACGTTGTGTGTCGAGGCGGATAACAGTGAAACGAGCCTGATGGTTATGCACGGCTCGTTCAACAGACATCAGGTCTAGTGGAATAACCGACGTGATATGTTCTTTAATTAATGCCGCGGCATTCGCACCGGAGAGGCCGAAGCACACGATTTCATTGCTAATGTCTTCGATCTTCACCTTGGCGCGCAGTACATACATGGTGAGCTTCTTCTGGATCGGAGCGAGCAAGCTCTGCGGCAGCTGCAGGAAAAATTCCGTTTCTGTGCGCTCGCGCCAGATCATGAAGGTCGCCAGCGTGCGGCCTTTCGCGGTGTTGAAGCTGCTGGGCTGTGCCTGTTGCGGGGTGAGCGAATTCACGTCGCTGCTGAACAGGTTGTGCAGGAAACCTTGCGCCTCCGTACCGGAGACCTTGAGCACGCCGAACTGCGACAGGTCGCACAGCACTGTGCCGTCGCGCGTGGCGATGCGCTCTGCGGCGGCAGCGCCGAAATGCTGCACCACGCCGTCTTGTATTTGCGCGCCTTGCGCCGCCAGGAAATGCTGCCAATCTTGATTCATCGCTTTGTCCGTTCGTGATCGTTGCGCAATGTTACCGCGAAGCGCGGGGTTTGGGACTAACTCTGAGCCATGTGATCGATGTGGCTATCGCTGTGCGGCAAGCGAATCGGCAACTCCCTCCATATTAAATTTGACTCCACTTCCGGAAAGGCTCTGGTTCACCCAGCTTCGACTTCGGCCAGAATGACGACATAGTTCTTCCCGTATTTCTTTGCACAGGCGGGGCAGGTCGTGTAGTAGAAATACATCTTGCGCAGTGGTTTGTCCTTCGCGGCAACATAAGCTTTCATTTCTTCAATCCACCGTGGGACGTTCCGGTAGGGCCCTTCGAACACCTTGCATAAGAATGTCCCGGACAGCGTCACTATCTTCTTGTCTGGAACGTCCTTGCTGATTTCGAAATACACATCCGCTCCCCACAGCGAATTCTCATCCGTCAGGATGATCCTCGTATCTGTACGGGCACCCGCAGCACGAATCGCCTTGTCGTTTCGTGCCATAACGGCACCGTAGTTGAGCGGCATGTGAAAGAAACTGGTCACATGATCCTGCACGAATCGCTTGTTTTGCCATGTGACTACTTTGCCGTCCCAAGGCTCCGGATTGAATCGCGGGCAACATTCTTCGCTATTGTTCGTGCTCATGCTGTCGTCTCCTTTCGTTATTTGTGCACTTAAGTGCAGCCATCAAATTCGCAATACAACGAATGCCTACGAGTCTGCCCATGCCTGTTGCAGCGCTTTCGCAAACACCTCAACCGACTGCGCTCCAGAGACATAGGATTTCTCATCAAACAAAAAATACGGCACGCCGGTGATGCCGTATTTTGCCGCGCGTGCTTCGTCGGCGCGCACCGCATCGGAATAAGCCTCGCTTTCCAGCATCGTCAGCGCCTCGCTTTCGGCGATGCCGAACTCCGGTGCCAGGCGTGCCAGTGCGGCACGGTCGCCTACCGGCAGCGATTCGGAAAAATAGCCGTGCATGATGCGCTCAGTGGCGCGGTCGTCCAGTTGGCGTGAGGCGGCGAAGTGCAGCAATCGGTGGGCGTCGAGGGTGTTGCCGGGGCGCGCGTTGTCCAAGTGATATTTCAGCCCGACTTCATTGGCGAGTGCAGTGACGCGCGCATTCATCGCTGCTGCTTCCTGCAGGCTGACTTTGTACTTGTGCGCCAGCATCTCGGCCAGTGTGCCCGGTCGTTGGTGCGGGGCGTTGGGGTCCAACTCGAAACTGCGCCAGATCACGTGTACCTCATTACGGTGTTCGAAGTCGGCGAGCGCCATTTCAAAGCGCCGCTTGCCGATGTAGCACCAGGGGCAGATCACATCCGACCAGATTTCAATTTGCATGGAAGTTTGCCTAGGTCAGCAGTTTGAAGGCGTGCGCCCATTCGTTGCGCAGGAAGCCCGGGATGCACCAGAGTATGCACAACGGCTCGATGGCGCGGGCTCCCTCGGCTTTTCCCATATCCGCCGTTTCCCAGCCGAACTGGTCGAGGATGCCGACCACGATCTGCTTTGCCGCCTCGTCGTTGCCGCAGATGAACATGGTCGGCTTGCCGCCCTTGAACTGCGGATTCACCATGAACGCGTTGCCCACGGAATTGAAGGCTTTGACGAAGCGTGCGTTGCCGAACTCGCGCTGCAAGTGTTCCATCTGCGACTCATCGAGACTGGTGTAGTACTTCAAGACGCCGTTGACGGGAGGAGCATCGGCAATCGGATTCGTGACGTCGATGACAGGTTTGCCCGCGAAATTTGCGGCGCCCGCCAGACGCAGCACATCCATCGCCGCTGTGCCTTTAACCGCCAGCACCACCAGTTCGCCGAACTTGGCCGCGTCGGCAAAGCTGGCGATACGCCCTTTGGGATTCTTCACTATCCACTCGGCCAGCTTGGCCGGCGTGCGAGTGCCCAGCGTCACGTCATGGCCGTGCTTGAGAAAGCCGATCGCCAATGCCTTCGCTACATCACCCGATCCAAGGATTCCGATTTTCATGATGTTCTCCTTACGCAAAGCGTTGTGAATGACAGAGCGCAGAATGCAGTTCTTTTGGCAGTGTCGCTGCTGCTGAATAGGCATTCTCTGCCTCACCATGGTGTTTGGCAATCCGGTGTTTACCGTACAATAGCGCCCAGCCATGATCGCCTATTTCACCCGTTACATCCTGCTGCTAGGCCTGACCTGTTGTTTTTCGCAGGCGGCCTTTGCCGCATACGCCATCGCCCTGCACGGCACGCCCAAGTATCCGGCCAATTTCACGCACTTCGACTACACCGATCCGCAGGCACCCAGAGGGGGCGACCTATACACATCGGCACTCGGCAATTTCGAGAAGCTGAACCCCTTCATCCTCAAAGGGCTGGCGGCTGACGGTTTGCAATATCTGGTGTTCGAGACGCTGGGCGTAAAGTCCTGGGACGAGCCGGATACCATCTATGGCTTGCTGGCCGAGGACATCGCGCTGGCACGCGACGGCCTCTCGCTGACCTTTCGCCTCAATCGCAAAGCGCGCTTTTCCAACGGTGATCCGGTGATGGCGGCGGATGTGAAATATTCCTTCGACCAGTTGATGAGTAAAGCGGCGACTCCCCTGTATCGCCGTTACTGGAGCGATGTGAAACAGATGGTGGTGGTCGATCCATACACGGTGCGCGCGGATTTCAAGCGCAAGAATCATGAGCTGAAACTGATCATTTGCGAGTTGCCGGTGTTTTCGCGCAAGTGGGGTGGCGGCAAACCATTCGACAAGATCATCCTGGATACGCCGCTGGCGAGCGGGCCGTACGTGGTGGAGGCGTTCGATCTGGGCAAACGTATCACCTATCGCCGCAATCCGGACTATTGGGGCAACGACCATCCCACCCGCCGCGGCATGTTCAACTTCGAGCGCGTTACTTATCGCTACTACAAGGATACGCTGACACGCATGGAAAGCTTGAAGGCGGGCGAGATCGATCTGATCCAGGAGAACTCGTCCAAGAACTGGGCACGCAGCCATCAGGGCAAACGCTGGGAGCAGGGCGAACTGGTCAAGACCCTCTTCCCGCACGAGAACGGCGCCGGCTGGCAGGGCTTCTCCATGAATCTGCGCCGTCCCTTGTTTCAGGACCGGCGGGTGCGTCAGGCGTTGTGGCTGGCGATGGATTTCGAGTGGATGAACCGCCAGCTCTTTTTTAACCTGTATGCACGCAGTCCCAGCTATTTCAGCAATACCGAACTGGCCGCCACGGGCCGACCGGATGAGCGCGAGCTGAAGGTGCTGCACGAGTTGCAGGCGAAATTCGGCGACAAGTTGCCGGCGGAGATCTTCGATGAGATTCCGCCACCGCCGACCACCGTGCCGCCGCACTCGTTGCGCGACAATCTGCGCCAAGCGCGCGAGTTGTTGGCACAGGCTGGCTGGACCTACCGCGATGGCGCTTTGCGCAATGCCCAGGGCGATCCCTTCAGGATGGAGATGATGCTGCACGAGCGCTTTGAGGAGCGGGTCACTGCCGCTTATGCGCGCAACCTGGAAAAACTCGGCATCCAGCTGGACTACCGGGTGTATGACGCGGCGCTGGCGCAGCGCAAGGAAGAAAATTTCGACTACGACATGGTGTGGGGCGTGATGGGCGGCTCGCAAAGTCCGGGCAACGAGTTGTTCGATTACTTCGGCTCGGCCAGCCGCGACCAGCCCGGCTCCAACAACGTCATGGGGGTGTCCGATCCGGTGGTCGATGCGCTGATCGCGCGCATCATTCAGGCCGAACGCCGCGAGGACCTGGTGACGCTGGTGCGCGTGCTGGATCGCACTGTTGCGCCTCGGTTACTACATGGTGCCGCACTTTCATAGCAACAGCCACCGTGTTTCTTACCGCCGTACCCTGGCGCAGCCTGCGGTATTGCCGCGCTATTACAGCATCGAGGAATGGGCGGTAAAAACCTGGTGGATGAAACCTGAGGCCAAGGAGACCCGCCGATGATCCGCTACATCTTCAAACGCCTGTTGCTGATGATTCCCACTTTGCTGGGCGTGCTGTTTCTGACCTTCGCGGTCATCCAGTTCGTGCCCGGCGGGCCGGTCGAGCAGATGGTCAGCCTCATGCGCGGCAAGGGCGCGGGTGGCGGCGAGGCGGGCGCTGGTCAGCAGGCGATGTATCGCGGACAGCAGGGCATCGATGCCGAGCGTTTGGCCGAGATCAAGGTGTTGTACGGCTTCGACAAGCCCGCGCCGGAACGCTTCTGGATCATGCTCAAGGGCTTTGCCACACTGGATCTGGGCACCAGTTTCTTCCACCAGAAATCGGTGTGGGAATTGATCAAGGAAAAGATGCCGGTGTCGATTTCGCTGGGTCTATGGACGCTGGTCATCACCTATCTGGTGTCGATCCCGGTGGGCATCGCCAAGGCGGTACGCGACGGGTCGCGCTTCGATACGACGACCAGTTTTATCATCATGAGCGGCTATGCGATCCCCAGCTTCGTGCTGGGCGTGGTGATGCTGGTGCTGTTCGGCGGCGGCAGCTTTTTGCAATGGTTCCCGCTGCGCGGGCTGACCTCGGACAACTGGGCGCAACTCTCGCTGCCGGGCAAGGTGACGGATTACCTGTGGCACATCACGCTGCCGGTGTTCGCCGAGGTGGTCGGCAGCTTCGCCGTGATCACCATGCTCACCAAGAACACCTTCATCGAAGAGATACGCAAGCAATATGTACTCACCGCCCGCGCCAAAGGCTTGCCGGAGCGCACCGTGCTCTATCGGCATATCTTCCGCAACGCCTTGCTGCCGTTGCTGACGGGTTTTCCGGCGGCATTCATCGGTGCGTTTTTCACCGGCAGCTTGCTCATCGAAACGCTGTTCTCGCTCGATGGCCTGGGGCTCTTGTCGTACAACGCCATCATGCAGCGCGATTACCCCGTGGTGATGGGTACGCTGTTTATATTTACCATCGCCGGGCTGTTCGCCAAATTGATCGCCGACATCAGCTACGTGCTCGCCGATCCGCGTGTGAAATTTGAAGGAGTGGCTTCGTGAGCGGGATGGTGGATGGGGTTAAGCCTGAACTTAGACAGGACTTGCCTTCGGTGTCGCCCAACCAGCAGCGCTGGCGGCGTTTCCGCCAGCACCGTCTGGGTTATGCCAGCCTGTTGATCTTCTCCTTGCTGTTCGTGCTCAGTCTGTTCGCCGAAGTGATTTCCAACGACCGTCCGCTGCTCGCCTATTACCAGGGCTCGCTTTACGTGCCGCTGCTGCGCGACTATCCGGAGAGCACTTTCGGCGGCGATTTCCCAACGCCTGCCGATTACCTCGATCCCTTCATCCGCGAGCAGTTTGACCGCCCCGGCAACTGGGCACTTTATCCGTTCAATACTTACCGTTACGACACACTCAACTATTTCGCGCAACAGCCCAATCCGGCCCGGCCCAGCGCGCAGAACTGGCTGGGCACCGATGACCGCGGACGCGACGTGCTGGCGCGCGCGTTGTACGGCTTCCGCGTGTCGGTGCTGTTCGGCATGGCGCTGACATTGATCGGCGTGCTGTTGGGCGTGCTGGCGGGAGCAGTGCAGGGCTATTTCGGCGGGCGCGTCGATCTCTATCTGCAACGTTTCAGCGAAATCTGGGGTTCGCTGCCGGAGCTATATTTGCTGCTCATTTTCGCTTCCATCTTCCAGCCCAGCATCACGCTGCTGCTCATCCTGCTGTCGCTGTTCGGCTGGCTGGGTCTGGCCGATTATGTGCGCGCCGAGTTCCTGCGCAATCGCCAACTCGACTATGTGCGTGCGGCGCGTGCGCTGGGGCTGGGCAATGGCCGGATCATGTGGCGGCACATCCTGCCCAACAGCCTGACCCCGGTCATCACCTTCCTGCCGTTCCGCATGAGTGTGGCGATCACCGCGCTGACCAGCCTCGATTTTCTTGGCCTCGGCGTGCCGCCTTCCACGCCCAGTCTGGGTGAGCTGCTGGCACAGGGCAAGGATAATCTGGATGCGTGGTGGATCGGCCTGTCGGCCTTCATCGTGTTGTTCGTCACGCTGCTGTTGCTGGTGTTCATCGGCGAGGCATTGCGCGATGCTTTCGATACGCGCAAAGCGGGGGGCGGGCGATGAGCTTTTTATTGGAAGTGCGCAACCTCAGCGTCAGTTTCGGCGAGCGTGCCGATGCCGCACGCGCCGTCGACGACGTTTCCTTCACTATCAATGCCGGCGAGAAGTTCGCACTGGTCGGCGAATCCGGTTCGGGCAAGAGCGTCACCGCGCTTTCGCTGCTGCGACTGGTCGCCAATGCTCGTTCCAGCGGCGAGGTGTTGTTCGCCGGTGAGAATCTGGCGAGTGCCAGCGAACGGCGTTTGCGCGGCATTCGCGGCAAGGACATCGCGATGATTTTCCAGGAGCCGATGACTGCGCTCAATCCGCTGATGCGCATCGGCGAGCAGATCACCGAGGTGCTGTCGCTGCACGAAGGACTGGCCTTCGCACCGGCACGCGAGCGCGCCATCGCGCTGCTGGCGCGCACCGGCATCACCGAAGCGGAACGGCGCTTCGGAAGTTTTCCGCATGAGCTCTCCGGCGGGCAGCGGCAACGTGCCATGATCGCCATGGCGCTGGCCTGCCGTCCGCAACTGCTGATCGCCGACGAGCCGACCACCGCGCTGGATGTGACAATCCGCGTGCAGATCATGGACCTGCTCGAGGAATTGCAGCGCGAATACGGCATGGCAATTTTGCTGATCACGCACGATCTCAATCTGGTGCGGCGCTTTGCGGGTCGGGTCGGGGTGATGCAGTCCGGGCGCTTAGTCGAACTGGCCGCGACCGAACAACTGTTTTCGCAGCCGCAGCATCCCTATACCCAACGCCTGCTAGACAGCCGCCCCAGAAAATTGGTGCAGCCGCTAGCGTCGGAATTGGCAGCCGAGCCCGATTTGTTGCGCGGTGACGGGCTGCGCGTCGAGTTCTCCTATCCGGTCGGCTGGTTCAAGAAAAAAGTATTCACCGCCGTTGATGGTGTCAGCCTTGCCCTGAAGCGCGGCGAAACGCTGGGTATTGTCGGCGAATCCGGTTCAGGTAAATCAACTTTGGCGATGGCGTTGCTGGCGTTGCAGCCGATCACCCACGGCGACAGCATCTTTGCCGGACAATCTTTGCGCAACATTTTGCCAGCCAGGTTGCGCGCACTGCGCTCGCGGATGCAGGTGGTGTTCCAGGACCCGTTTGCCAGCCTGTCGCCGCGTCTCACCGTGGAGGAGATCGTGGGCGAGGGGTTGGAGTTGCATCAGCCTGAGCTGCCGCTTGCACAGCGCCGCCAGCGCATCGTGCAAGCGTTGCAGGAGGTGGGGCTGGAGTCCGACATACTGGTGCGTTATCCGCATGAGTTCTCCGGCGGTCAGCGCCAGCGCATTGCCATCGCACGCGCCCTCATTCTCGATCCGCAACTGGTGGTGCTGGATGAACCCACCAGCGCGCTCGATGCCTCGGTGCAAAAACAGGTGCTGGAACTGCTGGCCGGACTGCAGGTGAAGCACGGTATGAGTTATCTGCTGATCAGCCACGATCTCGAAGTTATCGCAGCCATGTCACACCGCATCGCGGTGATGCAAGGCGGCCGCATCATCGAGCAGGGCGCTGCCGAACAAATCATCAAATCCCCGCATCACGATTACACCCGTCAATTGCTGACCAGCGTTTCGCTGCAAAACTAAAACCGACGTGAACTGATGGGGCGCTTTGCCTGCGCTCCCGCATACTGTGTTACGTGTGCAGGTCGTTCGGTATGCGCAATCTGGAGGTGACCGACATCAGCGCGACGCATGGCGTGCGCTGGTGTCGGTTCGAGTGGAAGAATTAACGGTTGCTGTAGGCCAGCTTGACGCGGCGCGTGGAGGAGGCGCGCTTGCTGGTGTTCACTCTGGCTTTGGCGACGCGTGTTTTGCGATGGATGGCGCCGCCGGAGGCGACAATGGTGAAGCGCTGTCCGACGCGCAAGCGGTGGCTGCCGTGGTTCATCTCGACCAGACTGGCCTGGCTGGCGTGGAAGCGGCGCGCGATGCTGGAGATCGTGTCGCCTTTATGCACGGTGTAGCTGAACCCGCCCATTTCCGCGACCGCCGAGGCGTGCATGTTGAAAGGTGTGAATTCATCAGTGGCCTCATCGTCGCCCGCCGGTACCAGCAGCGTTTGCCCATTGCTGGTATGTGCGTATTTGGATAAGCCGTTGGCGGTGCGCAGCTGTTGTTCAGTGATACCGAAGCGCGATGCGACTTCGGCGAAAGACTCGCCTTGCCTGGTTTGGCAGGCGCGCCATGAGACCAGGCGTTGGTTGTTCTTTTCCAGGTTGTCGCGGAAAGTAGCTACCTTGTCGACCGGCAACAACAGCACTTCATTGGAGTCTTGCAGGATCACCGGGCGGTTGTGTCCGGGGTTGAGCGCGGTGAATTCCTCCATCGAGATCTCCGCCAATTCGGCGGCGAGCTTCACGTCCATCGGTTTTGAGGTGGTGACGACGGAGAAGTAGGGACGGTTCGGAATGTCCTGCAACACCAGACCGTAACGTGCCGGGTCGCTGACGATGTTCTTGACGGCCAGCAGTTTGGGTACGTAGTTGCGTGTCTCGCGCGGGATGTTGAGATGCGAGAAATCGGTGGGCTTGTGGTGTAGGCGATTCTTGGCCTGTGCGCGTGCGATGCAATTCTCGCCGCAGTTGTAGGCGGCCAGTGCCAGTTCCCAATCGCCGAACTGGTCGTGCAGTTTTTGCAGATAGTCCAGCGCGCCGTTGGTCGCGCCGATGACGTCGCGCCGACCGTCGTACCACCAGTTTTGCTCCATGCCAAAGTGTTTGCCGGTGGAGGGGATGAACTGCCAGATGCCGGACGCGCGAGCCACCGAGTTGGCGCCGGGATTGAACGCGCTTTCGATGACGGGCAACAGCGCGATCTCCGACGGCATGCCGCGACGTTCCACTTCTTCCGTGATATAAAACAGATAGTGCTGAGCGCGCTCGCTCATGCGCAGCACATAGTCCGGGTGGCTCGCATACCATTTTTCATGGTGTTTGATCAGCGGACTGTTCAACTCATTCATGGCAAAACCGCTGCGTATGCGCTGCCAGACATTTTCGTCGGGCAGGGCGGAAAGAACCGGATAGTCATCTTTGAACGTGGCGACTTGCGGCGTTGACTCGCCGGACGGTGGCGATACCTGCTCGCTGGCAGTTTCAAAAACATGTTCCGGAGCGACGATCATTGCTTCGCGCACCGGGGCAGGCGCTTGCATCAACACCGTCTGGTTGGTCTGTGTTTCCGGTTCGCTGGCGTAAGTGAAGACAGGTGTCATCAATGTCACAAAAAACAAAGACAGCGCGGCCAAATGCGCTGTCTTTGTGGTCTGCTGTATGAGCTGCTCGCTCAACGTATGACCTCTTTCAGTTGCTCCAGGATCGCCGGATTTTCCAGGGTCGAAACGTCTTGCGTGATCTCTTCACCCTTGGCGATGGCACGCAACAAACGACGCATGATCTTGCCGGAGCGGGTCTTGGGCAGGTTTTCGCCGAAGCGGATCTCGTCCGGCTTGGCGATGGGGCCGATCTCTTTGCCGACCCAGTTGCGCAACTCTTCGGCGAGTTTCTTCGCTGCGGCGGCATCCGCCGGGCGTGCACCTTTTAGCACCACGAAAGCGACCACGGCTTCGCCCTTGATCTCGTGCGGCTTGCCGACCACGGCAGCTTCTGCCACCAGCGGGTTGGAGGCCAGCGCAGATTCGATCTCCATGGTGCCCAAACGGTGACCGGAGACGTTCAACACGTCGTCGATGCGTCCCATGATCCAGAAATAGCCGTCATCATCGCGGTGGGCGGAGTCGCCCGCCAGATAGGCACCGCGCATCTCTTCGGGGAAGTAGCCTTTCTTGTAGCGTTCCGGGTCGCCCCAGATAGTGCGGATCTGCGAGGGGAACGGCTTCTTGATGACGAGGAAGCCGCCGTGCTGGTCGTGCACTTCATCTCCCGCTTCGTTGACGATGGTGGCGATGATGCCGGGCAACGGCAGGGTGCAGGTGCCGGGTTTGATCGGCATCGCGCCGGGCAACGGGGCGATCATGTGGCAGCCGGTCTCGGTCTGCCACCAGGTGTCCACGATCGGGCAACGCGATTGACCGATCACGGTGTAGTACCACATCCAGGCTTCCGGATTGATCGGCTCGCCCACGGTGCCCAGCAGACGCAAGGAAGACAGATCGTATTTTGCCGGCAGATCGCCGCCGAGTTTGATCAGCGAGCGGATGGCCGTCGGCGCGGTATAGAAAGTGGTGACCTTGTGGTCCTGGATCATCTTCCAGAAACGGCCCGCATCGGGATAAGTCGGTACGCCTTCAAAGATGACTTGCGTCGCGCCCATGGCCAGCGGTCCATAAGTCACATAGCTGTGGCCGGTGATCCAGCCCACGTCGGCGGTACACCAGAACACATCGGAAGGTTTGTAGTCGAATACCCATTTCAGGGAAACCATGGTACCCAGCAGATAACCGCCGGTGGAGTGCTGCACGCCCTTGGGTTTGCCGGTGGAGCCGGAGGTATAGAGGATGAACAGCGGATGCTCCGCGCTTACCCATTCCGGTTCGCAGGTGTTGTCTTGTCCGGCGACCAGATCGTGCCACCAGATGTTGTTCTTGCTGTTCCATTGCACATCGCCGCCGGTACGGCGATAGACGATAACGGTATGCACCGCCTCGCAACCGCCGAGGCTGATGGCCTCATCCACGGCCGGTTTGAGCGCCATCGCTTTGCCGCCACGGAATTGACCGTCGGCAGTGATGACAGCCACGGCTTGGGCATCAGTGATGCGCTCATGCAGGCTCTTGGAGGAGAAACCGCCGAACACCACGGAGTGGATCGCGCCGATACGGGCGCAGGCTTGCATGGCGACTACGGCTTCCACACTCATCGGCATATAGACGATCACGCGGTCGCCCTTCTTGATGCCGCGCGACTTCAGGCCGTTGGCGAACTGACAAACGCGGCTATGCAACTCGCGGTAGCTGACCTTGGTCACGCTGCCGTCATCGGCTTCGAAAATGATGGCGGTCTTTTCAGCTTGGGTCGCCAGATGCTTGTCCAGACAGTTATAGGAGACGTTCAGTTCGCCGTCTTCGAACCACTTGTAGAAAGGTGCGTTGCTTTCATCCAGTGACTTGGTGAAAGGTTTGTGCCAAAGCAGGTTTTCGCGGGCGAGGTTGGCCCAGAACCCGGCGTAGTCTTTTTCGGCCGCATCGCACAGCGCGCGGTAGCTGGCCATGCCGGATACATTGGCCTGTTTGACGAAATCGTCGGAAGGGTTGAACACACGGGTTTCGCGCATAACGGACTGGATGTTGGACATAGCTATCTCTCCAAGAGGTAATTATCTATTTCAAAAGTCGGTGGCCTGTTTTAAGTCAAAGCCCCATTGGGCTGGGGCTCCGGCACTGCCGATACTCTCCCGCGAACCGTCCAAGTCTAACATTTCCGGCAAAATCGGTTCATTGGATTTTGTGGAAAAATAGTTGACGAGGGTGCTCAGGGGGTTCTCGGTCTGCTGTGTAACTTTAGCCAGTCTTCCTGACTTGAGCCTTACGATGCCTTAACCAAACCGCAGTTTCAGGATCAACACCGTGCCGGCGAGCAGCAGGGTGATGCTGTTGGCGATGATGATCGGCCACGCCTCCAGCAGGATGCCGTAGCCCAGCCATAGCGCCACACCGCAGGTGAAGGTGGCATACATGGCGAGCGAGATATCCTTGGTGTGCCGGGTGCGCCACACTTGCCATACCTGTGGGATGAAGGCGGTCGTGGTCAGCGTCGCCGCCATTCCGCCAATCAGTTCGGCTGGCTGCATCAATGTGCCTCATGACTGTCGTTGCCTACCCAGAGCTGGTGGGCATCGAGCAACAGGCGATAGCGAGCTTCGTTTGCATCCAGACGGGCGAGGCTTTCAGCCAGCGAGGCTTCCAGTGCCTGACGTCGTGCGACCAGTGTTTCGCCGAGACTGCTTTCGCCCAGGCTGTAAGCGCGCGCGACCAATTCGGCATTCTGGCGCAGGGCTGCTGAGGCGTCCCGCGCCTGCTGCCATATCTGGTAAGCGTTCACGGCTTGCGTGTATGTCGCGTAGATGTCCGCATCCAGACGGATGTGCACGGCTTGCTCGCGGTCGGCGGCGATCTGGGCTTCGTGCGCAGCGTTATCGGCATTGGCCGAGCGCAGGCCGGATGGCAGCGGGATCGACACATAGACGCCGCTGATCTTTTGACTGCCGCTCAGTTGCGACGAATAGCGTACGCCGATGGTCGGGTCTGGCATGCGATCCGCACGGGCGCGTTCAGCCAGTTTTTCCCGTATGCGGGATTCTGCTTGCACCCAGCCGAGCTCATGGTTGTGCTTGAGGATAGCCTGGCTCCAGTAAGCGAGTTCTTGCGTGATCGGCTGCGGTTCGGGCGAGGGGATGTCGTCCGGCACTTTGATTGCGACAAATTGGCGTGCCATCTCGTTGCCGGCCAGCTCGGTACGCAGTTGTGCCTGACGCAAGGCGACACTGGCCATGGCTGATGTGGCATTGACCTGGTTCAGTTCCATGCGCGGCGCATCGCCTGCTTTGACGCGCTTTTCGGTCATCGTTGCCTGCTGACTCAGGATGTCCACTTGTTGCTGCCATTGAGTGACTTGGGTGCGCTCACGACGCCAGTTGAACCACAAGCGCAAGAGATTGCGTGAAGCTTCGTGGCGCGCATCACCTAATAGGTTTTCACCACGCGCCACTCCTTCTGCGCCGATTTCTCTGTCGATCAGCATCTTGTTGGGCAGGCGGAACGGCCGTTCCAGTGCGATTTCCCAATCGCGAAAACCTTCTGTTGTGACAAAGAAATAGTCCTCGGCGGCCCCGCCGCGCACGGTGAATTCGTACTCGCCGCTTTCCCGTTTGCGTTGGTTGACCTGTTCGATCTGCAACTGAGTCCGGGCACTCAAGACATTGATATGGCGATCGAGTGCTGCATCCACCTGCTCGTGCGGCGGAAGGTCGATCAGGTTGGATTGGCTCGGCCAGCAGCGTAAGGGGCAGCAGGCAAAGCAGTGCGCCCAATAAAGGCTTGTGCATGTTGTTCATCCCAGCCTCCCGAATTCGATGACGGGGGTGATCCAGTACGCGATCTCCGGATTGGCTTCTTTGTGTTTCAAATGGGCGATGAGCGACTGTACGTCCTCGTTGTTCATCACGCTGACGATCTGCACGCGCTGTGAACGACCGCGTACTTGTTCCAGCATGCTGGGCAGTTTTTCTTTCTGGCTGCCGCCTTCGATGTGCGTCAGCGAGAAACCGCGCACCCATTCCGGATGCTCCAATAGATGATCCACCAATCGCTCTTCCAGCGACCTGTGGCAGACCAGGGTCAGACAACAATTCAATTCTTTCATGGTTGAACCTTCAATTTTTCCAGACCGAAGCGACGGTACAGGATGGGCAGCATGATGAGCGTCAGGATGGTCGAGCTGATCAGCCCGCCAGTGACGACGATGGCCAGCGGTTTCTGGATCTCAGAACCGGGGCCGGTAGCGAACAGAACAGGCAGCAGGCCGAAAGCGGTGATGCTGGCGGTCATCAGCACCGGGCGCAGACGGCGCTTGGCTCCCTCGAATACCACTTGGGTGATGTCCATGCCCTCAGCATGCAACTGGTTGAAATAGGACACCATCACTACGCCGTTCAACACCGCGATACCGAGCAGGGCGATGAAACCGACCGAGGCCGGAACGGACAGATATTCGCCGCTGATCCATAAAGCGAACACGCCGCCGATGAGGGCAAACGGGATGTTGGTGAGGACCAGTGCGGCCTGGCGCACCGAACCAAAGGTGGCGAACAGCAGCATGAAGATCAAACCGAGCGCGATGGGTATGACGATAGCCAAACGTGCTGCCGCGCGCTGCTGGTTCTCGAACTGTCCGCCCCAAGTGAGGCGATAGCCATCCGGTAATTTGATCTGGGCTGCGACGGCGGCTTTGGCTTCATCCACGAAACCAACCAGGTCGCGGTCACGCACGTTGGCTCGAATGGTCACTACGCGCTGGCCGTTCTCACGGTCCACTTTGACCGGGCCGTCGGCACGTTCCAGTTTGGCCACCACAGACAGCGGGATGGCCTGTCCATTAGGTAGCGGCAAGGTGAGTGCTGCGAACAGGGCGGGTGATTGCTGGATGTCCAGTTGTCCGCGCATGATGATAGGCGTGCGTCTGGTTCCTTCGAGCACTGTGCCCAGTGACAGTCCCTCGAGCTGGCTGCGAAGGGCTGTGGAGATGTCGTCCACGTTCAGTCCCAAACGGCCGGCGGCCAAGCGGTCGATAATGACGCGGTAATACTGCACACCGCTGTTCTGCACCGTGAACACATCTTCACTGCCCTTGATGCCTTCCAGCACCTTGACCATCTGTTCGGCGCTTTGGTTGAGCGTTTTCAGATCGCTGCCGAAGAGCTTGATGGCGATGTCGCCGCGCGAGCCGGTGAGCATTTCGGAGACACGCATGGCGATCGGCTGGGTGAAGCTGTAATCGATACCCGGGAAGTCTTTCATCACGGTGCGGATGTGGTCCATGATCGCGGTCTTGTCCTTGCTGCGCCATTCGCTTACAGGAGCGAGCACGAGGAAGGTATCGGTCTCGTTGAATCCCATCGGGTCCATACCCAGTTCGTCCGAACCCGCACGCGCTACCACCCCTTTGACTTCGGGGACCTGTGCCAGGATGGCGGCCTGGATGCGCTTATCCATCTCGGCAGTCTGTGCGAGGTTGATCGACGGCAACTTGGTTACCTGCATGATGATGTCGCCCTCATCCATCTCCGGCATGAAGGTCTTGCCCAGCAACATGTACACACCACCCGTGATGACCAGCATGGTCAGCGCGCCAGCGATGACTACGCGCTCTTTGTTCAGTGCGCGCTGCAGCAGTGGTGCGTAAATCGCCATCGCTTTGCGCACCAGCCAAGGCTCGCCGTGGCCGGCTTCCTTCAACAGAAAAGACGACAGCATCGGGACAAAGGTCAACGACAGCAGCAGCGACCCGGCCAGTGCGAACACGATGGTCAGTGCGACCGGAATGAACAGCTTGCCCTCCAGTCCCTGCAAGGTCATCAGCGGCAGGAATACGATGATGATGATGGCAACACCCGCAGCCACCGGGGTGATGACTTCTTTCACCGCGCGATAAATGACGTGCAAGTGGGGGATGTGTTCGCGTTTTTGTGCGAGGTGATTGATGATATTTTCCACGATCACTACTGCCGCATCCACCAGCATGCCGATGGCAATGGCCAATCCGCCCAGGGACATCAGATTGGCGGACATGCCGAACTTTTGCATGAGGATGAAAGTGAAGAGTACGGCCAGCGGCAAGGTCAATGCGACCACCAGCGCAGCGCGCAGATTGCCGAGGAACAGTACCAGCAGGATCACCACCAGCACGATGGCTTCGGTGAGTGCCTTGGAGACCGTCCCCACGGCACGTTCGACCAAGCTGCCGCGATTGTAGAATACCTTGGTAGATATTCCTTTGGGCAGGGTGGGAGCGAGTTCATCCAGTTTGGCCTGTACGCCTGCCACTACTGTTTGCGCGTTCGCTCCGCGCAGCCCGAGCACCAGTCCTTCAACTGCCTCCTCCTTGCCGTCCTTGGTCACGGTGCCGTAACGGGTCATGCTGCCGATGCGCACTTCAGCTACATCGCTGACACGTATCGGATTGCCTTGCGGGCTGGCGACGACGATGTTGCGCACATCCTGCAAATTCTTGATGCTGCCTTCAGCGCGCACCAGCAGTGTCTCGTCGCCATCGTTGATCCTTCCCGCACCGTCGTTGCGGTTGTTCAGTTCGATCGCCTGCTGCAATTCGGCAAAGGAGATGCTGTGCGCAGCCAGTGCATTGTGATCGGGAACAATCTCGAAACTGCGCACCAGGCCGCCCAGCGAATTGATATCTGCTACGCCGGGCAGTGTACGCAAGGCAGGGCGGATGATCCAGTCCAGAGCGCTACGGCGGTCTTCCAGTGAGATACCTTCGCCTTCTACCGTGAACATGAACATCTCGCCCAGCGGAGTGGTGATCGGCGCGAGTCCGCCAGACACATCGGCAGGCAGGTCGGACATGGCGTTGTTCAGCCGTTCTGTGACTTGCTGACGCGCCCAGTAAAGGTCTGTACCGTCAACGAAGTCAATGGTGATGTCGGCGATGGCGTATTTGGAGATCGAGCGCAACACGCGCTGGTTCGGTACGCCGAGCATCTGCAATTCGATGGGGGCGACGATGCGCGTTTCGACTTCCTCCGGCGTCATGCCCGGGGCTTTCATGATGATCTCGACCTGTGTGGTGGAGACATCCGGGAACGCATCAATAGGTAAATCGTGGAAGGCGGAAATGCCCCCTCCGATGAGTAATAGTGTGAGCGCAGCAGCCAGCATGCGCTGGGTGAGCGCGAATTCGACCAGTTTGGTAAGCATCACTCGCCCCCGCCAATTCCCATTACAGACGATTTAAGCGCTGAAATACCTTGCACTGCGATTTGTTCATCGCCCTTGAGGGCGCCTGTCACCACACTACTCTGCGCGCCTTCATTTACGACAGAAACGGTTTCGGTGCGAAAACCATTTGGTGTTTTTACGAAAATCACCGTTCGCTTGTCAACGCGAACCAAGGCGCTGTTCGGGATGTTCCACTGGGCGGCCGAGCCACTTTGATTGGCGATGGTAGCTTCGACAAATTGTCCAGGGCGCAAGTTGGCGGCACCTTCATTGATCAGCGCGCGCAACAGGATGGTTTGATTGCCACCGCTCAAGCTGCGGCCAATGGCGGTGAGTTTGCCCTTGGCATCGAAAGCCGGGATAGTCACTGCGGAGCCAACCTTCAGGTTTCGTGCGCTCGCAAGCGGGATTTGAATTTCCAGTCCCAGTGGCTCTAGTCTTGCGACTTTAAACAGAGGGATGGCTGCATCCAGGCGTTGCCCGGCGCTGGCGGTTTTCTCAAGAATGACACCATCGATGGGCGAGGTGATGGAAAGCACGCTACTCAGAATGTTGCGCGTTTGGAGTTGCTCAATCGCGCTATCAGACATGCCGGAGAGTTTGAGCGCTTGCTTGCGTTCCGACGTGGCGGCGGTGGCTTCCCTTTGTTGGCTTTGCGTGGCACGGAGACGGCTTTCCGAAATGATCCCTTCTTTCCACAACTGTTCGTCCCGCATCAGGTTTTCTTTGGCGAGCTGAGATTGAGTATATGCCTGCAATAGCCCGCGCTGCGCTTCTGCCAGAGCGGGGCTTTGCAACGTAGCCAGCACTTGGCCTTTGCTCACTGAATCGCCCACGCCTACCAGCGTCTGTTCCACCATGGCAGCCAATGGCGTGCTGACAGTGAACAGTTGATTTCCAGGGATGACGACCTGGGCAGGCATGCCTGATAGCTCGCCTTGTTGCTTGGGGGGGAGCGGGGCGATAGAAATCCCTAATTTTTTTAATTGAACGTCAGTGAGCGCTATGTCTTGAGCGACAGCGGCTTGAGTCAGTTGCAGCGCAACCAGCATTAACAAATAGATTTTTTTCATTGCCATATTTTCCAGAACATTACCCCGGCTCTGTTGAGCTTTCTTGGGATTCTAATTTAACTACTGAAGTATTGCTGCTTATGATTAAGCAGTGAGGCTGTGCGAAAGTGGTGGTGCTTGTGCTGGAGGGGTGCGAAACAACGTTGCATTGGAGTGGGTGGGTGGTGCAAGAGCGAAGCGAGGACTAAAAAACACCCATGGGTTCGGGCGCGTAAACACTGACAGTGTATTCGAAATAGTGGGCTTGCCATCACGCTGGTATTCCTGCGGCAGAATAATGGTTGTGGATTCGCCTTGTTCTGCAAGGCAATGATCGAGGGTGTCAGCGGTGTTCGGGTGAGAGACGTCTTGCGCAAGGATGGTTGCGTCCGATTGTTGACCGTCAATATGAGCGTGAACAAGCGGTGCGATGCATTGAAGCAGAGCAAAAATTAATATGGTCAGTGAGCGCAGCAATCGATTCATCTTTAAGTATGTAATGCCGTGGTAGCCAATACCAGGTGGGCGACGTAGTCACCTGAGCAGCCATGAAAGTTCCCTGACAGTAAAATTAATGCCCATATATAGAAGATTAAGAACGTGTGCGTTTGGCGCAATGCAAGAATACTTAATAAGT
>CAVRIW010000002.1:0-179955 GCA_963721375.1 uncultured beta proteobacterium | reverse complement strand
CTAAAGCAATCGTAGTTAGGCATCACCTGAACCCCGCCTTCATCGGCGGGGTTTTTTATTGTGCGGCGAAAAGCAGGGAACGAGTGCGCCTATCTGGGGCGTTGTGCTTATTGATTAGGAGAGAACGGATGGTTAGCGTTACATGCGCGTGGTTGAGTTTCGCTGCAGGTAACTCGGAAAAAACGAGAAAGGACGTTATGGACCGCATCCGCATTTGCGACCTGCTCGTGCGCTGCATACTGGGCATCAACGAAAGTGAGCGCCGTGAAAAGCAGGATGTGGTGATCAACCTGGTGATCTACACCGATCTGCGCAAGGCGGGCAAGAGCGACCGCATCGAGGATACCGTGGATTATCGCGCGCTCAAGAAGCGCATACTCGCCATGGTGGAAAACTCCCATTACTTCCTGGAAGAGGCGCTGGCGGATGCCGTCGCGGAGCTGTGCCTCGATCAGCCGGGCGTGCGGCAGGTTGAGGTGCGCGTGGAAAAGCCGAATGCGCTGCGCTTCGCCAGAAGCGTGGCGGTGGAAATCACCCGCAGGCGCTGAGAGCCATGACGACACGCATATATCGCCATCGGATCGAATATCGACCCTGCGGCCAATGTCGCGGCTTGCGATCCGCAGCCTCGCGAGCGGCAGGTGCGCCTTGCTCGGCATATCCATGGTCTATCGCACCGATGCGCTCGACCGTCCTGATGCGTCGACCAACCAGCGCAGCCGCCTTATTACAATTGCGTGGTGGAGATCGAAACCGGAATGCCGCCGCTGGACCTGAAGCACGGCATATTGCGCCCCATCGAAGACAGCCTCGGGCGACTACGCGGCGACGACAAATTTGCTCCGCGCACGATAGACCTCGACTTGATTGTCTACGGACGACCTGGTCGATGGATGAGGGCGGCATCAAGCTGCCGGACCCGGAGATCTGGAACGGCCTTTCCTGGCAATTCCGCTGTTCTGAGCTGGCGCCCGACCTGGTGCTGGCCGGAAGTAACCGGCGCATCGCCGACATTGCCGCCAGCCTGCCGCAAGGCGGCATGCAGCCACTGAAGGACTATTCCCTGACGCTAAGAAAAGAAGCGCGACTCCGCTTCCTGAGTATCGGTGAGGATAATCCTGCTTAAGTGACCGATCCGGAATACTCTGGGTTGTGGGATGCAAACGAATGTTTCATTACGGCTGGCGCTTTGTTGAACGGCGGGATTGATCCTGTTGCATGCGTGCCCGCTTTTCGGTCCTTTCGACTTCCAGCGTCAGCGCTTTCTGCACCAATGCGAAGAAACCGACCAGGTCCTGGGTCGGATAATCATCCAGCACACCACAGTCCTGGAAAAATTCCGCGATCCAGAGCGAATCCAGTTCGTCCTTGCCGGTCTCCTGCAAATATTCCGCTGCGGCTATCTCGACATAATCAGTCAGCTTGCGCATCGATTTCCTTTTGACGCCCCAGGAACAACTGGTCAACGTTCAATACGCTCCACCAATTTCTCTATCTGTTGGGCAATGGCATCCCATATCCTCATCGGCCCGGACCGCATGAGTTCATCTTTCCTCCAGGTCTCGAGAGGCCGACGCCTGTTTTCTTCCAGCCAGCCCGCGAGCTTGTCGCGCTCTTCCTTAATCCTTGCCAGTAACTCTCTGGTTTCGGCTTCCCTGCTGCTTCGCGCCAATTCCTTTTCTGCGTACACCAATAGCTCGTCGACGTGCTGCAAGCGCATGTCGGATTCCCTGATATGTTGTTCAGCCAGCAAGCGAGAGATGTCACTCATTTGAGCCTCCATCAGTTATGCGGGATACGCAGCGGCATTATTTGTCCGGCATCCATGCCGCACAATGGGCAAAAGTATGCAGTATTCGTGCAGAGATTCGCGGCGCTCGATATGGAGACGGGCATCCGGCATCACACGAAGCCAGCCTGCCCGAGCGGAAGCTCAGTTTGCGTGATCAGGTGAGCGACGTGGGAAACGTACGCTGATCAGCGTTCCCTTGCCGCCGCTGCCCGCATCCAGTTTGAGCTTGGCGTTATGGCGCTTGGCGACTTCGGCGACGATAGCCAGCCCCAGTCCGCTGCCGCTCTGGCCGCTGCCCAGGATGCGGTAGAAACGTTCGAACACGCGCTCGCGGTGTTGCGGGTCGATGCCGGGGCCATTGTCCTCCACGCGGAGTTCTGCACTGCGCGGCGATGTGCTGACACTCACGGTGATGTGTCCGCCCGCAGGGGTGTAGCGGATGGCGTTGTCGATCAGGTTGTTCAGCATCTCCATCAGGCTGTTTGCGTCCCCCTTTATCTCTGCCGCCACAGGCGCACCCTCAAAGCCGATGTCGATGTTCTTTTCCAGTGCCATCTGCACCCAGTTGACCGTGCACTCCTGCGCCAACTGGTTGAGGTTGATGGCGGTGAAATTGTTGGTGCTCAGTCCGCCCGGCTCATTGCGCGCCAGCGCCAGCAGCTGATTGACCAGACGGATGCCGTGTTGCGTGCTGGTGTGGATATGCTGCAGCGCGTGCTGTTTCTGTTGCGGGTCGTTGGTGCGCAATGCGAGCTCGGATTGGGTCTTCAGGCCGGCGAACGGGGTGCGCAACTGGTGTGCCGCGTCGGCCACGAAGCGTTGCTGCGCCGCCATCACTTGCTTCAGCCGCAGCAGCAGATCGTTGACGGCATCGAGCAGCGGACGCACTTCGGCGGGCGCCTTGCTGCCATCGAGCAGGCTCAGGTCGTCGCGTTTCCGGTTCAGGACTTCGCGACGCAGTCGCTCCAGCGGACGCAGGCCTTGCTTCAAACCGTACCAGACCACGGCGAGGGCGATCAGGGTCAGCAACAATTGCGGAATGACGATATTGGCCAGGATGCCGCGTATCAGGGCCTGCCGTTGTTGCGTGGTTTCGGAGACATGCAGTTGCAGCAGCGTGCCGTTGGAGGTGTAGATCAGGCTGACCATGCGCGTCTTCTGTCCCTCGCGTTCGCCGTTGCTGAACAAGGGACCCGGCCTGCCGCGCCGGTAGGAAAGCGGGCGCAGGGTGTTGCCGTTGCCGGCGAGCTTCCTGCCTTCGCTGTCGGTGACGGTATAGAGCACGCGGTCCGGCATGCCGGGGTCGGAACCGTCGGGAAGAGGGGGCTCCACATCCAGCTGCTCATGGCCGGTGCCCAGCTTGAGCTGCTCCGCTACTGCGTGGGCACGCTGCAGCAACACCAGGTCGTAGGGCTGGTTGGCATAGTTGATGGTGGCGAAGTAGCCGACGACGGTGCTGACCAGCCACAGCAGGTAGAGCGAGATCATCAACCTCTGCATGAGGTAGCTGCGCAGGGAACGGATGTTGTTTTTTTCCAAGACGCTCCTTACGTTGCTCGCAGGGTGTTACGGGTTGATGGATGACTGCTAGGTAGTGGAGGCAGGCAGGTTGTCGATGACGTAACCCAGGCCGCGTATGGTGCGTATGGTCACTCCCGCCGGCTCTACCTTCTTGCGCAGGCGATGGATGTACACCTCGATGGCATTGCTGCTGGCCTCTTCCGAATAGCTGTAGAGCCGCTCCAGCAGTTGCTCCTTGCTGACCACCCAGCCGGTGCGCAGCATCAGCGCTTCCAGCACGCTCAGTTCGCGCGTGGTGAGCTCCAGCGGGGCGCCGTTGATCGTGGCGCGCCGGCCCACGCTGTCGAACGTCAGCGAGCCGCAGCTGTAGACTGGATTCACCCCGCATTGCCCGCGGCGTATCAGCGCGCGGACGCGGGCTTCCAACTCCGGCAGGCTGAACGGCTTGATCATGTAGTCGTCCGCGCCCAGATCGAGTCCCTTGACGCGGTCGCCTTCGGCATCGCGCGCGGTGAGAATGATCACGGGCACTTGCTTGTTCTTTTCGCGCAGGCTGCGCAGCACGTTGAAGCCGTCCACCTTGGGCAAGCCCAGGTCGAGTATCACCAGATCGAAAGGCTGTTCGCCGCTGAGGATCAGCTTGGCCGCCTGCCCGTCCTTAACATGGTCCACAGCATAGCCGGAGTGGCGCATGGAATTGCACAGGCCATCGGCCAGCACTTCGTCGTCTTCGGCGATCAGGATGCGCATGGTTGTGTAAGCACCGTGTAAGGAATGAGGGTTAAGTTCCTGGCGTGGAGCAGATAAATACGGAAGTATCATATCGGCCTTTGCAAAGGCATTCTAAGTGGAAGAGGTTAATTGTCCAAGTCACAGGCCAGCCGGATGTGTTTTAACTGACAGAGAAAACATGCAACTCACCGAGAAGCACAAACAATATTGGCAGAAGAACCTGCGACTCACCGGAGTCTTGCTGGTGATCTGGTTTGTGGTCACCTTCGTTGTCGGCTGGTTCGCGCGCGAGCTGCAATCCATCACTGTGCTTGGCTTCCCGTTCTCGTTCTACATGGGGGCACAGGGGGCGCTGCTGATCTACGTGATCCTGGTCGGCTATTACGCTTACCGCATGGACAAGCTGGATCGCGAGTACGGTGTGCAGGAAGGGGATGAGTGATGGCAGTCCGGACCCAATCGCGCTTCGTCTCGCAACTCAAACGCTACTACGCGCTCTACACGGGCGGCTTTATCGGTTTCATCGTGTTGCTGTCCATCCTCGAGCAGATGGGGGTGCCCAACAAGGTACTGGGTTACCTCTTCCTTGGCGTGACGGTATCGCTGTACGCGGGGATAGGCATCCTGTCCCGGACCTCGGATGTCTCCGAATATTATGTGGCCGGACGGCGCGTGCCGGCCTTCTTCAACGGCATGGCGGTGGGCGCGGACTGGATGTCGGCCGCCAGCTTCATCGGCCTGGCGGGCACCTTGTACCTGTCCGGCTACGACGGTCTGGCCTTCGTGCTGGGATGGACCGGCGGCTTCGTGCTGGTGGCCTTGCTGCTGGCGCCCTATCTGCGCAAGTTCGGACAGTTCACTATCCCGGATTTTCTCGGCGCGCGTTACGGCGGCAGCATCCCTCGCTCCATCGGCGTGTTCGCGGCCATCCTGTGCTCGTTCACCTATGTGATCGCGCAGATCTACGGCGTGGGGCTGATCACCAGCCGTTTCACCGGGCTGGATTTCGGGGTGGGCGTGTTCGTCGGCCTGGGCAGCATCCTGGTGTGCTCTTTCCTGGGCGGCATGCGCGCCGTGACCTGGACGCAGGTGGCGCAATACGTGATCCTGATCGTGGCCTACATGATCCCGGTGATCTGGCTGTCGGTGAAACACACCGGCAATCCGGTGCCGCAGATCGCCTACGGATACGTGCTGGAAAAAGTCACGGCGCGCGAACAGGTACTGAACGATCCGGCCACACCGGAAGGTGCGAGCGAGGCGGAAGTGCGCGCCGTGTTCAAACAGAGACAATCCGAGCACGAAGCCCAACTGCAAGCGCTGGAAACCGGAGGTGAGGCCTATCTCGCGGCAGAAAAAGCCAGGCTGGTCAAAGCGGCCGCTGACCTGAAGGCCAGACGAGATGCGGATCCCAAGGCGATCGCCGCGGCCGACCAAGCCTTGGCCGAGTTCCCGCCTACTGTCGCCGCTGCCCGCAGTGCATGGCATATCGCCGCCGAGGCGGACCGGGCCAAGTCCGGTCCGGTCGCTGCTCATGCCGAACCTTTCGCCGGCCCCGATGAAGCGACGCGCGACAAGAAGCGCAAGAACTTCCTGGCACTGGTGTTGTGCCTGATGGTGGGTACCGCTGCGCTGCCGCATATCCTGATGCGTTTCTACACCACACCGACGGTGAAAGAGGCAAGACAGTCGGTGTTCTGGTCGCTGCTCTTCATCTCCCTGCTCTACATCACCGCACCCGCGCTGGCGGTGCTGGCCAAGTACGACGTGTACACCCTGCTGGTGGGCTCCAGCTTTTCCGAATTGCCGAGCTGGGTCTCGGCCTGGGCCTCGGTGGACAAGACGCTGATGAGCGTCACCGACATCAACAAGGACGGCATCGTGCAGCTGGCCGAGGTCACCATAGGCGGCGACCTGATCGTGCTGGCGACACCGGAGATCGCGGGCCTGCCCTATGTGGTCACCGCGCTGGTGGCGGCGGGCGGCCTGGCCGCCGCGCTGTCCACGGCGGACGGCCTGATGCTGACCATCTCCAACTCGCTGTCGCATGACGTGTACTACAAGATGATCGACCCGCGTGCGCCGACAGGCCGCCGTCTGTTCATCGCCAAGGCCTTGCTGCTGGGCGTGGCGGTGTTCGCGGCCTACATCACCTCGCTCAAGCCGGGCGATATCCTGTTCCTGGTCGGCGCCGCATTCTCGCTGGCCGCTTCCTCGTTCTTTCCCGCCCTGGCACTGGGCGTATTCTGGAAGCGTGCCAACAAGACCGGGCGCGATCCTCGGCATGGTGAGCGGTCTGGCGATGTGCATGTTCTACATGTACATCACCTATCCCTTCTTCGGCGTGAATGCGCCGCTGTGGTGGGACATCAACCCGATCTCTGCGGGGATATTCGGCATGCTGACCGGATTCATCGGCGTGATCGTCGGCAGCCTGCTGACCGCCGCACCGGACAAACAGATACAGGACCTGGTCGACCATGTGCGCTATCCCAATCTGGAAGGTGACAGCGGTGTGGAAACGGTCAGACAGTAGCAGTCAACCTCGCCGCCACGCAGTGATAAAATCCTGACCCGCGCATTCCCATATCGACAGCATGACCTCTCCCGAATTGTTCATCGTCAGCGTCTTGAAAGCGCTGGTCGAGATCGCCGCCATGTCGCTGCTGGCACAGGGCGTGATCGCAGTCCTGTCCGGCAAGGCGCGCCAGGAGAATTTCGCCTATCGCCTGTTCCGGGTGGTCACCGCACCGATCATCAAGATCGCCCGTGCCATCACCCCCAGGTTCATCGCCGACCAATACCTCGGCCTGGTCAGCTTCTTCATCCTGTTCTGGCTGTGGATCGCGCTGATAGTCGCCAAGGCTTACGTGTGCCATGCACAGAATTTGGCGTGTTTCCCGGGCTGATCGTTATTGGACTGCGCGGCTAAAAGCCGCTATCCTCCGCACCTCTTAAAAACGCGCTCGTAGCTCAGCTGGATAGAGTATTGGTTTCCGAAGCCAAGGGTCGTGGGTTCGACTCCCGCCGAGCGCACCATTTCCAAGTTTACACGATGATGCTTGAGCCCCGCCGCATGGGTAACGCTTTCCCGGATGATCGCCTTGCATCTTCTGATTTTGTACGCGGGATAGCTCCCCTTCGTAGAGCGGTCCCTTGAAGGTACTGGTCGCGCCGGTTCGGTCTCTTTTCCGCTCCAGTTTCGCGTTGGTCTCTCTGTTGGTAGAGCAATGCACATGTTAGTCCGGTGGTCGCGACTTCGCCTATCGCCGCCGACATGATTTTAGCGCCCTCGCGTGACGTTTCGATGGTAAGCAAATTCTTGCCGCTCTTCACATTGCGAGGAATCATGAAAAAAACTATCGCTGTTTGCCTGCTCCTGATATTGCCCATCCAGGCCTTTGCCGAAGAGTCTTTCTGGTCGTCTATCAGAAAGAAGGTCGAGAACATCACACCCAAAAAGAAGATGTCCGCTACAACGGCAGCCGGGGGTGTCCGTGGTGCACTTGCAGATTCCGACGATCTTTACTGGAAAGGTGAGGCGTTGCACGAACTCGATAACGAAGAGCTGACCGCATTCAAGAATGCCGTGGCGCTTTTCGAAGCCAGCAAGAACAGCGAAGCAAAAGATGCGTTCAACAAGTTCCTGAAGGATTACCCGGCAAGCCCGCTTGCATCCGACGCACAGGCTGCGATCGCGCAATTGAAATAAGCAAGAAGCATGATGCTCAAGACAGCCCAAGTTTCACTACGGGCGAGCTGATTCGCGGCAAGATAAGTTCCCATCGGTGCCGCGCCGGCGCCCAAATTTAGACTTGTGGCCATGCAACTTGTGGTCACAGGGTCATCTAAAAATCTCTGTGCCTACTTCGTGCACGCAACGACTTATCAAATCGAGCACGGCAATCTATTTGAGTTTAGCTCTATTGCGTTCAATGGGCATCGGCTCGACTAGGTGGTATAGATACCTTCCCTCATTGACCAGAGGGTTAGAGAAGAATATGGTTTGTGCGTTGCTAATCAATAATTGAATTGGAGAAAAGCGTGAAACCATTCCAGCCTTATATTGCTTTGTTCTTCTCTGTTTTTTCTACAGCAGCATTGTCAGCTACACCATCAGGTTGGCAGGTTGGAGTTGGTTTTGAGGCATATACTTGGGAGGAAACAATTACTGGCAGTGCTTTTAAGCCGAAGGAAAACGGTAGCCGGATTGCACTTCATTTAGGCTGGGCGCCAAGCTCAGAAAGTGGCAATCCATATTTTGCGTACATAGGTAAAATTTACGGCGGAACAGTAGATTACAGCACTATAACGATTGGAGGTGGTGTTCCATCACCAACATCTTCGAGCTATGTCGGAATGGTGAATGAATTAAGGGGGGTCATACCAACTGGTTCTTTGGCTCTTATAACAGGATTGGGTTATGACTATTGGAATAGGTCAATTGGGGATGGCAGTACAGCTACTGGTGCATTTGTGCAGGGATACACTGAAGAATATGGCATATTGTTTCATGCGCCTAGGTGTTGCAGCAAACTTAACTGATAGAGTTAATATTGCTGGGGGGGTGAAACGCACAATCAAAAACGATGAAACACTTCCCTACGCTCAAGGCACGATCCATCCTGGAACCAGTACGACACCCTATTTGGAAGTGAGTTACAAAGTCGGGTCAAACTTTAACTTGGCTGCTTATTACGATGGTTGGCGATTTGGGCAAAGCAGAACGTCGGGGACTCTTGGATGGTTTCAGCCAGCATCAAAGATGACGGCGCTTGGAGTCAAAGCTGCTTGGTTATTTTGAATAACCAATTTAGCAACTTGAAGATTGTTTGAATAAATCATCTTTTTTTGAAGAAAACCTATCCGCTGGCGCTAGAGATAGCTCGGCGGTTTTTTACTTTAAGCTGTTGCCCTGTATTGCCCAGGACAACTGGGGTCATATCTCAAATACTGATTGCGCGGATTAAGCATGAGCGAAACTTCGCACGATCAAAGTGACTCACTCCGACACTAACTCAATCCGATGACGACGAACAAAGAAACCTATACCGAAGAAGAGCGTGAGGACGCGCGCGTGTCCTTGCCGCTGGAGGCGTTCAAGGCGGCGCTGCCGTATCTGGTCGCGCTGTTGCTCATCGCCGCTGCCGGGTATTGGTTGATCGATCCGGCTCCGCCCAAGAAGATCGTCATCTCCGTCAGCAAGCAGGACGGCAATTTCGAGGCTTATGCGCGCCTGTATGAGGTGCTGCTCAAGCAAGAGGGCGTGGCGCTGGAGATACGCGAATCCGCAGGGCCGCTGCAGAGTCTGGGCGAGTTGCGCAAAGCGGATGCCAGCGTGGACATGGCCTTTCTGCCGGGCGGTGTGGCGAGTTCGGAATCCGGTGTCGGCGTGGTCTCGCTGGGCAGTCTGTATTACGAGCCGCTGTGGATATTCTGCAAGAACCAGCGCCAGGTGTCGCATCTGTCCGCGCTGAAGGGCAAGCGCATCGCAGTGGGACGGGCGGGCAGCGGCACCCATATCCTGTCGCAGTTGCTGTTGAATGCGGCGGGCGTGACGGCGCAGAACAGCAAGCTGCTGGAGATCGGCGATGAAGATGCGGAAGAGGCGTTGCGCCACGGCAAGGTGGATGTGGTGTTCATCTCCGGTGTGCCGACCACGCCGTTGATACAGGAGCTGGCGGCGCTGCCGCACGTGACGCTGGCCGATCTGGACGAGGCCGAGGCGTATTCGCGGCAGTTCAATTTCCTGCACCATCTGGTGTTGCCCGAAGGGGCGCTGAATCTGGAATCCAACATTCCGCCGCACGAGGTGCATCTGCTGGCGCCCACCGTCACGCTGGTGGCGCGCGACGACATGCATCCGGCGCTGGTGTATCTGGTGCTCAAGGTGATCTCGCGCGTCCACAGCGGGGCGGGCATGTTGCAGCGCGAGCACGAGTTCCCGTCCGACAAGGACACGGATTTCGAGATGAGCAGCCAGGCCAAGCATTTCTATGAGTCCGGCCCGCCCTTCCTCGACCGCTACCTGCCGTTCTGGGCGGCGACCTTCGTCAACCGCGTGCTCATCATCCTGCTGCCGCTGGCGGCGCTGGCCATCCCGCTCAGCCGCATCGTGCCGGCCGTCTACACCTGGCTGATCAAGTCGCGCATCTACAAGCTGTATGGCGAGCTGCGCTTTCTGGAGATGCAGTTGCGCAATGCGCAGCCGCCGCTCGAACTGTCGGCCTTCCGCAAGGAACTCGATGCCATCGAGAACCGGGTCAACCATCTGCACCTGCCGGTGGCGTTCGCCAGCCATCTGTACGAGCTGCGCAGCCATATCGAGCTGGTGCGTTCCAAGCTGCATTAGATTTGCTGCAATAACCGCTGCTATGCCACTGGCACGGGAGGCGCAAGCCATTTCCCGTGCCGCGTCCGGGGTATTTGCCGGGCGTGAGGGAATGCGCGCTGTGTTATCCTTTCCCTCGTTTCATCCTGATGTTCGCTCCATGAAGTTTTTCTTGTACTTTCTGCTGTTTATCCCGTCGGTGTCTTGGGCGGATCAAGACAGTGACTTTCTGTCAGCCCGCGATGCGTTCCGTGCCGGGAACAGTGCGCGCCTGGCGACGCTGGCTGCCCGTTTGGAAGATTCCCCGCTGGAACCCTACGTCACCTACTACCAGTTGCGTCTGCGCTGGGATGCCAAGAGTATCGCGCCGATCAAGGCCTTCCTGGCGCGGGAAGAAGACACGCCCATCATCGACCAGTTTCGCGGCGAGTGGCTGAAGCATCTGGCGATGAAGCAAGCGCTGGGACGAGTTCGCCGGAGAATATCCGAACCTCATCAACACCGATGCGGAGCTGACTTGCTTTGCACTGCAATGGCAGCGCAAGACGGATGAAGAGGGCGCATTGCGCGAGGCGCGCAAATTGTGGCTGGTCGGCACCGCGCTGCCGGACAGTTGCAACGTGCTGTTCGAGGCGGCGATCAAGAGCGACATCATCACCACGCAAGACGTGCTGCAACGCATTCAGCTGACGCTGGATGAAGGCAACACGACGCTGGCGAAAAAGCTGCTGCGTCATTTGCCCGACGAAGAGAAGTTGCCCGTCAAGGAACTGGATGCGGCGGCCAGGAATCCGCAACGCTACCTGAGCAAGACGGTGTTTGCCCTGGCGGGGAACGGGCGGCGCAGGGTGGCTTTGTTCGCCCTGCAACGACTGACCAAGCAATCGGTGAATATCGCCTATGCAGAATGGGAAAAGATCGCCGCAAATTTCACCGACACCGAGCGCCAATATTTCTTTGCACGTTTGGCGTATGTGGCGGCGCGCGCGCATGACCCGCGCGCGCTGGGCTGGTATGCGGAAACCGGGGAGACTGCACTCGGCGAGCAGCAATTGGCCTGGCGCACGCGCGCCGCGATGCGCGCGCAGAATTGGCACGAGGTGTGGGCGAGCATCACCGCGATGAGCCCGCAGCAGCAGAACGATGGCACCTGGCGTTATTGGAAGGCGCGTGCGCTGAAGGAGCTCGGGCGCGAAGCGGATGCCGAGGAGCTGCTCGTGCCGCTCAGCCGCGAATACAATTTCTACGGACAGCTTGCCGGCGAGGAGCTGGGTGCCGCGCCTGCTGCTGGCATGTTCTCGGCCTTGTTTCAGCCGAGCGTGACCGAGGTGGAGGCGATGCAGGCGCGCCCGGATGTGCAGCGCACGCTGATGTTGTATCGCATGGGCTTGCGTGTGGAAGCATCCAAAGAATGGGATTGGGTACTGCGCGGCATGAACGACCGCGAGTTGCTGGTGGCTTCCGCAGTGGCGAGCCGCAACGAGATGTATGACCGCTCGATCAATGCCGCCAATCGTACGGTCGAATTGCATGACTTCAATCTGCGTTATCCGGCGCCTTACCGCGAGGCCATGCAGGCGCCGCTGCGCGAACAGAATCTGGAAGAGGCCTGGGTCTATGGCTTGATGCGGCAGGAAAGCCGTTTCGCCCAACATGCCAAGTCGGATGTCGGTGCTGCGGGCTTGATGCAGATCATGCCGGAGACCGCGCGCTGGGCCGCGCGCCGTATCGGCCTCAAGGGTTACCGCAAAGGGCTCATCCACCAGCTGGATGTGAATCTTCGGCTCGGCACGTTTTACATGAAGAATGTGTACAGCATGTTCGGCGACAATCCGGTGCTGGCTTCCGCCGCCTATAACGCCGGGCCGTCGCGCGCGCGCAAGTGGCGTGGTGACGAGCCGATGGAAGGCGCGATCTATACCGAGACCATCCCGTTCGACGAGACGCGCGATTACGTGAAGAAGGTGATGAGCAACACCATCTACTACTCCAAGCTGTTCGGCCAAACTTCGGTTTCGCTCAAGAAACGTCTGGGCGTGATCGATGCCAGAAATCCGAAGAATCAGGAGGCCGTCCACGATGAAATGTGAAGGCCTCAACGTCTATTGCGTCGGCGGTGCAGTGCGCGACCGGCTGCTCGGCTTGCCGGTGCAGGATCACGACTGGGTGGTGGTGGGCAGCACACCCGAGGACATGGCGGCGCGCGGCTTCAAGCCGGTGGGCAACGACTTCCCGGTGTTCCTGCATCCCGAGACGCACGAGGAGTACGCGCTGGCACGCACCGAGCGCAAGGTGGCGCAGGGCTACAAGGGCTTCACCGTGTATGCCTCGCCGGAGGTGACGCTGGAGCAGGATCTGCTGCGCCGCGACTTCACCATCAACGCCATCGCGCAGGATGCGGACGGCAATCTCATCGACCCCTACGGCGGGCAGGCCGACCTGAAGGCGGGCGTGCTGCGCCATGTGAGCGCTGCCTTCGCCGAAGACCCGGTGCGCATCCTGCGCGCGGCGCGCTTCGTGGCGAGCTTCGGTTTTTCCATCGCGCCGGAGACGCTGGCGCTGATGCGGACCATGGTGGAAAACGGCGAAGTGGATGCGCTGGTGGCCGAGCGCGTGTGGCAGGAACTGGCGCGCGGCCTCATGGAAAAGCATCCCTCGCGTTTCTTCACCACGCTGCGCGAATGCGGCGCGCTGAAGAAGATATTGCCGGAACTGGACGCCATGTTCGGCGTGCCGCAAACGGCGCACTACCATCCGGAGATCGACTGCGGCATCCACGCCATGCTGGTGCTGGACGACACGGCGCAGCATGGCTACGCGCTGGAGGTGCGCTTCGCCGCACTGGGGCACGACCTCGGCAAGGCCACCACGCCCGCCGACATCTTGCCGCGCCACATCGGCCACGAGATGCGCAGCGTGGACCTGCTGAAGGGCGTGTGCGAGCGGCTGCGCGTGCCCGGCGAATGCCGCGACCTGGGGTTGCTGGTGGCGAAGTATCACGGCAACGTGCATCGCGCCAAGGAACTGCGCGCCGACACCATCGTCAAGCTGTTCGACAGCTGCGACCTGTGGCGCAAACCCGAGCGCTTCCCGCTCATCCTGCAAGCCTGCGAATCCGATGCGCGCGGACGCACCGGACACGAGCACGATGCCTATCCGCAGACGGCTTACCTGCTGAGTTGTGCGCAAGCGGCACGGGCGGTGAATGCGGGCGAGATCGCACAAGCCTGTGCAGACAAGAATCTGATCGCCGACAAGGTGCGCGAAGCGCGCATCATGGCCGTCGAAAATGTCATCGCCAACAAAATCGCTGACTAGTTTGCTGCGCGAGGTGCGCGCCTGCCAGGTGTGCGCCGCGCATCTGCCGTTCCCGCCAAAACCGATCCTGAGTGCGGCCGCAAGTGCAACAATCCTGCTCGTCGGGCAGGCGCCCGGGCGGCGGGTGCACGAGACCGGCATTCCATGGAACGATCCTTCCGGCGACCGTTTGCGCGAATGGATGCAGGTGTCGCGCGACACCTTCTACGACGAGAAGCGCATCGCCATCATCCCCAGCGGGTTCTGTTATCCCGGCAAAGGACCCAGCGGCGATCTGCCGCCGCGTCCGGAGTGCGCACCGCTGTGGCATCCGCGCTTGCGTGCGGCGCTGCCGAACATCCGGCTCACGCTGCTCATCGGCAGTTATGCTCAGGCGTATTACCTGGGAACGCATGCGCAGAAGACGCTGACCGAAACGGTGCGTCACTACCGCGATTACCTGCCGGAGTTTTTGCCGATGCCGCATCCGAGCCCGCGCAACCAGTTGTGGCTGAAGCGCAACCCGTGGTTCGCGGAAGAGGTGTTGCCGCTGCTGCGCGAGCGGCTGGCAGACTTGCTATAGCAGGCGCGACAGGTCGCCGCGCAAGAATCCCGCCAGCGGCTGGTCCATGTCCTTGCCCAGCGCGATCACCTTGAACAGTTCGCCCATCTCTGCCGGGCTGGTGAGTTTTTGCAGTTGTGCGGAAAGCGGCGCATAGGCCTTCACATCTTCCGGCGAGACTTCGCCCAGATAATCCAGTCACACCGTTGTTGAGCAGAAAATGCGCCTGCGAGGTGTAGCCCAGAAAGTGCGCGCCGTGGTCGATGGCGGTTTCGGCGATGGCGGTGAAGTCCACATGCGCGGTGATGTCCTGCAGGCCCGGCAGATAGAACGGGTCATCGTGCGAGTGATGGCGGTAGTGGCACATCAGCGTGCCGCGTGCGCGCTGCGGATGGTAATACTCGCGTGCGCCGAAACCGTAATCGATGAACAGCAGCGCGCCTTTGTCCATGCGCTCGCACAGGCTGGCGACGAGGCCGCGCGCGGCGAGTGAAACTTCGCTCAGGTAATCGTCGGGCACCTGGATGCTCTGCGCAATGGCAAGCAGCGCCGGATTCTCCGGCAGCCGGTCCTGCCAGATGAACGCGTCATCTTTGCTGGATACGCCGCGTTCGAGGATGCTGCCATCCGACCAATACAGCAGATGCACCGGCAGCGCATCCAGCACCTCGTTGCCGATGACCGCGCCGGAGATCTTTTCCGGCAAGGCATCCAGCCAATGCACGCGGGCGGCGAGATGCGGCAGTTTTTCCTTGTACCAGCGCCTGCTGGCGTTCGCGCAGGTCGGCGCTCACTTCGAGGATCGAATAGCTTTCCGGCAGTGCATCCAGCCGTTCCAGTTCGCCCAGGATGTCCAGCTGCCAGCTTGCCGCTGCCCGCGCCGAGTTCGAGGATGTGCGGCGTGCTGGCCTGCATCACCTCGACCAGCTGCCGCGCCACGGTGCGGCCGAACAGAATGGACAGTTCCGGTGCGGTGATGAAGTCGCCCGCCTCGCCGAACTTGCGCGCGCCTGCGGTGTAGTAGCCCAGTCCGGGTGCGTACAGCGCCAGCTCCATGAAGCGCGAGAACGGTATCCAGCCGCCCTGGGCGGCAATATCGTTGCGGATGAGTTCGCACAATTTCGCGCTGTGGGCGAGGGCTTCGGGTGAGGGGGCGGGCAGGTTGGCGGACATGGTCGGGTATAATTCAAAAAATCAGTTAGCCACAGAGTACACAGAGATCACAGAGAAAACCAAATTGTTGTATCACGAGTGACATTCAAATTGCCGAGTTGCAATAAGCCACACTTTCTCTGTGTGCTCTGTGATCTCTGTGGCAAGAATTTGGGTTTTAAGATAAATCAAAAGCTGCGCGAGTTTAGTGGGGAATGCGATGCAAGGCAAAACGGTATTGGTGACAGGCGGGGCAAAGCGCGTCGGCGCGGCCATCGTGCGCCGTCTGCACGCGGCGGGTGCGAACGTGGCGATCCATTACCGCGCCTCGCTGCAAGACGCGCTGGCGTTGTGTGCCGAGCTGAACGAGAAGCGCGCCGATTCGGCCTGCACGGTGCAGGCCGACCTGCTGGACGTATCGGCTTTGTCGCGCGTGGTCGAAGAGACGTTGCGGCAGTTCGGGCAGCTGGATGCGCTGGTCAACAATGCCTCCAGTTTCTACCCACGCCGCTGGACAAAGTGAGCGAGCAGCAATGGAACGATCTGCTCGGCACCAACCTGAAAGCGCCGCTGTTCCTGGCGCAAGCGGCAGCAGCGGAACTGCGCCGCCGCCACGGTTGCATCGTCAACATCGTCGATATCCATGCCGATTTTCCGATGCACGGACATCTGCTGTACAACGTCGCCAAGTCCGGGCTGGCCGGGCTGACCCGCGCATTGGCGCAGGAGCTGGCGCCGCAGGTACGCGTGAACGGCGTCGCACCGGGCGTCAGCCTGTGGCCGGAAAATGCAGCGTGGCAGGATGAAGAACAGCGCCGCAAGATCATCGCGCATACCCTGCTCAAGCGCGAAGGCGAGCCGGACGACATCGCCAAGACAGTGCAGTTTCTGATCGCCGATGCGCCCTACATCACCGGGCAGGTGATCGCGGTGGACGGCGGTCGCAGTCATCAATCTTTGAGAATCCAATGAACGACATCATCCAACCCATCCATTTCGAACACCACTCCACCAACTTCAACCGCCTCAAGGGCCGGCTGGAGAGTTCGGTCGGCAAAGCCATCGGCGACTTCAACATGATCGAGGACGGCGACACCGTGATGGTGTGCCTCTCCGGCGGCAAGGATTCCTACACGCTGCTCGATATCCTGCTCACGCTGCGCAAGCGCGCGCCCATCGATTTCAAGATCGTGGCGATGAACCTCGACCAGAAGCAGCCGGGCTTTCCCGCCGATGTGCTGCCGAACTATCTGAAGAACCTCGGCGTGGAGTTCCACATCGAGACGCAGGACACCTACTCCATCGTCAAGGCGAAGATCCCCGAGGGCAAGACCACCTGCTCGCTGTGTTCGCGCCTGCGCCGCGGCATCATCTACAAGGTGGCGGGCGAGCTGGGCGCGAACAAGATCGCGCTGGGACACCACCGCGACGACATGGTGGAGACGCTGTTCCTCAACATGTTCTTCGGCGGCAAGCTGAAGGCGATGCCGCCCAAGCTGGTCACCGACAAGGGCGACCACATCGTGATCCGTCCGCTGGCCTATTGCGCCGAGAAGGACATCGCCCGCTATGCGCGCGGCATGGAGTTCCCCATCATCCCGTGCAACCTGTGCGGCTCGCAGGAGAACCTGCAACGCCAGAACATCAAGGAGATGCTCACCAACTGGGAGCGCCAGTATCCGGGGCGCAGCCAGACCATCTTCACCGCGATGCAGAACGTCAAACCTTCACACCTGCTCGACGGCAACCTGTTCGATTTCAAAAACATGAAACTGGGCGACGCGATTGCAGAAGGCGACATTGCCTTCGACATGGCCGAATAGCCGGCGTTTGTTTGGTTGATGGATTAGCTGTAGCATCACCTGCACCTGACGCTTGCCGGAGGTGTAATGTGAACCGCAATCAAAAGATCGCAATATGGGTGGGGCTGTGCAACGCGGTCTTTCTGCTGCTGTTCCCGCCCTACGATTCCTTATCGCTGCTCGATGCCAATGCGCTCATCTTCGCCGGCTTCAATTTTGTTTTTGCCCGCGCCAGCAATGAAGTCATCAATACCGATGTGCTGTTCCTCGAAATGGTGGTGCTGCTGGTGAACGTGGGTGTGGCCTGGCTGCTGTTGCGCGACGCCAAGCCGCGTTTGAATTTTCAGAACGCCGTCTTGCTGATGGTTGCGATCAATCTGACGGTGATCCTGCTGTTCCCGCCATTCGAACACGTCTTGGCGGTCACCAAGGCGATACTGCCGACCTTCCAGGGCTTCTACTTCATCTTTTCGGCGGGACCGATGCTCACCATCATCACGCCGATACTGTATCTGGAAGTGATCTTCGTCCTGGTCAACGGTGCTCTGCTGTGGCTGTTCTTCAGGAAGGGAAAGCCGAAGGAACTTAATCCGCAGGAAGCCATGGAATTGATGCGCAAGCTAAGCGGCAAGCAGCACCACTGATCCCCATCCGTGTCCTCTACGCAGGATTCACCGCGATCTTGAAGATCACCTTGCGGATGTTGCCGGTCGCGACCAGCGGCGCATGTGCATCCTCCGGGAAGAAGATGCAGAAATGCTCGGGTGGCGTGGCGATCCACGACGCAGGAGCATCGTGGAAGAAGCGTATGTCCTTCTCCATGCTGTGCTCGCTCACAGGATTGTGGCAATCCGCCAGCGGCTTCCAGCCCATCTCGTCTATGCCATCCAGTACCAGCTGAATGTCGATGTAACGCCGATGCGCTTCCAGCTTGGCCATCTCGCGCGTGCGCCCCGGCACCTGCTCCACGATGGCGATCAGGTCGTCGCCGACGATGTTGTAGCGCCCCGGCGCGAGTGCGAACAGATCGGTGTTGCGGATGTAGTCGAACGCACGCGGGAACAGCGGATGCAGCGCGGCGTAGCGGTGGGATTGGGAGAGGGAAGAAAATATCATGGGATTTCCAGTCTGCTTAGTTATCGATGGAGCGAATGGTCATGGTCCCTTTGTATAGGCGCACGTCCATCCTGTTCAGGAACGACATGCCGAGCAGCATGTCCTCCCCAAGGTCATTCGCGATGATCGCGGCCACATCCCTGGCCTCTATCCCGCCAAGTTTTACGCTGGCCAGACGGGTCATGTACACCACTGCCTCGCCATTGGCAGTCCGGGTGCGGGTGGCAGCATTGCTCTGGATGCCCAGTTCGTTTGCCAGCTTCCGCGAAATGGAAACATCAGTCGCGCCAGTGTCCACCAGGACCGGGGTCTTCACGCCGTTGATGAAAGCTTCAGCGCGGTAATGTCCGCTGATGTCACGCTTGAGTTCGACCGCCGACCCTTGGCTTAATTTCTCGGCAGTGTTCGGGTTCAGCTTGGTGTTGAAGAAATAGAAAAGCGCGCCCGCCAATGTGAACCATATTGCAGCTACGCCCAGTGTCTTGAAATTCAGCTTCATGATTTTCCCGATTGCCTCGCGATTTTCATCGATGTTTGCTCACGGGCGGATTATAGATAATCCCGGGCGTTCAGCGTGTCATGTACATCTGCCCAAGGTATGTGCGGACGATCACAGCTCGTTCTCGACGTGGGTGACGATGCGATTACGGCCGGATTCCTTGGCTTGATACAGGGCTGCATCCGCCTTGCGCAAGGTTGATTCGAAATCCCCCAGATTGTTTCCTTCGACGACGCCGATGCTGACGGTGACATGCAGCTCTCTATGTCCCAGCTTGACAGTGTTGTCGGTGATGTTCTGGCGAATCCGTTGTGCTGTGCTGACACCGCTGCCGGAAGAGGTGGCTTCCAGCATGACCACGAATTCCTCTCCGCCGTAGCGCGCGACCAGATCGTACGGGCGGCATTGCTGCTTGAGTACCCGTGCCACCTCTGCCAGCACATCGTCGCCGACCTGATGGCCATATTTGTCGTTGATGTGCTTGAAGTGATCGATGTCGATCATCAGCAGGGCAATGCTGACTCCGTCGTGTTGCCAGCGCTCGTACAAACGCGTGCCTTCCGAGAAGAGATAGCGCCGGTTGTAAAGACTGGTGAGTGCATCCGTGTGGCTGTCATGCTCCAGTTTCAACGTGCGCTCACCGATCTGTTTTCGCTGGAGCAGAAGCGTGGCATTGGTACTGGTCAACTCCTGTGCCAACAAGCCGACCTCATCGTGACGCTTGATCAAAAAATCGGGAAGCTGCTGCGAAGTTCCCATGTTGGCGGAGAAACGCTGCATGATGCGCAACGGACGGGTCACCACATAGCGCGAACCGAGGATGATGGTGGCGATGACCAGCAAGAACAGCATCCCGGCGCCAAGGATGAAACGGTTGCGGCTGGCTGCCAGTAGCTCCAATTCTCTGTCCATCGGCAAGGTCAGGCTTATCCCGCCGCGCACATCCCCGACTTTGTATCCCTGAAAGCCGTGACAACTCAAACAGCCTTGCTCGACGTATAACGGTGCCATGAAACGATAATAACTCTTGCCGCCCTGCTGGCTGAACTCGGACGTCTCCTTCGAGCCGGACTCGAACTGCTTCAGGCTGCGCGTCTCGAAATCATCGGGTGCATTGTTGGGGTTGATAGTGCGCAGGCTGGTCAGATGGAAGCGAATGTCGGAATGCTTGTTGGTAAGTTCCGATAACTCGCGGCTCATCAGCGCGGGATTCTTCAGGGTGTAGACATTGCCATTTTTATCGGTGATCTCCGGCACGACCTTGCTTTTCTCGCCGTGTCCCGGGCCGACCTCATACAGATACTTGTTGGTCTCCATCCCCGGTGCCTTGCGCACATAGACACCCCCGTACGAGGCATTCCAGCTGCGGGTGATCACGACCTGCTGATAGAGCACGCGGGCTTGCTGGTGCAGGAATTTCTCAAGATTGCGATGTGAGGAATCGTCGAACCAGATCGTGGCCAGGATAAATGTGGCTGTCAGTACGCTTGAAATCAAAAAACCAAGCTTCTTACCCACTGATCCGTTTAACCACATGGCAATTCCCGAGCTATGCTAGTGATGGCATGGTAGCAAATTGCATGGCGTATCGATATTGAATGGTGATGCTGTTTCATATCTATCACCTAAACCATGCCACCGTTCCTCAGCCGTCCACGGGGTCTGCGCTGACTCAGTCGCGGCCGGGGAGCATGCGCGTCAGTGTGTTGTCGCGCTTGAGGTAGTGATGGTACAAGGCCGCCGCCGCATGCAGGCCGATGAGGTAATACCCCGTGGTGCCGACGAATTCATGCAGCTCTTTGAGCTGCGTCTGCGAGGTCTTTGTCAGCGCCGACCAGCGCGGGCAGTTCCAGGCCGAAGAACGGGATCGGCTTTCCGCTTGCACTGAGCAGCAGCCAGCCCGTCAGCGGCATGCCTATCATCAGCACATACAGCGCCAGATGTAACAGCTTGGCGGATAGCTGCTGCCAGCTCGGCGGCTCCGGCTGGATGCCGGGCGTGGGGCCGGACAGGCGCGCCGCCAGCCGCAGCCAGACCAGCACGAAAACCAGCATGCCGAGCATGAAGTGCCAGGTCTTCAACGCCTCGCGCAAGTCGCTGCCTTTGGGGTACAACTCGCGCAGATTGATGCTGGCATACACCGCGATGAACAACAGCAGCATCAGCCAGTGGATGCCGATGGAAAGTGAGCCGTAGCGGCTTGCAGTGTTTTTCCAGTTCATCGCTTATCTCCTATAACTAGTTGTGTGAGCACGGCAAATCGGTGTTGCCGATGTGGCTGCATGCCCACGGGCGCAGATGATGCGAGATGGCATAGTGGGCGGGTTGAAAGAAGCTGGAAAAGATCATAGCAAGCATTCCTTAAGTCATCCTTAATTCAAACACCCAATAACGACAACGGCGCTTATTTTTCCCACCTACAGAAACCGTGCCACCATCCCTTTGGCCAACTCGCCCTGCAACGGTATCTGCACGCGATGCCCGCTGCCCGGCGCGACGGTGATGGCTTCGCCTGTGAGGCTCTTCATCTCTTTCAACTCGACGATGTAATTGCCGGAGGGGTGGATGATCTCCAGTTTGTCGCCGACCTGGAACTTGTTCTTCACGTCGATCTCGGCCATGCCGTTGGCGCAGGCCACGATGTCGCCGACATATTGCTGGCGGAAACTCTCGGAGTGGCCGCGCATGTAGTTCTGCTGTTCGTGGGTGTGGTGGCGTTCGTAGAAGCCGTCGGTGTAGCCGCGATTCGCCAGTGCATCCAGCGCGCCCAGCAGTTCCAGATTGAACGGACGGCCTTTGACCGCATCGTCGATGGCCTGGCGATACACCTGCGCGGTGCGTGCCACGTAGTAGATGGATTTGGTGCGGCCTTCGACCTTGAGCGAATCGATGCCGATCTTCACCAGGCGCTCGACATGCTCCACTGCGCGCAGGTCCTTGGAGTTCATGATGTAGGTGCCGTGCTCGTCTTCCAGCACCGGCATCAGTTCGCCCGGATGGTCTTGGCGCGAGATGACATACACCTTGTCCGCCAGCGGATGGCGCGGTTGCGAGCCGCAATCGGACAGCGGGCTTTCGCTCAGCGCCTTGTCGAAATCGAAGTCGATCTTTTCGATATCGCCCGTGCCGTCTTCAACGGCGTTGTCCACCTTGTAATCCCAGCGGCAGGAATTGGTGCAGGTGCCCTGGTTCGCGTCGCGGTGGTTGAAGTAGCCGGAGAGCAGGCAGCGCCCGGAATAGGCGATGCACAGCGCGCCGTGGATGAACACTTCGAGTTCGATGTCCGGGCATTGCTGGCGTATCTCTTCGATCTCGTCCAGCGACAGTTCGCGCGACAGGATCACGCGCGACAGGCCGAGCGATTTCCAGAATTTCACCGCCGCGTAGTTGACGGTGTTGGCCTGCACCGAAAGATGTATCGGCATCTCCGGCCAGCGTTCGCGCACCATGGCGATGAGGCCGGGGTCGGCCATGATCAGCGCGTCCGGCTGCATCGCGATGACCGGCTGCCATGTCCGCCATGTAGGTCTTCACCTTGGCGTTGTGCGGCATCAGGTTGCTGGCGACGAACAGTTTCTTGCCCAGCGCGTGCGCTTCCTGGATGCCGATGCCCAGCTCTTCCAGCTTGAATTCGTTGTTGCGCGCACGCAAGCTGTAGCGCGGCTGCCCGGCGTACACCGCGTCCGCCCCGTAGGCGTAGGCGGTGCGCATCTTGTCGAGCGTGCCGGCAGGCAGCAGCAGTTCCGGTGCGCGCAAGGTGCTCATCGGTAGCCCAGCCGTTTCAGGATTTCCAGCGAAGCGTTGGCCTGGTTCAGCGTGTAGAAATGCAGTGCCGGTGCGCCGCCCGCGATGAGCTTCTCGCACAGCTGCGTGACGACATCCAGACCGAAGGCCTGTACCGATTCGGTGTCGTCGCCGTAGCCTTCCAGCGTCTTGCGCATCCAGCGCGGGATCTCGGCACCGCACGCGTCGGAGAAGCGCGCGAGCTGCGAATAGCGCACGATGGGCATGATGCCCGGCACGATGGGTGCGGTGACGCCGAGCTTGCGGCATTCATCGACGAAGCGGAAGTAAGCATCCGCGTTGTAGAAGTATTGCGTGATGGCGGAGTTGGCGCCCGCGTCCATCTTGCGCTTGAAGTTGAGCATATCCTCGCGCGCGGAATTCGCTTGCGGATGGAACTCGGGATAGGCCGCGACTTCGATGTGGAAGTGCTCGCCGGTCTCGGCGCGGATGAACGACACCAGTTCGTTCGCGTACTGGAACTCGCCGATGCTGCCCATGCCGGAAGGCAGGTCGCCGCGCAGGGCGACGATGCGTTTGATGCCCATGTCCTTGTAGGCGAGCAGCAGTGCGCGCACGTTGTCGCGCGTGGAACCGACGCAGGACAGATGCGGTGTGGCGTTGTGACCTTCGGCATGGATCTGCCTGATGGTCTCCAGCGTGCGGTCTTGCGTGGAGCCGCCCGCGCCGAAGGTGACGGAGAAGAACTCCGGTTTGAGCGCGGCCAGACGCTGGCGCGCAGCAGTCAGCTTCTCTACGCCTTCCGGAGTTTGCGGCGGATAAAACTCAAAACTAATCGGTGTTGTCGTGTTTCCCATGTTTACTCACAAGAAGTTGTGCGGCGGCTGAACTCAGCGCCCAGGAAAAGATGCTGTACAGGACTGCGCCCAAAACGCCGTACCAGAAACCATCGACCACGAATCCGCGCAGGATGGAACCGGCGAACCAGAACATCAAGCCGTTGATGACGAAGATGAACAGTCCCAACGTGATCATGGTGACCGGCAACGTCAGCACCAGAAAGATCGGACGGATCAGCGTGTTGACCAGGCCGAGGATGAAGGCCGCGATGAACGCCGCCATGAATCCGTCCACGTGGATGCCCGGCACGAAGTTCGCCACCGCCACCAGGGCGAGGGCGTTCAATGTCCAGATAAGCAGCAGTCGTAGCAGCATTTTGGTTCACCTCGCAAAACCTACTGCGCAGTCTGATTGCCGCGTTGCGCGGTGCTCGAAATCCTCATGTACTTACATGTACATTCCGGTTTCTCCGCGCCGTGCGCCTTGCACTCAAACTGCTCGCTACGGCTTTTCGAGGTGCCCTTCCTTTTTTAAAGTTAAGAGGGGCGAACTGGATGTCCGCCCCTCGCTATCATACCCGCATCAAGTTGCTTAGTAGCGGTAGTGGTCGGCCTTGTACGGACCTTCCTTGGGTACGCCGATGTAGGCAGCCTGCTGGTCGGTCAGCTCGCTCAGTTGCGCGTTCAGAGTGGTCAGTTGCAAACGCGCAACCTTCTCGTCCAGATGCTTGGGCAGGGTGTAAACGCCGATCGGATATTCCTTGGTGCGGGTGAACAATTCGATCTGCGCGATGGTCTGGTTGGCGAACGAGGACGACATCACGTAAGACGGATGGCCGGTGCCGCAACCCAGATTCACCAGACGGCCTTCGGCCAGCAACAGGATGCGTTTGCCATCGGGGAAGATCACGTGATCGACTTGCGGCTTGATGTTTTCCCACTTGTATTGCTTGAGCGAGGCAACGTCGATCTCGTTGTCGAAGTGGCCGATGTTGCACACGATGGCCTGGTTCTTCATCTTCTTCATGTGGTCGTGGGTGATCACATGGAAGTTGCCGGTGGTGGTGACGAAGATGTCGCCGAGTGATGCGGCGTATTCCATGGTGACCACGCGATAGCCTTCCATCGCGGCTTGCAGTGCGCAGATCGGGTCGATCTCGGTCACCCAGACCTGTGCTGACAGCGCGCGCATGGCTTGTGCACAACCTTTGCCCACGTCGCCGTAACCGATGATCACGGCGACCTTGCCGGCGATCATCACGTCAGTGGCGCGCTTGATGCCGTCCACCAGCGATTCGCGGCAGCCGTACAGGTTGTCGAACTTGGACTTGGTCACGGAGTCGTTGACGTTGATGGCTGGGAACTTCAGTTCGCCGCGTTCGTGCATTTGATACAAACGATGCACGCCGGTGGTGGTCTCTTCGGTCACGCCCTTTACTGCGGCGAGACGGGTGGAGTACCAGGTCTTGTCGGTGGCCAGCTTGGCTTTGATCGAATTGAACAAGCAGATCTCTTCTTCAGAGCTAGGGTTGTTCAGCAAGGAAGCGTCTTTCTCGGCGCGTGCGCCCAGATGCAGCAACAGCGTGGCATCGCCGCCGTCGTCCAGGATCATGTTGGACAATCCGCCGTCCGCCCATTCAAAGATGCGGTGGGTGTAGTCCCAGTATTCGGTCAGCGTTTCGCCTTTGACGGCGAACACAGGTGTGCCGGTTGCGGCGATGGCAGCAGCAGCGTGATCCTGTGTCGAGTAGATGTTGCAGGAAGCCCAGCGCACTTCTGCGCCCAGTGCGACCAGTGTCTCGATCAACACGCCGGTCTGGATGGTCATGTGCAGCGAGCCGGTGATGCGTGCGCCTTTGAGCGGCTGGCTGGCGGTGTATTCCTTGCGGATGGCCATCAGGCCGGGCATTTCGATTTCGGCGATAGCCAGTTCTTTGCGTCCCCATGCGGCGAGGGACATGTCGGCGACGATATAGTCGGTGAAACCTTTTGTGGCAGCGTTCATGATTGCTCCATTCATCTAAAAAGTTAATGAATGGGTGCAGTTGAAACGGGTGAACCACTGGCTCCGAGCCTGACGGGGGACTGGTTGTCCAGACCCGCTGCAGCACCCCTCGGAGGGTGGGTGAATCTTGATTCTGAATTGTAGGAGCCAGCTTGCTGGCGAATATGTTGAAATTGCGCCAGCAAACTGGCTCCTACACAAACAAAATTTACAGCCCTGCATCCTTCACATCCGCTACGCGAATATGAGCCTGCGCCGAAGCAAGGACCAGCGCCTTCGGCGTGGTCTTACAGGCCAGCGTCAGCTCGCAGAGCTGCCGCCTTATCCGTGCTTTCCCACTTGAACTCTGGCTCTTCACGACCGAAGTGGCCGTAGGCCGCCGTCTTCTGGTAGATCGGGCGCAGCAGGTCGAGCATCTGCACGATGCCTTTCGGACGCAGGTCGAAGTGACGTTTCACCAGATCAGCGATCTTCTCGTCGGAGATCTTGCCGGTGCCGTAGGTGGTAACCATCACGCTGGTGGGTTGCGCCACGCCGATCGCGTAAGAGATCTGGATCAGGCACTTGTCGGCCAGGCCGGCAGCGACGATGTTCTTTGCCACATAACGTCCGGCGTAAGCCGCAGAGCGGTCCACCTTGGAAGGATCCTTGCCGGAAAACGCGCCGCCGCCGTGCGGAGCTGCGCCGCCGTAGGTGTCAACGATGATCTTGCGTCCGGTCAGGCCGCAATCGCCTTGCGGGCCGCCGATGACGAAGCGTCCGGTCGGGTTCACCAGATATTTGATCTCGCCCTTGATCAGTTCCTTGGGCAATATCGGTTTGATGATCTCTTCGATGGCGGCTTCGCGGATGTCTTCCAGCGTCATCTCGGGTGCGTGCTGGGTGGAGAGCACCACGGTGTCGATGCAAAAAGGTTTGTTGTCGACATACTTGATGGTGACTTGCGACTTCGCATCGGGACGCAGCCAAGGCAGGCGTCCATCGTGGCGCAATTGCGCCTGGCGCTCGACGATGCGGTGCGACAGATAGATCGGCAGCGGCATCAGCACATCGGTTTCGCGGCAGGCGTAACCGAACATCAAACCCTGGTCGCCCGCGCCCTGATCCAAGCCGTCATCGTAGGCCTTGTTCACGCCTTGTGCGATGTCCGGACTTTGCTTGTCGTAAGCCACCAGCACGGCGCAACCCTTATAGTCGATGCCGTATTCGGTGTTGTCGTAGCCGATGCGCTTGATGGTGTCGCGTGCGACCTGGATGTAATCGACGTTGGCGCTGGTGGTGATCTCACCGGCCAAAACCACCAGTCCGGTGTTGCACAGCGTCTCGGCAGCGATGCGGGAATGTTTGTCCTGCGCTAGAATCGCGTCAACGATAGCGTCGGAGATTTGGTCGGCGACCTTGTCCGGATGGCCCTCGGACACGGATTCGGATGTAAAAAAGTATTCGCTCATGGCTCTCCGATTGTTTCTTCAGTAGTTAAATGGGCGCGCAGTATATCAAAATCCCCGCCTTGTTGATTTATAGGTTTTTCTTGAATGATTATTCTGTTTGATGTGTTGGCACGCTTGCCCCTGTCGGTATTGCACCGGCTCGGCACGTTGCTCGGCTGGGTGATCTATCTGCTTTCTTCCCGTTATGCCGCGCGTTTGCGCGAGAATCTGCAACAAGCAGGGCTGGGAATTGCGGAATCCGAATTGTGCAAATTGCGGCACGCCAATATCCGCGAGGCAGGCAAGGGGGTGATGGAGTTGCCCTGGGTGTGGCGGCGTCCGCTGGACGAGGTGGTGGCCAGCATCAAGCAATGCCATGGTTGGGAATACGTCGAAGCGGCGCGCGCGCAGGGCAAGGGTGTGATCATGCTGACGCCGCATCTCGGCTGCTTCGAGGTTATTGGCTTGTACATCGCCGTGCGGTTTCCGATGACCAGCATGTACCGTTCGCCACGCTGGAAGTTCCTGGACACGCTGATGCACGAAGGGCGCGAGCGCGGGCAGATGAAGCTGGCACCGGCTGATCTGGGTGGCGTAAGGCTATTGCTCAAGACACTCAAACGCGGTGATTTCATCGGTGTGCTGCCGGATCAGGTGCCTGGCAACGGCGAGGGCGAATGGGTGCCGTTCTTCGGGCGTCCTGCCTACACCATGACCTTGATCGGGCGACTGACGGAATCGAGTGGTGCACCGGTGGTGATGTGCCACTGCGAGCGTCTGCCCAAGGGCGAGGGGTATGTCCTGCACTTCGCGCCGCTGTCTTTCGATGCAGCCACTTCCATTCCGGGACAGATGAATGCAGCGCTGGAAAAAGTGATACGCATTTGCCCTGAGCAATACCTGTGGAGTTATAACCGTTACAAAGTCCCGCGCGGCGCGCTGCCGCCGGACGCAGTCAAGGAGCACTGATGCTGGCACGCCTCGGCGTTTTTATTTTATGGTTGATCCATTTCCTGCCGTTCCGCGCCATCGTCGCCATCGGCAACGGTCTCGGTTCGGTGCTCTATCTGCTGGCGGCAGAACGCCGCAGGGTGGGCATGATCAACCTGAAGCTGTGTTTTCCCGGCATTGGCGATGATGCGCGCAAACAACTATTGCGCGATCACTTCAAGATGTTCAGTCGCGGTCTCGTCGAGCGCAGCATCCTGTGGTGGGCCAGCGCGGAGCGCATTCGCAGCCTGATACGAGTCGAGGGTGTCGAGCATTTCGAGGCGATTAAAGGAAAACCAGCTATTCTGCTCACGCCGCATTTCGTCGGCATGGATGCGGGCGGTCAGTGGGTTGCGCAGCATACCGACACGGTGTGCATGTATGCGAACCAGAAGAACCGCTACTTGACCGGACTGCTATTGCAGAAGCGCGCTCGCTTTCGCAGCCAGCATCTTTATTCGCGTCAGGAGGGCTTGCGCCCCATCCTCAAGGGCATGCGAAAGGGCATGCCATTCATCTATCCGCCCGATCAGGATCAGGGCGTGAAAGACGGCGCGTTCATCCCCTTCTTTGGCGTGCCTGCCGCGACCATGACTTCGGTGCCGCGCATCGCGCAGATGACCGGTGCGAAAGTCGTGCCCGGCATCACGCGCGTGCTGCCGGGTGGTAAAGGCTATGTGCTGACGTTCTATCCGGCATGGGAAAACTACCCGAGCGGCGACGATATTGCCGATGCGCGCCGCATGAACGCCTTCATCGAAGACCGCGTGCGCGAGATGCCGGAACAATATTTCTGGCTGCACAAGCGGTTCAAGACACGACCCGAGGGGGAGGCGAGGTTTTATTGATGAATTGCCACCGTGCCTTTACTGATAGTGCCAGAAGGAATGTAGGGGGGGCATAGTCGGAGCAAAGGCATTGCGGCACCGGGCGCGCACGGGGAATTATTGCGGAAGTAGCGACGTTGCAGCACAGGGATCGAACTCGGTCCATATTTTTCCGCCGCTCGTTGGCCGATCGCCTTATCTGGTTCGAGATGATGGTGAAGATTGGACTGGCTTCGCTATGTTTGCTTTGGTTGGTCCAAATTACGGAGGGCACATGTGCATCAACAACAAAATCGTTCATCTTGCAGTGAGCTTGTTTGCTCTAGTGCTTTCCGCATGCGGGAGCGGAGGAGCTGGAACCGTCGGGAACAGCAATACTGTTGGCAGAAGCGGTACGCCGGGTGCTGCGGGGACGGTAACTACACTAAGAAGCGCGGGCAATATGGTGAATTTCAATTTTCCAATGGGAATCACTACTGATGGCACAAATTTGTATGTTGCTGACTCTGCAAACAATAGGCTCTGCCAGGTATCGATTGCCTCTGGTCAAGTAACAATACTGGCAGGCAGTGGGGCGATAGGTGCGGTGGATGGGACAGGTACGGCGGCCAGCTTCTGGGAACCCATAGGCATGGCTACCGATGGAGCCAATCTGTACGTAGCGGATTCCGCTAATAACAAGATACGCAAGATAGATATATTGAGCGGCCAAGTAACAACGCTGGCAGGGAGCGGTGTGCGGGGTATGGCGGATGGGGTTGGTCCAATGGCGAGTTTCGCGAATCCATTGGGTATTGCCATAGTTGGCCCCAATTTGTATGTGGCTGATATTGGCAATAACATGATTCGCAAAGTCGTAACTGCAACCGGCCAAGTATCTACATTGGCAGGCAGTGGCACAATGGGGACAGTAGATGGCATTGGCTTTGCAGCAAATTTTCACTTTCCTGCGGGCATTGCTACCGATGGCACCAACTTGTATGTCTCAGATGCAGGTAATAACAAAATTCGCAAGATCGCGATTGCTACTGCTCAAGTTACAACATTGGCAGGTAGCGGCTTGACCGGTTCCACGGACGGCAATGGCACAGCGGCGAGTTTTAATTATCCGATGGGTATCACCGCTAATGGAGCCAACTTGTATGTTGCAGACTCTTCAGGCAACAGGGTTCGTGCAATTGCCATTGCTACTGCTCAAGTGAGCACACTGGCGGGCAACGGCGTGGCAGGTATGGCGGATGGTGTTGGAATTGCGGTTAGTTTTAATAACCCCCATGATGTTGTGAATGTTGGCACAAATCTGTACGTGGCTGATTCTGCTAACGGCGTCATTCGCATCGTGGCCAAGTAGTCGAACTCGCTGGCGGAACCAAATCAATTGAATCTCACAATCTATTTCAGATGAAATATCACGACCTACGCGACTTTATTTCCCAGCTGGAAAAGATCGGCGAACTCAAACGCGTGACCGCGCCGGTTTCCACGCATCTGGAAATGACCGAGATATGCGACCGGGTGCTGCGTGCGCAAGGCCCGGCGCTGCTGTTCGAGAACGTGGTCGGGCACAAGATGCACGTGCTCGCCAACCTGTTCGGTACGCCGCGCCGTGTGGCACTGGGCATGGGCGAGGAAAGTGTCGGCGCATTGCGCGAAGTGGGCAAGCTACTTGCATACCTGAAAGAACCGGAGCCGCCCAAAGGATTAAAAGACGCGTGGGAGAAGTGGCCGATACTGAAGCAGGTGCTCACCATGTCGCCCAAGGTGCTGTCTTCTGCGCCGTGCCAAGAGATCGTATGGGAAGGCAAGGACGTGGACTTGGGCAAATTACCGATCCAGCATTGCTGGCCGGGCGATGTCGCGCCGCTCATCACTTGGGGGCTTGGTGGTCACGCGCGGGCCGAACAAGCCGCGCCAGAATCTGGGCATCTATCGCCAGCAAGTGATTGCGCCGAACAAAGTCATCATGCGCTGGCTGGCACACCGCGGCGGCGCGCTGGATTTTCGCGATCATTGCCAGAAAAATCCCGGACAACCGTTCCCGCTCGCGGTGGTGATTGGCGCCGATCCGGCGACCATCCTCGGTGCAGTCACGCCTGTGCCCGATAGTTTGGGCGAATATCAATTCGCCGGATTGCTGCGCGGCAGCAAGACCGAGTTGGTGAAGTGCATCGGCAGCGACCTGCAAGTGCCCGCTTCCGCCGAGATCGTGCTGGAAGGAGTGATTCATCCGAACGAGACGGCGCTGGAAGGCCCTTACGGCGACCACACTGGCTACTACAACGAGCAGGACAAATTCCCGGTGTTCACCATCGAGCGCATCACCATGCGCTCAGACCCGATCTATCATTCCACCTATACCGGCAAACCGCCGGATGAGCCCGCGATGCTGGGCGTGGCGCTGAACGAGGTGTTCGTGCCGCTGCTGCAAAAGCAGTTCCCCGAGATCGCCGATTTCTATCTGCCGCCGGAAGGTTGCTCGTATCGCATGGCGGTGGTCAGCATCAAAAAGCAATACGCCGGGCATGCCAAGCGCGTGATGTTCGGCATCTGGAGTTTTTTGCGCCAGTTCATGTACACCAAGTTCATCATCGTGGTGGACAACGACATCGACGTACGCGACTGGAAAGAAGTCATGTGGGCGATCACTACGCGCATGGACCCGGTGCGCGACACTCTGCTGGTGGAGAACACGCCGATCGACTACCTCGACTTCGCCAGTCCGGTGTCCGGCCTTGGCGGCAAGATGGGACTGGATGCCACCAACAAATGGCCGGGCGAAACGCAGCGCGAATGGGGTACGCCTATCGTGATGGATGCTGCGGTGAAAGCGAGGGTGGATGCGATGTGGGGCGAGTTGGGGTTGTGATCTAGCGTTTTTGTACCCACTCGATCAGCGCGTCCTGCGCATCCTGCCCGCGTTTGGCATAAGCATGGTTGATGAAGAACACGACGACCCATTCTTTGCCGCTCTTTGATTTCACATAACCGGCGATAGTCTTCACGCCTTCCAGTGTGCCGGTCTTGAGGTGGGCGTGTCCGGCAGCAGGGCTTTCCTTGAGGCGTTTCTTCACCGAGCCATCTATTCCGAGGATGGGCAGCGAAGCTTGCAGTTCGGCGCTCAGCGGATGATTGAAGGCGTTCTGCAATAACTCTGCCATGTGCGCGGCGCTGATGCGTTCCTTGCGCGAGAGTCCGGCACCGTTCTCCAGCACCACCTCTTTGAAGTTCAGCCGGTTGCGCGCCAGCCAACTTTGCATGGTAAATATGCTGCGTTCGATGTTGAGCGGGTGTGTGTTGAATCCTGTTGCCGAGGGTGCCGCATCTTCCAATGCCGGCCCCGCTCCGCCCAGGGTCAGGAACAGTTGTCTTGCCATGACGTTGTTGCTGTATTTGTTGATGTCGCGAATGACGGAACTCAAGGGTTCGGAGCGGTGGGTGGAGAAAAGCATTGCATTGCTGCCGACCTCGCCGTCATGCTCTTTGCCTTGCAGTGTGCCGCCGAGTTCTTTCCAGATAGCGCTGAACAATGCTCCTACATAACGGGTGTGCGGCATCACACTGAGGTTCTGCTCGCGTTCGCCGCATTCGACGGGATAGTCGCCCTGTAGCACCACGCTGTCACCGTTCGGTTGCACAGAGAATAAATCGTCCCAGTTGTCGCAGTTCGCTTTCTCGCCGTTGGGCAGCAGTTGGTTGTCCAGCGTAATGCCGTCCAGCGGCGGTTCGCTGACGACTCTCAGGCTGTTGCCGTCCGGCATGTAGCGCAGGCGCAGGGTGTTGAAGTTGATCAGCAGCGCATCGGGGCCGACGTTGTAGGCGCGCACCGGGTCGGCGTCGAACTGCGCCGGGTCGTATGCTGGCAGGTCGTAGTAACTGCGATCCAGCACCAGGTCGCCGCGTATCTCGCGCAGGCCGCGTGCGCGCAGTTCGCTCAACCACAGCCAGAACTGTTCGATGGTGAATTTGGGATCGCCGTATCCTTTGAGGATCAGATTGCCGTTCAAGACCCCGTCTTTCAACTCGCCGTCGATCCAGGCTTCGGTCTTCCAGGTGTAGGCCGGGCCGAGCAGGTCCAGCGCGGCGTAAGTGGTGAGCAGCTTCATGGTCGAAGCCGGGTTCATCGCACGCTGGCTGTTGATGCTGATAAGCGGAGCATGCCTGCCGACCTCGCGCACTTCAACGGCGATGCTGGATTGCGGGATGTCCGCCTTGTTCAGTTCCTGCCTGACCGTCGCGGGCAGCGATACAGCCTGCGCGCTGGCAGCAAGGCAAAACAGTAGTGCGGCGTAAAGGTGTTTCATATCAGGGAATCGATCACTTTCAGCGTGCGGGTGGCGAGCAGTTGCATCTCGTCTTCGCTAATGACGTAGGGCGGCATGAAATATACCGTGTTGCCCATCGGGCGCAGCAACAATTCGTGCTGCAAGCCCGAGGCTGAAGCAGCGCTGCGCGAAATCGGCATGCGGCGTATCGACCTCGAATGCCCAGACCATGCCGGTGTTGCGAAAGTTCCTCACCTTGGGATGTTCACGCAACGGTTGGGCGATGCGGTTGAAGAAGTCCGCCTTGCTGCGGTTGGTACTCAGCACATCGTCCTGCGCAAAGATGTCCAGCGTGGCGAGCGCGGCACGGCAGGCCAGCGGGTTGCCGGTATAAGAGTGCGAATGCAGGAAGCCGCGCGCGGTCTCGTCGGCATAGAAGGCCTGGTAGATATTGTCCGTCGTCATCACCACCGACAAGGGCAGGTAGCCGCCGGTGATACCCTTGGAAAGCAGCAGAAAGTCCGGGGTGATGTCTGCCTGCTCGCAGGCGAACAGGGTTCCCGTTCTGCCCATGCCCACCGCGATCTCATCGGCGATCAGGTGCACGTCGTACTGCGAACACAATTCGCGCGCCCGCTTCAGATAGGCCGGGTGATACATCGCCATGCCTGCCGCGCCTTGCATCAGCGGCTCGACAATGAAGGCGGCGATGTGTTGGTGATGCCGTTGCAGATGTGCTTCGAGCACAGCAGCGCAACGCAGCGCGTAGTCTTCGGCGCTTTCACCCGCTTCCGCTTGGCGCCAGTCCGGGCAAGGCACGGTGGCATTCTGCTTGATGAGTGCGCCATAAGCATCGCGGAACAGCGCGACATCGGTCACCGACAGCGCGCCCAGTGTCTCGCCGTGGTAGCTGTTCTGCAGGCTGATGAATTGCGTTTTCTGCGGTTGGTCGGTGTTGCGCCAGTAGTGGGCGCTCATTTTCAAGGCGATCTCGGTGGCGGAGGCGCCGTCCGAGCCGTAGAAGCAATGCCCTAGTCCGGCAGGCGCGAGCTCGCGCAGCCTTTCCGACAGTTGCACCACCGGCTCGTGGGTGAAGCCCGCCAGCATCACATGCTCCAACTTGCCGAGCTGATCGGTGAGGGCGGCGTTGATGCGCGGGTTGCAATGCCCGAACAGGTTCACCCACCAGGAGCTCACCGTGTCCAGATAGCGCTTGTCGTCGAAGTCATATAGCCAAACGCCCTGTCCACGGGCGATAGGAACCAACGGCAGTGTTTCGTGCCGCTTCATCTGGGTGCAGGGATGCCATACGGCGGACAAGCTGCGATTCAGTAAATTTTCATTCATCACTTGAAAGTAGTGGGGGGTGCCCTTATTATTAGCAGTCGCTGGCTTAGAGTGCTAATTGCCGCGCAATTTCAGTTAACCATCTGTTTTAGGAGAGCAAAGCATGAAGATACGTCCCTTGCATGACCGCGTCATTGTCAAGCGCATGGAAGAAGAACGCAAGACCGCATCCGGTATTGTGATTCCCGATGCGGCTACCGAGAAGCCAGACCAGGGCGAAATCGTCGCTGTGGGCAACGGCAAGATGGGTGATGACGGCAAGCTGCAGGCTATGAACGTCAAGGTTGGTGACCGTGTGTTGTTCGGCAAATATTCCGGTCAAGCCTTCAAGATCGACGGTCAGGAACTGCTGACTATGCGTGAAGACGACATCATCGGCGTAGTCGAAAAGTAATTTTTCGCTAGTCGAAAAATTCTTTCAGTGCAGGCTAAATATCAGGCGAAGCCTTGATGTTATGCCGGAACTAGAAGTAACTAATGAATTTCAGGAGATAAAAACATGGCAGCTAAAGACGTGAAATTCCATGATGCAGCACGTGCCAAGATGGTCGTGGGCGTCAACATTCTGGCTGATGCAGTCAAAGTGACTCTGGGCCCTAAGGGCCGTAACGTGGTGCTGGACCGTTCTTACGGTTCTCCCACCATCACCAAGGACGGTGTGTCCGTTGCCAAAGAAATCGAACTGAAGGACAAGTTCGAGAACATGGGCGCGCAAATGGTCAAGGAAGTCGCTTCCAAGACTTCCGACGTGGCCGGTGACGGTACAACGACCGCAACCGTGCTGGCACAATCCATCGTGCAGGAAGGCATGAAGTTCGTTGCCGCCGGCATGAACCCGATGGACCTGAAGCGCGGCATCGACCAGGCAGTCATCGCCGCTGTTGCAGAACTGAAGAAGATTTCCAAGCCTTGCACCACCAGCAAAGAAATCGCCCAAGTGGGCAGCATCTCCGCCAACTCCGACACCGTGATCGGCGAGAAGATCGCTGATGCGATGGAAAAGGTCGGCAAGGAAGGCGTGATCACCATTGAAGACGGCCAAGGTCTGGAAGATGAGCTGGACATCGTGGAAGGTATGCAATTCGACCGCGGTTACCTGTCTCCCTACTTCATCAACAACGCCGACAAGCAGATCGCGGCGATGGAGAACCCCTTCATCCTGTTGCACGACAAGAAGATCTCCAACATCCGCGACCTGCTGCCCGTACTGGAACAAGTCGCCAAGGCCGGTCGTCCGCTGCTGATCATCGCCGAAGATGTGGACGGCGAAGCGCTGGCTACACTGGTAGTGAACAACATCCGCGGCATCCTGAAGACTGTTGCAGTCAAGGCGCCTGGCTTCGGTGATCGTCGCAAGGCGATGCTGGAAGACATCGCTATCCTGACCGGCGGCACCGTGATCGCTGAAGAAGTCGGCCTGACACTGGAAAAAGCCACCCTGGCTGATATGGGCCAAGCCAAGCGCATCGAAGTGGGCAAGGAAAACACCACGATCATCGACGGCGCAGGCAAGGAAGATGCGATCAAGTCGCGCATCGGCCAGATCAACAAGCAAGCCGAAGAGTCCACCAGCGACTACGACAAGGAAAAACTGCAAGAACGCAAAGCCAAGCTGGCTGGCGGCGTGGCAGTGATCAAGGTCGGCGCTGCGACTGAAGTCGAAATGAAGGAAAAGAAGGCGCGCGTGGAAGATGCATTGCACGCAACCCGTGCTGCTGTTGAAGAAGGCATCGTTCCCGGAGGCGGCGTAGCTCTGTTGCGTGCCAAGGCAGCGGTTGCCGGCCTCAAGGGCGCGAACCACGACCAGGACGCCGGTATCACCATCGTGCTGCGCGCGATGGAATCGCCTATCCGCGCCATCACCATGAACGCAGGCGACGAGCCCAGCGTTGTGGTGAACAAGGTGCTGGAAGGCAAGGGCAGCTACGGTTACAACGCAGCAACCAGCGAGTATGGCGACATGCTGGCAATGGGCGTGGTCGATCCGACCAAGGTGACGCGCGTTGCATTGCAAAATGCAGCCTCCATCGCCGGTCTGATGCTGACGACCGCTTGCATGGTTGCTGAAATGCCTGAAGACAAACCAGCCGGTGGTATGGGTGGTGGGGATATGGGCGGCATGGGTGGTATGGGCGGCATGATGTAACTTAACCTACTGCGCGGCCCGATTGCGGCGTTGCGCGGTGCTCGAAATCCTCATGTACTTTATGTACATTCCGGTTTCTGCGCTCCGTGCGCCTTGCACTCGAGCCGCTCGCTACGGTTAAGCGATTGGCTCAAAACGAACCCCGCCTTGTGCGGGGTTTGTTTTTTATATTGCCCGTTGCGCGGCTTGCCGCTACAATGCGCGCCTTCGTTTTACCCACCCCGCACGGGATGGGCACAAAATGGCCTGGTAGCTCAGTCGGTAGAGCAGAGGATTGAAAATCCTTGTGTCGGTGGTTCGATTCCGCCCCGGGCCACCAAATCATAAAAAGGCCAACTGTCAAAGTTGGCCTTTTTTCTGTGCTGCATTCATTTGCTCGCTATGGCATCATTCATCAAGGTGGGGGCACACTTCCCACTTGAGAATTTTTTCGCAGAGGAGTGTATCAAGTATGGTCTCTTCATCGTTCCTGCCCAAATGGGTCACACGAGCAAATAGCACGCTCCTCTCTCATTTTGCTGTCGGCACTGTCCATTATGGCCGTGCTGTTTCTTTACTACTACGCAAAATGCCTTTCTCGAGGCCTTTGAGTCGAAGACCTATGACCTGCGCTTCCGCGATATGCGCGGCGCGATCCCGGTTGAGCCCAGCATCGGCATCATCGCGATAGACGATAAAAGTATCGCGGAATTGGGGCGCTATCCCTGGACGCGCAGCCAGTACGCGCGCTTGCTGGACAAGCTCAAAGCTGCCCAAGCCAAGGCGGTGATGTTCGATGCCTTCTTCCCGGAACGCGAAGACATGGTTAACGACCAGGCGTTTGCAGCGGCGACAAAAAAAGCGGGCAATGTGGTGCTGGCCGTTTTATACGAGTTCGACAAAGAGGGGCAGCGTGGACAGGGTGACCCGTTCGTTGCCGGAAATCGAGCGTGCTGCTGCTGGAGTCGGCCATATCAATCTTTTTCCGGAAGATGACGGTGTCAATCGCCGCAGCCGTCTGTTGATCGAGTCGGACGGTAAGCAGACACCCTTCGCTCGGCATGATGGCGGCGATGCTGGGCTTTGGGCGAAAAAGAATATACCGCAAATGCGTTTCGAGGTTACCTTGGGGGAGCGGCATATCCCGGTCGATGAAAACAATGCGATGTGGATCAACTTTACCGGGCCACCCGGAGGTTATCCCCGCTATTCCTTTACCGATGTCGTGAATGGGCGTATTCCGGCAGAGCAATTGAAGGGCAAGGTTTTATTCGTCGGTGCAACGGCGCTGGGTGTCTATGACATGCGCGTCACGCCATTCCACGGGAATACGCCCGGGGTGGAGATACACGCGACTGATTGCCGACAACATCATCAGCGATCGCTTTCATCCGCCAAGGCGGACTGGAGGCATTGCTCGATATTGCCTTCATCGTAGTGCTGGGTGGCGTGGCATATTTTCTGACCATGCGCCTGCGTCTCTATGGTGCGATTCCGGCAACTGTCGCTGCTGTTGATCGGGTACATCTGGTTTGCTTATACGATGTTCGATGCGGGGCACTGGATCAATATCATCTATCCGACAATGTCCGCAGTATTGGCCTTGCTGGTCGGCGGGAGCTTCCGTTACATGGTGCTGGAGCGCAGCGCGCGCGAGATGCGCTCGATGTTCTCCAGTTATCTGTCTCCCAAGCTGGTGGCGCGTCTCGAAAAAGATCCGGAAGCTGCGAAGATCGGCGGTGACAATAAGCAAGTAACGGTAATGTTTACCGACATCAAGGGCTTCACCTCGTTCAGCGAATCACATCCGCCACAAGTGGTGGTATCCCGCCTGAACGAATATTTTGGAGCGATGGTGCAGATCATCGAACAGCATGACGGCACCATAGACAAATTCATCGGGGATGCCATCATGGCCTACTGGGGGGCGCCATTAAGTCAGCCGGATCATGCGAAGTTGGCGGTGGAATGCGTTGCGGCCATGGCGAAGCCGGATGGACGAGTTGCGTGGCAAATGGGCAAGCGAAGGGCTGGAACCTTTCTCCATACGCTGCGGCCTCCACTCTGGCGAAGTGGTGGCGGGCAATATAGGATTTGCCGGGAAAAAGATGGAATATACTGTCATCGGCGACACGGTGAACCTCGCGTCACGTCTGGAAGGGACGGCCAAATATTACGGTGTGACCTATTTGGTCGGCGAAAACACTTACCAGCTAGCTTCGGCGGTCTGTGTCTACCGTGAGATCGACAAGATTCGAGTGGTTGGCAAGCATTTGCCCGTCACGATTTACGAGCCTCAGGTCGGGGCAAGTGCGCTGACTGTTGCGCAGATCGAGCGTTTTCAGATGGCGCTGGCGTTGTATCGGGCACGACGATGGAGCGAGGCGCAAACGGCTTTCACCGAGTTGTTGGCAGAGATGCCAAATGATAACCCGTGTAAAATATACACTGAACGTTGTGCCTATTTTGTTGAGAATCCTCCTCCGACAGATTGGGACGGCGTATTCAATCGGGCAGAAAAATAGGACGACACGAAGCGCAGCTGCAGCTGCGCTGGTTTTAGAGCTGACTTAAGGTGGGGACATGCGTAACAATCTGATCATTGCGTTGCTGGTCGTATTTTTTCCCGGCGTTGCCGCTGCGGCTGAACCGTCGAGCGGGGAGCGACCAGTGCTTTCATCAAAGCAGACTTTAAGCGCGAAATCCCTGCACCCAAATTGCGCAAGCTGCTGGGAACAGGTGGCGGTTACCTTTTTCTGTCCAAGCAGGACGGCTCGATTGAGGCAGTGAACGAGGATGGCAAGACTGTTTTGACGTTCCCGGCGAAAGAGGGCGACAGTACGCTACTTAAACAGTCCGGAATCTGCTGCCGTTGAAGGCGACACTCTTTACGTGGTGGATAGCGATACAGAACAGGTGGTGATGTACGCTTTGTCGACCGCGAAATTTCAGGGCAAATTCGGCGCCAAGTCTGGAGGCTTCTTCGGTGGCGGTGATGGCAATGCGTTGAAAGCACCGCGCGGTATCGCAGTGCACGAGGGGGTGGTGTATGTCGCAGATACGGGTAATGATCGCATCCAGCTGTTTGGTGTGAACGGTGTTTTCTTGCAGACACTGGAACTGAGTGCGTCGCAATCACCTGCCGAATCCAAGGAGATTCCATACAAGCTGAAACAGGCCGTGGACATAGCTCTGGATAGTGTCGGGCAGATTTATGTATTGGATGCAGGCGACAGTCAGGTCAAGGTCTATGCGCCGAGCGGTCGCTACCTGAAATCGCTGCCCAGCGTCGGAAAACCGGTTGCATTAGGCGTAGCTGAGGATGGCGTTTATGTCGCCGACGACACCACGCAGGTTATTTCCAAATTCGATTTCGAGGGTAAGTTAGCCTACACCTTCGGCTCCAAAGGCGAAGGCAAGTCCCAGTTCAAAAAGATAGCCGGCATTGCAGTGGAAAAGGGGCAGCAGGTATTTATCGGTGACCAGGATAAGTCATTGGTGAACGCGTTCCTGACAGTTGCCGGAACCAAGCAGGAGGTGGTGCCCAAGGCAGCAGGGAGAGCATCGGTGAAGTGGCTCGCCAGTATTCCTGTGGAGGCAACTCAGCTGGCCGGGGATGGCAAAGGAACCATCTATGCGATCAGCAAAGACAGCAAGAGTTTATTGAAGCTGAGCGCAGGCAAGATCGCGGGCGAAATCAAGCCAGCTGAGGACATGGAGCTTGCTGCGGTTACAGTGGATCGCAGTGGCGCGATCTGGGTGCTGGATAAAACAAAGAAACGCTGTGCCAAGCTGGACGAAACCGGCAAGGTGCTCGCCAGTTTCGGCAGCGGTGGGAGCGGTGCGGGTCAGTTCAGCAATCCGACCTCCCTTGCCATTGCTTCTTCCGGACTGATTTTTGTGGCTGATCGGGGCAATCGTTCGGTTCAAGTGTTTCGCGGGGATGGCGTCTATTTGAATAAATTAGGCGGCGATGCTGCAAACGTAGCTAATCCACTTGCTATGGCTTTTGATCCTCAGGACAACTTATACATTCTGGAGGGCAGCCGTGGCAGTGTCATCGTTTACTCGGCGACGGGCGATTTTCAGCAGGAGTTTGGCAGACTAAAAGAAGGAAGCATCTTTACCAAGCCGCTTGATATGGCCGTCACCGCTGATGAAGTGCTGTTGCTGGATGGCAATCAGGTCAAAGCGTTCACCCATAAAGGTCAATTTCTGCGCCTCTTCGGTGCCAAAGAGATAGGCGCTGGGAACTTGTCCGAACCGGTCGCGTTGGCTTCCGCCGGGGGCAGCTCGCTGTTTGTGGCGGACCGCACTGGAAAACGCGTGCAGTCATTTGCTGTTCTGTATAAGCCGCAGCAGCTCAATCAGTTTTCCGCACTAGCCAAAGTGCATGCCATCGAATTGCACTGGGCACAGCCGGCGGTTGCTTATGCCAAGGACTTCCGTGTCTATCGCTCCAAGACAGAGGTGGGAGGCTATGTGCAAATTGCGACGAGCACCGCCAATTCCTATGTCGACTCCGGCATCAATGCGGATATGCGCTACTACTACCGCGTTGCAGCCGTATCGGACTATGGTTACGAGGGGGCGACCAGCCTGGCGGCAAGCGCCGTGTCCGAGAAGTACGTTCCAAAACCATTGACTGCGATCAAGGTTGCAACCACTCCGTGGCAAGCCAAGTTGAGTTGGGATCCGGTTGATCCGCAATATTTCGCCGCTTATCGCATCTATCAAAAAGAAGGCGACGCGTTCGTCAAAGTCGGCGAGGTGACGCAGCCAGAATTTACCAAGGATGCCCTTACGCCCGAGACCAAGTACACCTATTACGTCAGTGTGCTGAGCACTGATGGAGCGGAGTCTGAAAAACTGCCTGTCGAGGCGACCACACTGGTATTCAACCGCCCGCCGTTAGACATCGAAGTGGTCAAGTTGAGTGACATCTTTTCGAACTCATACAAGCTTTACGAGCAGGATGGTGTTGGTCGCATCAAATTGACCAATAACACCAGCAAACCGATGGAGAAGATCAAGGTCACTTTCCTGTTGAAAGATTTCATGGATTATTCAACGGAAGGGAAGATAGACAAGTTGCCGCCTGGCGGGAGCGAGGAATTGGTACTAAAGGCGGTATTTAACAACAGTATTCTGACTATCACCGAAGACACCTCAGTGCAGGCGATGATCGAAGCCAGTTACTTCGAGAACGGCAAGCGCGTGACTTACAGTAAGAATCCCACGGTCAACGTGTATGACAAACACCGACTGACTTGGGATGAGCGGGGCCGTTTTGCGGCTTTTGTCACACCTAAAGATCCTCCTATCGTTACTCTTGTGCGCACGGTAGTGGGGGAATTCAAAGAGACCAAAGACGAGATTCAACTGGCAGCCGGTTTTTTTGACGCGCTGGGTGTGTACGGATTGACCTACATCCAGGATCCGAGCAATCCCTACCAAGTCACTTCAGGGAAGGCGAATACGGTCGATTACATCCAGTTTCCGCGAGAAACATTGGAGCGCAAATCCGGCGACTGCGATGACTTGGTGGCGTTTTACTCTGCCGGTCTGGAAAGTATGGGCATCAATACGCGCGTATTGGAAGTGCCTGGGCACATGTTCATGATGTTCTCCACGGGTATTGCGGCGGATGACGACGGCTACACCATGGACAATATGTACGTGATCTACGAGGGGGTGCTGTGGGTTCCTGTGGAGACGACACTGGTGGGTAATTCGTTCATCAAGGCTTGGGAAAATGGCAGCGCCACTTACTACAAGTACAAGGACAACGGACTCACCATTCTTGATGTGCACAGTTCCTGGGACACTTACAAGCCGGCCAGCTTGCCGGATTCGGGCTGGAAAGCCAGCGGATTGACGCGTGCAGAAATTGAAAAGAAGTTCCCCAGTGACCACCTGTCAGTCTTGAAAATCAGTTCACAGACCAAAACGCGGCGCTACCTGAATGCGATTCAAAAAACCCCCTCCGATGTGGATGCGCATCTGCAAATGGGTATCATTCTGGCCAAGCTGGGGGATCGCAAGGAAGCGATGAAATACTTCGACAAGGTGATCAGTCTTGAACCAAAGAATGCGGCAGCGCTGAACAATCGCGGCAACATCCTGATGATCGATGACAAATATCAGGATGCACAGAAGGCGTACCTGGCGGCAAGCAAGGCGAGTCCCAATGATGCGCAGGTGTGGATTAATCTGGCGCGCGCCTACAAGCGTGTCGGAGATACCAAAAATGCCAAAGCGGCCTTTATCAAGGCGCAGAAGTTGGATCCAAAAGTCAAAGAACAATATCGCGCGCTGGCTTTGGAACTTCTAAATGCACTTTAAGTCGGAGCAGCAGTGGGGCAACTTTAACCAAGGAGATCGGCTATGAAAAAATTAATCGCATTGTTTGTGTTGTTAGGCGTGGCACTGGCCACACCAAGTTATGCGGCGGGGAGCACGCCGGAACCTTCGTTGTGGGAGCGTCTCCGTAAAAAAATTGAAGTGATGACGCCCAAAAAGAAGCTGAGTACCACCACGGCAGCGGGGGGCGTGCGCGGCTCTTTGGCAGATGCGGATGATGTTTATTGGAAGGGTGAGGCGAAATCCCAGGCAGTCGATTCCGAGGAATTGACTGCATTCAAAAAGGCGATTGACTTGGTGGACGCTGGAAAAACTGCCGATGCCCAAGTTGCGTTCAGCGATTTTATTAAGCAACATCCGGACAGCGTGTTGCGCGGTGATGCCGAAGCGGCCCTGACTCAGTTGCAAGCGACCAAATAGCGCCAATCCGGTCTGGAGTGGCTGGCAGAAAGCCGCTCCAGCCTCTATAATTCCGCCCCCGAATCACGCGGACAGCGGACTTCCCATGCAGTTATTTACCTTTGGCATCAACCATCAGACCGCGCCGCTCGCCGTGCGCGAGCAGATCGCGTTCAATGCCGAGACGATGGATGTCGCTCTGCGCGATCTGGTAGGGAATGGTGCGGCCAAAGAGGCGACCATCCTTTCCACCTGCAACCGCACCGAAGTCTATTGCAGTACCAGTGCCCCGGCTCAGGCCGTGGACTGGCTGGCGTCCTATCACCATCTGCCCGCTGCCGAGATCGAGCCGTATATCTACCGTCTGCCGCAGGAACAAGCTGTGAAGCATGCTTTTCGCGTGGCCAGCGGGCTGGATTCCATGGTGCTGGGCGAGCCGCAGATCCTCGGGCAGATGAAACAGGCGGTGCGTCAGGCCGAGCAGGCGGGAACCTTGGGCTTTTTGCTGCACAAGTTATTTCAGCGCACTTTCTCCGTCGCCAAAGACGTGCGCACCCAGACCGAGATCGGCGCCAATCTGGTTTCCATGGCGGCTGCGGCAGTCAAGCTGGCAGAACGCATCTATCCCAGCATCGCCGAGCAGCGCATCCTGTTCATCGGTGCGGGTGAAATGATCGAACTCAACGCCGTACATTTTGCGGCGCGCAATCCAAAGCACATCACGGTGGCCAACCGCACCCTGGAACGTGCACAGACCCTGGCACGACGCATCAATGGCCATGCAGTGACACTCAATGAGCTGCCGGAGCAATTGGCGCTACACGACATCATCGTGACCTGCACCGCCAGCACTTTGCCGATCCTGGGCAAGGGGATGGTCGAACGCGCACTCAAGGCGCGCAAGCACCGCCCGCTGTTCATCGTCGATCTGGCCGTGCCGCGCGATGTGGAAAAAGAAGTCGCCGAATTGAGCGATGTGTTCCTCTATACCGTGGACGATTTGTCCGAAGTGGTGCGCGATGGTCTGGATGCGCGCCAAGGCGCGGTCAAAGAGGCCGAAGTCATCATCGATTCCGGTGTCAACGAATTCGTGCACTGGATGGAATCGCGCGAAGTGGTGCCGACCATACGTGCCCTGCGCGATCACGCCGAGCGTCAGCGCCGGGGCGAAATGGAAAAAGCACTGCGCGCGCTGGCCAAGGGTGAGAGCGCCGAAAAAGTGCTGGAAAGTCTGAGCAGTGCCTTGACCAACAAATTTCTGCACGCACCCACGCAAGCGCTCAATCAGGCTTCTGCTACCGAGCGCGACAACCTGCTGGAAACGGTACAACGCATCTACCGTCTGCACGACACCGAATGAAGCCGAGCATCGCCGCCAAACTCGCGCAGCTCGCCGAGCGCCTGGATGAAGTCACGCGCCTGTTGAGCAGCGAAGAAGCAACGCGCGACATGGATACCTTCCGTAAACTTAACCGCGAGCGTGCCGAGATCGAGCCGGTGGTCGGGCTTTATCATGCGTACCAGTCGTGCGAAGCCGACATCGCAACGGCGCAAGAGATGGCGAGCGATCCGGAGATGCGCGAGTTCGCCGATGCGGAAATCAAAGCCGGACGCGAGCGCCTGGAGCAGCTTGCAGTGGAACTGCAAAAGCAGCTGTTGCCGAAAGATCCCAACGACGAACGTAACGTGTTTCTGGAGGTGCGCGCAGGAACAGGCGGTGACGAGGCGGCGATATTTGCGGGCGATATTTTTCGCATGTATCTGCGCTTTGCCGAGCGTCGTCGCTGGCAGGTCGAAATCATCTCGGAAAGCCTGGGCGAAATGGGCGGTTACAAGGAAGTCATCGCCCGCATCATCGGGCAGGGTGCATATTCCGTATTGAAATTTGAGTCAGGCGCACATCGCGTGCAGCGGGTGCCTGCCACTGAAACGCAGGGCCGTATCCACACCTCGGCTTGCACCGTCGCCATCCTGCCCGAAGCGGACGAAGTGGGCGAAGTGGAGCTGAATCCTGCGGATCTGCGCATCGACACCTTCCGCGCCAGCGGTGCGGGCGGACAGCACATCAACAAGACCGATTCCGCCGTGCGCATCACCCACCTGCCCACGGGCACCGTGGTCGAGTGTCAGGACGGGCGTTCGCAACACCAGAACAAAGCCCAAGCTCTGCGCGTGCTGGCGGCGCGTATCAAAGACAAACAGGAACAAGCGGCGCATAGCAAAATCGCAGCCGAGCGTAAATCGCTGGTGGGCAGCGGCGACCGCTCCGAGCGCATCCGCACTTATAACTTCCCGCAAGGTCGTGTCACTGACCACCGCATCAACCTCACGCTGTACAAGATGGATCACATCATGGACGGCGACATCAGCGAACTCACCAATGCGCTGATGGCTGAACATCAAGCCGAACAACTGGCTGCGCTGTCGCAAGAAAGCTGATTTCGATGCGCAGCATCCGAGATGTTTTGGCGCAGGATGTGGCTACACTGAAAGCTACCCTTGCGCTCGCGCCGGATGAGGCGCGTATCGAAGTGCAAAGCCTGTTGCTGCGCGTGCTGAACGTGCAGCGTGCTTACCTGCTGGCGCATCCCGAGCAGGTTTTGGATGAGGTGCAACAAAACACCTACGACACGCTGCTGCAACGCCGTTTGCGCGGCGAGCCGATTGCGCATTTGTTGGGTGAACGCGAATTCTTTGGCTTGAACTTCAAGGTCACTCCTGCCACGCTGATTCCACGCCCCGAAACCGAACTGCTGGTCGAGCTGGCCTTGCTGCGGATGCAGCAAGGTCGAGCAGGTCGTATCTTGGATTTAGGGACGGGCAGCGGTGCGATCGCGCTATCCATCGCCCACGCCAGAAGGGACGCAGAAGTGGTGGCGGTGGATGCTTCGGCAGCGGCATTGCAGGTGGCGCGTGAGAATGCGGAACGGCTGGGTATCCGCAACACGAGCTTCCTGCAAAGTGACTGGTTCTCCGCACTCGACGGGCAACGCTTTGACCTCATCGTTTCCAATCCGCCTTACGTCGCTGACGGCGACGTGCATCTCGGGCACGGCGATGTGCGCTTTGAGCCGTTATCTGCCTTGGCATCAGGGGCGGATGGGCTGGATGATATTCGTCGCATCATCCTGGCCGCGCCGCAGCATCTCACGGCAAAAGGCTGGCTGTTGCTGGAGCATGGCTATGATCAGGCCGAGTCGGTGCGAGCCTTGTTCAAGCAAAACGGCTTCGACGATGTTTTTTCTGAAAAAGATTTGGCGGGTATAGAGCGGGTCAGCGGCGGGCAAATTCGCACCTAAGCCAATAAGTACGGCACATTCTGCTGTGCCAGTATAGGCGCCGCCGCCGGGGATATAGGCCGATATATAGGCCATTTGGCATATAGGCAAAGCGCAAACAGCACCCTACAATCCGCCCCGAGTTGTGAGTTTTGAGTTGTAAGCAACTCGATCTTTCATACTCTCCTCCTATTCTGGGCCATCGCAAGGTGGCCCACTTTTTTGCCCGGAGTTTCAGGAGGCGATCGTTTTGCGCGCGCGTGCGATGGCCGCTTCCACTTGCTGCGGAGCCGTGCCGCCGGTATGGTTGCGTGCGGCGAGCGAACCTTCCAGCGTCAGCACGCCGTAGATGTCATCCGCGATAAGGGTGGAGAACTGTTGCAGTTCTTCCAGCTTGAGTTCGGCCAAATCGACCCCGCGTTGTTCGGCGTAGCGCACTGCCAGAGCCACGGCCTCGTGCGCATCGCGGAACGGCAAGCCCTTCTTCACCAGATAATCGGCCAGATCGGTTGCCGTGGCATAGCCCTGCAATGCCGCGCTGCGCATGGCTTCCGGCTTGACCGTGATGCCGCGCATCATGTCGGCGTAGATGCGCAGCGTCTGCGTCAGCGTATCCACCGTGTCGAACAGCGGTTCCTTGTCTTCCTGATTGTCCTTGTTGTAGGCCAGCGGCTGGCCTTTCATCAGCGTGAGCAAAGCGACCAGATTGCCATTCACGCGCCCGGTCTTGCCGCGCACCAGCTCCGGCACGTCCGGGTTCTTCTTCTGCGGCATGATGGAAGAACCGGTGCAGAAGCGGTCGGCGATGTCGATGAAGCCGAAGCGCGGATTCATCCACAGGATCAGCTCTTCCGACAGGCGCGACAAATGCGTCATGGTCAGCGCGGCGGCGGCGGTGAATTCGATGGCGAAGTCGCGGTCGGACACGGCATCCAGCGAGTTCTGGCACACCGCCTCGAAGCCCAGCAGTTCCGCCACCATCTCGCGCTTGATCGGATAGCTGGTGCCGGCCAAAGCGGCTGCGCCGAGCGGCAGACGGTTGACGCGGTGGCGCGCATCGCTGAAGCGTTCCACATCGCGCTGACACATCTCGAAGTAGGCCATCAGGTGATGCGCGAAGCTCACCGGCTGTGCCACTTGCAGATGGGTGAAGCCGGGCATGATGGTGTGTGTGTGATGGTGTGCCAGATCGAGCAGCGCGGTCTGCAAACCTTTGAGCAGCGCGACGATGTTGTCGATCTCGCTGCGCAGATACAAGCGGATGTCGGTCGCCACCTGGTCGTTGCGCGAACGCCCTGTGTGCAGGCGCTTGCCCGCATCGCCGACCAGGGTGGTGAGGCGCTTTTCGATGTTCAGGTGCACGTCTTCCAGATCGAGTTGCCAGTCGAAATCGCCGCTGATGACCTCGTTTTCGATCTGCGCCAGGCCGCGCTGGATGTCTTTCAGGTCCTGAGTGCTGATGATGCCGCATGCCGCGAGCATCTGCGCGTGTGCCAAAGAGCCTTGAATGTCGAACAGCGCCAGGCGCTTGTCGAAATCCACCGAAGCGGTATAGCGCTTCACCAACTCCGCCACGGGTTCGTTGAAACGTCCCGACCAGGTGTGATTGTCTTGCATCGTTGCCATGTCTTGTCCAGAATGAGCGGCACTTAAGAGGTAGCTATGCCGGGGACGCGCAGTATAAATCAAAACATTAAGCACAAGCTGCTGCCCAACTTCCGCAACTTGGGCACGGTATTGCGCATCGTGCTGCTGGTGAACGCCATCGCGCTGTGCGTGGCGCTGACACAGGCAGTCTCGCTCGTCGATCTGCTGCAACAGATGCTGTATGGATCGGCGCTGTTGCAGCCAGTGTTGCTCACCAGCCTGCTGGTATTGCATGTACTCGACCGTTTTCTGGGGCGGTTGGTCTATTGGCAGGGTGCGGCGCTCATCGTGTCGGGCATCGTGTTGCTCACCCTGCTGCTGGACAGCCTGGGCGGCGAGTTATTTGCTGCGCCCAGCGATTTTGGGGCATTCCGTTACTGGCGGCACGCAGTGGAAAGCAGCATCGTTACTCTGCTGATGTTGAGCTATTTCCGCTGGCGCGCGCTGGCACTCTCTCCCGCCAAACATGAGGCGCGTTTGCAGGCGCTGCAAGCGCGCATCCGTCCCCACTTCCTGTTCAACAGCATCAATGCCGTGCTTGGCATCGTGCGCGCCGATCCCAAGCGCGCCGAAACCGCGCTGGAAGACATGGCCGACCTGTTTCGTATGGCGATGGCCAATCAGCGCGAATTGGTCACTCTGAGTCAGGAGATACAGCTGGCGCGCCAATATCTGGCGCTGGAACAGCTGCGCATGGGCGAGCGACTTCAGGTGCAGTGGTACACGGAAAACATGCCCGGTGACGCACTCATCCCGCCGCTGGTGTTGCAGCCACTGCTGGAGAATGCTGTTTATCACGGCATTGAGCCGCTGACCGCAGGCGGCATCATCGAGGTCAGGATATATGGCGAAGGGAATGAGCTGCACCTGCAAGTGAGCAATCCGGTAACGGCTTCTGCCGCGCCCAAGACCGATGGCAACAAAATGGCGCTCTCCAACATCCGCGAGCGGTTGTCCCTGTTGTTCGATGTCGAGGCTGATTACCGTGTGGAACGCAGCACCGACTCCTACCGTGTGCACATCATCATCCCTTACGTGAAAGAGGAAGCGCGATGAACGACACATTCACCCTGCCACTCACCGTATTCATCGTGGATGACGAACCGCCCGCGCGCAACCGGTTGAAAGACCTGCTCACCGATTGCAGTGCGCAGCTTTCGCTGCAACTCATTGGCGAAGCGGGTAACGGGCAGGAGGCGCTGGACAAACTTGCCGAGACACCGGCGGAAGTGGTGCTGATGGACATCCGCATGCCACAGATGGACGGCATCGAACTGGCGCGTCACCTCAATAAACTCGAGCATCCGCCCATCATCATCTTCACCACGGCTTACGATGCATACGCCATCCAGGCGTTCGAGCAGCGCGCCATCGACTACCTGCTTAAACCCATACGCCTGGGGCGTTTGTACGATGCACTTTCGCGTGCGCGCGAAGCCGTGCCGCTGCGCACCGAAGTGCTGCAGGAGCTCATGCCCGAACCGCGCACCCATCTTGCCGTACATGAACGAGGCAAGATCATCCTGGTGCCCATCGAGGAAGTGCTCTATCTGCGTGCCGAAATGAAATATGTCACCGTGCGCACCGCCGAACGCGAATATCTCATCGAAGAATCGCTCACCGCACTGGAAAAAGAATATGCTGCGCGCTTCGTGCGCATCCACCGCAGCTGTCTCGTGGCGAAAGAAGCCATCGCCGGATTTGAAAAAGGCGGCGACGAAGGCGAAAGCGGTTGGCTGATGAAGCTCAAAGGGCTGGAAGAAAAGTTGCCGATCAGTCGGCGGCTGTGGGCGGTCGTGAAAAACTTCGGGTAAGCAGGTTTCATGCTTTACCCAAATACAAGGGGGCAACGTGCTAACGATTCTGGTAATCAATTCCAAAGGCGGATCAGGCAAGACGACGCTGACCACCAACCTGGCCAGCTACTACGCCAGCAAAAAATACCGAACCGCCATCATGGACTATGACCCGCAAGGGTCAAGCTTGCACTGGCTGCGAGCGCGACCTGCTCACCTGCACAGCATCCACGGAGCCAATGCGGCGCCTGCCAAAGGCAGCGCCCCGTTGCGCAGCATGCAAAATTGGACTCCACTGGATACCGAGGTGCTGATCATCGACGCGCCCGCCGGAGCGAACGGACTGCTGCTGAAAGAACTGGTGCGAAAATCGAACTTCATCGTCATTCCTGTCGCACCCTCGCCCATCGACATCCACGCCAGCGCCGACTTTATCAAAGACCTGTTTCTCATCGGCGGTGCACGCACTTCCAAGGCCAAGATCGCCGTCGTCGCCAATCGTGTGCGAAACCGCTCCTCCACGGTATATGCTTCACTGGAGCTTTTTCTCAACTCCCTGAAGCTGCCCTTCCTTACCAGCATCAGCGACTCCGAAAACTATCTGCATGCTGTCGAGAAAGGTTTGGGCGTGTTTGAAATGGAGGAAGCGGCGACTGCCGCAGAACGACAGGAACTCATGCCTATCCTGAGATGGCTGGAAGGCCACTTCCCAAACCGCTTTGGCGTTCGCGCCGACGACAAGATCGTCAGCCTGGAAAGTTCGAGGAAATGGGCGGCTTATCGGGTCGGGTGAGCTGGCTAGGCAGAGCTAGAACTCTGTTCGTTATGAACGTAGGTGATGTGTTCAACGGCTGATCAAAAACAAAAGCCCGCTTTCGCGGGCTTTGTTTTATTAGCCGCTGTTTCTTAATCCAGCAGCGATGCCGTTGATGGTGAGGTGAATGGCGCGCTTCACCTTCTCATCGTCGTCGCCCGCGCGGTGGCGATGCAGCAGTGCCACTTGCAGGTGGTTCAGCGGGTCGATGTAAGGCGTGCGCGTGGTGAGGCTGCGCGCCAGCGTGGGGTTATCTTCCAGCAGGTGCGAGGTGTTGGTGATGGCGAACAGCATATCCACGGTGGTCTGCCATTCCGTTTCGATAGCACCGAAGATAGTGGTACGCAGCGCCACGTCCGGCACCAGCTCGGCATAGCGCGAGGCGATGCCCATGTCGGTCTTGGACAGCACCATGTCCATGTTGGACAACATGCCACGGAAGAACGCCCAGTGTTGATCCATGGCTTGCAGTTGCTTCAGTCCGGCATCGCCTTCGCGTTCGATGAACTGTTTGACGGCGCTGCCGAAGCCGAACCAGCCGGGCAACAGGGCGCGGCTCAAGCTCCAGCTGAACACCCACGGAATCGCGCGCAGGTCTTCGATGCTGTTGGTGGCGCGCCGAGCCGAAGGGCGGCTGCCGATATTGAGTTCGGCGATCTCGCGGATCGGCGTGGCAGCGAAGAAGTAATCGGTGAAGCCCGGTGTCTCATACACCAGCTTGCGATAGGCGGCAAAGGCATCGCGGCTCAGCGCTTCCATGATGCGGTGGAATTCCGGCATGGTGGAGTCGTCGCCGTGGTGATGCACCAGCGTCGCTTCCATGGTGGCGGCCACCAGGATCTCCAGATTACGGCGCCCGATCTCCGGGTCGGAGTATTTGCTGGAGATGACCTCGCCCTGTTCGGTGATGCGGATCTGCGCGTTCACGCTGCCCGGCGGTTGCGCCAGGATAGCCTGGTAGCTGGGGCCGCCGCCGCGACCCACGGTGCCGCCGCGGCCGTGGAACAGGCGCAGCTCGATGCCGTGTTTCTCGAACACTTGCACCAGCTCGACTTCGGCTTTGTACAGCTCCCAGTTGGCGGTCAGGTAGCCGCCGTCCTTGTTGCTGTCGGAATAGCCCAGCATCACTTCCTGCGTGTTGTCGCGGCTCTTCAGCAGTTCGCGGTAGAACGGAATGGAGAACAGCTCGTCCATGATGACACCGCAGCCGCGCAGGTCTTCGATGGTCTCGAACAGCGGGATGATATTGATGTGCAGATCGTTGCCTTGCAGCAGACCGCTCTGTTGCACCATCAGCGCCACTTCCAGCATATCGCTCACTGCATCGGTCTTGGAGATGATGTAGTTGGGCAGCGCGTCATGTCCGAAGCGGCGATGGATCTCGGCGGCGGCGCGCATCAGGCGCAGCTCGCTTTGCGCGGTGGCGGAGAAACTGTCCAGTTCGGTGGCCAGCAGCGTGTCGGCCTGCAACGCGGAGAGCAAAGCTTTGCGACGTGCGCCTTCGTCCAATTGCGCATAATCGGCAATACCCGCATTCGCCAGCAATTCGCTCACCGTCTGCTGGTGGATGGCGCTGTGCTGGCGCATGTCCAGCGGTGCCAGGTGGAAGCCGAACACTTCCGACGGCACGGCGCAGTTCGGCCATGCGGCCGCGCGACAGATACAGCGCGCCGTGATGTTCCAGCGAGTGGATGACGACGTCGAGCTCGGCGATCAGCTCCGCCGCGCTGCTGTAGGGCATCACATCCTTGCTCACCGGATGCAGATGCTGCACGTGATGTCCGAGGTGTTCGGTGGTGGCGACCAGGCGCGCGTAAATGGCGAGCAGTGCGCGGCGATATGGTTCGTCCTCGCGGCTCACAGCCTTGTCCGGCGATTGCTCGGCGAAAGCGGCCAGTTCGGGGCTGACATCCACCAGTCGATTCGACAAGCTCAGGCGCGAACTGAGCAGATTGGTTTCCGACAGGTAGTAATCCAGCACGGCGGCGGAGTGGCGTTGCGCCGCGTCCAGCATCACATCGTGGGTGACGAACGGGTTGCCGTCGCGGTCGCCGCCGATCCAGCTGCCCACGCGCAGGAAGGGCGGCAGTTCGATGCGCTTGCCGAAGCGTGTTTCGATCTGTTTTTCCAGGCCGGAATACAGCTTGGGAATCTCGCGCAGGAAGGTGTAGTCGTAGAACGACAGGCCGTTCTTCACCTCGTCCTGCACCGACAGCTTGCTGGTGCGCAGCATGCGCGTACTCCACAGGATGAGCACGAAGCGATGCAGCGTTTCTTCGTTGTCTGCCAGCTCTTCCGGTGTCATATCGAGACGGTCGCGGTCGGACAGCAGGCTGGAGATGACGAGCTGGCAATTGAGGATGCTCTTGCGCTGCACCTCGGTCGGGTGCGCGGTCAGCACCGGCGAGATCAGCGCCTTGTCGAAGAAGGCCTGCACCGCAGCGGCATCCAGATTTTTTTCCTGCACGTGATCCAGCACCAGTTGCATGCTGCCTTCCTGCGGCGGCGAACCGGCCTTCAGGTGCGCGCGGCGGCGGCGGTTGTGGTGCAGGTCTTCGGCGATGTTGGACAGCTGCGAGAAATAGCTGAAGGCGCGCACCACCAGCAAGGTCTCTTCCGGGCTCAGCGCATCCAGCATCTGCTCCAGTTGGTCGCGGTCGCGGTCGTCCTGCGTCTTGCGGAAGCGCACCGCAGCGCGGCGCACGTTTTCGATCAGCGCATAAGTCTGTTCGCCTTCCTGTTCGCGCAGGGTATCGCCGAGGATGCGGCCGAGCAAGCGGATGTCTTCGCGCAGTGGCGCGTCTTTGCTGGAGATGTCGGCAGGTGCTGAGATCAGGTTCATTTTTTCTGTGTGTGTCGTCGGCGCAAAAGCGCGGCGCACCTGATAGAATGCGCCGCGCATTAACCGCAAAATTATTTATCGTTAGGAAACCCGATGAGTCAGGCTTCACTTACTCCTCCAGCCCGTCTGGTGATCGCTTCGCGCGAAAGCGCGTTGGCCATGTGGCAAGCAGAACACATTCGAGACAGGCTGCGCGCATTATACCCGCAAACTTCCGTCAGTATCCTGGGCATGACCACGCAGGGCGACCAGATCCTGGACGTGACCTTGTCCAAGATCGGCGGCAAGGGCCTGTTCGTAAAGGAACTGGAGACCGCGCTGGAGAACGGCAGCGCCGACATCGCCGTGCATTCGCTGAAGGACGTGCCGATGAACCTGCCGGAAGGCTTTGCGCTGGCCTGCATCGGCGAACGCGAAGACCCGCGCGACGCCTTCGTTTCCAACAAATTCGACAATCTGGCCGCATTGCCTGCGGGCAGCGTGGTGGGCACCTCCAGCCTGCGCCGCGAAAGCCAGCTGCGCGCGCGCTTCCCGCATCTCGATATTCAACCGTTGCGCGGCAACGTGCAGACCCGCTTGCGCAAGCTGGACGAAGGCCAGTATGCCGCCATCATCCTCGCCGCTGCCGGACTGAAACGCCTGGGCTTGGGCGAGCGCATCCGCGCCGTGATCTCCAGCGAGGACAGCCTGCCCGCCGTGGGCCAGGGCGCGCTGGGCATCGAGACCCGCGCCGACCGCCCCGACCTGCAAAGCCGTGCTGGCCCCCTTGCATCACGCCGACACCGCCGCCTGCGTGCTGGCGGAACGTGCCATGAGCCGCGCGCTGGCCGGCAGCTGCCAGGTACCGCTGGGCGGCTTTGCCGAAGTGCAGAACGGCAAGCTGCGCATGCGCGGCTTCGTCGCCACGCCGGACGGCACGCGCCTGTTGCGCGCCGAGCATATCGGCGATGTGGCGCAGCCTGAAGCGCTGGGCGATGCTGGTCGCGCAGGACTTGCTCAAGCAAGGCGCAGGCGAAATCCTCGCCGCCTTGAATGGCTGACACATCCGCTTGCCGGACTGAACATCGTCGTCACGCGGCCGCGTGAACAAGCGGCTGAGTTGGCGCAGCGCATAGAGCAACTGGGCGGCAAGCCGCTGTTGTTTCCTTTGCTGGAGATCACCCCTGTCTGCCGACCAAGCGGCGTTGCGCGAACTGGCGCACACATATCGCGCATTACGATCTGCTCATCTTCATCAGCCCGAATGCGGTGAAGTACGGCATGGCAGCGCTTGGAGACAGTACCGGACGCCGTGCGCATCGCCACCGTCGGCCAAAGCAGCGCGCAAGGCCTTGCGCGATCTGGGCATCGCCCAGGTCATCGCGCCGACCGAGCGCTTCGACAGCGAAGCGTTGCTGGCATTGCCGGAATTGCAGAACGTGTCCGGCTGGCGCGTGGCGATCTTGCGCGGCGACGGCGGGCGCGAACTGTTGGGCGACACGCTCAAGGCGCGCGGCGCGCAAGTCGAATACGTCACCTGTTACCAGCGCAGCAAGCCGCATCTGGATATCGGCGCATTGCTGGCGGCCCGGCCCGATGCCATCACGGTGAGCAGCAGCGAAGCGCTGGGCTATCTGTGGCAGATGCTCGACAGAACCAAGCAGAGCAAGGCTTGCAGCCATTCCGCTGTTCGTGCCGCACGAACGCATCGTCAGCTTTGGCACGGCAACAGGGCTGGCAAAAAGATCATGCTGACTCGGCGCGGGAGATGACGGAATGCTCGCGGCTTTGATAGCATGGGCACACACCAAACGGAATTAACAGTCATGAGCGATCAAGCACAATCCGCAACACCTTCCGATCCGACCAGCACAACGCCGGGCTGGATACTTCTGCTGTGCCTGCCGCACCGCGCACGCCGCACGGCAATCCGCTGGGCAATCTGATCTCGCGCATGACGCTGACCCAGCTCACGCTGGTGGTGCTGGTGGTGATCTTCGTGTGGCAATGGCTGGATGCGCACTATCAGCTCGATCAGGTGCAACAGGAGGTGGCGCGGCGCCTGGCCGAGGTGGAAGGCACCAACAAGGCCAACCAGACGCTGGTCGCGCAGAATCAGGAACTGGTGCGCGAGCTGGGCGGCAAGTTGAGCGTGCTGGAAAGCAAATTCGCCGAAACGCAGACCCAGCGTGCCGCGCTGGAAGCGTTGTACCAGGAGATGTCGAGCAGCCGCGACCAGACCGCGCTGGCCGATGTGGAGCAGATGCTGCTCATCGCCGGACAGCAGCTGCAACTCTCCGCCAACGTGAAAGCGGCACTGATCGCCATGCAGCATGCGGATAGACCGTTTGCAGCGACTGGACCGGCCGGCTTTCGGCGAACTGCGCAAGCGCATCGGTCACGACATCGAACGCTTGCGTGCCTTGCCGAGCATCGATGTGCCCGCCATCAATCAGCAACTGGACAGGCTGATCGGCGAGGTGGACAGCTTGCCGCTGGCGCAGGATGTGCGTCTGCAGCAAGAAGCCGCAGTGGCTGAACAGAAGCCGCAGGGTGGCAGTGCATGGAAGAACTTCTGGCGCGAAGTGTGGCAGGAACTGCGGCGCCTGGTGCGCATCGAAAACACGCAGCAGGAAGAGATGCCGCTGCTGTCGCCCACCCAGACTTTCTTCCTGCGCGAGAATCTGAAACTGCGTTTGCTCTCCGCGCGTCTGGCCTTGTTCTCGCGCGACGAAGTGAGCTTCCAGCGCGAATTGAAGACCGCACAGGCATGGATCAAACGTTATTTCGATACCAAATCGAATGAGACCGTGCAAACGGTGACCGCCTTGCAAAAGCTCGCCGCTTCCAACATCACCATCGACGTGCCGGACATCAGCGGCAGTCTGGAAGCGGTGCGCAACTATCGTGCGTCGCACGAACGGAGTACACGATGAAATTCCTGATCTGGTTGCTGGTGCTGTTTGCCGCTGCGGTGGCAGTCACGCTGGCCGCGCACAATGCCGGTTATGTGCTGCTGGTGTATCCGCCCTACCGCGTCGAGATGTCGCTCACCCTGTTCGTGTTCGGCTCTGCTCGGTGCCTTCGCGCTGGGCTATCTGCTGGTGCGCCTGATCTCCTGCGGCGGTGAACCTGCCTGAATACGTGCGCGCCTTCCGTGCCGAGCGTGCCCAAGGCAAAGGCCGCACCGCCATGCTGGAAGCGCTCACCGCGTTCTTCGAAGGGCGCTACGCGGCGGCAGAGAAGGCGCGCGGTACGCGCGATGGAGCTGGGCGAAAACTCCGGCCTCAATTCCATCATCGCCGCACGCGCAGCCAATGAGTTGCGCGAATTCGACAAGCGCGATGCCTACCTCGCCGAAGCAGAAGGCAAGACGGTGGGCGAAGAGACCATGCGCCTGATGGCCAAGGCCGAATTCAAGCTCGACCAGAAGCAACCGCAGTCGGCACTCAGCTCGCTAAAGGAGCTGGGCGATACCGGTATCCGCAAACACATCGGCGCGCTGAATCTGGAATTGAAGGCGCAACAACAGGCGCGCAACTGGGATGCGGTGCTGGACGTGGCCAACCAACTGGAAAAGCGCAACGCCATCAACGCGACCGATGGCCATCCAGATGCGCCAGCAGGCCTGGCTGGAAAAACTGCGCGCATGCGCTCACGACAGCGACATGCTGCACGGCGTGTGGAAAAGCATGCCCGCACGAATTCAAACACCGCAGCAAGATCGCCGCTGAAGCCGCGCGCATCTTTCATGCAATTGCATGAGTGCGCGATGGCACGCAATTTATTGACGGAAAGTCTGAATGCCGAATGGGATAGCGAGCTGGTCGCGCTGTACGGCGATTGCATGGACGGCAGCGTCATCGCGCAGATCGAGCAGGCTGAGCGCTGGCTGAATGTGCATCACGACGATGCCGGATTACTGCTGGCGCTGGGCAAGCTGTGCCTGCATCAGGAATTGTGGGGCAAAGCGCAAAACTATCTGGATGCCAGCCTCAGCCTGCGCCCCAGCCGCGATGCCTACACCACGCTTGCGCACTTGGCAGAGAAGCTGCAGAAGCCGGGCGAAGTAGCCAAGTATGAGCAGCTGGCGGCCAGCTTGTCCAACCCGGGTTAAGGCAGCCTCAATTAATTCGTCTAATTCGTCATTCCGGCGAAGGCCGGAATCCAGCGTTTTGCGAGTTGGGCATAAAGCCGCCCATCCCTGCGAACCCCGTCTCAATCAACTGGACACCGGCCTTCGCCGGTGTGACGAAAGCCCTTAAGTCTTCGGTACGAAAGTGAACACGTCCGAGTAGAACGAGTCATTCGACAAACCGCGCTGGGTAGTGAAATCGCGGTGTGCCGCTTCCACCACCACCGGCGCGCCGCAGGCGTACACCGCATATCCCGACAGATCCTTGAAATCCTCCAGCACGGCCTGGTGCACGAAGCCTGTACGTCCGCTCCACTGCTTCATCGGAAACCACGGGTGTGAATTTGATGCCGTGGGCTTCCCATGACTTGATCTTGTCCAGCATGTACAGATCGGCCGCTTTGCGCACGCCCCAGTAGAAATGCATCTCGCGCTTGAAGCCGATCTTGAGCGCGTGCTCGATGATCGCTTTGACCGGCGCAAAGCCGGTGCCGCTGGCCACGAACACGATGGGCTTGTCCGAATCCTCGCGCAGGAAGAACGTGCCGAGCGGCCCCTTGATGCGCAGGATGTCGCGCTCCTTCATCTCGTTGAACACATGATGCGTGAACGTACCGCCTGCGATGTTGCGGATGTGCAGCTCAAGGAAGCCGTCGTCGTGCGGCGCGTTGGCCAGCGAGAAGCTGCGCGGCTTGCCGTCCTTTTGCAGAATGTCGATGTATTGTCCGGCGAAGAATTGCAGGCGTTCGTTGGCTGGCAGCTTGAGGAAGAGCACCATCACATCGTCTGTCACCTTCTCCATCTTTTCCACGCGGCACGGCAGCATCTTCACCGGAATATCCTGCGCGGTCGTGACCTCGTGGCTTTCGATCACCAGGTCGGACAACGGCTTGGCGCAACAGAACAATGCCATCCCGCCGGCCTTTTCCTCATCGCTCAGTGCGAAAGCATGCGCATTGCCATGATCCACCGCGCCTTCCAGCACCTTGCCCTTGCACGCGCCGCAAACCCCGTTGCGGCAGCTATAAGGCATCACGTACCCGTGCTCCAGCGCCGCTTCCAGAATGGTCTCGTCGGCATTGATGGGGAAGCTGTGTTGGCTCGGCTGGATAGTGGTCTTGAAGCTCATGAGAGGTGTCCGGTTGGATAAAGGGCGCGATTTTAACGCATAATTCCGCAATGAAACGACTGCTCATCATCGGCTGCGGCGATGTCGCGCTGCGCACCATCCCGTTGCTGCAAGGGCACTATCGCCTGTACGCACTGCGTGCGCAATGCTGGTTATGGCGACAGATTGCGTGCACTCGGTGTCACGCCCGTTGCAGGGGATCTGGATGACAGACACAGCCTTGCGCGTATCGCAGGCATCGCGGATGTGGTCCTGCATTTCGCTCCGCCACCGAGTCTGGAACACAGCGACACGCGCACCCGCCATCTGCTCGCTGCACTTTCGCACTCGACTTCACCCAAGCAACTTATCTACATCAGTACCAGCGGCGTGTATGGCGATTGCCATGGCAACTTCGTGAGCGAAACGCACCCGCTGCATCCGCAGACCTTGCGTGCGCAGTTGCGCGTGAGTGCAGAAAAACAGATCCGCGCTTGGGCCAAACGCAATCAGGTGAACGCCAGCATCCTGCGCGTGCCCGGCATCTACGCCGCAGAACGCCTGCCGCTGGAACGCCTGCGCTCCGGTTCGCCCTCCATCGTGGCCGAGCAGGACAGCTACAGCAACCACATCCACGCCGACGATCTGGCGCGCACCGTGGTTGCCGCATTGCGGAGTGCCGAACCGAATCGTGTCTATCACGCTACGGATGATGACCAAATGAAAATGGGCGACTACTTCGATGTCATCGCCGATGCGTTCGAACTGCCGCGCCCGCCGCGTTTGCCGCGTGCCGACGTGCAACGCATCGTATCGCCGATGATGTGGACGTTCATGAACGAATCGCGTCGATTGACCAATGTGAGAATGAAACGGGAATTGAAAGTGACATTGCGCTACCCGACGCTGGCCGACTCCCTGACTAGATAACCGTCATGACGTGGTGATCGTTAAAAGTTATACGCACTTTGTGTTCGTCCTGACAGTCATCATGTTGCGTTTGCAGAGCAACTCGCAAAAAAAAGCCCGGAACGGGATTGCCGTAACCGGGCCTGGATATTGCAGGTGTTTATCAGGGGAGAATCAAAACACCCGCGCACATCATCTCTTCCTGCCTCACGATGTTCTGTTCGATAGCGCACATAGGACGAAAAAACGCATCCCTCCGTGGCTCCGCTGCGTATTCCAAATTTACGCATCATTAATCCTTCAAGTCATTTTGCATCACGTAATAAGTCAGTTCTGCGTTATTCTTCAATTTCATTTTCTCGAGGATGTGAGCGCGGTAAGTGCTGACAGTTTTGACGCTCAGTGACAGCGCCTCGGCGATTTCGGATACCTGCTTTCCGGAGCCGATCAGCCTTAATACCTGATATTCCCGGTCGCTCAGAATCTCGTGCGGCGGCTTTTCCGGAATCGAGCCCGCATTCCTGCAGCAGCAATTCGGCAAGGTTGGGGCTGATGTGTTTCTTGCCGTCAACCACCCTGCGGATTGCCTCGACCAGTTGTTCCGGCGCGGTTTCCTTGGTCAGGTAGCCGGAGGCGCCGGCCTTCATCAGGCGCACGGCGTACTGGTCTTCGGGGTACATGCTCAGGATCAATACCTTGGCCTCCTTGTCCCTGTCCATGATTTGCTTCAGGGTGTCGATCCCGTTTTTTTCGGGCATCGATATGTCGAGGAGGACAACGTCCCATTTTTCCGTGCGCATCATTTTCAGCGCTTCGACCCCGTTGGCGGCCTCGCCGCCAACCTTCATTCCTTTCGCTTCCTCCAGTATTCTCCGCAGTCCCTGGCGCACGATGGCATGGTCATCAACGATAAGTACCCGGATCACGGTTCAACTCCTTAATGTGGAATGACGGTTCGCTGCAATGAATGTCTGGCATGATGCAGTTCAGATCGTCCATGCGCGATGCCTGGTATGGGAATGCTGACCGACACGCGGGTTCCCTTGCCCGGCGTGCTGCTGATCCTGGCTTTGCCGCCCACCATCAGCGCGCGCTCCCTGATGCCGAGCAAACCAAAGGATTGCTCCCTGTGCGTGGTCGGTCGAACCCGATGCCGTTGTCCTTGACCACCATCAACAGCGAGTCGTCCCGTTCAGAAAAGACGATATTCACCCTGCTGGCCTGCGCGTGCTTGACCACATTGTTCAGCGATTCCTGAAGGATGCGGAAAAGCGTCAGGGATTGATCTGCATTCAATGCGAACTCCTCCTTGGGCAAGGTCAAGTATGCATTCGATATTCGTGTGCTGCCGGAATTTCTTCACGTAATCTTTTATCGCCGCCGACAGACCAACGTCGCCCAGCAGGTTCGGTTTTAGTTGGGTGACGATCCGGTGCATGGTCTGGATTCCGCCCGATACCAGTTCGGATATTTGCGCAGCCTCGTCCAGCAGTTGCGGGAGTATCGGCAGGCAGTTTCGAGGCCAGCCAGGAGATGCGCATTTTCATCGCGGCCAGCGTCGCTCCCATTTCATCATGCAGATTGAGCGCGATCTTTGCCCGTTCGTCTGCCCTGGCATTTTCCATGACGCAGGGAGAGTCGTTGCAGTTGCGCGTAGGATTTTGCGAGATTCAATGCGGAGATTTTCAATTCGGTGATGTCGCGGAAATACCATACGCGCCCGTAATATTCCTGCTGCGGACCGGTCATCGGAGCTGTGTAGCGCTCCAGAACTCTGCCGTCGTGTAGTTCAATCTCGTCGCGACTGGTCTCATCGCGGTGTTCATAGAGATATTGCACCTTTTCGATGAACTGCTCTGGGTTCCAGCAACTGATCTTGTATCGATTGCATGACTACGTTCATCGGAACTGGACGCGACGAATTCCTCGGGTATGTTCCATATCTCAACGAAGCGCCGGTTGTACGAGACAATCTTGCCGATTTCATCAACGACGAGTATCCCGTCTATCGAGGCTTCATGCTCAGTGGTGAGCAGTGTATTTTTGAAGCGCAATTCTTCTTCAGCTCGTTTGCGTTCGGTGATGTCGCGGGCGATGCCCATCACGCCGATCAGCTTGCCGGAGTCATCACTCATGGGCATTTTGATAGTTTCCAGCAGTGCGCGCTCGCCGTTGTCGGGATAGGTGATCCATTCTTCGTTGACACACGGCTTGCCGGCAGTCACGGCTTCACGGTCTTTCTGGCGGACGAAGTCGGCGAATTCAGAATCTACGAAATCGTAGTCGGTGTGGCCGATAATGTCCGCCTCATGCGCGCCGAAGTAACGCTCGAACTGGGGATTGCATCCGAGATAGATTCCGTCGGGATCCTTGAGCCAGATCAAGTCGGGAATGGTCTGCACCAGCGTGCGCAAGCGGGTGCGTTCGTTCTCTAACTGCACCTCCGCTGCCTTGAGCTCGGAGACATCCATCGCGATGGTGAGCAGGCTGAGCGAACCGTTATCCTGTACCAGCGTTTTCCTGATGGTATGGAAGATGTGGGTCTTGCCATCGGCCAGGGTGGATGCTTCGAGCGCCACCTGTTCCTGGCCTTTCTCGAATACCTCCCTGTTGGCGCGGTCAAACTCCGCAATCTGTTGCTGATTGTCAGTCAGCTGCCAGTTGTATTTTCCAACGATGCTCTCGGTGGTGAGTCCGTAGCTCTTTGCCATCGCCTCGTTGGCCAGCAGGAACTTTCCATCGGCGTCCTTGACGAAAATCATGCTGGGGTCGCTGTCTATCACCTGCCGGAAGAAACATCTTTTGCCGGATAAGATCTTCCTCCGCGTTCTTGCGCTCGGTGATGTCGCGGATGATGGCTTGCTGGAACTCCTTGCCGTCGATGTTGACCACTCGCACGCTGACTTCGACCGGAAAGTTTTCTCCATTGCTGCGGATGTGTATGGACTCGAAGCGCAATGATCCCGACTCATGTATTTTTCTGAAATCCTCGGCCATCTGGGGAGCAAAATCGATCTCTCGCAGATCGAATATGTTCAGCTTCGAGAACTCCTGGGCAGAATAGCCGTAGGCTTCGAGGGCGCGGTCATTGAAGTCGACGATCTTGCCGGTGTCATCCGCCAGTATGATGATGTCGTTCGCATATTTGCTGAGGTAATCCAGATGCGCGGCGAGCTTTTGCTGTTTGAGTTCGCTCTCGTATTGCTTTTTTTCCTTTTTCCGCCAGAACACTACGATCCCGCCGCCCGCACCGATCAGAATCAGCATCAGCAGCATCACCCATTTGGCCAGGCTGTTGATGGGCGCATAAATTTCCGCCTTGGTCTATCTTGCTGACCATTTTCCACGAGGTGCCGGGAACCTGGTGATTACGCCGACCACCGGCACTCCACGGTAATCCACTCCTTCCACCATGCCTTCCTGCCCCAACGCTGCCATCACTGCAGGCAATTGCTGCTGGCTCAACGGCAGGCGCATGGAAAGCGCGGTGTTCTTGCGGTGGCGCAATTCGTTCAGAAAGATAACCTCATCGCCATCGCGGCGCACCAGCAGGTTCTCCGCGCTTGGGCTGGGCGTCGGCCAGCGCTGGATGAGCGGGAAGAGAAAGCGGTAGGGATCGATGTGAAAAAGAACGGCGCCGATAGTGCGCGTCTTTCCGTTATGGATCAGAGTCAGCGGCGCATAAAGTTCGATTTCGACCGGCCTTTCCGGGTTGGATGGTCCCAGGTGGATTTCGGAAAAATCGATCTGCCCGCTGTGCATGCTTTCAAGCAAATGCGCCTTTTCCATTTCCTGGAGCGGCGCTTCATTTGCAACAGAGGACAGGCGCAGTCTGGCTTTGTCGTCGAACAGGGAAACGGAGGTATAGCCGAAAGCCATGTTGGATTGTTGCAGCGATGCCAGGCGCTCGGACAGGTTAGTCATGGCTGTTCCACTCGGGCTGCCCTGTTGCAGCCAACGGTCAGCTGCAGCCACAAACAGGGAGTCGTCCATGAGGGATCTGTGCATCGCTCTTGCGCTCCCTCATCCAGTTGGTGATTTGCCCGGTCTTCAGTTCCGCAATGGCTCGCGAGATCATTTTGCTTGTCGTTCTTGATGCTTTCCCTGTGGTGCTGGAAAACGTAATTGCCTGCCAAACTGATAACAAAGGTGAACAGAGTGAATACGAGAAGTGGTTTCCACGGCTGGTGCGTATGGTGATTCCATGCGCCGGGGTTGGCATCATCGCCGGTCGCTGTCGCTTGAGTATCGGTCATTCCATCATTCAGCCGGAGTGTTGTGGACAAGGGAGCCAGTCCTGTCCTTGAGGGTCGTGAGTTTACAGAGTTTGACCGAGCGGCGGCATAGGACAAACACCGATGGGATATTCCCGAATTTGCTCAATGCTTTTTACTTACAACGCTGATATTTTAAAAACTGCCGTGTCATCAGAATGGCTTCCCCAAAACTATTCTTAATTTGCGCAAACGGGAGATGACGATGAATGGATATTCAGAAAGCATTACTCTGCGGGAAGATCACCGGGCGGGATCAGCACTGCCTGGCAGCACTCGTATCTCCACATCGGCGGGAACCTATTCGCTACGGCGCGCCCACTATTTGAGCGAAAGCAGGAAGCCGCTATTGAGTGCCGAGCAACAACACGCGCTCATCCAGCTTTTCAGGGAGGGCGATGCCGACGCGAAGCGAAAGTTGATCGCCCACAACATGCATCTGGTGGTTGATTTCGCCAAGTGCTATGCCAATCGCGGCCTGGCGCTTCTAGATCTGGTCAGGGTGGGCACGCAGGGGATCATCCATGCGCTGGAGCACTTTGAGCTGGAGGGCGACTTGAGTTTTCCGACCTACGCCAGCCGCTGTATATGCCGGAACATCGAGCACGCCATCATGAGCCAGAACCATTCCACGGCATCCTTGCGGGGCCACAACGGCCCACGTGGCCTCATCGTTAACGTTGCCAAAAAAACCGGAGGATATGATGGCCACACCGCATAACCCGAACCATAACCACCTGCTTGCAGCACTTACACCGGCTGAATCCGCACGTTTGGTGCCCCATCTGGAACTGGTGCCGATGCCGCTCGGCGAGGTGTATTACGAGGCAGGCGGTCGATTGCCGCATGTCTATTTTCCCACCACTTCCATTGTGTCAGTGCACTACGTCATGGAGAACGGCGCGTCAGCCGAAATCGCCGGAGTGGGCAATGAGGGGATACTCGGCATCTCGTTGTTCATGGGGGGCAATACGACTCCCAACCGCGCTTCAGTGCGGGCTGCGGGTTTCGGGTACAAACTGAAGGCGCAGTTGCTGATGGATGAGTTCAACCGGGGCGGGCCGTTCCAGCGCTTGTTACTGCGTTATACCCAGGCGTTGATGACGCAGGCTGCGCAGACGGCAGTGTGCAACCGGCACCATTCGCTGGAGCAGCAATTGTGCCGCTGGTTGTTGTTGACCCTGGATCGCGCCCCGTCGAACGAATTGATCATGACCCAGGAACTGGCCGCCAATATGCTCGGCGTACGCCGCGAGGGGATCACCGAGGCAGCGGGAAAGTTGCAGCATGCCGGTTATATCAGCTATCGGCGCGGCCACATAAATGTGCTCGACAGAAGCGGTCTGGAAGACCATGCCTGTGAGTGTTATGACGTGGTCAGGCGTGAGTTTGATCGTTTGCTCGGGTTGGATTCGCAGCCTGTTCCTGTCCTGGCTACAGGTGCGGAAAGGGCTGAAAATAATTGGTTCAGAATGAATTCTGGCGTTTATTCTCCGATGTGACATTCAGCAACCATGATGCAATCAGTAAGGCATGCCAAACTGTTGGGAGCGACCCGAACGCTACTCGCCACGTTGGCGCAGACTGCTCCCGAAACGGAACTGCTGCAGGCCAGTATTGAGGCGCTGGCGAATCTGCTTCAGGTGAAATACGGCGCGATAGGCATGCTCGACGAACAAGGCAATCTCACGCAGTTCGTGTATTGCGGGATGAGCAAGGAAGAAGCCGGACGGCTCACCCATCCCCCCAAAGGGAGTGGGTTACTTGGCGAGGTCGTCCGCGAAAACACCGTTCTGCGCATGGACAACATGGCGCACGATCCGCGCAACAAAGGCTTCCCGTCAGGGCATCCGCCAATGACCTCGCTGCTTGCCGTTCCGGTCTCCCATTTTGACCGTGTGTACGGCAGAATCTACCTTTGCGACAAGTTCGATAAAAACTCATTCAGTGACGAAGATGAAGAATTGGCATTGAATTTTGCCAGTGCGCTTTCTTTGATCCTGGACAATGCGCACAAAATGGAGCTGCTGAAGCAGGAGCAAAGTCTCCTGATCCATTCGGCATGCCACGACCCGCTCACCAACCTGCCGAACCGCGTATTGCTCTGCGACCGCATCGGGCAGGCCATGAGCCATGCGCACAGGAACCAGACCTTGCTGGCGATCCTGTATTGCGATCTGGACGGCTTCAAGGCCATCAACGACGCGCTGGGACACCACGCTGGCGATCAGGTGTTGAAGGCGATGGGTGAACGTTTCGTACACTGCATGCGTGGGGATGACACTGTGGCGCGTGTCGGCGGGGATGAGTTTGTCTTTGTCTTGTCCGAAGTCGAATCGGTCGAGCATGCCGCGACCGTGGCGCAAAAAATCCTCGATGCCATTGCCCGGAGCCTTTTCGTTGACAGCCATGAGGTCATGCTCTCAGGGAGCATAGGCATTGCGATCTACCCTCTTGACGGTGGTGCGGTGGAACGCCTGATAAAAAGCGCCGACACCGCCATGTACAAAGCCAAGGAATGCGGCAAGAATAATTTCCAGTTCTTTAAGCAAAAAATCCTTGCGGAATGCGTGGAGCAGGCGGGGGTGTTTGAGCAAACAAATGAGGCAAAAAATCTTTCCTGCCTTAATCCTGCAAGCTGATCCGCCCCCGTTCGTCGCGCAACGAATTTGGCGACCCGTTGCGGGGCCCTGTGGTAGATGCAGAATACGGGCTAACTTTTTTCCATGAAGCGTTCGATGTGATCCAGAAACGCGCGCGTCTTGGCGGGCAGGTAGCGGCGCATCGGCATCACCGCCCAGGCCGGGACGGGAGGCAGGCACCATTTAGGCAGCACGCGCAGCAGACGTTTTAGGCGCACGTCCTCTGCCGCGAAGCTATCCGGCAAGGCGCCGATCCCTGCGCCGTCCAATAGCAATTGCTGGATCAGGCTGGGCGAATTCATGGCGAGCCTGCCCGGCGGAACGTTGTCCCAGGTCTCTTTCCCTCGCGTCAGTTCCCAGCTCATTGCTGTGCCGCGTGCGGTAAGCAGGCGCACGGCGACATGTCGCAGCAGGTCATCTGGGTGCCTTGGTGCCGGATGCAGCGCAAGGTAGATGGGGCTGGCGTAGAGACCGAAACTTTGTTCGTCGATCTTGCGTGCCACCAGCGTCGCATCGTTGTCCAGTGCGCCCATGCGGATGGCGAGGTCGAAACGTTCGCCGATGAGGTCGACGCGCCGTGAAGAGAGATCGATGTCGAGCTGTATCTGGGGATGGGCTTCGGTGAAGGTGGCGAGTGCACGCGAGAGGCGTTGCCGCGCATAGTCGTCCGGCATGGAGATGCGCAGACGTCCGCGCGGCAGCACATCCTGGCTGCGCACGAAGTCCTGCGTCGAGACGACTTCTTCCACCACGCGTCGGCAATGCTCCAGAAATTCCAGACCGAAATCGGTGAGCATCAAACGGCGTGTGGTGCGTATCAGCAGCTTTTGTCCCAGCGCCGCTTCGAGATTGGTCAGGCGGCGCGAAACGGTGGCTTTGGGCATGCCGAGCTGCCCGGCAGCGCGCACCAAACTTTCCTGTTCGGCGATGGTGGCGAACAGGATGAAGTCGTCGGCAGAGATGTTCTTATGTTCCATTTATGGAACAGTCTATCCCGGATTGGCGGCTTTATCTATGATTTCGAGACGCCTACCATGTGCTCACTTTCACTCTGTTGGAGAGAACGCCATGAACACCGTCACTCAAATATCGCTGCACCAGTCGCGCACCATCGAACGTCTCATCGAAGGCGTCGCCACTTCGGACGGCGCGGGGGTGAGCCTTACACGCGTGCTTACCGGCAAGCTGCAACGCCGTCTCGATCCGTTCCTGATGCTGGATGCGTTCGGCAGCGATGACCCGGACGACTACATCGCGGGTTTCCCTGACCATCCACATCGCGGCTTTGAGACGGTGACCTATATGCTTGCCGGTCGCATGCGCCACCGTGACAGCGCAGGGCACGAAGGGCTGCTGGGAGACGGTGGCGTGCAGTGGATGGTGGCCGGACGCGGTGTGATCCATTCCGAGATTCCCGAACAGGAAGAAGGGGTGATGGAAGGATTTCAGCTGTGGCTCAACCTGCCCGCACAGAACAAGATGGCTGAGCCGTGGTATCAGGATTTTGCCAGCAAAGCGATTCCGGAATATGTCACCGCAGAGAATGTCACCGTGCGCGTGATCGCGGGCAGCAGCAACGGCGTGGCAGGCGTGGTTACACGCGAAACCACCGAGCCGCTGTATCTCGACATCCATCTTCCAGCGGGTGCTGAATTTTCAACCGCGTTGCCGAATACACACAATGCTTTCATCTACGTCTATCGCGGCGCGGTGAAGGTGGGCGACGTGCAAGTGCCAGCCCAGCGCATGGGCATCTTGAGCAACACGCCGAAAGCAGATGGGGTGACGCTCACCGCGACAGAAGACGCGCGCCTGATTCTGGTTGCGGGCAAGCCACTCAACGAACCCATCGTGCAGTACGGGCCGTTCGTGATGAACACGCAGGAAGAGATACATCAGGCGCTGGATGATTTTCGTTCCGGCCGCTTCGTTTGAAAGGAAACCCGTAGTCGGTTTTACACCGTAGTTCATGCAGCAAAAGAAGTTCATCAACCACCAAGGAGAACGCCATGAAAAAACTGATTGCCCTGACCATCGCAGCCGCTTTGTCTTCTGCCGCTTACGCAGTTCCGGAAACTTATGTGATCGACACCAATCATACCAAGCCTCGTTTCGAGTACAGCCACTTCGGCTATTCCAACCAGGTCAGCCGGTTTGATACGACCAGCGGCACCATCACCATAGATCGCGCCGCCAAGACGGGGGTAGTCGATGTGGTGATCGATGCGAGATCGGTCAACACCGGCTCCACGCTGTTCAACGGACACATTCAGGCGGAAGATTTCTTCGATACCGCGAAATATCCCAACATCACCTTCAAGTCGAACAAGATGAACTTCGAGGGCGATAAACTGGCTTCCGTGGAGGGAAACCTGACGATCAAGGGCGTGACCAAGCCGGTGATACTCGTCGTGACATCCATGCTGTGCATGCCGCACCCGATGCTGAAGAAAGACGCCTGCGGTGCCAACGCCATCGCCGTGGTCAAGCGTTCCGACTTCAACATGGCTAAATATGTACCCTATGTAAGCGATGAAGTTGTTTTGACCATCCCGGTCGAATCGGTGAAGCAGTAATTTTTTTCAGCGTCCTTCTGCAAAATAATTTGCCCCCTCTCCGACAAGCTGCTGAGAGGCGGCAGAAATATAGCAACCATATCAAGGAGCGGACATGAGCAACACCCTGTTTACCCCCACCACCCTAGGCAAGCTGCAGTTGAAGAACCGCATCGTCATGGCACCGATGACGCGCTCGCGCGCCACCGGCAATGTGCCGAACGACCTGATGGAAAAGTATTACAAGTTGCGCGCAGGCGCGGGACTCATCATCACCGAGGGAACTTCACCCTCCGCCAACGGCCTGGGCTATGCCCGCATCCCCGGCGTGTTTTCGGACGCACAAGTGCAAGGCTGGAAGCGCGTGACGGATGGTGTGCACGCGGCAGGCGGCAAGATATTCGTGCAGCTGATGCACACCGGGCGTGTCAGCCATCCCGCGAACATGCCCGCCTCAGCCAAGATTCTCGCCCCTTCCGCCATCGCCGCGCCGGGCGAGATGTGGACGGACAGCAGCGGCATGCAGCCGCATCCAGTTCCCGCCGTGATGACCGAAGCCGACATCACGCGAACCATCGCCGAATATGCCGCCGCCTCGAAACGTGCGATCGAAGCCGGCTTCGACGGTGTCGAACTGCACGGGGCGAACGGCTACCTGATCGACCAGTTCCTCAACACCGCCATCAATCAGCGCACCGATCGTTGGGGTGGCAGCGTCGAGAACCGCATCCGCTTTGCCGTGGAAGTGGCCAAGGCCTCTGCCGCCGCCATTGGCGCGGAGCGCATCGGCATGCGCATCTCGCCTTATGGTGCGTTTAACGGCACCGCTCCCGATGCAGAGATGGACGCGCTGTACGAACGGCTGATGGACGAGCTGAACAGCATCGGGCTGGTGTATATCCACATGGTCGATCACAGCTCGATGGGCGCGCCGGAAGTCAGCCCTGCCTTGAAGGCGAAGGTACGCGCCGACTTCAACGGCAAGTACATCCTCTCCGGCGGCTACGACCTGGCGCGCGCGAACTCCGACCTCGACGCGAATTGCGGCGACCTGGTGGCGTTCGGTCGCCCGTTCATCTCCAATCCAGATTTGGTGCAGAAGCTGCAAAGCGGAGCAACGCTGACCGCACCTGACTTCAGCACGTTCTATACGCCGGGCGAGAAGGGTTACACCGATTATTGAACGAGACTTTCCGTTGGCGAGCGAGATGAAGCTGTATCTGTATGGCACGAGCTTCTGCCACCTGTGCGAACGGGCGGAGGCCGTGCTTCACTCAGTGGGCGTAACGGCCGAACAAATCGACATCGCCGAAGATGACGACCTGCTGGAAAGATACGGCACGCGCATTCCCGTGGTGAAACGGATTGATAGTGGATCGGAGCTGGGCTGGCCGTTCGATGAGGCAGAGTTGAGGCGATTCATTCGGTGAGTGTTAGTGCAACATGACAAATTGTTTGGGGGCAGGTTTTCGAAGCAGTCTTTCGCCTGGCTCCAAAGGTTGCGTTAAGAAGTGTCAATGATGGCTGGGGGTCAAAGCATTCTTCCAACTGCGACTGCTAATACCACAGGGCGTCCATGCCAACTTTTTCATGTCTATGTAGCTGCAAGTAAGCAATTAACTTTATTGCGCAGCCGTCGCGCGCCGCCAACAATCCAAAGGTCGCATCGACCTCCGTACAAGACAGGAGGCTGCCATGAACGCACTCGGATCGATGACCAGCCACGGTGGCGTCGGTCAAATGTCTTCATTCAATCCATGGAGGATAAAAACATGACCAGGATGAGAGGTAAAGTAAGTTCCCGGGAAGGCCGATCTGACTCGGCTAACGCATGGAGCATGAGTCCTGAGGCGCGCCAGCTCATGATTGGCGAGGCCGCATACTACCGATACGTGCAGCGCGGCTATGCCTCAGGGCAGGAGCTTGATGACTGGCTTGCCGCCGAAGCTGACTTTGAACGGGCAAGCTTCAGGCGGCAAGCACCCGAGCCTGACACGAACCCGGAATTCGAGCTGCAGCAAAGTGGCACCGTTGGCCCCGCGGAGGATGAAGCGTTGAAGCGGGCCATCAAGCAGCACCCGAGAAGAGACATACCGCGTATTGAAGGCGTCGAGCCAGAAGATGCGCCGCTGAAGGAATGACGGAGGGGCGCAACAGACCTTCGCGAACGAGCGTATTAGAAATTCGTGTATCGCATGAATGGACGTTCATGGCCGCCAGCCATCACTCCCACTTAAAGACGTATGCCCCAATTACAAGGAAAACTGCGCTGGTGAGGGTGAGCACCCAGACATCGGGCATCACCTGGGCTAGCGTTGCGCCCTCGTTCATGATGGCGCGGGCGGCGGAGACCATGTGGGTCAGCGGGAATATCTGCGCCAGATGTTGCACCCATGTTTGCGCGCCTTCCAATGAGAACCATGCGCCTGACAACAACATCATCGGCCAGGTCACGATGTTCAGCATGCCGCCGGCCAGTTCTTCGCTGGCAGTGTGCGCCGCGACCAACAGTCCGATGGAGATCAGGCTCATCGCGCCCAATGTGGTGATCAGCAGCAGTACCCAATATGAGCCTTGCATGTTGAATTCGATGAAGAGATTGCAGCCGGCATAGACGATGGTGGTGATGACCATGATCAGCAGCAGGCGCGAGACCAGTTGTGCGAACAGGAACTGGAAGGCGCCCAGCGGCGTGGCTTTCAGCCGTTTCAGGAAGCCGTTCTTGCGGTAACGCACGATCACGAATCCCACACCGAACAGGCAGGCGAACATCATGTTCATGCCCAGGATGCCGGGCAGGAACCAATCCACATAGCGTATCTCTGCGCCATCCACTGCCTGGCGTTCGAATCGATCCGCCCCCGTACCCCAGATGATGCGCTCCAACAGATAGCCATTGGGCGAGCTGGCATTGACCCAATATTTGGGCGCAGCGCTGACGTCGATGAGCATATCCATCTGATGGTGCTTGACCTTGTTGATGGCGGCATCAAGGTCGCTATAGGGGATGAACTGGATATGCTGGGTCGATTGCAGTTTGGGTGCGGTTTGCGTCAAGCGGTCGATGCCGCCCACGATGCCGATCTTGTAGATGTCCTTGTTGCCACCGGAAAAGGTGAATGCGAGACCGAACACCAGCATGAACGGCATGGCAAGATTCCATACCAGCGCAGAACGGTCGCGCAGAAACTCCATGTTGCGGGCATGCAGTACGGCCAGGAATTTTTTCATGGCTGTGCATCCTTTCCGGTCACATTGATGAAGAGGTCTTCCAGCGTCCAGGCGCGGATGCGCAACCGGTCCAGGTTGATTCCGTTCTCGATGAGTCGTTGCAGGGTGTGGTGCAAACGATTGGTCTTGAGCTCGAACAACTCTCCTGCCGGCACCGCGCCCAGCCCCAATTCGCATCAGTTTGCTTCCCGCGTCCTGACTCGGGATCTGCAACACCACGTCGCCGAAGTGTTGGGACAGTAACTGGGTCGGTGTTCCTTGAGAGACGATCTTCCCTTTGTCCATGATGGCGATCTCATCGCACAGCGCATACGCCTCTTCCATGTAATGCGTGGTCAGTACGATGGTCTTGTTGCGCGATTTGACCAGCTTGACCAGGTCCCAGAAATTGCGCCGCGCTTGCGGGTCCAGGCCGGTAGTCGGTTCATCCAGAAAGATCAGATCGGGATCGTTGATGAGTGCCAGCGCTAGTAACAGGCGTTGACGTTGTCCGCCGGAAAGTTTGCGCGTATCGCGATCCAGAATATCGGTGAGTGAGCACAGTTCGATTACTTCTGGGACGGCGAGCGTATGGTGATAAAGGCGCTCGAAGAATTGCAGCGTCTCGCGCACCGTCAGGAACTCTTGCAACGCGGTGTGCTGAAACTGGATGCCCACCTCCTCGCGATAGCGCACGCCCAGCGGCTCTCCTTTGTAATGCACCGTGCCGCTCGTCGGCAGCTGTATCCCTTCCAGCATTTCGATGGTCGTCGTTTTGCCTGCACCATTGGGGCCGAGCAATCCAAAGCAGATGCCTGTAGGAATGGACAGGTTGATGCCAGCCACGGCACGAACGCCGGGATACTGTTTGACCAGATCGGTCGCGGTGATGATGGGCTGCATGATTGAGTTGGGCTGACTGTGAAATATCAAAAATTTGCTTATGCCAATCAACTGTCTTTCGTTGACCATTTCGCTTCCAGCAACCGGTCTTCGCGCTCTTCCGGTACGCGCTGCATGAACGGGCAATCGCGGCGGTGGATGGTGATGCCGCGGTCGCGCGTGACGTAGCCGATGATGGCATCCGGCTTGATCGGGTTGCAGCATTTCGCGGTGCGTATCATCAGGTTGTCCACGCCTTCGATCAGCACGTTGCCGCTTGGAGTCGTACGTCGCTTGTGTGGCATTGCGCTGGACAGGTGGCCGGGGCCTCCTGCGCGATGGCGAGGCTGACGCGGCGCGGGGTGATGTCGCCGCGTCCCAATGCGGCGAGCAGGTCGTCCAGTTTGTTGTAGCGCAGTTTCTGCGCCAGCTTTTCCTGATTGATGTCGGTGACGCCGACGCGATGCAATTCGCGGTCGAGCAGGGTGCGTCCCTGTGCGACGCTGTCGTCGAGGTTCTGCTCGGAGAACCAGTGGCGCACCTTGGCGCGTGCGCGCGCACTTTGCAAAAATCCCAATCTCGGGCTGAGCCAGTCGCGGCTCGGGCCGCCCTGCTTGGTGGTGAGTATCTCCACGCGCTGCCCGGTCTGCAGTTTGGTGTTGAGCGGCACGATGCTGCCGTCGAGCTTGGCGCCGCGCGTGCGGTGGCCGAGGTCGGTGTGCACCACGTAAGCGAAATCCACCGGTGTCGCGCCCTTGGGCAGGTCGATCACCTTGCCCTGCGGCGTCAGCACATACACGCGGTCTTGCAGCAGTTCGTTCTTGAACTGCTCCTGCAATTCGCCGCTGTCGGCCAGTTCGGCCTTCCACGCCAGGATCTGGCGCAGCCAGGCGATCTTGTCATCCACGCCGCTTTCGGATTTTTTGTTCTCCTTGTAGCGCCAGTGCGCCGCCACGCCGAGCTCGGAATCGTGATGCATCTGCTGCGTGCGTATCTGCACTTCCACCGACAGATCGCGCGGGCCGAGTCACGGCGGTGTGCAGCGAACGGTAGCCGTTGGGCTTGGGGCGCGCGATGTAGTCGTCGAACTCGTTCTGGATCGGCGTGCCACAGTTCATGCACGATGGAGAGCGCGGCGTAGCATTGCTCTCGACATCCTCGACCAGCACGCGCACCGCGCGCACATCGTACAGCTGGTCGAAGTCCAGATGCTTGCGCTTCATCTTGTTGATGATGCTGTAGATGTGTTTCGGGCGTCCGCTCACTTCGCCCTTGATGTCTGCCGCTGCCAGCGCGCTGCTGCAGTTGGGCGATGCACGTCGGCGATGTACCGTTCCCGATCCACGCGGCGTTCGTCCAGCAGTTTGGCGACCTTCTTGTAGAGCACCGGCTCCAGATAGCGCAGTCGACAGGTCTTCCATCTCCCACTTGATCTGCCACACGCCGAGGCGGTTGGCCAGCGGCGCGAAGATGCTCTGCGTCTCCTGCGCGATCTGTCGTTGCTGTTTCCGGCGTCGCGCCGGAAAGCGTTGCGCAGGGTCTGCGTGCGCTCGGCGAGTTTGATCAGCACCACGCGGATGTCTTCCACCATCGCCAGCAGCATCTTGCGCAGGCCTTCGATCTGCTCGGCGCTTTCGTCTTTGTCTTTGGCGGCGGGGCTGCGCACTTCGCTGAACTGGCGAATCTGTTCCATGCGCGAGATGCCGTCGACCAGCGTCGTCACGTTGCGCCCGAAGCGCTCGGTCAGCACTTCGCTCCAGTCGTCCAGATAGTTCGGCACGGCATGCAGCGCGGTGGCGGCGATGGTCTCGTGGTCCATGTGCAGGCCGATGAGGATGGAGGCCGAGCCGAGCGCGTGCTGCAACAGCGGCGTGCCGGTGACCATCGGTCTTGTCCGTGATAGAGCGGCGCGGCGAACTCGCACGCTTGGCGGATCACCTCGATCTCGGCGGGGGCGAAGACTTCGGACAGCGCCGCCAGCCAGCGCTGGATGTCGGCGCTGTCCTGTCCGGCGAGCGGGGGGAAATGGTGTTGGACGGAGACCATGCAGAGTTGGACTAAGGTTTGAGTTGGTAACCGTGTTCGCGGATCAGGCGCAGCGCTGCATCAACCACGTCCGCATCATAGCATGAGTCCGCGTTTGCTGCCGATCTCTTCCAGTGCCGCTTCCATGCCCAAGCCGGGACGATAGGGGCGGTGCGAGGCCATGGCTTCCATCACGTCTGCCACGGCAAGGATGCGCGCTTCCAGCAGGATGGCGTCGCCCTTCAATCCGTGCGGATAGCCGGAGCCATCCATCCTTTCGTGGTGCTGCACACCATCTGCGCGATGGGCCACGGGAAATCGATGTCCTTGAGGATGTCGAAGCCGACCTGGGGATGGGTCTTGATGAAGGTAATATTCGATCTCGCTCAGGCGTGCCGGCTTGCTCAATATCTCGGCGGGAATGGCGATCTTGCCCAGGTCATGCACGATGCCCGCCAGATGGATCGCGTAGATCTGTTCGTGGTGCAGGTCCATCTCTCCCGCGATGCCGGCCGCCAGATCGGCGACACGGCGCTGGTGGCCTGCGGTATAAGGGTCGCGCATCTCCACCGTTGCGGCGATCGCCTGCACGGTGTCCCGCAGTCCATCCTGCAACCGGTCGAGATACTGTTGCTGTTCGGCCAGTGCACGGTCGCGTTCGCCGCGCATGCGCAAGCTGAGGATGCCGAAGGAAAGGTCTTCTCCCATCTCCGACAGCAGTGCGACCTCGTCCTCGGTGAACGCATGCGCCGTGGCGGCATAGAGCGTCATCACCCCGAACACCGTGCCGTTATCGCGCAGCGGCATGGCGATGCTGGCGCGATAGCCGTAACGCAAGGCTTGCTCGCGCCACGGTGCGAACGTGGGATCGCTGGCGATGTCCTGGCAGATCTGCGTCTGGCCGCTGCGGACGGCGATGCCGATCGGGCTGTTCCCCGATACGTCATCGTGCCAGCTCAACTTGAGCGATTCGACATAGCCGGGTTGCACGGCATGCATCGCCATCGGCTTGAATGCGTTTGTCTTCGTCCTGTTGCGCATAGCCCACCCATGCCAGCAGGTAGCCGCCTTTCTCGACCGCGGTGCGGCACATGTTGTTCAGCAGCGCGTCTTCGTCACGGGCGTGGATCAGCGTCCGGTTGCCGCGCTCAATGTCTTGAGCGCCCGGTTCGCATGGCGCAAGGAATCCTCGGCCTCGATGACGCGGCGGAACGGCTCCCGCACACTGCCGACGAACACGGTGCGGTAGATCAGGATGTAGGCGACGATCTTGTAGACATGGCCGAGCAGATTGAACACGTCGGTCACATCGGAATACAGCGTGAAACTCAGTTCGCTGAGCATGGTGATGGCGGCGGCGCTGAACAGTCCCGCCGCCTCCGTCGGCTCGCCACGTCTTGCCTGCCGCCAGAAGATCACCGCGGCTACAGCCAGGATGCCAACGATGAGATATTCCGCCGCGATCTTGAGCGGGGTCAGGCCGTGCTCCTGTCGATGAAGGTGTGCGGCAGGCTGTCCTGATGGAACAGGCCGATCCAGTACACCAGGGCGCTGGTCACTATAGCGGCGAACAGCAGGCTGTAACGTGTGTTCGGATTGCGTAGCGGTGTCCACGGACGCGCCGCCACAGTCAGCAGTGCCACGGCGAAGAGCAGGCGCGCGGCCAGCCAGAAGTTGATGGCCTTCTCCGGGCCGGAGGGAGTGACCCACACCGGCATACCGGCGAACGACAGCATGTGGGCGAAATCGATGAGGCCGACAGCGAGCAACGCGCAAGCCAGGATGAGGATGTTCGCCGCCCGTTCCTTGCTGTAGGCGTTCCATGCCACGCCGAACACCAGCATGGAGATGACGATGGAAAGTGTCTCGATCGGCAGGTGGACGCTTTGGTATTTCGAGATGCCTTCAAGGGCGTAGTGGGGTGGTGCCAGCCAGACCAGCAGGAACAGCGCGGCAAGCCCGCCGAGCAACCATGTCGCTTTGCGCAGAGGGTGCTGGTCGGGAAGGTTGTTCATGTTGGCGATCAGGCGTTGCTGACCTGGATCAGTTGCGTCAGCTTGTTCTTCGCGGCGCCGGAAGAGATGATCTCGGCCGGCCTTCTTTACGCCGTGTGCCAGCGTATCGGCGAGTCCGGCCACATAGATCGCCGCGCCCGCATTCAGCAGCACGATGTCGCGCGCGGCACCCGCCTGGTTATCGAGCACACCCAGCAGCATGTCCTTCGCGCTTTCGACATCACATACCTGGATCGCATTCACAGGCGCGGACTGCAGGCCGAACTCTTCCGGACTCACGGTGTATTCGCTGATCTTGCCGTTCTTCAGTTCCGCGATGAAGGTCGGCGCGCTGATGGAAATCTCGTCCATGCCGTCGGAGCCATGCACCACCAGCACATGGCGGCTGCCGAGCTGGTGCAGCACATGTGCCAGCTTGCCGGTGAGGTCGCGCAGGAACACGCCCATCACCTGGTTCTTCGCGCCAGCCGGATTGGTCAGCGGGCCCAGCAGATTGAACAGGGTGCGCACGCCCAGTTCGCGGCGCACGGGGGCGGCGAACTTCATCGCGCTGTGGTGATTGGGCGCGAACATGAAGCCGACACCGATGGTCTCTACGCAATGCGCCACTTGTTCCGGCGTCAGGTTCACGTTCACGCCGAGCTTTTCCAGAATATCCGCGCTGCCGCATTTGCTGGAGACCGAGCGTCCGCCGTGTTTGGCGACCTTGGCCCCGGCGGCGGAAGCGACGATGGCGGAGGCGGTGGAGATGTTGAAGGTCTGCGCGCCGTCGCCGCCCGTACCGCAGGTGTCGATCAGATGCCCGTCATCCCGTACGTTTACCTTGGTGGAAAGTTCGCGCATCACTTGTGCGGCAGCGGCGATCTCGGTCACCGTCTCGCCCTTCACGCGCAGCGCCACCAGCACGGCCGCGATCTGTGCAGCGGTGAGCTGCCCGCCCATGATGTGCTGCATCAGCTCCAGCATGTCCGCGTGCGTGAGGTCGCGGCGTTCCAGCAGTTGGGTCAGGGTCTGCGGGTAGTTCATCATTTGGCTCCGTTCAAGAAGTTGCGCAGCAGATCGTGTCCGTTTTCGGTGAGGATGGACTCCGGATGGAACTGCACGCCGTGCACCGCCAGCGTCTTGTGGCGCACACCCATGATCTCGCCGTCGTCCGTCCATGCGGTGATCTCCAGGCAATCCGGCAGCGTCTCGCGCTCGATCACCAGCGAATGGTAGCGCGTCGCGGTGAACGGGTTGGGCAGGCCGGTGAACACGCTGTTGCTGTTGTGGTGGATCAGCGAAGTCTTGCCGTGCATCAGCGTCTTGGCGTGGATGATCCTGCCGCCGAAAGCCTGGCCTATGCTCTGGTGGCCGAGGCACACGCCGAGCAGCGGGATCTTGCCCGCGAAATGTTTGATTGCGGCGACCGAGATGCCCGCTTCGTTCGGCGTGCAGGGGCCGGGCGAAATGACGAGCTGCTGCGGATTCAGTTTCTCGATCTGCTCCACGGTGATCTCGTCGTTGCGGTATACCACCACATCCGCACCGAGTTCGGCGAAATACTGCACCAGGTTGTAGGTGAAGGAATCGTAGTTGTCGATCATCAATAACATGTGCGTTCCTCCTTAACGATGGGCTTGGGCATCGAGCCCGTCCAGCACCATCTCCGCCGCGCGCAGCACGGCGCGCGCCTTGTTCTGTGTCTCCAGCCATTCGCTGTCCGGCACCGAGTCGGCGACGATGCCGGCACCGGCCTGCACGTACAGCGTCTTGTCCTTCACCACGGCAGTGCGCAGCGCGATGGCGACATCCATGTCGCCGTTGAAACCGAGGTAGCCGACCGCGCCGGCGTAGATGCCGCGCTTGGAAGGCTCCAGCTCGTCGATGATCTCCATCGCGCGCACCTTGGCCGCACCGCTCACGGTGCCGGCGGGGAAGGTGGCCTTGAGCACGTCCATCGCGCTCAGCCCTTCCTTCAATTTCGCCTCGACGTTGGAGACGATGTGCATCACATGCGAGTAGCGCTCGATCACCATCTTGTCGGTGAGCTTCACCGTGCCGTTCTGCGCCACGCGGCCGATGTCGTTGCGGCCGAGGTCGATCAGCATCAGATGCTCGGCCAGTTCTTTCGGGTCGGCCAGCAGTTCCTCGGCCAGTTCGGCATCCTTCTGCGGTGTCTTGCCGCGAGGGCGCGTCCCGGCGATGGGGCGCACGGTGACGGTGTCGCCTTCGAGCCGCGCCAGAATCTCCGGCGAGGAACCGACCACGTGATGGTCGCCCATGTCGTAATAGAACATGTAGGGCGAAGGATTGATGCTGCGCAGCGCGCGATACAGCGACAGCGGCGAGGCGGGGAAGGGTTGCGACATGCGTTGCGACAGCACCACCTGCATGATGTCGCCGTCGAAGATGTATTGCTTCGACTTTTCCACGGCGGCCTTGAAAGCGGCCTCGCCGAACTCCGATTTCGCTTCGTAGCGGCGCATCTGCGGCGCATCGGGGATCTGCACCGGCTGGCGCAGGGCGCGTTGCAATGTGTCCAGTTGCTGCAGCGCGTTGCGGTAGGCATCAGCGTGGGCCGGATCGGCATACACGATGAACGTCAGCTTGCCGGAAAGGTTGTCGATCACCGCCAGTTGCTCGGTGAGCATGAGCAGGATGTCCGGCGTGCCGATGGCATCTTTCTTTTGTGTCGCGGCGAGACGCGGCTCGATGTAACGCACCGTGTCGTAGCCGAAGTAGCCTGCCAGTCCGCCGGTGAAGCGCGGCAAGCCGGACAGCGGCGCGACCTTGAAACGCGCCTGGTATTCCTCGATGTAGTCCAGCGGGTTGGCGACTTCCTGTGTGGTTTCGCCGGCAGGCGTGGTCAGCGTGACTTGCTTGCCGCGTACCGTGATACGCGTCTCGGCAGGCAGGCCGATGAAAGAGTAGCGCCCGAAGCGCTCGCCGCCCTGCACCGATTCCAATAAATAGGAAAAAGGCCGGTTGGCGAGTTTGAGATACAACGACAGCGGTGTGTCGAGATCGGCAAAGGTCTCGACCGCCAGCGGGATGCGGTTATAGCCCTGCTGGGCAAGGGATTTAAAATCCTGTTCAGTGATGGGTGACAGCATAAGAACCTCTTAATGTATTTTCGATGATGACGGGCGGACGTAGCGTCCGGTGATGCGGAATCACCATCGCCAGCAGGTCGTCTTCGAACAGAGGTCGTTATGTGTCATGTTTAAATGCGTTTGATCAGTTTCAATGCGGCGGGCAGGTCGGCAATCACTGCATCCAGGTCCAGACCATCCACCGGTTCGCCGTGATTATAACCATAAGGCACGCAGAATACCGGACAGCCAGCGGCACGCGCCGCGACGGCATCGTTCAGCGAATCGCCGATCAGCAGCAACTTGTCGATAGTCACACCGAAGAATTTCGCCGAATGCAGCAACGGCAGCGGGTGCGGCTTCTTCTCCGGCAAGGTATCGCCGGACAACACGATGTCGAAATATTGCGCGAGGCCGATGCCCTTCAGCAACGGTTCGGTGTAGCGCGCCACCTTGTTGGTGATGCAACCCAAACGAAAACCCGCTGCCTTCAGCGCATCCAGTCCTTGCATCACACCTGGAAACGTTTTGCTTTGCAGCAACAGCTCGGTGTAATGCTTTTCGAAGATCGGCAGCGCCTTGTCGTACAACGCTGCATCCGGTTCGGCATGCATGTCGCCGGTCAGCGCGCGCTTCACCAGCCACGAGATGCCGTTGCCGATGTAGCTCATCAGCAGGTCTTGCGACACGGGGGGGCGCCCCATGTCGCGCAACATGCGGTTCGCCGCTTCCGCCAACTCCGGCGCGGTATGCAGCAGCGTACCGTCCAGATCGATGACGATGGCGGAGATGCCGAGCGGGAATTTCTTGAACGACATTACTTGCCGGCTTTAGCCAGTTCAGCGCGCAGTTCGGCGATGATGGTGTTGTAGTGGTTCTTGTCCTTGTCGTTCTTTTTGCCGAACACGGCGGAGCCGGCAACGAAAGTGTCCACGCCTGCTTCGGCCACTTCCCTGATGTTGGCCGGGCCCACGCCGCCGTCGATCTCCAGGCGAATCTTCAGGCCGGAAGCGTCGATCATCTTGCGCACGGCGCGTGCCTTGTCCAGCACGTGCGGGATGAACTTCTGACCGCCGAAGCCGGGGTTCACCGACATCAGCAGCACCATGTCCAATTTCGGCAGTGTGTATTCCAGAATATCCAGCGGTGTGGCCGGGTTGAACACCAGACCGGCCTTGCAGCCGCTTTCCTTGATCAGGCCGATGGTGCGGTCGATGTGCTCGGACGCTTCCGGGTGGAAAGTGATGTAGGTCGCGCCGGCTTTGGCGAAGTCGGGGATGATGCGGTCAACGGGCTTCACCATCAGGTGCACGTCGATAGGGGCGGTCACGCCGTGCTTGCGCAACGCTTCGCACACCAGCGGGCCGATGGTCAGGTTGGGCACGTAATGGTTGTCCATCACGTCGAAGTGCACGATGTCGGCGCCAGAGGCGAGCACGTTGTCGACTTCCTCGCCCAGTCTGGCGAAATTGGCGGAAAGGATCGATGGAGCGATCTCGTATTTCATGGTTTGGATCCTTAGGTAAGTTGAAAGCTGAACCGTTATTCTAACTGAAAGTGTTCGAGACGTAGCCATCAGCTGTCTGGAAGATCAGGCAGCGTATGGGCCGCGAGCGAATGGAATCCGAAAATCAGGCATCCGGATTGGGTGCTTTTCTCGTGCGGGGCAATCGACGTCAAACGGCCGCAGTTGGGGGGCGATGGCTATCCGATTAAGCGGGATTTATCTGGCATAACTCGCATGGGCAATTGTGCAAGGCCAGTACTAGTCGGATATATAGGCCGTCAGGCATATGCGAATCACGCAGGATGTATATAGAATGAGTCGCATACATAGAGGGAAGGACGGATGCACACGTCCTTGCAGGATGGCCGGCCGCGCAAAACGCTGGCACGCGTCAGCCGAATGGGGGCAAAACGCTCCGTGATCGCAACTACAAAGAAGAAGACTAAAGTCGACATGAGCAAGTCCGAGACACAGCAGAACATATTGATGGGACTTGTAGTCTCAATTCTGTTGGGCGCGCTATGGTTCTTCTACGACAAAACGCAGGCAATAGACCTGAGCGAACAGAACGAAGTTCTCGGCCTTCTGAACGAGGTGAAGGAAATCGATAGCCGCTGGGATATGGAGGTGCAGCGAGCGCGTATCGACTTTTCCAGTCAGGGAACGCCATTGATGCGTGCCGATGCGGGCGAGAAAGCGTTGCGTGACATCACGCGTTTTGCGGGGCTGACTTCCAGCAAAGCGCTCAGGACCGGCCTTCCCGAACTCAGAAATGCCATACAGCTCAAGTCAGATCTGGTGCAGAAGTTCATGGCTGAGAATCGAAGCAATAAAGCGACGCTACAAGAGCTGCACGTGGCAGTTGCCGAACTGGATGCCCGGCTCAAAGGGAAAAAATCACCGCCAGCCCTCACGCAGACCTTGAGTATGCTGGACGAGATGGCGCTTCAATATCTGTTGCATGCTGAAGAAACGCGACGGATCGCCTTGCAGGCGGCCGCGGCACAGCTGGGGGCACTGGCACCAGGAAGCGGAAGTGTTCGGATAGTGAAAGACGTGCAGTCCCTGCTGGAACGGGTGCCGATCGAGCTCGATCAATATGCGCAGCTGGAGAGGCTGATCACGGGGCCGCGTTTGACCAATCTGACGTTGTCGTTCAATCGCGAGCTGGAAGAGGCGCTGCAAGAACAAGAGCGTTACCGGATCTATCTGGTTTATTACGCGTCAGCCTTATTGGTGCTGTTGATCTATTTTGGAGCCAGGCTGAGAACGGCCAATCAGACTTTGGAGCGTCGGGTCGAAGAACGTACCCGCGAGCTGTCGGATGCGTTGCAACACCTTAAGGAATCCGAAATGCAGCTGATCCAGTCGGAGAAGATGTCTTCGCTCGGGCGGATGGTGGCGGGGGTCGCGCACGAGATGAATACACCGCTGGCCTACGTGCAGAACAGCCTGGGTCAGGTTTCGGACAAGCTGCCGGCTATCGGAAGCGCCTTGGATCATAGCGCCACTCTGCTCGAATATCTGAAGGCGGGGAACGACCCGGAAGGCCTGTCGCGTGAATTCCAGCAAACGACTGCTCACGTCGGCGCACTCAAGCAGCGGCATGTCATCGAGGAGTTGGGCGGACTGGTCAAGGATGGACTGTACGGAACCGGCCAGGTGTCGGAGATCGTCGCCAACCTGAAGGATTTCAGCCGGATCGATCGCAACATGGTCGCGCACTCCAACCTGAACGAGTGCCTGAACAATACGCTGATGCTGGCCAAGCACCAGCTCAAGATGGTCAATGTGAACAAGAATCTTGGCGACATCCCGGAGATCACTTGCGCCCCCTCGCAGATCAATCAGGTGTTCCTGAATCTCATCACCAATGCAGTGCAGGCGATGCAGGGCGAGCGCGGAACGATCAATCTGACGACGCGCGTTGAGGGGGATGGGGTTGCGGTCGAGGTGGCAGATGACGGGGTAGGTATCCCGCCTGAGGTGTTGCCCAAGATCTTCGACCCGTTTTTCACGACCAAGGAAGTTGGCAAGGGGACTGGCCTGGGGCTGTCAATTTCCTATAAGATCATCCAGCAGCATGGCGGAAAGATCTACGTCGAGTCCACGCCCGGTGCTGGAACAAAATTCACGGTGTGGCTACCCATAAAGCCGCCGGACGAGGTTCAGTTGGGAGGCTGATATTCAATATGAGTGATACGCGCAGAAATATAGGAAAGTACGAAATCCAGGGCGGGCTTGGCGCCGGCCGTATGGGGGTGGTGTACAGGGGATGGGATCAGGCGATCGCCCGTGAAGTGGCGATCAAGGGGTTCAAGAAGAATTCCTTGCCGCCGCACGAGCGCGAGAAATTGCTGGGCCGTCTCCGGCAGGAAGCTCAGGCAGTCGGCAGGCTGGTGCATCCGCGCATCGTTCAAATCTATGACTACATCGAAGATGAGGATTCGGCCTACATCATCATGGAATTGGTGAATGGCAAGACGCTGGCCCATTACCTGAAAAGCAAAGATGCTTTTGGTCTGCACGAGACTCTGCAAATCATCACGCAGACGCTGGACGGTATCGGTTATGCCCACGCGCAAGGTGTGGTGCATCGCGATCTGAATGCGGCGAACATCATGATCAACAATGACGGGCGCATCAAGATCGGCGACTTCGGGATCGCCCGTATCGGCTCGTCGACCCTGTCACGAGTTGGGGATATCGGGACGCCTGCGTACATGTCTCCCGAACAGTTCAAGGGGGAAGAGACCGATGGCACAACCGATCTGTATTCGATCGGTGTGATCGCCTATGAGCTGTTGACAGGCAATTGTCCGTTCACAGGAAGTCCCGTAGACATCATGCACCAGGTAGTGAATTTGCCGCCGGCAAAGCCCACTACTTTGAATCACGAACTTTCGCCCGAGATCGACAAGGTTCTGGGCAAGGCATTGGCCAAGGACCGTGCCGGTCGCTATCAGACAGCCGGCGAGTTTTCCAGTGCATTCAGGGCGGCGATCGAGGCTTCGATTGCTCGTACTGAGCTCAGGGCGCCCGATGCCGTTCCGGATGCGAGCGAGCTATTTGAATTCGCGCGCGGGCTGAAGAGCGGAGAGACGGGCGAAGGCGGTACAAGCGTGCCTGCCGAACTGCCAGTGGACAGTCCGATACATATCAATGACGGCGTCAAGAAGGCGAATCTGCTGATCGTCGATGATGAAGAGCGCGTCTTGACCGCACTGAAATCGCTGTTCCGTCACAGCTATCACGTCTTTACCACGACCGATGGCAACAAGGCGCTCGATTTTATTGCCCGTCACCAGATGCACGTGATCATCAGCGATCAGCGCATGCCTGTCATGCAGGGGGCGGAGCTATTGCGACGCTCGCGCGAGATATCGCCGCGCAGCGTGCGCATCCTGTTGACCGGCTATTCGGATCTGGCAGCCATCGCTGGCTCGATCAACGAAGGCGAGGTCTATCGTTTTATCAGCAAGCCGTGGGACAACCAGTCGCTGCAGACGATCGTGGCCGAGGCAGCCACGATAGCCCTGGAGCTGGCTGACACCAAAACGACATCAGTGGCGCTGCCCGAAACAATGAACGCCGGAGTTTTGGTGGTCGATCGGGACGAGGAAGTCTTCCGTATCACCAGGGAGTTGATAGGCGGCCTATGTCCGGTGGTTTATGCCAAAGACACCGATGAGGCACTGGACATGCTGAAAGAGCATGAGATCGCGGTCGTGATGGCTGATGTCCTATCGAGCCAGGAACAGCTGACGGCCCTGTTGAAACTGTTGAAGCAGGAGTATCCGCAGATACTGTCCATCGTCATCACCAAGGCGAAAGATGCTGAAATGCTGATCGATCTTATCAATCAGGCGCAGGTCTTCCGCATACTCCACAAGCCGATCAATGTCGCAACGCTGACAGCGCAAGTGCACGCCGCACTGCAGCGCTACCTCACGTATGAACAGGCACCGCAATTAGTGAAGGCGCATAAGGTGGAGGCCCCCGAGAAGGTCCGCTCCTCCAGCTTCGCGATGAATATCCTGAAAAAACTCCAATCCCTGCGAGGCTGATCTGTTCAGCGAGCTGCGGTGAGCGGTTTTGTGGAAACGCCGCTTGTCATGCCGCACAAAATACGGTGAAATGCGCTGATGGAAGATTCTTCTCAATACCGCATACACGTCACCGTTCAGGTACGCTTTCTGGCGGATCAATCCGACGAGGCCGACAACCGTCACGTCTTTGCCTACACCATCACCCTTGCCAACCAGGGCGAGCATGCTGTGCAAGTGCTGAGCCGTCACTGGATCATCACCGATGCCAATAACCATGTGCAGGAAGTGAAAGGCAAAGGTGTGGTGGGCGAGCAGCCGGTCATCCAGCCGGGGCAGAGCTTCGAATATTCCAGCGGCACGGTGCTGGCGACGCAGGTGGGCACCATGTCCGGCAGTTATCTGATGCAAGTGGTGGACGGCGGCGAATTCTCCGTACCCGTTCCGCAATTCGTATTGAGCGTGCCGCGCACGCTGCATTGATCGATGAAAAAGTTATTCGCTCATCGTTCCCTTCTGCTCATGCTGGCATTGAGCGTGTGGCTGGCTGCCTGTCAGGCGCCGCCACCGAAAGTGGTGGTGCCGCCCAAGGTTGTCACCAAGCCATTCCCCGACTTCATGCCCAGCAAATGGGAGGCGCTGCCCGATTGGCTGGCGCAGGATCTGTCCGCATCATGGCCCGCGCTGCAGCAAAGTTGCCGCGCGCTCAGATTCAGGCCGGTCTGGATACCGATCTGCGCGTCGGCATCCAAAGTGCCCGCAGACGACGTGATGGCGCAGCGCACTTTCTATGAGACCTGGTTCACGCCCTATCAAGTGTTCAACCCGGACGGAACCGACACCGGGCTCATCACGGGCTACTACGAGCCGCTGCTCAAAGGCAGCCGCACGCGCAGCGAGCAATTCCCCTATGCCATCTATGCGCCGCCGGATGACATGCTCGAAGTCGATATGGGCGAGCTCTATCCGCAATTCAGGGGAAAGATCGTGCGTGCCCGTCTGCAAGGCAAGCGCGTCGTGCCCTATTTCAATCGTGCCGAGATTGATGCTGGGGAAGCGCCTGCGATGCAAGGGCGCGAACTGTATTGGGTGGGTAACGCCGTCGAATTGTTCTTCCTGCAGATACAGGGTTCCGGGCGCATCGAGCTGGAAGACGGCACGCGCGCGAAGATCGGCTATGCCGAGCAGAACGGGCATCCCTACGCCTCCATCGGCAAGAAGCTCATCGACATGGGTGAGCTGAAACCGGAAGAAGCTTCCATGCAGGGCATCAAGAACTGGGCCGACAAGAATCCGGAGCAGCTGCCCATCCTGTTGGGATACAACCCCAGCTACGTCTTCTTCCGCGAACTGCCGGACACGCTTTCCGGTCCGCTCGGTGCCTTGGGTGTGCCGCTTACCAACGAATACAGCATCGCCGTCGATCCGCGCAGCATCCCGCTCGGCGTGCCCGTGTTTCTAGCCGCCACCCAGCCCAACAGTAGCGAACCGCTCAACCGTCTGGTATTCGCGCAAGACACGGGCGGCGCGATCAGAGGCGCAGTGCGTGCCGATTTCTTCTGGGGTTTCGGCGAGTTGGCGGGAATGAAAGCGGGTCGTATGAAACAGAGCGGGCGGATGTGGGTGCTGTTTCCCAAGGGTGGTGAGCCGACGTTGAATTGATGGGGTGAATGAATTCGGCCTGTTGAATTGCCCGCGTCAGAATAAGTTGATGCTGCCTGTCACGTCCCGGCGTGGAATTCCGGATGTTGCTCAAGAGCCTGCAAGACATAGCTGGCAATCTCACTTTGGCAAGGTGTGGCTGATCTCAAGGAATGCTGCATGGATGCGCCTGGTGTCGAACAGGCCATCTGGAATTAGAACAGGTGAGGCCTTGTATTTTCCGGGTCGCTGTTCCCCGTCATCAACGGCCATGTGCCGAAATCTCCCGTGCTTGCTCTATGCGTGTCTTGCCAATTTGTAGTTGTGGTTCGTGCAAACGACGCAAATCGAGTCATGTCTTTCACCGCCACTTGGGGTCTCATGCAAAGGTAATTCATACGAATGTATAGGCCTTCCATTACAAACAACTTTAGCTTATTTGCCCAATCCATTGCTTTTTAAGCATATTTGTTTTTCATTAACTTCCGTCGCTAAGCCCTTGTCCCGTAAAGAAAATTTCCATTTTCTCGCTTGACCACCCCATTTAATTTCAATATAGTGGGAACTAGTGGTGATAAGTGGGAATAAATGGGTGCTTAAAGGGATTCCATGTTTCAAGGGGCGACACAATTCAATTTGGATGGCAAGGGCAGGTTGACGATACCAACGCGGTATCGCGACATGTTGCTGGCGCATTGCGCGGGTCAGCTGGTGCTGACTGCCGATGCCGACGGCTGCCTGTTGCTTTATCCGCAGCCCGAATGGCAACCCATCCGCGAGAAGTTGATGAAGCTTTCCGCCTTTGATCCGCGCACTCGCGCATTGCAACGTTTCCTCGTCGGTCATGCGGAAGATGTGGTGATGGATGCGGCGGGGCGCGTGCTGGTCTCTTCGACCTTGCGCGATTACGCCAAGCTGGACAAGCGCGTGATGCTGGTCGGCCAAGGCAATAAATTCGAATTGTGGGATGAGGCGCGTTGGCAGGCGCAGTACGAAAAGATGACCGGTTTCTCGACGGACAACCTGCCGCCTGAGTTAGAGGGCTTCACGCTGTGAGCGAGAGCCTGTCTCACGCGACCGTCTTATTGAACGAAGCAGTTGAAGCGTTGCAGGTGAAGGCGGACGGTGTCTATGTGGATGGCACCTTCGGGCGCGGCGGACACAGCCGTTTGATATTGGAGCAAACTGGGCGAGCGCGGCAAGTTGATCGCGCTGGATAAAGATCCGATGGCGGTGGCGGCCGGGCAGGCGATGCAGCGATGCGCGCTTTCAGATGGTGCACAGCGGGTTCGAACATATCGGCGAAGTGTTGCGGCAGTGCGGTGTCGATAAGGTGGATGGCGTGTTGCTGGACTTGGGTGTGTCGTCGCCGCAGCTGGACGACGAGCAGCGCGGATTCAGTTTTCGTTTCGATGCGCCGCTGGATATGCGCATGGATACCAGCAGCGGGCAGACGGCGGCGGAGTGGCTGGCGACGGTGGATGAAGGTGAACTGGCGGAGGTGATACGTGATTACGGCGAAGAACGGTTTGCTAGGCAGGTTGCAAGGGCGATTGTTGCTGCGCGCCAGGAACGAGCGATCCTCACCACGAAACAACTCAGCGACATCGTCGGGCAGACTGTACGCACGCGCGAACCCGGCAAAAATCCGGCAACGCGCACCTTTCAGGCTATACGGATTTATCTCAACCGCGAACTCGAAGAGCTCGAGAGCGTATTGCCGCAGTGTGTGGATCATCTGAAAACGGGCGGACGCATGTCGGTGATCAGTTTTCATTCGCTGGAAGATCGCATCGTGAAGCGCTTCATGCGTGACATGGCGCAGGGCGACAAACTGCCGAAGAGTGTGCCGATCCGCGCCGCCGATGTGCCGCAGGGCAAAGTGCGTCTGATCGGCAAGCCGATCTACGCATCGGCAGAGGAAGTGGCGGCGAATCCGCGCGCGCGCAGTGCGGTGTTGCGCGTGGCGGAGCGGTTGTCATGAAAAATCTCGCGCAGCGATTCGTTCGTTTCCTCGCCCGCTTGCGGGAGAGGATTGAGGTGAGGGAGAGCGTAGCGACGGGAGGGCAAGTGGCTAGGCTCAATGCGCTGCTGTTATTTTTGACTATCGCTTGCGCGTTAGGTGTTGTGACCTCACAACACAAGGCGCGCAAGTTGTTTGTGGAACTGCAAAACGAGAAAGACCGGGCGCAGCAGATGGATGTGGAGTGGGGCAAACTGCAATTGGAGCAGAGCACGCTGGTGACACCGGCGCGCGTGGAAAAGCTCGCCCGCCAGCAGTTGCAGATGCACATGCCGCAGAGCGAGCAGGTTCGCTACGTCCGCATGAACGGCATCATGGTGGGGCAGCCGTGAATTACGCCCATGTCCCGCAGACCTCCGCGCAGATCGCCTTGCCCGCATGGCGTTCGCGGCTGCTGTTCGTGCTGCTGCTGGCAGGCATGGGCGGACTGCTGGTGCGCGCGGTCTATTTGCAGGGCATCCACAACGACTTCCTGCAGCAGAAAGGCGATGCGCGTTACGGTCGGGTGATCGAAGTGCCCGCGCATCGCGGCAAGATCACCGACCGCAACGGCGAAGCCGCTGGCGGTCAGCACGCCGGTCGAATCGGTGTGGGCCAGCCCGTCCGATGTCGAGGCGACCGCCAAACAGCTGAAGCAGTTGGCGCAGATCATCGGCTTGAGCGACGAAGAGATGAAAGCGCAGACTGTCCGACGATACTCGCGCGATTTCGTCTTTCTGAAACGCCAGCTGCCGCCGGAACAGGCGCAGCAAGTCGCGCTGCTCGGTATCCCCGGTGTTTCGTTGCAGCGCGAATATCGCCGCTACTATCCCGGCGGTGAAGTCACTTCGCACCTGCTCGGCTTCACCGATGTGGATGACAACGGGCGCGAGGGCATCGAGCTTTCCTTGCAATCCAGGCTGGGCGGCAAGGCGGGCAGCCAGCAGGTGATCAAGGATCAGGCGCGGTCACATCGTCGAGGATGTCGCCAGTCTGCGCGCGCCCAAAGAGGGCAGCGATGTCGCGCTGAGCATCGACAGCAAGATCCAGTTCCTCGCCTATCCGCGAGATAAAGCCAGACGGTCGAGCAGCATCACGCAAAGGCGGGCTCCATCGTGGTGCTGGATGCGCGCACCGGCGAGGTGTTGGCGCTCGCCAACTGGCCGACCTATAACCCGAACAATCGCAGCAAGCCGGCATTGAACCTGATGCGCAACCGCGCCGTGACCGATCTGTTCGAGCCGGGCTCGACCATGAAGCCGTTCACCGTGGCGGCGGTGTTGGAGTCGGGCAAATTCAAGCCGGACACGCTCATCAATACCGAGAACGGCGTGTTGACCGTGGGCGGGCGCAAGATCCACGACACGCATCCGGAACGATCGCTCACCGTGGCGCAGGTGATCCAGAAATCGAGCAACGTCGGTGCGGCCAAGATGGCGCTTGCGCTGCCGCCGCAGACCTTCTGGCATAGCCTGAGCGACAGCGGTTTCGGCGCGCCGACCGGCAGCGAGTTTCCGGGCGAGGCGACGGGCAAGCTGCGCGACTTCAAGACCTGGCGTCCCATCGAGCAGGCCACCATGTCCTACGGCAACGGCATCTCGGTCAATCTGCTGCAACTGGCGCGTGCCTACACGGTGTTCGCCAACGACGGCGAATTGAAACCGATCACCCTGCTCAAACAGGAGATGCCGGCCGTCGGCGTCAAAGTCTATTCGGAAACCACGGCACGCGAAGTGCGCGACATGCTGGAACTGGTGGTGCAGCCCGGCGGCACCGCGCCGCTGGCACAGGTGGCCGGCTATCGCGTGGCGGGCAAGACCGGCACCGCGCACAAATTGCAGAACGGCAAATATGTGGACCGCTATGTCGCGTCGTTCGTCGGCATGGCGCCTGCCTCCAATCCGCGCCTGATCGTGGCGGTGATGGTGGATGAGCCGGGCGGCGATGACTATTACGGCGGTCTGGTCGCCGCACCCGCGTTCAGCAACGTGATGAGCGCCGCGTTGCGCGTGCTCGATGTTCCCTACGATGCGCCGCTGAACAACGTGATCCAGGCGCCGGGCGAAATCATCGGAGAAGAGGCATGAGTGCTTTTCACCTCGACGAACTGAAGGCGCTGGGCGTGAACATCACGCGGCTGGTGTCGGACAGTCGCGCGGTGCAGCCCGGCGACACCTTCGTCGCCTATCCCGGCGGACAAGCCGACGGTCGCCGCTTCATCGCGCAGGCCATCGCGCAGGGCGCGAATGCGGTGATCTGGGAAGCGCACGACTTCCAGTGGAACAGCGCATGGAACGTGCCCAATCTGGCGGTGCACGACCTGCGCCATCAGGCGGGTGTGATCGCCGACCGCGTCTATGGACAGCCTTCGCAGAAGCTGTGGATGGTCGGCGTCACCGGCACCAACGGCAAGACCTCGTGCAGTCACTGGCTGGCCAAGACGTTCAGTGCGCTGGGGCGCAAGAGCGCGCTGCTGGGCACGCTGGGCAACGGCTTTCCCGGCGCACTTGCAGGCGACCGCGAACACCACGCCGGATGCGCTGCTGGTGCACGGGCTGCTGGCGGAGTATGCACAACAAGGCGCGCAGGCGGCGGTGATGGAAGTGTCGTCGCATGCGCTGACGCAGGGCCGCGTCAACGGTGTGCACTATGACGTGGCGCTGCTCACCAACCTGACGCGCGACCATCTCGACTATCACGGCGACATGCAGAGCTATGCCGCCGCGAAGCGTCGCTTGTTCGACTGGTCGCACGCTCAAACATGCGGTGCTCAATCTGGACGATGCCTTCGGTGCCGAACTGGCCGAACGCTGCAGGATGCCGCGTCGAAGTGATCGGCTACGGCCTGAACGACGAGTCGCTGCAACTGGCCGAACGTCTCGGTATCCGCATGGTGTACGGCGACCTGACGCAGATGGATGCGCAGGGGCTGACGCTGCAATTGCATACCAGCTGGGGCGCGGCAGAGTTGCACAGCAAATTGATCGGACGTTTCAACGCCTCCAATCTGCTCGGTGCGCTGGCCGTGCTGCTGGTCAGCGAAGTGGCAATCGAAGATGCCGTGCGCGAACTCGGCTTGCAGAAAGCCGTGGCGGGACGCATGCAGACGCTGGGCGGCAAGGATGCCCCGGCGGTGGTGGTGGACTATGCGCACACGCCGGACGCGCTGGAAAAAGTGTTGCTGCACGTTGCGCGAAGTGACCGAGTCCTCCGGCGGCAAAGTCATCTGCGTGTTCGGTTGCGGCGGCGACCGTGATCGCGGCAAACGCCCGATGATGGGCACGGTTGCTGCCAAGTTCGCCGACGTGCGCATCATCACCAGCGACAACCCGCGCAGCGAACAGCCGCGCGCCATCATCGACGCCATCATCGCGGGCATGCAGGGCGAATACCAGGTGATCGAAGATCGAGCCAAGGCGATCACGCATGCCATTGCCAAGGCGCAATCCATCGATACCGTGCTGCTTGCAGGCAAGGGGCACGAGGACTATCAGGAGATCGAAGGCGTGCGCCATCCGTTCTCCGACAGCGAGATCGCGCAACGCGCGCTGAGCGTGTGGAAACCCGAGGAGCGCTGGTCATGATGCTGCTCTCGCAAGCCGCCCAAGCCTTGCACGCCCGCCTTGAAGGTGAGGATGTGCGCTTCACTGCGGTCTCCACCGACACCCGCACCATCCGGCAAGGCGATCTGTTCGTCGCGCTCAAGGGCGAGCACTTCGACGGCGCGCGCTTCGTGGCACAGGCCGCACAAGCAGGCGCTGTTGCCGCAGTAGTGAATGTGGACAGCGTGGTCGAGAACGCACCATGCCCCTTGTTGCGTGTGCTGGATACACGTCTTGCCCTGGGCCAACTGGCAGCACACTGGCGCGCGCAGTTCGATATCCCGCTGGTCGCCATCACCGGCAGCAACGGCAAGACCACGGTGAAGGAGATGCTGGCGGCGATCCTGCGTGCCGCCACAGGCAACGACGAAAGCGTGCTGGCGACCAAGGGCAACTTCAACAACGACATCGGCATGCCGCTCACTCTGCTCAAGCTGCGGGCGACGCATCGCTACGCAGTGATCGAGATGGGCATGAACCACGCACACGAGATCGACTACCTCACGCGCATCGCGCACCCGAATGTGGCGCTGGTCAACAACGCGACCGGCGCGCATTTGCAGGGCTTGGGTTCGGTGGAAGGTGTGGCGCGCACCAAGGGCGAAATCTTCGCGGGCCTGGCGAGTGACGGTACGGCGGTGATCAATGCCGACGACGCATACGCCGCGCTGTGGCGCACCTTGGCAGAAAAACATCGTGTGTTCGATTTTGCGCTGGAGCATCCGGCGACGGTACGGGGCGAGTGGACGGCGCAAGGTTATGGCGGCGCGTTGCACGCGCGCACGCCAGCGGGCGAGCTGCGCGTCGAGCTGCAAGTGCCGGGCGAGCACAACGCGCGCAATGCACTGGCGGCGGCAACTGCGGCCCTGGCACTGCAAATACCGCTGAGCACCATCGTCAGCGGTCTGCAAGGTTTCGGCGGCGTGGCGGGACGTTTGCAACGCAAAGCAGGCGCTGCACGGTGCGACGCTGATCGACGACACCTACAACGCCAACCCGGCCTCGATGCATGCGGCGCTGGAAGTGCTGGCGCAGGCGCCGGGGAAGCGCATCTTTGTGCTGGGCGACATGGGCGAGCTGGGGGAAGAGGCGGCGCAGTTCCATCGCGAGATCGGCATCGCGGCGCGCGAACTGGGCATCGAGCAAATGTTTGCGCTGGGTACGCTGAGTGAGCAAGCCGTGCGCGAGTTTGGTGCGGGCGCGCAACACTTTGCCAATATCGATGAGTTACATGCCGCGCTGGAAAAAGAATTGGCTATGCAGACCACCATATTGATAAAGGGGTCGCGCTTTATGAAGATGGAACGCGTGGTGCAATTTTGCGCACTACATAAGGAGGAAGCATGCTGCTCGCATTAACTCAATGGCTGTCACAGGACGTGCGCACGTTCAGTGTTTTCAATTACATCACCTTGCGTGCGGTGCTGGCGGCGATGACTGCGCTGTTCATCTCTTTCATGCTGGGGCCGTGGATGATACGCAAGCTGACCGCGATGAAGATCGGCCAGTCGGTGCGCAGCGACGGGCCGCAAACACATCTGGTCAAAGCGGGTACGCCGACCATGGGCGGTGCACTGATCCTGGCCTCGGTTGCCATCACCACCTTGCTATGGGGTGATTTGCACAATGCCTACGTGTGGGTGGTGTTGCTGACTACCCTGGGCGTTGGCGCCATCGGCTGGGTGGACGACTACCGCAAGGTGGTGCACCGCAATCCGGATGGCTTGTCGGCGAGCGCCAAGATGTTCTGGCAATCGCTGATCGCGCTGGCCGTCGGCATCTTCCTGTGGTCGCACGCCACGCTGCCGGCGCAGACCGAGCTCATCGTGCCGTTCTTCAAGAACCTGGTGTTCCCGCTGGGCATGGTCGGCTTCATCGTGCTGGTCTATCTGGTCATCGTCGGCAGCAGCAATGCGGTGAACCTGACCGACGGCCTGGATGGCCTGGCCATCATGCCGACGGTGATGGTGGCAAGCGCGCTGGCGATCTTCGCCTATGTCGCGGGCCATGCCGAGTTCTCCAAATATCTGGGCGAGCCTGCCATCCCTGGCGCGGGCGAGCTGGCGGTGTTCTGCGCCGCCATCGCGGGTGCAGGTCTGGCCTTTCTGTGGTTCAACGCCTATCCGGCGGAAGTGTTCATGGGCGATGTCGGCGCGCTGTCGCTGGGCGCGGCGCTGGGCGCGGTGGCGGTCATCATCCGCCAGGAACTGGTGCTGTTCATCATGGGCGGCGTGTTCGTGGTGGAAGCGGTGTCGGTGATGATGCAGGTGTCGTACTTCAAGTACACCAAGCGGAGATACGGCACCGGCAAACGCATCCTGCTGATGGCGCCGCTGCATCACCACTTCGAGCAGAAGGGCTGGAAAGAGACGCAAGTGGTAGTGCGCTTCTGGATCATCACGATGTTGCTGGTCTTGATAGGACTGGCAACACTAAAACTCAGATAAAGAATGAACAAACTGCGCGGACAATCAGTGCTGGTACTCGGTCTCGGTGAGACCGGGTTGTCGCTCGCGCGCTGGTTGACTGCACAGGGTGCGCAGGTGTGTGTGGCGGATAGCCGCGCCGCCCCGCCCGGCATCGACACCTTGTACCGCGAGATGCCGCAGGTCGATGTGCATTGCGGCCCGTTCCGCGACGAGTCGTTGCATGGCATCGACCGTATCGCCATCAGCCCCGGCGTGCCGTTGGCCGAACCGTTCGTGCAGCGCGCCATCGCGCGCGGCATCCCGGTGGTGGGCGACATCGAACTGTTGGCGCAACAGCTGGCGACCAACGATTACCGGCGCAACACCAAGGTCATCGCCATCACCGGCGCCAACGGCAAGACCACCGTCACCAGCATGGTCGGCGCGATGTGCGCGGCGGCAGGACTGGACACTCAGGTGGCGGGCAACATCTCGCCTGCGGTGCTGGATGCCTTGCGTGGACGCGATCAACAGCCGCAGGTGTGGGTGCTGGAGCTTTCCAGCTTCCAGCTGGAAACCACGTACACGCTGGATGCCGATGCGGCCGTCGTGCTCAATGTGACCGAAGACCATCTTGATCGTTACGACGGCATGGATAGCTTACGCTGCAGCCAAGGCGCGCATCTTCCAGGGCACGGGCGTGCAGATCGTGAACCGCGACGATGTCCGCAGTGCGGCGATGAGGGTCGCCGGACGCAAACAGCTCAGCTTCGGATTGAACCCGCCGACGGGCGAACAGGATTGGGGCATCGTCCACGAAGGTGCGGTGACCTGGCTGATGCAGGGCAAACAGAAGATCATGCGCGCCGACGAGCTGCAGGTGACCGGCCTGCACAACGTGGCGAACGCACTGGCGGCACTGGCACTGTGCCGCGCACTCGATCTGCCGCTAGAGCCGCTGTGTGCCGCACTGCGCGCCTTTAAGGGCTTGCCGCATCGCGTGGAGAAAGTCGCAGAGATCGCGGGTGTCACCTATTACGACGACTCCAAGGGCACCAACGTCGGCGCCACCGAAGCGGCGCTGAAGGGCTTGGGCAAACCCGCTGTGGTCATCCTCGGCGGCGACGGCAAGGGACAGGATTTTTCGCCGCTGAAAACAGCGGTGGCGCAGCATGCGCGCGCCGCGGTGCTGATCGGGCGCGATGCGCCGCTGATCGAGCATGCGCTGCAAGGCTGCGGCAAGCCGTTGCTGAAGGCGCGCGACATGGACGAAGCGGTGCGCATCGCAACCGAGAATGCGCAGACCGGCGATGCGGTGCTGATGTCGCCCGCCTGCGCCAGTTTCGACATGTACCGGAACTATCTGCATCGCGCGGAAGTGTTCATCGCTGCGGTGAAGAAGCTGGAGGCAGTCATGTTGAGCACAGCACTGAACGCGCCGCGCCGCGCCGTTGCGGAGTACGACACCGTGCTGGCCTGGATCGTCACCGCGCTGCTCGCCATCGGCCTGGTGATGGTCTACTCCGCTTCCATCGCCACGGCCGAAGCGGGCAAGTACACCGGCCATCAGGCGAGCTATTACCTGGTGCGCCATGGCTTGTTCATCATGGTCGGGCTGGCGTGTGCAGTGGTCGCCTTCCAGGTGCCGACGCAGGCCTGGCAAAAATATGCGCCCTATCTGTTCGTGTTCGGTGTGCGTGTTGCTGCTGCTGGTGCTGATCCCCGGCGTGGGGCGCGCAGTCAATGGCAGCCGCCGCTGGCTGTCGCTGTTCGTGGTCAATCTGCAGCCGTCGGAACTGATGAAGCTGTTCGCCGTGCTGTATGCCGCCGATTACGCCGTGCGCAAAGGTGCGGTGAAGGATCATCTGCTCAAACCGTTCCTGCCGATGTTCGCCGTGATCGGGCTGGTCGGCGCGCTGTTGTTGCTGGAACCGGACATGGGCGCGTTCGTGGTGATCCTGGCCATCGCCATGTGCACGCTGTGGCTGGGCGGCTTCAATCTCAAAATCTTTGGCGCACTGGCGGTGGCGTTGCCGCTGCTGTTCGCCGCGCTGATTTTCTCTTCCGAATATCGCATGCAGCGCGTCATCGGTTTCATGGACCCGTGGTCCGATCCATACGGCAAAGGCTATCAGCTCAGCCACGCGCTGATCGCCTTCGGTCGCGGCGAATGGCTGGGCGTCGGTCTCGGCGGCAGCGTGGAGAAACTGTTCTACCTGCCGGAAGCGCACACCGACTTCCTGCTGGCAGTGATCGCGGAAGAGCTGGGTCTGTTCGGCGTGTGCGCGGTCATCCTGCTGTTCGCCTGGCTCATCGTGCGCGCCTTCGCCATCGGCCGTCAGGCGGCGATGTCGGAGCGCCTGTTCGCCGCGCTGGTGGCGCAAGGCATCGCGGTGTGGCTGGGCGTGCAGGCGATGATCAACATCGGCGTGAACATGGGCGTGCTGCCGACCAAGGGGCTGACCCTGCCGTTCCTGAGCTTCGGCGGCAGCGGCGTGGTGGTGAACTGCGTGGCGATCGCGGTGCTGCTGCGCATCGATTGGGAGAATCAGAAGAGTTGCGCGGGGATTGCCGATATGAGCACGCACCATCCTCATCATGGCAGGCGGCACCGGCGGACACATCTATCCGGGGCTGGCTGTGGCCGACGCATTGCGCGCGCAGGGCTGGAACGTGGTGTGGCTGGGTGCGCCGAACAGCATGGAAGCTGAACTGGTGCCCAAGCACGGCTATCCGGTGGCATGGGTGAATTTCTCCGGCGTGCGCGGCAAGGGCGTGCTGCGCCTGCTGACGTTGCCGTTCACCTTGTTGCGCGCGCTGGGGCAAAGCGCGGATGCGATCTTCCGCCATCGTCCCGACGTGGTGCTGGGCATGGGCGGTTACATCACCATGCCGGGCGGATTGATGGCGGCGCTGTTGCGCCGTCCGCTGGTCATCCACGAACAGAACTCCATTGCGGGCATGAGCAACAAGGTGCTGGCGAAACTGGCGACGCGCGTGCTGAGCGGATTCCCCGATGTGTTGAAGAAGACGCAGTGGTGCGGCAATCCGGTGCGAGCCGACATCGCTGCGCTGCCCGAACCGCAAGCGCGCTTTGCCGGACGCAGCGGCAAGTTGAACGTGCTGGTGGTGGGCGGCAGTCTGGGCGCGCAGGCGCTCAACGAGGCATTGCCGAAAGCGCTCGCCATGCTGGGCGAACAGGAGCGCCCAGATGTGTTGCACCAGACCGGCAAGAAACATTTCGAGGCCGTGCAGCAACTCTACGCACAGGCTGGCGTGAACGCCGACATCCGTCCCTTCCTCGACGACATGGCGCAGCAGTATGCACGTGCCGATGTGGTGATCTGTCGCGCGGGTGCGTTGACCATCGCCGAGCTGGCGGCGGCAGGAGTGGCGAGTGTGCTGATCCCGTTCCCGTTCGCGGTGGACGATCACCAGACGCATAACGCGCGCTTCCTGAGCGAAAAGGGCGCGGCAGTGCTGCTTGCCGCAAACAGAATTGAACGCGGAAAAATTGGCGCAACTGTTGCGCGGATTGGATCGAGAAAAATTGCTGGCGATGGCGCAAGCCGCGCGCAGCCTGGCGAAACCGGATGCGACACAACAAGTGGCGCAAGTGTGCATTTCTCTCGCAGGGTGAAACGAATATGAAACATAAAATAAAACACATTCACTTCGTCGGCATCGGCGGCTCCGGCATGAACGGCATCGCCGAGGTGATGCTCAATCTGGGCTTTCAGGTGAGCGGCTCCGACTTGTCCGACAGTGCCGTCACGCAGCGCTTGCAAACTCTGGGTGCAATCATTCATCACGGACACGAGGCGAAGAATCTGCAAGAGGCCGATGCGGTGGTGGTATCGACTGCAGTGAAAGCAGACAACCCGGAAGTGATGGCGGCGCGCGAGCAGCGTATCCCTATCGTGCCGCGCGCGGTGATGCTGGCGGAGCTGATGCGCTTGCGTCAGGGTATCGCGGTGGCGGGCACACACGGCAAGACCACCACCACTTCGCTGGTGACCAGCGTGCTGGCGAAGGGAGGCTACGATCCGACCTTCGTCATCGGCGGTCGCCTCAATAGCAGCGGCGCGAACGCGCGTCTGGGCACGGGCGAATTCATCGTGGCCGAAGCGGACGAGTCCGATGCTTCCTTCCTGTACCTCACGCCGATCCTCGCGGTGGTCACCAATATCGATGCCGACCACATGGAGACATACGACCACGACTTCGGCAAGCTGAAACAGGCCTTCGTCGATTTCATCGAGCGCTTGCCGTTCTATGGGCGCGCCATGCTGTGCGTGGACGATGAGAATGTGCGCGACATTCTGCCGCGCATCAGCAAGCCGATCACCACCTACGGCTTGGGCGAGGATGCACAGATCCGCGCGGTGAACGTGCGTCACGAGGGTGGGCAGATGCGTTTCACCGCGCAATGCCGGCATGACGAGAAATGCCTGTTCGACGGCAAACCGCTTGATCTGGATATCACGCTCAACCTGGCCGGTGTGCATAACGTGCTCAATGCGCTGGCTGCCATCGCGGTCGGGCTGGAGGTCGGTGTTGCACCGTCCGCCATCGTCGCGGCACTGGCCGAGTTCGAGGGGGTGGGGCGCCGCATGCAGCGTTATGGCGAGATCCCGCTGGCAAGCGGTGGCTCGTTCACGCTGATCGATGACTACGGCCATCACCCGGTGGAAATGAAAGCGACGCTGGCTGCGGTGCGCGGCGCCTTCCCCGACAAGCGATTGCTGCTTGCCTTTCAGCCGCATCGTTTCACTCGCACACGCGATCTGTTCGAGGATTTCGTCAAGGTGTTGTCCGGTGTGGATGCGCTGGCACTGGCCGAAATCTACGCGGCAGGCGAAGCACCCATCGTGGCGGCCGACGGGCGTGCGCTGATGCATGCCTTGCGTGTGGTCGGACAGAACGAAGCGGTGTTCGTCGAGCACATCGCCGACATGCCGCAGACCATTTTGCAGATGGTACAGGACGGCGACGTGGTGTTGACCATGGGGGCAGGCTCCATCGGCGGTGTGCCGAATTTGGTGAAGCAGCTAGCGCAAAAATGAACATGAGCGAACCGACACAGTTCAGTGCTGAGGGGTTGCGTGGAGAGATGCTCTACGACGAACCCATGAGCCGCCATACGAGCTGGCGCGCAGGCGGCACGGCGCAGCGTATGTACCGTCCTGCCGACCTTGCCGATCTGCAACACTTCTTGCAGCAGACACCTGCGAGCGAACCGCTGCTCGCTGTGGGCCTGGGCAGCAACTTGCTGGTGCGCGACGGCGGACTGCGCGGCACGGTGCTGCTGATGGTGGGTGCGCTGACTGAGCTGTGCATGGATGGCGAAAACATCTACGTGCAAGCCGGGGTGCCGGGCGCCAAACTGGCGCGCTTCGCGGCCTCGAACAATCTGTGTGGGGCCGAATTCTTCGTCGGCATCCCCGGCACGCTGGGCGGCATGCTGGCGATGAATGCCGGTTGCTACGGCAGCGAGACCTGGCAGAAGGTGGAGCGCGTGCAAGTGCTGACGCGTCGCGGCGAACTGCTGGAGCGCACACCGCAGGAATATGAGATCGGTTATCGCCATGTGGTGCAACGCACAGCGAGCGAAGAGTTCTTCGTCGGCGCATGGCTGAAGCTGGCAACGGGCGACGTCGAAGCAGCGCGGCAGGAGATCAAGACGTTGATGGAGAAGCGCAGTGCCAGCCAGCCGTTGCAGCAGCCGAATGCGGGCTCGGTGTTCCGCAATCCTCCGGGCAACCATGCGGCGAAGTTGATCGAAGGATGCGGACTGAAAGGCAGGCGCATCGGCGGTGCGCAGGTGTCGGAGAAGCATGCCAACTTCATCGTCAACGTGGGCGAAGCAACTGCAGCAGACATTGAGAATCTGATTAACGAAGTGCAGGCGGCGGTATTGCATCAGACCGGTATCGACCTGCATCCGGAAGTGAGAATTGTTGGAGATGCGGCATGACCATGGTGCGCGCAGCGTCGGTGCGGGGAATGTCTCCAGACACCGACAACTCGGAACGTGGCATAGCGATTAGTTTAAAAGAGGTGGCAGAGTGAATAAGTTTGGAAAAGTGGCAGTGTTGTTCGGCGGGCGTTCGGCAGAACGCGAAGTGTCGTTGAAGAGCGGTGCGGCGGTGTTGGCGGCGCTGCAAAGGAGCGGCGTGGATGCGCACGCTTTCGATCCGGCGGACCGTCCGCTGCAAGCGCTGTGCGATGAGAAGTTCGACCGCGTGTTCATCGCGCTGCACGGGCGCTTCGGCGAAGACGGCACGGTGCAGGGAGCGCTGGAGTTGATGGGTATTCCCTATACCGGTAGCGGTGTGATGGCGTCGGCCATCGCAATGGACAAGTGGCGCACCAAATTGATCTGGCAGGCGGTTGGTTTGCCTATCCCTGAATACGAAGCGCTGACCGCGCCCAGCGATTGGAACGCGCTGGCAGATCATCTGGATTTGCCGCTGTTTGTGAAACCCGCCAACGAAGGTTCGAGTGTTGGTGTCAGCAAAGTGAAAAGCGTGGAGGAGTTGCCTGCTGCCTATGCCGAAGCGGCCAAACACGACAAGGTGGTGCTCGCCGAGAGTTATGTCAGTGGCGGCGAATACACGGTGGCGATACTCAATGAACGCGCATTGCCTGTCATCAAGATCGTACCGGCGAACGAATTTTACGACTATGAAGCGAAGTATCTGCGCGACGACACGCGCTATCTGTGTCCGTGCGGCCTGAGCGCAGAAGAAGAGGCTGAGATGCAACGCTTGGCGCAGCAGGCGTTTACGCTCATCGGTGGGCAAGGCTGGGGGCGTGTGGACTTTCTGCGCAGTGAGGACGGCAAACCGTATCTGCTGGAGGTGAACACCTCACCCGGCATGACCGACCATAGCCTGGTGCCGATGGCGGCACGGCAAGACGGTATCAGCTTCGAGCAGCTGGTGCTGCAGATACTGGAGGGGGCGCATGTGGGATAACGCGCCACTGCTGCGCTCCACAGCGAACCTGTTGTTCGCCCTGTGCCTGCTGCTGCTGGCGGTAGGTGCGCTGCGTTATGTGTTGCGCTTGCCGGTGTTCCCGCTGAATGCGGTGGAATTGACTGCCGCACCGCAACGCGTTTCGAGCGAACAACTGGAGCGGGTGGTGCGCGAGCAGGTGCACGGGAATTTCTTCACGGTGGATCTGAACCGTACGCGGGCTGCTTTTGAGCAGTTGCCATGGGTGCGCAAAGTGAGTGTGCGCAGAAAATTCCCGTGGAAGCTGGAAGTTGAGTTGGAAGAGCATGTGGCATTGGCGCGCTGGAACGGGACGGCGCTGGTGAACACCCACGGTGAGGTGTTCACGGCGGCAAGCGAGCAAGTGCTGCCTGCCTTTATCGGCCAGTCCGATACCTCGGCACAGGTGACACAGATTTACGGCGAGTTTGCTGCGGTGTTGCAACCGATACAGCAACAGATCGTGCAGATCAGCCTGTCGCCGCGCTTTGCCTGGCAGATCAAGCTGGACGACGGCATGGTGCTGGAATTGGGACGGGAAGAGATGCAACAACGCCTGGCGCGCTTCGTGAAAGTATATCCATACAGCTTGGCGGCGCTGGCGCGGCCGGCAAATCATGTGGATCTGCGGTATCGCAACGGCTTCGCGGCGTATCAGCCGGGTGGCGAAGTTTGAATCGGCGGATGAGGGAATGGTGATGAGTAAAGAAAGCAAAAATTTGATCGTGGGTCTGGATATCGGCACCTCGAAGATCGCCTGCATCGTCGCCGAAGTGACTCCGGAAGGCAGGCTGGAGGTGATTGGCGCCGGCATGCATCAATCCTCGGGCATGAAAAAAGGCATGGTGGTGAACATCGACGCCACGGTCGGCGCCATCCAGCAGGCGTTGCAGGAAGCCGAGCTGATGGCGGACTGCAAGATACATACGGTCTATACCGGTATCGCGGGCGGCCACATCCGCAGTTCGAACGCGCACGGCATGATCAAGATCAAGGACAAGGAAGTGGCGCACACCGACGTTGTGCGTGCGATTGAGACGGCCAGCTCGATCAGTCTGCCGGGAGACCAGCAGACCCTGCACATCATCGAACAGGAATTCAGTATCGACGGACAGGAAGGTATCAAGAAACCGCTGGGCATGAGCGGCATGCGGTTGGAGGTGGAGATCCATATCGTCACCGGCGCGGTGTCGGCGGTGCAGAACATTCTGAAGTGCATCCACCGCTGCGGTCTGGAAGTGAACGAGATGATCCTGCAACCGCTGGCCTCGAGCAAGGCGGTGTTGGCCGATGACGAAAAAGAGCTGGGCGTATGCCTGATCGACATCGGTGGCGGTACCACCGATGTGGCGATTTTTACCGGCGGTGCGATTCGCCACACGGCAGTGATCCCGATCGCGGGCGACCAGATCACCAACGACATCGCGATGGCCTTGCGCACCCCGACCAAGGATGCCGAGGACATCAAGATCAAATACGGCTGCGCGCTGCGCCAGCTGGCGAACGATGCGCCGATCGAAGTGCCCGGCGTGGGCGAGCGCAGTTCGCGCATGCTGTCGCGGCAGACATTGGCCGAAGTGATCGAGCCGCGTGTGGAAGAGTTGTACTCGCTGGTGCAGACCGAGTTGCGCCGCAGCGGGTTCGAAGATCTGCTGTCATCCGGCATCGTCATCACCGGCGGTAGCAGTGCCATGCAGGGCATGGTCGAGCTGGGTGAAGAAATATTCCATCTGCCGGTGCGGCTCGGGCTGCCGCGCAACATCGGCGGTTTGTCTGCGGTGGTGAAGACGCCGCGTTATGCGACGGGAGTCGGTCTGCTGGTGTATGGCTTGGAGCGCTATCAACGCGATGAAGTATCACGGGTGAGTTCGGGTTCGTTCAAAGATGTGATGGAAAAGATGAAAGAGTGGTTCAAGGGCAATTTTTAGCAGTTGGGCAACTTGGCATATACGTAATTGTGTAACTGGCATTTGAAATTAATTAAAGGAGAACAATGATGGCTTTCGAACTGATAGATGCACAACCGCAAGGCGCGGTGATCAAGGTGGTGGGGGTGGGTGGTTGTGGCGGCAACGCCATCGATCACATGATCGAGCAAGGCGTGCAAGGCGTCGAGTTCATCGTCATCAATACCGATGCGCAAGCACTCAAGCGCAGCAAGGCAAAAGTGCAATTGCAGATCGGCGCGACCCTGACCAGGGGCTTGGGTGCGGGTGCCAAGCCCGAGGTCGGCCAGGCTGCGGCCGAGGAAGATCGCGGGCGCATCGCCGACATGATCAGCGGTGCCAACATGGTGTTCATCACCGCCGGCATGGGCGGCGGCACCGGCACCGGTGCAGCACCCATCGTGGCGCAAGTGGCCAAGGAGATGGGTATCCTCACTGTGGCGGTGGTAACCAAGCCATTCGTGTTCGAAGGCAAGCGCATGACGCTGGCGCAAGCCGGCATCGAAGAGCTGGCGATCTATGTCGATTCGCTCATCATCGTGCCGAACGCCAAGCTGATGGAGGTGCTGGGCGGCAAGACCACGCTGCCGGAAGCTTTCAGGGCGGCAAACGGTGTGCTGCAAGGCGCGGTGGCGGGTATCGCGGAAGTCATCAATGTGCCCGGCATGGTGAATGTGGACTTCGCCGATGTGTGCACGCTGATGTCCGAGAACGGCATGGCGATGATGGGCGCGGCTTCCGCTTCCGGCGAAGGCCGCGCGCACCGCGCAGCCGAACAGGCCATCGCCAGTCCCTTGCTGGAAGACGTGGATCTGTCCGGAGCGCGCGGCGTGCTGGTCAATATCACCTCCAGCAGCAACCTGACTCTGGAAGAGTTGCACGAAGTCATGAACTGCTTCCAGTTCGCCGCCTCGGAAGCGACAGTGATTGTTGGCTCGGTATTCGACGAGGCGATGGGCGACGAAATGCGCGTGACTATCGTGGCGACAGGTCTGGGCTCCGTTGCGCGCAAACAGCAACCGAAGCCGGTGTTGGCTTACGAGAAGCAGTTGCGCACCGGTACCCATGATGCGCCGGCCATCGACTACAGCGAACTGGATATGCCAGCCGTGATCCGTACCGGACGTCACCGTGAAGCTGTTGAAGCGATGAAGCAGTCCGGCGTCGATACGCTCGACATCCCGTCGTTCTTGCGCAAGCAGGCCGATTGATCGCGTGTAATGTAAAGCGCCGTGGCGACGGGCATCCTGTTCGCCTGTGCTAAAATTCGCACCTGATTTGTCAGGCGATATGAAATGGTTAAGCAGCGCACATTGAAGACGACGGTGCAGGCGACAGGTGTCGGTCTGCACACCGGCGAGAAGGTCTACCTCACGCTGCATCCGGCGGGGATAGATAGCGGCATCGTGTTTCGCCGCGTCGATCTGCCGCATCCGGTAGATATACGAGCCGAGGCGCATGCGGTGCACGACACACGTTTGTCGACTTGTCTGGAAGGCGGCGGCACACGCGTGGCGACCATCGAGCACTTGATGTCTGCGCTGTCCGGGCTGGGCATCGACAACGCCATCGTCGAGCTGACCAGTTCCGAATTGCCCATCATGGATGGCAGCGCGGGAACCTTCATCTTCCTGCTGCAATCGGCAGGACTGGCCGAGCAATCGGCAGCCAAGAAATTCATGCGCATCAAAAAGACCGTGGAAGTGAAGGACGGCGACAAGTGGGTGCGCTTCGAGCCTTATAACGGCTATAAGCTGACTTTCACGATCAACTTCGCCCATCCGGTGTTCGCCAATACCAAGCAGAATGTGACGGTGGATCTGGGCGAGCACTCCTACATCAAGGAAGTGAGCCGCGCCCGCACCTTCGGCTTCATGCATGATGTGGAGAACATGCGCGCGCAGGGGCTGGCGTTGGGAGGCAATCTCGATAACGCCATCGTGATGGACGAATACCGCGTCATCAACCCGGACGGCTTGCGCTTCGAGGATGAGTTCGTCAAACACAAAGTGCTGGACGCGATCGGCGACCTGTACCTGTTGGGCCATCCCCTGATCGGCGCTTTTTCCGGCTACAAATCAGGCCATGCTTTGAACAACGCCTTGTGCCGGGCATTGCTGGCCGATGAATCGGCCTGGGAATTCGTCACCTTCGACAAGGCCGAAGAAGCGCCTGATTTCCTGCGCCTGCAATTGCAGCCAGCCTAGCGAGGGGTATGGTGCTGATCCGGCTCGCACTGTTGATCTCGGCGTTGCTCATCGTTTCTTCCTTTGCGGCCTATGTCTTCACCCGCGATGCGCGCTATGTTCGCTTTGCGTGGCAGGTCGGCAGGTTCATTGTCTTTGTGCTGCTGGTGTTCGGCGCGCTGTTTTTGCTGGAGCGCTACGGCCTGGTCGCCTGGCGGGTGTTGCTCTAGCAACAAGCAGGCGTTTTCAGGAAGTGGTGCGTTTGGCCAAGCGTTTCAAAGCGCTCTTCAGCGGGCTGTCTTGCAGGTTCAATGCCAGGTCTTCTAATTCCTTTTGTCCGTTTTTGCTCAGCGTTCTGGGTGTCGGAGTTGCCGGTGTGGCGCGGACGCTGACTTGCACCTTAATTTGAATTCCAGTAACCTCGCATCCCCTTGTTCGAAATGAGGAAATTAATTCCGCGGTGATTTGGCGTAATTTGGCGGCCACGGCGCCGTTGTCCGCCGAAAGAATCAGCGTCTGATCGTGCAGCTGCATTACACGGCTGGCTTGCAACAGGGAAGGCGGTGCGATAAGTTGATAGTGCCGCTGCAGCGTGGCGATTTGTTTGGCGCGCTGCGAGAGGTGCCGCAGGTCCTGGTTGGACTCCAGGAAAGCATTCAGGCGATGGGGCACAGTAGTTTTAGCATTGCGTTAAATAGGGGTAAGTGCGTGAATATTATTCTAGTTTCGAATCGTTTTGCAAAAGCGCGCAGTGTAACGCTAACAGGAACGCATCTGCTGCTGGCGGGAGTCATGGCGTTATGCCTGTTCCTTGCGGCGGTATTGAGCGCACAGTACGCTATCGTGCGTTTTCAGCCGGGAGCAATCAGCAACGAGCTGCGCGGTTGGTTGGCAAGTGCCCAAGAGGCCGAGCAGCAGAAGCAACAGATATATCTGCACCAGAGTCTGGATGCAATGGCGATGCGCCTTGGGCAAATGCAAGCGCAGTTGCAGCGCCTGGACGGATTGGGGGCGCGTCTGGCCAAATTGACCGGTATGAAACCGCAGGAGTTCTCGTTCGGACAGGTTCCCGCACAGGGCGGACCTTACATTCCCGCTCCGCCACAACAGGAAATCTCGCTGGCTTCGATGCAACAACAACTGACAAGCTTGAGTTCCCTGCTCAGTGATCGCAGCGATAAATTGGTTGCGCTGGAAACCTTGCTGCAGCAAGACCGTTTGGACAAGAAGATGCTGCCCTCCGTCGCGCCGATCACTGCCGGCTGGTATTCTTCCAATTTCGGATGGCGCATCGACCCGTTCACCGGCAAAAGTGCGATGCACGAAGGGGTGGACTACATGGTGCCCGTGGGTACGTCGATCTATGCTTCTGCCGGAGGAGTGGTGGTGTACGCGGACACACATCCTCAATATGGTAATATGGTTGAGATAGATCACGGCAACGAAGTGATCACGCGCTATGCGCATGCATCCAAGTTGCTGGTCAAGGTCGGCGATGTGGTACGACGCGGACGTGAGATCGCCAAGGTCGGGAGTACCGGACGTTCCACGGGCAACCACCTGCACTTTGAAGTGAGATACAAAGGCATCGCCCAGAATCCGGTACGCTTCCTGCAAAAAGCAGCCAGTTGATGTGATCGATTTCGTAGCAGGGTGAGGTGCAAGCCTCACCCTTTTTTTATGTTCGTAACAGAAGTCTAAGAAAATAACAGCATGATCTCCAAATTGTTGAAATCCGTATTTGGCAGTCGTAACGACCGCTTGCTCAAACAATACCGTCAGACCGTCGCGCGCATTAATGCGTTGGAAGCGGAAATCTCCGCCTTGTCGGATGAGGCATTGCAGGGCAAGACCGCTGAATTCAAACAGCGCGTGCAGCAGGGGGAATCGCTGGATGCGCTTCTGCCGGAAGCGTTCGCCGTGGTGCGCGAAGGCGGCAAGCGTGTGCTGCAGATGCGCCATTTCGACGTGCAGCTGATCGGCGGCATGGTGCTGCATTACGGCAAGATTGCCGAGATGCGCACCGGCGAAGGCAAGACCTTGATGGCGACCCTGCCTGCTTACCTGAATGCCTTGTCCGGCAAGGGCGTGCATGTGGTGACGGTGAACGATTATCTGGCGGCGCGCGATGCCGAATGGATGGGACGCCTGTACCGCTTCCTCGGTTTGTCGGTCGGTGTCATTCTGACCAGCATGGAGCACGCGGACAAGCAGGTGGCTTACGGGGCGGACATCACCTACGGTACCAACAACGAATTCGGCTTCGATTACCTGCGCGATAACATGGCAGCGCAGTCTGACGAACGCTTCCAGCGCGGATTGAATTTCGCCATCGTGGATGAGGTGGACTCCATCCTGATCGACGAGGCGCGCACCCCGCTCATCATCTCCGGACAGGCGGAAGACAACGTGGACATCTATGTGCGCGTGGATAAATTGGCACCGATGCTGCAGCGCCAAGCCGATGAGAATGCGTCGGGCGATTACAGCGTGGACGAGAAGAATCACCAGATACTGCTTTCCGAATCAGGCCACGAGCACGCCGAGCAACTGCTGGCACAAGCGGGTTTGCTGCCAGAGGGCGGCAGTTTGTATGACCCGGCCAACATCACGCTGATCCACCATCTTTACGCCGCGTTACGCGCGCATAACCTGTTCCACCTCGATCAGCATTACGTGGTGCAGGACGGCGAAGTGGTGATCGTCGACGAATTCACCGGACGCCTGATGGCAGGTCGCCGCTGGTCGGACGGACTGCATCAGGCAGTCGAGGCCAAGGAGGGCGTGCCGATCCAGAAAGAGAACCAGACGCTGGCCTCGATCACCTTCCAGAACTATTTCCGCATGTACAACAGGCTGTCCGGCATGACCGGTACGGCGGACACCGAGGCTTACGAATTCCAGTCCATCTATAACCTGGAGACGGTCATCATCCCGCCGCACCGTCCCACGGTGCGCAAGGACCTGATGGACAAGGTCTATCTCAGCGCGCAGGAAAAGTACGCGGCGGTGATCGTTGATGTACGCGATTGTTATGAGCGCGGACAGCCGGTGCTGGTGGGCACCACCTCTATCGAAACTTCCGAGCTGCTCTCCGGTTTGCTGGACAAGGCCAAGTTGCCACACCAGGTGTTGAACGCCAAGCAGCATGCGCGCGAAGCCGAGATCGTGGCGCAGGCCGGCCGTCCCAAGATGGTCACCATCGCCACCAACATGGCGGGACGCGGTACCGACATCGTGCTGGGCGGCAACGTGGAGAAGCCCATCGAGCTGGTGCGCATGGACGAGAGTCTGGATGCGGCGACCAGAGAGCAGCGCGTTGCGCACCTGCGTGCCGAATGGCAGCCGGTGCATGAACAGGTCATCGCCAGCGGCGGCCTGCACATCATCGGTACCGAGCGTCACGAGTCGCGTCGCGTGGACAACCAGTTGCGCGGACGTTCCGGTCGTCAGGGTGACCCCGGTTCCAGCCGCTTCTATCTGTCGCTGGAAGATCCGCTGTTGCGCATCTTTGCTTCGGATCGCGTTGCTGCGATCATGAATCGTTTCAAACTGCCCGAGGGCGAGGCCATCGAGCATAGCTGGGTGACGCGTGCCATCGAGAACGCGCAACGCAAAGTGGAAGCGCGCAACTTCGACATGCGCAAACAGATCCTGGAATACGACGATGTCGCCAACGACCAGCGCAAGGTGATCTATCAGCAGCGCGCTGAATTGCTGGAAAGCACCGACATCAGCGAGACCATCAGTGCGATGCGCGAGGGGGTGTTGGGCGAGCTGTTTGCCGAACATCTGCCGCACGGCAGCATGGAGGAGCAATGGGACGTGCCCGGCCTGGAAAAGGCGTTGGCTGGCGAGTTCCAGTTGCATCTGCCGTTGGCGCAATGGCTGGAGCAGGAGAAACATCTGGATCAGGATGGCTTGTTGAAACGCCTCATCGAGGCGGCCCATCTGCAATATCAGGCGAAAGTGGAACATGTCGGCGGCGAGGTGATGCACGGCTACGAGCGCATCGTCATGCTGCAAAGTCTGGACCAGCACTGGCGCGAACATCTGGCAGCGCTGGATCACTTGCGCCAGGGCATCCATCTGCGCGGCTATGCGCAGAAGAATCCCAAGCAGGAATACAAGCGCGAGGCGTTCGAGCTGTTCGCCGCCATGCTGGAGTCGATCAAGCGCGATGTGACGCAGACGCTGATGAATGTGCAGATACGCAGCGAGGCGGATGTGGCTGCCGCGGAAGCGCCCCACGCGCCGGAAAATGTGCAGTATCATCACGCCGATTACGAAGAGGCGTTGGGACAAACCGGCAAAGAAACGGCCGAGCACCAGCCTTTCGTGCGCGGTGGCGAGAAGGTCGGGCGCAACGATCCTTGCCCGTGCGGCTCGGGGAAAAAGTACAAGCAGTGCCATGGCAAATTAAACTGATGTAACCAACTTCTGGGGAGAAGGGAATGACAAAAGAAGACTTGATCATACAAACTTTGCATAACTCCACGCTGACGGAGGAGTTGCGCGATTCAGAGATCGAGCAACTGGCAAGTTTGATCGTGGTGCGCGAATACAAGGCTGGGGAGTACATCCTCAAGCCGGGGGACGCCGTACTTAAAGACTCCTTGCTGATTCTGGGTAGCGGCGATGTGGAAGCGACCGCCAATACGGGCGGCGAACAAATGATATTGCATATGCTGCAGCCGGGCGACCTGGCAGGCATCATCGGTTTCGTCGGCGGCAGTGTGATGCAGATCAGCGCGACTACCATTGCCAAGACAGACAGCAAGGTGCTGGTGCTGGAGCGTGCCAGGTTCGAGTCCCTGCTGAACACACATCCTGCCATCGTGTATTACGTGATGCGCGGCATCGTGCGCTATGTGCATGGCATCGTGCGCCGCATGAACACACAGTCGGTGGAAATGACCAACTACATCTACAAGACGCAAGGACGTTTCTAAACATGCCGGTCAATCTTGCTGCGCCCGTCGCGGGTTCTTTGTTGCCCGTTGCGGGCGTTTCTTTGGGTACTGCAGAAGCGGGCATCAAGCGCGCAGAGCGCAAAGACCTGCTGGTCATCCGGCTGGATGAAGGTGCGACCGTTGCGGGCGTGTTCACCACCAACCGTTTCTGCGCTGCGCCGGTCACCGTTGCAAAAGAACACCTCGCCGCAGGAAAAGGCATCCGTGCGCTGGTGGTCAACACCGGCAACGCCAATGCCGGAACCGGCGAGCAAGGTATGAATGCAACGCGTACCACCTGCGCTGCACTGGCGAAGCTGCTGGGCTGTACGCCAGAGCAAGTGCTGCCATACTCCACTGGCGTCATCATGGAGCCGTTGCCCGTCGACAAGATCGTCGCCGGCATGCCGCAAGCCATAGCCAACCTGAAAGCAGATAACTGGTTCGATGCTTCTCAAGCCATCATGACCACAGACATCGTGGCCAAGGCCGTGTCGCGCCAAGTGCAGATCAATGGCAAGACCGTCACCGTCACCGGGATGTCCAAAGGTTCCGGCATGATCCATCCCAACATGGCGACCATGCTGGGCTACATCGCCACTGACGCGGCCATCGCACAACCTCTGTTGCAGCAGATGGTGAGCGAAGCAGCCAACCGTTCGTTCAACTGCATCACGGTCGACGGCGATACTTCCACAAACGACGCACTGATGCTCATTGCCACCGGCAAGAGCGATGTTGTCATCGACGCTGCGAACCGCGCAGCATTACAAGCCGTGGTCACCGAAGTCGCCACCGTGCTGGCGCAAGCCATCGTGCGCGACGGCGAAGGCGCGACCAAATTCATCACCATCCAGATCGAAGGCGGTAAAGATGAAGCCGAGTGCAAAAAGATCGGCTACGCCATCGCGCACTCGCCATTGGTCAAGACCGCTTTCTTCGCTTCCGATCCCAACCTCGGACGTATCCTCGCCGCCATCGGCTATGCGGGCGTGAATGATCTCAATGTCGAGACGCTGAGGTTGTATCTCGACGACGTGCTGGTGGCAGAGAACGGCGGCCGTGCGGCGAGTTATCAGGAAGCAGACGGACAGCGCGTGATGCAGCAGAGCGACATCACCATCCGCGTGGTGCTGAACCGCGGCGCGGTGAACGCCACGTTGTGGACTTGCGATTTTTCATACGACTACGTGAAGATCAACGCCAGCTACCGCAGCTGATTTCCTTTCACAGGCTGTACACCTCACCCCGTTCCACGAAGTGCACTGCGCGCCCGTCCAACGCGGCACGCACTTGGGTATGCACCGCTTCCCGTTTATCCGGATCGATATGTGTTACCAGCAGTTCGGCTGGACGTTGCAGCCGTGCCACGCTGCACGCCAGCTGTTTAGGCGTGGTATGCCCGCCGCGCTCGGCCGTTGCGGCGTCTTCATCGCGCATGGTGGTCTCTATCATCACGTAGCGCAGGTTGCCGATACCATTTACCGCCTCCCAGAATTCTGGACAATCGCCGCTGTCGCCACTGAAGGCCAGGCTGCCGCTGTCCGCATCCAGCCAGTAACCCACGGCGGGGATGCTGTGCCGCGCGGGCAGTGCGGTATAGCGGCAGCCGGATAAAACCACGGTCTCGCCGAGGCGGATGGGAATGAGCTGGATATACGGCGATGCGGGATTTGGCTGTGTCGTGTAATCCGGCCACAGCACACCGTTGAACAGATGTTGCCGCAGCGCTTGCAGCGTCTCCGGCAGCGCATAGACCATGAGCGGGCTACTCCGCACCAGCAGCGTGGCATCGGCCAGCAAAGGCAGGAACATGATGTGATCCAGGTGTGAATGGGTGAGGACGACCTGCCGCACAGCAGCCATTTCCGCCAGTGTCAGATCACCCGCGCCGCTGCCGCAGTCGATCAGCGTGTCCTGGTTCACCAGCAACGCGGTGGAGCGTAAGCCGCGGAAGGCGCCAGCCGAACAGCCGAGTATGCGTACGCTTGCCATGAGTGGACTCCTAAGGGGACATCAAGCATGGTGAGTATTTCACTGCTTTATGCGGCGGGCAATACGGTGCGGGTCGTAGTTTTTGCCCGGGGGAAGAAACGGCATTACACTGCGCTCTCCCTTTTACGATGCTGAACCATGGATAACCTGGAAAGATTTCTCACCCGCGCCGAAGGTCTGCTCTCCCGCCTGGAAAACATCCTGCCCGGTGCACTGCCGCAAGCACCCGACTGGCAGGCAGCTGCCGCCTTCCGCTGGGACCATCAGCAGCGCACGCTGCATCCAGTTGCCAACTTCCAGCGTATCGCACTCGCCGACCTGCTCGGCATCGAAGACCAGAAACAACGCGTCCAGCAGAACACGCTGCAATTCGTGCGAGGCGGCACGGCGAACAACGTGCTGCTCTCCGGCGCACGCGGTACCGGCAAGTCGTCCTTGGTCAAAGCCTTGCTGAACGAATATGCCGGGCAAGGCCTGCGCGTGATCCAGATCGACAAGCAGGGCTTGATCGATCTGTCGCATATCGTCGGGCTGGTGCAGGGGCGCGCCGAGCGCTTCATCCTGTATTGCGACGACCTCTCCTTCAATGATGCCGAACCCGGCTATCAATCGCTCAAGGCCGCGCTGGATGGCGATCTGGTGGCCTTCTCCGACAACCTGCTCATCTACGCCACCTCCAACCGCCGCCACCTGATGCCGGACTACATGCAAGACAACCTCGCCACCAAGCATGTCGGCGACGAAGTGCATCCGGCGGAAAGCGTGGAGGAGAAAGTGTCGCTGTCCGAGCGCTTCGGTTTGTGGATTTCTTTCTATCCGTTTGCGCAGGATGAATATCTGGCGGTGGCGGCGCATTGGCTGGAGCATCATGGCTGGAAGCAGGGACTCACTGATGAAGTGCGCACGGCGGCGTTGCAGTGGTCGTTGATGAGGGGCTCTCGTAGTGGCCGCGTGGCGGGGCAGTTTGCTAGGGATTGGTGTGGTCGCTTGTCATTCCGGGCTTGACCCGGAATCCAGTCAAAAATAAAACTGTCAGGCTACCCCCGACGGTGTTTAAGTTTGAAAGATCACATTGAACACGCAACCCGAAAAAACAAAAATCATCGAAGTCTCCGCCGCCGTCCTGCAACGCCCCGACGGCTCCTTCCTCCTGGCCCAACGCCCTTCCGACAAAATCTGGGCCGGCTACTGGGAGTTCCCCGGTGGCAAAGTCGAGCCGGGCGAAACAGCGCGCCATGCCCTGGTGCGCGAGCTAAAGGAAGAGCTGGGCATCACCGTCGAAACCGCCTACCCATGGCTCACCCGCGTATTCACCTATCCGCACGCGACGGTGCGCCTGAACTTCTTTCGCGTGACGGCATGGAGTGGCGAGTTGCATCCGCATGAAGGTCAGCAATTCTCCTGGCAGCACCCGACCGAGGTCGCGGTCGATCCCATCCTCCCCGCCAACGCCCCCATCCTGCGTGCGCTGGAATTGCCCACCTTGTATGCCATCAGCAATGCCGCCGAACTGGGTGTGGAGCCATTCCTGGCAAGGCTGCAAGCCAGGCTGGATGAGGGGTTGCAGCTGGTGCAGCTGCGCGAAAAGAATCTTGCACGCGACGAGTTGCGCGTAGTTGGCGCAGCGGGTGGTGACACTGGCGCACGCACACGGTGCGAAGGTGCTGCTCAACGGTGATGTGGAATTGGCACAGGAGGTGGGTGCGGATGGCGTGCAACTGACTTCAACACAACTGGCCGATTTGCGCGAACGTCCTGCGCTGGATTGGTGCGCAGCTTCCTGCCACAACGCAGAAGAGTTACGCCGTGCTGAAGCGCTAGGCTGTGATTTCGCGCTGTTGAGTCCGGTGCTGCCAACCAAATCCCATCCGGGTGCGCCGCATCTGGGCTGGGACAACTTCGCGGCTATCGCGGCGGGTTCGTCGATCCCGGTATATGCCTTGGGTGGTTTGAAACATGAGGATATGCAGACTGCATGGCAGCATGGCGCACACGGTATCGCATTGCTGCGTCAGGCTTGGTGATCCGTTTCCGGCAGGTCTTGTTCGCGTTGTTCGACGCGATAATCCTCGTTCGCCCATTTCCCCAGATCGATGAGTTTGCAGCGCTCGCTGCAGAACGGGCGGAAACGGTTGCTGGTGTCCCATTCCATTTCCTTGCCGCAAGTCGGGCAGGTGACGATAGGTTTTTTGCTCATTACAGGGAACAGAAAGTCAGATTGAAGTCGACATCTTCTTCATAGAGGGTGGTCTTGACGCAGAAATTCGCAGCGACGAAGCGGATGTTGAGTGCGTATTTATTGGCGCTGATCTCGGGTATGCAGGGTAATTCACGGTTGAGCGAAATGCGCAGCATCTGCGCAACACGCCCGCCCTGCATTTGCTGGAAGGTGCCGTGATTGGCGACGAAACGATGGACTTTGCCGCTTTCCCGCAGCAGCTTGAGTATGAGGGTGATGCTATCGAGCAGCGGCAGCAGGGGGGTGATCCAGGCATTCAGGTCGGCGCGGCGTTGTTCTGCGGATTGGTGCTGCCAGTAGTGATACGACGGCAGGTCGAACTCGCAGACCCCGCCGGGGATGCAGGCGCGTTGCTTGATGCCCATCAGCCATTCGTTGTCGCGCAGGTGCTGTCCGATCTTGCCGCTCATGTTGAGCAATCCGGCGATGTCGTTTTCGATCTTTCTCAGCACGGCATCAAGTGCGTCTTCGGAGATTTCTGGATTGTTGTGCAGGGCATTGAGCCCTTTTTTTTGTCGCTCCAGCTCTTGCAGCAATTCAGATTTGAGATCGGCGCGACTGGCGACTTCGAGTATTTCGAACAGCACACCAAGCGCAGCATGATGATCCGCCTTGTCGTCGCTGGAGACAAAACGGGCGATGCGCAAAAAGAGATCCTCCAGTCGCAGCATGGTGCGCACTCTTTCGTTGAGAGGAAACTCGTAATTGATCACATTCGCCTGACTAAAGTGGGGGATTTGCTGGGAGCGAAAGATATAGGCAGGGCTGCATATCGTCAATCGCTTTTCACGGCTTTCATCAGGCTGCCGTGCAGCTTTTTTACCTGGTCGCGCAAGGAGTCCATGCCGCCATCATTATGGATGACTTCGTCGGCGAGTTGCAGGCGCCTGGCGCGATCAAATTGTTGCGCCATGATGGCGCGCACGGCGGATTCGCTTAGGCCATTGCGACGAGTGGTGCGGTCGATCTGCTGCTGTTCCGGACAATCGACGACGATCACCCGATGCAGCCAAGTCGCGATAGCGGCCGCTCTCGAACAGCAGCGGGACGATGATCAGGGTGTAAGGAGCGTCGGTGGGAGAAGTCGCCTGCTCTCTGGTCTGCGACAGGATGAGCGGATGCAGGATGGCTTCCAGACGCTCCTTTGCCGCTCTGTCGGTAAAGACCAGTTCGCGCATCCTGGCGCGGTCCAGTGCTCCTTGTGCATCGATGAACGTCGTACCGAAAGCCTGGAGTAGCGCCGGGATCGCTGCCCCGTTGGCCTGGGTGAGCTGATGCGAGATCAGGTCGGTATCGACGATGCGAGCGCCCAGTGCGGCGAAGAGCTGGGCGACCGTACTCTTGCCGCTGCCGATGCCGCCCGTCAGTCCGACCAGATAGTTCACGGAGCCAGCAGTTGCAGATAGCTTTGCGTCAACGTCTGCCCCCAGAACAGGGCGATCAGGCCGCCGCCCGCAAGGTAAGGACCGAAGGGGATGGGGATGTTGCGGCCATGCTTGGCGATGATGATGAGCGTGATGCCCACCACGGCACCGACCAGCGACGACAGCAAAATGACCAGCGGCAGCATCTGCCAGCCCAGCCAGGCACCGATAGCCGCCAGCAGTTTGAAGTCGCCGAAGCCCATGCCTTCTTTGCCCGTGGCCAGTTTGAACAGCCAGTACACGCTCCACAGGATGAGATAGCCGGCGACGGCACCGATGACCGCGTTGGGCAGCGAAGTGTAGGTATCGTTGAGATTGAGCAACAAGCCGAGCCAGAGCAGCGGCAGGGTGATGTCGTCCGGCAACAGCTGGGTGTCGAAGTCGATGAAGGTGAGTGCGATCAGCGTCCACACGAACACGATGGCGGCGAGTCCGGCCAGGCCGAAACCGAAATGCCAGGCGGCATAGGCGCTCAATATGCCGCTGATAGCCTCGACGACGGGATAGCGTGGCGAGATGGATGCGCCGCATCCGGTGCACTTGCCGCGCAGGAACAGGTAGCTGATTACCGGGATGTTCTCGGCGGCGCTGATGGCATGGCCGCAATGCGGACAGGCGGAGCGCGGCACCAGCAGGTTGTAGCGCGGGGCGGGTTCGGCTGGCTGTCCATTCAGCTCGGCGCATTGTTCATGCCACCCGCGCTCCATCATCTTGGGCAGGCGATGGATGACGACGTTGAGGAAGCTGCCGACCAGCAGGCCGATGATGCCGGCGAACACAGCGAAAAATAACGGGGAGGTTTGCAACAGAAGCAGCATTGAATATTACCTATAAAAAAGGCGCGGCAATTGCCGCGCCCGAATCGGGAAGTCGATATTTAGACGACTTGGCCCATCTTGAAGATCGGCAGGTACATCGCGATCACCATGCCGCCGATGAGAATGCCCAGCACCGCCATGATGATGGGTTCCATCAGGCTGGACAGTGCTTCCACTGCGTCATCGACTTCAGCTTCATAGAAGTCGGCCACTTTGGACAGCATGCTGTCGATCGAGCCGGATTCTTCACCGATGGCGACCATCTGCAGCACCATGCTGGGGAAACACGTTTGAGTTGATCATGGCAGCGTTCAAGCTGCTGCCGGAAGTCACTTCGCGCTGGATCTGTTTGGTTGCATCGAAATACACCGCGTTGCCGGCGGCGCCCGCCACGGAATCGAAAGCCTCGACCAGCGGCACGCCAGCCGCAAACATGGTGGACAGTGTGCGCGTCCAGCGTGCGATGGTGGCTTTGCGCACCAGTGGGCCGAACACCGGAATCTTGAGCATCAATTGATCCATGCGCCGTTGCAAGGTTTTGCTGCGTTTCCACGTGTACATGAACCAATAGATACCGCCGCCGATGCCGCCGAAGATCGCCCACCACCAGGCAACAAAGAAATCAGAAATGGCCATGATGACGAGAGTTGGGCCAGGCAGGTCTGCACCGAAGCTGCTGAACAGCTCCTTGAAGGCCGGAATCACGAAGATCATGATCACGGCGGTGATGACAAAAGCGACCACGATGATGGAAATCGGATAGAACAGAGCGGACTTGATCTTGCTCTTGATGGCTTGGATCTTTTCTTTGTAGGTCGCCAAACGATCCAGCAGGGTATCCAGGATACCGGCGGCCTCACCCGCGCCGATCAGGTTGCAAAAGAGCTCATCGAAATACAGCGGAAATTTGCGGAAGGCCTGCTCCAGGCTGCTGCCGGTCTCGACATCCGTCTTGATGTCGAGCAGCAAACGAGCGACGGCGGGGTTGTCGTGTCCCTTTGCCCACGATGTCGAAGGCCTGCAGCAACGGCACGCCAGACTTCAACATGGTGGCGAGCTGGCGTGTGAACAGGGTGACGTCCTTTTCAGTGACCTGTGCCGCCGCCCTTGGAGCTTTTTTTGATCTTGGTGACGGTGATGCCCTGACGCCGTAGATGGGCGGAAACGGACGCCTCCCCGGCACCGCGCATCTCGCCTTTGACGATTTTGCCGGTTTTGTCCTTGCCTTCCCAGCTGTATTGAATCTCTTTAACTTTTGCAGATTTATCGGTAGCCATCCTGTGTTACCTCGATTCAAGTACTGCCGTGGTGAAGTTACGCTGATTGTAAATGCCGACGCAAACGCGCCGGATTATAAAGGTTTCCTGCATGCTGTATAGCCTAGATGCTTTTGTAAAGCAGCAGCCGGTCAGTGCGCATGGTCAGCTGGTTTTGTTGGGTTGTGCCGGGAAAATGCGGGCGACTTTGACTGCTCTGTCCTGTGTCTGGATGATCTCGATCGGATAGTTGCCGATCTTCAAGCTGGTTCCTGCTTCCGGGATGTCCTGCAAGTGTTCAAGGATCAGGCCATTGAGCGTCTTGGCATCACCCAGCGGCAGATGCAGGCCCAGTTTGCGATTAAGGTCGCGCAGACTGCTGCTCCCTTCGAGCAGCAAGCTGCCATCCTCGTGGCGCAGAAATTTACCGGTCTGCGCAGGCGACTGCGTGGTGAAGTCGCCGACGATTTCTTCCAAGATATTCTCCAGCGTGACCAAGCCGAGCAATTCACCGTACTCGTCGACCACCAAACCAAGGCGCGCGTGGCGCTCCTGGAATTGCTGTAATTGTTTGAGCAAAGGGGTGTCGGACGGAATGAAGTAGGGTTCCTGCAGGATCTCGCGCAGTTGCGCCACATCCAGCGCGGCTTCCTGCAACAGGGGCAGCACGCGTTTGATATGCAAAACACCGACGATGTTGCTTTGCGAAGCGGCATAAACGGGCAACAGTGTGTGATGGCAAGTGATGATCTGGTGGCGCAACTCGAGCGGCTCGGCATCGATGTCCAGCGCCTCGATCTGATTGCGCGGAATCATTACATCGTTCACGGTGATGCGTTCCAGATCGACCAGATTGAGCAACATCTTCTGGTGTTTGCGCGGCAGGAAATGCTCGGCATCCAGCACCAGCCCGCGCAATTCTTCCAGCGTCATTTTGGATTTGCTCTGGTCGGTCTGTATCTTGATACGTAGCGCCCACAGAAAAACTTTCACCACGGCGGTGGCCACGGACACCACGGGATGGAACAGCGTGATGAGCGGTGTCAGCAGGTAGCTGGAAGGAAGCGCGACGCGTTCTGGGTAGCTTGCCGCGATGATCTTGGGCATGATCTCGCTGAATACCAGCAGCACGAAAGTAATCGCCAGCGTGCCGATCAGGATCGCCAATTCACCGGCTCCAAACAGGCGCAATATCAGCATATTGGTGATCGCGGCGGCGGCGACGTTGAGCAGCGTATTGCCGAACAGGATCGAACCGAGCAGCTTGTCTACTTTGCGAAAGTAATCGTCCGGTTAACTTCGCGCCGCGATTGCCTTTGCGGATCAGATGATTCAGGCGGTAGCGATTGATCGCCATCATGCTGGTCTCGGCTGCCGAGAACCATGCACCGAACACGAGCAGCAACAACAGAATGCCGAGCAGTGCGTTTATTGAAAGATCGTCCAAAACAAAGCCTTAGTGAATGCGAGGGGCGGAGTATCGGGGAGCGAGGTTCGAAGTGTCAACGCAGTTACCACTCTTTGAACGTCAGACCGACACCGAACGCAGTTTGATTGTGGTTGTAATCGATCAGGCTGCTGCCATAGCCGGAGGAAAGTTGCAGGCTCAGCCGCGACAGATGGCCGATATGCAGAGGGGTGGACCAGTTCAATTCAAAATAGCCGCGCGGCTGTCCCAGGACATGTTGCTGCGCAGTAACAGCATCACCTCATCCTCGCTGTCCGGCGACCAGTGTGCCTCCACATCGGCGACGCCGATGTACTTGGTGATGTCCGGGTTGTCGTCCTCTGACCAGCGGTTCCCGGATAGCCGCCACCAGCCACGTCCCAACACATAGAAATCGGCCCATTCCCAGCCGCCCTGCAGATAAACGCGATTCCAGCTTCTGGAATCGGGATTGGGACGGCCGTTCGATTGGTGCACCAGGCCCAGATTGAGCAATTTCCAGCCGCTGGCATTGCCTGTGCCAAACGTGCCGATCAGCTCAGGTTCGTAGTTGGTCTCGCGAAACGGCGAGGACTCCGCGCCATTGAACAGCTGCCAATAGGATTGCTGTGTATAAGCTGCCCACAACCGAAAATTCTGGAAATACAGAAAGTCGATGTCGCGAAAATTGCCGAATTCCGATTTGGCGCTGAACTGGAATTTCAATTCAGTGGACTGATAGTTATAGGGCACAAGCACAGAGTGCAATGGCGCGGGCGAAGTCGGCAGCTTATTGATGCTGGAGGCGTGGTGGATGAGCACATAGTTGGGGCGGTGTGGCTCCAAGCGGCGTATGCCTGCGCTGTCCGGGTTGCCGTTGCCATCCAGATCCCATGCGCGTGTCAGAAAAGATCGCTGTGCGTAATGCTGTCCGGTAAGGCGGTCGAAGCAGGCCAGGCGTTCTGTTTCATTCTGATTGTCGGTACATTCTTTCCAGTTCGGTTTGGCGGCAAAGACGGCGATTGGAAACAGCAAAGCACCGTTGTCGACAAACAGCGCATCAGCATCGAGAGTGTGATGCGGCGCATGGTTCACCCGCGTTCCTTGGTGGCGGCCTTGCGCTTCGACCACATCATCAGCGCAATGCCCGCCAACACCATCGGCACGCTCAACCACTGTCCCATGCTCACCCCGAACGTCATCAAGCCGAAGATGCCGTCGTCCGGGTTGCGCGTGAATTCGCCGAGGAAGCGGAAGCAGCCGTAAGCGGCGATGAGAACAAGCCGAGTACCGAGCCTGTCGGGCGCGGCTTGCGCGAATACCACCAGAGCAAGATGAACAACGCGACACCTTCCATGGCGAACTCATACAGCTGCGAAGGGTGGCGCGGGATGTTGTCCACCTGCGGGAACACCATGCCCCAAGGCGCATCGGTCGGGCGTCCCCACAGCTCGCCGTTGATGAAATTGCCGATGCGTCCGAAAGCCAGTCCCGGCGGCGTCAATGGTGCAACAAAATCCATCAGCGCCAGCCACTGGATGTTGCGGCTGCGAGCGAACAAGCGCCATCGCCACCAGCACGCCGAGGAAGCCGCCGTGGAACGACATGCCGCCTTCCCACACCGCGAGGATTTTGGCAGGATGCGAAAAATAATAGCCGGGGTTGTAGAACAGCACCTCGCCCAGCCGTCCACCCAGCACTACACCGAGCACGCCGTAGAACAACAGATCGTCAAGGAACTTGTCGTCCCAGCCGGGCCGGTTCAGTGCGCGTAAACGTTTTCTGCCCAGCCAGATGAAAGTCACAAAGCCGAGCAGGTACATCAGCCCGTACCAGTGGATGCCGAACGGGCCGAGATGGATGGCGACGGGGTCGAATTGCGGATGGGTCAACATGGGGCGCGAATGTACCACAAGGCAAAAAACAAAAAATATATAGGCCATCGAAATGATTGACCATGCTGCGTGGAGTGGATAGTGTGCGTGCGATTTGTTAAATATATCTTTACGTCGCATTATTTTGCCGCCCAACTACTCAAAGGGAGTGCTCCACCATGCAACTAAGACCCACCTTACGCAAAGCCACTGAACTCGGCATCGGCTTAACGGTGATTGCCACATTGATTCTGGCCGGATGTGGGGGGGGAACCAGCGCTTCAGGTGGCGGAGGGGCTGCGGCTGCCATGACAACAGCCAATGTCACTCCTTTCAAAGGTCCGTTCTACAGTGGTGCAGCCGTCTCCCTCAAGGATGCCAACGGCAATCCTATCAGCCTGATCTCCGGCGGTACGAGCAACGCCAGCGGCGTAGCTAGTGTCACCTACAGTTCGAACGTGACCTATCCCCTCATCGTTGAAGTGACAGGGAACTACTACAACGAGAACACGGGGTTGGCTGAAACCGCTAGTGTTCCATTGCGTGGCCTCATCAACAATGCAGGTGCTGCCGCTAACGTTCCGGTGACAATCGTCACTGAAACGGCGGTGGCTGATCTGCAAGCGCGCTTGGGTGGTTTTGCTGCTGCGCATCCGATTCGGGCGGCTTCAGCTGTGGCTGCATTGAGTGTGGCGGGTACGATGTTGGGCGTTCCGGCTTCTGCGGTGCCAGCTTTCACCGCGCCTAATCAAACCAGCGATGCCAATACGTTACGTCTGGCTGCTTGGGCGGTGGTGGCAAATAGTCAGGCAACAGGAACGACGTTGGCTGATAAGGTGAAGGCGTTGGCAAATAGTTTTGCAACGATGAACCCGGCTAGTGCGCCGACTGCTGTGATTAGCCAAGCGACTTTTGATGCGGCGCTAACCTCGATGACGAGCGGTGCGTCGAGTGTGATGGCGGCGGGTACATCTGTGCCGACTCCACCGATTATTCCTATAGCTAATTACGGTGCGCTTTATGCGAGCGCGGTGGCAGCGGCAAATTCTTCTATCTATAGCTATACACTTACAACAACCCGAACCAGTAGTGGAATTACACAAAGCGGAATCACTATGGGAAATGTAGCAAAGCCGCAATCCCTAGCTGAATTTTGTGCCGACCAAACTGTGAATGCAGCCCTTAATCAAACCATCGGTTTTATGGGAACGTTGCAAAGAAGTGGATGTTTATACAATGGCATAAGCGGAAGAATCGATGTCATGATTGACCTTGGTATCGGTGCCGGTTATACCACGTCAGGTAGCGTTACATTCATATACTCTCAAGGTGGGACGACGACGGGTTCAGGCGGCACAACAGGTGGCACGTCCAGTAATCCCGGAATAACGGGCGTTACGCCTTCCACGGCGGCGGCGGGTTCGTGGGTTGTGATCAACGGTACGAATTTCACTCAAACAGCGAGTAGCTATCGTGTCAGCTTTAATGGCGCAACAAGTATACCAATCGTTAGGACTCTGACCCAACTGGGGGTTTACGTTCCCAATGGGGGGGCTAGCGGGCCTTTGACGGTTACGGATATTACGACCAATCAAACATACGCTGTGACCGGCGGCTTTACGGTGCAAGGCACGACTGGAGTTGGTCAAGTGGTTTCAAGTGTGACTGGCGCAGGACCTATGGCTGGGACGTGGGCATATACATCGCCGGGAGGGTTGGCGTGGAGCCAAGTGACAGATGGGACTGTGCCGAATGCAGGTGCCGTGTACCAAGCATCGCTGATCACTCATTTGCAAAGCACATCGGCTGAATCGACAGTAACGCTCGCGGCAGCTGGGACCGTGAGTTTCTATTACAAAGTGAGTAGCGAAGCCAATTATGACTTCCTGAAGTTCTTCATTGATGGCGTTCAAATAGGAGGTTGGTCGGGCGCGGTACCATGGACATTGGCTACTTTTCCGCTCACAGCGGGAACGCATACCTTGCGTTGGACGTACATCAAGGATGGTTCTTTGAGCAGTGGTTCAGATACTACTTGGATCAGTCAGGTTGCAGTGATAACTGGCGCAACTGGTGGAACGCCTGCGGCCACAACTCCGACAATCACGGGAATGGTTCCATCCAGTGGCTACCCAGGAGACTATGTGACCCTTACTGGAACTGGTTTTAATCAAGCAACAAGCGCATATACATTTAGTTTTAATGGCATGCCTGCAACGCAAGTCCTGCGCAACTTGTCCGGCGAGCTTGCCGCGCAAATACCAGTTGGTGCAACCACAGGGGCTGTTACCGTGACTGATACGATTTCAGCGCAAGTTTATACCGCTCCAGGAAGTGTTACGGTGTGGAATGGTGCGTTTATGCCCATACCTGTGGGTGGGGTGTTTACGGATGTGTTGAATGATGCTGCAATAGACTTTGTGGATATGGGGGGGGCTACTTTAACCATTGATGCCATTAACGTCACGTTTGATCTGACTTTGCGAAATTTGCCTGCTTCATTGAATTTTAACCAAGCGAGTGTGCCATTAAATTTCCTTGAGTACGAATGGGCTGTTGATTTTGATACGAACAATGATGGTGTTAAAGACTACACTCTGTCAGCTAGCCACTATAAATTGTCAGCCACTCCGGTTGCAGGGCCTCTGTTGAGCAACATTCAAGCCGATGTCTGGTCGTCTGCGGGATCAAGTTTGGCTTTTCCCACATCATCATTGATTGGAACAACTGGCTTGCGATTGACGGTTCCTATCGCAGCTAACCCAGCACTCGCGAATATCACAACGGCTACGAAAGTACGGTTCCACACTTTCCATAGAAATGGCGCGGCGACATCAGTGGGGGATTCGATGTAGTTATCCAGCCTTCATGAAAAGTTGGTAGAAATGGATTTTTTGAATTAGATAATTCTGCCCGCCTTAAGCGGGCAGTTTTGTATGTGGGTAAGTCTTCTCCATATAACAGCATGGCAAAAATATGCTTTGCATATTACAAGTATTGCCCTCTTACATGCACCAATCAACATGCATTTGGCGTGTGATTGGTGGGGGGATATAAGATTTGGAGGATGGTTGAGTTGAATCCATCGCGATGAATGGAAGTGGCTCACTTAGTGTTGTAAATGTTACTTAATCGTCGCAATGAAAGACTCAGAAATAGGTCAGCGGGAATTGGCAGTCGTGGACAGAGTTTGAATTTGTACATTAACTTTATAGATTGGAAAAAAATAATGAAATTGATTCGAATGTTTGCAGTCATCACTGCATTGGTTGCGTTGAGCGGTTGTGCCTCAAATTTCGTTCGGCCAGCCAGCGAAAAATTGACCCTTGGAAAATCAACTAGTGCTGACATTGCTAACTTGGTCGGCAAGCCAACAATGCAAAACGACAACGCAGTGATCAATGGTGAAAAAAGTCGGGTGATGACCTACTACTACAATGATGGTGCAAAATTCTGGGGCTTAATTATTCCGCAACGCACACTAACCTACACGCTTTTCAAAGACACGATGGTTGGTGAGGAATTCAACAGCACGATGGATGGCGAAAATACCGAGTTTGATGGCAGCAAGGCGATTGCGATCCAAAAAGGCAAAAGCACTAAGTCTGACGTGATCGCACTATTGGGTAAGCCATCCGGAGAGGTCATCTATCCCGTCATCAAGGATCAGAACGGAAGGGGGCTGGTGTATTCATACAGCTATGCCAGATTTGCAGGAATATTTACTTCGTACAACAATTATCTGCTCGTCGTGACATTAGATGATAAAAACATCGTTTCGGATGTTTCCTATAAGGTAGATAACGTTGAGAAAATCAAAGGGTAGCTAGATCGATCTTGGATGGGTGATGTTTACTAGCACCCATCCTGCAATACTTAAGTGAAATCGCAGTTGGCTCAACCTTGACCGCTGTGTAGATACGGTAATTAGGTGTTGTTATCAAAAATGCCTATTGAATAAAGCCGCTTGATTCCCGAGCGCCTCAACAAGGTATGTACATACTTTGCGGTGAAACCTTCACAATGAACGAACTTAATCAGCGCTTCTTTTGGGATGTCCTTTAGGATCAGGGCTGTGTCTTGACGCGACTGTAGTTTAGAATCTGCCATCTGTTAACTTTCGGAATCAGCACCATGCCTCAATACCGTTCCTATACCTCCACCCATGGCCGCAACATGGCCGGTGCGCGCTCCCTGTGGCGCGCCACAGGCATGACCGAAGGCGACTTCGGCAAGCCCATCATCGCCATCGCCAATTCCTTCACCCAGTTCGTGCCCGGTCACGTACATCTTAAGGACATGGGGCAGCTGGTGGCGCGCGAGATCGAGAAGGCGGGCGGCATCGCCAAGGAGTTCAACACCATCGCCATCGACGACGGCATCGCCATGGGGCATGACGGCATGTTGTATTCGTTGCCCAGCCGTGACCTGATTGCCGATTCGCGTGGAATACATGGTCAACGCACATTGCGCCGATGCGCTGGTGTGCATCTCCAACTGCGACAAGATCACGCCCGGGCATGCTGATGGCGGCGATGCGCCTGAACATCCCGGTGGTGTTCGTCTCCGGCGGTCCGATGGAAGCGGGCAAGGTGACTTGGCAGGGCAAGACCAAAGGGCTGGATTTGGTGGATGCGATGGTTGCCGCCGCCGATAGCCGCGTGAGCGATGCAGAGGTGGATGCCATCGAACGTTCCGCTTGTCCGACCTGCGGTTCCTGTTCCGGGATGTTCACCGCCAACTCGATGAATTGCCTGACCGAGGCCTTGGGCCTGTCACTGCCCGGCAATGGATCGTTGGTGGCAACACATGCCGAGCGCAAGCAGTTGTTCCTGCGCGCCGGGCGCACCATCGTCGAGTTGTGCAAACGCTATTACGAGCAGGACGACGCCAGCGTGTTGCCGCGCAGCATCGCGACCTTCGATGCCTTTGAAAATGCGATGACACTGGACATCGCCATGGGTGGCTCGACCAATACCGTGCTGCACCTGTTGGCTGTGGCACGCGAAGCGGGCGTGGACTTCACCATGAAGGATATGGACAGGCTGTCGCGCCATGTGCCGACACTGTGCAAGGTTGCGCCTTCCTCCGAATATCATCTGGAAGACGTGCATCGCGCAGGCGGCATCGCCGCGATTCTGGGCGAACTCGATCGCGCGGGCTTGCTGCATGGCGATGTCGGTTCTGTGCACAGCAAGACGCTGCGCGACGGGCTTAAGCAGTGGGACATCGCACAGAGCAATGACGAAGCGGTGCAGAAATTCTTCCGCGCCGCGCCAGGCGGCATCGTCACCACCATTGCCTTCTCGCAATCCATGCTCTATCCCGAGCTGGATACCGATCGCGCCCACGGCTGCATCCGCGACAGTGCACATGCCTATTCCAAAGACGGCGGGTTGGCGGTGCTGCACGGCAACATCGCGCTGGATGGTTGCATCGTCAAGACGGCTGGCGTGGATGAAAGCATCCTGAAATTCAGCGGACGCGCGCGCGTGTTCGAGAGTCAGGACGCAGCGACTGCTGGCATTCTGGCCGATCAGATCGTCGCGGGCGACGTCGTCGTCATTCGTTACGAAGGGCCGAAGGGCGGGCCGGGCATGCAGGAGATGTTGTATCCGACTTCTTATTTGAAATCCAAAGGCTTGGGCAAGGCCTGTGCACTGCTCACCGACGGACGTTTTTCGGGCGGCACCTCGGGCTTGAGCATCGGCCACGTTTCGCCAGAGGCGGCGAGTGGCGGCGCGATCGGACTGGTGCAGGAAGGCGACCGTATCGAGATCGACATCCCGAATCGCAGCATCCATCTGGCGATCTCCGATGCGGAAATGACGCAACGCCGTGCCGCGATGGAGGCCAAAGGCAAGCAGGCGTGGAAGCCGGCCGCAGAACGTACGCGCAAAGTATCAGCCGCGTTACGTGCCTATGCTGCTATGGTGACCAGTGCCGACAAAGGTGCTGTGCGCGACGTGTCGCAAGTGGAGAAGTGATACAAAAGATCTGTTAGCAGCGGATGAACACGGATAAACCGTGTTCATCCGCGTCGGTCCGTGGTCGAGGGGTGTTTCTTTAGGGGGCAGCAAGAAACCATGAAAGCCATACTGATTGCGAATCCCAAAGGCGGCAGCGGCAAGACCACGCTGTCCACCAACATCGCTGGCTACCTTGCCTCGCGCGGACACCGCGTGGCGATGCTGGATCTGGATCGGCAGAAGTCCGCGACACAGTGGCTGGCGAATCGTCCGCGCAGTCTTTCCAGCATCGAATTGATGCAATCCGAAGTGGAAAAAAACACGCCCGTGGATTGGCTGGTGATCGACTCGCCCGCCGGATTGCATGGCAAAAATCTGGAACATGCGCTGAAGCTGGTGCATCGGGTGATCGTGCCCATCGCTCCTTCCGCATTCGACATCCAGGCCAGCCGCGATTTTCTGGAAGTGCTGCACCACGAGAAGACCGTGCGCAAAGGCAAGATATTCGTCGGCGTGGTCGGCATGCGCATGGATCCGCGTACCCGTGCAGCACTGACGCTGGAGCAATTCCTGAAAGGCTTGGATCTGCCGGTGCTCGCCTATCTGCGCGAGACGCAGGCTTACGTCAATGCGGGATTCGAGGGCAAGACCCTGTTCGATCTGCCGCCCTCGCAAGCGCAGCGCGAATTGGAGCAATGGGCTTATCTGTTGGGTTGGTTGGAGCGTGAGGAGTGATTGGGGTGACTACTTAAAAGGAGACTGAGATGAAAAGAACTGCGCTGTTGATTCCATGTTTGATTGTTCTGTTCGGGTGTAACAAGCCTGCGGAAACCACGTCGCCGGTGCCGGCCGTACCTGCGCAGGCAGAGGCGCCAGCCACAGCATCTGAGCCCATCAAGAAAGAAGCAGCCGGTGTCGGCGCCGAGCAGGCACAGCCGGTCGCGAAAAGTGCCGCGCCCATCGTGGCTGAACAAAAGCCGGCCACTCCTGCTGCGCAGCCTGAGGTTGCTGCGCCCGTAGCGCCAGCGCCCAAGGCAGAGGTTGTCGCGCCACCTGCTGAAGCCAAGCCGCTTGCTGCCGTGTCCGAGGCGGAGGCGCTCGCGTTAGCCAAGAAGAAAAACTGTTTTGCCTGTCATCAGGTAGACAGGAAGGTGCTCGGTCCGTCATGGAAGGATGTCGCCGCGAAATACCGCGGCGATGCTGCGGCACAGGTGCGCATGGAAAACAAGATCGCCAAGGGGGGCAGTGGCGCTTGGGGTACCTTGGCCATGCCCGCCCAGCCGCAATTGAGCGAAGCCGAACGCACACTGCTGGCCAGGTTTATTTTGAATCTGAAATAATCAGGTCAACGAAGTGACAGAACCCCGCGTTCTAGGCACACCGCTTACTGTTTGCAATTCGTGCGGGGTTGTTTAGAATGCGGCCGGGGTAAAAACTCCGCTCGCTGTAAATGTAGTCAAACCTAAAAAAATGGAGAGAACATGAAGTCTATCGTCATAAGCATGATCGCTGCAGCAGGATTGATGGTTGCTGGTTCCGCAATGGCAACTGATATGCCAGCCGTTGCCAAGAAGAACAACTGTACCGCTTGCCACGCTGTGGACAAGAAGGTGGTTGGTCCGGCTTGGAAAGCAGTTGGTGAGAAGTACAAGGGTGATGCTGGTGCAGCCGCTCGCCTGAGCGAAAAGGTTAAGAAGGGTGGCAGCGGTGCGTGGGGTTCTATGCCTATGCCAGCTAACCCCAAGGTTAGCGATGCCGACATGAAGGAACTGGTTGACTTCATCTTGGGTCTGGGCAAGTAATACTGCCTGACGCAATAAAAAAGCCGGCGCAAGCCGGCTTTTTTATTGCCCATCATTTTGTGCTGACTACTGTGCCAATTTGCTGTGGCGGATGGAGTAGGTGAAATACACGATCAAACCGATGGTCAGCCACACAGTGAAGCGCAGCCAGGTCTGCGCTGGCAAAAAGGCCATCAGTCCGGAACAGGAGATCATACCGAGTACGGGGAACAGCGGGTTGAACGGGTTCTTGAACGGGCGCGGCAAATTGGGCTGGCGGATGCGCAGTACGATTACGCCCAGGCAGACCAGCACGAATGCAGCCAACGTGCCGATGTTGACCAGCTCCGCCAGTGCACCAAGCGGGAACAGCCCTGCAGCAAGCGCCATGATGATGCCGGTGATGACGATGACACGCACCGGGGTCTGTGTTCCCTGGTTGATCTTCGACAGGAACGGGGAAACCAGGCCGTCGCGCGACATGGACAGGATGATGCGTGTCAGCGCGTAATACAGCACCAGCATGACGGTGGTCAGTCCGGCGATGACGCCGGTCGCGACCAAGGCTGATGCCCATTTGTAGCCCAACAGTTGCAGCGCGTGGGCGACGGGGGAAGAGACGTTCAATTGAGAGTAGGGCACGATGCCGGTGAGCAGCCCCGAAACGATGATGTAGATCACAGTGCAAAACGCCAGCGAGGCGATGATGCCGATCGGCAGGTCGCGTTGCGGGTTCTTCGCTTCTTCGGCGGCAGTCGAGACCGCATCGAAACCCACGTAGGCAAAGAACACCAGCGAGGCACCCGCCAATACGCCGGTAGTGCTGCCGTCGGGCAAGGTATTGAACCAGCCGAAAGGCATGAACGGATGCCAGTTCATCGGTTCGACGTTGAATGCCGCAATACTGATGAAGACGATGATGGTCAGCACTTTCACAGCCACCATTGCGGTGTTGAGCTGTGCACTTTGTTTGACCCCGATGATGAGCAGTCCCATCAGAATGAGAATGATGGAAGCGGCAGGCAGGTTGATGATGCCGCCCAAGGACGGAGCCTTGGTCAGCGCTTCCGGCAACCCGATGCCCATCGCGGAAAGCGCATTGTTGAAATAACCCGACCAGCCGTTGGCGACAGCTGCCACCGACACGCTATATTCCAGCAGCAATATCCAGCCGATCATCCAGGCCACGATCTCGCCCAGCGCGACATAACTGTAGCCATAAGCGCTGCCGCAACCGCCGACGGTCGCCGCGAGTTCGGCATAAGCCAAAGCGGCGAAGGCACAAGCCAGTCCGGAGATCACGAAGGAAAGCACGACAGCGGGGCCGGCCTGATTGGCCGCGGCGATGCCGGTGAGTACGAAGATCCCGGTGCCGATGATGGCACCGATGCCGAGCAAGGTGAGATCGAACGCCGACAGGCATCGCTTTAACTCTGATGTGTCGGCGAAATCGGTGGCCGACTTGGTGCGGAAAAGATGTTGCAGCATGGAAACCTACCTCCCTAGTATTTGCGGAAGATTATGCCCGAGATTGCCGTTTCGGCTATAACACTTTGAGCAACAGCTTGGTCGCCAAAACCAGCAGCAATATGGCGAACAGCTTGCGCAGCAATTCCACCTTCATGCGATGTGCGGCCTTTGCTCCGAGCGGTGCGGTGAGCACACTGGCGAGCGCGACCCAGAGCAGGGCAGGCAGATAGACGTAGCCCAAGTGCGGTTCGGGCAGCGTTTCGATGTGCGAACCGACAGCGATGTAGCCCAGGGTGCCGCCGACAGCGATGGGGAAGCCGATGGCGGAGGCGGTGCCGATGGCGTGGCGCAACGGCACGTTACACCAGAGGAGGAAAGGCACGACGATGGTGCCGCCGCCGATGGAGACCATGCTGCTGATCCCTCCGGTGAGCGTGCCGGTGAGCGTCATGCCTGCCATGCCAGGCAGTTGGCGCGAGGCGTGCGGGCGTTTGTCGATGAGGATCTGCGCGGCCGCAAAATAGACGAACAGCGTGAAGAAGATGCCCAGTCCGCGCGTCGGGATGGACGAGGCGAGCAGTGCACCCAAGGCGGTGCCGAGCAGAATGCCGGGGGTGATGCGACGCACGACTTGCCAGTGCACTGCGCCGTGCTGGTGGTGTTTGCGCATGCTGGCGAGCGAGGTAAACACGATGGTCGCCATGGAGGTGCCGAGGGCGAGATGCATCGTAAATTCAGCGGAGAAGTGCTGCGCATCGAACAGCATCAGCAGCACGGGCACTAGCACCAAACCGCCGCCGACACCGAACAGTCCGGCGAGGAAACCGGCGACTGCGCCGAGCACCAGATAGGCTGCGTACCATTCCATTATCAGCGCACCAACCTGTTGGTGATGAACTTCCACTCGGCCGGATCGAGCGGCGTGATGGACAGTCGATTGCCGCGTTGCAAGGTGCGCATATTCTCCAGCTCTGGATGGCTGCGCAATTCGTCGATGGAAATCAGCGCGATCTTCTTCATCAGCTTCACGTCCACATTGAACCAGCGCGGCGTCTCTTGCGTGGCCTTCGGGTCGAAATATTTGCTGTTGCGGTCGAACTGCGTGGCATCGGGATACGCGGTGCTGCACACCTCCGCGATACCGGCGATACCCGGCTCTTTGCAGTTGGAGTGATAGAACAACACGCCGTCGCCGACCTGCATCTGGTTGCGCATGAAGTTGCGCGCCTGATAGTTGCGCACGCCGTACCAGGCCACGCTTTGATTGGGCAAGGCGGCGAGGTCGTCGATGCTGCAATCAGTTGGTTCGGATTTCATCAGCCAGTAGCGCATGATCCCCTTCCGCAAATAAAAAGTGCGACCCGTAAAGATCGCACTGGAATAAAGTCCCCCGCCTGTGCCGTTGACTCAATGTCTTGAACCTGGGTTCAAGTGGGTCGGTTCCCGGTTACATCAGGTGCATCCGCGAGGGATGCTCACAACAGTAACTTAAATGGGGCGCAACCTAAGCATTAGCTCATTGGTTCAAAGAATTATGAATCTGACGAACACCGCAGGGGACAAACTTGAAAGGCTTAAAACAATTCGTCCTGGTCAACCAGCGTTGCTTCAATGGTCGCCTGCATGGCTTGCATTCTACGCTTCACCTCGGAGAGGTCAAATCCTCCGCCGACTTTTGTGGTGAGCAACTCGTGGGCGATGTTGAGCGCCGCCATGATGGCGATGCGCTCGACCGAGGCGATCTTGCCCGCATCGCGTATCTCGCGCATTTTTTTGTCCAAATAAGCAACAGCATCCAGCAATTCCGCGCGTTCGTCTTCAGGGCAGGCGACATGGAACTCGCGGTCGAGAATGGTTACTTCCAGTGAACTGATTTTGGCGTTACTCATTGGGCATCAGCGGGAAGTTGCGCAAGGATTTTTTCCAGGCGTTGCGAAGCCTGCTCGATCTTGTCCTGGCCCTTGCGCTGTCCATTGAGTGCGGACGCGACATCCTGGCGCAATTGCAGATTCTCGGCGCGCAGGTGCTGAGTCAGTTGCACCAGTTGCGCCAATTTCTGGTCGAGTATGTCGAGTTCGCTTTGCATGGGCGAACTATAGTTTCGAAAAGCCTGTTAAGTCAATCGGTAACGAAGCATTTTGCAAGTGTTTTGGAATCGTTTGGTCGGCATCTGCTACAATCCGCCCCGCTTCAAGGTGCTGGAAGGTGAGAGCCTTCCAGTTAAACGGGAAACAGGTGAGGAAGTATTAACTCAATGCCTGTGCTGCCCCCGCAACGGTAAGCAAGTGTGGATCTGCCAATAGGCCACTGTGAGCAATCATGGGAAGGCGGCAGATCAAAACTTGCGAGCCCGGATACCGGCCTTGAGCGAGGTTCAGGAAATGCTGCGGGAGGCGCATGGATGCTCGTTCTTCAAGAGCCCATTCTTTCTTCTCGTCGCATTCCTGATTTTGTTCAATGTTCCAACGGGGACGCTTGGAACTTAAATTAGGAAGCAACATGCAACGAAAACATCTTATCGCCGCATTGCTGTTTGCGGTCACTCCCTTGGCGCAAGCCGCAACCGAAACGCTGGACGAAGTGGTGGTCACCGCGACCCGCACTGCACAAGCAGCCGACGCAACGATGGCCTCCGTTACCGTCATCACCCGTCAGGATATCGAACACCTGCAGGCGCAATCCTTGCCGGAAGTATTGCGCGGAGTGCCGGGACTGACGATCAGCAACAACGGCGGGGCAGGCAAGGCCACTTCGGTATTTCTGCGCGGCACGAATGCCGATCATGTGCTGGTGCTGGTGGACGGCATCAAGATCGGTTCGGCAACTTTGGGTACCGCGTCTTTCCAGGATATTCCTGTCTCGCAAATCGAACGCATCGAGATCGTGCGCGGTCCTCGTGCCAGCCTGTACGGTTCGGATGCCATCGGTGGGGTGATCCAGATCTTTACGCGCAAGGGAGGGGCGCGGGGTATCGCCGTCGGCCAGTTTCACTGCGGGTAGCTACGGCACCTACAACACTGCACTGGGTTTGAGCGGTGGCGGTGAGCAAGGCTGGTTCAATGCGAGGGCAAATCAGCAGAATGTGCAAGGTTTCAATGCTTGTCGCGGCAGTTTGACGGCGGGGTGCTTTGTGAACGAACCCGACAAGGATGGCTATCACAATTCATCGTTGGGAGTGAACGGCGGCTACCAGCTGTCGCAAAGCGTGACGGCCGAGTTCAATGCGTTGCGCGCCGATAGCAGCGTGCAAACCGACGGCAGCATTTTTGCAGGCAATCAGGCCAAGTCAGTGCAACAGGTATTGGGGGGCGCGCTGAAAGCCGCAGCGACTTCGGCGTGGAACATGACGTTGCGGGGCGGGCGCAGCAACGACAACTCGGATATATTTTTCAACGGGCTCTATATCTCGCGTTTCAACACCCAGCGCGACACGCTGTCCTGGCAAAACGATGTGAACATCGCAGACAATCAACTGGTCACCGCAGGTCTTGATTATCAGAACGACAGCATCGATGCTTTACCAGATGTGAACGTGCCGACTCAATGTCTACACGCAAAACTCGCGCAGAAACCATGCGTGGTTTGCGCAATATCTGGGTGGCATCGGTGCGCATAGCATGGAAGTGAGTGCGCGCCACGATAACAACCAGCAGTTTGGCGGACACGGCACGGGCGGCTTGGGCTATGGCTATGAGCTGAACGAAACAACTCGCTGTGACTGCCAGCTACGGGACGGCATTCAAGGCGCCGACGTTCAATCAGCTGTATTACCCGGGTTTTGGTTCGGCAACCTTGCGGCCGGAGTTGTCGCGCAGTTTGGAAATCGGGGTGGCCGGGCATGCGGCATCAGGCAAATGGTCGGTCAACGCGTATCAAACCGACATCACCGATTTGATCGGCTTCGATGCCAACTTTACACCCGTCAATATCGACAGTGCACGACTGACCGGCGTGGAAGGTCAACTGAAAATCCGCCTGTCGGAGTGGGACATCAACAGCACGCTCACTTTGCAGAATCCCCGGCAAACCTCGGGCGCCAATCAGGGGAAATTGCTCAATCGTCGCGCCACAGAAGCCATGCGGGTGGAGGCGGCGCGTACGTTCGGCGCATTTCGTATCGCCAGCTCGCTGTACGCAGAAGGGCGTCGTTTCGATGACCTGAAGAATTCCCCCGGCAAAACCTTGGGCGGTTACGGTTTGCTGGATATTCGGGCCGAATACGGCTTCTCGCCGGAATGGATGCTGCAAGGCCGCGTGGATAATCTGCTCAACAAGCAATATGAGACTGCGCAGTACTTCAACCAGGCGGGGCGCGGGGTATACTTGACGCTGAATTATCAGGCCAAGAACTAGGTTATTTCAGGTCGGATTGCAGCTCCCGACCCTGTATCACATAAGACTTTTCAAGGAGAACGACATGAAGATATTTACACAACGTCCGGCGTTGATCGCTTTGGGCTTGATCACCCTGATGGCTGCGACACGCGTGCACCATTTCGGCAGCTCATTGCATTTGCCCGACGCATCGCTGGCGGTGTTCCTGCTGGCCGGTTTCTTTATCGCCAGCCCCATGCTGTTTGGGGCGCTGTTGGTCGAGGCTGGACTGATCGACTATCTCGCGATCACTCAATTCAACGTGAACGATTATTGCGTTACGCCAGCCTACTGGTTCCTGATCCCGACTTACGCTGTGCTCTGGTTCGCGGGCCGTTACTACGCACGCATCCATCAACATAACTTGCGCAGCCTGGGGGTGTTTGCCGGACTGTCCTTCGCGGCAACCAGCGTGGCATTCTTCATTTCCAACGGCGCGTTCTATCTGTTCTCCGGGCGCTTCCCCGATATGGGCATGGCTGAATATACAAGCCGTGTGGCGCAATACTATGTGCAGTACCTGAGCGGTGCTGCGCTGTATCTGGTTCCTGCGGTGTTGTTGTACGTGGTATTCACGCAGCGAGCCCACACAGCGCATCCCGAGGCTCGCTAACAGATAAGCCATGCCTGATAACAGCGCACAACATCAGCAGCGCATGGCGCGCAAGAAAGCCGCGATCGATGCGTCGATCGCCGAAGCCGATCAGGACAAAGGCTTGCTGCTGGTGTTGACGGGTAACGGCAAGGGCAAGTCCAGTTCCGCGTTCGGCATGGTGGCGCGCACCTTGGGCTATGGCCTGAAAGCGGGCGTGGTGCAATTTCTCAAGAGCCGTCGCGACACCGGCGAAGAGAAATTCCTGGGCCAGCAGCCTGGTGTGCAGTGGCAAGTGCTGGGCGACGGCTTCACCTGGGACACGCAAAATCGCGATGCGGATATCGCCAGCGCGCAACGCGCGTGGAAAGTGGCGCAGGGTTTTTTGGCGGACGCATCCCTGCATCTGGTGGTGCTGGATGAACTGACCTATCTGCTGAACTACGGCTACCTGGACGCGCAGCAAGTCTGCGCCGATCTGGTTGCGCGTCCTGCCATGCAGCATGTGGTGATCACCGGCCGCGCTGCCCCGCAATGCCTGCTGGATATGGCCGACACGGTGAGCGAGATTCGGGACGTCAAACATGCCTTCCGTGCAGGTGTGCGTGCTCAGCCCGGCATAGACCTGTAACGCCGTCCGTCTCAGCAATATCACTTATGCAGATCGCACTGTTCGCAACTCCGCTCATACTCTGCACTGCCGTATTGCTCGACCGCTGGCTGGGCGAGCCGCGGCGCTTGCATCCGCTGGTCGGCTTCGGCTGGCTGGCGCGGCGAGTTGAACACCTCTTTTATGGCCCGGCACCTTCCAGCATGGGTTATCTGCGCGGCATCGCAGCGGTGTGCGTGCTGTTGCTGCCGTTGGTGGCGCTCGCCGCATGGCTGCAAACGCTTCCAATCATCGGCATATTGTTTTCCGTGCTGTTGCTGTATCTGGCGATCGCGCCGCGTAGCCTGCGCGAACATGCCGAGCGCGTGTCGGCCGCCTTCGCCAATGACGATCTGCCCGCGGCACGTGCGGCGGTGGGCATGATGGTCAGCCGCGACACCAGACAATTGAACGAAGAGGGCGTGGCGCGCGCCACCGTGGAATCGGTGCTGGAGAACGGCAACGATGCGATCTTTTCCGCGCTGTTCTGGTTTGCCGTCGCGGGCGCGCCGGGCGTGATGTTGTACCGACTGAGCAACACGCTGGATGCGATGTGGGGCTACCGCAATGCGCGCTACAACGAATTCGGCTGGGCGGCGGCGCGGCTGGACGATGTGCTGAACTTCATTCCGGCGCGCCTGACCGCGTTGAGCTACGCGCTGCTCGGACAAACGCGCAGTGCCCTGCAGTGCTGGCGCATGCAGGCAAAGCATTGGGAAAGCCCGAATGCCGGGCCGGTGATGGCGGCGGGAGCCGGCGCATTGCAGGTGCGCTTGGGCGGCACGGCGATCTATCACGGCGTGATCAGCGAGCGCCCGTTGCTGGGCTGCGGTGCTGTGGTTGCATGCGGCGATATTCCGCGCGCAGTGCAACTGGTGCAACGCACTTTGTATCTGTGGTTGGGCGTGGTCGGTTTGGGTGCGCTGCTGATGGCGGGGTGGCAACGCTATGCTTGAACATGGCATGCTTGAACACGGCGGCAGGGTGCGCGCGGCGGCACAGCGTTACGGCATCCCCGAAAGCGACTGGCTGGATCTGTCTACCGGCATCAACCCCAACGGCTGGCCCGTTCCTGCTGTGCCGCAGGAAATCTGGCAACACCTGCCGCAAGACGATGACGAGCTGCATGCCGCAGCGCAGAGCTATTACGGCACATCGCGATTGCTGGCGGTGGCGGGTTCGCAAGCCGCGATTCAAGCGCTGCCGCGGCTGCGCCCGCCGGCGCGAGTGGCGCTCGTCGCACCCAGTTATGCGGAACACGCCCATGCCTGGCTGCGGCACGGACACCAAGTCATGCCGATGTCTGCCGCGGAGATTCTGGACATCGGCGACAGCGTGCAAGTGGCGGTGATCGTCAATCCCAACAATCCCAGCGGCAAACTTTTCCATCGCGACGAATTGCTGCGCCTGCACGAACGACTGGCGGCGCGCGGCGGCTGGCTGATCGTGGACGAAGCCTTCATGGATGCGACACCCGAACACAGTCTGGCAGTCGGCGAGTCCGCAAGCGGGGCTGATCGTGCTGCGCTCGCGTGGGCAAATTTTTCGGCCTGGCCGGTGCGCGCGTGGGCTTTGTGCTGGCGGAGCAAAAGCTGCTGCATGCACTCGCCGCGCTGCTGGGGCCGTGGCCGATCGCCGCGCCGTCGCGTTATGTGACCACGCTGGCGTTGCGCGACAGTGCCTGGCAACAGGCAACGCGCGATGCGCTGGCACTGGCAGCGCAGCGTTTGTCCGCATTGTTGACGCGGCATGGCCTGGCGCCCGACGGCGGCTGCGGCTTGTTTCAATGGGTGTGCTGCGCCGATGCCGTGAGTGTGCATCAGCAACTTGCACAGCGCGGCATACTCACGCGCCTGTTCGAGCAGCCGCACAGCGTGCGTTTCGGTTTGCCGCGCGATGAAGCGCAGTGGGCGCGCTTGACTGCGGCCTTAAGCGAGCTGCAGCGATGAACGCCCGCACACTGATGATCCAGGGCACGACCTCCGATGCGGGCAAGAGCACGCTGGTCGCCGCGCTGTGCCGCTGGCTGGTGCGGCAAGGCGTGGCGGTCGCGCCGTTCAAGCCGCAGAACATGGCGCTGAACAGCGCGGTGACGCAGACGGCGGCGAGATCGGTCGCGCGCAGGCGGTGCAGGCGCAGGCCGCACGCCTCGCGCCGCACACCGACATGAACCCGGTGCTGCTCAAGCCCAACAGCGATACCGGTGCGCAAGTGATCATCCACGGGCGTGCCATCGGCAACATGGACGCGCTGGAATATCACGACTACAAAAGCACGGCGCGCGCGGCGGTGCTGCAGTCGCATGCGCGCTTGTCAGCGACAGTATCAGGTCGTGGTGGTGGAAGGCGCGGGCAGCCCGGCCGAGATCAATCTGCGCGAGGGCGACATCGCCAACATGGGCTTCGCCGAAGCGGTGGATTGCCCGGTGATCCTGATCGCCGACATCGACCGCGGCGGCGTGTTCGCGCATCTGGTCGGCACGCTGGCGCTGCTCTCGCGACAGCGAACAGGCGCGCGTGGTCGGCTTCGTCATCAACCGCTTTCGCGGCGATCTGGCGTTGCTGCAGCCCGGGCTGGACTGGCTGGAGCAGCACACGGGCAAGCCGGTGCTCGGCGTGTTGCCGTATCTGCACGGCCTGCATCTGGAAGCGGAAGATGCGCGTGCCGCACGTCTCGCCGCTCGCAGAGTGCGGCAGAGGCAGAGCAAGCTGCGCGTCATCGTGCCGGTCCTGCCGCACATCAGCAACCACACCGACTTCGATCCGCTGCGTCTGCATCCGCAAGTCGAATTCAGCTTTGTGCCGATCGGCGAGCCGCTGCCGCCTGCCGATCTGATCATCCTGCCCGGCAGCAAATCCGTGCGCAGCGATCTGGCCAGCCTGCGCGCCGCGGGCTGGGAGGCGGCGATCAAGCGACACCTGCGCTACGGCGGCAAGCTCATCGGCATCTGCGGCGGACTGCAAATGCTGGGGCAGCATATCCACGATCCGCTGGGCATCGAAGGCGAGGCGGGCAGCAGCGCGGGGCTGGGCTTGCTGGAACTGAGCACCACGCTCGCAGCCGAAAAACAGTTGCGCAATGTGCGCGGCACGCTTGCTGCTGGAAGACGCGCCGGTGTCCGGTTACGAGATCCATGCGGGCGTTTCCAGCGGAGCCGCGCTGCAACACCCTGCGCTGCAACTGGAACACGGCGCGGATGGTGCCATCTCCGACGACGGGCAGATCCTCGCCACCTATCTGCACGGCCTGTTTGAGTCGGCGCGAAGCATGCAGCGCGTTGCTGCGCTGGGCGGGGCTGCGCGAGGTGCAGACGCCGGATTACCGTGCGCGCTGCGAGGCCGATCTGGAGCGGCTGGCGGATGCGGTGGAGCAGCTATCTGGATACGGCAAAGTTGCGCGAGTTATTTCGAATTGGGAGAGACGCAATGCGTGAATTGATTCTGGGCGGTGTGCGTTCCGGCAAGAGCCGCCTGGCCGAACAGCACGCCAACGATTCCGGTCTGGACGTGGTGTACGTGGCGACCGCGCAAGTGCGCGATGCCGAGATGCAGCAGCGCATCGCCCAGCATCAGGCGCGCCGCCCGGCGCATTGGCAGGCTGATCGAGGCCGGGCACAATCTGGCGCAGGTGCTGCAGCAACAGGCCGCTGCCGGGCGCTGCGTGCTGGTGGATTGCCTGACGCTGTGGCTCACGCAATTGCTGTGCGATGTGAGCGAAGCCGAACTGCGCCGCGAAGTGGATGCGCTTGCTGGCGGTGCTGCCCACCCTGCCCGGACAGATCATTCTGGTGAGCAACGAAACCAACATGGGCGTCGTTCCGCTGGGCGAACTGTCGCGGCGCTATTGCGACGAGGCGGGACGCCTGCATCAGCAAGTGGCGCGTTATGTGAACGTGTGATTTTGACCGTGGCAGGAATGCCACTGATCGTGAAAGGAAGTTGAAGATGGCAATGAGCTGGCTGGCACAACCGTGTGCAGCATTGAATGAAACAGCGCGCACTGCTGCATTGGCGCGCCAAGGACAACTGACCAAGCCGCCCGGCGCATTGGGGCGCCTGGAAGACGTCGCGGTGCAACTCGCCGCATGGCAGGGGGTGGAGCAGCCCGCGATGGAGCGTGTGTACATCGGCATATTTGCCGCCGACCATGGCGTGGCCGAGGAAGGCGTGTCGCTGTTTCCGCAGGCCGTCACGGCCGAGATGGTGCGCAACTTTGCGCGGGGCGGGGCGGCCATCAGCGTGTTGGCGCGGCAGCTGAACGCCACGCTGGAAGTCATCAATCTCGGCACGGTGTCCGTCGTCGAGCCTTTGAACAATGTGCGCGATGAACGCATCGCAGCAGGCACGGCCAATTTCGCCAGGCAGCCTGCGATGAGCTGCAGACCAATGTGCTGCCGCGCTGCAGGCCGGACGCAATGCGGTGTTGCGCGCGAAACAGCAAGGGGCGCAACTCTTCATCGGCGGCGAGATGGGCATCGCCAACACCACCTCGGCTTCGGCCATCGCCTGTGCGCTCCTGTCCGCAGCACCTGAGTCGCTGGCCGGGCCGGGGACCGGGCTGGATAGCGCAGGCGTGTCGCACAAGGCACAGGTGATCGCCAAAGCGCTGAGCTTGCATCGAAGTCGCGGCCGACCAGCCGCTGGAAGTGTTGCGCAGCCTGGGCGGCTTCGAGATCGCCGGTCTGGCGGGCGCCTATATCGCGGCGGCGCAGAACGGCATGCCCGTGCTGGTGGATGGCTTCATCAGCTCGGTGGCGGCGCTCGTTGCCGTGCGCATCAATCCGGCGGTGCGTGCCTGGCTGCTGTTCGCGCACACTTCCGCCGAGCCCGGACACCAACGCGTGCTGGCGGCGCTCGAAGCGCAAGCGTTGCTGCAACTGGGCATGCGTCTGGGCGAAGGCAGCGGTGCGGCGGTCGCCGTGCCGTTACTGCAATTGGCGTGTGCCTTGCATCGCGACATGGCCACGTTTGCCGAGGCCGGAGTCAGTGAGCAGAACTGAGCCCATCGTCGTGACGGTGCTGCGCCACGGCGCAGTCGCGGGGCGTGCGCATGTCTTTCGCGGCGCGCTGGATGAGCCGCTCAATGCGCAGGGCATGGCCCAGATGCAGCAGGCACTCGCGCGCTGTCCGGCGACTGCCTTCGATACGGTCGCCACTTCACCGCTCAAGCGCTGCCATGAATTCGCTGCCGCTTACGCCGCACAGCAGCGATTGCCCTTGCAGGTGTTGCCGCCGTTCAGCGAACTGGCATTCGGCGATTGGGAAGGGCTGACGCCCGATGAGGCAGCCGCACGCCATCCGGCCGAGTACCAGGCGTTTCGCGCCACGCATGGCGAGCATGCTCCGCCCAACGGCGAATCGCTGGCGCAATTCCGCGCCCGCGTCAGTCTGGGCTGGCACGAATGGCTGGCGCGCGATGAGGGAACGAAGCGTTTGCTCGTTACGCATGCGGGGGTGATGCGCGCCTTGCTCATGGAGTTGTTCGGTTTTACGCCCGTGCAAGCCTTCCAGATCGCATTGCCGGAAGCGGCGTGTCTGCGCATTTCCTGGCTGCAAGGGCAGCCGCCATTCTTACTTTCCATCAATTGAGGCGAAACTGCGATGCGTGGTCTGATTCTGGCGATCCAATTCCTGACCCGGCTTCCCACGCCGCAGTTGCGCAATCTTGACCCTGCGAACTTGCCGCGCAGCGTGCAGTGGTTTCCTTTGGTGGGGCTGCTCATCGGTGCGTTGCTGGCCACCGCCTTGTGGTTGGGCAGCCGCATCGATCCGTGGTTGGGTGCGCTGCTGACGCTGTTGCTGTGGGTATGGATCACCGGCGCATTGCATCTCGACGGGCTGGCCGACATGAGCGATGCACTGGGTGCGGCGCACCGCGACCGCGAACGTTTTCTGGCCGTGCTGGCCGATCCGCATCTGGGCACGTTCGGCGCAGTCAGCCTGGTGCTGCAACTGGCGAGCAAGCTGGTGTTGCTGATGCTGCTGGCGCGCAGCGGCCAATACTGGATGCTGCTGCTTATCCCCGCGTGGGCGCGCTGGGGGACGTTGGTCTGGGCGCGCTTGCCCACGCTCAAACCCGGACTGGGAGAACACTTCGGCATGCAGGTACGGCAGCGTGAGATATGGGGGTGGGGCGCTGTACTCTTCGTGTTGAGCCTGAGCGCTCCCGTACTGTGCGGTGTGCCAATACTCGTTTTGATGTGGCGACAATTTCTGCTGCGCCGCCTGGGCGGCATGACGGGGGATCTACTGGGTGCGGGGGTTGAACTGATTGAAAGCGCGGCCCTGCTACTGTGCCTGATCGTGCCGGTTCGCGGTGTGATGGCCTGCTCTTTCTGCTAAAGTGCGCGCCATGAATTTGACCTCTACCCAGCTTTATTTGCGTCTGCTGCGCTACGTCCGCCCCCATTGGCGGGTGTTCGCTATCTCGATACTCGGCATGGTGGTGGCGGCGGCGACCGAGCCGCTGTTGCCGGCATTGCTCAAGCCGTTCCTTGATGGCACGTTCGTGCAAAAAGACGATTCGGTGATGCGTTGGGCTCCAGTCATTATTCTGGTGCTCTTTTTTGTGCGAGGCCTGGCGGGGTTCTTCGGTTCTTTAGCCATCCATTGGGTCAGCAACAAAGTGGTGATGGATCTGCGCGCCGAGATGTTCGGCAAGTTGCTTGCGCTGCCTACGCGCTACTACGACGATCATGCCACCGGTGCATTGATCTCCAAGCTCACCTACGACGTGACCAATGTGACTGCCGCCGCCACCAGCGTGGTGACCATTACCATTCGCGATTCCATCATCATCCTTGGGCTTGCTCGGCTGGTTGTTCTATCTGGACTGGAAGCTGACGCTGCTGACGCTGACCATCGCCCCCGTTGTGGCTTGGGTTATCAGCACCATCAATCGTCGTTTGCGTTCATCCAGCCGCGATACCCAGCGCGCGATGGGCAGCATCACGCAGGTGATCGAGGAGAGCGTCACCGCGCACAAGGTGGTCAAGCTGTTCGGCGGGCAACGCTACGAACAGGAGCGCTTCAATGAAGAGATCAACTGGGTACGCCGGCACATGATGAAACAGGCGACAGCGGCGCTCGCCAATGTGCCTATCGTGCAGATGGTGGCGGCCATTGCGCTGTCTATCGTGATCTATCTGGCCATCGACCAAGCCAAGAGCGATGCCACCACGGTCGGCAGTTTCCTGTCTTTTGTCGCGGCCATGCTGATGCTGACCGCGCCGCTCAAGCGCATCACCAGCATCAACGAATTCGTGCAGCGCGGTCTGGCTGCGGCAGAGAGTGTGTTCGAATTGATCGATACGCCTGGCGAGTCAGACAGCGGCAAGACGGTGATGTCCCGTGCCACGGGAGCGCTGGTCTTGGAGCATGTCAGCCTGTCTTATCAGACAGGCGAGCGTTTGGCGCTGAATGATATTTGCCTCGACATTCCCGCCGGGCAGTCGGTGGCGCTGGTCGGTGCGTCCGGTAGCGGCAAGAGCACGCTGGCCAATCTGCTGCCGCGTTTCTATCTGCCAACAGCAGGTCGCATCACTGCTGGACGGGCAGGAGATCACTGATCTTACCCTTGCCAGTCTGCGCGCCAACATCGCGCTGGTGAGCCAGGAAGTGGTGCTGTTCAACGACACCATCGCCGCCAACATCGCCTACGGCCAGATGCGCGAAGTGCCGGAGGCGGAGATCATCGCGGCTGCGACCGCAGCACATGCCATGGAATTCATCCGCGAATTGCCGCAAGGTTTGCAGACGCTGGTGGGGGAAAAAGGCGTGCGACTATCCGGCGGACAGCGCCAGCGCATCGCCATTGCGCGAGCCATCCTCAAGAACGCACCGATTCTGATTCTGGATGAGGCCACTTCCGCATTGGACAGCGAATCCGAACGTCACGTGCAGGCCGCGCTGGAAACCTTGATGCAGGGGCGCACCACGCTGGTCATCGCGCACCGCCTCTCGACCATCGAGAAAGCCGACCGCATCGTGGTGCTGCAAAAAGGCCAGATCGTCGAGGTCGGCACGCACGCCGAACTGCTGGCGAAGAGCGGTGTGTATGCGCAACTGCACCGCATCCAGTTCGCCGTGACGGCGCTGCCGGAAACAGCCTGATCAATCACGCCTTCCAGACTTCCCACCACTTTTTCGAGTTCGACATGACTGTGAACTCTTCTGTGGCTTCTTTCTCCCATGCGGCAACGGAGAACCCGGCCTGCTGTAGGGCGGCGCTGTATTTTTTGTCCACGCCCTGTATGTGTTCCTTGAGCCAGGTCTTCAGGAAACTCAGCATCTCGAAATAGATCGGCTTTTCTTCGAGCAGATGTTTTTTGCACAACTGATCGAGTTGCGCGATCAGTTTTCTGTGCTCTTCCATGTGCGGTTCGAGGTCTTTGTATTTCGCTTGGCGCATCAGTCGCTCTTCCAGCGTGAAGTGCGTCTGGGTGTAGCTCATCAGCGAATCCAGTATTCCGGCAATGACCTTGTCACCTTCGCGCTTGGATACCGCGACGAACAGACGGTTGAGGATGTCAACCAACACCTTGTGCTGATCGTCGATGGTTTTGATATTGACGCTGTACTCGGGAGACCACTTGAAGAAAACTTCATCGTTTGACATATATACCTCCAAATAAATAGTTTAGTTGTGATGCCATCAAGCTACTCCAGCAAACAGCATGCCAATACTTTACGGCATTAATAATGCTAAGGCTATTAAATGATAAGGCTTTTAAATGATAAGGCTGTTAAACGGCAAGGCTATTAAACGGTAAGGCTGATAAATAATTAAGGTTATTAAATGTTCAAGCGATTTGGCGATGCGCGAAATACGACCACTGTATTCGCCTGGCACCATATTGATGCATGGCCGTACTGCGAGCGGTTCGAGCGAAGCAAGGCTGCCGGAGAGAATTCGGCAATTATTTGGTTGACAGTCGCGGCGCATCTGGTAAATTTCAAAACCTAGCAATTCAGTCAACCAAGTTCAACCATTTCCTAAGGAGATCATCATGGCCGTACTCGTAGGTAAACACGCTCCCGATTTCAGCGCCAATGCTGTGTTGGGCAACAATGAAATCAAAGAAATCAAATTTTCAGAAATCACCAAAGCCAAGTACTCGGTGGTGTTCTTCTATCCGCTCGACTTCACCTTCGTATGCCCGTCCGAGCTGATCGCTTTCGATCACCGTCTGGACGAATTCAAGAAGCGCAACGTGGAAGTGATCGGTGTTTCGATCGACTCGCAATTCACCCATCTGGCATGGAAGAACACCCCTGTGGAAAAGGGCGGCATCGGCCAGGTGCGCTACACGTTGGTCGCCGACGTCAAGCATGAGATCGCCAAGGCCTACGACGTTGAATCCGACGGTGGCGTGGCTTACCGTGGCTCTTTCCTGATAGACAAGAAGGGTGTGGTGCAGCATCAAGTGGTGAACAACCTGCCACTGGGCCGCAACATTGACGAAATGTTGCGCATGGTCGATGCCCTGCAATTCACCGAAGAGCACGGTGAAGTCTGTCCGGCAGGCTGGAGCAAGGGCAAAGCCGGCATGAACGCTTCGCCCGATGGTGTGGCCAAGTATCTGGCGTCGCATGCCAAAGAACTGTAAGCAGTAGTTCAGTTTGAGTGGCACAAAAGGCTCCTGCGGGAGCCTTTTGATTTTGTGGGTAAACAAATTACGAAGGACCTGTGCCTCAGAAGTACCGCCTGTCCATAAGCCGATAAACGGTTTGGATAGTCAGTGCTTTAGTCATGTCTGCAATCTTTAATAGAAGTCTCCAATATCCACTCTTCTGTTCGCATCTTCGGTCTAATACGCCATATTAGTGTCATTGGTATGTCTATGCAGGCGTATTCAGGCAGCTAGGTAAAAAGATTGGAATGAGGTATATCGCTCCCCGCGATAGGGGCTTTGCTCGGCAAAAAATAACTTGGCAGTATGAAAACGCATCCCGGCAGGCGAAGAAGCTGGGGATTCTCAGGAGTGAGTTATGGAACACGGCAATGTTTATACCATCGGTGCGCTGGGTCTCACGGGCGCTGAAATAAATGTCCTCAAAAGCATCGGCAAAATGACCAGAGGACGTGCACAGGGCGGCTACGCAGTGAGTGCGGAGTCGGAGATCGCCGATAGCGACATCGTCATTGTCAACGTGGATGACGTCAACGCCACGATCAAGTGGCGCACCCTGGCGGTGATGTCCAGGCCGCCGGTGATGGTGCTGTACACCAGGGAGCGCCCCACCGATCCCGATCAGCCTTATTTGTTGCGGCCATTCGGCCCGGCCAAATTGCTGGCATTGTTGGATGGTATCGTCGACGGACTGCGCGAATCGGCACAAGTCTGGAAAACCCCCACCTTGTCGCAGGCTGCCAGCGCGTCAACCACCGAAGCGGCGCTGCGGGCGTTGGTGGTCGATGACAGTCCGACCGTGTGCAAGCAACTCGAGCTGGAGCTGCGCAATTTCAACATTCAGGCAGATATCGCCGAAACCGGAGAGCGTGGTCTGGAGTTGCTGACGCTGAACAAATACGACCTGATTTTCCTGGATGTGGTGCTGCCGGGTGCTGGTGGCTATCAGATTTGCAAAGATATCAGGAAGAATCCCATAACCAGGCAAACGCCCGTGATCATGCTGACCAGCAAATCTTCGCCGTTCGATCGGGTGCGGGGATCGCTGGTAGGATGCAGCGCCTATCTGACCAAGCCAGTCGACTATAATGAATTCCGCGAGGCAGTCAGCAACCATGTGGAAATCGGAGCGCGGTCCTAGTGCAATCCGAAGTTCTAAAGTAAAGCTAATATTTATTAAACTCTGAAGGAAAGAACAAATGGCAAAGAAAGCACTAGTGGTTGACGATTCCGCAGCCGATCTGGCGAATATCAAGGCGGTACTGAGCGATACGGGGTGCATCGTCATCACTGCGGTCAGTGGTCGTGAGGCGATCACCAAGGCCAAGGCCGAGAAGCCTGCCATCATTTTCCTCGATGTGGTGATGTCGGACATGGATGGTTATGAAGCTTGCCGCCAACTGGCGCAGGATGGCGATACCAAGTCCATTCCGGTGGTGTTCGTCACCAACAAGGGGCAGAAGGCCGACAAGGTTTGGGGCGAGCTGCAAGGGGCGAAAGGTCATGTGTGCAAGCCCTATACCGCAGACCAGATCATCGACCAGTTGAAGAGCCTGACCTAATTAAGCCAGCAAATTGCATGGAACAGCCTGAGGATCGCCGAGCAGCCGGGGAGTCCACTGCGGCAGCCGATTGGCTGCCGCCTGGCGCTGCCTTGGCGCATTTCGAGCCGCCCGAGGGCGCGCATTTGGCAACGAACGGGGAAGTGCGGAAGGAAGTGCGCGCGCGCTACGGTTTTCGCGTCGGCGAACTGGGGCTGCTGATCAGTCCGGATGCGGGCAGCGAAGTGTTGGCCATGCTTCCGGTCGCGGCGCTGCCCAGTGCGCCGCCGGGATTCCTGGGCCTGATCAACTTGCGCGGCAACCTGGTTCCGTTGTACGAGCTGCGCGTCTTGCTCGGCATCGGCTCGCGTCAGGACGGAGTCGGGACCATGGTGCTGGTCTTCGGTCATGGCGAGCAGGCGGTGGGGGTGCTCATCGAGGGTTACCCCAGCGCTCTTTTCACGTTGCTTCCGTTGTCCAACCTGCCGCCGCTGCCTGCTGCATTGCAGAGCCACGTGTCTGCGGGATATGTGCAGGATGAAACAGTGTGGCTGGAATTCGACCATGGCTCGTTTTTTGATGAAGTTTGCAGTGGTATGCATTTGAAGACTGGAAGTTAAATTGAAACAACAGGGGGCTGCACATGAAAGCTAACCGCATAACCATCAGGGCCAAGATCACGTTACTGGCTTTTGTCGGCGTTCTTTTCCTCGCTATCGTCGGCGGGGTGTCCATCTTCGCGGTCGACGGGCTGGCAAGCCAGGCCAGCAGTTCGGTGAGTATCGACACCAAGGCGCTCAAGTTGCTGGACTCGTTGCGCAGGGTGCAAACCAACTTCCAGCGCCAGGTGCAGGAATGGAAAGACATCCTGCTGCGCGGCAACGATCCGGAGCTGTATGCCAAATACTACGAGGCCTTCGAAAAGCGCAGCACCGACGTAAGCCAGGGCTTGTCGGAAATGCGCAAGCAGGCGCAAGAGCTGGGCATGGATACCAAGGACATCGATACACTGCTTGCCGCGCACGCCGAACTGCACGGCAATTATGTTGAAGCGTTGAAGAGCTATAACCAAGCCCGAGCCACGGCGGGACAGGAAGTGGACAAGCTGGTGCGCGGCCTTGACCGCCCCACTTCGGCGGCGATGGACAAGCTATCGCAGGATGTCGTGAATTTCGCCGCGCAATCCGCTGAAGCATCAAACAGGGAAGTGGCCGCAAAAGAAAGCACCACCGAATGGCTGACGCTTTCCGTGCTGGGCGTTGCGCTGCCGTTGCTGGTGCTGCTGGGCTGTGTTCATCATCGCGCGGCATCATCCGCAACCTGGACTCGTTCCAGAAGACGGTGAACGAAATCAATCAGGGTGACTTCGAGGCACGCGCCAAGATCGCCGGCAACGATGAATTGGTACGCACTTGGCCCAGGCATTCAACGAATTGCTGGACAGCCGCGTGGCGACGCTGGCCAAGATCGAGAAGGAAAACGAACAGCTCAACGAGTCGGTGCTGACGCTGCTGCGCGCGGTGGCGCAGCTCGCCAGAAAAGACCTGACGGTGAAGGTGCCGGTATCCGAGGACGTGACGGGCGCGGTGTCGGACGCGCTGAACCTGCTCTCCAGCGAAACCGCCAAGGTGTTGCTGGATGTGTCGAACATTTCGGCGGACGTGACTTCGGCCTCGCTGAAGGCGCAGCAGCAAGCGAACAGCATGCTGCTGGCGGCGGCGGATGACCGTGTCGAGGTGGATCACACCGTGCAGTCGCTGTCCGCACGCAGCGCAATCGCTGCACGGAGATCGCCGAGCTTGCGCGGCTATGCAACACGGCGGCGGACAATGCCATCAAGACCACCCGCGTGGCGCTGTCCACCGTGAACAATACGGTCAGCGGCATCAACAGCACGCGCGACGTGATCCGCGAAACGGAAAAGCGCATCAAGCGGCTGGGCGAACGTTCGCAGGAAATTTCCGGCGCGGTGAACCTGATCAACGTGATCGCCGAACGTACCCACATCCTGGCGCTGAACGCGAGTATGCACGCCGCCTCGGCGGGCGAAGCGGGACGCGGCTTTGCGGTGGTGGCGGACGAAGTGCAGCGGCTGGCCGAAAACTCGCGCCAGGCCACGCAGCAGATCGCCGCGCTGGTGAACAACATCCAGGTCGAAACGGCGGATACGGTGAACACCATGAACGATGCCATCACGCAGATCGTCGAAGGCAGCCGGCTGGCCGAGCAGGCGGGGCAGCAGATGGAGCTGACCCAGCAGACCACCGCCGATCTGGTGGCCTCGGTGAAACAGATCGCGGCCAGCTCGGAAGAGCAGGCCAAGGCGGGACAAGAGCTGCTGGAGCGCGCAGACACGCTCAAGAAGAGCAGCGAGCAGACGAGCGAACGTTTGCACTGAACAGTCCGGCAATACCAACAATCTGGTGGAATACGCCAAACAGCTGCTGACCACAGTGCGCGTGTTCAACCTGCCCGGCTGATGCTGTCAATTTCCCTGATCAAAAAGAGCATCATGGATACGCTTGAAGAGAGGCTGCAGCAGTTCGGCTTGACCGCAGCCGAGGCGATCGACGTGCTGATGGAGCTGATGCCGTCCGGCCCATCAGCAGTGGAAGATGCCGACGTGGCCGGGCGCATACTGCAGCGTTACAGCGAATCGGTGCAAAGCATCGGGCAGCTAGCCTGGGACTGCGGACTGGTCGGACTGCAATCGGTCTGCGCGCTGGTCGAGACCAATCTGATGCTGCTGCAAAGCGAGCAGCGTGCGCTTACCTCCGACGAATGCGCCTTGCTGGAAGGATGGCCGATGTTGTTGTTCGGTTATCTGGTCAATCATGCCGACCGCGAATCCAGCACTGGCCCTGCTGCAAAGCCTGTCGGCGACCTGGCCGATGCCGCTGTCCGCTGAGTCGGTCGCGGCAGAGCTGCAAAGCCTGATGGGCCAGGCGGCGCCGCCCGAACAGGCCGCTGCAGCTTCGTTGGACGAAGTGCCGCCCGCTGATGAAACGCAACAAGTCGAGCGCGAAATGCTCGTCGTTCTGGCTCACGAACTGGAGCAAATGGCTGAACAGTTCAACGCCGACCTTGCCGCTGCCACGCGCGGCGCGCCGGACGAACGGCAAGCGGCGCTGGACAATTTCCGCGAATTCCTGGAGCGTCTGGGGTTGACGCTGGGGTCTGTCGGCCTGACCGCACTCGCTGCGCTATTTGAGCGACTCGGACAACAGCTTGCTCTGCTGACTGCAGGCTTGTCGGAGGAGCAGCAAGCGCTGCTGCAACAACTGCCCGAGCGTCTCGCGGCTTATCTCGCCACTCCCACCGATGAAAAAACCTGTGCCGCGTTGGCCGCGCTGCTGGCCGATGCGGCATGGCCGTCGCCGCTAGGCCAGGATGCGCTTTTGTTGTGGCAAGGTGCACTGGCCAAAGTGCAAGTGACGGAAGACGCAGCGCACCCCGCAGAGCGCCAGACACGCGCCACCTGGCAAGATGTGTCGCTGGAATTGCCCACCGATGTCAATCCCGAATTGCTGGATGGCCTGCTGCAGGAACTGCCGATGCAGGTCGGCGCGTTCACCGCCGCGATCGCGCATATCGCCAGCGGCCAGGGCAGCCTGAAGGATGCGGAGCAGGCGATGCGCGCCGCCCATACACTCAAGGGTGCAGCCAATACCGTGGGCGTGCCCGGTATCGCCAATCTCACCCATCATCTGGAAGACATTCTGGTGGCGCTGATCGATGCAGGGAAGCTGCCGCAACGGGCGCTGGCCGACGTGCTGATCCACGCCGGCGATTGTCTGGAGGCGATGAGCGAATTCCTGCTGGGCTTGGGACCCGCACCCGAGCAACCGCTGGATGTGCTGCAGGAAGTGCTGGATTGCGCCAATCGCATCGACCGCGAGGGTGTGGCCGCCGAGGCGACGGAGGCGGCCGCACCTGCATGGTCCATGCCGCGAAGCAGTCCGCAGAGCCGAAACACGAAGCGCCCGCGCCTGCGGCCGAGCAGTCCATGCGAGTCCCCGCGCCGGTGGTGGATGAATTGCTGCGCCTGGCAGGCGAAACGCTGATCTCCAATTCGCAGATCCAGGAGCACTTGCGCCAGTCCATTGTTCAAGCCGAGATCATCCGCAAACAACACCAGTTGTTACAGCACCTGGTGGCGGAGCTGGAAGAGCTGGTGGACATACGCGGTGTCACTTCGCCGCAACAGGGAGCGACGCGCAAGGACAACGGTTTGGATGCGCTGGAATTCGAGCATTACAGCGAGTTGCACACCATCACCCGGCGCCTGATCGAGGCCGCCACCGACGCGCAGGAAATGACCGGCACGGTGGAAGGGCAGTTGTCTTCGCTGGGTGAATTGCTGGAAGAACAGCAGCGCCTGCAGATGGCCAACCAGCACGCGGTGATGCGCACCCGCATGGTGGCGGTGAGCAGCGTGGTGTCGCGCCTGCAGCGCGGTGTGCGGCAAACCGGCCGCCTGCTGGACAAGCAGGTGGAGCTCACCATCAAGGGCGAAAACACCACCATCGACAGCCACGTGCTGAACGACCTGATGGATCCGCTGATGCACATACTGCGCAATGCCGTGGATCATGGCATCGAGTCGCCCGGCGAACGGGCCGCCGCGTGCAAGCCGCAACAGGGACGCATCGAGCTGTCCTTCGCGCGCGAAGGCAATTCCATCGTGGTGCGCTGCAGCGACGACGGTGCCGGTCTGGACTATGCGGCGATCCGCCGCATCGCCGAACGCAAGGGCATGCTCAAGCCCGAGCACGATCATACCGAGGAGGAACTCGCGCGGCTGATTCTGGCGCCGGGATTTTCCACGCGCGAACAGGCCTCTCAGGTGTCGGGGCGCGGCGTCGGCATGGATGTGGTGTACAGCCGGGTGCTGGAAATGAAGGGCATGCTGGCGCTGAACTCGCGGCAGCGGCCAGGGACTGATGGTGGAACTGCGCCTGCCGGCCACCCTGCTGTCTGCACATACCCTGATTGTCAGGCAGCACGAGAAGCTGCTGGCGATATCCAGCCGCGGTGTCGAGGACATCCGTTATGTCTCCCGCGATATGATCATGGAGATCGACGCGCGCCAGTTTTTCCGCGATGGCGATGAAGTATATGGGCTGCTCAAGCTGGGAAATCTGCTGGCGATGCCGCGTGACAAGCGCCACGTGAAAGTAATGGTTATCCCGTGCTGATGACGCGGCTGGATGACGGCACGGTCAGCGCGGTGCTGGTGCAGGAGATACTCGACAGCCGCGAAGTGGTGATGAAAAAATTCGGCCGCTATGTGCCGCGCACGCAAGGGGTGATCGGTGCGGTCATCCTGGGCGACGGCAGCGTGGCGCCGGTGATCGACCTGGTCGAACTGCAGCATGTCTCGACGCAGCAAACGCTGGCCGCGCAAGAGGCAGAATCACAGCACGAGGCTGAATATCAGGCCGGCGAAGAAAGCGCTGCGCGCACTGGTGGTGGACGATTCGCTCTCCGCCCGGCGATCGGTGGTGCAGGTCCTGAAAGATGTGGGATTTGACGTGCGCACTGCCAACGACGGCCTGGATGCGGTGAATATCCTGGAAAAATTCGTTCCCGACATCATCGTGACCGACATGGAGATGCCGCGCATGAACGGGCTGGAATTGACGGCCAACGTGCGCCACACCGAACGCACGAAACACGTTCCGATCATCATGATCACTTCGCGCTCCACCGAGAAACACCGCCAGATGAGCGCGGCGGCGGGGGTGAATGTGCACCTCACCAAGCCGTTCAGCGATGAGACCCTGCTACAGCATGTTGTCAGGCTGACCGCGCGATGAGTAGCACAGTCCTCACACGGCCTCAGGCAAGTGCCACGTCGGCGATACTGAAAATTTCCGGCCTGCGTTTGTTGTTGCCGCAAATAGAAATACGCGCGCTGGAGGCGGCGGATGATGTCGAGGTGCACGATGCCGAACTGCCCAGCGTCGGCTGGCTCCGGCATGCGCAGCAGCGCTGGCCGGTCTATTGCCTGTCGCAGGAATTGTCCCTGCTGACCGTCGTGCCCGCAGAGCGCCGTGCCTGTGTGCTGCTGGGCGCCGGTGACGGGTATGTAGGGATCATGTGCGACGATGTCAGCATCGGCCAACAGACCTCGGGCCAGCGGCATGAATTGCCGCCCGCCATGCGTCTGCCGGATATGCCCGTCCTGGGCCTGATGGCAATGGACGACCCAGGCATCGTCTGCATCACCAGTGCGGAACGGCTGACCGCGCATCTGGCCCGGCTGGCGGGGATGTGATGGCGGCAAAAAAAATCACCATGCTGCATCCCAATGCCTGGCTGCTGGACTTCGGCCAATCCTTGCGCGCTGCCGTGGGAACGCGGGTCTTGCTGCAAATCTTCGATAATCCACAGCTGCATGCAGTGCCCTGCACGCCGGCGTATTGCCACAGCGTGCTGCACTGGCAAGGTCGCCTGCTGCCGGTGATGGATATGGCGGCACGCCTGGCTGGTGCGCCGCAAACGCAGCGGCTGGTGGCGGTAGCCGGGTATCAGGAGCGGCCGGGCGAACCCACGCGCTTCGGTGCACTGCTGCTGTCCGCGCTACCGGTGGCCATCGCGGTCAGTGATGCCCAGTCGTGCCCGCTGCCGGAACAGCCCGCAGGCTGGAGCCACTGCGCTGTTTCCTGCTTCGACCACCAAGGTGAGGCCATTCCCGTCCTGCATCCGGGGCGTATATTTTCCCGCCCACCCGCTGCGTGAAGTTTTCGCCGCAGGTTGAACCTGCGCATCAAGCGGCTTTCCACACCTTCCACCAATTCTTAGAATTCGACATGAGCGCCAACTCTGCGTTGGCTTCGCGTTCCCATTCGGCAACAGAGAACCCGGCCTGGTGCAGTGCGGCGCTATATTTCGTGTCCACGCCCTGAATGTGTTCCCTGAGCCATGTCTTCAAAAAGCTCAGCATCTCGAAATAGATCGGTTTCTCTTCGAGCAGATGTTTTTTGCATAGCTGGTCAAGCTGCGCAATCAGCTTCCGGTGCTCCTCGATATGCGGCTCGATGTCCCGGTATTTCGCCTGACGCATCAAGCGTTCCTCCAGTGCAAAGTGGGTCTGGGTATAGCTCATCAGTGCATCCAGTATCCCGGCAATGACCTTGTCGCCCTCGCGTTTGGAAACCGCGATGAACAGGCGATTGAGGATGTTGACCAGCTCCCGGTGTTGTTCGTCGATGGCTTTGATGTTGACGCTGTAATCAGGCAACCACTTGAAAAACACTTCTTCGTTTGACATACGAACCTCCGAATAATATTTCAGCCACAATTGCTGCAAGGTTTATTTTAGCAAGCAGTATGCCTAAGCTTTATTACATATTCTTTAAAGCAAATTCAGCGTGTTGGCGGTTTTGGAATAAGTGAAATGCACCATTTTGGTTTGGCCGCACCGGATTGATGCGTGACCGTCCAATGGGCGCACAGTCACTGTTGACACTGACCCAGGCCGCCCGCTTCGGCGGCCTTGGGGTTTTGGACAACGCTGCTAGAATAGCCACCATTATTGGTGTTGCGAGTTGTTCCCATGCTGATCTGGTTCGTCGTCCTCTATCTGCTGTTTTCCATCGGTGTCGGTCTTTACGCTTCGACGCGTGTGCACAATTCCCGCGACTTCGTGGTGGCGGGGCGCAATCTGCCATTGCCTATCGTGACCGCGACGGTATTCGCCACCTGGTTCGGTGCGGAGACAGTGCTGGGTATCTCCGCCACGTTCGTGAAAGAAGGTTTGAGCGGCGTGGTTGCCGATCCGTTTGGCGCCAGTCTGTGTCTGGTCATCGCCGGGCTGTTCTTTGCGCCGCTGTTGTATCGCATGAACCTGCTCACCATCGGCGACTATTACCGGGCGCGCTACAACCGAGTTGTCGAGTTGATCATGACGGTGTGCATCATGATCTCCTACCTTGGCTGGGTATCGGCGCAGGTGACGGCACTGGGGCTGGTGTTCAACATGGTCAGCGGCGGAGCCATCGAGCAATCGACCGGCATGTTCATCGGCACGGCTATCGTGCTGGGCTACACCATGTTCGGCGGCATGTGGTCGGTGGCGCTGCTGGATTTCGTGCAGATGACAGTCATCATGGCGGGCATGTTGCTGATCGCGGTGCTGGTGAGCGGTGATGCGGGCGGCGTAAGCAATGTGGTGAGCCACGCGCAGGCTGCAGGCAAGCTGCAATTCCTGCCGCAGGGCGGTTATGAAGTATGGATACCGTTCATCGGGGCGGGGATCACCATGATGCTGGGCTCCATTCCGCAGCAGGACGTGTTCCAGCGCATGACCTCGGCCAAGGATGAGAAGACGGCGGTGCGCGGCTCGGTAGCGGGCGGCGTGCTGTATTTCGCTTTCGCTTTCGTGCCGATGTTCCTGGCCTATTCCGCCACCTTGATCGATCCCAAAGTGTTCAACGATCTGATCGAGAGCGATTCGCAGATGGTGCTGCCCAATCTGATTCTGTATCACACGCCGCTGGTGGCGCAGGTGTTCTTCTTTGGCGCGCTGCTGTCCGCCATCATGAGCACGGCTTCCGCTACGCTGTTGGCCCCGTCGGTGATGTTCACCGAGAACATCCTCAAGCATTTCGCCCTCAAGCACATGAGCGACCAGCAGATGCTGCGCACCATGCGCATCATCGTGCTGACCTTTGGCGGGGTGGTGCTGTGGTTCGCGCTGCATTCCGAGGCAAGCATCTTCAAGATGGTGGAGAACGCCTACAAGATCACGCTGGTGGCCGCGTTCGTGCCGCTGGCGTTCGGCCTCTACTGGAAGCGTGCCAACACGCAGGGTGCGTTGCTCTCTATTGTGCTGGGACTTGCCACTTGGTTGCTGCTGGAGGCGTTCCGGCCGAGCGCGATATGGCCGCCGCAGCTGGTTGGTTTGCTGATGAGTGTGTGCGGCATGTTGCTGGGCTCGCTGCTGCCGAACCTGATCGGCAAACACGGCGCGGTACACCCGCACCAACATCCCGCCGCATGACCGTCATGTTACTGTCACAATACTTTCATACCATCGCAAGCCAAGTGCAATGAAACGATGGAGTCTAAAATGGTGACAGCGAACATCCTGCTGGTGGAAGACGAACCGGCGATCCAGGAACTACTGGCATTCAACGTGGCGCAATGCGGCTATCGTGCCATTCAGGCATTCGATGCCGAAGCGGCGCTGGCGCACATCAACCGTGCCTTGCCCGACCTTATCCTGCTCGACTGGATGCTGCCCGGCACTTCCGGCGTCGAACTGGCGCGGCGTCTGCGCGCCGATTCGCGCACGCGCGACATCCCCATCATCATGCTCACTGCGCGCACCGACGAGCGCGACAAGATCCTCGGGCTGGAATCCGGTGCCGACGACTACATCACCAAACCGTTCTCGCCGCGCGAACTGATGGCGCGCATCCGCGCCGTGCTGCGCCGCCGCGCGCCGCAGATGAGCGACGAGACGATACGCGTGGAAGGCCTGGAGTTGTCACCCACCACGCACCGCGTGAGCGCCAATGGGGTGAACGTTGAGCTTGGACCTACCGAGTTTCGCCTCCTGCACTTCTTCATGACCCACGTCGAGCGCGTGTATAGCCGCGCGCAGTTGCTCGATCAGGTGTGGGGCGACCATGTCTTTGTCGAGGAGCGCACGGTGGATGTGCACATCCGCCGCCTGCGCCAGGCACTGGAGCCGTCCGCTCTGGACGCGCTGGTGCAGACCGTGCGCGGCAGCGGTTACCGTTTTTCCAAGGGATAGCTTTTCGGCGGACGCGTAGTTCGCATCACCCCGTATAATGCCGCCAGTCTATTTTTGAGGTTGTGCCGTGAGCGATTTCTGGCAACGCGCATTCGTCTATCCGTTCTTCCTGCTGCTGTTCTCCCTGCTGCTATGGGCAAGCGCCGGGGCATTGCCCGCCGCGCTGGTGTTCGGCGCGGGCATGCTGCTGCGCCTGTTCTTTCATTTGCGCAATCTGGTCGCGCTGCAACGCTGGCTGGCTGCTCCCGACACCCTTTCCGTGCCGGACGGTTCGGGCCTGTGGGAGGATGTGTTCTCGCAGCTCAACAAGATCATGCGCACGCATCGCAAGCAGCGCGAACAACATACCGCTGCGCTGCAACAGATGGAGCAGGCCACTTCCGCCCTGCCGGAAGGCGTGGTGATCCTGGACGAGACGGATCGCATCGAATGGTGCAACCTGCTGGCGGAACAGCACTTCGGCCTGGATGCCGAGCGCGATGTCGGGCAGCAGATCACCTATCTCGCGCGCCAGCCGGAGTTCGTGCAATTTCTCGCGTATGCACACCTTTACCGAGCCGCTGGTGCTGCGCGACACGCGGCATGACGATCTGGTGCTTTCCATCAAACTCATCGCCTACGGCGGCAACAAGCGCCTGCTCATCAGCCGCGACATCACCCAGCTGGAACGCATCGAGACCATGCGCCGCGATTTCGTGGCCAACGTTTCGCACGAACTGCGCACCCCGCTCACCGTGGTGAACGGATTTGTCGAGACCTTGCACGACATGCCGCATCTGGAAAACGACATGGCGCGCCGCGCCCTGCATCTGATGGGTGAGCAAACGCAGCGCATGGAAAGTCTGGTGGACGACCTGCTCACTTTGTCGCGCCTGGAGAACGACCAGAATCCGCTGCGCGAAGAAACGGTGGATATAGCGCGCGCTGCTCGACGAGATATTCCGCGAGGCGCAATTGTTGAGCAACGGCAAGCACACGTTGCGGTTACAGGTCGAAAGCAATGTGCAGCTGACGGGCGGCCGCGAAGAATTGCGCAGTGCGTTTGCCAATCTGGTGACCAATGCGATTCGCTATACCCCGCAGGGTGGCGAGATCCAGCTGCGCTGGTCGGAGCGTGAAGGGCAGCCGGTGTTTTCGGTGCAGGACAGCGGCATCGGCATTGCGCCGCAGCATATTCCCCGGCTTACCGAGCGTTTCTACCGGGTCGATCGCAGCCGCTCGCGCGAGACCGGCGGCACCGGACTGGGGCTGGCCATCGTCAAGCACATCGCCATGCGCCATCAGGCCAGGCTGGACGTGGTGAGCGAAGAGGGCAAGGGCAGTACTTTCGCGCTGGTCTTCCCGGGCAAACGCACTAAGCAGACGGTTTGAAACTCACCCGTTCGTAGTCGCCGCCTTTTTCCACGCTGAATCCCAACGTCACTTTTTGCTTGCTCTGGTCCGGCAGATTGAGTTCCAGCGTGCGGCCGGCATGGAACCAGTCGCGGGGAAGGAGCAGGCTGGCAGGGATGCGCAGTTTTTCCAGCGCGGGCAACAGCAGCGCGGCGGCCGATCCGGATTGCAGCAGCTCGTTGTCCGCCTTGCCTTGCGCGACCACGGGCTGCGGCTGGCCGGGCAGGTAATGCACGCTGATATAAAGTTGCCCGCGCTGGGTGACGCGCACCAGATCGAGGATGCCGATTTTATGTTGGGCGGTGTTCGGCGGGAACACGCTGATGATCTGGTTGATACCGAAACGCTCGCCCGCCGTGTGCTGGCGCAGCAAACGGCCGCGCAGCAGGCTGTCTTCTTCTATCAGCCACTCTTCCGGCACAAAACCCAGTTCGCTTGATGCATGCTCATGCTGGCCGGTGTTATTCAGCACGCGGCCGAAAGTCTCGATCTGGCGTTGCACTTCCTGCTTCGACTTGGAAGACTCCTTGACCGGTTTGAACGGCTTGCGCGCGATCTGCGCGTAGATCTGTTCCAGCCCGACGCACAGGTACAAGCTGCTGCTCGGGCGCGGGGTGTCAGCCAAAGAATCCTCGCGCTTTTCACACCAGCAGGCATGCAATTTGTGCAGCAGCTCGACGCAATCCTTGCTCGGAAGCTCGTCTGCCCAATTCCACTTGTTGCGGGGATTGCCCCTGTTGCAGCAGGATGGTCTTCACCCGGATCAGCTTGGACAAAGGAACCATCGCCAGATAACGCATGCTGTCTGCGTTGCGCGCATGCTGGATGGATTGCAGCGGCTGTGTTCCGGCAAGATCGACGGCCAGCGGCGGCGCGTCTTCCTTGCTCATGCTGCAACGCGGTTCGATGCTGATGGCGTCGCCCCACAGGCAGAGCCAGCGCTCGGCGAGCTGCCATTGGAGGCGCGTCAGTCCCAGCAGACGGGCGCGGTGCATGAGCAGCGTTTTGGCATACAGCGTGCGGCAACTGATGGCCATGCCCGACTGGTGGCGCTCGTCGCGCACCGTCTCCGCCTGCAGGCCCAGCGCTTCGACATGCGCATAGATGGCATGCAATTGCTGCCAGCTTTTTCCGCCGGGCTCGCAACCCGCGTGCATGAAATCCTCGATTTGCAGGCTGCCATACAACAGGCTGCGCTGGCACAGCAGCGCGAGATGCTTGTCGCCCGCCGCCAGCGTTTGCAGGCAGCGCAGATAGCCGGTGAGCATGCTTTGCCACAGGCTGGAGAGCGCGAAGAGCAGCGTGAATTCATCATCGGTGAGCGGCAGTTTTTTGCCGGTCAGCTTTTTGGCGAAGTCGGTCTGCACCAGGGCTACGGTTTCGCGCAGCGCTTCCAGAATCTGCAAACGGTCGGTGCCGCGCATCGGGCAAGCGATTCAGTTCATCCAGTTGTTTGCGCAAGGTGCCCTGCGCCAGATTCAGGTTGGTCAGTTGCAGCTGGCTCAACCATTTGGTGCACGAAGCCGCATCCTTGAAGGCGGGATTGGCAAGATCGTCGGTCGGTTCCAGCGGCAACATGAAGTTCACTCCTAAAGCAGCACGCGCTCAATGCCGCCATCGTTGGCATTGACGACATAGTCTTCCAGCCAGTTCGAACCCAGCAGATGTTTGGCCATCTCCACCACGATGTAGTCGGTGGTGGTGCCGGCATCGTCGGCGTAGCGGCTCAAGCCTTGCTGGCAGGCAGGGCAGGAGGTGAGTATCTTCACCTCGCCGTCAAAGCCGTCGGCACGCAACGCATCCGCGCCCTTGCGCATTTCCTCTTCCTTGCGGAAGCGCACCTGGGTGGCGATGTGCGGCACGCTCAGGCCGAACGTGCCGGACTCGCCGCAGCAGCGGTCGTTCAGCTGCGATGCGGTGTCGCATCAGCTCGCTTCACCACCTTCAGCGGCGAGTAGGTCTTCATCGGCGAGTGGCAGGGGTCGTGATACATGTAGCGCGTACCTTGCACGCCTTGCAGCTTCACGCCCTTTTCCAGCAGGTATTCGTGGATGTCGAGCAGGCGGCAGCCGGGAAAGATCTTTTCGAACTGATACTTCAGCAACTGGTCCATGCAGGTGCCGCAGGACACGATCACCGTCTTGATGTCGAGATAGTTCAGCGTGTTGGCCACGCGGTGGAACAGCACGCGATTGTCGGTGGTGATCTGGTTGCCTTTGTCTTCGAGACCCGCCGAAGTTTGCGGATAGCCGCAGCACAGGTATCCGGGCGGCAACACCGTGATCGTGCCGATCTCGTACAGCATCGCCTGTGTCGCCAATCCCACCTGGCCGAACAAGCGCTCCGAGCCGCAGCCGGGGAAATAGAACACCGCTTCGGAATCCTCGGTGACTTTGCGCGGATCGCGGATCACCGGCACGATGGTGTTGTCCTCGATGTCGAGCAGCGCGCGCGAGGTCTTCTTGGGCAGGCCGCCGGGCATCGGCTTGTTGATGAAGTGGATCACCTTCGCCTGGAGCGCGGGTTTGCCCACGGTGGCAGGCGGATGCGCCACCTGCTGGCGGAACAGCCCCAGATGCTTGGCGATACGGTAGCCCAGCCGCTGCGCCTTGTAGGACCACTCGATCATCACCTTGCGCATCAGCTTGATGGTGAACGGGTCGGTGCTGTTCAGGTACAGCATGGAGGCGGCGGTGGCCGGATTGAATTTCTTCTGGCCCTGCTTGCGCAGGAAGTTGCGCATCGCCATCGACACGTCGCCGAAGTCGATGTCCACCGGGCAGGGCTTGACGCACTTGTGGCACACCGTGCAGTGGTCGGCCACGTCGTTGAATTCGTCGAAGTGCGCGATGGACACGCCGCGCCGTGTCTGCTCCTCGTACAGGAAGGCTTCGATCAGCAGCGAAGTGGCGAGGATCTTGTTGCGCGGCGAATACAGCAGGTTGGCGCGCGGCACATGCGTGGTGCACACCGGCTTGCACTTGCCGCAGCGCAGGCAATCCTTGATCGAATCGGAGATCTTGCCCAGCTCGCTCTTTTCCAGGATCAGGCTTTCCAGCTCCATCAGGTTGAAGCTGGGGGTGTAGGCGCGCTCCAGATTGCTGCCGGGCAACAGCTTGCCCTTGTTGAAGCGGCCTTCCGGATCGACCTTCTGCTTGTAGGCGATGAATGGCGCGATCTCTTTGGCTTCGAGGAAATCGAACTTGGTGATGCCGATGCCGTGCTCGCCGGAGATCACGCCGCCCAGGTCCTTCGCCAGTTGCATGATGCGATCCACTGCGCCGTAGGCCTGCTGCAGCATGGCGTAATCGTCGGAGTTGACCGGGATGTTGGTATGCACGTTGCCGTCGCCCGCGTGCATGTGCAGCGCCACGAACACGCGGCTCTTCAGCACGCGCTGATGGATGGCGTCGCACTGCTCGAGGATGGGCTGGTAAGTGCTGCCGCTGAAGATGTGGCGCAACGGTTCGCGCACTTCGCGCTTCCACGAGGCGCGCAGCAGATGGCGTTGCACGGCATCGAACACCGTGACGCGCATCCTGTGCATCGCTGGGCGCGAAGGGGCAGCTGGACAGCGGTGCATCCAGATTTTCCAGCAGCCAGGTCCAGCGCGTGCGCACTTCGGCGAGCAATTGTTGTGCGGCCTGCGGGCGGTTGCCCAGCAACTCGGCATCGCCCAGTTGCGCGTCGTCCTGATAGCGCAGCGGCAGTTCGCCTGCGAAGAACTCGTCCAGCGCGTCCAGCAACTTGATCTTGTTGCCCAGCGACAGCTCGATGTTGATGCGCTCCACGCCGTCGCAATAGTCGCCCATGCGCGGCAGCGGGATCACCACGTCCTCGTTGATCTTGAAGGCGTTGGTGTGTTTGGCGATGGCGGCGGTGCGCGCGCGGTCCAGCCAGAATTTCTTGCGCGCCTCGGCGGACACGGCGATGAAGCCTTCGCCGTGGCGCAGGTTGGCGAGGCGCACGATCTCCGAGGCGGCTTCGCCCGCCGCGCGTTCGTCGTCGCTCACCACGTCGGCGACCAGCACCATCTTCGGGCGCGTGCCGCGCTTGGACTTGGTGGCATAGCCGACGGCCTTCAGATAACGCTCGTCGAGATGCTCCAGACCGGCCAGCTGGGCTGTGGGATGGGCATCCAGATAATCCTTGATCTCGACGATGGCGGGCACGGCCTCGTGCACCTGGCCGAAGAATTCCAGACACACGGTGCGCGTGAATTTGTGCGCGCGGTGCAGGATGAAGCGCGCCGAGGTGATGATGCCGTCGCAGCCTTCCTTCTGGATGCCGGGCAGGCCGGACAGGAACTTGTCGGTCACGTCCTTGCCCAGCCCGGCCTTGCGGAAAGCGCTGCCGGGGATGGTCAATATCTCCGGCTGGCCGAGCGGCGTCTTGCCGTTCTCGTGGAAGCGGCTGATGCGGAACTGCGCGCTCTCCGCGTCGTGGATCTTGCCGAGGTTGTGGTCGCAGACGCTCCACCTCCATCCACAGTCCGTCCGGCGTGACCATCTTCCACGAAGCCAGATTGTCCAGCGCCGTGCCCCACAGCACGGCTTTCTTGCCGCCCGCGTTCATCGCCACGTTGCCGCCGATGCACGAGGCATCGGCCGAAGTCGGGTCGACCGCGAACACCAGATCGTGCTGCCTCCGCCGCTTCCATCACGCGCCGTGTGACCACGCCCGCGCCGCAATGGATGGTGGCGTAGGGCTGGCTCAGGCCCGGCAGCATCAGGTGCTCGATCGGCGAGATCGCGTCCAGTTTTTCGGTGTTGATGACGGCGGAATATTTGTCCAGCGGGATCGCGCCGCCGGTGTAGCCGGTGCCGCCGCCGCGCGGGATCAGCGTCAGGCCGAGTTCGATGCAGGCGCGCACCAGCGGCGCGACTTCCTCCTCGGTGTCCGGGTGCAGCACCACGAACGGGTATTCCACGCGCCAGTCGGTGGCGTCGGTGACGTGCGACACGCGCGCCAAACCGTCGAACTGGATGTTGTCCTTGCGGGTGATGCGGCTCAGGGCGCGCAGCGTGCGTTTGCGCAACTGCAGGGTGTGTTCGAATTCGGCGGCGAACTGGTCGACCGCCGCGCCGGCGAGTTCGAGCAGGCGCTTCACTTTCGGGTTGTCCTGGCGCCGTATCCTCGATGGCATTGCAGGCGGTGGCGCAACGCGCCGACCAATGCGTTGCGCCGCTTGCGGTTGCCCAGCAGATCGTCTTCCAGATACGGGTTGCGCGTCAGCACCCAGATGTCGCCCAGCACTTCGTACAGCATCTGCGCCGAGCGTCCGGTGCGGCGCTCCTCGCGCAGGGTGTTGATGATGTCCCACGCCTCGCTGCCGAGCAGGCGCAACACGATCTCGCGGTCGGAGAAGGAGGTGTAGTTGTAGGGGATTTCGCGAAGACGAGCGTTCATGGTGGGGCCTTGATTGCAAGGTGCGCATTCTACCGCATCGCGCATCGTCACTCGACCCCGAGCGTGATGCGGATAAAATGAGCGCATGGAGCTTTCAAACAAAAACGTTCGCGTCTTTTTCGCCCTCTGGCCCAACCGCCAGCAGCGGGCTGCGCTGGCCGCATGGCAAGCCGCGGTTGCTGCCGCTGTGCGGCGGGCGCGTGATGCGCCCGGATACCCTGCACACCACGCTGGTGTTCCTGGGCGAGGTCGCGCCGCAGCGGCTGGAGGCGCTGCAACTGGCCGCGCAGGAAGTGGCATTCGAGCCTTTCGAGTTGCGTTTCGATACGGCGCGTTACTGGGGACATAACCACATCGCTTTCGCCGCACCAAGCAGCGTGCCGCCGCAGCTGGTGCGCTTGGTGGGCGAACTTGAGCAGCGCCTGACCAAGCATCGCTTCCGCTTCGAGCGCCGCCCCTACAAGCCGCATGTCACCCTGCTGCGCAACGCGCAGTGGAGCGACGCGGAATTGCCGACCATGCCCGCTGTACGCTGGAAGATCAGCGACTTCGTGCTGGTGCAATCGGTGAGCGATGAGCAGGGCGCGCGTTATGAGGTGTTGGCGCGCTTTGGCGCTTCCGAACTAGAATGAGATTGCACACTTAACAAGGAACATCATGCTGCATGCTTTCACACTGAACAATGGACGGCTCAACCGCCTTGCATGTCGAAGCGGGCGGCGACCTGCGCCTAGCCGCGCCGGTGTGGCTGGACATGGTCGACGCCACACCCGAAGAGATCAAATGGGTGGAGGGCAGCTACGACCTGCAGCTGCCCAGCCCCGAGCATCTGCGCGACATCGAAGCCAGCGCGCGCTTCTTCGAGCATGATGGCGATCTGCATCTGCGCTCCGATTTCCTGTCCGGCACCGAGAGCCACTCGCACAGCGTGGCGGTGGCGTTCGTATTGTCCGGCGAGACGCTCATCAGCATCCACGAAGAAGACCTGCCCATCTTTCGCCTGTTGCGCATGAAGCTGCACGCCGAGTCGGGAGACATCGAGAATTGCCGCGATGTGCTGGTCGATCTGTACGGGATGGATGTCGAGTTCTCCGCCGATGCGCTGGAAGAGGTGTATGCCGACCTCGGGCGGGTGAGCCAGAGTGTGCTGGGTTCGACCCTGAGCGACAAGCAGGCCAGTACCGCGCTGGCCGAGATCGCCCATGCCGAGCATGTCAACGGACGCATCCGCCGCAACGTGATGGATACCCAGCGCGCGCTTTCCTTCCTGATCCGGGGCAAGACGACTCAGTGTCACCCAGATCGAAGAAGTGCGCCAGATACAGCAGGACATCGAGTCGCTCGACGGCCACACCGCGTTCCTGTTCGACAAGATCAACTTCCTGATGGATGCGATCATCGGCTTCATCAACATCAACCAGAACCGCATCGTGCGCCTGTTCTCGGTGGTGTCGGTGGCCTTGCTGCCGCCCACGCTGATCGCCTCCATCTACGGCATGAACTTCCAATTCATGCCGGAGCTGGGCTGGCAGCATGGGTTATCCGTTCGCGCTGCTGCTGATGGCGCTCACGGTGACGGTCCCGTTCTGGTTCTTCTGGCGCAAGGGCTGGCTGAAGTAGAGATCGAGCACTACCAAGTCCTGTAGCGATCAGTTTTGTTGTAGGAGCCAGCTTGCTGGCGATGGACTAGATATTTCGCCAGCAAGCTGGCTCCTACGATCAATCACCTTGGTGATATGAAAAAAGTTGGATCGTTATTTTTCTTCCAACAACGTTTTAGCACCGCACCCGCCAGCATGTAGCCGAACAGCGGCGGCATGTAGCTGATGGTGCCGTTCACCGCGCGCGGACGGCCGCGGCCGGTCGGTTCCGGCGGCAGCGGCTGCGCTCGGATGCTCGTCCGAGAACACCGTCAACATGCCCTTGTAGATGCCGTGATGCTTGCGCAACTTGAGTCGCATCTGCTTCGCCAGCGGGCACATATCCGTCTTGCTGATGTCCGCCACCTTGATGTGCGTCGGATCGAGGCGGTTGCCCGCGCCCATGCTGGAAGCGACCTTCAGGCCGCGCTTGTAGCTCTCCACCACCAGCGCCACCTTGCACGACAGCGAATCGATGCAGTCGATCACGTAATCGCACATCGGCAGGCACCAGGTCGTTCACGTTGTCGATGGTGAGGAAGTCGCGCAGCAGCGTGACCTGGCAATCCGGGTTGATGTCGGCGATGCGCGCGCGCATCAGCTCCGCCTTGGATTGCCCGACCGTGGAAAGCAGCGCGGGCAACTGGCGGTTGATGTTGCTGACCACCACCTTGTCATGGTCGAGCAGGGTGAGCGGCCGATGCCGGCGCGCGCCATCGCTTCGGTGCAATAGGAACCGACGCCGCCGAGCCCGGCGACGAAGATGTGCTTGCTCTTGAGTTTTGCGATGCCTTCGTCGCCAAGCAGGATGTGGGTGCGGGTGAATTGGGGTGGGGTGGTGTTTTGCATGGCGCGCATTATAAAGCGCCGTCATTCCGGCGCAGGCCGGAATACGAGCCGCTCGCGGCGAGTTTCGAGGTACGGCCATCCAGCGTTCACAACATGCCTTTGATGTGTTGCCTCGGCGTTGCGGCAGAATTCGTTCTGTGTTCGCTGCGATTCGTCGAGCCTGCTGCCGGAATGACGGATGGTTTTAGTTCGGCAACACGCTCAACGCATTCGCCGTCGTCGCCTGCGCAATCTCTTCCAGCGACATGCCGCGCAACTCCGCCAAGGTCTGCGCCATGCGCGGCAGATACTTCGGTTCGTTCGGCAGTCCGCGTTCCAGAAAATCCGGCGGGATGTCCGGCGCGTCGGTCTCCAGCACGATGCTGTCCAGCGGCAGGGTGGCGGCGAGTTCGCGCAACTTGGTGGCGCGCGGGTAGGTCATCGCGCCGCCGAAGCCGAGCTTGAAGCCGAGCTTGATGAACTCGTCCGCCTGCTGGCGGCTGCCGTTGAAGGCATGCGCGATGCCGCCGCGCACTTTGATCTGGCGCAGGTGTTTGAGGATGGTGTCCTGTGCGCGGCGGATGTGCAGCAGCACGGGCAGGTCGAAGTCGCGCGCCAGTTTCAGTTGCTCGACGAAGAAATGTTCCTGCCGTGCCTGGTCGTAATGCTGGATGAAGAAATCCAGGCCGATCTCGCCGACGGCGACGGGCTGGTGTTGTTGCAGGTAGTCGCGCAACACATCCAGATCGTTCGGCGTCGCATCGTCCGTGTACATCGGGTGGATGCCGTAAGCAGGGGCGCAGTCGGGATATTGTTCGCACAGTGCGCGCACGATGTCGAAATTGGTGCGCGCCACCGAAGGGATGACGATGCGGTTCACGCCAGCAGCTTGCGCATCGCGCACGATGTCGGCTTGCGTGTCGCCGAATTCGGCGGCGTCCAGGTGGCAGTGGGTGTCGATGAACATGTCAGCCCATCGTCAGCACGATCTTGCCGATCATGCCGCCCGCTTCGATCAGGCGGTGCGCTTCGGCGGCCTGTTCCAGCGGCAGCCGGTGCGAGACATGCACGCCAGTTTGCCTGCATCCACCAGCGGCGCACTGTTCCAGTATCTTGCGCTGGCGGATGCGCTCATCGTGCAGTCCCATCGCTTGCGGCGTGAGCATCAGCTCGTAGCACAGCGACAGGTTGCGCAGCCGCGCCAGTTGCGTGTCGGCCAGCGACAGCGGGGTGGAGAGCAGGCTCACCACTTTGCCGCCGACACGTGCCGCATTCAGCGAACGCAAGAAAGTCTCGCCGCCCACGGTGTCGAACACCACGTCTGCGCCGCGTCCGTCCGGTCCAGTTCAGGTCTCCTGCACGAAGTCCTGCGTCTTGTAGTTGATGATCTTTTCCGCGCCGAGGTTGCGCGCGATCTCGGCCTTGTGCTCGTCGCCCACCGTCACTGCGATGCGTGCACCGAGGTGACGTGCGAGTTGCACCGCGACATGCCCGACGCCGCCCGCAGCGGCATGGATGAGTACCGTCTGTCCGGCTTGCAGGTGGGCGCGCTCGACCAGCGCTTCCCACGCGGTGATGAACACCAGCGGCAGCGCAGCGGCATCCTGCAAGCTGATCGTGGCGGGCTTGGCTGCGCAGTAGTCCTCGTGCAGCGTGGTGTATTCCGCGTAGTTGCCCGGCTCGTCGCCGAGGCCGCCGTTGCAGAAGAAGACTTGCGTCGCCGACCTTGAAGCGCGTCACCGCGCTGCCGATCGCTTCCACGATGCCCGCGCCGTCGCAGCCGAGGATGGCGGGCAGCTTGTCGGGATGGTAGGCGGGCTTGGCGCGCAGCTTGGTGTCCACCGGATTCACGCCGGCGGCGGCGAGCTTCACGCGGACATGGTGCGGCGAGGGCAGTTCCGGTTGCGGGATGTCGCGCAGTTGCAGGACTTCTACGCTTCCGGGGGCAGTGGCGAGGATGGCTTTCATGTGCGATTCTCCAGGTTCGTCGATTCCGGCGTCAACCGGAATCCAGCTGGCCTACTCACCAGCTTGTCGGTGTAGTAGTCGCGTTAGGCGAAGAGTGAGAGCTATTTCGCTAGACGCGGACCCTTCGCATCAGCCGCGCTCCTGCGCCGGAATGACGGGTTATCGATGCGCTATGTTAAACTCGCCTCATCAATTAAGCGAGACAACATCATGTCTGGAAACACTTTCGGCACACTGTTTACCGTCACCTCTTTCGGCGAATCGCACGGCGCGGCCATCGGCTGCATCGTCGATGGTTGCCCGCCGGGAATGGAGTTGAGCGAGGAGGACATCCAGATCGACCTCGACCGCCGCAAGCCCGGCACCTCGCGCCACGTCACGCAGCGCCGCGAATCGGACACGGTGGAGATCCTTTCCGGCGTGTTCGAAGGCAAGACCACCGGCACGCCCATCGCGCTGCTGATCCGCAACGAAGACCAGCGCAGCAAGGACTACGGCAACATCGCCGACACCTTCCGCCCCGGCCACGCCGACTACACCTACTGGCAGAAATACGGCATCCGCGACTATCGCGGCGGCGGCCGTGCCTCGGCGCGCGAGACGGCGGGGCGCGTGGCGGCGGGTGCCATCGCCAAGAAATGGCTGGGCGAACGCTACGGCGTGGTGGTGCGCGGCTACCTCGAGCAACTCGGCGAGATCGAGATCCCGTTCAAGAGCTGGGGCGATCTGCACGAGGAAGGCAACAGCTTCTTCGTGGCCGATGCGAGCTACGTCGGGCAGCTGGAAGACTACATGGACGACCTGCGCAAATCCGGCGACTCCATCGGCGCCAAACTCGCCGTGGTGGCGCACAACGTGCCCGTGGGTTGGGGCGAGCCGGTGTTCGACCGGCTGGATGCCGACATCGCCCACGCGCTGATGGGCATCAACGCGGTGAAGGGCGTGGAGATCGGCGCGGGTTTCGATTGCGTCACGCAGAAGGGCAGCGAACACGGCGACGAACTCACGCCGCAAGGTTTCCTGTCCAACAACGCGGGCGGCATCCTCGGCGGCATCTCCACCGGGCAGGACATCGTCGCGCACTACGCCATCAAGCCGACTTCCAGCATCCGCATCGAACGCAACTCCATCGACAAGGCGGGCAAGCCGGTGAAGGTCTCCACCGAAGGCCGGCACGATCCCTGCGTCGGGATTCGCGCTACGCCGATCGCGGAGGCGATGCTGGCGCTGGTGCTGATCGACCATGCGTTGAGGCATCGGGGGCAGAATGGGGATGTGGTTTGTGAGACGCCGAAGATTCGTTAGTGTCAAGCTATGCATGATATTTAACAATCGCAGAGCAATTTCCAGACAGCGATTATTTTCAGCTATTGCGGATTGTTGCTGCGATCTTTCGATCCACTGCTTCTAGTGCGCTAGAGTATGCTGAATGCATACAAGCGAAGCACATATGAGCCTGTAGATGTTTCTCGTAACTGCAGTTCAAATTGACGAGTCGTTGCAGTCGCTAGCTTGATCAAGTGTCACGGCTCTGCACAGGAGGCAAGCTGCGCATCTTCGGAAAGCCCTATTGATGGTGTTGAGCGCGACATCAAGTCTTCGGTTTGATGGCATTTCTATTAAGATGCTTACGCAATGCGAAATTCGGTCACTGCAAAACGAAAATAGTAATCTCGAATAGTGTCTTTGAAGAACATAGCGTGACTAGCAAGCGTAGGCGCAATAACCAACGGGCATTGCGCCGTGATGGCTTACAGAAAACCGCCGGGGGTTGCCCGGCAGCAAGTTACTTTTCTTGTCTTGCCAAGAAAAGTAACCCAAAGAAGGCGCCCCCGGTTTGCCGCCCCTGTCGGGGTTCCCTGCGATATTTTGCTAACAAGTCGGCGGCTGCGCAACTCGCCCTAGCGGCGCTCAGACGTGCCTGCGCGGAGCTCAAACAGTGCTCGCCTGACCTCCAGCTCTGTTCGCGACTATCGGCGGCGCACAGGGGAAAAGAGGTAAAGCGGTTTTGTGTGCGCTTCGCGCACGTTGTTTGATTTGAGCGAGGCGGGCTTTGGCCCGCCTCGCTGGTTTTGGGTTTCAGGGTTTTGCTTTTCCTTCCCCTGTGCGCCGCCGAGTAGCGGAGACCGGACAGGGGTATGTCCGACGAATATGTTTGAGCACGTGACCGCGTAGCGGATCGTGCGAGTTTATGAGGAGGCCTGTCCGGTTGAGCAACGCAGGGAACCCCGACAGGGGCGGCAAACCGGGGTCGCCTTCTTTTTGGTTACTTTTTCTTTGGCGAAGCAAGAAAAAGTGACTAGCTGTCGGGCTACCCCCGACGGTGTTGGTTTTATGCGAATAGCGACTGCTCCCTCATAGCCTTCGACAAGCTCAGCACGAACGGTAGAGAAATTAATGAAGGGCATCACCGCAACAATGAATCTCACAAAACAAACCCAATGGCTGATCCTCCTCGCGCTGCTCATCAACGCAGCCGCCATGCTCTCCCCCGTCATCAACGGCGGCGATTCCATCACCTACGCGGCACTGTCGCAGCACATCGCGCTCACAACGACTGGGCGAATCTGGTGCTGGACGGCAAGGACTGGCTGGACAAGCCGCACATGCCGTTCTGGATCACGGCGCTGTTCTTCAAGATCGGCGGCATCAGCGCGTTCACCTACATCCTGCCGGGCTTCCTGTTCCACCTGATCGGCGGCTATTACACCTATCGCATCGCGCGGCTGTTCTATGGCCGCGACACGGCATGGCTGTCGCGTGCTGGTGTATGTGTCGGTCTATCACCTGATGGATTCGTCCATCGAGGTGAAGGCGGAGACCTATCTGACCGGCTTCATCATGGGCGGCCTGCTATTACTGGCTGCGCTACGACGCGCAAACCAAGACTCAAATATCTGCTGCTCGGTGCGGCTGTTCAGCGCGGCGGCGGTGATGACCAAGGGCGTGTTCACGCTGATCACCATCACCAGCGGTCTGGTGTGCATGTGGCTGTACCAGAAGCAGTGGCACAAGCTGTGGAGCGGCAAGTGGCTGCTGGCGTTCGTGCTGTCGCTGCTGTTCACCGCGCCGGAAGTGATCGCGCTGTATCTGCAGTTCGATGCGCATCCGGAGAAGGTGGTGTTCGGGCAGACGAATGTCTCCGGCATCAAGTTCTTTTTGTGGGACAGCCAGTTCGGGCGCTTCTTCAACACCGGGCCGATCAAGAACACCAACGGGCATCCGTTCTATTTCGTGCTGGTGTTCCTGTGGGCGTTCCTGCCGTGGGTGGCGGTGTTCGTGGCGGCGATGTATTCCGGCATACGCAAGTTCTTCGTGCGCAACGGCGAGCAGCAATCGGGTTTCGTGTTCCTGTGCGGCGCGTTCTTCATCACCTTCGGTCTGTTCAGCGCCACCAGCTTCCAGCTCGATCACTACACGGTGATCCTGTTTCCGTTTGCGGCCATCCTGTGCGGGAAATTCCTGAATGACTGGCTGATGCAGCAGGGTGATGGGCGTGTGCTGCTCATCGCGCAATTCGCGTTGACGGTGTTGCTGGTGGGGGTGGCGATCGGGTTGAGCGTGTATGTCGGCAATGCCATCGTGCTGGCGGTGGTGCTGGCGATGTTCGCTGCCTTGCTGGGGTATGGCTATGTCACACGCAAGCAGATGCGCGCCAGTGCAGTACTGGTCTATCCGGTGTTCGGCATCGCGATGCTGTACGCCTTCCTGGTGCTGACGACCGCGCTGACGTTCACAGCCAACAGCGTGGCGCACAATGTCGAACGCGCAGTTGGCAGGCAAACCGGATGCGCCGATCTATGTGTATCAGATGGACATCGTGGCGCGCGAGCTGGGGCTGTATGACCGTTCACCCTGCTATGCGGTGGACGATGCGGCACAGCTGCCGAAGACAGGGCGCTATTTCCTGCTGGTCAGGGCAGAGCAACTGGTGCAGTTGAGTGCGCGCCTGGGGCATGTCGAGCAGGTGGGGCAGGGACAATGGGTGGTGCACAAGACGGGAACCTTCCCGCGCTTGTTGCGCCTGGCGAAAGGCACGGAACCGCTGGAAGACATCCGCATCGTGCAAGTTGAAGGCAGTGAAGTGATGGCGCGGGAACCGAGATGGATAGCTTCTGCAAATGGGAAGGCGACACGCTGGTGCTGAATATCCTGGGCAAGCCGCGCGCCAAGCGCACCAAGATCGGCAAGGTGATCGGCAAGCAGCTGGAGATCCATGTCGCCGAAGAGCCGGTGCGCGGCAAGGCGACGGCGCATCTGGTGGAGTTTCTGGCGGATGAGTTCGGTGTGCCGAAGAGCGCCATCACGGTGGTGTTCGGCGTGTACAACGTGAACAAGCAGGTGCGCATCACCGCGCCGAAGAAACTGCCTGCGGTCATCCCGCCGCAGCTAGCTTCGCCCGGTTATTTCTTGACGCGCTGATAGAGGCGGAAGCGCTCGTTCTGGTCGCCTTTGCGGCCACCCTCCCAGATCTTTTCCCAGCCGATCTCGTTCTCGATGGGCTTGGCGATGCGGTCGCCCTGCACCAGCAACAGGTCGCATATGCGCGTCGCTTTCTGGCGCGGGTTGATGTCGCCGAAGTATTGCAGCATGGCGCGCTGGCTGTCGCCGATGCGCACGTCGGCGATGCAGTTGAATTTGGGCGGCAGATTCTTTTTGAGATCGACGATCATCGGTCGGTAGCTCTTGCCGCTATCCAGCCAAGGCAGCCACAGGGTCATGGTGAGCATCCACAGCAGAGTGACACCGCCGGCCCAGTTGATGAGCGAGCGGCGCACCGAGCGGCCGACGCGCCACACCAGCACGATCCACAGCACGGTGACGGCAAAGGCGATCCAGAACGGCACGGCGTAGAAATCCGGCTCGAAGCCCGGCTGATAATTTTTCAGCCACCAAGTGATCTTGGCTTGGTTGTCGAGCAGCAGACCGCCCCAACCCCACCACAGCGCGATGGCGAGCAGGGCGAAGGTCATGATGCCGAACCAGTCGAGTGCGTTGGCCGCACCGCGACGCAAGGTGGAGAGCGATGCGGTGGCGAGCAGGGCGATCGGCAACAACATGGGCAGACCGTTCTGGTCGTTGATGTCCGGCACGCAGCTCAACACGACGAGCATGACGATGAAGCTGGTCAGTAGCAGTTGGAATTCCGCTTGGTGCCATATCCTTTTGCGCGCTTCCCACACTGTCCACGCCGCCAGCGGTGCGGCCGGCCAGGCCATCCACGGCAGGGCTTTCAGGTAATAGAGCACTTCGTGGAAATCGCCGCTGCGGGCATAGCCGAACCAGCGTCCGATGTTGCGCGTCCATGCCCAGTCGACGAAGAGTTCGGGCGAATGCATGAACAGCAGGTACGGCCACACGGTGAACCACGGCAGCGCGCACAGCAGCGCGATGCTCAGCGTGGTGAAGAACGTGCGGGTGCGCCAATTGCGGAACAACAGCAGGCCGAAGCTGATGAGCAGGAACAGCATCGGTGCGATGAGCCCCTTGCTCATAAAGCCGATGCCCAGACCGATGCCGAGGAATATGCCCGCCAGTTTTGCGCGGCGCAGGCTGAGTGCGTAGCCGTACAACATCACGGCGCAACCGGTGAGCAGGGCGTTGTCGGTGAGGATCTCGTGCGCGCGCACCAGCATGCCGAGGCAGCCGATGAGGATGATGGCGACGGGCCAGCCGCGATTGTTGCCGAACAGCTCGCGCCCGGTGAGGCCGGCGAACAGCAGGGTGAGTGCGGTGTAGAAACCGGTCGCCAGACGCGCGCCATCATGCAACGGCAACAGCGGCGCGAAGGTTTTGGCGAACAACGCGGCGGTCCAGTAATACAGCGGCGGCTTGTCCAGGTAGGGTTCGCCGGCCAGCGTCGGTACCAGCCAATCGCCGCTCTGGATGATGTGGTAGATCAGGCCGAAGCTGTAGGCTTCGTCCGGCTTCCACGGGTCGTGTCCTATCAGGCCGGTGACTATCCAGACGGCGCACAGCAGGAACATCAGCCCTGCCTTGAGCGGGGTGATCTCGGGTTCTTTAAGTTGGGTGTAGTAGGCGTACATCTTATTCAATGACCTTGATGGTTTGTCCCGCTATGGGTTCACCCTGCGGATATTGCGCATTGATGAGACGCAGGTATTTTTCCGCGTTCATGCCCAGCGGTGAGTGTTGCGCGAGTTTGGGGTAAGTCTCTCCGGCCACTGCCGTGACGAGGCGAATGGTCAGCGGTTTGATCTGTTTGCGTTCCTCGCTGCTCAACACATGGAAGCTGCGGATCGTGGCTTGCATCGCTTTCAGCCGGGCGGACAGAACCTGCGGAGTCTTGGCTTTGCCCTGAATGAGGAAAGCTTTGCCCTCGTGATAGATGACACCGAGTTCTGTGTTGCCGCTGCTGCCGATGGCCGCCGTGCGTTTATCGATTGACTCTGTTTCGATGGCTGCGCCATTGCCCAGCACACGGCGCGCATATTCGACGACCGTGCCGGACGGCTTGCTATCCAGTTTGAACTCGATGGAAGCGTCGTTCTGCGGACTGAGTGCGATAAGTTGTGTTGGCAGATTCTTGACGTTCCACGCTGCCGGGAAGGTCAGTGCGATGCCGAGGTCGCGGTGTGTAAACCGGTTGTTGCGCACCACACCTTCTTCGACGCTGTCGTTGAACGCCAGACCGGCAGTCTGTTTTAGGAACTCACTCTTGTTTTCGTTGGGGTGGGCGACCGTCAGGTTCTTTGCTTCGCCTACCACTTGCTGCAAGCGTGTGTCGTTGTCCGGGTGCGTAGCAAAGGTGCCGTGATAATGGCGCGGTTCGCGCCCTTCCTGTTTGGCGATCTCGGCATCGAACAACTCCTGGTTCTTCAATACGCCGATCACGCGGATCATCGCTTGCGGGTCGTAATCGGTGCGTGCCAGATATTCGGCACCCAGACGGTCAGCTTCCAGTTCGTGATCGCGTCCGTAACCGGAGAGCAATGCGCCTCCAAACAAATTGGACAGGTCATGCCCGATCTGTGTGTTGAGTTCCGGCACGAAGATGGTGGCGACGGAGAGTCCGATGTTGGCGGCCTGCGCGGCACTTTGCTGGCGCACGCCATGGCGCGCGGTGACGTGGCCGATCTCATGACCCAGTACGGCAGCCAGCTCCGCCTCCGAGTTGAGGTAAGCCATGATGCCGCGCGTGATATAGACGTAGCCGCCGGGCAGCGCGAAGGCGTTGATCTCCGGTGAGTCGAGTACGGTGAAATGGTAAATCAGATTGGGGCGGTGGCTGCGCTTGGCTATTTTTTGCCCAACGTCGTTCACATATTTCTGCAAGGAGGGATTGGTATAGACCTTGTATTGCTTGCGCACTTCGGCATCAGCGCTGCGACCCATGCTGATCTCTTGCGACTCCGACATCATCACAAAATCCTGCTGCCCTGATACGGGGTTCTGTGCGCATCCGGCTAGGATCAGCACAAGGCAGGCAACGAGCAGTGATGAGTGCAGTTTATTCATGGGTGTCGTTCCGCAAAAGAAAAAGGCAGCCAACGCTGCCTTTGATCTTTACTCTTGACGCAGTTCCATCAAACGGCAGCCTTGGCGCCGGTCTTGTACTTGTTATTGAACTTCTCGATACGACCTGCGGTGTCCACGATCTTCTGTGTGCCGGTATAGAACGGATGGCACTCGGAACAAACTTCGACGTGTAGTGTCGGCTTGCTCATGGTGGAGCGGGTGCTGAACTTGTTGCCACAACTGCAAGTGACGGCAACTTCATTGTATGCGGGGTGGATGTCTGCTCTCATTTTTTGTTCCTAACTAAAATTGGGCGCGGCGGTTGTACGCGCACGGATACCTATAAGGGCGCGCATTATCCATAAAAATAGGGAGTTGGGCAAATTCTTTTGGGTGCGCTAGCGCACTTGCCCGCGTTCGATGCTGATGCCGACTTGTTTGCAGTTGCGGATAGCTTGCAGCTTGGCGACGCTGACTTTGACCCAGGGGGCGTTGAAATCCTTGAGAATGATCTGGGCGATGTGCTCGGCCAGGGTCTCCAACAGGGAAAAATGCCCGTCGCTTAATACGGTCTGGATGTGTTGCGCGACCTGGGCGTAGTCCAGCGCGTCTTTGATGTCATCGCTCTGGCAGGCGCGGCTGTTCGGTAGGGCGATATCCAGGTCGAGTTGCAGTGTCTGCGGTACGCGCTTTTCCCACTCATATATACCAATGAGCGTGACGACTTTGAGTTCGCGCAGAAAGATGATGTCCATAGAGAGTGTGTGGCTGGTTGTTTGGTTGCAATGACGCATTCAAGTAGAATGCGCCGCTTTGCATTTTAAGGTATTCCAGATGACCACTCTTATCTTTGTTGTTTGCGCCTATCTGATTGGCTCGGTTTCATTCGCAGTTTTGATGAGCAAGGCGTTCGGTCTGGCAGACCCGCGCTCTTATGGTTCCGGCAATCCAGGTGCGACTAATGTGCTGCGTAGCGGCAAAAAGGCAGCGGCGGCCCTGACCTTGTTGGGCGATGCGGCGAAAGGGTGGTTGGCGGTATTTCTGGCGATACACTTTGCGCCGCACGATGGGCAGGGTTTGCTGTTGGTGGCTTTGGTTGCCTTGGCGGTGTTCATCGGCCATGTCTTCCCTGTCTTCCTGAAGTTCCAGGGTGGCAAGGGTGTGGCTACCGCGCTGGGTGTGTTGCTGGCATTAAGCGGCTGGATGGGGTTGGCCGTATTAGGCACTTGGCTGTTGGTGGCCGTGGTGTTTCGTTATTCCTCATTGGCATCCTTGATAGCGGCGGTCGCCGCACCTATATATGCCATGCTGGTTCATTTGCGTCCCGAGTTGGTGTTGGCAACGGCTGTTATGTCCATGCTGTTGATCTGGCGGCATAAGAAAAACATCAAGAATCTGCTGACGGGCAAGGAAAGCAAGATCGGCAGCAAGAAGGACGACGCTCAATCGGCGTAATTCAGTTCCTGCAAGTCCCAGCGCGGCTTCACGTTGAAGCGGTAGTCGTGCTGGGCTGTTTGATGTTGTAGCCTCATCGCGCCGGCGAAGGCGATCATCGCGCCGTTGTCGGTGCAGAATTCCAGGTCGGGGTAGAACACGTTGCCGCCACGCTTGCCGATGTGTTCATTCAGACGGCTGCGCAACAGCTGGTTCGCGCCCACGCCTCCTGCCACGACCAATTGACTCAATCCGGTTTGTTTGAGAGCAGACAGCGCTTTGCTCACCAGCACATCTACGATGGCTTCTTGTGCGGCATGGGCGATGTCGGCACGTGTCTGCTCGTCAGTCTCGTTTTGTTGCGCAAGTGTGAGCACGGCCGTCTTCAACCCGCTAAAACTGAAATCCAGATTGCCACTGTGCAGCATCGGGCGCGGCAATTTGAAACGCCCCGGTGTGCCGTGTTGCGCCAACTTGGCCAGCAGTGCACCGCCCGGATAATCCATGCCCAACAGCTTCGCGCTCTTATCAAAGGCTTCCCCCGCGGCATCATCTACCGATTCACCCAATAAGGTGTAACGTCCTACGCCATCCACGCGCATCAACTGTGTGTGCCCGCCTGAGACGAGCAGTGCAACGAATGGGAACGCCGGTGCGGGGTTGGACAGTAACGGCGACAGCAGATGTCCTTCCAGATGGTGAACGCCGATGGTGGGGACGTCCAGCGTGTAGGCCAGAGCGCAAGCGATGCTGGCGCCGACCAGCAACGCACCGGATAAGCCGGGACCTTGCGTGTAGGCAATGGCATCAATGTCGCTGTAATCAAGCCCCAGAAGCTTCGCGCTCTTGTCGAATGCTTCGCCCGCCGCATCGTCCACCGATTCGCCCAACAAGGTGTAGAGCGTCCCACACCGTCCACGCGCATCAGTTGCGTGTGCCCGCCGGAGACCAGCAATGCCACGAATGGAAACTCCGGTGCCGGCCTGGATAACAGTGGAGAGAGCAAGTGTCCTTCCAGGTGATGAACGCCGATAGTGGGAACGTCCAGCGTATAGGCCAGTGCGCGAGGCGTGGCCACCGACCAGCAAGGCGCCGGATAGCCCGGGCCTTGTGTGTAAGCAATGGCGTCGATGCTCATTGAGAGAGCAGTCGGCTTTTTGCAGGGCGCTGCGGATCAGCGGCAACGCATAGCGCACGTGATCACGCGAAGCGAGTTCGGGCACGACGCCGCCATACTCGTTATGCAGGGCGATCTGCGCTGTGCAGCGTGTGCGCCAGCAGGCCGCGCTCGGTGTGATACAGCGCGATGCCGGTCTCGTCACAGGATGATTCGATGCCCAATATCAATTTCACGATGCGTATTCACGATGGATTTACGAAGGAGAGCATTGT
>CAVRIW010000001.1:0-97754 GCA_963721375.1 uncultured beta proteobacterium | reverse complement strand
GCCGACCTGTGCCGATCATGAGACGCGAAAGCCTAGGCAGCTAATGACTGTTCTTGATTTCAAGGCCGACATTCTTTGAGGCATCGTGCTTCAAAATTGCCAACTGGGCAACCACTAAGAATATATAGACCGTATCTATACCTCGCCCTCCTCAGCCAGAAATTCACTCGAATTCCATCTCATCTTGATTCCAGTCCATCGGCGCGCGCAGAGTGATGATCCTTTTTCAAAAGGAGATCATCATGGAAACCAATACTGTAGTTCAACATCATGAACCCTGGAACAAAGGGAAGCTGACCGGTCAAAAAGCACCGCTCAGGTTGAGGGACATCTGGGCAATCAGAGTCTGGCTGCAACTAAGCAATAAACCCCGGAATCTTGCCCTGTTCAATCTAGCCATCGACAGCAAGCTTCGTGCATGCGATCTCGTCAAACTGAAAGTACGGGACATATCTCACGGTGAGCATGTCGCATCACGAGCAACCGTCATGCAACAGAAGACCCAAAGACCGGTGCAGTTTGAAATAACAGAACAAACCAGAGATGCACTGCTCAAGTGGATAGCTTCTGCGAATTTGAAACCGGAGGATTATCTATTCCGAAGCCGCATCGGGGAATTACATCATCTATCTACACGGCAATATGCGCGGATAGTGCATAGATGGGTTGAGCATATTGGGCTGGACACAACCTGTTACGGCACGCACACCATGCGCCGAACGAAACCCACGCTTATCTATAAACGCACCAAGAATCTGAGGGCAGTTCAGTTGCTACTTGGGCATTCCAAGATCGAAAGCACCGTGCGCTATCTGGGTATCGAAGTAGACGATGCCCTAGAGATGGCGGAACAGACTGAGGTTTGACCATTTGGCAATGGATGGCGGCCATCAGTGTGACCGCTATCCGAACGGTCAAAAGAAGGGGTTGAGGTCGGTAGCACCGAGTGCTACCATTTGCCATGACCAAAAAGTCTCCAATAACAGCTCGAGCATTCAAGACGGCGTGGTTTGCCAAAGAAGCTCGCAAGGCAAAGATATCCGATGTGGATCTGTGTCAAGCCATGCAGCAAGTCATTCAAGGGCAGGCAGATGATCTTGGTGGTGGGGTGTTCAAGAAACGCCTTAACGACAACATGCACCGATCGATCATTCTGGCCAAGGCAGGGAAGCATTGGATATATGCCTACCTCTTTGCGAAGAAGGACCGAGAGAACATCACGCCGAATGAATTGAGCGCTTTCAAGAAATTGGCGAAAGACTATGCGAGTGCCGGAGAAGAGAAGATTGCCGCACTATTGGAGGACAAAGAATTACTGGAGATCTGCCATGACGACTAAAACTACTACAGCAAAACCAAAGAGCGATGCCTTTGCCGCCATCCATAGTGCAGCGAGCGGATTGCACCGTGCGGGCGCCATCACCAAAACAACGCTGCGTGAATACGATGCACTTTGCCTGGATTCGGTCCCGGAATTCAATGCCAAAGACATCAAGCGCATTCGTGAGCATGCTCACGTTAGCCAACCCGTATTTGCGCGCTATTTGAATACCAGCGAGTCTACAGTTCAAAAGTGGGAGACTGGACAGAAACGCCCAAGCGGGATGGCTCTTCGTTTGTTGAGCGTGGTTGAAAAGCACGGTCTTGAAGTGCTGGTATAGCCGTTACTGATAACCCGCAAATACGAAAGTCGCCTCTTGAGCATGTTGCAGTCATTGCTGTTTGATGGGGCATACTGGCTCAAGTCGGCCAATAACAGACCTTGGTCGCCGGCTGCCCGTACTATTATGCATATGCGGACAGGAGATTTTGTGAGGTCGTCGATGAATCAATTGGTTATCGAAAATTTGCACGCTTCACTAATTTCAATAATACGGACCGGTGTGTCCGCCTAATAACTGTTAGGCAATACATGTATATGAAAAAAGTATTTCTAATAATCATGCTGGCGAGCAACCTATCTGGATGTGTAGGTTATTGGGTTTCTGGCAATGCCACTGGTGAAGCAGTAGAGCTATCCAAAAACAATATTGCTTATAAAGGCATGCCATACTTCGGCGTTGAGAGCGCTAAAAACAATCACCCTGTCAATGGATCGCAAATTTATAACGCTGAAACAAAATGGTGTGGACTTACAATTTGGGCAATTATTCCAATTCCATTAATGCTTCCAGTGTGCCACTCTGATATTGAAATGACATTCGCAGATGGTGAGCCAATAAGGCGAGTTCAGCATTATGTAAAGGGTGGCGGTTTATTATGCGGGCCATTTGTACTAATACCTACCGGCATGGACGGTGGGACATCAAGCATTTGTTCCACTAAATTTCACTAATGCTTCGCGTTAAGCGGTGTGAAATGCCTAACCCTGCGCTCAAGTTCGCTCCCTTTGGTCGCTGGGACGCGCCTTCGGCGCGCCCCTTAGCTATACGTTGGGCACTACCATGACTCTTCGTTTTCTAATGCTAGCGGTCTTGCTTGCAACCTCGCTTCCTGCGGTTGCAGCATCATGCCTCCATTACGGCGGTAGTCCCGTCACTCTGAGCGGGAAGGTAAAGCTGCAAACATTCTTTGGTCCTCCCAACTACGGAGAAAACCCTGATACCGATTCTCGTGAAACCCAAGCAATCTTGGCGCTGGCTAAACCTATTTGCGTAGAAGAGAATCCAGTCGAGTATGAAGAAGCAGAACAAAACCAGTTAGAGGTGACGCTTGTTCCACTTAAGAAGGAAAATCTGAAGAGCTACGAGGGAAAACAAATTGTTGTTCAGGGTACGCTGTACCACGCACATACCGGTCACCATCACACTCCGGTCCTAATTGAAATAAAACAAATTGAAAATACCAGCAAGTAATCAGCCCAACCCTGCAGTCAAGCGGGACGCGCCTTCGGCGCGCCCCTTACTTTTACGTTGAGTGTCCGTTATCGGGAAGTCTCGATGTCTCCTATGGGTTAATAGCGGAACTCACGAACATCCGCTTTCGGGAATCTCGAATGTCCGCCGTCGAAACTAGCCAAACAGGCATGGCCATAGCACTCGTCTCAACACTCATTCGTAAGCCAGCCGGGAAAGTAACTGACACCCAGTGCCCCCTGGGTTCCGGAGACCAATAAAAAAGGAGGCTACAAGCCTCCTTTTTAAATCAACCCGGTTAAATTACCCGCGCCGACTATGCCGAATGGCTCGCGTATCTCCGCCTTCCATCCAGCGTTTGATGCGATTGGCATCGCCCACGCGGGTGCGCTTGCCCCAGGAATCCAGCAGCACGATGACCACTGGACGATTGGAAATATTCGCCTGCATCACCAGGCAACGCCCGGCCTCGCTGATGTAGCCGGTCTTGCTCAGCCCGATGTCCCAGGAAGCGTTGCGTACCAGGGGATTGGTATTGTTAAAGTGCAGCGAATGGCGGGATGAGACCTGGACGGTGTGGGAGTGCGATGTAGTGCAGCGCTGGATGTCTTCGTAGACCTGCGCAGCCTTCACCATTTTCACCAGATCCTGTGCCGTCGAAACATTGCTGCTGTGCAATCCGGTCGGGTCGTCGAAACGTGTAGATTCCATACCCAGTTCGCGTGCCTTGGCGTTCATCATCGCCAGCATCACTTGCGTGCCGCCCGGATAGGTACGTGCCAGAGCGGCGGCGGCGGTATTTTCCGAGGCCATCAGCGCCAATTTCAGCAGATCGCCGCGGGTCATTGTCATGCCGTTGCGCATGCGCGAACGGGTGCCTTTGTAGCGGTCCCGATCCTGCGCGCTGATGGTGATCGGCTCGTCGAGCGGCAGGCGCGCATCCAGTATCACCATGGCTGTCATCAGCTTGGTGATCGAGGCGATCGGCACCACGTTGTTGATATTCTTGGCATACAGCGGACGTTGCGTCTGCTCGTCGTAGATCAAGGCAATGGCCGAACCCAATTTGGGGGAAGCCGTTCTGGTGAATGCGGCGAACTCGTCGCTCTGATCGAAGACGGCGACGTATTCATTGCCAGCGGCCTGCGCGCATAGCGCATAGCCCGACAACAGCACCGCAATTATTGTGTTACGCATGATTATCCCTGAGCGTTGCTATGAAACGGTATGCAGAATACCCTAAAAAACCCAAGATAATCAATGATTGTGGCGATTGTTGCAAAAAGACAAACGGGCATGGCAGCAAAGCTGCCGTTGATGATGAAACCTGCCACGCCCGTTTTCCCTCTCCCCAACCCTCTCCCGCAAGCGAGCGAGGGGGCGAACGTATCGCTACGCGAGCTTCACTTTACCGCTCTTCCTGCTGCTGCAATGCCCACATCTGGGCATACACGCCTTGCTGCATCAACAATTCGCGGTGGGTGCCGCGTTCGATGATGCACCCTTTGTCCATCACCATTATCTGCTGCGCATCCACCACGGTGGAGAGCCGGTGCGCGATCACCAGGGTGGTGCGGTTCTGCGCGATGTGGTGCAACTCGTCCTGGATCGCCTTTTCCGACTTGGAATCCAGTGCCGAAGTCGCCTCGTCAAAAATGAGCAGCGCGGGATTTTTCAGGATGGCGCGCGCGATGGCCACGCGCTGCTTCTCGCCGCCGGAGAGTTTCAAGCCGCGCTCGCCCACCATCGAATCGTAACCCTGCGGCAGGGATTCGATGAAGTGGTGGATGTGCGCCGACTGCGCCGCCGCGATCACTTCGTCGCGAGTGGCATCCGGACGACCATAGGCGATGTTGTAATAAATGGTGTCGTTGAACAGCACCGTATCCTGCGGCACGATGCCGATGGCCGCCCGCAGACTGCTTTGCGTCACGCCGCGAATGTCCTGCCCGTCTATCGAGATGCTGCCGGAATTCACGTCATAGAAGCGGAACAGCAGCCGCGACAAAGTGGATTTGCCCGCCCCGCTCGCGCCGACCACCGCCAGCGTATGCCCGCTCGGAATCTCGAAACTCACTTCGTGCAATATCTGCCGTGCCGGATCATAAAAAAAGCTCACGTTCTCGAAACGCACCGCCGCCTTGTCCAATTGGAGCGGCTGGGCATTCAGCGCATCTTCCACCTCGCGGTTCTCGCCCAGCAGGCGGAACATCCTTTCCATATCGGCTAAAGCGTTTTTGATTTCACGGTAGACGAAGCCCAGAAAATGCAGCGGCATGTAGAGCTGCAACATGAACACATTGACCAGCACCAGATCGCCGATGGTCATCGTGCCCTTCATCACCCCATCCGCCGCCAGCAACATGAGCAGGGTCACGCCGACAGCGATGATGATGCTCTGTCCGGCATTGAGCGCGGCCAGCGAGGTCTGGTTGCGCACCGCCGATACTTCCCAGCGCTGCATCTGCTCATCGTAACGATGCACCTCGTAATGCTCGTTGCCGAAATATTTCACCGTCTCGTAATTGATCAGGCTGTCGATAGCGCGCGTGTTGGCACTGGAATCCATTTCATTCATGGTGCGGCGAAACACCATGCGCCATTCGGTGATGACCAGCGTGAAGGCGATGTAGAGCACCAGCGTGGCAAAGGTGATGATGGCGAACCACGGGTCGTATTTGACGAACAGGATGGCCGCCACCAAGCCGATCTCCAGCAGTGTCGGCAGGATGTTGAACAGCAGAAAGGTGAGCAGGAAGCTGATGCCGCGCGTGCCGCGCTCGATGTCGCGCGACACGCCGCCGGTCTGCCGCTCCAGATGGAAACGCAAGCTCAGATTGTGCAGATGCTCGAACACCTGCAACGCCACGCGGCGGATGGCGCGCTGTGTCACTTTGGCGAACAGCGCGTCGCGCAACTCGCCGAACAAGGTGCTGAACAGACGCAGCAGACCGTAGCCGACGATAAGGAACACCGGGATGATTAGCATCGCCTGCGGCTTGCCCATCGCATCGACGATCTCTTTCAGCACAAGCGGCACGAGCACGTTGGCCACCTTGGCCAGCACCAGCAGCACGATCACGGCGGCAACGCGGCCTTTGAATTCGAGCAGGTAGGGTAACAGGCTGTGTATCACGCGCCAGTCAGAGCGAGTGACTGCGGAGGTCGAGGAAGAAGAGGTGTGAAGCATGTTGTCGTCAGGCGGATGAACGTGACCGCATTATAGCCGTATCGCCTATCGCTCCCGGGAAATGCCCAGCACCCCGACAAAAAGCCGGATCAGTCCGTAACTGATGCGCGCCAACAACAGGGTCAATGGCTGCAAATCGAGCGCTCTCTGCCCGCTGCCCGCCGGATTTGATGGCGCGCAACAGGCTGGTGCGCAGCGCGCCGGCGAAGGGTGGATTGCGCACCACGAGGTTCGCTTCGCGCGCCAGCAACATGCTGAACGGCTCCAGATTGGAGGACCCCACGGTCGCCCACACACCATCCACCACGCCGACCTTGGCGTGCAAATAACTATTGCGGTATTCGTAGATTTCGATGCCCGCCTTCAGCAGCTGGCCGTACAGCGCCAGCGTGGCGTAATGCTGCATGGGATATTCCACCTTGCCCTGCAACAGCAACACCACGCGCACGCCCCGCTGCGCGGCATCCTTCAGCGCCTGGCGAAATCCGCGCCCCGGCAGGAAATAGGCATTGGCGATGATGATCTCGCGCTGTGCCTGCTCGATGGCTTGCAGATAGGCGTGTTCAATGTCGCGCCGGTGGCGCAGGTTGTCGCGTAACAGCAACTGCACGGCCGCAGTACTGGCTTTCTTGCGTGTACGGCGCAAGCGTGCGCGCCACCTGCCGATGCGTCTGCGCAGGGTCACCCATTTGATCTTCTCCCACAGTTGCCGCGTCTCTTCCTGCACCTCATGCGCGAGCGGCCCCCGCACCCTCACCGCATAATCCAGCCGCGGCGCGTCGAAGTCCTCGTTGGACGGAATATCGTTGATGATGTTGATGCCGCTGACGAAAGCGACTTCGCCATCCATCACCGCCATCTTGCGATGCATGCGGTAGAGGCGGCGCTTGCGGCTACGGCTCAGGGTAAAAGGGGAAATCTCGCGCCTGAACCATTGCACATCGACACCAGCGTTGCGCAATTCATCCACCCATTCCTGCGGAAACTCTGCCGAGCCGAACCCGTCCAGCAGCACATGCACTGCCACACCGCGCAAGGCCGCGCGTTGCAAGGCCTGCGACACCATGCGCCCGGTCTCGTCCACGGCAAAGATATAGGTTTCCAGATAGACGGAATGCTGCGCGGCATCGATGTCCGCGCACAGCAAAGGAAAGTAGCGCGTGCCGTTCCTCAGCAGCATCAGCTGGTTGCGGCCGATCTGGAAAGTGTGATTCATCTTATTTTCAACTCGGCCAGCAGCGCCGCATGGTCGGACATGCGCCGCCCGCCATGCACCTGACAAGCCACCACATCGAAACCGCGCACGTAGATGCGGTCGAGCTTGAACATCGGAAACGAGGCGGGATAACTGCGCGCGGCTTTGCCCTGATCGAGCAGAAACACATCGTGCACCTGCAAACCGCTGGCCAGCCCCAGGCTCAATTGATTGCGCCAATCGTTGAAGTCACCGGCAATGATGAGCGGCGCATCCGGCCCGACCTCAGCCTGCACCTGCTCGATCAGCGCATGCATTTGCGCGCGCCGCCCCTTGGCGAACAAACCGAAATGCGCGCAAAAACAATGCACGGACCGGCCGTGCAGATCGATCTCGCAATGCAGCACGCCGCGCTGCTCGAAACGGTGCGCCGACACATCCTGGTTGCGCGTCTGCACAATGGGAAAACGACTGAGGATGGCGTTGCCGTGATGCCCTGCTTCATACACCGCGTTCATGCCGTAAGCGTGGTGTGCCCAGAACTCGTCGGCAAGGTACTCGTGCTGCGGCGCAACGGGGTAATCGGCATGCTGCTGCGCATGGTGCGCATGCTCGCCCTGCACCTCCTGCAAGAACACGATGTCCGCATCCAGCCCGCGCAACTGTTCGCGCAACTCGGGCAGCACCACGCGCCGATTGAACTGCGAGAAGCCTTTATGGATATTGTAGGTGGCGATCTTGAGGGTGGTCATGGCATGGCATTCTACCCAATCCATTTCCTGGCGTGCGCTATGCACACGCCGGGTAACTTATCAGGCGTTGCCGATGCCGCGCGTCGGCAGATTGATCTGCTTGGCAAAATCCAGCATGCGCTGGATCGGCTGCACTGCGCGCGGAATGATGGCCGGATCGACGTGGATCTCGTTCTTGCCGGTTTCCAGCACTTCGGCCAGATTGAGCAGGCCGTTCATCGCCATCCACGGGCAGTGGCTGCAGCTGGTGCAGGTCGCACCTACTCCTGCCGTGGGCGCTTCAAGGAAGGTTTTGTCCGGGCACAGGGTGCGCATCTTGTGCAGGATGCCGTTGTCGGTGGCGACGATGAATTCCTTGGCATCCGAATTCTGCGCGGCCTTGATGAGTTGCGTGGTGGAGCCGACCACGTCCGCCAGCTTGACCACGGCACGCGGCGATTCGGGATGCACCAGCACCAGCGCGCCCGGATGCTGTGCTTTCAGTGCGAGCAGTTCTTTTGCCTTGTATTCGTCATGCACGATGCACGAGCCTTGCCACAACAGCATGTCGGCACCGGTCTGTTCCTGCACATAGCTGCCGAGGTGGCGATCCGGTGCCCACAGGATCTTCTTGCCCTGCTCCTTGAGATGTTTCACCACGGGCAAGGCGATGGAGCTGGTCACCATCCAGTCGGCGCGCGCCTTCACTGCCGCGCTGGTGTTGGCATACACCACCACGGTGCGGTCGGGATGCGCGTCGCAGAAGGCGGCGAACTCGTCCGCCGGACAACCCAGATCGAGCGAGCACTCGGCTTCGAGGTCGGGCATCAGCACGCGCTTTTCCGGATTGAGGATCTTCGCCGTCTCGCCCATGAAACGCACGCCCGCCACCACGATGGTCGTGGCCGGATGCTGGTGGCCGAAGTTGGCCATGTCCAGCGAATCGGACACGATGCCGCCGGTCTGTTCCGCCAGATCCTGCAGGTCGGGATGCACGTAGTAGTGCGCCACCAGCACTGCGTCCTGCTCCTTCAGCATGCGTTTGATGCGCGCGATCAATTCGGCCTTCTCGCCTGCCTCCGGTTCGTGCGGTTTTTTCGCCCAGGCGTGCGCCGTACTGCAACCGGTCTGTGCAGTGTCCGGGTGTTCGTAAGCGATAGAGATGCTGTCTGTTCAGACATGGCGCGCTCTTTCCGGCAATTCGAGAATGGCCGCACGGTTGCTCGGCGAAAAGACTTTATCCGCCGCCTCGTTCCAGGGCAACCACAGGTAGTTCACATGTTCGCGCGGCGAGAGTTGGACGGCGATTGGTTGCGGAAGTTGCAGGCCGAACACATGCTCGGTGTTGTGCGTGGTGCCGGGCGGGAAGCGATGCACCCATTTTGAATAAATGTCATAAACATTTTGCTGTTGCCAATCGCTGAGTTCGTAGCGCGTCGCGTCCAGCCCGGTTTCTTCCGCAACTTCGCGTATGGCCGTCTCGCGCAAGGTCTCATCGCCTTCGCGACTGCCGGTCACCGATTGCCATGCATCGGGATAATCGGCGCGTTCCAGCAGCAGCACGTCGAGTGCGGAGGTGTAGATGACAACGAGCGCGGAGATCGGCTGCTTGTGTTGCTGCATCAGGCAAAGAACACCCAGAACGGCTTGCCCTGCAAGCGCCAGAATTCCACCGTAGCGTTGAGAACATCACCCAGAATCTCATCGCTCGGCTGCTCTCCTCTCAGCAACAGGACATAGCCCGGCGCTTTCTGCCAGGAAAGATCACCCAGCGCATCGGCCAGCGCATCCCAATTGTGGCCGAACCAATCCGGCGCTTTGATCGCGCGCGCCAGCTCTGCCAGCACTTCGCCCTTGCCGTGCGCGGTCGCAATGTCCGCCTCGAACAAAACAAAGCCCGCCCGTTGCACCGAATCATGCAGCGCTTCCAGCGAACAGTTCAGCTGATACTCGCCTGCTCCCTTCACATCCTTCAACAAGTAGCACAGGTCTTCCATCAACGTCCCTCCTTGATGCGGTAGAAACTGCGGTAGTGATCGGCGCTGTAATAGCACTCCGGCACGACGCCGCACACGATGCGCCGCGCGCCGCGATTGTGCGCGCCCGGTGTCTGCACGGTGTATTCGTGGTAATAGCCGCGCGACTGCTGCGGCAGGATGTGTTCGTAATTGCCGAACACCACGCCGTCGCGCGGATAGGGGAACGGGCCGCCGCGGCTGATGAGTTGCAAGGTGTTGCGCGCTTCCGGCGGCAGCTCGGCGACAGAGATGGTCGAGACAACGGCGGCATCATGTGAGTGATGATGGCTGCGCGCCTGAGCGAACGGCAAACACAGCAGCAAGCCGAGCAGCAGCCACCACCGTGCTTGTGCAACGCGCCGCATGTTATTCCTTGGGCGTCTCGGTCGCTGCCGGCTGACGCAAACGGATATGCAGTTCGCGCAGTTGCTTCTCGTCCACCGCAGACGGCGCTTGCGTCAGCAGACATTGCGCGCGCTGGGTCTTGGGGAAGGCGATCACGTCACGGATGGATTCGGCACCGGTCATCATGGTGACGATGCGATCCAGACCGAAGGCCAGACCGCCGTGCGGTGGCGCGCCGTATTGCAGCGCGTCGAGCAGGAAGCCGAACTTGAGTTGTGCTTCTTCCGCGTCGATGTTGAGCGCGCGGAACACCTGGCTCTGCACCACTTCCTTGTGGATACGCACCGAGCCGCCGCCGATCTCCCAGCCGTTGAGCGCGAGGTCGTAAGCCTTGGCCAGGCACTTGCCCGGATCGGTTTCGAGGAATTGCAGATGCTCATCTTTGGGTGCGGTGAACGGATGGTGACAGGCGTTCCAGCGCTTGGCTTCGTCGTCGTATTCGAACATGGGGAAGTCCACTACCCACAGCGGTTCCCATGCCTTGCCATTGAGGTAGCCTTTTTCGTGGCCGATCTTGCTGCGCAATGCGCCCAGCGCGTCGTTGACGATCTTGGTCTTGTCCGCACCGAAGAAAATGATGTCGCCGTTCTGCGCGCCGGTGCGTTCGATGATGGTCTTCAACGCCGCTTCATTCAGGTTCTTGACGATAGGCGATTGCAGGCCCGTTTCGTTCAACTGCGTGATGTCGTTGACCTTGATGTAGGCCAGGCCCTTCGCGCCGTAGATAGTGACGAACTTGGTGTATTCGTCGATCTCGCCGCGCGAGAACGCGCCGCCGTTCGGCACGCGCAACGCCGCCACGCGCCCGTTGTCGGAGTTGGCCACCCCGGCGAACACCTTGAACGCCACGTCTTTCACCGCATCGGTGACGTCCGTGATCTCCAGCGTCACGCGCATGTCAGGCTTGTCGGAACCGAAACGAGCCATCGCTTCCGCATGGGTCATGCGCGGGAACGGGTTGGGCAGCGCGACGTTCAGCACCTCCTTGAACACGGTGCGGATCATCTCTTCCGTGAGATTCATGATCTGCTCTTCGGTCAGGAAGGAGGTCTCGATATCCACCTGGGTGAATTCCGGCTGGCGGTCGGCGCGCAGGTCTTCGTCGCGGAAGCACTTGGTGATCTGGTAGTACCGGTCGAAGCCCGCCACCATCAGCATCTGCTTGAACAGCTGCGGCGACTGCGGCAGCGCAAAGAATTCGCCGGCGTGCACGCGCGACGGCACCAGATAGTCGCGTGCGCCTTCCGGCGTGGACTTGGTCAGCATCGGCGTCTCGATGTCGATGAAACCCTTGTCGTCGAGGAAGCGGCGGAAGGCGCGCGCGGTCTTGTAGCGCAGCATCATGTTGTGCTGCATCTGCGGACGGCGCAGGTCGATCACGCGATGGGTCAGGCGCACGTTCTCGGACAGGTTCTCGTCATCCAGCTGGAACGGCGGCGTGACCGCGACGTTCAGCACTTCGATCTCCTGGCACAGCAGTTCGATCTCGCCGCTGGGGAGATTCTTGTTCTCGGTGCCTTCTGGACGCCGGCGCACGCGCCCGGTGATCTTCAGCACGAATTCGTTACGCACCGATTCGGCGATGGCGAACATGTCGGCGCGATCCGGATCACACACCACTTGTGCCAGGCCTTCGCGGTCGCGCAGGTCGATGAAGATCACCCCGCCGTGGTCGCGGCGGCGATGCGCCCAGCCGCACAGGGTGACGGTCTGGCCGAGGTTAGAAACGTTGAGTTGCCCGCAGTAATGAGTTCGCATATTGAATGAGTGAAACAGAAAATTACAAAAAGAAAATCGCTTAATTGGAGTGGGCGAATTTGGCGATAGCTTCCGGCGTAGTCACCACGCCCATCGAGATGATGGCTTTGAACGCCGCATCCACACTGATGTCCAGCTCGATGGTCTCGGATTTTTTCACGTAGAAATAGAAACCGTTCACCGGGCTGGGCGTGGTCGGCACGAACACGCCGACGTATTCGTCGCCCGCCAGCACGCGCGTCACCTCTGCCGGCACACTGGTCTGAAAGGCCAGCGACCAGGCATCGGGGTGCGGATAGCGCACCAGCAACACCTTGCCGAAAGCGCTGCCGCTTTCCGACAACAGCGTATCGCTGACTTGTTTGACGCTGTTGTAGATGGCGTTGACGAAGGGGATACGGCGCAACAGACCGTCCCAATAACGCAGCAGACGCTGACCGAACACGTTGCGTACCAGCAAACCGGTGCACAGCACCACCACCACCGTCAGAATGACACCCAGGCCAGGGATATGGATGCCGAGCAACTCATCCGGATGCCAGTGCGTCGGCAGCAAGGTCAGCGTCCTGTCCAGCGAACCGATGATGAGGTTCAACACCCACAGGGTGATACCCAGCGGCACCCACACCAGCAAGCCGGTGAGCAGGTATTTCTTCATTAATGGGTACCCGCAGCAGGGCAAGCCGAGCAGGCCGCAGGTTCGCACTTGCTCTGCCCGTTCTTGAAGTCGGTCGCGTAATAGCCGTTACCCTTGAGCTGAAAACCCGCTGCGCTGAGCTGCTTGGCGAAAGTCTCTTTGCTGCATTCCGGGCAAACGGTCAGCGGCGCATCGCTTAACTTCTGCATCACATCTTTTTGCGCGCCGCAGCTGCTGCATCGGTATTCGTAAATAGGCATGATTCACTCCTGAATTCGGAAAGGCGCGCATTATACATTAGCCACCTTGGACTCGCGCCATTCGCCGGACGCCAGCCCGGACACCGTCCATCCGCCTATCGAATAGCGGATCAGGCGCAAGGTTGGGCAGCCGACGGCTGCCGTCATGCGCCGCACCTGGCGGTTCCGCCCTTCACGTATGCTGAGCTGAAGCCAACTCGTGGGAATCTCTTTGCGAAAACGGACTGGCGGATCACGCAGCCACAAGTCGGCCGGCTCTTCCATCAGGCGCGCTTCGGCGGGCAAGGTCATACCGTCCTTGAGCTGCACTCCTCTGCGCAATTTCGACAGCGCCGCTTCATCCGGTACACCTTCGACCTGCACCCAGTAGGTCTTGGGCAGTTTGTGTTTCGGGTCGGTGATGCGATGCTGCAACTTGCCATCGTCGGTGAGCAACAGCAAACCTTCGCTGTCGGTATCCAGGCGGCCTGCCGGATAAATGTCGGGAAGCGCGATATAATCCGCCAGCGTCGGATGCAGCCCGTCGCGGCTGAACTGGCAGATCACGCCATACGGTTTGTTGAACAGCAGGATACGGCTCATCTCACTTTTCTTTCTTTACAGAGTCTGCGGTTTCACACACGTCAATCATCGGATAAATCAATGTATGAACATATCGCAGCGTTTGTTGCGATAGCAATGCGGAGGCAACGATGTTGCCCCTTATTTATTTTGTCAGTGAAAGAAGTTCCAGATGACGTTCCGCAAACGGTGCAGGTATCGCATTTTCAATATTAGCCAGCCAGCAACTGGCAAGAAGTATACGAAGAAATTGTTGCTGATCATTAACTAAATGAGAAAAACATGACGAGCCCAAAAATTATTTACACGATGGTCGATGAAGCACCGGCACTGGCAACATATTCTTTGCTGCCCATCGTTCAGGCCTTCACCAAGGCTGCCGGCGTTGCCGTTGAAACCAGGAATATCTCATTGGCCGGACGGATACTCGCGAACTTCCCCGAGAATCTGACTGCAAGCCAAAAAGTTGCCGATGAGCTGACCGAGCTGGGCGAACTGACACTGAAACCGGAAGCCAACATCATCAAGCTGCCGAATGTCAGCGCATCGTCGCCCCAGTTGAAAGCGGCCATCAAGGAATTGCAGTCGCAGGGTTTCAACATCCCCGATTATCCCGATGATCCGAAAACAGATACCGAGAAAGAAATCAAATCGCGTTACAGCAAGGTTCTCGGCAGCGCTGTAAACCCGGTGTTGCGCGAAGGCAATTCCGACCGTCGTGCCGCCGCATCGGTGAAGCAATTCGCACGCAAGAATCCGCACAAGATGGGCGCGTGGAGCGCCGATTCCAAGACCCATGTGGCGCACATGAATGCCGGGGATTTTTACGGAAGCGAAAAGTCCGTTACGGTCGCCGAGGCTGGCAGCTTCACGATCGAATTTGTCGGCAAGGACGGCAATGTGACCGTGCTCAAGGACAAGACCCCCCTCAAGGCGGGCGAAGTGATTGATGCCTGCGTCTTGAGCCGCCGCGCCCTGCGTGAATTCTATGAGGCGCAGATGCAGGACGCGAAGAAGCAAGGCGTGTTGCTGTCCCTGCACCTGAAAGCCACCATGATGAAGATTTCCGATCCCATCATGTTCGGTCACGCTGTCACTGTTTACTTCAAGGACGTATTCGAGAAACACGCGGCGACCATCAAGGAATTGGGCGTCAACGTCAACAACGGTTTCGGCGACCTGGTCGCGAAGATCGCCACGTTGCCCGAAGCCAAGCGCGCCGAGATCGAAGCCGACATCCAGGCCTGCTACAAATCCAGGCCGGAACTGGCGATGGTGAATTCCGACAAGGGCATCACCAACCTGCATGTGCCTAGCGACATCATCGTCGATGCTTCCATGCCTGCCATGATCCGCGAATCCGGCAAGATGTGGGGCACGGACGGCAAGCTGCACGACACCAAAGCGATGATCCCGGACCGCTGCTACGCGCGCATCTATCAAGTGGCCATCGACGACTGCAAGAAGCACGGCGCCTTCGATCCCAAGACCATGGGCTCTGTGCCCAACGTCGGCCTGATGGCGCAACAGGCGGAAGAGTACGGTTCGCACAACAAAACTTTTGAAGTTCCGGCCAACGGCAAGGTGCGTGCAGTGGACGCGTCCGGCAAGACCTTGCTGGAACAAGACGTGGAACAGGGCGACATCTTCCGCATGTGCCAGGCGAAAGATGCGCCGATCCAGGACTGGGTCAAGCTGGCGGTCACACGTGCCCGGCTGAGCAACACACCGGCCGTGTTCTGGCTGGACAAGAACCGCGCGCACGATGCACAGATCATCCGGAAAGTGGAACGCTATCTGAAGGATCACGACACCAGCGGTTTGGACATCCGCGTCATGACACCGGAAGAGGCTATCCAGTTTTCGCTTGATCGCATCCGCGCAGGCAAAGACACCATCTCCGTTACCGGCAACGTCTTGCGCGATTACCTCACCGACCTGTTCCCGATTCTCGAACTGGGCACCAGCGCGAAGATGCTGTCCATCGTGCCGCTGATGAATGGCGGCGGACTGTTCGAAACCGGTGCAGGCGGTTCAGCACCCAAGCATGTCCAGCAGTTCCAGGAAGAAGGCTATCTGCGCTGGGATTCGCTGGGCGAGTTTCTGGCACTTGGCGTGTCGCTGGAACATCTGGCGCAGACCTTCAAGAATGACAAGGCGCAAGTACTGGCGGATACGCTGGATCAGGCCAACGGCAAGATACTGGAGAACAACAAATCGCCCGCCCGTAAGGTCGGCGAGCTGGATAACCGGGGCAGCCACTTCTACCTCGCACTGTACTGGGCTCAGGCACTGGCCGCACAGACCAAGGACAAGGAGATTCAGGCGCGCTTTACACCGTTGGCAAAGACACTTGACAGACAACGAGGCAAAGATCAATGAAGAATTGATTGCAGCACAGGGAAAGCCGGTAGATATGGGTGGCTATTACCACCCGGACTTCGACAAGACATCGAAAGCGATGCGTCCAAGTGCAACGTTCAATGCCGCTTTGGATGCCATTTGAGCTAATCCGAGAGCAGTTCCAAAAGTCGTGGCGACCCTATGACTGTAGGTGCCACCCCACAAAACAAAAAGCCCGCCAGATTTTGGTGGGCTTTTTTACCAGCTGAAATGCACGGATAACCGTGACAAGTCCCCTTGCATGACATACTCAGGGCGTAAAAAAGCCCGCCACTTTCGTGGCGGGCTTTTTGTTACACCTCAAACAGGAATTAACCCGCTTGGATGTTGGAGGCTTGCTTGCCCTTAGGACCTTGAACAACTTCGAAAGTCACTTTCTGACCTTCTTTGAGCGACTTGAAACCGCTCATGTTGATCGCGGAGAAGTGCGCGAACAAATCTTCGCTGCCATCATCCGGAGTGATAAAACCAAAACCCTTTGCGTCGTTGAACCACTTAACTGTACCGTTTGCCATGTCGTAACTTCCTTACTAAAAAACCGGGTGGATTCCCGTTAAACTGTTTGAATTCCAAGACCGCACATGGCGAAACCAGTACTGCAGATACTTTGATTCAAACACCCAGACGCTTTTTACCCCACGAGAACTGACATCGTCAAGCGCAAAATGAAATTATTTTCGAAACGGACTTGAAAAAGCCGCGCCAATCGTCAAATATGCAACAGAGAGCAACGCAACAATGACATCAATGGCAACCAAGCAAGAGAACGTTTTATTACTGGAACGCGGCAAAACAAAACCGCCGAAGCTGTATAAAGTCATGCTGCTGAATGACGATTTCACCACGATGGAATTTGTCATCGAAGTATTGCAGGTATTTTTTGCAATGAGCATGGAACAGGCAACGCAAATCATGCTCAAAGTACATAATGAAGGCTCTGCGGTATGCGGCCTGTACCCCAGGGACATCGCGGAAACCAAGGTGAATCAGGTAGTCGGATACGCAACACAACATGGGCATCCCTTACGGTGTCACATGGAGGAAAACTAAAATGATCGCGCAAGAATTGGAAGTCAGTCTGCATCTCGCCTTCGTCGAAGCGCGCCAGAAGCGTCACGAGTTCATCACTGTCGAGCATCTGCTGCTGGCGATGCTGGACAACCCTTCCGCAGCACATGTGCTGCGTGCCTGCGGTGCTGACATTGAAGAATTGCGCGCGGTGCTGGCGCAGCATATCGAAACGCACACTCCGGTCGTACCGGGACCGGCGAAGTGGATACGCAACCCACCGTCGGCTTCCAGCGCGTCATCCAGCGCGCCATCCTGCATGTGCAATCCACCAACAAAAAAGAAGTGACCGGCGCCAATATTCTGGTGGCCCTGTTCGGTGAGAAAGAATCGCATGCGGTGTATTTCCTCAACCAGCGCGCCATCACCCGCCTCGACGTGGTGAACTACATCGCGCACGGCATCAACAAAACCGTCGAAGCGCAGCCTGCCACCCACAAGACAGCAACCGACAATGAGGCGGAGCAGGAACAGAACGGCGAAAGCGCGCTCAAGAATTACACGCTGGATCTCAATGCACATGCGCTGGCCGGCAAGATCGATCCGCTGATCGGACGCGACATGGAACTGGAGCGCGTGATCCAGACGCTGTGCCGTCGCCGCAAGAACAACCCGCTGCTGGTGGGTGAAGCTGGCGTGGGCAAGACCGCCATCGCCGAAGGGCTGGCACGCCGCATCGTCGAAGGCGACATCCCGGACATCCTGAAAGATGCGCATGTCTATTCGCTGGACATGGGTTCATTGCTTGGCCGGAACCAAATATCGCGGCGATTTCGAGCAACGCCTGAAAGCCGTGCTGAAAGAACTGAAGGATGCGCCGAACGCGGTGCTGTTCATCGACGAGATCCACACCCTGATCGGCGCGGGTGCTGCTTCCGGCGGCACCATGGATGCCTCCAACCTGCTCAAGCCCGCGCTATCCAGCGGTGCATTGAAATGCATCGGCGCGACCACCTATCAGGAATATCGCGGCATCTTCGAAAAGGACTCCGCGCTGTCGCGCCGCTTCCAGAAGATCGACGTGTCCGAACCTTCGGTGGAACAGACCATCGAGATACTGAAGGGTCTGAAGTCGCGCTTCGAAGAACACCACAGCATCAAGTTCAGCGCCGCCGCCATCACCAGCGCCGCCGAACTTTCCGCGCGTTACATCAACGACCGCCACCTGCCGGACAAGGCCATCGACGTGCTGGACGAAGCCGGTGCGGCGCAACGCATCCTGCCGAAATCCAAGCAGAAGAAGATCGTGGGCAAGCACGAGATCGAAGAGATCATCGCCAAGATCGCGCGCATCCCGGCGCGCACCGTGTCGCACGACGACCGCAACGCGCTGAAGAATCTGGATCGCGACCTGAAGGCCACCGTGTTCGGCCAGGACAAGGCCATCGACGCACTGGCGCGCGCCATCAAGATGTCGCGCAGCGGCCTCGGCAATCCGCAAAAACCCATCGGCAGCTTCCTGTTCTCCGGCCCCACCGGCGTCGGCAAGACCGAAGTGGCGCGCCAGCTCGCCTACAGCATGGGCATGCCGATACACCGCTTCGACATGTCCGAATACATGGAACGCCATGCCGTGTCGCGCCTGATCGGCGCACCGCCCGGCTATGTCGGTTTCGACCAGGGCGGCCTGCTCACCGAAGCCATCAGCAAGCAACCGCATTGCGTGCTGCTGCTGGACGAGATCGAAAAGGCGCACCCGGACATCTTCAACATCCTGCTGCAAGTGATGGATCACGGCACGCTCACCGACAACAACGGACGCAAGGCCGACTTCCGCAACGTGGTCATCATCATGACCACCAACGCGGGTGCGGAAGCTTTGAACAAGACACAGATCGGCTTCACCAAAGTGTCCTCCTCGGTTGGTGACGAGATGGTCGACATCAAGCGCCTGTTCACGCCGGAATTCCGCAACCGTCTGGATGCCATCGTCTCCTTCGCACCGCTGGACAAGGAAGTCATCCTGCGCGTGGTGGACAAGTTCCTCATGCAACTGGAAGAACAGCTGCACGAGAAGAAAGTGGACGCGCTGTTCACCGATGCGCTCAAGGATCACCTCGCCGAGAACGGCTTCGACCCGCTGATGGGCGCCCGCCCGATGGCGCGCCTGATCCAGGACACCATCCGCTCCGCGCTGGCCGACGAACTGCTGTTCGGCAAGCTGGCGAACGGCGGCAAGGTCACCGTGGATGTGAAGGATGGCAAGGTGGTGCTGGAGTTTGAGGAAGAGGCCGTGGCTGGCGTAGCTCTCAATACGAATGAAGGACAATCATTTGCCTAACGCATTAGCACTAGCTAGAATCCTTTTGGCTTCATGGTTGGGCTGCGAATTTGCAACTTCGTGCACCAAGTCTTTTTGATTGCCACGCTGGGTATTCCGCTCAGACTGAATCACAAAGTTGAGGTCGGCATTAGTAGCCACGATAAAAATGCTTCCACGCTTTCGATGGAGGCTGCGATGAACAAAAGATTCTCGTTGAGTGCAAATTCCATCGCTGTGACAACTGCGCAACAGATGTTCCAAGCGTCAAAGATGACTGTTTGGAATCAGGCTATGTCACTTAATTTCGCAAGGCAGCCCCTCAAGACTACAGAAAAATTATGCTTCGTTCTATGATCACCGCAACGAACAAGGTTGAAAAGCCTAGCTTCAACTACCTAGAGACATACAAGCATCGCAATCCCACACGATGTAGAACTCTGGGAATATTGCGAGTCAACAAAGCTACTGCAAGCTCGAATCATTCTACGTAGCAGCGAATGGAACGTTCTGACTATCGCGGGCGCTTCGCCCCCTCCCCCACCGGCCCCCTCCACTTCGGCTCACTCGTCGCCGCCGTCGGCAGCTATCTCGACGCGAAACATCACCACGGCACCTGGCTGGTGCGCATGGAAGACCTCGATACGCCGCGTTGCGTGCCGGGTGCGGCGGACGACATCCTGCGCACGCTGGAAGCGTTCGGCCTGCATAGCGACGAACCTGTCATTTACCAGAGCCAGCGCACGGACGGCCTATGAAGAGGCGTTGCGCCAGCTGCAAGACAGCGGTGCGGTATATCCGTGCTGCTGCACGCGCAAGGAGATTGCGGATTCGGCATTGAACGGCATCGAGGGGCCGGTCTATCCCGGCACTTGCCGCCATGGCATCCCTGCTGGGCGCGAAGGACGGGCGTGGCGGGTGCGCACTGACATCCCGCCCCGTCATTCCGGCGCAGGCCGGAATCCAGTGGGTTTAAATCAAAGGCATTTTGAATTGCTGGATTCCGGCCTGCGCCGGAATGACGATCTGCCGGGTACTGACGGAATAATCGAATTCGACGATGCGCTGCAAGGCCGCATCGCCCAGCACCTGGAAAGCGAGATCGGCGATTTCGTGGTGAAGCGCGCCGACGGCCTGTTCGCCTATCAGCTCGCGGTGGTGGTGGACGATGCGTTCCAGGGCATCACGCATATCGTGCGCGGTGCCGACCTGCTGGCTTCCACACCGCGCCAGATCCATCTGCAACGCTTGCTTGGTTTATCCACGCCGCATTACATGCACTTGCCCATCGCGGTGAATGAAGCGGGAGAGAAGCTGAGCAAGCAGACGCTGGCTACGCCGGTGGATAGTTCACAAGCTGTGGCGACGTTGCTGCGCGTGCTGGATTTCCTGCAACAGCGACCACCCGCCAACCTGGCTGGCAGCGATGTGAAAACGGTACTGGATTGGGCGATTCAGAATTGGGATGCTACGAAGTTGCGGGGAATCCAGAGACTCCCCGCTGATGCCTACGTCGTTTAGTTGGCTGCCCGGCGATGGCGAATGAATTCGCGGATCGCCGGAATGAACGAGATGAAGATGATGACGATGATCATCAAGGTGAGGTTGTTCTTGATGATGGGGATGTTGCCGAAGAAGTAACCGGCCAGCGTGAGGCTGCCGATCCAGGCCAGACTGCCCAGCGCGCTGAACATCACGAACAAGCGGTAGCTCATGGTGCCGATGCCCGCCACGAACGGGGCGAAGGTGCGGATGATGGGCAGGAAGCGCGCGAAGATGATGGTCTTGCCGCCGTGCTTGGCGAAGAACAGGTGCGTCTTTTCCAGATGTTCGTGCTTGATGAAGCGCGGGCTGGCTTTATTGAGCAGGCGCAACCCGAGCAGGCGACCGATCCAGTAGTTGGTGTTGTCGCCGCTGAAGGCAGCCAACACCAGCAACGGCATCAGGATCTGCAGCTCCAGCGAGCCCATGCCGCACAGCGCACCCGTCACGAACAGCAGTGAATCGCCCGGCAGGAACGGCGCGACGACCAGCCCCGTCTCGGCGAAGATGATGACGAACAGGATGGCGTAGACCCACAGGCCATACTCCTGCACCAGCACCAGAAGATGCGCGTCCAGATGCAGGACGATGTCGATGAAAGTGGCGAGGATATCCATAATGAATGATCCGGAACTCCCCTCTCCCCAGCCCTCTCCCGCAAGGGGGCGAGGGAGGGAGTTCGGAGGATATTAAGGAAGGACTTCTTCGGCTTCGGTCTTTTCCGGCTTGATGAAGTCTTCGCGCGATACGCCGAAGATCATCAGCAATGGGCTGGCGACCAGCACCGAGGAATAGATACTGAACAGGATGCCGATGGTCAGCGCCAGCGCGAAGTAATGCAGCGTTTCGCCGCCGAAGAACAACATGGAGGTCACCATCATCTGGGTGCAGCCGTGGGTGATGATGGTACGCGACATGGTGCGCGTGATGGCGTTGTCGATGATCTCGTGCACTTCGGTCTTGCGCATCTTGCGGAAGTTCTCGCGGATCCGGTCGAACACCACCACCGATTCGTTCACCGAGTAGCCCAGCACCGCCAGCACCGCTGCCAGCACCGACAGCGAAAACTCCCACTGGAAGAAGGCGAAGAAACCGAGGATGATGACCACGTCATGCAAGTTGGCGATGATCGCCGCTACGCCGAACTTCCATTCGAAGCGCAGCCACAGATAACCGACGATACCCAGGGAAACCAGCAACAGCGCCATCGCGCCGTTCTCCACCAGATCCTTGCCGACCTGCGGGCCGACGAACTCGACGCGACGCAATTCGACGCTGGCATCCTGTGCACGCAAAGACTCCAGCACTTGTTCGGAAAGCTTGGCGCCGACCTTGTTCTGCTTGAGCGGCACCTGGATCAGCACGTCCTTGCTGGAACCGAAGTTCTGCACCAGCGCATCGTGCAGACCGATGCTGCCGAGTTGTCCGCGCACCTTGTCCAGATCGGCGGATTGGGCGTAATGCACTTCCATCACCGTACCGCCGGTGAAGTCCACGCCGAAGTTCAGCCCCTTGGTGGCGAGGAAGAACACCGCCAACAGGAAGGTCACCAGCGAGATGGTCGTGGTGTAACGACCATAACTCATGAACGGGATGTCTTTTTTGATCTTGAAGAATTCCATGTCGTTTCCCCTTAGCCGATGGCGACTTTGTTAAGACGCGCCTTGCGACCGTAGATCAGATTGACCAGCGCGCGCGACACCAGCACCGCGCTGAACATCGAAGTCAGAATACCCAGACACAGCACCACGGCGAAGCCCTTGATCGGGCCGGAACCGAACATGAACAGCGCGATACCGGCGATCAGCGTGGTGATGTTGGAGTCGAGGATGGTGGCGAAAGCGTTGTCATAACCCGCATGGATCGCTGCCTGCGGCGGCACGCCGATGCGCAACTCCTCGCGGATGCGCTCGTTGATCAGCACGTTGGAATCGATCGCCATACCCAGCGTCAGCGCGATAGCCGCCATACCCGGCAGCGTCAGCGTGGCCTGCAGCATGGACAGCAGCGCGACCAGCAACAGCAGGTTCGCCCCCAGTGCCAGCACCGAGATAGTGCCGAACATCAGGTAATAGACGATCATGAAGATGGCGATGGCGATGAAACCGATCTTGGTGGAATCGAAGCCGCGCTTGATGTTGTCCGCACCCAGGCTGGGGCCGACCGTGCGCTCTTCGATGATCTCCATCGGTGCCGCCAGTGCACCGGCGCGCAACAGCAGCGCGGTATCCTGCGCTTCGGTGGTATTCATCCTGCCGCTGATCTGCACGCGTCCGCCGCCGATCTCTTCGCGGATCACCGGCGCGGTGACCATCTCGCCCCTGCCCTTTTCGAACAGGATGATGGCCATGCGCTTGCCGACGTTCTCGCGCGTCGCTTCCTTGAATTTGCGCGCACCGACCGCATCCAGATTGATATGCACGGCGGGTTCGTTGTTGCGGCTGTCGAAACCGGGCTGGGCATCGTTGATGCGCTCGCCGGTCAGGATCACGCTCTTCTTCACCAGCAGCGGCGTACCGTCACGCTCCTTGAATATCTCGGTGCCGAACGGCGCGACCGAGCCAAAACCGATCTGGTGTTCGTCATCCACCAGGCGCACTTCCAGGGTCGCGGTGCGTCCCAGAATGTCCTTGGCGCGTGCCGTGTCCTGCACGCCGGGCAACTGCACCACCACGCGATCCACGCCCTGCTGCTGGATCACCGGCTCGGCCACGCCCAGTTCGTTCACCCGGTTGCGCAGGGTGACCAGGTTCTGCTGCACGGCGGATTCCTGGATGCGCAACTGCTCCTGCTGCTTGAGCGTCGCCTCCAACAGATATTCGCCGCCGACTTCGCGTTCGCACGAACTCCAGTCCGCCGAAACGCTGCTTGAGTTCGATCTCGCCCTTGCTGCGCGCTGCCGCATCGCGGAACTTGGTGGTGACCGCACTGCCTTCGCGGCTCACGCCCGAATAAGCGATGTTCGCCTCGCGCAGGGTGCTGCGAATGTCGCTGGAAGCGGATTCCAGCGCCTTGTCCAGCGCGGCTTTCATATCCACCTGCATCAGGAAATGCACGCCGCCGCGCAAGTCCAGACCGAGGTACATCGGCGAGGCAAAGTTGGCCAGCCATTGCGGCGAACGCGACAGCAGGTTCAGCGCCACCACGTAGTCCTCGCCCAAAGCTGCATGCAACACGTCTTTCGCCTTGAGCTGGCTATCGGTGTCGGCAAAACGCGCCTTGACGCTGGTCGCATCCAGCGACAGCGCTTCCGGCGCAAGCTGTGCGGCCTGCAAGCGCTTCTTGCACGCGCTGCAGCAAAGCCGTATCCGCTTTCAGATTGGAACGCAATGGCAACACCTGCACTGCAGGCGACTCGCCGTACAGATTGGGCAGGGCATACACCAGACCGATGACCAGCGCGAACAAGATCAGCAGATATTTCCAGAGCGGATAGCGGTTCATTACAGCACCTTGCTTACAGCGTTAGGGGAGTTCGAGGGATCAGATGGATTTGATCGTGCCTTTGGGCAACACGGTCTGAACTGCGGCCTTTTGCACCTGGATGACGACGTTGTCAGCGATCTCGATCGCCACGTATCTTCGCCGACCTTGGTCACGGTCCCCAGCATGCCGCCGATAGTGACGACTTCATCGCCCTTCTGCAGCGCTTCCATCATGGCTTTGTGTTCCTTGGCGCGCTTTTGCTGCGGGCGCAGGATGAGGAAATAGAACACGGCCAACAGTGCGACCAAAGGCAGGAACTCCATGAAACCGCCGCCTTGAGGGGCTGCTGCGCCTTCTGCATATGCATTGCTGATAAACAATTCGCTGATCGAAATCATCTGATTACTCTCCAAAATGAATGACAAAAAATAAAGGCGCGCATTCTATCACGAAGCCGATTGGCCACTGCGCGCCAAGCTGAATGCGGCCTGGAACTCGGCATAGCGACCGGCTTCGATGGCCGCGCGGATGTCGCGCATCAGCTCCTGATAATAGTGCAGGTTGTGGATGGTATTGAGGCGTGCGCCGAGTATCTCGCCCAAACGGTGCAGGTGATGCAGGTAAGCACGGGAGAAATGGCGGCAGGTGTAACAGGTGCAGCGCTCGTCCAGTGGTCGCGTATCCATCCGGTATTGCGCGTTCTTGATGCGCACGTCGCCGAAGCGGGTGAACAGATGGCCGTTGCGCGCGTTGCGCGTCGGCATCACGCAGTCGAACATGTCGATGCCCTCGCCCACCGCCGCCACCAGATCTTCCGGCGTGCCCACACCCATCAGGTAGCGCGGCTTGTCCTGCGGCAATTGCGGCGCGGTGTGCTTGAGAACGCGCAGCATGTCGTCCTTCGGCTCGCCCACCGACAACCCGCCGATGGCGTAGCCGTCGAAACCGATGTTGGTCAGCCCCGCCAGCGATTCGTCGCGCAGATGCTCGTGCATGCCGCCCTGCACGATGCCGAACAGCGCGTTGGGATTGCCCTCGTGCGCGCGCTTGCTGCGCTCCGCCCAGCCCAGCGACAGACGCATGGACACGCCCGGCGACCTGCTCGTCCGCCGGATACGGCGTGCATTCGTCGAAGATCATCACGATGTCGGAATTGAGCACCTTCTGGATGCGCATGGATTCTTCCGGCGACAGGAAGCACTTGTCGCCGTTCACCGGCGACCGGAACTCCACCCCGCCGCCGGTGATCTTGCGCAACTCGCCCAGGCTGAACACCTGGAAGCCGCCGGAGTCGGTGAGGATAGGACCATCCCAGCCCATGAATCTGATGCAGTCCGCCATGCGCCGCGATCACTTCCAGCCCTGGACGCAGCCACAGATGGAAGGTGTTGCCGAGCACGATGTGCGCGCCGATGTCTTTCAGCTCCTGCGGCGACATCGCCTTCACCGTGCCATAAGTGCCGACCGGCATGAAGGCCGGCGTCTCGACCTTGCCGTGTGCCAGCTCCACTGTGCCGCGACGGGCAGCGCCTGAGGTGTTGTGTAATGTAAATTTCATAACCTTTCACCACAGAGACACAAGGCACAGAGAAAATCGGAACCGAAATAGCCTTCTGATGCATCAGCTCCCATGGCGTCATTGGTTTTACTTTGTGTCTTGTGGTGGATATGTTGTTAGCTTCATTGTTCTCTCTCGATCAACATCGCATCGCCATAACTGAAGAAGCGATACTCCTGCTGCCACCGCATGACGATACGCGGCAAGCATCTTATCCATGCCACCAAAGGCGCACACCAGCATCAGCAGCGTGGAACGCGGCAGGTGAAAATTGGTCAGCAGCACTTCCACTACCCTGAAACGATAGCCGGGGGTGATGAAGATGCGCGTCTCGCCCGACCCGGCTACCAACTCCCCGCCAGCCGCCGCACTTTCCAGTGCGCGCAAGCTGGTCGTGCCCACGGCCACCACACGCCCCCCGTTCGCTTTGGCTTGTTTGACGGCATCCACCGTCGCCTGCGGCACGGTATAGCGTTCGCTGTGCATGGCGTGGTCTGCGACATTCTCTGCCCGTACCGGCTTGAACGTGCCCGCCCCGACATGCAGCGTGACATAGGCGATCTGCACGCCCTTGGCTCGCAATGCATCCAGCATAGCCTGGTCGAAATGCAGCCCCGCCGTGGGCGCGGCGACCGCCCCCTGCTCGCGCGCGAACACGGTCTGGTAGCGCTCATCATCCTCGGCCTCGGCGGCGTGCGTGATGTAAGGCGGCAACGGCAGCTTGCCGTAGCGCTCCAGCACGGCATCCACGGTCTGCTCGCCCTCGAAGCGCAAATGAAAGAACTCACCCTCGCGCCCCAGCACAGTCACTTGAACAGCATCAGCCAGTACGAATTGACTGCCCGTTCTGGGAGTTTTGCTGGCGCGCACCTGAGCCAGCACCTCATGCTCGCCCAGTACGCGCTCGACCATCACCTCGATCTGACCGCCCGTTTCTTTCTTGCCGAACAAGCGAGCCTTCAACACGCGGGTGTCGTTCAATACCAGCAGATCATGCTCGTGCAACGATTGCGGCAACTCGGCGAACGCACCGTCTTCGAAAGCCCCCTTGCCGATACGCAGCAACCGGCTCGCGCCGCGCCGCACGGGCGGATGCTGGGCGATCAATCGCTCGGGCAGTTCGAAGTCGAAATTCATCGGTACGCATAGCAGGCCAAATACCCTGGCAAAAATAAAGGCGCGCATTGTAGTTGATGAAGAACCCCGTTTCATGGATAATTCGCGCCCTTCCCATGCCGGATCAAAACCGCACAAGCGGTGGAGTCAGCCTGAATCCGGTGCAACACTGGGAAATACACTCTTGCCGGGGTGATGGAACTGGTAGACGTGCCGGACTCAAAATCCGGTGCCTGAAAGGGCGTGGGGGTTCGATTCCCCCCCCCGGCACCAAACAAAATTCCCTTTAGTTCGTCCGCTTGTCAACGCAATGAAACGCGGCTGCGTTGTTGCTCCCGACACGAGTAGTGTCATAAACGTTTACCAACCTACTTAATACTGGAGCCTAAAATGAAACTGCTGTCCACTCTGATCGCCGCTGTTTTCGCTGCTGTTTCTTTCTCCGCTGTTGCAGCTGCTCCTGCTGCTACCGCTCCTGCTGCTGCTCCTGCTGCCATGCGCTGCTCCTGCCAAGGCTGAAGCAGCAAAGCCTGCCGCTAAAGAAGGCTGGTAAGAAAGCCGGCAAAAAGCACAGCCAAGAAGGCAAAGGCTGCTGCAGCTGCCAAGTAATATCGCTGCAAGCAAAAAAGGCAGGGGCGACCCTGCCTTTTTTTATTTCGTTTAAAATCGCACCATGATCTGGAAACCACACGCCACCGTCGCCGCCGTCCTCGAACAGGATGGCAAGTTCTTACTGGTGGAAGAACATACCCCGCAAGGCCTGCTGTTCAATCAACCTGCCGGACATTGGGAACCCAACGAAACCCTGCCCGCAGGCGCTGCACGTGAAGTCCTGGAAGAATCGGCCTACGATTTCGAGCCGGAATTCCTGATCGGCGTCTATCGCTGGCATTCGACAGCTTCCAATACTACCTACCTGCGCTTCGCTTTCGGCGGACGCATCCTCGCCCATCATCCGGAACGCGCGCTGGACAAAGGCATCGTGCGCGCCGTATGGATGACACCGGACGAGATCCGCGCCACGCAATCGCGCCACCGCAGCCCGCTGATCCTGCGCTGCGTGGAAGACTATCTCGCAGGCAAGCGCTATCCGCTGGACCTGATCACCCACTATGAGTAAGCGTTGCGTCGTCGTCGGCATGTCCGGCGGCGTGGATTCCTCCGTCACCGCGCTGCTGCTGAAACAGCAGGGCTACGAGGTCATCGGCCTGTTCATGAAGAACTGGGAGGACGATGACGACAGCGAATACTGCTCCTCGCGCCAGGACCTGATCGACGCGGTCTCGGTGGCCGACACCATCGGCATCCCCATCGAGGCGGTGAACTTCGCCAAGGAATACAAGGACCGCGTGTTCAGCTATTTCCTGCGCGAATACGAAGCCGGACGCACGCCGAACCCGGACATCCTGTGCAATTCCGAGATCAAGTTCAAAGCCTTTCTGGACCACGCCATCCGCTTGGGCGCGGACGCCATCGCCACCGGACATTACGCGCAGGTGCGCGAAGTCGATGGATCGTTCCAGCTGCTCAAGGCCAGGGACGACAGCAAGGACCAGAGCTATTTCCTGCACCGCCTGAACCAGCAACAACTGTGCAAAGCCATGTTCCCGCTGGGGCAACTGCTCAAGTCGCAGGTACGCGACATCGCGCGCGAACACAACCTTTCGAATTATGCGAAGAAGGACAGCACCGGCATCTGCTTCATCGGCGAGCGTCCGTTCCGCGAATTCCTGACTCAGTACCTGCCCACCAAACCGGGCGACATGCTTACCCCGGAAGGCAAGGTGGTCGGACAGCATATCGGCCTGTCGTTCTACACCATCGGTCAGCGCCAAGGCTTGGGCATCGGCGGCTCGCGCGAGACGACGGGCGAACCGTGGTTCGTGGCGGGCAAGGACATGCAGCGCAACCGCCTGATCGTGGTGCAGGGACACGACCACCCGTTGCTGCTCAACCCGCAACTGGACGCGCTGGAGATGCACTGGATCAGCGGTCACGCACCTGATACCACACGCGCTTACGCCGCGAAGACACGCTATCGCCAGCAGGATGCGCCTTGCCGCATCGCACTCAGTGCGCATGATGCCGCGCACTTCACCTTCGACGAAGCGCAATGGGCGGTCACGCCCGGCCAATCCGTCGTGGTCTATGACGGCGAAATCTGTCTGGGCGGCGGCATCATCAAGTAATCCACCAAGGAGACACCATGTCCGAATACCTGAGTCCAGAAGTCATCCGTTTGCTGCTGGTGCTCGTCGCCACCATCGCGGCACACTTCATCGCGCGCCGCGTATTACGGCACGCCGAGCACATCGCGACACGCACCAACAACATCTGGGACGATTCGCTGATCGAAGCGGCACGCAGACCGCTGCCCGTGCTGATCTGGCTGGGCGGCATCTCCTTCGCGCTGCACCTGATCCATCGCCAGACCGGCGAACAGTTGCTGGAATATATCGCCCCCGCGCGCAATATCGGCGTCGTGATCTGTATCGCCTGGTTCCTGTTCAAACTGATCCGAGAACTCGCGGACAACGTGGTCGCCACCCGCACCCTGGCAGGGGAAGAAGTGGATCGCACCACGGTGGATGGGTTGAGCAAGGTGTCGCGCATCGTGGTGATCGTGGTCGCCATACTGGCAGTGATGCAGACGCTGGGATTCAGCATCTCCGGCGTGCTGGCGTTCGGCGGCATGGGTGGTATCGCGGTGGGTTTCGCCGCCAAGGATCTGCTGGCCAATTTCTTCGGCGGCCTGATGATCCATCTGGATCGGCCGTTCAACGTGGGCGAGACGATACGCTCGCCGGATCGCCAGATCGAAGGCAAGGTGGAACACATCGGCTGGCGTCAGACGCGTATTCGTTCAGCCAACATGGCGCTGATCTATGTGCCCAATGCCTTGTTCACATCCATCGTGGTGGAGAATCCCTCGCGCATGTCGCACCGCCGCATCCGCGAAGTCATCGGCCTGCGCTACGACGATCTGGACAAGATGAGCGCTATCGTCGAGGAAGTGCAGACTATGTTGCAGAACCATCCGGGGATCGACACCGGGCAAGCCGTGGTCGTCGCCTTCGACCAATTCGCCGACTCCTCGCTCAATTTCATCATTCAGGCTTTCAGCCAGGCGACCGAGCTGGCGCGCTTCCATGCAGTAAAACAGGAGGTACTGCTGCAGGTTTCGGCCATCGTCGCCAGGCACGGTGCCGAGTTCGCCTTCCCCACACGCACGCTGTACCTGAATCAAACACCGGCCTGACCCTGCGCAATGGCGCGCTTTCACGTAAAATGCGCGCCTGAAACTTTTCGAGCTATACATCATGACTCTCTCGGCACTCACCGCACTTTCCCCGTTGGATGGGCGTTACCACAGTAAAGTAGAAAGCCTGCGCGGCTATTTCAGCGAGTACGGACTGATCCGCTACCGCGTGTTGATCGAGATCGAATGGCTCAAAGCCTTGAGTGCCGAAACCAGCATCCAGGAGCTGCCGCCGTTCTCCATCGCGACCATCGCCCAGCTTGACCAGCTCGCTGCACAGTTCTCCGAAGCGGATGCCGAGCAGATCAAAGCCATCGAACGCCGCACCAATCACGACGTGAAAGCCATCGAATACTGGCTGCGCGAGAAACTTGCCGACAACCCGGAAACTGCCAAGGCGCTGGAATTCATCCACTTCGCCTGCACCTCGGAAGACATCAACAATCTGAGCCACGCGCTGATGCTCGGCCACTCGCGCAAGGAAGTGATGTTGCCCGCGCTGCACGTCTTGATCGAACGCCTGCAACATCTCGCGCACCAGCATGCCGACCTGCCCATGCTGTGCCGCACCCACGGCCAGACCGCCACACCCAGCACGCTGGGCAAAGAAATGGCCAACGTCGTGTATCGCCTGCGCCGCGCCCATGCGCGCATCGCCGCTGTCGAGATACTTGGCAAGATCAACGGCGCGGTGGGCAACTACAACGCACATCTGTCCGCCTATCCCGATGTGGATTGGGAAAGTTTCGCCAAACGCTTCGTCGAGGCGCGTGGAATAACATTCAACCCCTACACCATCCAGATCGAGCCGCACGATTGCATGGCCGAACTGTACGATGCCTATGCGCGCGCAAACACCATCCTCATCGACCTGAATCGCGACATCTGGGGCTACATCTCGCTGGGTTATTTCAAACAGAAAGTAGTGGCGGGCGAAGTCGGTTCCTCCACCATGCCGCACAAGGTCAACCCGATCGACTTCGAAAACTCGGAAGGCAACCTCGGCCTGTCCAACGCGCTGCTCAAACATCTCTCGGAGAAGCTGCCGATCTCGCGCTGGCAGCGTGACCTCACCGACTCCACCGTGTTGCGCAACATGGGCGTGGCACTGGGCTACACCCTGCTGGCATACGAGTCCTGCCTGAAAGGATTGAACAAGCTGGAAGCCAATCCGCAGCGCCTGGCCGAAGAACTGAACAACAGCTGGGAAGTGCTGGCCGAACCGATCCAGACCGTGATGCGCCGCTACAACATCGAGAACGCCTACGACAAGCTGAAGGAACTCACGCGCGGCAAGGGCGGCATCAACCGCGAGAGCCTGGCTGCATTCATCGAGACGCTGGATATCCCTGAAGCGGAGAAAGCAACGCCTGCAGGCGCTCAGCCCGGAGACCTACCTGGGCAAAGCAGCCGAACTGGCCAAACGCATCTGATTTTGCTGTAACCATCCAAACAAAAGCCCCGCCGAAGCGGGGCTTTTGTTTTGCGACTCGATTACGTTCAACGATGGAATGCCGCCACACCGGAGATCGTGCTGCTGCCGTTTTGCAGGCCATATGTCATTGCTGCACCGATTGCCGCCGCGCCGGTGAACTTGCCGATCACCGTTCCGCCCAGCGTCGCGCCGCAAGTGCCGGTACAGGTCACTGCCAAATGCGACGTGCTGGCAGCCGGTTCCTGACTGGAAGCATAGAACACTGTCTTTTGGATGATGGGGACATTGGCACCCGTCGCGCTCAAGGTTGTACCTGCTACCGTCGACGCACTCACCCCCAGATTCACCGTTTGCGCAGTGAAGTTGGCGCTGAGGGTCGCGGTTGCCGGAGATGTACCTACATTGCCCAGATTATCAGTGGGAAAGGTGCCGCCAACGTGGGTGTAGGTGTAGGTTCCGGTCGTAGGCAAGGTCGTGGCCGCAGTCGCCACCGGCTCGGCGATCCAGTGCAGGCTGCCAGTCAGTGTCACGGGAGTAAGGACGCCGGTCTGACGATCGGTGGCATTGATCGTGCCACCGGCCCAGCGCCCCCAGCTGATGCCGCTCACCGGGTCGGTACCGTGATCGGTCAGCGTGCTGGTATTGCTGGCAAAGGTCATCGAACTGCCGCCACTATTGTTGCTGATGAACTGGGTATCGAACTGGGTCAGGTTGCCAGTTCCGTCCTGCGTAACACGTGCCGAATTGTTGGCATAGAAACCGAGTATCGGCTGCGGCACGGCCGTAAATGGATCGTAAGACGAAGTGGCACATAACGATGCGGCGTGGCGGTGTTGGCAGCAGTGCCAGTGAAAGCGGCCACGCCGTTGATGTTCTCAAGGTGGTCGTCGCGCCGCTGAGCATGCCGCCCAAACTGAAGCTCATGATGGCGCCAGTCAGCCCTGTGCCGGTGAGCTGGCCGTTGATGGTGCTGCTGGGACTGATGACGTTGGCGGCCGATCCGTCCACGGTAACGGTCAGCAGCCCAGAGCCACCACCATTGTTGAAGGTCGATGCGTAGAAAGCTGCGCTGCCTATCCCCCTGGGCCACTTCCCAACACGGCCTCATTGCCCGGCAGGGTTTGGGCATTCCAGGCGTGTATTACAGGCGTTGCTGCGGTACTTGCGAATGCTGACATCCAGATTGATACCCACTGTCTGCTTGTTGAAATCCAGCGTCAGCGCGGTAGTAGCACTGATCACCGTTCCCGCCACGCCCATGCTATTGCTCACCTGTCCGCCGTTGAAAGTGTAACTTGCTGTACCGACCAGTGCTTGCGGCAGATACAGTGGACCAGCCTCGGGTCCCGTGATCCAGTAGAGCGGCATTGCAGCCGCGGGGAAGGTGGGCGGGGAAGGTAGCGTTGAAGGAGTGCGTGACCGAACCCGCGGTCCAATTGCCGTAATAGATGCCGCTGGTCGCCACCTGCCCGGATGCGGTGGCGGTGCAGGTCGGGCAGGTCACCGTGGTGGTGTAGGAATAGGTGCTGCTGGGTGCTGTTCCGCCTGAGCTGCCGAAGCCCGTCAGCACGTTGCCTGCCAAGGTGGCTGAGTTTACAGATTGGCCTCCACTCAAGCCGGACGCCACCATCGTCACGCCGGTCGGCGCGGGCGTGGTGCTGTTGGTCACTGCCGGATTCCCGCTCCCCGTCCAGTTCCGCGTCAACGCCGCCACCCCAGCCACGTTGCTGCCGGCCATCTGTGCATTGTTGAACAGGTCGTAGGTCAGGAGGATGCCGGCGTAGTTCTGGCCGGTGAAGTCGCCCGTCACCGTGCCGGAACAGGTAGCGCACGTCCCGGGAGCAGCATTCACGCCATGCGTCACCGTGGGCGTGGCGTTGAACACGCCTCCCGTTATCGGCACGTTGGTGAGGCTGGCCCCCCACTGCTCGTTGCCTGGCATGGTGATGCCGAGGTTGGCGCTGGCCTGCATGGTCACGAAATTTGCGGTGACCGTGGCGCTTGTCAGCGTACCAGTCAGACCGGTGTCCCTGCTGGCTGGGGCCGTCGCGCCGTCCGCTTGGTAAGTGAAGGTTCCCGCCATCGCGCCCACCACAGTGGAGCCCGATAAATACGCCGCGTCCAGATAGCCCTGCGGGCCATACATCCAGTAGTCCTGAGCTGCCGAGTTCTTGCCGCCCAGCAGATACGACATCGTATTCTGCTCTCCGGTATAGCCGGTCCACGCGCCATACTGGATGCCTGTAGTGGCATAGGCCGGGGCATTGGCGCTGGTCGCGGTGCCGCCGGTTATCGTTGCCAAGGTCGACATATAGGCGAACCGCCCGCCGATATCGCGGAAGAGTCATGGATGACAGCGCGCCGCTTGTTGATGCGCCCCCGGCCGCGCCCGTGACGTACATCAGATCGGCTGGTCTTGCCTGCATGCCCGCCGACGTAAAGGATGAGCTGAACCCGAACTGGCCTCCCGCCGTCTCCACGGCGATGAGGTTGGGGTTGTAGGCTGCGGCAGGGGCGACGGCTCGGCGGCGTGGCGGTACTGAATGCCACCATGCCTTGCACCAGATTGCTCACAGGCAGGCCTGCGCCTACGGTCGGCCAGATGTCGTAGCCCAGGCCGGCGCTGGCGGCCGCTACGCCGGCGAAACTGCCCCCCACGTTGGCGCTGTAACCTCCGGTACCGGCGGCACAGGTGCCGCTGCAGGTGACGGTGGGAACGTAGTTGTTGCCGCCGAATCCGCCCGCCGTGTCGATAAGCATGTTGTTCGCGGTGACCACATAGGTGCCGGCCATGCTGCCGACGCAGGCATGGTCAGGTTGAGTGCAGCATTCACCAGCTGGCTGGTGAAGTTGGCACTCAAGGTCGCGCTGTTCAGCGTGCCAAGGTTAGCCTGCGGCATCGAACGGCGTCGTGTTGCCGGCCTTGGTGTAGGTGGTCGCTCCCACCAGCGATTGCACGTAGCCCGAGGCTGGCGTCAGCAACACCGCCCACAGGCTGTTGGAAGGCGTCAGCAAGAGCGGCGTCGCCGGATTTGCGAGATCCGTCACGGTCACGGTGGCACCTGACCAGCGCCCCGCATAGATACTGCTGTCGGCCAGTTTGAAGGTATCGGCTGCCGTACCACCGCTCCACTTGACGTCAGCGTTGGCAATCGAGGTTGTTGGCGATGACTGCACGGGCTGCACCTGGAATGATGTGCTGCGCATCTCCACCAGATTGCCGGAGCCATCCAGCACGAACTGGGTGTTGGCCTGCTGGGCATTGTTTATCTCGTGCGCGATGTTGTAGCCGCTCGGCGTGCCGGGGGTCGCCATGGAGAGATGGCCGACGAAATTGCTGCTCGCCACGGCCGGGTTGTTGTAAGCCGCGATCGGTGCATTGGCTGATACGGTGGCAGCATTTGTGGTGACTACTGCCAATTGGCTGGTGACGGTTGTGAACGCGGAACTGGCTGCGTTAGCAGCAGTGTTGGCAAGTCCCGCTTGGGTTTGCGCGGTGCCTGCCGCAGTCGCCGCGGCGTTAGCCGCACTGGCCGAACTCGTCACTGCATTGCTCGCTGCGGTTTGCGCCGCCTGGGCATTGGCCAATCTGGTGGCTAATGTGGTTAATGCCGCTTGCGCAATGGCCTGTTGGGACTGCGCGATCGCGAGTTGGTCTTGAGCGATCTTCATTTGCGCGGCAGCTCCGGTCAGGTCGCCTGCCGACTGTAAAGAGGCGGCTTGCGTAGATGCAGCCTGTGCTGCTTGTGCCGCCAAACTGGCCGCAGATGCCGCAGCCTGCGCGGTACTCAGCAACGCGACAGCACCGCTTTGTGCGGTAGTGATGGCAGTGTTTTGAGCCGACACTGAACCTAAGGTGCTATTCGCCGTGGCCACGCCGCTGTTGGCACTACTCAGCGCCGTACTCGCCGCTGCTTGGGCACTAGTCAGCGCGGTAGTTTGCGTGGCCACTGTTGCGGCGTTGGTCTGCACCAAGGTATTGGCGGCTTGCACCGCCGTGTTGGCTGTTTGTAATGCGGTATTGGCTGGAGCTGCAGTGGAATCAGCAAAAGTACCGTGCGTAGTAAGCGCAGTCTGCGCCGCAACAGCCTGAGTGTTGGCAGTCGTGGCTGCTGTTTGCGCAGCAGTTGCATTGCCGGTTGCAGTCGTCGCATTGGCAGGTGTCAGTGCTAGCGCGCTGGTGACTAAAGGATCGGCAATAGAAATCGCGTTGTTGGCAGTTGCAATAGACGATGTCGCAGCGGTCGTGCTCACCGTGGCAATAGCCAACAGCGTAGTCTTTGCGCTTGCTGCGGCAGCAACAGCTGCAGCGGAATTTTGAGCCGCAGCCAACGCCGCGTCTGCGGCCGTTTTTGCCTGCACGGAAAAAACACCGTCCTGTACCGACACGGTAGTGCCACCGGAAGCCACTGTTTGCGCGCTGGCATTCAAGGTCAACGCGCCACTGGATGCCGTCACGGGCAGCACTGTTGTTGCTGGTGCCGGCGGCGTGACGGCTGCCGTTTCAATTGCGCTTTCAGGCGCGGCAGCGGCAGCAGTGCTAGTGACGGTGGTGTTGATGTTTGGCGCCAGCTTGGTGTTATCCACCACGGCTGTGTCACGGATCGGTTCGGGCGCAGCGGGAGCTTTTTCGCTAGGCGCTTCTACTGCGGGTTGTTGCTCCTGCCCGGTTCCAGCAGTTTCCTTTTCTTCTTTGGGTGCGGCTTGCGGGGCTTGTCCAGCGCCCTGCTCCTTGCTACCCGATTTGCTTTCCTTGCTGACTTTGACCTCACGCGGCGCGACTGCCACGGTAAAAATGGTGGTGTTGATCGGTTGCAACTGCGGTACCTGGTTCAGTCCGCCGGCAAATCCCATCTGGTTGGGCAACACGTTGATCGTGCCTCTATTGGTAGTCAATGAAGTCTCGCCGATATTAACCTTGCTGTATGCCCCAGCCATCGCACCGGGAATGCTGGCTGGCAAATAGATAGTCTCGTGGTCGGTACCGCGTATGCCAATGGTGGCTGCCGGTGTGCTGATCCGATAGTCCTGCTTCTTCACGCGACCGATCAGACCAGTGACCGCACGAAAACCGCCCCTGAACAATGAGAAGAAACTGCTTTCGGGTTGGCCTGCTTTACCCGTGAACTTGAAACTGTCGAATTTGAGCTGGGTATCCGGACGCACTGCGATGAAACCGCCGTCCTGCATCCTGATTTGCGCCGAAGCATTCCGTGCCGTGTTGATCGTGTCGCCTTCGCTGACTGCCTCGCCTTTTTGCAAAGCATGTGTCACACCTTTTGTGGATGTAAGGCTGACCGCACCATTCACGAATTGCACATAACCCGCCGTCGCCGCCCAGGTTGCACCCGTATGCAACATCAATACAAGCAGGCTCGAAAGACCCAATAGCAGTTTGCTGTTTTTCATGGCGCACCTCTTTGATGCAAAATTTAATTACCTGAAATCCCGGCGCAACAACACCGAGACATCCGTGCGATCAAAACTGTAAATGGCAATGTTCGACTGGTTGCGCGACATCGTCAGTTGCGGGCGCACCGTCCAGTCTTTGTCCAAATGCCAACTTGCCCCCGCATTCAAATCCCACATGGTGTCATTGCGCGTGGACAGGAATGCGAGGTTCTCCTTGTTGTATTTGCCGCGCTGCACGCCGATACCGGCGAAGCAATCCCATGCCTCACTCAAGGTGATCTGAGTGCCTACACGCAACCCGACCAATGCCTTGTTGCCATCGGGACGGCCACCACTCGGATTGAGCGGAGTGACAGCCGCGACAGCTGCCTCGCGCCCGCCAAATAAGCTGCCGAACACCGCCGACTTGCCATCGGCAATGACATGCAGCCAACTCTCGCCGAACAAGGCCAGATTGTGGTTCTGCGTTTCCATGCCGCTGGTGACGAAACGGTTTTGCGTGAACTGGCCAAATACCGTCAACTGGTCGCTAGGGCCAGCCGGATGCCGCCATTCGGCGGTGAGGCCGCTGGTGTCGCGGTTGGGGTCGTTCCCGACTCCCATACGGTACTGGTCACCGATGAGACCGAGGCGAAACACTTCGCCTTCATAGTTGTAGAAGGCTCCGCCATGTGCGGCAAGATCGAGCGAATTGAACTGGTTGTGACCGGGATAGCCGCGCAGACGCAAATCGGCGCCCGCATACAAACCAAAGTCGGCATTGAGCAGATGATTCACCTCGGCACCACCTGCAAAGCTGCCGTAAGTGTCTGCTGTCTTCAAACTGCTTGGATTGAGGGTGAACACCAGATTGCCGAATGCCGGAACGGGGATTTGTGCCTGACTGGTCGCGCCGTTGATATTGCTATCGTGCCCCAGCGATTCTTCAAAATATGCGGTGATGCGCGTTCTCTCGGCCTGCTCACGGGCGCTGATTGCGTCCAGATATTTCTGGATGGTGAGGCGTGCCTCTTGCGGCGGATTCTGTTTCATCACCGACTCAAACTCGGTCTTGGCACGCGCCAGATCACCCAGCTGATAATAGGCTCGCGCCATGTCCAAGCGTGCTCCGGCGAAATTTGGATCGACTGCCAGGACGCGCTCGAAAGCCAGTGTCGCCTTGTCCGGTTTGCCGCTATCCAGTGCAGCGATCCCCAGCAAGTAGTCGAAACGTTTTTCACCAGACCGATCAAACTCCGCCGGCTGCAATAATGCATAGGCATCTGCTGGCCTACCCGCTCTCATCAACGCTTCGGCATCGCTCAACAACTTCTCGCGTGCGGCAAGCTCAGCAGTACGCTTGACTTGCTCCATATCGCGTTGCTGGAGCTCGGGATACTTCTGCTCCGGTGAGGCAGCGAATTGATTGGATGCCGGAAATGCTTCAGCGTACGAGGTTTCCAATGTTGCCAGGCCACTCAATAACACCGTCGCAAGACATACCACTTTGACGTGTTTCATTTATTCCCCCGAAGCTTTATAGGCGAATCGCTACAAGAAAACCTTGCATTACCCTTCGGCAATATGCTGCTGCCTCATCGCAAATTCTGTGCGGCAGCCAACATAGCCGTGACTGCTGCCCCGGTGAGAAATTGAATTGAATGTAAATCGGAAATATTTTGACGCGTAGGACTTCTGAAACAAGCAAGCTGCTCAGCAATCCCAGTGCAAGATGTGACACTCTGAACTGTTTCATTTGTGCCTCCATGAAACATCAACTGGCATCTCTTCTAACCAGCAGGATCACACTACGCTCGCTCGCCCCCAAGAGTCAACACAATAAATTGGTCAACTTTTATTGAAAAGGCACGCCGCAAACAAACAGACTCGTTCGGGCAATCCGAACGATGGGGGAACCAATAAAGAAATGGCGGATTACGCCGCTTGCACTGGGATGTGCGAGCGCTGTGCGATGATGCTGTTGTGCTCGTCTACGTAGACAAGGGTGGGATGGTATTTCTGCAATTCCAGTTCGGAATAGATGGAGAAAGCGGCGATGATAAGGATGTCGCCGGGGGCTGCCTTGTGTGCCGCTGCGCCGTTCACCGAAATGGTGCGCGAACCGCGCTCGGCGCGGATGGCATAAGTACTGAAACGTTCACCGTTGGTGACGTTGTAGATGTCGATGGCCTGATATTCCTTGATGCCGGAGGCATCCAGCAGGTCGTCGTCGATGGCACACGAACCCTCGTAATGCAGTTCGGACTGCGTCACTCGCACGCGGTGCAACTTGGCCTGTAACATGGTTCTCTGCATGGTCGTCTCCTCCGTCCCCATACTGCGGGGGGCGCGCATTATAAACGTCTGTGACTTAAAGACAAACTTCGAGATTATCGATCAGACGGGTCTTGCCCAAGCGCGCCGCTGCCAACACCACCAGCTTGCGTTCACCCTTGGCAGGAACACCCAGATCAGCCTGGCTGCGCACTGTCACATACTCCACCTCCCAGCCGCGCGTGGCGAGTTCCTCCTTCGCCGCCTCTTCCAGACCGGAGTAAGTAGTCTCGCCACTTTTCAAGCTATCTCGCAAATTCCGCAGCGTTTGACTCAGAAAAACCGCTTCAGTTCGCTCCCCGGCAGATAAATACTGGTTGCGCGAAGAAAGAGCCAGCCCGTCAGCAGCGCGCGATGTCTCCGCACCAACGATTTCGATAGCCATATTGAACTGGGAGACCATCTGCCGAATGATGGCCAGCTGCTGGTAATCCTTCTTGCCGAAGATGGCGATCTGCGGCTGTACCAGATTGAACAGTTTCAGCACTACCGTCGCCATGCCGCGAAAATGACCGGGGCGGAAGGCACCGCATAACTCGTCGGCGACAGGCGGCGGCTCGACGAAGATGGTTTGCTGTTCGGAATACATCTCGGTGACCGATGGCGCGAACACCACATCCGCCAGACCTTGCAGCTTTGCGCAGTCCGCCTCCAGCGTGCGCGGATATTTGTCGAAATCCTCGTTGGGGCCGAACTGTAGCGGGTTAACAAAGATGCTCACCACCACGCAGCTACCCCGCTCGCGCGCGATACGCACCAGCTCGAGGTGCCCCTCGTGCAAATTGCCCATGGTAGGCACGAAGGCGATTGACTGCTCGTTCGCCAAGCGGGCACGCAGTTCAGAAACGGAATGGATAATTTTCATCAAAAGGAATGTTCTGCAGTGGGGAACGCACCGGACTTCACCTCGGCGACGTAGTTCGCGACCGCCTGAGCGATGGAACTCGCGCCCGGCATGTAGTCTTTGACAAAGCGCGCTTTCTTGCCTGGATAGATGCCCAGCATGTCGTGCAGCACCAGCACCTGACCGGAACAGTCCACACCCGCGCCGATACCGATAGTGGGGATGCTGAGTTGTGCGGTAACTTCTGCTGCCAGAGCTGCGGGAATGGCTTCCAGCACCAGCATACCCGCCCCCGCTTGTTGCAGCGCCAGTGCGTCTTGCAGCAACTGTTGCGCGGCAACATCGCCCTTGCCTTGCACCTTGTAACCGCCGAGTTGATGCACGGATTGCGGGGTGAGCCCGATATGTCCGCATACCGGGATGCCGCGCGAAGTGAGGAAATGCACGGTTTCGACCATCTCTGCCCCGCCTTCAAGCTTGACCATCTGCGCACCGGCCACCATCAACTGCGCGGCATAAGCAAAGGTCTCGCGCGGACTGATCTGCGAAGTGCCGAATGGCATGTCGGCGATGATGAACACCTGCTGCGCGCCGCGCGCCACACATTCGGTGTGATAGATCATGTCGGAGATGGTCACGGGCAGCGTGGTCTCGTGCCCCTGCAACACCATGCCCAGCGAATCGCCGACCAACAGTACATCTACACCATTGGCCTCCAGCAGCGCGGCGAAGCTGGCATCGTAGCAAGTCAGCACGGCGATCTTCTCGCCCTTGTTGCGCATGGTTTGTAGATTGCTCAAAGTGGTACGCATATGCATCAGTCACCTACGTTGAAGTATTCCCTCTGTCCGCGCATCCGGCCGATACGCTCAAGCAGCAAATGGAAGTCATCCGCATTATCCACAAAATTCAGACGTTCGCTATTCACCACCAGCACAGGTGCCGCCTCATAGTGGTGGAAGAACTCGCCGTAACTGTCCGACAATCGTGTCAGGTAATCGTCCTGAATGGCGCGTTCATAACCGTGCCCGCGTCGCCGCACACGTTCTATCAGCGCATCGGTGGAAGCCTGCAGATAGATCACCAGGTCAGGCGCAGGCGCTTGCGGAGCGAGGCTTTGATAGATGGATTGATAAAGCGTGTACTCGTCATCGCTCAGATTAAGTCGCGCGAACAGCGCGTCTTTTTCAAACAGATAATCGGAGACGGTGCGAGTGCGGAACAAGTCCATCTGCGCCAGATCGCGCACTTCATTGATGCGCTGGAACAGAAAGAACAATTGCGTGGGCAAAGCATAGCGCGCGGGGTCTTCGTAAAAACGCGCCAGAAAAGGATTCTCCTGCGGTTTCTCCAGCAAGGTCTGCGCCTCGGCATGCTCCGCCAGGCGTTTGGCCAGACTGGTCTTGCCCGCGCCTATCGGACCTTCCACCACCACATAATGGTATTTACTCAGCGGCATCGTCCAGCCGTTCCAAGGTTTGTCCCTCGCAGTGCCGCGCCGCTGCCGCCGCCGAACCGACACCCGGAATAACGCAGTCCGGCGCAATCTCCAGCAAAGGCTGTAACACGAAAGCGCGCAGGTGCATCTGCGGATGCGGGATGGTCAATCCGTGCTCGCAATGAATCAGATCGTCATACAGCAACACATCCAGATCCAACGTGCGCGGCGCATTGCAGAACTCGCGCGTGCGCCCGCATTCCTGCTCCAGCGCCAGCAGCGCATCCAGCAGGGCGCGCGGCACTCAATTCCGTTTCCAGTTGCGCCACCGCATTGATGAAATCCGGTTGTTCCAGATAGCCCACCGGGGCGCTGCGGTACAACGAGGAGCGCCGCACCACACGCGTCTGCGGCAGACAACCCAACGCATCCAGCGCGCGCGACACTTGCGCAACCGGGTCAGCCAGATTGCTGCCCAGCCCGATGAAAGCTACGTGCTTCATCAATCTATAGGCAATTCGGTTTGCGCCGCTGCGCCGGGTTTCTTGGTACGACGGCGGCGTTTCTTGGGGCCGCCGCTGTCCGGCAACAGCATCTCGGCGCGACGTTCGTCGCTGGCATGTTGATACTCTTCCCACCATGTTCCCAGCTCGACTTCCGTTTCGCCGCTCTGGCAACGCAACAACAGGAAATCGTAAGCGGCACGGAAGCGCGGCAACGCCAGCAAGCGCATGGGGCGCTGCCCGCCGCGCTGCTCGAAGCGCGGCTGCAACAGCCACAGTTCTTTCATCACCGTGTCGTAACGGCGCGGGATGGCGAGCTGTGCACGCTGCCGCTCCAGCACCTCATCCATCGCCGCATGCATCGCCGCGATCGGGCGTTCCCCCGCCTCCTGCTTGGCCTTCCACGCCGCCAGCACTTCGTGCCACAGCAGGGCGGCGAACAGGAAAGCCGGTGAAGTGGGCTTGTCTTCGGCGATGCGCTGGTCGGTGTTCTGCAACGCCAGCATGACGAACTTCTCACCCATCGGCTGCTCGAGGATCACATCCAGCATCGGCAACATGCCGTGGTGCAGATCCATGGCGCGCAATTTCTTGATGCACTCCAGCGCATGGCCGGACAACAACAGCTTGAGCATCTCGTCGAACAGCCGCGCTTCCGGCACGTTGCTCAACAACTCCTTCATCTTGAAGATCGGGGCGGCAGTGGCCGGATCCAGCTTCATGCCCAGCTTGGCGGAAAGGCGCACCGCACGCAGCATGCGCACCGGATCTTCGCGATAGCGCACCTCCGGGTCACCGATCATGCGCAAGGTGTTGGCGCGGATGTCAGCATAGCCGTTGTGGTAGTCGAAAATCTCTTGCGTGGTCGGGTCGTAGAACAGGGCGTTGGCAGTGAAGTCGCGCCGCGCCGCATCCTGCTGCTGGTCGCCAAACTCGTTGTCGCGCAGGATGCGCCCGTGTTCGTCGGTCTCGGCATCTTCCGCCTCGATGGCGCGGCGGAAGGTGGAGACTTCCACCGTTTCTTCGCCGAACATCACATGCACCAGCCGGAAACGCCGCCCGATGATGCGCGCGCGGCGAAATACGCGGCGCACTTCCTCCGGCGTGGCATCGGTCGCCACATCGAAATCCTTGGGTTCTCTATCCAGCAACAGATCGCGCACCGCGCCGCCGACCACGAAGGCCTGAAAGCCGGCTGCCTGCAACCCGTCGGTCACGCGTTTTGCGCCGTAGCTGATGCCGTCGCGAGTTACCTTGTGCTCCTCAAAGGGAATCACATGCGCCGCACCCACCACACGCACCGGAGCAGTCTTACCGAACACACGCTTGAATAGTCTTTTTATCATCGTCAGAAAAGTTGAAATCGCCGCAAAAGCTGCGGCGATGGGCAGAATTATACACTGCGCCCCAAGACCTTACGCTCTACGGTCAAGGCATGTGAAAACATGCCCTGACCATTCCCCCTATCCAACTTTCCCCCGCAAGCGGGAGAAAGGGCAAACGAATCGCTACGCGAGTTTTCGATTAACGCAGGGAAATGACCGGCCAGCCTTGCTTCCCGGCATGTGCGCGCAAGGTGGCGTCGGGATCGACTGCGACCGGATGCCGCACTTTGGCCAGCAAAGGCAGATCGTTCAATGAATCGCTGTAGAACCAGGTCTCGGCAAAACTGCCCCAGTTCCAGCCGCGCTCGGCCAGCCACTGCTCCATGCGCAGCACTTTGCCCTCGCGAAAGCTCGGCACACCGGCGACACGCCCGGTGAACTCGCCATGCACCTCTTCCGGATCGGTAGCGATCAGATGCTCCACCCCGAATTCGCGCGCGATGGGCGCGGTCACGAAGCTGTTGGTGGCGGTGACGATCACGCACACATCGCCGGCCGCTTTATGCTGCGCGACCAAGTCGCGCGCCGCCTGCCCCATCATCGGCCGCACCTTGCGCCGCATGAATTCTTCGTGCCATGCATCCAGCACCTTGCGCGCATGGCGCGACAGGGGTTTGAGCTGGAAATCCAGGAATTCCGCGATGTTCAGCGTACCCGCCTTGTATTGCTCATAGAACGCCAGATTCTTCGCCTCGAACAACTCGCGGTCGAGCACCCCCTGATCGACCAGGAACTGCGACCATTCGAAGTCGCTGTCACCGCTCAACAAAGTATTGTCCAGATCAAATAAAGCTAGATTCACCATGACTCCCTAAATCAAAAAACAAGGCCTGCATCACTGCAGGCCTCATTAGGCTCTTCAAACTACTACAGCAAAATGATCAAGCTCGATCAGAAATGCGTACCCACTTGAATAGCGGCAACCATCTCTTTCTTGCCTGCAGCGGCCAAAGAAAGGTCGGCACTCAACAGCTTGAGATTCAAACCCAAGCCGATGGAAGGAAGACCCGCATAGTTGCCCGCAAGGTCATGACGGTAACCAACACGCAATTGCGCCCAACCCTTGGCATCAAACTCCGCCCCCAAACGCACGAACTGCGATTCTTTGGTAAATCCGGCAACCAATGCCTTGTTCTTGATCACATCCACATCCATCGTTCCTGTGAACCAGCCTGTACCGTATGCGCCGCCCACAGTAACCTGTGGAGCGATATCGATGGTATTGCCCAATGCGGTCTTGATTGTCTTCGAGAACATGTTCTTCACCACTACACCGGTTTTAACAACGTTTCCCTTGTCGCTCGTGTACTGCTTGGATACACCCAAATCAAGATTGAAAGCAGAATCGTTCTTCTGGTTGCCGCTCGTTGAAGTGGCGCTGGCATTACCCGACTGTGCGCTCGAAATCATATCGAACGAAGTGATCTTCATGAATTTCGGCGTGATACCCAGATCGATACCTGCCCAGTCGTCGATATGACGTGCAGCTGTCACACCCACTTCACCAATCACAACTCCACGGATCTTAAAGTCAGAAGTCAAGCCATTGACCTGACCGCCAGGACCAACTTGCGCGGAGGCAGCAGCACAGCCTGTTGTGCCTGTAGCAGCGCAGTTATTCAAATTAGTCGCAAGATTAGCGATGGTTGTGTGGTCGCCATTCGTGTAATTGAACACACCACCGAACTCCGCTTTCGCATCGAGTTTCAAAGCAAACGCAAAGGTCGGCTTAGGCAGAGCCAGCAAGACTCCACCGTATACGGAACCCATCAGTGATTTGTTGCTGGACAAGCTCATGGAATTGTCGAAATTTGTCAGAGCAGTTGCAGCCTGCTGCGCGTTTGCTTGAATCTGAAATTTTTGAACGCCGTCATCGCATTGCTCAGATTGTTCGCGTTGATATTCAGGGTATCCAGATTCTTGGTCAAATCGCCTTCGTCCAGCAAACGGAATGAGAATGGCGCTTCCAGTGTGAATTTTTCCTTGGGCAATCCGGCCAAGGCGGACGGGTTCTGGTAAACAGCATTCAAGCCATTGGCGGCTGCGACACCCGCACCACCCATACCAATGGATCGCGGATCAACTGCCCCATCCTGCGAATACGCGGACGACATCGTACTCAGCAACGCTACAAACAAAATACGTTTCTTCATCACATCCCCTTTTCTTTTAATGAAATATTGACCACCGAACAATCCGCCGCGCATTCTACTGAAAATCGATAATTCCAGTCACAACCTTACGTTGAATGTGTCAATAATGAAACAGATGCAACACCTTGTCTGTTAATCGGACTGCATCACTTCCTTCAACAACGGCACCGATGCCGCGCGCTGCAAGCGCAGACAATGCTCGTCCAGCGCATTCAAGGTTTCCAGCAAGGCTGGCAGGTCGCGCCGACCATGCCGCAGCAGATAGGTGGTCACTTCGTTTGGCAACTCGAAACCGCGCGCCTGTGCATGCTGCCGCAAGGCTTGTGCTTTTTCCGCGTCGTTCAATGCATGAACCTGGTACACCAAACCCCAGCCCAGACGGGTGCGCAAGTCGTCGCGTAATGGCAGGAACGCCGGCGCCTGGCTGCCGCTCACCAGCAATAGTCCGCCGTTCTCGCGCATGCGGTTGTATAGCGCGAACAGATCGACTTGCGCCGCATCGTCCAGCTTTTCCACATCGTCCACCGCCACCACCTGCGCCGCTTGCGGTACCTCGCCGCAGGCATAGACCGCCGCTTGCCCCGCTGCCCGCGCGCACTCGATCACGGCTTGCAGCAGATGGCTCTTGCCGCTGCCCGTCTCACCCCACACATACAGGCCGTGCTCGCCCCGCGTTGCCGCCAGCGCATGGCGCAGCGCGGCAAGCAACTCCACGTTGCGCCCGGCGACGAAGTTCTCCAGCGTGGGGATCCACTCGGGGGCGATGCCCAATAACAATTGAGTCATGGTTTGTTGTACATCTCGCTGGCCAGATAATGGTTTCGCGCATGGCGCAGCACGACCAGCAGCATGGCGGCCAGCGGCAATGCCAGCAGCACGCCGAAGAAGCCGAACAGTTGCCCGAAGGCGAGCAAAGCAAAGATCACTGCCAGCGGATGCAGGCCGATACGTTTTCCGACCAGCCAAGGCGTGACCAGCATCCCCTCCAGCAATTGCCCTGCCCCGAACACCGCCCACACCAGCAACACATCGCCAAGTGTGGTGAATTGCATCGCCGCCGCCAAGGTCGCCAGCAACAGACCGAGCAGCATGCCGAGGTAAGGCACGAACACCAGCATCCCGGCGACGATGCCTATGGGCAAGGCAAAGTCGAGGCCGACCAGCCACAGCAACAGGACGTAATACACACTCATCAGCAGCATCACGGCGACCTGTCCGCGCAGGAACTCGGCCAGCACACGATCCACTTCCAGCGCGATCTCGGCCACTTTGCCATGCCAATGGCGAGGGATGAGCCCATTCACTCGCGCCAGCAATCCGTGCCAATCGCGCAGCAAATAAAACATCACCACCGGGATCAGCAACAGATTGACCAACTGCGCGATGAGGACCCCGCCGCCCGCTCCCAGCCAGGGCAACAGTTTCGCCGCCACCCCGCCCGCGCTTTGCCAACGGCTCGACAGAGCATCTTTCAATGCCGAACTGTTCCATGCAACATCGGTGCCGAACCATTGTTGCAGCTGCGGCAGCAAGCGGCTGCGCGCCGCATCCAGCCATTCCGGCACGCGCGCGATCAGTACAGCCACCTCTTTTTCCAGCAAGGGCAGCATGATCAGCAGCAACACCACGAACAGCAGCAGCAAACCTAGCATCACCAGCAGCACCGCCAGCGTGCGCGGCACTTTCCAGCCGCACAAGCACCCCACCAGCGGATTGCAGATGTAGGCGAGGATCGCCGCCGCAACAAAGGGCGCAAGGATGGGGCCGAGCAGATACAGCAAGGCAAGCAGGACAACAGCGACGGCCAGCCATTGCATGGCAACAGAGCGGGATACGGTCATTTCGGGTAAAATTCGCGACTTAGAAACGTGCGGCACTTTACCTTTTAGAAAGCGAGAACTCAACTTGAGCACCACTCCCAACAGCCTTTCCTACCGCGACGCGGGCGTCGACATCGACGCTGGCGACCAATTGGTCGAGAACATCAAGCCCTTTGCCAAGCGCACCATGCGCCCCGAAGTATTGAGCGGCATCGGCGGTTTCGGCGGTCTGGTCGAGATTTCCAAGAAGTACAAAGAACCGGTGCTGGTGTCCGGCACCGACGGCGTGGGCACCAAGCTCAAACTCGCTTTTGAACTGAATCGCCACGACACCGTCGGTATCGACCTGGTGGCGATGAGCGTGAACGACATTCTGGTGCAGGGCGCAGAGCCGCTGTTCTTCCTCGACTATTTCGCCTGCGGCAAGCTCGACGTACCCGCCGCCACCGAAGTCATCAAGGGCGTCGCTTACGGTTGCGAACAATCCGGCTGTGCCTTGATCGGCGGCGAGACAGCCGAGATGCCCGGCATGTATCCCGTGGGCGAATACGACCTCGCCGGTTTCGCTGTCGGCGTGGTGGAAAAAGCCAAGATCATCACCGGCGAGCACATCGTCGCCGGCGACGTGGTGCTGGGACTGGCTTCCAACGGCGCGCACTCCAACGGCTATTCGCTGGTGCGCAAGATCATCGAGCGCTCGCATCCCGACCTCAACGCCAAGTTCGACGGTGACCGCTCGCTGGCCGATTGCATCATGGCGCCCACCCGCTTGTACGTGAAACCGCTGCTGGCGCTGATGCAGCAGCTCACCGTGAAAGGCATGGCGCACATCACCGGCGGCGGCATCACCGAGAACGTGCCGCGCGTGTTGCCGACCAATGTCGTTGCCGACATCGACAGCAAGACCTGGCAGATGCCCAAGCTGTTCCACTGGCTGCGCGAACAGGGCAACGTCGAAGCACAGGAGATGTTCCGCACCTTCAACTGCGGCATCGGCATGGTGGTGATCGTCAGCGCACAGGATGCCGATGCAGCGATCAAACATCTGCAAGCCACAGGCGAGACCGTGTCGCGCATCGGTGTCATCCGCGCCCGCAACGGCGACGAACACCAGACGCAAGTACGCTAAACCCGAACTATCCGCAGATTCACACAGATCAAGTTGGCAGCCGAATCGGTGCGCCCATTTATCAATGAGGCCATTCCGCCGCAAACCTGTGTGAAGCTGTGTAAGCGGACAACTTGTATTTATTCGGATACTCAGTGAAAAAAATCGTCATCCTCATCTCCGGTCGCGGCAGCAACATGCAAGCGCTGCTGCAAGCCAAACTGCCCTGCCAGATCGCGGCGGTCATCAGCAACCGTGCGGATGCCACAGGGCTGGAGTTCGCCAAGGCACACGGCATTGCCACCGCAGTGGTGTCGCACCGCGACTACGCAGACCGCGAAAGTTTCGATGCCGCGCTATCCACGGAGATCGACCGCCACCAGGCCGATCTGGTGGTGCTGGCCGGATTCATGCGCATCCTCACACCCGCATTCGTCAATCGCTATGCCGGTCGCATCATCAATATCCATCCTTCGTTGTTGCCCGCTTACACCGGCGTGAACACGCATGAAAGAGCGTTACTGGATGGCGTGAAGATACATGGCTGCACCGTGCATTTTGTCACCGCCAATCTGGATCACGGTCCCGTCATCATCCAGGCTGCCGTGCCGGTGCTCAATGACGACACGCCACAGACACTGGAGGCGCGCGTGTTGCGCGAAGAACATCGCATCTACCCGCAAGCCGTGCGCTGGCTGTGTTGCGAGCAGGTGTGGCTGGATGCACAGGGGCGTGTTGCCACTGACCGCCTCGGCCCGGTAGGCGCAACATTGTTCTCGCCGGGACTGGATTAAGCCATGCGCGCGCTCCTCTCACTGCTGCTCTGCTGCCTTTCCTCACCGCTGTGGGCGGAAGTCCCCAGCCGCATCGAAGCCAGTTACGACGTGCTGAGCAAAGGGGTCAAATTCGCGCTCGTCAAAGAAGTCTTCGTGCGCACCGATGACCACTACCGCATCGAAAGTGTGACCAAGCCGGTCGGTTTGTTGGCGCTATTCCAGCCGGAAACCATCGTGGTCACCAGCGAGGGCGAGATCGGCGCGGAGGGCTTGCGTCCCTACAGGTTCACCCACCACCGCGCGCGCGACAGCGCCAAGAACAACTCTGCGAACTTCGACTGGGCCAATAGCGAACTGACCCTGAGCGACCAGTCAGGCATACGCCAGCTATCCCTGCCCCTCGGCACGCAGGATCGCCTGAGCATGCTGTATCAATTCGTGGCGTTACCGCCGCACGGCCGGCTGGAAGTCAAATTCAGCATGACCAACGGCAGCAAGCTGGAAGCCTACCGTTACCAGCTGCATCCCGAACAAACGGTTGAGGTTCCGTTCGGTTCTTTGAAAAGTTATTACCTCTATACCTTGCCGCAACACACCGCATGGAAGTCCGAGATATGGCTGGCCACTGAACACGGTTACATGCCCTGCAAGATCGTGTTGACGGAAGACAGCGGCGACAGGGTGGTGCAGGTTCTCACCGCCCTGAACATCGTACCGTGACCGCATTGCTGTCCACTCCATCGCGCCGCATCGCATTTGCCATCGCCATATCGCTGCTGTTGCACGGCTGGTTCATCTGGGGGCCGAGCATCCGACTGCCGCAACCCAAATCCGCGTTGCCGCCGCTGATGGCGAAATTGCAACCCCTGCCTGCCGCACCAGCCAAACCGAGTCCCAAGATCAAACGTCCTGCCCGGCCTGCTCCGGCCCAGGAACCTGAAATGCAGGCCGCCCCGCTTCCCGGACCCGAGGAAGAAAAGAACCCGACCTTCGATCCCGTGACGATTGAAGAAATTGCCAGTGCAGTGCCCCCCGCTGCAACATTGGCAGCAGCGCCTGCGGTCACGGTGGAACGACCACAGCTCCCGCATCGCGCGCAACTGACCTTTGCCGTGAACAAGGGCACCAGCCATTTCCAGATAGGCGAAACGATCCACACCATGGAGATCGACGACGGTCACTATGTGTTGCAGTCTGTGACCAAAACAGTGGGGATGGCCAAACTGTTCAAAAACTACCAGCTCACGCAATACAGCAGCGGCAGCTACACCCCGCAACTGGGATTGCAACCGGAGCGCTTCTTTGAAGAGCGCACCGAACAGAGCGGCACCCTGCGCAACACCGCAGAATTCGACTACGCCACACAACGCGCACATTTCTCGCAAGGCGTCGAAGCGGTGTTACCGCCGGACATGCAGGACATCCTGAGCGTCATGTACCAGTTCCCGCCGCTGGCGAACACGGAAATAGTCGCAGTCTCCGTCAGCAACAGCAGGAAGATCGAGCGTTATGAATTCGAGATCACAACCAACGAGGAAATCGACACCGCGCTCGGCAAACTGCAGACCGTACATCTGCGCAAATTGCACCGCCCCAACGAAGAAGGACTGGAAATCTGGCTGGCTCAGGAATATCGTTTATTCCCGGTGAAGATACGTATCATCGAAAGAAACGGCGAGATCTCCGGCGAGATCATCATCACAGACATCCGCGTCGAAGACGCACCACAGGAAACTACCCAAAATGCTACTAACTGAATACCGCCTCGACCTCGTCATCCAAGCCCTGCGCACCGCCCTGAAAATGGAGCATCCGGCGGATGCCGTGTTGCGTCATTTCTTCCAGGAAGAGCGCATCGGCTCCAACGAACGCTCGCTGGTCGCCGAAACACTGTTTGGCGCATTGCGCCATCGCTTGTTCCTGGAGCACGCCTGTATGCTGAATGACAAGGGGCTGGCCTCGGCACGGCGCATCACGCTGGCCTATTGGGTCAAGTTCGGCGGTTACAACTTGCGCGAATTGGAGCCGCTGCTCAAAGCGAAAGAAGCGGAATGGCTGGGCAGCGTCAAAAGCATCAACATGAACGAACTGCCGCTTTCCATTCAGGCCGAGCTGCCGGACTGGATCGTCGAAAAACTGCGCGTGCACCACAGCGATGCCGAGATCCTTGAACTGGGACGCTCCATGCAGAATGTCGCCCCACTCGACCTGCGCGTGAACACGCTGCTCGCCGGACGCAACGAAGTGCTGCAAGCCCTGCAAGCCGAAGGCATGGATGCGCAAGCCACGCCCTACTCGCCCATGGGCATCCGCCTCAAATACAAACCCGCGCTGAACAAACACGCGCTGTTCCTCACCGGCAAATTCGAGGTGCAGGACGAAGGCAGCCAGTTGCTGGGAATGCTGCTGGCCCCGAAACGCAACGACATGGTGGTGGACTTCTGCGCGGGCGCCGGCGGCAAGACACTGATGCTGGGTGCCATGATGAATTCGCAAGGACGTTTATACGCGTGGGATATTTCCGAGAAGCGCCTCACCAATCTGAAGCCGCGTCTGAAACGTTCCGGCTTGAGCAACGTGCAGCCGCAACTCATCGCACACGAGAACGACAGCAAGGTGAAACGACTGGCCGGCAAGATCGACCGCGTGCTGGTGGATGCACCGTGCAGCGGACTCGGCACGCTGCGCCGCAATCCCGACCTGAAGTTCCGCCAATCGCCGCAGAGCGTGGCTGAACTCAACGTAAAACAAGCAGCGATCCTGGCCTCGGCCGCGCGCCTGCTGAAACAAGGCGGGCGTCTGGTGTATGCCACCTGCAGCCTGTTGCACGAAGAGAACCAGGGCATCGTGGAAGCGTTCCTCGCCGCTCATCCCGACTTCACCCTGGTCCCCGCAGGCGACGTGCTGAAGCAACAGCACATCGACCTGAAAATGGGCGACTACCTGCAACTCATCCCGCAACTGCACAACACCGACGGCTTCTTCGCGGCTGTGCTGGAACGCAACAAGCTAAGCGCTCAACCTACAACAGCCCCATCATCACCAGAGCAATAAACACCGCGAACAGCGCGAAGTGACTGATGCCTTCGATGGCATTGGTCTCGCCGTCGTGCAGGTTGTTCATCACGGCAAGGAAGGTGAGCAGCAGCATCCCGCCTTGCAGCGGCGTGAGCGCCATCACGATGCGTTCGCCGCTGAACAGCGCGATGGCCTCGATCACCGGCAGGGTGAGCAGCACAGTGGCGAGCGAGGCGCCGAGCGCGATGTTGACGGTGGTCTGCATGCGGTTCTGCTGCGCGGCCTTGAGCGCGGTGAGTATCTCCGGGCTGGCGGAGATCAGCGCCACCAGCACGGCGGGGATGGCCTTGGGCAGGCTGCTGCCGGAAAGTCCGGCATCCAGCAGCACCGACAATATCTCCGAGAGCAGGCCGACCAGCACGATGGCGCCGACCATCATGCCGACATGCAAGTGCATTCGGGCTGTGCGCCGCATCATGCGCTTCTTCGTCGGTCTCGGAGGAATATTCGAAGAAGGTGCGATGCTCTACAGTTTGCAAACGCAGGAAGGCGAAATACATCACCGCCATGGTGCATACCGAAAAGACCGAGTAGAACTGCCACTGCGCATCCGGCACGAAGTCCGGGATGAACATGCCGATGCCGATAGCGACCAGCAACATGGCGATGAAGGAGTTGGCCGAATCCACGTTGTACTTCGCGCTGCCGTGCTTCAGCCCGCCGACGATGGCCGCCAAACCGAGGATGCCGTTGATGTCGAACATGATGGCGGCGAACACCGTGTCGCGCGCCAGCGTCGGATTGGGTGTGCCCTGCAACAGCACGATCAGGATCACCACTTCCACTGACACCGCAGCGAGCGTCAGAATCAGTGTGCCGTAAGGCTCGCCCAGACGCATCGCCAGCACTTCGGCGTGATGCGCGATGCGGAACGCGACACCGATGATCGCGGCAAGGATCACCAGCAGCAATCCCCACAGCGTGGCACCGCCCTGCTCGACCGCGCCGTGTTCGAGCGCAAAACCCAGTCCGAGCACGATGAGCGCGATGGCGATGGGAAATTCCGATTTGAGATATTTCATTGCGGCTCCTTCATCTGAAATCGATTTCACAATATCGAACTTCGACCACTACCAGTTCTTCCACGCCGTCAGGAAGCGGCAATTTAACTGTATCGTCTTCGCGCGCCTTCAGCAGGGAGCGCGCCAGCGGCGACACCCAACTGATGTGTCCCTTGCCCGCATTCGCCTCGTCGATGCCGACGATGCTGTAAGTGCGCTCCACGCCGTCCTGGTGGCACACCGTCACCGTCGCGCCGAAGAACACCTGCTCGCAACCCTGGCGCTGTGCGGGATCGATCACTTCGGAACTTTCCATACGCTTGGCGAGGAAACGCAAGCGGCGGTCGATCTCGCGCAGACGTTTCTTGCCGTAGATGTAGTCGCCGTTCTCGGAGCGGTCGCCGTTGGAAGCAGCCCAGTGCACCGTCTGCACCAACTCCGGACGCTCCACGTCCAACAGGTGCATGTACTCTTCTTTCAGACGGCGATAACCCGACGGAGTCATGTAATTTTTTGTGCCTGCGGGGATCGCGGGTAGTACTGGCGACTCATCGTCGTCAGCGTCATCGTTCTCGCGGGTGAATGCTTTGCTCATCTGGAATGGGTAATCGAAACGGTTGTATATCTGAAAAATTCTGGCGGGAACTTGCGCGCCCCGGGAGACCGCTTACATCTCGGGGGGCATTTTACCAACAAATTCCGTCTCGATCCGGCATGCAGTCCCTACCGACGCGCTGACAACAAACTGGCGAAATGACGGTTCTCCCGCTGCATATCGTGGTAGGCGACTGCCTGGGATACCGTGCTTTTTAGCTCATATTCGCGCCATGGTTTACTGATGTAGCTGTAGATTTCCGAGCGGTTGATCGCGTTGACCAGCGTTTCCCTGTCGGCTTGTCCCGAAAGCAAGATGCGCGCTGCATCCGGCTGGGCCTGGCGGAAAGCTTCCAGAAAATGCAGCCCGTCCATCTCCGGCATCAGGTAGTCCGAGATCACCACATCGAAATTGAGCTGTTTGGCGCGCTCCAGTGCCCGTAGCGGGGATGTGTCGGTATACACCTTGAAGCGGAAGTCGGAATTGCGCACCTTGAATGCCTGGTCTGCCTCATGCAGCAGCACCATGTGCAAGTCGTCGAAGCTGTCCCGCGCAGTCAGGTCGCGTACCACCGCATTGAGCACGTTCTGTTCGTCGTCGACCACCAGCACCTGATACAGCTTGTTCGGGTCATGTGCCCTTTGCCAACCGATCTGCTTGCGGCATATCTCCGCGAGCCGACGGTTCTCCAGCAACGTGGCGTTGTGCGCCAACGCCTGCGCCAATGTCACGACTAGTTCCGTCTTATCCCATGGCTTGGCGATAAATCGATAGATGTGCATCTCATTGATCGAGCCGACCATCGCGTCGAAGTCGGCTTCCCCGCTCAAGACCAGGCGCGCGGCATCCGGCTGCAACTTTTCGAACTGCCTAAGGAACTGGATGCCGTCCATCCCCGGCATCCGGTAATCGACGATGGCCAAATCGAAGGCGGCGTTCTTGCATTGCTCCAGCGCCTCAAGCGGACTGCTGTAAGTTTCGATCTGATACGTTTCCTGTAATTCGCGCCGCAACGCGTTCAACACATTGGGTTCGTCGTCGACAATCAGTATGCGGTACATGATGATGCTCCTATGAATGGCGGCTTTTCAACCTGAGCAGATCGGCGAGAAAGCGGTTATCCAGTTCAAATTCGCGATGCGCCAGCGCACGGTCGATCGCAATGCGCAATTCGTAGTCACGCCACGGCTTGCTGACGAAATAGCTGACATTTGCCGTGTTCACCGCCGCAACCAGCACATCCATATCGGCCACCCCGCTGATCAGGATGCGCACCGCATCGGGCTGCACCTCCCTGAACATACGCAGGAACTCGATGCCATCCAGTTCGGGCATGGCATAGTCGCAGATCACCACGTCGTACTGCTGCTCGTGCGCCTCCTCGAGAGCTGCATCGACATGCTCGAAACACTGCACCTCCAGCTGGTACATGCCAAAAGCCCCGTGAATATAAGATTCGCCCAGCTCGCGTTGCAACGCCTGCAGCATAAGCAGGTCATCGTCCACAATCATCAGCCGGTAGTTCAACTTGCGATTGAGTTGGTGGTGCAACCCGAAGCGCTCAAGATACTGTTTGGCCAGCCCCCGGTTCTCGCTCCGCAAATCATACTGCTTGAGTACCTGCCACAATGCGCTTTTCAAATCGTACGTTTGCCACGGCTTGGCAATGAAGGCATCGATATGCGCCTCATTGATCGCCCGCATCAGCTCATGCATGTCGGGATACCCGCTCATTATGACCCTCACCGCCTCCGGTTGAATCTCGCCAAACGCCTTGAGGAAATCGATGCCACTCATTCCAGACATACGGTTGTCGGCGATTACCAGATCGAAATATCCATCCGGCTCTCCGGCGCGCGCCAGTGCAGTGACCGGCGAACTGAACGACTCGATTTCCAATTCTTTATGACCGACGAATGGCTCACTCAGCAACTCACGCCGCAGGGCGCCCAGTATGAAGTCGTCATCATCGAGCAGCAGGATACGGTAGGTGTTCATCGCACCAGCCTAGATCGAACGCGTAAAGATCGCCAGTTGTTCGCCTTCCGACGTTTCGAACTCCTTGATCTCTCGAATGTGTACCGCATTCAGCACCGTATCCTTGAGCAGCAACGGCATGCCGCTCTTGGTCACGACGTCACGGGTCAGCAACACCCCTTCGTGCAGCTGGTCGCTGAACAGCTGGAACTCGGTCTCGACGTGGGCAGCCTGCCCGACATTGGCGACCATCTGGCTAAACACATCGACCACAGCCGGATCGTAGTTCGTACCACGACCATAGACGATCATGTTAAGCGCTTGCGCCGGCGCCAGCATATCGCGCTCGATCAAGCCCGACTGCAGCGATTCGTAATCACTGGCGACCAGCAGGATGCGCGCCCCCAGCGGAATACCGGACGCACGCAGGCCGAGCGAATTGCCGACCCCGTCGTAATGTTCGCGGTGACAGCGAATCAGCTGGGCCGCATCGGCCAATGGTGCCAACCCCATCAATATCGCTGCCGCGCGCAGCGGATGCTTGTCGAACTCCACACGGTCGCCATTCGCCAATTCCGCATAAGGCTTGTCCAGCAAGCGGTCCGGCAGACCGATCTTGCCGATGTGGTGCAGCAACGCGGCGGTCTCGATGTTCTGGCTGTCTGTTTCCGACAGGCGCATCTTGTGCGCGATGTTGCGGCACAGCTGCGCTACGCGGCGTGAATGTCCGGCCGTCCTGCCCCGGCGCAGTTCCATCAGGTTGGCGAATATCTGGACGCTGGCGAAGTAATCTCTTTTCAGTTGCTCCAGTGCGTCACGCAACTCTTCGGTACGCTGGCGCACCTTGTCTTCCAGGGTAGCATTGAGTGCCTTCAATTCTTCGTTCTGGTGCAAGGTCAACGCTTCCAGCCGTTTTTTATCGGCCAGCAAACGCTTGCGTTCCAGCGCATCGCGCACAATCAGCACGATATCGTTGTCATCCCACGGCTTGGAAATGTAACGATAGATTTCGCCACGGTTGATCGCCGCGATGGTGGAGGTCATGTCCGAATAACCCGTCAGCAGGATGCGCACCACATCCGGCCATTTACTGCGCATCTGCTCCAGCAGTTCGGCGCCGGTCATCTGCGGCATGCGCATGTCGGAAATCACCAGATCGACCGTTTCTTTTTCCAGCAGCGCAAGCGCTTCTGCGCCATTATTTGCCGTGAGGATGTTGTAACCGAGCGGTTGGAACAGGCGCTTCAACGCGGAGAGGATGTTGGCCTCGTCGTCGATGAACAATAACGTGGAAGTTATGCCCGATGCTGGCTCAATGGTTGCGGTTTGGTTCATGCCTTCTCCTTATTGATGTCCGACTGCACCGGCAAGATCACGCGGAAGGTGGTGCCTTGTCCAGCTTCACTTTGCACTTCGATTCTGCCACGATGTTTTTCCACTATTTTGAAGGAAACAGCAAGCCCCAGTCCGGTCCCTTTGCCCACCGGCTTGGTGGTGAAGAACGGATCGAACAGGCGCGGGATGTTCTCCGGCGGAATGCCCGTACCCGTATCGATCACCTCGACCCAGACCTGGTCGCCTTCCTGTCCCGTACGGATCGTGATCCTGCCACGCACCTCGATGGCTTGTGCCGCGTTCACCAACAGGTTCATGAACACCTGATTGAGTTGCGACGGCAAGCAGTAGATCTTCGGCAAGGTGCCGTATTCCTTGACCACCTCGCATTTGTATTTCAGTTCGTTCCGCACCATGTTCAGTGTGGACTCCAGCCCATGGTGTACGTCCGCCCACACCCACTGATCCTCGCTCCCTGAGTGAGAGAAATCCCTCAGGTCGAGAACGATGTCCTTTACCCGCTCCAGCCCCTGCTGCGACTCGGCGATCAGCGAATTGGCATCCTCACGGACGTAGCCGAGTCTTGTCTTCGCCCTGAGTTGGCCCAGCTCTTGCGACAGCGGATGGTCAGCCCCCCATAGCGCCTCGGCTTCCGCGTATTTGTCCAGGACGACGAAGATGTCGGCCAGATATTTCTTCAGCGTGCCGAGGTTGGAGTTCACATAGCCGATCGGATTATTGATCTCGTGCGCCACTCCTGCCGCCAGCAAACCGATGGCTGCCATTTTTTCGGATTGCAGCAACTGCAATTGCGCCTGCTCCAGCCGTTTGTTCGATTCGATCAGCTGGGCATTGATGCCCGAGACATGCTCGTATTGCGCCACTAGCTGTTCCTCGAGTTGCTTGCGTTCGGTGATATCGATCACCGCACCGAGCATGGAGAGTGGGCTGCTGTCGGCATCTCTTTTCACGTGGGCTTTGCTTTCCAGCCAACGGATGCTGCCATCCGTCCGGATGATGCGGTAGACGGCGCGATAATCTGTATTGGTGCTTAGCACCTGTTCGATGTCTGCCACCGCCTGCTCGCGGTCTTCGGGATGAACGCAGTCCAGCCATTCGGAGTAAGGCAGCGGGCTGGTTGTGTGCGGCAGGCCGAAGATGCTGAAATAACTGTCCGAACACTGCACGAGATTGGATGCCAGATCCCACTCCCATGTGCCTACCGACGCCGCTGCCTGGGCAAGCTGCAAACGTTCCTCGCTTGCACGCAGCAATCCTTCGGTCCGCTTGCGTTCGGTGATGTCTTCCTTGACGGCCAGGTAATGGGTGATGAGACCGTCAGCATCGCGCACCGGAGAGGCGTAGATGGATTCGGTATATTCACTGCCGTCCTTGCGTCGGTTGATGAATTCGCCCTTCCATACCTCGCCCTGCTTCAGGTGAGCCCACATGTCGCCGTAAATTTTCCGTGAAGTCTTGCCGGAATTCAGGATACGCGGATTCTGCCCGATCACTTCTCCCCTGCTATAACCGGTTGCCTTGACGAAGCCCTCGTTGACGTATTCGAGGTTCGCATCAAGGTCGGTGATCACGATCGAATTGGGGCTTTGCTCCACGGCCAGCGAGAGTTTGCGCAGGGATGATTCTGCCCGCTTGCGCTCGGCTTCGTGACTGAAATTGTCCAACGCATAGTTGATATCTGCGGACATCTCGGTCAGCAGGTCGCGCACGCCTGCGTCAAAAGCATTCACTACACTCGCATAAAACGTGATTGCCCCGATCACCACACCGTTCCGGCACAGTGGCAGCGCGGCCGAGCTGCGCCAACCCAGAGCAGCCCCGCGTTCATGCCAAGGGGCGGTGAGCGCGGAATTCTGAAAATCCTGGCACCAGTACGGCTGATTCTCACGTAGCGCACTCCCGGTCGGACCACGTCCATATGGACTATCGGCATCCACCGAGATCTTGATATCGCGCAGGTATTCCGCCGCCCCCTCGCCACTGCTGGCTGTCGGAATGACCATGTGCGACGCAGGATCGATCAGGCCGACCCAAGCCATTTTGAAACGGCCGACTTTCACGGCGCTCTGGCAGATCTTTGCGAACAATTCCCCTTCGTTTTTGCTGCGCACGATGACCTGGTTGAACTGGCTTAATGCCGCATACAGCAGGTTCAGCCGCCGGATCTTGGCCTCATTCTGTTTGCGTTCGCTGATGTCGCGGATGATGCAGGTGGCATGCCATTCGTCGCCGATGTGCATGGCGGAGACCGACAACTCGACCGGGAATTCGCTGTTGTCCTTGCGTCTGGCGGCAAGCTGGAGGGTTTTTCCGACTATCGGGCCGCTCCCGGTGTGGTCGAACTGCTGCAGTGCTTGCAGCACATGCTTGCGGTCGTGTTCCGGGCTGATCAGATCATACAGATTGCGGTCGATGGCTTCTGCCGCGGTATAGCCGAACATCTCTTCGGCCTTGCGGTTCCACAGATAGACGGCTCCATTGGGCTTGGAGCAGATGATCGCATCGTTGGCAGTGGCCATGATCGCCTGGTAGCGCGGCTCATTTTCCCGCAGCGCATGCTCGATCTTTTTGCGGGCGCGTATGCCTTGTTCCAGCAACAAAGCGCCATGTACCGCGGAAATCAGGCTCAGCAGGCGATCCTTCAATACGCAATCTCTGGCGCCCATCTTGATCAGATCGACCGCCTCGTGCTCGCCCAGCACGGCAGCGACCATGATCACCGGAATCTCGGGGTGAACCTGCCGCACGATTTTCAGGGCAGACTTGCCGTCGAAAGCGGGCAACTTAATGTCGCACAGCACGACATCCGGCTTGAATTCTTCCAGGGCCTGGACAAAGGTTTCGCGCGTCTCGACCCGAAGCAGCTCAAGCCCCCTCCATTCGGTCTCAAGTTCCGCCTGAATCAGCGCGCTGTCGTCCTGACTATCTTCAAGGTGGAGAACGCGCAGCGTTTCCATCTTGGGGTTTGCATCAGACTCGCTCATCTTCCGCCCCTGATCACTGCAGCCCGTCTGCAGTGGTTTGATTCTAGCGCAGAATACGCTCGCGGCAAGGTATGAATAAGGCCTATATATCCTGCCAATTCTCGCCTGGAGAAGTAAAAAGGCCACCGAGTGGTGGCCTTTCTTTACGTTACTGAATACGCGTTTTTAGAACGGAATGTCGTCGTCGAAGTTGTCGAAGTTGCCCTTGGCTGCAGGTGCGGCGGCGGGTCTGGCGGCCGGCGCACTGCGTGCTGCTGGAGCAGATTGATTCTCCACCACTTCGAAGCTGCCTGCGCCGCCGGACTTGCCGCCCAGCATCTGCATCTCGTTGACGATGATCTCGGTGGTGTAGCGGTCTTTGCCGGTTTCCTTGTCTTGCCACTTGCGCGTCTGGATCTTGCCTTCGACGTAGATCTGCGAACCCTTCTTCAGGTATTCGCCTGCCACTTCGGCCAGGCGGCGATAGAACACCAGGTTATGCCACTCGGTCTTTTCCTGCTTCTCGCCTGCCTTGTCCTTCCAGTTTTCGGAAGTGGCCAGCGTGACGTTGGTCACCGCTTCGCCGCTGGTCATGTAACGGGTCTCCGGGTCTTTACCCAGACGTCCCACCAGAATCACTTTATTCACCGACATGTCATACCCCCATAAAAGTTGTTACGTTGTTCACGATTGCCCCCTCGCACTCTTAGGGAGAGGGCCGCACTAGATTCTCAACTGATTCTTCGTCGAAGCCGCTGATCTCAACCTTGAGACAAGCGATCTGTTCGTTTGCCACCACCAGCACTTCGCGCACACCGCGTAATTGTGCCAGAGACTGCCGCAACTTGCCCGCCGCATCTTCGCCCAGTTCCGGCAGGTGGTACATCTTGGTCATCAGCGCCTGCGGCGCGCGCATGGTGGAGGCCACCGCCAGCCACAGCAGCAGCATGAACACCGCAAACACCAACACCGCATCGCCGCCATAAACTTGCATCAACAGCCCGCCCATGGCCGAGCCAAAGAACGCACCGAGGAACTGCACGCTGCTGAATACGCCCATCGCCGTGCCTTTGGCGGCCAGCGGCGCGATCTTGCTGACGATGGAAGGTTGCGTCGCTTCCAGCACGTTGAAGGCGGTAAAGAACAGTAGCAGCGAGAGCGCCACGCCCCACACACTGCCCTGCAAAAACAATATTCCCAGTTGCGCCACGGCAGCCAGCGCGATGGCAATCATGAACACCTGTTTCATCTTCGCCTTCTTCTCCGCGATGATGATGGGCGGCACCATGAGCGCGAAGGCGATCAGCATCACCGGCAGATACACCTGCCACTGGTGCTGCGCATCCAGCCCGTCGGCGCGCAGGATGAACGGCACCTGCATGAACACCGACATCAGGATCGCGTGCAAGGTGAACACGCCGAAGTCCATGCGCAGCAGATCCTTGTTGCGCAGCACCTCGGCCAACTTGCTGGTGTTGGCTTCGGTGTCGGAATGGAAGCGCGTGATGCGGGGATTGGGAATGAACCACAGCACCACCGCGATACAAGCCAGCGCCAATGCGCCCGTCAGCACGAAGATGCCGGACATGCCGATGTAGTGATACAGCAGCGGCGACAGCACCATCGAGAGCGAAAACGTAATGCCGATGGTGATGCCGATCATCGCCATCGCCTTGGTGCGATGCTCCTCGCGCGTCAGGTCGGCGGTCAGCGCCATCACCGCCGCATTGATCGCTCCCGCGCCCTGGATCACCCGCCCGGCGATGATCCAGTAGATGTCATCCGCCGATGCCGCGATAAAACTGCCCGCCGCGAACAGCAGCAAGCCGACGATGATGATCGGCTTGCGCCCGTAACGGTCTGACAACCAGCCGGCCGGGATCTGCAAGATCGCCTGCGTCAGACCATACGCGCCCAGCGCGATGCCGATCAGAAAATGACTCTGCCCGCCCGGCAGCTTCTCGGCATACAGCGCAAAGATCGGCAGGATGATGAACAGGCCCAGCATACGCAGGCCATAGATGCCCGCCAAGCCAATACTGGCGCGGCGTTCGAAGGGAGTCATTGCGGAATCTGAAGCAGACATGAAACAGCGTGCGGTGTTTTTCGGAAGGCGCATATCTTAACAGACCACCAGACCATTCACCGAATCCCTCAATACCCTTTGGGGTTCAATTCTTCCCTTGTCTTTGAGAGAAGGCTTGCACCTGTTTTACGCCATTGAAATTTGATCTGCTCAGTTTGGGAAAGCGCCAAAACTCGCGTATATTGTCCAGTCGCTTTTCTGACTCTTGGCCTCACATGGAATACATCAAAATACGCGGTGCTCGCACCCACAATCTGAAGAACATCAGCCTCGATCTACCGCGCAATCAGCTGGTGGTGATTACCGGATTGTCCGGCTCGGGTAAGTCTTCACTCGCATTCGATACGCTGTATGCCGAGGGGCAGCGACGTTATGTGGAGTCGCTTTCGGCCTATGCGCGGCAGTTCCTGCAGTTGATGGAGAAGCCGGATGTCGATCTGATCGAGGGGCTCTCCCCCGCTATCGCCATCGAGCAGAAGGCCACTTCGCATAACCCGCGTTCCACTGTGGGTACAGTCACCGAGATCCACGATTATTTGCGTCTGCTGTTCGCACGGGCAGGCGACCCGTATTGTCCGCAGCACGATCTGGTGTTGCAGGCGCAGTCTGTAGGGCAGATGGTAGATCATGTGCTGGCGCTGCCGGAAGGCACCAAGGTGATGATCCTGTCGCCTATGGTGGTGGAGCGCAAAGGCGAGCAACTGGAGTTGTTTGACGAACTCCGTGCACAAGGTTTCGTGCGGCTGCGTGTGAACGGCAAGGTGTGCGAGATGGACAACCTGCCCAAGCTGGAGAAGAACAAGAAGCACACCGTGGAGATCGTGGTGGATCGCCTGAAGGTTGCCCCCGACATCAAGCAGCGGCTGGCGGAGTCGTTCGAGACGGCATTGCGCCACGCCGATGGGCGCGCGCTGGCGGTGGAGATGGATGGCGGCAAGGAACACATGTTCTCGGCCAAGTTCGCCTGCCCGATCTGCAATTATTCGCTGCAAGAGCTGGAGCCGCGCCTGTTCTCGTTCAACAGCCCGATGGGCGCATGCCCGAAGTGCGATGGTTTGGGTGTGATCAGTTTCTTCGATCCGAAACGCATCGTGGCTTTCCCATCGCTCTCTTTGAGCGGCGGCGCGATCAAGGGTTGGGATCGACGCAATCAGTTTTACTACCAGATGCTGGACACGCTGGCGAAGCATTATGATTTCGATCTGGAGCAGTCCTTCGAGACTCTGCCGGAGAAGATTCAGCAGGTGGTGTTGTACGGCAGCGGGCGCGAGGAGATTCCTTTCCAGTATCTGAACGAGCGCGGCAAGAAGATGCTACGCGAGCATCCGTTCGAGGGCATCGTCAACAATCTGGAACGGCGCTACAAAGAGACGGACTCGCCCACGGTGCGCGAGGAGCTGTCGAAGTATCTGAATGGCTGCTCGTGCCCGGATTGCAAAGGCACGCGCCTGCGCGAGGAGGCACGCCATGTGCGCGTGGCCGACCGCGCCATCTTTGAATTGAGCGCTTTGCCGCTGAAGCAGGCGCTGACTTTTTTCCAGAGCGTGACGCTGCCCGGCAACAAGCAGGCCATCGCCGAAAAGATCGTGCAGGAGATCGCCAGCCGCCTCACCTTCCTCAACAACGTGGGGCTGGATTATCTGTCGCTGGATCGTTCCGCCGAGACACTCTCCGGCGGTGAAGCGCAGCGCATCCGCCTGGCTTCGCAGATCGGCTCCGGCCTGACCGGGGTGATGTATGTGCTGGACGAGCCTTCGATCGGCCTGCATCAGCGCGACAACGACCGTTTACTGGATACGCTGAAGCGTCTGCGCGACATGGGTAACAGTGTGATCGTGGTGGAGCATGATGAGGATGCGATCCTGACTGCCGACTACGTGGTGGATATGGGGCCGGGCGCGGGCGAGCATGGCGGCATGGTGGTGGCACAAGGCACGCCGCAGGAAGTGATCGCCAACCCGCTGTCACTCACCGGCGATTATCTGTCCGGGCGGCGCAGCATCAAGGCGCCGGCGCAATTTCGCAAGCCGGATGCCGAGCGCTATCTGCGCATCATCGGCGCTTCCGGCAACAACCTGAAGAACGTCACGCTTGAGCTGCCGATTGGATTGCTGGTGTGCATCGCCGGCGTGTCCGGCTCGGGTAAGTCCACACTCATCAACGACACCTTGTATAACGCCGTGGCGAAGCATCTGTACGGCAGCAATGCCGAACCTGCGCCCTACGCCGAGATCGAGGGCCTGGAGTTTTTCGACAAGGTCATTAACGTCGATCAATCACCCATCGGACGCACACCGCGCTCCAATCCGGCGACCTATACCGGACTGTTCACGCCGATCCGCGATCTGTTCTCCGGTGTGCCGACCTCGCGCGAGCGCGGTTACGGGCCGGGGCGTTTCTCCTTCAACGTGAAGGGCGGACGCTGCGAATCGTGCCAGGGCGACGGCGTGATCAAGGTGGAGATGCACTTCCTGCCGGACGTGTATGTGCCGTGCGACGTGTGCCACGGCCATCGCTACAACCGCGAGACGCTGGAAGTGCAATACAAGGGCAAGAACATTCATCAGGTGCTGAACATGACGGTGGAGCAGGCGCATGAGTTCTTCGCTCCGGTTCCGCTTATCGCGCGCAAGCTGAAGACGCTGCTCGACGTGGGCCTGGGTTACATCACGCTGGGTCAGAGCGCCACCACGTTGTCCGGCGGCGAGGCGCAGCGCGTAAAGCTGTCGCTCGAACTCTCCAAACGTGACACCGGACGCACGCTGTATATCCTGGACGAGCCGACCACCGGCCTGCATTTCCACGACATCGACATGCTGCTCAAGGTCATCCACCAACTGCGCGATCAGGGCAACACGGTGGTGGTCATCGAACACAACCTGGATGTGATCAAGACTGCGGATTGGGTCATCGACCTGGGGCCGGAAGGTGGCGATGGCGGCGGACGTATCGTGGCGCAGGGCTCACCCAAGGATATCGCGGCGAATCCGGAAAGCGTGACGGGGCCATATCTGAAGAAGTTGTTGCGCTGAGAAGGGAAAGTTTAGGCCGATTTACGCCGATTTCCATCGGCGTGAATCGGGCTATCCAATGGGTACCAGAACCTCTGCGAGGTAATCTGCTTATAGTTTTGTGAAGTTAAAACAACAAGGCCGGGATAACCCGGCCTTGTTTATTTCTTGCGTGCAGCGAAGAGCAGCTTACTCGCCTGCTACTTCTACTGGCTGTGCCTCTGCAGGACGATCCAGCAGTTCGATCAAAGCCATCGGAGCGTTGTCGCCCTTACGGAAGCCGAACTTGAGGATGCGCGAGTAGCCGCCGTTGCGGGCTGCGTAACGCGGACCCAGCTCGTCGAACAGCTTGGTTACCATCTCGCGGTCACGCAGACGGGCGAACGCCAAGCGGCGGTTAGCCAAGCTGGGGGTCTTGCCCAGTGTCAGGATAGGTTCGGCGACGCGGCGCAGTTCCTTAGCCTTCGGCAGGGTAGTCTTGATGACTTCGTGACGCAGCAGCGAAACAGTCAGATTGCGCAACATCGCCAAACGGTGGCTGCTGGTGCGATTGAGTTTTCTAAGTCCTAAACGGTGACGCATGATTTTCCTCTCTTGCTTTCTGACCTGGCGTGAGCCAAGCGAGCTTTATTTCTCGGCCACTGCCGTCCAGTTTTCCAGCTTCATGCCCAGCGACAGGTCATGTTCGGCCAGCACTTGTTTGATCTCATTGAGCGACTTGCGACCCAAGTTCGGGGTGCGCAACAGATCTGCTTCGGTGTACTGAATCAGATCGCCGATGTAATGGATGCTCTGTGCCTTCAGGCAGTTCGAAGAACGCGGAGTCAACTCCAGATCGTCCACCGGACGCAGCAACATCGGATCAACCTTCGGTGCTTGCGGCTTCTCAACCGGAGCAGGCGTACCTTCCAGCGCAGCGAACACGGAGAATTGCTCAACCAGAATACGTGCGGCATAACGGATGGCTTCTTCGGGATCGATGGCACTGTTGGTCTCGATGTCCATAACCAGCTTGTCGAGGTCGGTACGCTGTTCAACGCGTGCGCTTTCCACGGCATAGCTGACGCGGGAGATCGGGCTAAACGACGAGTCCAACGAGATGTGACCGACAGGACGGGTTGCACCAGGTTGTTGACGCGAGATAGCGGACACATAACCGCGACCCTGCTCAACCTTGATTTCCATGTCCAGCTTACCGCCAGCAGTGAGGTGAGCGATCACGTGGGTCGGGTTAACCACTTCGGTGTCGGCATCAACTTCGATGTCGGCAGCAGTAACCACGCCAGCGCCAGACTTCTTCAGATGCAAAGTCGCCTCGGGCGCACCGTGCAACTTCAGCACCAGACCCTTCAGGTTCAGCAGGATCTCGACCACGTCTTCTTGCACGCCGTCGATGGATGAGTACTCGTGCAGCACGCCGGCGATCTTGACCTCGGTCACCGCGTAGCCGGGCATGGAAGACAACAGGATACGACGCAGCGCGTTACCCAGTGTATGTCCATAGCCGCGCTCGAATGGCTCCATCACCACCTTTGCCTGTGTAGCAGAAATGCGCTGCACATCAATGATGCGGGGCTTCAACAAATTTTTATTAGGCATATCCTACTCCGCGTTGATTACTTGGAATACAACTCGACCACGAGGTGCTCGTTGATCGTTGCAGGCAATTCGGAACGCTGAGGAACCGCCTTGAAGGTACCCTTAAATGCCTTGGCATCCACATCGAGCCACTCCGGGAAGCCACGTTGTTCAGCCGCCGACAGAGCAGCCTTCAAGCGCAATTGGCTCTTGGATTGTTCTGCGACTTCAACCACGTCACCGGGTTTAACCTGGTACGACGGAATGTTGACGCGATGACCGTTCACCAGAATGCCATTGTGACGCACTGTCTGACGTGCTTCGGCGCGAGAACCGCCAAAACCCATACGGTAAGACACGTTGTCCAATCGCGATTCCAGCAGCTGCAACAGGCTTTCGCCGGTGATGCCGCGAGACTGTTCTGCGCGCTTGTAGGTCAAGCGGAACTGACCTTCCATCATGCCGTAGATACGACGCAGCTTTTGCTTTTCACGCAGCTGGCCACCGTATTCGGACTGACGGTTGTTCTTTTTCTGACCGTGTTGACCGGGCGGGTAAGCGCGACGCTCAACCGAGCACTTGTCGGTAAAACATTTCTCTGCCTTCAAAAACAGCTTCTCGCCTTCGCGGCGGCACTGACGGCACTTTGCATCAAGATTTCTAGCCAAGATCTATGCTCCTTAGATACGACGCTTTTTCGGAGGACGGCAACCGTTGTGCGGTACCGGCGTAATATCCGAAATGCTGGTGATTTTGAAACCTGCGGCGTTCAACGCGCGCACTGCGGATTCGCGACCGGGGCCTGGGCCCTTGATACGCACTTCCAGATTCTTTACGCCGCACTCAACAGCAGACTTACCCACTGTCTCGGCTGCGATCTGCGCCGCAAACGGAGTACTTTTGCGTGAACCCTTGAACCCCTGCGCGCCACTGGTTGACCAAGCCAAGGTATTGCCTTGACGGTCCGTGATGGTCACGATGGTATTGTTAAAGGAGGCATGAACGTGCGCGATACCTTCGGCAACGTTCTTCTTAACTTTCTTACGCACTCTCGTGCTGGGCTTTGCCATGTCTTCGGTCCTCTACTAGATTACTTCTTCGCGCCAGCGATGGACTTGCGAGGTCCTTTGCGGGTACGTGCATTGGTGCGTGTACGCTGACCACGGCACGGCAAGCCGCGACGGTGACGCAGGCCGCGATAGCAACCCAAGTCCATCAGACGCTTGATGTTCATGGAGATTTCGCGACGCAGATCACCTTCCACCGTGAACTTCGCGACTTCATCGCGCAGTTTTTCCATCTCGGTATCGCTGATATCCTTGATTTTTGTGGAAGTGATCACGCCTGCGGCAGCACAAATCTGCTGCGCACGTGTGCGCCCGATGCCATAAATGGCAGTCAACGCGATCTCGGCGTGTTGATGGTTTGGAATGTTTACACCGGCAATACGAGCCATGCAGCTACCCTATCGTTCAAAAGTTGCGAATTCTATCATCCAAAGTCGATTTAACTCAATCAACCCTGGCGCTGTTTGTGACGTGGATCACTGCTGCAGATCACACGAACCACACGGTTGCGACGCACGATCTTGCAGTTGCGACACACTTTCTTCACGGATGCTTGGACTTTCATTTGCTTCTCCTTGCTTCTTTCAACTTGATCTCAATCATTTGGCACGGAACACGATGCGCGCTCTGCTTAAATCGTAAGGCGACACTTCAACTGTTACCTTATCCCCAGGCAGGATACGGATATAGTGCATCCGCATCTTGCCGGAAATGTGCCCCAGCACCACAAATCCATTTTCCAATTTCACTCTAAAGGTGGCATTGGGCAGAGACTCTTCAACTTCTCCCTGCATCTGAATGACATCTTCTTTCGCCATGTTTCTACCGCGTTAATCCGGCCTTAAAGTTGGCCTTTTTCAACAGGTTCTCATACTGGTGCGTCATCAAATAAGACTGCACCTGAGCCATGAAGTCCATGGTCACCACCACCAGAATCAGCAGCGATGTACCACCGAAATAGAACGGCACGTTCCACTTCACCACCAAGAATTCCGGCAGCAAACAGACCAGGGTGATATACACCGCACCGACCATGGTCAGGCGCAACATGATCTTTTCTACATACTTCGCAGTCTGATCGCCGGGACGGATACCGGGCAAAAATGCACCGCTCTTCTTCAAGTTATCTGCAGTCTCTTTCGGGCTGAATACCAGCGCCGTGTAGAAGAAGCAGAAGAACACGATAGCCGCAGCATAGAACAGTACATAGATCGGCTGACCAGGCGACAACTTCTCGCTCACATCCTTCAACCAGGTCATGCCCTGTCCAGAACCGAACCAACCTGCCAGTGTCGCCGGGAACAGGATGATGCTTGAAGCAAATATCGGCGGGATGACCCCAGCCATATTCAGCTTCAGCGGAAGATGCGAGCTCTGTCCGCCATACACCTTGTTGCCCACCTGACGCTTGGCGTAATTCACCAATATCTTGCGTTGTCCACGCTCAACAAACACCACCAGTGCCGTCACCAGAATCGCACCAACAAACAGTGCCAACACCAGCGGAATAGAGAATGCACCGGTTCGTGCCATCTCCAGCGTATTGCCAATCGCATTCGGCAAGCCTGCTGCAATACCCGCAAAGATGATTAGCGAGATACCGTTACCCAAACCGCGCTCAGTAATTTGTTCACCCAGCCACATCAGGAACATTGTCCCGGTAACCAGCGTGACCACCGTTGTCAGCTGGAACATAGTGCCCGGATGCAGCACCAGTCCTGCCTGAGACTGCAACGCCACCGAAATACCGAATGCCTGGAACAAAGCCAGCACCAGCGTACCGTAACGCGTGTACTGCGTTATCTTGCGACGGCCAGCTTCGCCTTCCTTCTTCAACTGCTCCAGGTGCGGCACGGCAATCGCTGCCAACTGCATGATGATCGAAGCCGAGATGTACGGCATGATCCCCAGCGCGAGGATGGTAAAGCGCTCCAGCGCTCCACCCGAGAACATGTTGAACATGCCCAGGATGCCACCCTTTTGCGACTTGAACAGATCCGCCAAAACCGTCGGATCTATACCCGGCACCGGGATATGAGCGCCGATGCGGTAAACGACCAACGCACCCAGCAAAAACCACAGGCGCGTGCCCAAGTCACCGTACTTCCCTTTTGCTACCGCGTTGCTCACAGGTTACCCTTACTCAGTGATGCTACCGCCGGCAGCTTCCACCGCGGCACGTGCACCCTTGGTCAACAGCAGGCCTTGCAACTTGACAGCGCGTGTGATCTCTCCAGCCAACACCACCTTGGCAGACAAGGCGATGAAAGGAACGACACCAGCCTGTTTCAAAGCCAACAAGTCGATGGTATCGACCGGCAAGTTTTGCAGATCGGACAAACGCACTTGCGCTGTGTCGTTGCGTGTCAGTGACACGAAACCACGCTTCGGCAGGCGGCGCTGCAAAGGCATCTGACCGCCTTCGAAACCGACCTTATGAAAACCGCCAGAACGGGATTTCTGGCCCTTGTGACCGCGGCCACAAGTCTTGCCCAGACCGCAACCGATGCCGCGTCCGACGCGACGCTTGGCATGCTTGGAACCTTCAGCAGGTTTGATTTGATTGAGTTGCATTTATGCCTCGCACTTGACCAGGTAATACACTTTGTTAATCATGCCGCGCACTGCCGGAGTGTCTTCCAACATAACGGTGTGGTGCATACGACGCAGACCCAGACCGCGCACAGTAGCACGATGAGACTGCTTGGTTCCGTTGGTACTTTTCACCAGCGTCACTTTCAATGTTTTTGCTTGAGCCATGATTTACCCCGTGATCTGTTCTACGCTCTTGCCACGCTTGGCTGCGATCTCGGCAGGCGAATTCAAAGCCTGCAGACCATTCAGCGTTGCGCGAACAACGTTATAAGGATTGCTGGAGCCGAGACACTTGGCCAGTACGTTACGCACACCGACCGCCTCAAACACTGCACGCATTGCACCACCCGCGATAATGCCCGTACCTTCGGAAGCTGGCAGCATAACCACTTTGGCGGCACCGTGACGGCCGATCACCGCGTGGTGCAACGTACCATCCTTCAGGTTCACTTTAACCAGCTTGCGACGGCATTCTTCCATCGCCTTCTGCACAGCCACTGGCACTTCCTTGGATTTGCCCTTGCCCATGCCGATACGACCATCGCCATCACCAACCACGGTCAGTGCGGCGAAGCCCATGATACGGCCACCCTTAACAACCTTGGTCACACGGTTAACAGCGATCATCTTTTCGATGAGGCCGTCTCCCTTATCTTCTTGTTGCTGATTCTTGCCTTGTTGTGCTTTAGCCATGATTCACCCCAGATTAGAACTGCAAGCCATGCTCACGCGCTGCATCTGCCAGCGCCTTGATGCGACCATGGTACTTGTAACCGGAACGGTCGAATGCCACGGCCGTCACACCTGCGCTCTTGGCCTTTTCGGCAATACGCTTACCAACAGCCGCAGCAGCAGCAGCATTGCCGCCATTACCAACGCTCTTGCGCACTTCCGCTTCCAGCGTTGAGGCGCTTGCCAGGATCTTGCCGCCATCAGCGGAAATTACCTGTGCATAGATATGCAGGTTGGTGCGATGAATCGCCAGACGCACAGACTTTTGTTCAGCGATCTTTGCACGGGTTTTGCGTGATCTGCGCTGACGCGCTACATTCTTGTTCGACATATCAACCTCGATTATTTCTTCTTGGTTTCTTTGAGGATCACCACCTCATCGGAATAACGCACACCCTTGCCCTTGTAAGGCTCAGGTTGACGATACGCACGAATCTCAGCGGCGACTTGACCAACTTGCTGTTTGTCCGAACCGGTCAATACGATCTCGGTCTGGGTCGGCGTTGCAACCTTCACTCCCTTGGGCATCTTGTGCACCACAGGATGCGAGAAGCCCAGCGTCAGGTTCAGCGCATCACCGGCAGCTTGTGCGCGGTAGCCCACGCCAACCAGCGTCAGTTTGCGCTCGAAGCCCTTGCTCACACCGACCACCATGTTCGCCAGCAAAGAACGGATGGTGCCCGATTGTGCATCAGCCTGAGCCGAGTCATTGGTGGCCTTGCATAACAAAGCGTCACCTTGGCGTTCGATAGCGACATCACCCTTCAATACTTGCGTCAGGATTCCCAGCGGGCCCTTGACGGAAATATTACCGGCTGCCACTGTCACTTCGACACCGGACGGAACTACAACAGGATTTTTAGCGACTCTAGACATGTTTCCCCCGTTACGCGACGATGCAGAGCACTTCGCCGCCGATACCATTGGCACGTGCCTTGCTGTCTGTCATCAAACCCTTGGATGTGGAAACGATCGCAATACCCAAACCGTTCATCACACGAGGGATGTCTTCGCTGCCTTTATAGACACGCAGACCGGGACGACTCACACGCTGAATCTTCTCAATCACCGGACGATCGGCATAATACTTAAGGCCGATTTCCAATGTGGGCTTACCCGCATTGTCGATAATTTTAAAGCCGTCTACATAGCCTTCATCTTGCAAGACTTTGGCGATTGCAGCCTTGATCTTGGAAGAAGGCATCGACACCGTTACTTTTTCCACCATTTGCGCGTTACGAATACGCGTCAACATGTCGGAGATAGGATCACTCATACTCATAGATTCACCCTTACCAGCTTGCCTTGACTACACCAGGGATTTCACCGCGCATCGCGTACTCACGCAATTTGATACGCCCCAAACCGAACTTGCTGAACACGCCACGCGGACGACCGGTCAACGCACAACGGTTACGCAAACGTACCGGGCTGGAATCGCGCGGCAGTGCTTGCAATTTTTGACGTGCAGCAAAGCGCTCTTCTTCGCTCAACGACACATTTGTAATGATCGCCAACAAGGAGGCACGCTTAGCAGCGAATTTCTTCACTGTTTCGCGGCGCTTCAAGTCGCGGTTAATCACAGCAATCTTAGCCATATCGCCCTCAATTCTTCAATGGGAATTTGAATGCCAACAAAAGCGCCCTAGCTTCTTCGTCGGTCTTCGCCGTGGTCGTGATCGTGATGTTCATGCCACGCAACGCGTCGATCTTGTCGTACTCGATCTCCGGGAAAATGATCTGCTCTTTGATGCCCATGTTGTAGTTACCACGGCCATCAAAAGACTTGCCAGAAATACCACGGAAGTCACGAATACGCGGAATAGCTACCGTCACCAGACGGTCCAAAAACTCAAACATACGTTCGCGACGCAGCGTTACCTTGCATCCAACCGGATAGTTCTCGCGAATCTTGAAACCCGCGATGGACTTCTTGGACTTGGTCACCACCGGCTTCTGGCCGGCGATCTTCTGCATATCGCTGACCGCGTGATCCATTACCTTCTTGTCCGCTACCGCTTCGCCCACGCCCATGTTCAGCGTAATCTTGTCGATGCGCGGCACTTCCATCACTGACTTATAACCGAACTGCTTCATCAGTTGCGGCGCCACAGTCATTTTGTAGTAGTCGTTTAAACGAGCCATGCTGTTACCCCTTACGCAATCACTTCGCCACTGGACTTGAACACGCGCACTTTGCGACCGTCCTCCAATGACTTTACGCCCACACGATCCGCCTTCTTGGTGGCCGCGTTATAGATGGCGATATTTGAAATATGAATAGGTTTCTCGATTTCCACGATACCACCTGTCGTACCCTTTACCGGATTCGGCTTCTGGTGTTTCTTGACTTTATTGATGCCACTCACCAGCACATGTTCGTCAGCCACGCTCAGCACGCTACCGCGATTACCTTTGTCTTTGCCGGCAATGACGATCACGTCATCGTTCTTTTTGATCTTGCGCATGATTTATCCTCGTCTATCGCTTACAGCACTTCTGGCGCCAGAGAGACGATCTTCATGAAGCGCTCTGTGCGCAACTCACGAGTCACCGGCCCAAAAATGCGCGTGCCGATCGGCTCCAGCTTGTTGTTCAACAACACGGCGGCATTGCCATCAAACTTGATCAGCGATCCGTCCGCACGACGCACACCCTTGGCAGTACGAACAACCACAGCGCTATACACCTCGCCTTTTTTGACGCGTGAACGCGGTGCAGCATCTCTAATACTGACCTTGATGACATCGCCAACACTGGCGTAGCGGCGCTTGGATCCGCCCAACACCTTGATGCACATTACCGAGCGAGCTCCAGTATTGTCGGCCACATTCAAAACAGACTGCATTTGTATCATTTTTTCAATCTCCAACTTTGTCCGCCTGCGGCGGCTAGTTTTGGAACCCGTTCGGGTTAGGCCGCCGCAAGCGACGGTGAAACGAAGTCGCGCATTCTAGTCATACTTGCCATCATGCGCAAGCACTAAATGAAATAATTATGCTTCTTGCGCTTTTTCGAGCAACTTGGTCACGCGCCAGGTCTTGGTTTTGGACAACGGACGAGTCTCCTCGATCATCACCACGTCACCTTGAGCAAGCTCGTTGTTCTCGTCGTGAGCATGATACTTCTTGGAAACACGAACGATTTTCCCGAGTACCGGATGCTTGACCTTGCGCTCAACCAACACGGTGACAGTCTTATCCATCTTGTTGCTGACGACAGTGCCGGTCAGCGCGCGTTTCAGATTCGTAGCACTCATTGCTGCACACCTTTTTCAGTCAATACTGTTTTTACACGCGCGATGTCACGACGCACTTTTTTCAATTGGCTGGTGTTGCTCAACTGCTGAGTCGCCACCTGCATGCGCAGACCGAACTGTGCCTTGTTCAAAGACAGCAATTCCTGTTGCAGATCGGACACCGATTTGTTTTTCAGTTCACTCGCCTTCATGATCACGCCCCTACCTGTCTAACTACAAATGCCGTGGCGATCGGCAATTTGGCTGAAGCCAACTTGAACGCCTCGCGCGCCAACACTTCATCCACGCCGTCCATCTCATACAACATCTTGCCAGGACGAATCTCGGCAACGTAGTACTCCGGATTACCTTTACCGTTACCCATACGGACTTCGGCTGGCTTTTGCGAGATCGGCTTATCCGGAAAAATACGGATCCAGATACGACCACCACGCTTGATGTGGCGCGTCATGGCACGACGGGCTGCCTCGATCTGACGTGCGGTCAAGCGACCGCGTGCAACCGCCTTCAGACCGAACTCACCGAAGCTGACCTTATTGCCGCGTGTAGCAACACCGGTATTACGGCCCTTTTGCTCTTTGCGATATTTTCTTCTAGCTGGCTGTAGCATGTTTTGCTCCCGACTTTCTTACTTTCTTTTCTGGCTCAGCAACGACTGGTGCAGCAGCTTCCTGCTGTCCGGTATGGTCGCCCTTATAGACCCACACCTTGACACCAATAATGCCGTAGGTGGTTTGCGCTTCCGAGAAACCGTAGTCGATGTCGGCACGCAGAGTATGCAATGGCACACGGCCTTCGCGATACCACTCAGTACGCGCGATTTCGATACCGTTAAGACGACCGGCGCTCATGATCTTGATGCCCTGGGCACCCAGACGCATCGCGTTCTGCATCGCACGCTTCATGGCACGACGGAACATGATACGTTTTTCAAGCTGCTGGGTAATGGACTCTGCGATCAGCTGCGCATCGATTTCCGGCTTGCGCACTTCTTCGATGTTCAGGCCAACGTCAGGCAGCCCCATGCGCTTTTTCAATTCGTTGCGCAGGTTCTCGATGTCTTCACCCTTCTTGCCGATCACCACACCCGGACGAGCAGTGTAGATAGTGATCTTGGCGTTCTTGGCTGGACGCTCGATGACAATCTTGGAAACACCGGCACCAGCCAGTTTCTTCTTCAGATAGTCGCGCACTTCGATGTCTTTCAGCAGCAACTCCGAAAAGTGCTTGCTGTTGGAATACCACTTAGATGTCCAATTCTTCTGAACGCTCAGGCGGAATCCAATTGGATGAATTTTCTGACCCATGCTCTAGCTCCCGACGGTGATCGTAATGTGGCAGGTTTGCTTCTCGATGCTGTTACCACGGCCCTTGGCGCGCGGAATCATGCGTTTCAGGGAAGCACCTTTATCCACGTAGATGGTGGCGACCTTCAATTCATCGATGTCTGCGCCGTCGTTATGCTCGGCATTGGCGATCGCGGAATCCAGCGCTTTCTTGATGATGCCACCACCCTTTTTCGGGCTAAAAGCAAGAATGTTCAAAGCTTGTGCGACTGGAAGGCCACGAATCTGGTCTGCGACCAGGCGAGCTTTTTGTGCCGACAGGCGAACACCACGGATGACTGCTGTTGTACTCATCATGTCTCCTTATTTCTTGGCGACTGCTTTTTTATCAGCAGCGTGACCTTTGAAGGTGCGGGTCAAGGAAAATTCGCCAAGCTTGTGGCCTACCATGTTCTCGGAAATGTATACCGGCACATGTTGCTTGCCGTTATGCACCGCAATCGTCAAACCGACGAAGTCAGGCAATACGGTTGAACGACGCGACCACGTCTTAACAGGACGCTTGTCATTGGTGGCGCGCACTCCCTCCACCTTCTTGATCAGATGCAGGTCGACAAAAGGACCTTTTTTAATTGAACGTGCCATATCTCGTTACCCCTTAAACCTGAAAGCGACGGCGCACGATCATGCCGCTAGTCCGCTTGTTACGACGTGTACGGAAGCCCTTGGCCGGCACACCCCATGGGCTGACCGGATGGCGGCCCGCCGCAGTCTTACCTTCACCACCACCGTGCGGGTGATCGACCGGGTTCATGGCCACACCGCGCACTGTCGGGCGGATACCGCGCCAACGATTTGCACCGGCTTTGCCGATGGAACGCAGTGAATGCTCGCCGTTACCGACTTCGCCCAAAGTTGCGCGGCAGTCAATGTGCACCTTGCGAATTTCGCCGGAGCGAAGACGCAACTGAGCATAACTACCTTCGCGCGCCAGCAATTGCACAGAAGCACCTGCGGAACGCGCCAATTGCGCACCCTTGCCCGGCAACATCTCGATGCAGTGGATTGTCGAACCCACCGGAATGTTGCGCAGCGGCAGTGTATTGCCCGCCTTGATCGGCGCTTCGGAACCGCTCAACAGCTGAGCACCGGCCGACACACCCTTGGGAGCGATGATGTAACGGCGTTCGCCGTCCGCATACACCAGCAACGCCAAATGAGCGGTACGATTCGGGTCGTATTCCAGATGTTCGACTTTGGCCGGAACGCCGTCCTTGTCGCGCTTGAAGTCGACAATACGGTAATGTTTCTTGTGACCGCCACCCATATGACGCGTGGTGATGTGACCGTTATGGTTACGACCTGCGGTACGGGTCTTCTTCTCCAGCAAGCTTGCCTCGGGCTTACCCTTATGCAACTCTTTGTTGACCACACGCACGACGGCGCGGGTACCTGGAGAGGTTGGTTTGAGTTTGATCAGTGCCATGTTTTACCCCTGCTCACTTGCGGCAAAGTTGATTTCCTGACCGGCAGCCAAACACACATAGGCTTTCTTCCAGTCCTTGCGGCTACCCATAAAGCGGCCGAAACGTTTTTTCTTGCCCTTAACATTGCTGATCTGCACGCTGTCAACGGTTACGTTGAACAACTTCTCGACCGCAGCCTTGACTTCCGGCTTGGTGGCATCGGATACCACACGGAAAATCACTTGCTCGTTCTTCTCCGCGACAAAAGTCGCTTTTTCGGAGATCTGCGGAGCCAGCAAAATGTTCAGCAAACGCTCTTCATTGAATTTTTGTGCGCTCATGCCAGCAACTCCTCGATTTTTGCGATCGCATTGCGTGTCACCAACACATTGGGGAAACGCACCAGACTGACCGGATCGGCTTGATGAGCTTCAACCACCAAAACGTTCGGCAGGTTGCGCGAAGACAGGTACAGATTCTCATCGATGCTGTCGGTAATGATCAGTACGCGAGCATCTTGCAGCCCCATACCCTTGATCTTTTCCGCCAGCAGCTTTGTCTTCGGCGCCGCAAGAGACAAACTCTCGATCACGCTCAAACGACCATCGCGCACCAGTTGCGAGAAAATGGAAGCCAAGCCAGCGCGATACATCTTGCGGTTGATCTTTTGCGTGTAATTCTGATCTGGGCTGTTCGGGAAAATCTTACCGCCGCCACGCCACAACGGGCTGGACGCCATACCGGCACGAGCACGACCAGTGCCCTTTTGCGCGAATGGCTTGCGTGTCGATTTGGCGATCTCGCTACGGCCCTTTTGCTTGCTATTGGAAGAACGAGCGTTGGCTTGATAAGCCGTTACCAGCTGATGCACCAGCGCTTCATTGTACTCACGACCAAACAAGTCATCGGAGGCATTGACGCTCACTCCGGCCTTGCCGTTTTCATTAATGACCTTCAGTTCCATCATGCCCCCGCTTTCACTGCCGGACGTACGATCACGTCGCCGCCGGGCGCGCCCGGAACGGCGCCCATCACCAGCAACAACTGGCGCTCGGCATCGATACGAACGATTTGGAGATTTTGTACAGTGCGCTGCACGTCACCCAAGTGACCGGTCATGCGCTTACCCGGGAACACGCGACCCGGATCTTGAGCCATACCGATAGAACCCGGAACGTTGTGCGACTTGGAGTTACCGTGCGAAGCACGGCCAGATTTAAAGTGGTGACGCTTGATGGTACCGGCATAACCCTTACCAATAGTCACGCCCGTCACATCAACCTTCTGACCGACCTGAAACAGATCCACGCCAACCTTGCCGCCAAGTGCCAAACTGGCAAGTTGCTCTGGCGTGACTGTGAATTCTTTCAAAACACTACCCGCTTCGACGCCCGCCTTGGCAAAATGCCCGGCAGCAGCCTTGGTCACACGGCTGGCACGGCGCGTACCGTACGCGACCTGCACTGCACTGTAACCATCCGTAGGGGCGGTTTTGATTTGGGTGACACGATTGTTGGACACGTCCAACACCGTCACCGGCAACGAGGTACCGTCGTCGGTAAAGATGCGGGTCATGCCAATCTTGCGACCGACAAGTCCTAAACTCATTTTTATTTCCTTTTTTAAGGGGCTGACTTCAATTGGTCAGCCGATCCATGCTACAAAACTACTTGACTACAATCACTGCAACTTGATTTCCACATCTACACCAGCTGGCAAATCGAGCTTCATCAGCGCATCGACCGTCTTGTCTGTCGGATCAATGATGTCCATCAGACGCAAGTGGGTGCGAATCTCGAACTGATCACGCGAAGTCTTATTAACGTGCGGCGAACGCAGCACATCGAAACGCTCGATCTTGGTAGGCAAAGGAACAGGACCCTTGACCACAGCGCCAGTGCGTTTAGCCGTATCCACGATCTGCAACGCAGATTGGTCGATCAAGCGGTAATCGAACGCCTTGAGGCGAATGCGAATTTTTTGACTTTGCATAATCTTCTCTTGCTTCTACGCGGCATAGCCGCTGGTTTAAAGAACGAAAACGCGTGGCCGCAGCCACGCGAGGGCGCGCATTGTAGCCTTACTCGATGACCTTAGCAACCACACCTGCGCCGACGGTACGGCCGCCTTCGCGAATCGCGAAGCGCAGACCTTCTTCCATGGCGATCGGGTTGATCAGATTGACCGTGATGCTGACGTTGTCGCCAGGCATCACCATCTCGGTTCCCGCTGGCAGCTCAACCGCTCCGGTCACGTCGGTGGTACGGAAGTAGAACTGAGGACGATAACCTTGGAAGAACGGGGTATGACGACCACCTTCATCTTTGCCCAAGACGTAGATCTCGGCAGTGAACTTGGTGTGCGGCTTGATGGAACCCGGTTTGCACAGCACCTGGCCGCGCTCGACTTCTTCACGCTTGGTACCGCGCAACAGCACGCCGACGTTGTCGCCTGCCTGACCTTGATCGAGCAGCTTGCGGAACATTTCGACGCCGGTGCAGGTAGTCTTGAGCGTTGGCTTGATGCCGACAATTTCCAACTCCTCACCAACCTTGACGATGCCGCGCTCGATACGACCCGTTACCACGGTGCCGCGACCGGAGATGGAGAATACGTCTTCTACCGGCATCAGGAAGGCGCCGTCCAGGGCGCGCTTTGGCTGCGGAATGTAGGTATCGAGGGCTTCGGCCAAACGGAAGATGGCGGGCTCGCCCAGGTCACCTTGATCGCCTTGCAATGCCTTCAGTGCGGAACCTTTGATGATGGGGATGTCGTCGCCAGGGAAGTCATACTTGCTGAGCAGTTCGCGAATTTCCATTTCAACCAGCTCGAGCAGCTCTGCATCGTCAACCATGTCGCATTTGTTCATGAACACGATGATGTAAGGAACGCCCACTTGGCGTGCCAACAGGATGTGCTCACGGGTCTGCGGCATGGGGCCGTCAGCAGCGGACACCACCAGGATCGCACCGTCCATCTGGGCTGCACCGGTGATCATGTTCTTGACGTAGTCGGCGTGGCCCGGGCAGTCAACGTGCGCGTAGTGGCGGTTGGCCGTCTCGTATTCGACGTGAGCGGTGTTGATGGTGATGCCGCGTGCCTTTTCTTCCGGCGCTGCGTCGATCTGGTCATAGGCCTTGGCTTCGCCACCAAACTTCTTCGACAGTACGGTGCTGATCGCCGCTGTCAGGGTGGTCTTGCCGTGGTCAACGTGGCCGATTGTGCCTACGTTCACGTGCGGTTTGGTACGTTCAAATTTGCTCTTTGCCATGATTAATATCTCCGACTAGTTCTAAATTATTTTTTGCTGTTCATCACTGCTTCAGCGACGCTCTTGGGTGCTTCAGTATAGTGCTTGAATTCCATCGTATAGGTTGCACGACCCTGGGTAGCGGAACGCAACGAGGTGGAGTAGCCAAACATCTCGGACAACGGAACTTCAGCCTTGACAGTCTTACCGCCACCAATCATGTCATCCATACCCTGCACCATGCCGCGACGTGAGGACAGGTCGCCCATCACCGTACCAGTGTAGTCTTCCGGAGTTTCAACTTCGACGGACATCATTGGCTCCAGCAACACTGGACTCGCCTTGCGCATACCGTCCTTGAATGCCATAGACGCTGCCATCTTGAACGCGTTTTCGTTGGAGTCCACGTCGTGGTAGGAACCGTCGAACAGGGTACATTTCACATCCACTACCGGGAAGCCTGCCAGCACACCGCTCGGCAGAGACTCGCGCAAACCCTTTTCCACCGCCGGGATGAACTCGCGAGGAACGGTACCGCCCTTGATCGCATCGATGAACTCAAAGCCCTTGCCTGTCTCATTCGGCTCCATCTTGATCCACACATGACCGTACTGACCACGACCACCTGTCTGCTTGGCGTACTTGCCTTCGATTTCCACACTCTTACGGATCGCTTCGCGGTAGGCCACTTGCGGCGCACCAACGTTCGCCTCCACGCCGAATTCGCGCTTCATGCGGTCAACCAGAATTTCCAAATGCAACTCGCCCATGCCGGACATGATGGTCTGACCGGACTCTTCGTCGGTGTGCACACGGAACGAAGGATCTTCTGCCGCCAAACGGCCCAGCGCAATACCCATCTTCTCTTGGTCAACCTTGGTCTTCGGCTCGACGGCAACGTGAATTACCGGCTCCGGGAACACCATACGCTCAAGGATGATCGGCTTGCTCGGATCGCACAGCGATTCGCCGGTAGTTACATCTTTCAAACCGATACAGGCGGCGATATCGCCCGCCAGAATCTCATCGACCTCTACGCGGTTGTTCGCATGCATCTGCACGATACGGCCGATACGTTCTTTCTTACCCCGCACAGGGTTGTAGACCGTATCACCCTTTTTCAGCACACCGGAATAGACGCGCACAAAGGTCAATTGCCCAACGAACGGATCGGTCATCAGCTTGAACGCCAGCGCAGAGAAGCTCTCACCGTCATCAGCCTTGCGCGTAATATGCTCACCCTCTTCCGTCTCACCGGTCACATCCGGAATATCAACTGGCGACGGCAAGAACATAATCACCGCATCCAACATACGCTGCACACCCTTGTTCTTGAACGCAGAGCCGCACAACATCGGCTGAATTTCACAGGCGATGGTACGAGTGCGAATACCAAGAATTATTTGCTCTTCGGTCAGATCACCATTTTCGAGATACTGATTCATCAGTTCCTCGGACGCTTCGGCGGCCGTCTCGACCATTTTCCCGCGCCATTCATTGGCGCTCGCCACCAAGTCAGCCGGAATCTCTTGGTACTCAAACTTCATACCTTGAGAAGCCTCGTCCCAGATGATGGCTCTCATCTTGATCAGATCCACAACGCCAGTGAACCCCTCTTCCGCACCGATAGGAATCACGAGAGGAATCGGGTGAGCCCTCAGGCGAGTCTCCATCTGTGAGACCACCTTGAAGAAGTTGGCACCAGTACGATCCATCTTGTTAACGAATGCCAAGCGCGGCACTTTGTACTTATTGGCCTGACGCCACACAGTCTCGGACTGCGGCTGCACACCACCCACAGCGCAATACACCATGCACGCACCGTCCAGCACACGCATGGAACGCTCAACTTCAATAGTGAAGTCCACGTGCCCTGGTGTATCGATGATATTGAAACGGTGTTCAGGATAGGAGTTGTCCATCCCCTTCCAGAAACAAGTGGTCGCCGCAGAGGTAATGGTAATACCGCGCTCTTGCTCTTGCTCCATCCAGTCCATCGTGGCTGCACCATCGTGCACCTCACCGATCTTGTGACTCACACCCGTATAGAACAGGATGCGCTCAGTGGTCGTAGTCTTACCCGCATCAATGTGCGCACTGATGCCGATATTGCGATAGCGTTGGATTGGAGTTTTGCGTGCCACGGTATATACCTAACCTTGTCTTAAAATTCTTTTAGAAACGGAAATGCGAGAACGCCTTGTTGGCTTCAGCCATACGATGGACTTCTTCGCGTTTCTTGACCGCACCGCCACGACCTTCGGACGCATCGATCAACTCACCAGCCAGGCGCATACCCATGGATTTTTCGCCGCGCTTGCGGGCAAATTCCTTCAACCAGCGCATTGCCAGTGCCATACGGCGCGACGGACGCACTTCGACTGGAACCTGATAGTTGGCACCACCGACACGACGACTCTTTACTTCGACCTGAGGTTTGGCATTGGAGATCGCCTGATTGAACACCTCGATCGGGTCTTTGCCGCTCTTCTTCGCGACCTGCTCCAGTGCACCGTACAGGATGCGCTCGGCGACCGACTTCTTGCCGGCAGTCATCAACACGTTGACGAACTTGGAAAGATCCTGATTACCGAACTTTGGATCGGGCAGAACTTCGCGCTTGGGGACTTCTCTACGTCTTGGCATATCAATACCTCGGTTATATCTGTCTAAACTTCTGAATTACGCTTTTTTCGGGCGCTTCGCACCGTACTTGGAACGAGACTGCTTACGATCCTTCACACCAGCCGTATCCAGGCTGCCGCGCACCATGTGGTAACGCACACCTGGCAAGTCCTTCACACGACCACCGCGCAGCAATACCACACTGTGCTCTTGCAGGTTATGGCCTTCACCGCCGATGTAAGAAATGACCTCAAAACCGTTAGTCAGGCGCACTTTCGCTACCTTACGCAGCGCCGAGTTCGGCTTCTTTGGAGTCGTGGTGTAAACGCGGGTACATACGCCGCGCTTTTGCGGGCTCCCGGCAAGCGCAGGAACCTTGCTCTTTATGACTTCCGTCGTACGAGGCTTGCGCACTAACTGGTTAATGGTTGGCATTATTTATCTTCGCTTCCTGAAAACTTGGTTATTAAAACGATACTTTTTAAACACTAAACTGTTCAAAACCGGCATCAACTCCACGCTTGACAGAAATGCGCGGACTAAAAAGACCGCGCATTCTATTGACGTAGTTCCTGCCTGTCAAGACAACTACACGCCTTCTTGAGCTTCGGCAGCACTTTCCGCTGCCGCCAAGCCAGAACCTGCCGCCATATCCAAGCCCAAACGCTGCTTGCGACGCAGCACGTGATAGGCCAGGCCGGTTCCCGCCGGTATCAGACGGCCGACGATGACGTTCTCCTTCAGGCCGCGCAGTTCATCCTTCTTGCCCATGATCGCCGCTTCGGTCAACACGCGCGTCGTTTCCTGGAAGGATGCCGCAGAGATGAACGAATCAGTGGACAACGAAGCCTTGGTGATACCCAGCAACATGAACTGGAAGGTAGCAGGCTGTTTGCCTGCTGCTTCTACACGCTCGTTCTCCTGCAACAACTCGGCACGCTCGACCTGCTCGTTCGGAATGAAGGTGGTATCACCCTCATCCACGATCTGAATGCGACGCAGCATCTGGCGCACGATCACTTCGATGTGCTTGTCGTTGATCTTCACGCCCTGCAGACGGTACACGTCCTGTACTTCGTCGGTGATATAGCGAGCCAGCGCCTCGATACCCAACAGACGCAGGATGTCGTGCGGATCAGCCGGACCGTCCACGATCATTTCACCCTGGTTCACTACTTGACCGTCGTGCACCAGCACATGCTTGTCCTTGGTGATCAGGAACTCGTGCGCCTCACCGGAAGTGTCGGTGATAACCAAGCGCTGCTTGCCCTTGGTCTCCTTACCGAACGAAGCGATACCGGTGACTTCTGCCAGCATGCCGGCATCCTTCGGCGAACGCGCCTCGAACAATTCAGCCACACGCGGCAGACCGCCGGTGATGTCGCGCGTCTTGGAGCTTTCTTGCGGAATACGTGCCAGCACGTCACCGACACCCACTTGCTGACCGTCTTCCACCGTGATGATACAACCGGTCTGGAAGGTCACCGAAATCGCTGTTTCGGTTCCTGCCAGCTTGATTTCATTTCCGGCATCATCCAGCAAACGCACCAGCGGACGCACACCCTTGCCGGACATGGCACGCTTCGGATCGATAACCACCAGCGTAGAAAGACCGGTCACTTCGTCGATCTGCTTGGCGACGGTAGAACCCTCTTCGACGTTCTCGAAACGCACACGACCGGCATATTCGGTAATGATCGGACGGGTATGCGGATCCCAAGTTGCCAGTACCACACCCGCTTTGACAGTAGTGCCTTCGCGCTCGGTCAGGCTGGCTCCGTACGGCACCTTGTGACGTTCGCGCTCGCGACCATGATCGTCGGTTACCAGTATTTCACCGGAACGCGCCACCACCACCAGCTCGCCGCGCGCCGTAGTCACGGTACGCATGTTCGGGCTGTATTTGATGAGGCCGTTCGACTTGCTCTCGACCTGGCTCGCCACCACGGTACGCGATGCCGCACCACCGATGTGGAAGGTACGCATGGTCAATTGGGTGCCCGGTTCGCCGATGGACTGCGCCGCGATCACACCCACAGCCTCACCCACGTTGATCAGACCGCCACGACCCAAGTCGCGGCCATAACACTTGGCGCACAGTCCGTAACGTGTTTCGCAAGTCAACGGTGTGCGCACGCGCACTTCGTCGATACCCAGCGACTCGATGAGCTCCACTTTGTCTTCGTCGAGCAGCGTATTGGCTTCGTACACGGTCTCGCCGGTTTCCGGATTCACCACATCAGCAGCCACTACACGACCCAGGATACGTTCGCGCAGGGCTTCGATCACTTCGCCGCCCTCGACCAACGCCTTCATCGAACGGCCATTGCTTGTACCGCAATCGTCTTCGATGACCACCAGGTCTTGCGTCACGTCCACCAGACGGCGTGTCAAATAACCCGAGTTCGCTGTCTTCAACGCCGTATCCGCCAGGCCCTTACGGGCACCGTGGGTGGAGATGAAGTACTGCAGCATGTTCAGACCTTCGCGGAAGTTCGCGGTGATCGGCGTCTCGATGATGGAGCCGTCCGGCTTGGCCATCAGGCCACGCATACCGGACAACTGGCGGATCTGCGCCGCAGAACCGCGCGCGCCGGAGTCAGCCATCATGTAGATGGAGTTGAACGACTCCTGTGTCACCGCCTTGCCCTTCTTGTCGAACAACGCCTCACCGGACACTCGATCCAGCACAGGCTCAACACCCAACTGGTCCATCATGGCCTTGGCGACCTGGTCGCCGGTGCGGCCCCAGATATCCACCACCTTGTTGTAACGCTCGCCCTGAGTCACCAGGCCGGAGGTGTACTGCATATGGATCTCGTGCACTTCTTTTTCGGCAGCACTGATCAACTCGTTCTTCTGTTGCGGCACCAGCATGTCGTCCACACAGATCGAGATACCGGCACGAGTCGCATAGGCGAAACCGGTATACATCAACTGGTCAGCCATGATCACCGTGTCACGCAGACCGCAACGACGGAAACTGGCGTTGATCAGGCGCGAAATCTCTTTCTTCTTCAGCGCCTTGTTGACGAAGCTGAACGACAGATTGGCCGGCAGCAATTCGGACAGAATGGCACGACCGATGGTGGTCTCGTAGCGGGTGAACTTGTCCTGCTTCTCACCTGCTTCGTTGGTAACCACTTCCTTGATACGCACCTGCACCTTGGCTTGCAGATCAACGTGACCGGAGCGGTAGGCACGCAGCGCTTCGGATACATCTGCCAGCATAGAGCCTTCGCCCAAGGCACCGACCTTCTCGCGCGTCATGTAATACAAGCCCAACACGATGTCCTGCGACGGTACGATGATCGGCTCGCCGTTGGCGGGAGACAGCACGTTGTTCGAAGCCAGCATCAAAGTGCGTGCTTCCATCTGCGCTTCCAGCGACAGCGGTACGTGCACAGCCATCTGGTCACCGTCGAAGTCGGCGTTGAATGCCGTACACACCAACGGATGCAACTGGATCGCCTTGCCTTCGATCAGGATCGGCTCGAATGCCTGGATACCCAAACGGTGCAGCGTCGGCGCGCGGTTCAGCATGACCGGATGTTCGCGGATGACTTCTTCCAGGATGTCCCACACGATAGGCTCTTCAGCCTCGACCATGCGCTTGCCGGCCTTGATGGTGGTCGCCAGACCCATTTTTTCCAGACGCTCGAAAATGAACGGCTTGAACAGTTCCAGCGCCATCTTCTTGGGCAGACCGCATTGATGCAATCTCAGTTGCGGGCCCACCACGATCACGGAACGACCGGAATAGTCCACGCGCTTGCCCAGCAAGTTCTGACGGAAACGACCGCCCTTGCCCTTGATCATGTCGGCCAGCGACTTCAGCGGACGCTTGTTAGCGCCGGTCATTGCCTTGCCGCGACGGCCGTTATCCAGCAGTGAATCCACCGACTCTTGCAGCATGCGCTTCTCGTTGCGCACGATGATATCCGGTGCCTTCAGTTCCAGCAGACGACGCAGACGGTTGTTACGGTTGATGACGCGACGATACAGATCGTTCAGGTCGGACGTGGCGAAACGACCACCATCCAGCGGCACCAGCGGACGCAGTTCCGGCGGCAACACCGGCAGCACTTCCATCACCATCCATTCCGGCTTGATGCCGGACTGTGTGAACGCTTCAAGAATCTTGAGACGCTTGGCGTATTTCTTGATCTTGGTCTCGGAGCTGGTTGCTTCCAGTTCGGCACGCAGCTTCTCGATCTCGGCCGGCACATCCAGCGCGCGCAGCAATGCACGTACACCCTCGGCCCCCATCAAGGCGGTGAATTCATCACCGTACTCTTCGACTTTGGCGATGTAGTCGTCTTCTGTCAGCAATTGAGCACGATTCAACGGCGTCATGCCGGGCTCGGTCACCACGTAGGCTTCGAAGTACAACACGCGCTCGATGTCGCGCAGCGTCATGTCCAGCACCATGCCCAAACGCGACGGCAGCGACTTCAGGAACCAGATGTGCGCAACCGGCGAGGCCAACTCGATGTGCCCCATGCGTTCGCGACGCACTTTGGACAGCGTAACTTCCACGCCGCACTTTTCGCAGATCACGCCGCGATGCTTGAGACGCTTGTACTTGCCGCACAAGCATTCGTAATCCTTCACCGGGCCAAAGATCTTGGCGCAGAACAGACCGTCGCGTTCCGGCTTGAAGGTACGGTAGTTGATGGTCTCCGGCTTCTTTACTTCGCCGTACGACCAGGAACGAATCTTCTCCGGCGAGGCCAGACCGATCTTGATCGCGTCGAACTCTTCCTTTTGCGTAACTTGCTTAAACAGATCCAATATTGATTTCATGTGGTAACTCCTTGTTAGCCTTGTGCGCAGCAGTCTTAATGACGTTCCAGATCGATATCGATACCGAGCGAGCGGATTTCCTTGGTGAGCACGTTGAACGATTCCGGCATACCGGCATCGATCTTATGGTCGCCCTTGACGATGCTCTCATAGACCTTGGTACGCCCGTTCACGTCATCCGACTTCACGGTGAGCATTTCCTGCAGGATGTATGCCGCGCCGTAAGCTTCCAGCGCCCAAACTTCCATCTCACCGAAGCGCTGACCACCGAACTGCGCCTTGCCGCCCAGCGGCTGCTGGGTAACCAGGCTGTACGGACCGGTCGAACGTGCATGCATCTTGTCATCGACCAAGTGGTGCAGCTTCAACACGTGCATGTAACCCACCGTCACCTTGCGGTCGAAGGCATCGCCAGTACGGCCGTCGTACAACTGGATCTGACCGGAAGTGGGCAAATCAGCCAAGGCCAGCAACTCCTTGATCTCTTCTTCACTGGCTCCGTCGAACACCGGGGTAGCGAACGGCACGCCTGCCCGCAGGTTGCGGCACATCTCCAGCACTTCTTCATCAGTGAAGGTTGCGATCTCGTCGGCCTGTTCGCCCTTGTAGATCTTGCCCAGGAACTTGCGCACATCGGCGATCTTGGCTTGCGCTTCCAGCATCAGAGCGATCTTCTTGCCCAAGCCCTTTGCGGCCCAACCCAAGTGCACTTCCAGCACCTGACCGATGTTCATACGTGATGGCACGCCCAACGGGTTCAGCACGATATCGACCGGAGTACCATCGGCCATGTGCGGCATGTCTTCTACCGGCACGATACGCGACACCACACCCTTGTTACCGTGACGACCGGCCATCTTGTCGCCGGGTTGCAGACGGCGTTTCACCGCGACATACACCTTGACCATCTTCTGCACGCCCGCTTGCAGCTCGTCGCCCTGTGTCAGCTTCTTCTTCTTCAGTTCGAACGCAGCATCGAACTCCACGCGTTTCTGAGCCAGACCTTCCTTGACCTGCTCCAGTTGCGCTGCCACTTCGTCGTCGGCGACGCGGATGTCGAACCACTGATGATGCTCGACGCTGTGCAGGTATTCCTTGTTCAGCTTAGTACCCTTGGCCAGCTTCTTCGGACCGCCGTTGGCGACCTTGTTGTGCAGCAGTTTTTCCAGACGGGCAAACAAGTCGGCCTCGACGATACGCATCTGGTCGGCCAGATCTTTCTTGTAGCGCGACAGCTCGTCGTCGATGATCTGTTGTGCGCGCTTGTCGCGTTGCAGACCTTCGCGGGTAAACACTTGCACGTCGATCACGGTACCGGAGATACCGGCCTTCACACGCAAGCTGGTGTCCTTCACGTCGGAAGCCTTCTCGCCGAAAATCGCGCGCAGCAGCTTCTCTTCCGGTGTCAGTTGTGTCTCGCCCTTCGGGGTGACCTTGCCCACCAGCACATCGCCCACACCGACCTCGGCGCCGATGTGCACGATGCCGCACTCGTCCAGACGTGCCATCTGAGCTTCGGACAGGTTAGGGATGTCGCGCGTGATTTCTTCGGTACCCAGCTTGGTGTCACGAGCCATCACGGTCAACTCTTCGATATGGATCGAAGTAAAGCGGTCTTCGGCGACCACGCGCTCGGAGATCATGATCGAGTCTTCGTAGTTGTAGCCGTTCCAAGGCATGAACGCGATCATCATGTTCTGACCCAGCGCCAGTTCGCCCATGTCGGTCGACGCACCGTCGGCCACCACGTCGCCGCGAGCGATCACATCGCCCACGCGCACCAGCGGACGCTGGTTGATGTTGGTGTTCTGGTTGGAACGGGTGTACTTGGTCAGATTGTAGATGTCCACACCCACTTCACCGGCCACGGTCTCGTCGTCGTTGACGCGCACCACGATACGACCGGAGTCCACGTAGTCGACACGACCACCGCGCCATGCTTGCACGGCCGTGCCAGAGTCGACCGCCACAGTACGTTCGATGCCGGTACCGACCAGCGCCTTTTCCGCGCGCAGCACAGGCACTGCCTGACGTTGCATGTTGGCACCCATCAACGCGCGGTTCGCGTCGTCGTGTTCCAGGAACGGAATCAGCGAAGCCGCAACGGACACCACCTGCGCCGGCGCCACGTCCATGTACTCGATGTTTTCCGGCTCGGCCACGTGTCTCCGGGGAGTCGTCCACGGTCATCAGCATGCAGTCCGCAGGCGGTGGATCGTAGGGAACGTGCTCGGGCAGAATCGGCCCCGTGCCGCACAAGAAAGGTGCGCGCTCCATCACGTTCTTGAGCTCGCGCACGTTACCGGGCCAGCTGTAGGTGAGCATCCGTTCGACGGCGGCCGGCGTCATCTGTGGCTCTCCGATGCGCGAACGTTGACAGAAGATGGTGAGGAAGTGGCGAGCCAGCGGCTCGATCTCCGCCTTGCGTTCCCGGAGCGGCGGGATCTTGATCTGGACGCCGTTGATGCGAAAGTAGAGGTCTTCGCGGAACTTGCCGAGCGCCACCAGCCGCGTGAGATCGCGATTGGTCGCGGTCAAGAAGCGCATGTCGATCTTGCGCGACTTGTTGCCGCCCACGCGCGTGACGGCGTGCTCTTCCAGCACTCGGAGGAGCTTGACCTGGGTGGTGATGGGCAGGTCGCCGATCTCGTCCAGAAACACCGTGCCGCCGTCGGTCGACTCGAGCAGGCCGACGCGAGCCTGGGTGGCGCCGGTGAACGCCCCCCGCTCGTAGCCGAACAGCTCGCTCTCCAGCAGCGATTCGCTGAGCGCCGAGCAGTTCAGCCGCAGAAACGGCTGCTTGGCGCGGGGCGATCGATTGTGAATGGTCTCGGCCAGGACCTCCTTGCCGACCCCGGTCTCACCCAGGATCATGACCGAGATCTCGCTGGCGGCGGCCCGCGAAGCGAGCTCGTAGATGCGGACCATCTGCTCGTCGGCCAGCACCGGGGGCCCGACGCGCCGCCCGGCCGCTTCCCGGAGCGCGTCGTGACTGGACGTGAGCTTGCGGTTCTGGACGGTGATCAGCACCGAACCGATGCGAACCATCTCACCGACCTCGAGACGCATCCTGGTGTGGGTGGGGAGCCGGCGGTAGTCGGGAGAATGCGCCGTGCTCTCCTCGCGCGGCGGCGGTGCCTGGCTGCCCCGGTAGATGAGAGTCCCATTGGAGCTCCCGAGGTCCTCGAGCTCGAGCTCGGCCCCCACGTAGATGGCCAGGTGCTCGCGAGAAACGCTGGCGTGCTCGACCCGGATGTCGTTGCGGTGGGAGCGACCGAGCGTGACGCGGCCGGACGGTGGCAGGGGAAAGGATTGGCAGTCCTGCTTGATGTAGACGAGCAGCTCCAACAGACGGTCTCGCTGGCTCTTAGTGTCCGACTGCTGCCACAGGGTCAAGGTGCTTCTACTCTACCGCACTGTGCCCGGGGCCCAAGGCAGCCTTGTACAACCGCCGCGCATAGGCACCCGAAAACAGAAAAATACCACGAATTCGGCCCGTTTGCCTGTCCCCGGGCGCCGGTCCGGCCCGCCCGGCCGCCCCGAGACCCGGTTTGGCGGCGCCACGGCGCAGAGGCCCGGGCCGGACAAAGCGAAAGCCCCGCCGGGGGCGGGGCTTTCGGTCGGCAGAGACGCACCCGAAAACTACGGACAGGTGCAGCGGGCCGCGATGAAGTCAGCGTCTTGCAGGCCGTCGGCACCTGCAGCAGTTGCCTCGCAACAGTTCCACCCGGAGGCTATGGGCAGTTACTGCAGCGTGCGCCGACGAAGTTGCTGTCGTAGAGGACGCCGCCGTTATTGAGCTCGCAGCAGTTCCACGCGCAGGCAGCGGCTTCGCAGGCCGTACTCGGCACAGGAGCCGGATAGGTCCCAACGGCGCCATTGTCTGAGCACTCCCACTGGCTCGCCGTCAATCCGCCGGTACACAGGATCATCCCCACGTAGAGGTCTTCGCAACCCACCGCCGTGGCTTGGGCAGGCGCAGGAGACACGGGATCCTCGCAGGCTTCCGTCACGCAATCGAAGCCCTGGTCAGTCCAGTTGCAGGCAAGCCCAGCTTGGGCAGTGCACTGCGTAGCGCAAGGCGTAGCGATCAACGCAACCCGGTTGTCTGCGCCACCAAAGCCACCCGTGCCGCCGGTAGGCGCGCTGCCGCCCGTGGCCTTGCCGCCCGTGGCAACGCCGCCCGTGGCCTTGCCGCCCGTGGCAACGCCGCCCGTGGCAACGCCGCCCGTGGCAACGCCGCCCGTGGCAACGCCGCCCGTGGCCTTGCCGCCCGTGGCAACGCCGCCCGTGGCCGTAACGCCGCCCGTGGCAACGCCGCCCGTGGCAACGCCGCCCGTGGCCTGCCGCCCGTGGCAACGCCGCCCGTGGCCTTGCCGCCCGTGGCAACGCCGCCCGTGGCATTGCCGCCCGTGGCAACGGCGCCGCCCGTCGCAGGCGGTACGCCGCCGCTTGCTGCGCCGGCCACGCCGCCCGTCGCAGGCGGACGCCGCCGCTTGCGCGCCGGCCACGCCGCCCGTCGCAGGCGGTACGCCGCCGCTTGCTGCGCCGGCCACGCCGCCCGTCGCAGGCGGTACGCCGCCGCTTGCTGCGCCGGCCACGCCGCCCGTCGCAGGCGGTACGCCGCCGCTTGCTGCGCCGGCCACGCCGCCCGTCGCAGGCGGTACGCCGCCGCTTGCTGCGCCGGCCACGCCGCCCGTCGCAGGCGGTGCGCCACCCATCACAGGCGGTACGCCGCCGGTTTCTTCGCCGGCCGTGCCCGCCGTGCCGGCCGTGCCGGCCGTGCCGCCTGTCGTGACCTGTCCGCCGCTACCTCCGGTGACCGCGCCGGCCACGCCGCCCGTCGCGGGTGGTGTGCCGCCGCTTGCTGCGCCAGCCTTCCCGGCGCTACCTGCTGCGCCAGCCGTGCCCCCTGTCGTGACCTGCCCGCCGCGACCGCCTGTCGTGACCTGCCCGCCGCGACCAGCAGTCGTGACCGCACCGCCTCTGCCGGCCGTGCCGCCGGTGGCAGCAGGTGTCGTCTCGTCACTATCGCCGCACGCCCAGAGCAAACTCGACGCGCCGCATACCAGTAACAAAGAGATGTGGTTTCTGTTGAGCATACAATCCTCGCCTAGATGCCAAGGCTAGACGAGCGCCGCAACGCGCGCAAGCGGAGCCCTCGACGGCCCGGCGATCTTTTTCTTGCTTCAGGTGACACACTGTAGGTCTGGTCACGCGGCCCGTTCCATTCGCACGGGAATCTGAGCCAACGGCCCACGCAACGGAGCGATGGCGAACCGACTGTGCCGAGCAGTGTGCGACCCTGCTGCGCTGCCAAGGGAGCATGCTTCGCGGATGCTGTCGCCTCGCGAGATGCTGTGACGAGCATTCGGACGCTTGCGCGATTCGCACGAGTCGCTGGCGGTGATTGCACAAGCCGCCTGCACAAGATGGATTCGGAAGCGATTGTTCGCTCGGGCAAGGCCGGCGGAGCGTGTCCCTAGCTGCACCGGATTCTTCTGCGCTTTCCGGTACTTGGACGACGATCGCTAGCCCCCGGCAAGCCTCGCAAGATCCGCGACTTCGCGTTGGCACACCGCCTGCAAGTGCGGTGGCGACAGTCAACAGAAGTACGGAGGCAGCGATCATGAAAAGACTATCACTGTTAGTAGCCATGGGCGGTCTGGTTGGGCTTGCGGCCTGCGCGGCGCCGCAACCGGACGACACCAGCAGCGAGGTCGCGGAGCAAGCCGCCACCACCTGCGCCACCAACTTCGGCGTCAATCCCACCAAGGCCAGCCTGGCCGTGGCCATGGCCATGGAGCTCGGCCGTTGGGAGGCCAGCCTCGATCTGACCAAGGGGAAGATAGCCAACGATGCCTCGGGCACCCAGGTCGATGCCGTGGTGGTCAGCAGCGCCGGCCTCGCCCAATGCGCGGCCAACGGGAAGACGGGCTGCCCCAAGGTCCAGGCCATCCTCAACCTGCAGAGCGATCAGATCAACGACGTCATCAACAAGGCCGTCTTCAGCGCCACCAACTTCAGGAATGACCTAATGGCTTCGTTCCAGCGGCAGAACGACAAGATCAACAACCAGGTGCGCCAAGAGGTCATCAACCAGACGAACGTCTCTACCTGCAAATCCAACAAGACCTGCGCCTACATCCCCGGCTACCTCAACCCGACCTCGGACGGCCAAAACAACCCCGCTGGCACCAGGAACCCCTCGTCGACCTGCCTCATGACGCCCGAGCAGCACAAGCTGACCACTCCGACCGTACAGAAGGGCGCTGCGGCCTGCGGCTCAGCGTATGACCTTTACACCTACAAGGCCACCAAGCAGAGCGGCTCGGCCCTCTGCCAGCCCGACAACCTCAAGTACGAGCTCGCCTTCTTCGGCTGGACCACGGGCAGTGACACCAACCCGTTCCTCCAGTTCAGCGCCACCCTCGACACGGTGACCATCGACCCGGTCGACGGCGACATCGCCGCGCCCCAGAGCGCCGGCAGCGGTTGTCCCACCTACGAGAACGACCGCGCGTACAATCCGGCCAAGATACTGCTCAACACCTGCTGCACCACCCAGCTCGGCCAGGCGGGCACGATGCAGTCGATTCCGCGCAATGCGCTCTACCTCGGCTGCAAGGCCAACATCAGCAGCGGCGGCACGGCTCCCCTACCGACCGTCACCGAGCCCTGCACCCCCACCGCCACCGTGTCGGCCGCCGGCTCCTACTCGCTGAACACCACCAGCTCCTACTGTCTGAAGGTGGCTGCCACCATCAATGGCTGGGGCGTTTCGAGCTTCGATGGCCGCACGCTCAGCATCGACACCTACCCGCAGACGACCATGGGAGCCATGCCGCTGCCGGCTCCGGTCAACGGGGCCCACTACTTCGCGGCCGGTCCGGGCACGGCCAGCTGGGCTGCCATCTACTTCTGGTGAGCTAGGCCCGCTCTGACCGGGCGCCTCCGGGCGCCCGTCAACACCCTCCCCACTTCTCGAGACCGCAGACGAGGTCGGCATGATGCCGGCCTCGTCCTGTTTTTCGCGTTGCACAACTCGTGCAACCGACTTGTGCAAACGGCGGCCCTCACGATGCACAACACGCACGGCCACGCATCCGAACAGCCGGACCGCACGAGTCTCCAACCTCGTGCGCGACCCCACGATTCGCTCGAGTTTTTGCGGGTTAACCGGCGTTCCGCGACCGCCCGGCCGTCGAGAGCCTGGCACGCGAGCTGCATGAGCGGAAGGTGGACTTCGAGAACAACGGAGACGAGCCATGAGGAAACTGGCACTACTGGTCGCAACGGGAAGCCTGGTCGCAGGCTGCGCGGCGGCGCAACCGGACGACACCAGCAGCGAGGTCGCGGAGCAAGCCGCCACCACCTGCGACACCAACTTCGGCATCAATCCCACCAAGGCCAGCCTGGCCGTGGCCATGGCCATCGAGCTCGGCCGTTGGGAGGCCAGCCTCGATCTGACCAAGGGGAAGATAGCCAACGATGCCTCGGGCACCCAGGTCGATGCCGTGGTGCTCAGCAGCGCCGGCCTCGCCCAATGCGCGGCCAACGGGAAGACGGGCTGCCCCAAGGTCACCGCCATCCTCAACCTGCAGAGCGATCAGATCAACGACGTCATCAACAAGGCCGTCTTCAGCGCCACCAACTTCAGGAATGACCTAATGGCTTCGTTCCAGCGGCAGAACGACAAGATCAACAACCAGGTGCGCCAAGAGGTCGTCAACCAGACGAACGTCTCTACCTGCCAATCCAACAAGACCTGCGCCTACGTCCCCGGCTACCTCAACCCGACCTCGGACGGCCAAAACAACCCCGCTGGCACCAGGAACCCGTCGTCGACCTGCCTCCAGACGCCCGAGCAGCACAAGCTGACCACTCCGACCGTACAGAAGGGCGCTGCGGCCTGCGGCTCAGCGTATGACCTTTACACCTACAAGGCCACCAAGCAGAGCGGCTCGGCCCTCTGCCAGCCCGACAACCTCAAGTACGAGCTCGCCTTCTTCGGCTGGACCACGGGCAGTGACACCAACCCGTTCCTCCAGTTCAGCGCCACCCTCGACACGGTGACCATCGACCCGGTCGACGGCGACGTCGCCGCGCCCCAGAACGCCGGCAGCGGTTGTCCCACCTACGAGAACGACCGCGCGAACGATCCGGCCAAGATACTGCTCAACACCTGCTGCACCACCCAGCTCGGCCAGGCGGGCACGATGCAGTCGATTCCGCGCAATGCGCTCTACCTCGGCTGCAAGGCCAACATCAGCAGCGGCGGCACGGCTCCCCTACCGACCGTCACCGAGCCCTGCACCCCCACCGCCACCGTGTCGGCCGCCGGCTCCTACTCGCTGAACACCACCAGCTCCTACTGTCTGAAGGTGGCTGCCACCATCAATGGCTGGGGCGTTTCGAGCTTCGATGGCCGCACGCTCAGCATCGACACCTACCCGCAGACGACCATGGGAGCCATGCCGCTGCCGGCTCCGGTCAACGGGGCCCACTACTTCGCGGTCGGTCCCGGCACGGCCAGCTGGGCTGCCATCTACTTCTGGTGAGCTAGGCCCGCTCTGACCGGGCGCCTCCGGGCGCCCGTCAACACCCTCCCCACTTCTCGAGACCGCAGACGAGGTCGGCATGATGCCGGCCTCGTCCTGTTTTTTCGCGCTGCACAACTCGTGCAAGCGCCTTGTGCAACCGAGGGCCCCCCGATGCACCACACGCACGGACCACCTTTGGACAGCCGGACCGCCGAGCCTCCGACCTTGTGCGCGACCCCACGATTCCTCGGGATTTTTGCGGGTTTGCCAGCAATCCGCGACGGGCGTGAGCGCCTGGCACGCGCGCTGCATGAGCAGAAGGTGAACATCGAGAACAACGGAGACGAGCTATGAGGAAACTGGCACTACTGGTCGCAACGGGAAGCCTGGTCGCAGGCTGCTCGGCGGCGCAACCGGACGACACCAGCAGCGAGGTCGCGGAGCAAGCCGCCACCACCTGCGCCACCAACTTCGGCGTCAATCCCACCAAGGCCAGCCTGGCCGTGGCCATGGCCATGGAGCTCGGCCGTTGGGAGGCCAGCCTCAATCTGACCAAGGGGAAGATAGCCAACGATGCCTCGGGCACCCAGGTCGATGCCGTGGTGGTCAGCAGCGCCGGCCTCGCCCAATGCGCGGCCAACGGGAAGACGGGCTGCCCCAAGGTCCAGGCCATCCTCAACCTGCAGAGCGATCAGATCAACGACGTCATCAACAAGGCCGTCTTCAGCGCCACCAACTTCAGGAATGACCTAATGGCTTCGTTCCAGCGGCAGAACGACAAGATCAACAACCAGGTGCGCCAAGAGGTCATCAACCAGACGAACGTCTCTACCTGCAAATCCAACAAGACCTGCGCCTACATCCCCGGCTACCTCAACCCGACCTCGGACGGCCAAAATAACCCCGCTGGCACCAGGAACCCCTCGTCGACCTGCCTCCAGACGCCCGAGCAGCACAAGCTGACCACTCCGACCGTACAGAAGGGCGCTGCGGCCTGCGGCTCAGCGTATGACCTTTACACCTACAAGGCCACCAAGCAGAGCGGCTCGGC